>JAGNJW010000014.1 GCA_018000455.1 Acidobacteriota bacterium
GGGTACAGCCGGCCTGGATCGCAGCCGCCATGTCGATGCATGGTCTCGTGGTGGCGGTCGGCGTCTGGCGGTGGCACCTGCTGCTCGGCGCCCAGCACGTCCGCGTCCCCGTCCGCCGGCTGGTTGAGTCGTTCTGGGTGGCCCTGTTCTTCAACAACTTCCTGCCGAGCAACATCGGCGGCGACGTCGTGCGTATCGCCGACACCTCGCGCGAGGCGGGATCGAAGACCCTGGCCACCACGGTCGTCTTCGTGGACCGCGTGCTCGGCCTTTTTGCGCTGCTGAGCGTCGGCGCCCTCGGCGCGCTGTCGGCACGCGCGACCGGCATCGACATCCCCGGCACGTTCTGGATCGAGGTGGCGGCGGCGGCCGCCCTCGCCCTCTGCGTGCTGCTGTTCTTCGCACCCTCGGTGCTCGACCTGGCGCTGTCGCCGCTGCGTGCCCTCGGCCACCCCTGGATCGTCGAACGGTTGGTGACGCTGCAGGAGACGCTGGCCCGCTTTCGCGAGCAGCCCTCGGCCCTGATCGGCGCGCTGGCCGGCGCCTTGGTCGTGCAGGGGGTGGTCGTGGCGTTCTACACGCTCACAGCCCGCAGTCTCTCCATCCCGTTGCCCCTCGTCATGGCCGGTGTGCTCGTGCCGATCGCGCTCGTTCTCCAGTTGGCGCCCGTCTCCATCAACGGCTTCGGGGTCCGTGAGGCGGTCTTCAGCTTCTTCTTCGTGCGGTTCGGACTGAGCGTCGAGGGGGCGGTTGCCGTGTCGCTCCTCGGCACCGGCCTCATCATGCTGTTCTCGCTTGGGGGCGGCGCGCTCTTCCTGCTCCGCAGCACTGCTCGGCCGCCAGCTCTACCGTAACGGGCCGGGCCCGCCCCCCGGCGGGTGGCCCGTAAAGCCGTGCGCACCCGCCGCCGATAACGAGATGTGCCGGGAGCATGCCGCTCGGTCGGGCACCCGCCTCCCACGGGGCCCCCGACGTCGCGTCTGCTGGTGTGCCTGTCTGGGGGAGACATCATGTTTGTCGTGCGAACCGTGGGAATCTGTCTGGTTGCGCTCGTCGCGGCCGGGTGTCAGCAATCGAAGAGCGCCAATCCACTGAGCCCCGACATCGCGGGGCCCATACCGGGCGTGTCGATCACGGCGCCCAAGGCGCTCGAACCAGCTGTCGGCCAGACGCTGGAGACGACGCAGCAGCCGTTCGCGTTCCTCATCGAGAACGCCGGGTCGTCTGGCGTGCGGCCGCTGTACTTGCAGTTCCAGCTGGCCTCCGACGCAGGTTTCCAGACCGTGGTCCACAACGCCGATCGCATCGATCCGGGTCCCAACGGCCGCACCACCTACCGGATGACCGTGTCGCTTGATACGCCCGGAACCTACTACTGGCGGTCACGGGCGTTCGACGGTGCCAATACCGGTCCGTGGTCGGCGGGGACCAATTTCACGCTCGCCGAGCCGGTCATCATCGAGACGCCACTCCCGCTCGCCCCGATCGGACAAATCGACACCATCACCCCGCAGTTCGTCATGCGCAACGGACGGATCTCCGGTCCGGCCGGTCCGGTCATCTACCGCGTCGAGGTGGCCACGCTGCCCGACCCTGGCGCCGTCGCCGTCGTGCTGAGCACGGGGGTGGGCTCTGGCACGACGACGACGGTGTCATCGGGTGGCGCCACTCCATACGCGACGACGCTCTATTGGCGCGCCTACGCCACCAACGGCGCCATCGAGAGCCCGCGGTCGGCGTGGGCGGGCTTCCGCACGCCCAACGCCCCGACTGGTGGGGGTGGGGGTGGGGGCGGTGGGGGCGGCGGCGGCACGGTCGGCGGCGCGCGCACCATCGACATCAACGAGGCCTTGTCGATCGTGCGCGGCGTGCACGACGGCACCGGCGCCGACCTCGGCTCGCGCTCGTCGCGCGACGACCGCAACCGGTTCTTCGCCAGCGCCGTGGCTGCCGTGCACTACGGCCACAGCCGCTACAACGCGAAAGGGCCCGACTCCAACTGGTGCATCAAGGATGGCGGCTCGGGCCGTCCGCAGTCGGACGACGTCATCGTCCGCTGCAACTCGCGCGATGCCTGGGACCTGATAGGCGGGGCCGGCGGGAGTGGCTACTCGTTCCACGTTGACTACATCGGACGCCTGCCAGGCGACCAGAACGTCTATCCGCCGCCACGCTCAGCACTGCCCTAGCCGGGCCATAACGACAAAGCCTCCGTACATACGTCGGGCCGGCTGGTCGCGAGACCGGGCCGGCCCGAATGCTGTACCGGTGAGCGCCTGGATTCAGAAGCGGACGCGCAGGCCGGCTCCGATCTGCACACCGCCGAGCTTGGTGCTCACGGTGCTCGAGACCACGGGAAACTCGGAGGAAGCGCCGGCGTAGCGCAGGTAACCGCCCAGCCGGAAGCTCGTGGCGCCATCCTGATAGAGCGCGTAGGACAAGTCGGCGCCGACGTGACCGCCCCAGGCGCTCTTCTTGCGACGCTCCTGCGAATAGGTGACGTCAATGGTCGAGAACGTGCCGCCGGTCTCTCGGATGTTGGCGGTGCCAACCACCTCCTGCGAGAAACGGAACTGCGAAGGGCCAGCGTAGACCTGCAGGTCGAACTTCTCATTGAGCGGCATGAGATAGCCGACGCTCAGGTGCAGGGCCTGCTCGGAGCGCTTCAGATCCTGGACGGTCGTGGAGAACGGCCGCGGCCGGTCGAAGAAGATCGGATGCGGTGCGCTGCCGTCCACCGTCGACTCGTCGGTGCTCGAGGTGCGGTGGAAGTTCGCGCCGACGGTCCATCGACCGACCAGGCGCGCGCCGACGCCAAAGTCGAGCACCGCGCCGCTCGACACCTCGCTTGAGACGCTGAGGCGACCGGTCTCGTCGTAGAGCGGGAAGGTGCCGTCATCGGCATAGGTCTGGGTGCCGGGCTCGAAGGCGCCGCTCACCGACAGAAAAAAGCGCGACTCCTCGTCCTGCGCCGCCGCCTCGTTCACCCCCGCCAGGAGGCCCGCCATCACCAGTGCCGTTACCAATCGCATCGTCGTCTCCGCTCCCGCCTTAGTGGCGCACACGCGCCGGAACTCTGACCGCACGAGGGGCGTCGGCCGAGTGATTCAACCGCCGGATGGTAACACGCTGGCTCGCATTTGACCGAAACGTCCATGGAAAATGTCTCGATTGGAGTATGATGAGCCGTTTTAGGACCGGGTCCGGTCCGCCATCGTTCGAGGAGTGACTGACCAATGGAACGACGAGTGCTTCGCCTAGCATCGAGCCTTGCCGCGGTGGTGTTCGCCGCAGCGTGCGCGCAGAATCCCGAGAGCCCGACCTCGCCCTCGGCCAGTGGCGGCTCGACAGCCACCCATCCGGGTGGCTCGAACCTCAAGGTGACCGCGCCCACGCCGATGAGCCCGGTCGACGGGGCCGTCGCCGACTCGGTGCGCCCGACGGTGGTGTTCGGCAACGCCTCGGGCCGCTTCACCAGCGTGGCGCTCGGCTATCGCGTCCAGGTGTTCGACGCGGCCGGCGCCGCCATCGCCGAACTGAGCGTCGCCCAGGACCCGAGCGGCCAGACGTCACTCGGCGCCGAAGCCGACCTGGCGTTCGACACCGAGTACCGCTGGCGCGTGCGGGCCGAGTTCGAGGGCGAAGCCGGTCCGTGGTCGGCCGTCTCGTCGTTCCGTACCCCGTCGCGGGTGGTGCTCGGCACGGGTGACAACGTCGGGCCACCGCGCAACATCGGCTTCAACGAAGCCTACGACATCCTCTTCACCATCTACCAGGCGGCACGCTGGGACATCAGCGGGCGTTCCAACCGCGACCAGCTGAATCTGTTCCTGGAAACGGCCATGGCCGCCCTGCACTACGGTCACGGCAAGTGGAACCCGCGCGGGCCCGATACCGGCTGGTGCATCAAGAACGGCGGCCCCGGCCGGCCGCAGTCGGATGACGTGATTGCCCGCTGCGACACGCGGGATGCCTGGGACCTCGTCAGCGGCATCGGCGGGTCGAACCCGGTCTGGACACCGACCTACCTCGGGAGGCTGCCGGGCGATCAGCAGATCTACGCGCCGCGGGCCAGCACGCTCGCGCTGCTGCCGCGGTAGCGCCGGCGCTGACCCGAGCCCAATCAGCAGGCGGGCGACAGCCTTACGCTGTCGCCCGTTTTCTTGTACATTTCGCGGCGAGGACACGTGGCCGAGCAGCAGGACACCTTCTACAAGTCGTTCTCGGAGAAGAAGCTCACCGGCTACGGGAGCGGACGGCGCAGCCGCATCGAGCAGCATCGGCTCGCCCTGCTCCAGCGCTATCAGCCGGCGCCGGGCGACATGGTGGAGGTGGGCCCGGGCCACGGCACCCTCGCCGAGCGGGCGGTCGCGGCCGGCTGGCGCTACACCGCCATTGAGGCGAGCAAGATCCTGATCGAGGTGCTGCGCGGCAAGGGTCTGACGGTCATCGAATCGTGGGCGCCGCCGATTCCCGTGCCGGATGCCAGCGTCGATGTCGTCTACGCCGACCAGGTGCTCGAACACATGAACGGCATCGAGCAGGCGCGGCAATTCACGGCCGAGGCCCTCCGCGTGCTGCGTCCAGGCGGCGTGCTGTTCGTCGTCGTGCCCGACTATCTGAAGGAACGCACGTTCTTCTGGGACGTGGACTACACGCACAACTTCGTGACGACCGAGCGGCGGGTGCGGCAGTTGTTCAACGACGGCGGACTCGAGGTCGAGCACGTGGAGCGCGCGATCGGCCTGGCCACGGGCTTCGCCCGCGACGTGCTGGCGGCGGCGGCGCTCGTCGTGAACATCCCCGGCGTCGACGCGCTGTCACGCCATACCGGAACGACCGAGCACCTGTTCAAGGTTCGCAAGAACCTGTTCGAGACGCTGACCTTCGTGGCGCGGAAACCGCAAGGGGGTCGCTAGCCTTGCTCGGGCGCCTGGCCGGCTCGTGGTGGCTGCGCGCGGCCATCACCGCCGGCATCCTCGGGTGGATGTCCACCCGGATCGACATGCGGGCGTCAGCGTCGGCCATCGCCAGCGTCTCGCGCCTCCATCTGGCCATCGTGCTCGGCCTGGTCGCCATCGACCGTCTGATCATGATCTGGCGCTGGGTGCTGCTGCTCAGGGCGGCGAACATCCCGATCGCCACCGCCGACGCCGCGCGGCTCTTCCTCACGAGCTCGTTCGTCGGCAGCTTTTTGCCGGCAGGTGTCGGCGGCGACGCGGCACGCGCCTGGGGGCTGGCGCAAAAAGCGGCCCGCATGGGCGATGCGCTGGCCTCGGTGGTCGTGGACCGCATGCTCGGCATCCTGGCGCTGGCGGCCATGGGCGCGGCCGGCCTGGCGGCGTGGACGCCCGATGGCGTCGACCCGGTCCGCATCGTGGCGGCCGTCCTCGTCCTGGCCCTCGCTTCTGTGGCGGCTTTCTGGGGCGACGGGCTGGTGCGGTGGGCGCTGCCGGCCCGCCACCACTCTGGTCCCATCGCCCGACGGCTGCTCCGCCTGGCGGATGCGGTGGCCCGTTACCGCGGACACCGTGGCGCGCTGGCGCACGTGATGGCCTGGTCGCTCGTCGTGCAGGTGCTGCGCATCGTTCAGGCCTATGTGCTCGGCCTCGGACTCGCTTTGGCCGTGCCCTTCGCCTACTACCTGCTCGTGATGCCCCTCGGCCTGCTGACGCTGCTGTTGCCGGTGTCGGTGAGCGGCTTCGGCGTGCCGCAAGGCGTCATCGTGTGGCTGCTGCGCCCGATGGGCGTCGATGAGCCTGCCGCGTTCGCCCTCTCGACGCTGATCGTCCTGACGGGCCTGGCGGGCAACCTGCCCGGCCTGGTACTGTGGCTGCAGCGCCGTCCGGCCAGGTCAGCGGCGACAGACGCCTGAACCCGCCGGTCGCGCCAGCTACCGGCGGCGGTGCTGCACTTGGTAGATCGACAGCGCTGAGTTCTTGAAGGCCAGCGTCAGGGCGTCTGGCGCGGTGGCCCAGCGCGCCTCGATGTTCTCGTGGATGGCTCGCTCGGGCGGACCGACGACGAGATAGTCGATGCCGAACCGCTCCGCCATAGCGCGTGCCGTCTGCGGCTCGGCGTCGAAGAGCCACTGGACGCGTCTCGAACCCTCCTCGTACTTGCGCAGCGGCACCATCGACAGCGGGACGCCGACCACCATACGCCGCTCGGCGAACGCCGGGATGTAAGCCCACATCTCGTCGCCTCGGGCCCGGGGATCGATCTGCACGGTGGCCCGCGCATCGGTGTGCGTCCTGACCCAGGCCAGGCCCTCGAGCTCGGGCGGCGTCAGCACTTCGGTTCGGCGCCATCCGGGGCCCAGGTCGTTGGGCACGATGTCCTGGGTGTTGAAGATGTCGATGAGCACCGTGGGCACGGCCAGCATCACCGTCAGCACCAGTGCCGCGGCGGCTCCCCACCGCCTGGCCCCTTGCAGCCCTGAGGCGCCAAGGAACGCCAGGCCCATGAGCGGGATGAGGGCCATGAACGCGATGTGGCCCACGCGCCACCCCACGTAGACGTCCTGGTGATCGCGGACATCGACATAGAAGTAGAACCACGCCACGACCGGCAGCACGACCAGGAAGGGCACGACATCGACGAGCCGGCGCCGCCAGGCCGCCGCCAGGCCGGCCGCGCCGAGCAGCAGGGCCGGACCGAAGCTCATGGCGGTCACCACCCAGAAGTTCTTTGCCGCCATAGCATTGAGCCCGAATCGGACGATGCCGAGATTGTCGCCGGACGGCTGGTCGACGTAGTGCATCGCCGTCACGAGCGCCGCGCCGATGGTGAGCGGCAGCGCCGCCCAGGCGGCATTGGTCACCCCCGCCCACCAGGTGCGGCGGCCAACGACGTTGCACAGCTCGTAGGCCGCGGCGACGGCCGTGTACATGACACCGGCGAAGGAGCTGATGACCGTACTCACCGCCAGCAACGAACCCGCCACGGCGAACACTGCCGGATCGCGATCGCGGGTGCGCCGGGCGATCGCGACGACACCGAGAAAC
Organism: Acidobacteriota bacterium; assembly: GCA_018000455.1. Taxonomy (GTDB): domain Bacteria; phylum Acidobacteriota; class Vicinamibacteria; order Vicinamibacterales; family UBA2999; genus CADEFD01. The sequence continues at coordinate 7,008 of JAGNJW010000014.1, forward strand.
CCCAGCAGGTAGCCGGCGGCGTGGTGTGGTTGATACCAAAGCACCCGCTGGAGCCCGTCGATCGGCATGCCGTTGAAGATCCAGCGCGAGATGGCGTCGATGTTCAGGTAGCGGAGGGTCGCAAGCGGCATTCCATCGCGGCTCATCGCATAGGCGGCGGCAAGCGCTTCGAAACTCGTGGCGAAGAATCCGCAGGCGACGCCGGTCAGGGCCGCCCACGGCACGTCGACCGCGAGCCGGGCGAAGCCGTAGAGCGCGGACACGAACAGCACGTCGACGAGCACGGTTCGCGTGAGCAGCAGCGCGTCCAGATCCACGTCGGGCCAGACGCGATGCTCGACCGCACTCAGCAGGTGCGGCAGCCAGTAGTAGTGCAGCGGGTCGTTGACGTAGTAGGGATTGGCGGGAAGGAAGTCTCCCTTGGCCAGTTCCGCCACCACGGCCCGGCGCCACACGTAGTCGGCCGTGAAGTACTTCCGGTAAACGCGCCCTTCCGGCGTCTCGGCGCCCACCATCGCAAACGGCCGCCCGACGATGAGCGGCACGATGAGCAGGGCGAGCAGTAGCATCCTGAGGTCAGCAGGGCGGGCCTGGATCATCCGCCAGCGGCCTCGCAACGCGACGGCCGGCCACGCCAGCAGCCCGGAAGCGGCAGGAGCCGCCAGGAAGAGCCACGCCCCACGGCCGCCGGCCGCCCACAGGGCCAACAGCGTCAAGCTGCTCGCCCCCAACCCAACGACGGGTCCGAAGGCCACGACCGGCAGCCAGCGCTCCCCCCGCGGCGTGATCCGGGCAACGATCGCCAGCCCAGGCGCGACGAACGCGGCCTGGACAGCGACGCCGAGGGCCACGTCCCAGGGCTCGCTGACCACGACGAGAACGAGCACATACGCGGCGGCGGCAAGGAGCCCCAACACCACGGCCTGTACCCGCGCGGAGGGACGTTTGGTCATGCCGACGCCAGAATCAGGGTGCGCTTTCCTGGTAGCTGCACGAGCTCGGCAGCCTCAGTGGCCGTCTGGCTGCCTGCCGCCCGCTGACGCCCTTTCTCGACCAGGTGCACGATGGCCCAAGCCGGGTCGGGATCGATCGATTCGAGCCAGGCGACGACGTCTTGGGGCGGGGACACCGACAACGGACGCGTATGACGTCCGAACTTCAGCGGACGTCCGCGTGTTGGGCGCTGCTCGGTCACATCACATCTTTTAGCGAGATATGACCTTGAAGCCTAATTATTTAAAAATAATGAAAGCCCCCCCCGACGAGGGCTGAGCCGCCAGACACCGCCCATCCGGAGGGAGCGTCTAGAGCGTGGATGATTGCGCGGCCGTCGCCGCCGGCGGCGGCACATCAGGCGACGGCCGGCGCTTCTCCATCGAGGCCCGCACGAGGAACTTCGCGTAGGGCACCACCTGCTTGATGGCCGCGACGTTCATCTGGCACGGGCTGAGGCAGCTCGGGCACTTCTCGTCGCGGATGTGCTTGCGGTGCGTTTGCGCCGCCTCCCGGAAGTAGATGGCGTGCGGATCTTCGGTGGTGACGTTACCGACCACGTCGCTGTTCTCGCAGAAGAACATGTCGCCGTTGGGATTGAGCATCACGCCTTGTGTCTGGAACGGACACGGCGTCAGCCGGTGATAGCCGTTGGCGATCATGTCGGCGTAGTGCATGTAGATGTAGTTCTGGCCGTCGAGCAGCGGATCCTGGCGCACGCGCTCCATGAAGAACTGGCGCATGCGCTGCTCTTCGGCGCCCATCGGCTTGAGCGTGCCCTCGAGCTCGCTATTGCCCAGCATGGCGTCGGTGAAGCGCACCATGTTGAAGACGATGTCGAGCTTTTCCTTCTTCGCCCAGGCCAGGATGTTGTCGGCGTCTTCGAGGTTCTTGGAGAAGATCGTCGACGAGATGCCGAAGTTGAAGCGGTACTTCTTCTGCAGCTCCTGCATGGCCGTGATCGTCTTGCCGGCTTTCTCGAAGGCCTTGCGGACGTTACGCACCTCGCCGTGCATGTCGCCGACGCCGTCGACCGAGACGCGGGTCGAGAAGATCACGTTGCGCTCGTGGCACATCTCGACGACCTTGGTCAGCATCGGGATGGCGCGCTGGGGCGTGAGCCCGGTCGTGTTGATGGTGAGCTTGCGCAGTTTCGGGAACTTGTCGATCATCAGCCGGCAGATCTCGACCATGTCGTTGCGCGTGGTCGGCTCGCCGCCCGAGAGGCTGGCATTCTCGATCTCGCTCCACAGCGGCGAGCTGAAGGCCTGCTCGATCTGCGCGAGCGACATGTCTTCCTTGCGGTTGCCGCGCGTCCAGTTGCTGCACATCTCGCAGCGGGCGTCGCAGACGAACGTGCAGTGGAAGATGAACACGGTCGGGTGCAGCGGTGTGTATTTGGCCACCACCGCCTTGACCATGTCTTTCGGGGCGCTCAGGGCCGCTTTGGCCAGGTAACGGGCTGCGTAAATCTGTGCCATCTAAGTGCTTGATCTTACGCCCTTTCCCGCCGGGATCCAACCCAGCCCAGCCGCAGCGCGAAGCAGGAGACCAGGCCCGTGGGCGCGGTCTACCTGGTCAGGCCGCAGCGCCAGGGGTCAGGCCCGTGCGGGGCCAGGCCCCTTCTGACAGAAGGCCATGAGGTGCCAGCCGAGCGGCCTGACGAGCCCTCGCGGCAAGGCGTTGAAGGTGCCGACGAACAGGCCGTTGAAGGCCATGCCCTTCCAGCCGTGGTGCAGGCGTGACTTGACCGGGAAGCGCTCGGGCACGATCCGCGTGTCGGCAAACGGCGCCAGCAGGCCGCGGAACTCGCCGATCGAGTACTTCTTCAGCGCCGGCGCGTCCTCGTGCTCGAGGGCCACCTTCATGACCTTCGACAGCGCGTTCAGCCACGAGATACGGTTGTAGACCATGAAGATGGCGCGCCCGCCGGGCTTCAGCACCCGGTGCGCCTCGGCGATGAGCCGCTCGGGGGCGGCGGCATACTGCAGCACGCCGTGGCCGTAGACGACGTCGAAGGACGCGTCAGGGTAGTCGAGGTGTTCGCCGTCGGCGACACGAAGCTCGCCGGCCAGACCGAGGCCGGCGAAGTTCTTCCGCGCCAGGTCGATGGCGGTCTCCGAGAGATCCACGCCGGTGACCTCGGCGCCCCCGGCCGCAAAGCGCGCCAGGTCGGTGCCGATGCCACAGCCGATCTCGAGCAGGCGCTGCCCCTTGAAGCCGGTGAAGTCCACCAGCTCCGGCAAATAGCGCAGCTTGTCGAATCGGTAGTCGTCGAGATCGGCAAAGAACTCGCGCGTGCCCACCGGGTGGGACGTCATCTCGAGATCGTGAATGCGCTCGTTCCAGTAGCGGCGGATCGCCTCGGTCGTCACAGCCCCCTATCGTACAATGCCGGCCAGTCCCGATGCAGCGCGACCTGAGCGGCCTGGCCGACACGGCCTTCGACCTGGTGGTCGTCGGCGCGGGGGTGTACGGGGCACTGGCGGCGTGGGAGGCCGCCAGGCACGGTCTGACGGTCGCCCTCATCGACCGCGCTGACTTCGGCGGGGCCACCTCCTTCAACAGCCTCAAGACCCTGCATGGCGGCCTGCGGTCGCTGCAGGCCCTGAACCTCAAGCAGATGCGCCTGTTCATTCGTGAGCGCCGCGCCATGGCACAGATGGCGCCGCACCTTGTCGATCCCCTCCCCTTCTGCGTCCCGACCTACCGCCACCCGACCCGCAACGGCCTCGCGCTCAGCTTCGCGCTGGCCGTCACCGATGCCGTGGGCTACGACCGCAACCACGGCATCGTCGACCAAGCCCTGCGGCTCCCGCGTGGCAAGGTCGTGCCAGCGTCGGAATGCTTGGCGCTGAATCCGCTGGTCGACCCCGAAGGCGTCACCGGCGGCGCGGTCTGGTACGACTACCAGATGCGCCAGGTCGAACGCGTCACGCTCTCGGCGGTACGGTCGGCCGCCGACGCCGGCGCCGTCGTCGCCAATGAGGTCGAAGCCCTCGGCCTGACGACCACCGGCGGCCGCACGGTCGACGGACTCGACGTACGCGACCGCCGCGCCGGCACGCCGTTCCACGTCCGCACCCGCGCCGTGCTGAACGCGGCCGGCCCGTGGGCGGGCGCCTTGGCGGCGACTTTCACCGCCGGACAGGCCGCACTGCCGGCCTTGCGCCTGTCGCGCGCGATGAACCTGGTCGTGCCGCGGGTGACCGGCACCCACGCCTGCGGGGGCCTGGTCGATGGGCGGTATCTGTTCACCGTGCCGTGGCGCGACGTCTCGATCGTCGGCACGAGCCACGACCCGCATGTCGGCGACGCCGACGCCCCCCATGGCACGGCCACGCATGCCGCACAGCTGCTGAGCGACGCTCAGCGCGCCTTCCCACGGGCCGGCCTCACCGACCGGTCGGTGCGCCTCGTGCATCGCGGCCTGCTGCCGATGGTCTCGGGGTCCGGGGCGGGGGTGTCGCTGCTCAAGGAGAGCGTCGTCGTCGATCACGCGCGCGACGGCTACGCCGGGCTCGTCTCGATCTCGAGCGTCCGTTACACGACCGCGCGGCACACCGCACGAGAGGCGGTGCGTCAGGTGGGCCGTGTGCTGGGTGTGAAGGTGCCGGACGACGCGATGCCTGAGCGGATGTCGTCGGCGGGCTTCACGACGGTGGCAGACCTGGTCGCCGGCGCGCGTCGTCGCGAGACAGGCGCCACGACACCGGACACGCGCGAGCGCCTGGCCCGAGCCTACGGCAGTCACTGGACCGAGATTGCTGCCCTCATCGAGGACGCGCCGGACCTGGCCACGCCGCTTTCGACGGCCTGCCAGACCACGCGAGCCGAGGTCGTGCACGCCATACGCCACGAGTGCGCCGCGTCGCTCGGCGACGTGCTGCTGCGGCGCACGGGCGCTGGCGCGGCGGGACATCCGGGGCGCGAGGCGGTGGCGGCCGCCACGGCGGTGCTGGTCGCCGAGTGCGGATGGGACGCCGCCCGCGTCACCGCCGATACGGCCGCGTTCGACGCCCTCTATCCGGCCCTGTAGCCACCGAGACGGGCTACGGCAGATGCGCCGTCGCCCAGCGTTCGAAGACCATCAGCGGGAACAGCGTGTGGGCATGGTTCTCGCGTCCGGCGATGTGCGCGTCGACCAGGGCCTGCACTTCCCCGGGCACGAAGAGGCCGCGCGCGGCGACGCGCTCGGGCGCCAACAGCTCGTGCATGAGCGGCGCCAGCTCCACGCGCAGCCAGTTCTTGAGCGGAATGCTGAAGCCTTGCTTCTTGCGGTGCAGGACGGAGTCCGGCAGCAGGCCGCGCATGGCCCGCTTCAGCACCCACTTGCGCTGGCCGTCACGAATCTTGAGATGGCCGGGCAACGAAAACGCCAGCTCCATCACGTCGACGTCGAGAAAGGGTGCGCGCGTCTCGAGCGAGGTCGCCATGGCCATGCGATCGACCTTCACGAGGATGTCGCTGGCCAGGTAGACCATCAGGTCGGCGTAGAGCTGCCGATTGAGCGTATCGTCGCCGCCAGCATGCGCCAGCACGTCGCGCACCGGGCGATAGACGTCGCTCGACGCGAGCGCCGAGCGCAGCGCGCCGCTGTAGAGTCGCTCCTTACGGCGCGCGTCCAGGTGCACCATCCAGCGGTAGTGCTCGAGATCCGCGGGCGCCGTCGCGACACCGCGGATGAAGCGCTTGAACTTGTTGACCAGGCCCTTCTTCTGCCCGGTCGGCGGCAGGGCCGCGCCAAGAGCGGCGAGCGCCGGGACGAGCGGCGCGCCAACGGCCGCAAAACGTGCAGCCAGCGCCTGCGCCTCGTAGGTATCGTAGCCACCGAAGAGCTCGTCGCCGCCGTCGCCGCTGAGCGCCACGGTGACATGGGCGCGCGCCACCTGCGACACGAGATAGGTCGGGAAGAGCGACACATCCGCAAAGGGCTCATCGAAATGCGGCACCAGGCGCTCGAAGAGATCGACCAGATCGGCGGTGACGAGCTGCTCGGTGTGGGCCGTCCCGAAGCGCGTCGCCACTTCTCGCGCGTAGGGTAGCTCGTCGTAGGAGCCATCTTCGAAACCCATGCTGAAGGTGCGCACGGGCTGGCTGGCGCCCTCACTCATCAGCGCGACGAGCGCGCTCGAGTCGATGCCGCCAGACAGGAAGGCCCCGAGCGGAACCTCCGACATGAGCTGGCTGGTGACGGCGCGCCGTAGCGTCTCGCGAACGGCGTCGGCAGCCTCGTCGTCCTGCCAGGCGCGGACGGTGGTCTCGGAGGGGTCCCAATAGCGCTGCACCGTGAGTGCGCCGTCGCGGAAACGAAGCCACGAGCCGGCCGGCAGCGCCTGGACCCCCTGCAGCATCGTGCGCGGAGCGATGACGTACTCGAAGGTCATGAACTGGTCGAGCGCCTCGAGGTCGAGCGCCCGGGGCACTTCCGGACGCGTCAGGATCGCCTTGACCTCGGAGCCGAACAGCAAGCCGCGCTCGGTGGAGGTCCAGTAGAGCGGCTTCTCACCCGCGCGGTCGCGCGCGGCGAACAGCGTGCGGGTGCGCGCATCCCAGATGATGACCGCGAACATCCCGCGCACGCGGGACGGGAACGCCTCGCCCCACGCTTCCCAGGCATGCAGCAACGACTCGATGTCGGACGATCGCGTCTTGAAACGGTGGCCCAGCGCCTCCAGTTCGCGGCGTAGCTCGAGGAAGTTGTAGATCTCGCCGTTGGCCACGATGTGGACGTCGCCGGTCTCGTTGGAGATCGGCTGTTGTCCGGTGGCCAGGTCGACAATCGCCAGACGGCGCATCCCAAGCGCCGCGCCCGGCACACACACGTGGCCCTCGTCATCGGGGCCGCGATGACGAAGCGCCTCGACCATGCCGGCGATGTCGGCGTCGGGCGTGACCCGGGCGGCGTCGCGCTCGATGATGGCGGCGATGCCACACATGGAAGTGAGGGCCAGCAGCTAGCGGCTAGCGGCTAGGCCCGCCCTCCCGGTCGGGCGCGCCTGCGGCGCGGCGGTCACGGATGACCTTGGCGGGTGTGCCGACGGCGATGGCATATTCCGGTATCTCGCCAACGACCACGGCGCCGGCACCCACGATCGCATCGCGGCCGACCCGCGACCCATCGGTGACGACGACGTGGGTGCCCAGCCACACGCCGGCGCCGATATCGATGCCCTGCGCCGTGCGGCCCTGCTGCAGCACCGGGATGTCGACCCGGTCATAGAGGTGGTCGCCGCCAACGAGGTAGGTGTAGGCGGCCATCAGCACGTCGGCGCCCACGCGAACCGTGGAAGCCGAGAAGACCTCGCAATTGAAGCCGAGGTTGGCGCGGTCGTCGAGCACGATGTCGCCGTTCTTGCAGCTGAGAATCGTGTTGCGCCCGACGAACACGCCGTTGCCGATCGTGATGCCGCGATTGTCGGTGCCCTTCGCGTCCAGGCAGCACTGATCGTCGATGATCACGTTGTCGCCGATGGCGATCTTGTGCGGATGCCGGATCGTCACGTTGGCGCCGAAGACGACGTTGCGGCCGACCCGGCCGAGCACCAGCGGGTACAGCTTGCCGCGCAGGAACAGCCCGAGGGCGCCAGGCACCCACGAGGCACACAGCATCACCAGCTCGTAGGCCACCAGCGCGCCGGCGCCTGGCCGTCCGACGACCAGCTCCTGATACTTGGCGACCTTCGATTTGCGTTCGTCGAAGAGCTCCTGCTGGATGACCGTGATCCGCGGGTCGTGCGGGCGATCGGTGGCGGCCATCAGCGCACCGCCACCGGCTCGGCCTCTGCCTGCCGAATCTCTCGGATCACGTAGGTGGGCTTGCCTTGTGACTCGTAGTAGGTGCGTGCCATCAGCTCGGCGAGCAGGCCGAAGGTGACCAGCTGCACACCCGTGAAGACCAGCAGCACACCGAGCAGGAGCAGTGGCCGATCGGCGATTGGCTGGTGCTCGACGAGCCGCACCCAGCCGAGATAGGCGGTGATGAGCAGACCAGCGCCGCCGCTGGCGAGGCCGAACAGTCCGAAGATCTGTAGCGGGCGCGTCGCGTAGTTGAGCAGGAACTTCACCGTGACCAGGTCGAGCACGACGCGCACCGTCCGCGAGATGCCGTACTTCGTCGTGCCGGCCCGGCGCGCGCGATGATTGACGGCCACTTCAGCAATCCGCACGCCCTGCTCGCTGGCGATCGCGGGGAGGAAGCGGTGCATTTCGCCGTAGAGCCTGAGGGACTTGACGACCTCGGCGCGAAACACCTTGAGCGAACACCCGTAGTCGTGCAGCGCGACGCCGGTCGACCTGGAAATGATCCAGTTGGCGATGATCGACGGCAGACGCCGGTTCACGAACGCGTCCTGCCGGCGCTTGCGCCAGCCGCATACGATGTCAACGTCATCGCGGTCGGCCAGCTCGACCATCGCTTCGATGTCGCGGGGATCGTTCTGCAGGTCCCCGTCACTGGTCACGACGAGACGGCCACGGGCATGAGCGAAGCCGGCCGCGAAGGCCGCCGTCTGGCCGAAATTCTTACGGAAACGGATGACCCGCAGCCGCGGATCGCCGGCCTGGAGCGCGGCCAGCTGCGCGAAGGAGTCGTCGGTCGAGCCATCGTCGATGACGATCACCTCGAACCGGCGTCCGGTCGCGCCAAGCTCCTGCATCAGCTCGTCGTACAACGGCCGGATGTTGGGTGACTCGTTACGAATCGGGATGACGACGGAGAGCTCTGGAGTCATTCGGGGCGGGCAGCCAGATCCGTCAGAGTATACCCCGTGGCCGGATCCGCAGGCCCGCCCCGCCGCCGGCGGCCGCTAGAACTTCACGTGGACGGTCATCAGATAGTGGAAGCCGCCCAGGTCCAGTTTCGGCCCCAGGAACTCGTTCGGCAGATCGGCCGATGCCTTCTGGTAGCGCACCTCCCCGCCGAGCGACCAGGTATCGCCCAGGGGGAATCGGATGCCGGCCAGCGCGACCGGCCCGATCTCGGTGCCCGAGGCGACGAACCGGTCGTTGAAGACGCTGCGGTCGGTGAAATCCACGAAGTCGCCGACTTCGCTGTAGCGATAACTGAAGATGCCGAGACCACCGCCAAGGTAGGGCTGCACGGCGCGCGAGCGCCCAAAGGGGAGCAGCCTCGCGGTGATCGACATCGGCACGATGCGAAGCTTCAGGTCCTGCTCGATCTCGGAGCCGTCGCGGTTGACGAAGTCCTGATAGATCGACGGCACGGTGCGGCTGGTGAAGCCCACGCCGGCACCCATCTCGAGGAACTCGCCCACCGGCAGCAACCAGTCGAGCCCGATCGATCCGGTATTGAAGTCGGCGACGTCGAAGGCGAGGATGTCGCGATTCTCGAACAGGACGTCGCCATCGACGCGAGCGTCCTCGCCGGTCACGGCGAAGCCGCCGAACGAGAGATTGATGGCCTGTTGCGCCTGAACGGGCGCCGGCAGCATCAGCTGAACCGCCACCAGCAACCCGAACGTCATGTGTACGATCCGCATCGCGCTCTCCCACTGAAAGGCACGGGTGAAATCCCGCGGCACGCCTTGGCGTGTGCCACTCACCTAAGCATGGGCGATGCCAGATCGTCGATCGGTGAAAAGGCGCGAGATTTCCCGTATCGACGGGGCACCCGTCCGCCTGAGCGGGGTCAAGGCGTCTTGTTTCGGCGACGCTCCTTGAAGCGCGCCGCGACCGCGACCATCTCGTCGTGCAGACGGCCATTGGAGGCCAGGAGATGCCCGCCGGCCGGGTCCCAGTGCCCACCGTCGAGCCCGGTCACCGTGCCGCCGGCTTCGGCCACCAGCAACGCGCCGGCCCGCGTATCCCACGGCTGCAGCCGCTGCTCCCAGAAACCGTCCATGCGGCCGGCCGCGACCCAGCAGAGATCCACCGCCGCCGAACCCAGTCGACGAATCGCCCTCGCCTCGCCGACGTAGGCAGCAAAGAGCCCGATCACCTCATCGAGCGTGCTGTGAACGTCGTAGGGAAAGCCGGTGACGAGCACCGCGTCGATCAGCCGATCGGCCGCCGAGACCTTGAGCGGCACGCCGTTCAGCCACGCTCCGACGCCGCGCTCGGCGGTGAAGAGTTCCTGGCGGATGGGATCGAAGACGGCGCCGACCACGGCTTCGCCCTCGATCTCGAGAGCCAGCGACGAACAGAAGATCGGGATGCCGTGCGCGAAGTTGGTGGTGCCGTCGAGAGGGTCGAAGACCCAGCGGTGCGACGCGTCGGAGCGGCCGCCGCCCAGTTCCTCCGCCAGGATATCGTGCTCGGGGAAGCGGCCGCCGATGAGGGCCCGGGCGGCTCGTTCGATCTCCAGATCGACGTCCGTGACGAGGTCGATGACGCCCTTCTTCTCGATCGTGAAGGCCGCCCCGAAGCGGGCACGCTGGATGGCGCCGGCCGCGGTCACGACCTCGATGGCGGTCGCGAGAAATCGCGCGTCTGGGGCCGTCACGACTCCGTCTCGCCCGACCGCCGCTTGACCATTCGCAGTTCCATGCCGCCTTCGGGCGCGCGACGAAGTGTCAGATCGTCCATGAAGCTGCGGATGAGGAAAATGCCGCGGCCGCTCGACTTGAGCAGGTTCTCCGGAGCCAGCGGATCGGCGACCTCTTCGGGGTCGAAGCCTTCGCCCTGGTCGCGCACGAGAATCACGAGTTCGGTGGGCTCATCGGCCGGCGAGGCGATGAACTCGACGGCGACGCGCTTGGATTCGTCGCCCTGGTTGCCGTGCTTCATCGCATTGGCGACCGACTCGCGGACGGCGATGCTGATCCAATGCAGGGTATCGTCGTCGAATCCGACCAGCCGCGACATGTGCCCGCCCACGACCTCCACGAAGTCGAGCATGTCGAACGCGCTGCCGATGTCCAAGCGGACGAAATGGCTGGCGCGTGTCATGCGACCCCGTGTCGGGTCACCGGTGCCCCTGGCATTCTTCGTAGTATACGCGGCTCGCGGGCGCATTGCCGCATGGCCTCGCCGATCGCTATAGTGATGGCGCATGACCGTATCCCGCGCGACCCTGGTGCGGCCGGCGCGGGCAGTCCGCGGCGCCCTGCGTGTGCCGCCCGACAAGTCCATTTCCCACCGCTACGCCCTCCTCGCGGCCCTGGCCGACGGTCCCACGTCGATTGCGGGCTACTCCACTGGCGCCGACTGCCAGTCGACGCTCGCAGTGCTCGAGGCACTCGGTGTCGTGGTCACGCGCACCACGACCGGCGGCGGGCAGGAGGTGCGGATCACCGGCCGGCCCGGCGGCTTCAGCGCACCGTCAGGGCCGCTCGACTGCGGCAATTCCGGGACCACGATGCGCCTGCTCTCCGGCCTGCTCGCGTCGCAGCCCTTCACCAGTATCCTCGTGGGTGATGCCTCGCTGTCGTCGCGGCCGATGCGGCGCGTGATGACGCCGCTCATGGCCATGGGCGCCGAGTTGACCGCCGGCGAGGGCGGCCGGCCGCCGCTGCACATCACCGGCGCGCCACTCTGCGGCATACATCACACGCCCGAAGTGCCAAGCGCCCAGATCAAGAGCGCCGTACTGCTGGCCGGCCTCCGGGCCGCCGGCACCACCTCGGTGCACGAGCCGGCGCCGACACGCGACCACACCGAACGGGGCCTGGAGGCGTTTGGGGTATCGGTCGCCCGTTCGGCCACCGGCGATATCAGCGTAGCTGGCGGCGCGCGCCTCGCCGGCGGGCTCACGCTCCGCGTGCCTGGCGACCCATCGGCGACCGCGTTTCTCGCGGTGGCGGCCGCGGGACTGCCCGGATCGCGTATCGACATCGAAGACGTGGGCCTCAATCCGACGCGCGTCGCCCTGTTCGACGTGCTCCGCCGCGCCGGAGCCGACGTGACCACGACCGAGACCGGAGTCTGGCACGGCGAGCCAGTCGGCCGGGTGTCGGTGGCCACCGGCGAACGGCTCGACGTGGTGGTCGCGCCCGATGAAGTGCCGCTGCTCATCGACGAGCTGCCGGCCCTGGCCGCACTCGCCACCTTCGGCGGGTCGATCGTCGTGACCGGGGCGGCGGAACTGCGCGTCAAGGAGAGCGATCGCATCAGCGCGCTCGCCGCCGGGTTGCGCGCGATGGGCGCTGACGTCGACGAGTACGCCGATGGCTTCGCCGTGCGCGGATCGCGGCAACTCTCCGGCGGAATCGTCGACGCGCGGCACGATCACCGCCTGGCGATGAGCTTCGCCGTGGCGGCGCTCGGCGCCACCCACCCCACCGAGATTCATGGCGCGGAAGTGGCGGCCGTCTCCTTCCCGGGCTTCTTCGACGTCCTCGACCGGCTGCGCGCGTGAAGACCGACAAACTGTACCTCGTGGGCTTCATGGGCGCCGGAAAGACCACCGTGGGTCGCGCGCTGGCCAGGCGCCTCGACTGGCGCTTCGAGGACATCGACGAGCGCATCGAACAGGCCGAGGGGCGCGATGTCGCGGCGATCTTCCGGCAGTCGGGTGAGCCATATTTCCGCGCCCTCGAACGCCAGGCGCTCATCGACCTGCTGCCGGCCCGCGGCCTCGTCGTGGCCACCGGCGGCGGCACGCCGGTCGATCCTGCCAACCGCGCCCTGATGTCCCGGGACGGCGTCGTGGCGTGGCTCGATGCGCCCTTCAACACCATCACCGGACGCCTGCCGGCCGATGGCCGCCGGCCGCTGGCCGCTAATCGCGCCGAGATGGAGCGGCTGTACAATGAGCGGCTCGCTGCCTACTCGCAGGCGCACGCCCGCTTCGACGTCTCGCGGGTGAGTGTGGACGAGATCGTCGATCACGTCACCGACTGGCTGGAACACTGATGCGCTACCTGGTTCTGAGTGACATCCACGCGAATCTCGACGCGCTCGATGCGGTGCTCGACGCCGCGCGCGAGATCCCGTACGAACGCATCCTGGTGCTCGGCGACCTGGTCGGCTACGGCGCCGACCCGAACGCCGTCGTCGATCGCGTGCGCGGCCTCGAGGCACATGCCGTCATTCGTGGCAATCACGACAAGGTCGGCGCCGGCCTCGAGCCGTCGGACGCTTTCAATTCCGTCGCGCGCGCCGCCATCCGCTGGACCTACGAGGCGCTCGGCGACGACAACCGCGACTGGCTGGCGGCGCTGCCGGCAGGGCCGCTGGTCGTCGACGAGCTGCTGGAGATCTGCCACGGCACGCCCTTCGACGAAGACATGTACGTCTTCGACGACGCTGATGTGCTGCGGGCGATGCAGGCGGCAGATCGGCGGCTCGTGCTCTTTGGGCACACGCACGTGCAGGTCGGATACCGGCTGGCGAACCAGTCGCTCACGCTGGTCACGGCCGACGTCAGGCGTCCGCTGCACATCGCCATCGGCCCGGGCCACTACCTGATCAACCCCGGCTCGGTGGGCCAGCCGCGCGACGGGGATCCGCGCGCCGGCTTCGGGATCTACGACGCGACGAGCCAGGTGGTCGAGATCTACCGGACGCCGTACCCCGTCGAGCGCACACAGGCCAAGATCCGCGAGGCCGGCCTGCCCGAAGCCCTGGCGCAGCGGCTGGCGATCGGGCGTTGAGCCCGGAGGCCCGGGCGGCTACACGCCGCCGGCCTTGCGTTCGGCGCGAGCGGCACGCTTCTTCTGCTCCATCGCCATGGCGTCGGCCGCCGCTCGCGAGCCGAGCACCCAGCCGACGACGACGCCGAGCAGCAGAATCACCGGAATGTAGATGAAGTGACCGGCCGTGGGCGTGCCGAAATCCACGTCAGGAGCCCTTCCGCTCGAGCCGCGCCAGATCCGTCTCGGCCTGTTCCAGACGCCGGCCGAGCGACCACACGTAGCCAAAGAGGGCCAGCCACACGAAAGCGTAGGCCGCCGCCACCAGATTGATGGCCGGGATCTGTTCTTCGGCCGGGATCTCGGAGATCGGCACGAATTCGTCCGGTGATGGCACGGGCTGCGCCCCGACCACTGCGGGCACCAACAGCGCGGACAGAAGGACGAGCAGTCGAAGGTGTCGCATTACGCCTCGTCGTGGTTCAGGTAGAGCACGTCAATCCGCGCCCGGTGTTTCTCGAGAGTGGCACGCAGTGACAGCAGCGCCAGGAAAAGCAGCAGGAACGCCGTGACGCAGAACCACAGCGGCACCCCCATCTCGACCGGCAGCGTCGGCACGACGGACGTCTTCGGGTGGAGCGTGCGCCAGTAGTTGACCGACACGTAGATGAACGGCACGTTCGCCATGCCGAAGAGCGCCAGGCCGGCGGACAGCTTCTCGGAACCTGGCCCGCCGAACTGCCGCAACAGCAGGTAGGCCACGAAGATGAGAAAGAGCATGAGGCTCGAGGTGAGCCGCGCGTCCCACACCCACCAGACCCCCCACGCCTTGCGGGCCCAGAGCGGCCCGGTCACGAGTGCCAGCAGACCGAACACGACGGCCAGTTCCGCCGCCGCCACCGCCGTCGCGTCCGACGCCGACCGCTTCGTGAAGAGGAAACGCCCGCTGGCCACGCCGGAGACGATGGCCGCCAGCATGAACATCCACGCCGAGGGCATGTGGTAGAAGTAAATCTTGTAGACGAGGCCCATCGAGGCTTCGTAGGGTGCCTGGTTGATGATCCACGGCGAAGCCGCGAACATCAGCGCGGCGACTCCGAGTTGCACTTTGACTGCCGTCGTCACGTCGTCCTCTTTCGTCCCGGCGCCCGTGCCAGCGTCGCTCAGTCGGTCATGAGCGGCTCGAACGTCCAGAGCGCCAGCGTCACGAACACGACATCGAAGAACACCAGCAGCGCGAACCAGAACTGCGCCAGGTCCGCGTCGGGCTGCGGCTGGAAGAGCGCCGCTGTGCCCCGCACCCCGGCAATCATGACTGGAACCGTCATCGGATACAACAGCACGGGCAACAACACGTCGCGGCTCCTGGCGCTGACGAGCATGGCGGCGAAGAGCGTGCCGATGGCGGCGAAGCCGAGCGTGCCGGCTCCGAGCAGGCCGGCCAGGTGCAGCGGTGCCGCGAAGATCGGCGCCTGGAACAGCAGGCCGACGAGCGGCACGAGGATGAGCTCGACCAGGGCCATCAGCAGCAGCATGCCCACGAGCTTGCCTGCGTAGAGCGCGGGGCGGTCGGCCGGTGCCAGCATCAGCGCCCGCAGCGTATCGGCCTGACGCTCCCGTTCGAACGTGCGGCCGAGCGCCAGCGTGCCGGAGAACGCCACGGTGATCCACAGGATCGCCGCGGCAACGCCGTCGAGCGGCACGCCCTCACGGACGAACCCGAACGCGAAGATGAGCACCACCGTGACCGCGAAGAAGAGGGTCGTCGAGACCACCTCGAGGCTGCGCACCTCGACGGTGAGATCCTTGCGCACGACCAGGGCGGCGACGCGGAAGAAGGCCCTCATGAGGCGTGCATTGCCTGGCGGTAGCGATCGCGCAGCGCGCCCGGCGTGGGCGGCATCGCGATCCGCTTCCCGCCCTGCAGGAAGACCACCTCGTTCAGCAGGCCATCGACGACGTCGAGATCGTGGGTCGCGAGCACGGTCACGACACCGCGCGCCCGTTCGTCCTTGAGCCGCGCCACCAGCGACGCCGCCGACGCTAGGTCGAGACCCGTGAAGGGCTCGTCGAGGAGCAGGAGCCGCGGACGGTGCAGCAGGGCGCGTTCGAGGGCCACCCGCTGACGCATGCCGCGCGAAAACGACGAGACCAGGTCATCGGCTCGCCCGGCCAGACCGGCTCGCTCCAGGGCGGCGGCGGCCGCTCGCGGCGCGTCCGGCAGATCGTACAACTGCCCGAAGAACACGAGGTTCTCGCGCGCCGACAGCTCGGGATAGAGGAACAGGTCGTGGCCGAGCATCCCGATGCGGGCCCTGAGGGCGGCGCCCGCCTCGATGCTGGTCGAGCCGCCGTAACGCACCTGGCCGGTCGACGCCGCCAGCAGCGTGCCCAAGATCGCCAGCAGCGTGGACTTGCCGGCGCCATTCGGGCCGAGCAGGCCGACGATGTCGCCGGGCCCGGCCGTGAACGAGATGTCGGTGAGCGCCCGGCGCCGGCCGTAGTGACGGCTCACGCCGTCGACCGTCACCCTGTCGAAGTCGCTCACGCCGCCGTTCCCGCACCGCCCGGCGCTTCATCGAGCTGCGCGTAGATCTGCTCGACCGCGGCCATCAGGCGCTCACGTTTGGCGTCACGCCTGGCGTCGTCACCCCTGACGCGGGCTTCTGCGTCGAGGGCCGCGATGGCACCGAGCAGGCGCTCGCGCTCGGCGACGAGCGCCTTGGTCTCACGAGATCGATCCGGAACCGATCCGAGAATCGCCCACGCCACCCACAGCACCCCCGCGGCGGTCACGGCCGTCGCGGTCCAGAAGGGCCAGGTCGCGTGCGCGGGCACGTTGGCGAAGGTGATCTCGAGCACCTGGTCTTCGGCCAGGCGCCCGCCGGTACCGACGACGAACGATTGCCCGTTCGAGTCGCCTTCGCGCACGCCCGAGAGCTGTGGGCTGGTGAGCGTGAGACCACCAGCCTTTTCCGCCGCCACGAGAATCCCCTCGACCGGAGCAGGCCACCGCTGCGACAGGCGGAGGGTCGAGGCGATGGGCAGCCTGAACGCGATCTGGAACGCGGTCTGGCCCGGCGGAAAGGGCCCCGACAGGGTAAGCGCTCCATCGGCGATGCGCGCCAGCCCCGGCGGACCCGACACCAGCGCCGCGGCCTCGGCGTCGCGGGGCAGCCGGAGCACGAGCGGCTTGCCTGGATTCACCGGCGTCCGCGCGTTGTTCACCACGCTGAAAATATAGAAGAACGTCGGCTCGTCGTTCTGGAACTCGAGCACGATGCGTGTATCCGGGCCGAACACCACGGCGCCCGTGCGCGCGGGCGAACGTGCCGCCTCCTCGTTCGCCTTCGCCTCGGCCGCCGCGGCCTCCTCCGCCCCTGCGACCAGGGCCACCCGCACGCCGCCCCGGGCCGGCACGACGAACGGCTGCGAGCGAAGCGTGTCGCCGTCAATCGTGGTCTCGGCCGTCACCTCGGTGCCGACCGGCACACTCGTGAACTCCGCACGCCCCTGCGCATCGGTCACCGCCGTGACACGGCCATCGGGCGTGACGAGCCCGACTTCCTGGCCGGGGACGTTGTTCCCCATGCGTTCGCGCACCACGCGCACCGTGACCGTGCCATCGGGCAGTTCCGGCGCCGGCAGCGGCGTGCCAGACATCTGCCGCGCGTCGGGCATGGCGACCTGCGCGGCAACCGGCCGGCCGAACGCCGTCCCGAGGAGCAGCACCAGCAGGAGCACCAGCCAGGCGCCGCGGCAAAAGGACCGGCTCACGATGCCACCTCCGTGATCGCGGCGCCGCAGTGCTTGCAGAACCGGGCGTCGACGTCGTTGAGGCCGCGACAAGCGCCGCAGACACGCGCGAGCGTGGAGGGCGCCGGCGCCGCTGGCGTACCCGCCGCCGTGTCCTCACTCGCTGGCGTCGTGGCCACGGTCGCGCGAATGGGTGCCGCGGCCGCGGGTGTCAGCGACGCCGAGCGTGCCGCCAGCTCGCGTTCGACGGTGGCGCGGTAGTCGCTGCCCTCCAGGCGGCGCATCAGGCCCACCGCACGCAGCTTCAAACGATCGCGCATGTCGTCGAACTCTGCGGTGGCGGTCTTCCCCATCGCGTGATCGAATTCGAGTTCCTTGATCGTGCGTAGCACGAGGGCCTTCTCGCGCTCGAGCGCGGCCCGGGCGCGGCCGCCCACGGGCGCGGCGGCCGCATCGTCGTCGGCAGCGACCAGCGGCGCCAGCGAGCGGTAGCCGGCCACGGCGACCAGGCTCGATGCCACGACGGTCGCGCTCAGCACGACGATGCTCGACATCGGCTGGCCGGTCGAGACGAGCACGACGGCAGTGGCGGCGAGCATGCCCGCCAGCAGGAACAACTGCCAGGGCCGCAGCCCGGGATCAGTCGAGGTCGCGGAGTTCATCGTCGAGTTGCTGCTGCAGGCCCGGATCGATGCCGGCTACTGCCGCCGCGCCGGCCGCGGCAGCCGCTTCGCGGCGACCGGAGGCCCACCGCCGCGCGATGAACGCCAGCCCGACAGCAGACAGCAAGGCCAGCGTGTACGGCAGCAGCCAGAGCAGCTTGTGGTACCCCTCGTCGAGCGGCCGCGCCAGGATGTGCTGGCCACCGAACTCCTCGACGAAGCTGGCGAGCACGGCGTCGCGGTCCTTGCCTTCGGCGACCAACGACTTGAT
Source organism: Acidobacteriota bacterium (assembly GCA_018000455.1). Classification (GTDB taxonomy): domain Bacteria; phylum Acidobacteriota; class Vicinamibacteria; order Vicinamibacterales; family UBA2999; genus CADEFD01. The sequence goes on from JAGNJW010000014.1 coordinate 25,223, forward strand.
CTTGGCCAGCTGTGCGGCCTTGCCCTCGCAGTTGGTCATGCCGCACGTGCCGGCCGGCAATCGACAACCGCACGTGCACATGATCTCGTTGGCCAGGTCGCGCTCGAGCGCGGAGCGGAAGACGAGCGTGCCGGTGGCGGGCGCGCCGGTCGACGCGGCGCCATCGCTGGCGGTCTGCGCGCGGGCGCCAACCGGCGTCAAGAGCACACCGGCGAGCAGCAGCGTGGCCGCCACTTCGGCGCCGGCACGCGCGCCGGCCATGGCGAGGACGGTTTCTGGCAGGAGCGCGATGCCGGTGCCGATCGCCATCAGTCCAAAGCCGATCCAGATCCAGTTGACGAGCTCGTTGACGTGTACTTCGACGCTGGCCGACTGATCGCCCAGCTCGAAGGCTGCCATCACGATGTAGAGATCTTCGGCGAGCGAGCGCCGAATGGCCACCTCGGTGGTCGGTTCCTGCGGCCGGCTGCGATAGAACCACTTGGCCGGGTACATCGTGCCGAGCGTCGCGCCCGACGTGTCCTGCACGGTGATCTGCGCCGTCACCATCTGCTTCTGACCGTCGTCGGTGGCGCGGATCGAGTCGAGCCGCAGCACGTAGCGATCGATGGTCACCTGCTGCCCCGGCTTGAGCAGCGCCTGCTCGTCGCGGCCGAAGCCCTCACCGGCAAAGCCCATGAACATCAGCACGATGCCGACGTGCACGATGTAGCCACCGTAGCGGCGCTTGTTGCGGCTGACCAGGCCGACCATCGCCGTGAACAGGTCGGTACCGGTCGTCTGCCGCCGCACCCCGGCGCCGCGCACGAACTCCTGGACCATCGTGCCGACGACGAAGCCGCTCAGCGCGAAGCACAGGCCGGAACTCCAGACACGGATGCCGAGCGACAGGGTCAGCACGCCGGCCGCCACGCCCGAGGCGATCGGCCACTTGAACTGGTGCCACATCACCGACACCGACGACGAGCGCCAGGCCAGCAGCGGTCCGATGCCGGTGAGCAGCAGCAGGATGAGCCCGACCGGCGTCATCCAGGTGTTGAAGAACGGCGGGCCGACGGTGAGGCGCTCGCCGGTGATGGCCTCGGTCAAGGTCGGGAACATCGTGGCGAAGAGCACGAACAGCGCCGAGAACAGCAGCACCCAGTTGTTGGCGAGGAACGCCGCTTCCTTCGACGCCCAGGAATCGAGCTCGTTGCGCGCTTTGAGGAGCGGCAGACGGTAGATGACCCAGCCGAAGCTGAAGATGAGCAAGGCGCTCATGAAGACCATGAACATCATGGCCAGCTGCTTGTCTTCGCCGAAGGCGTGCACCGACTGCACGACGCCCGAGCGGGTCATGAAGGTGCCGAACAGCGTGAGGAAGAAAGTGACGATGACCAGCGTGACGTTCCACACGCGCAGCATGCCGCGCCGCTCCTGCACCATGACCGAATGGAGGAAGGCGGTGGCCGTGAACCACGGCAGCAGGCCCGCGTTCTCGACCGGATCCCAGCCCCAGAAGCCGCCCCAGCCCAGTTCCTCATAGGCCCAGATCATCCCGAGCGTCAGGCCGAGCGACAGGCAGAACCACGAGATCATCGTCCAGCGGCGCACTGCGCGCAGCCAGCTGTCGTCGAGGTGTCCGGTGATGAGGGCGGCGATGCAGAAGGCGAACGGAATGGTCATGCCCACGAAGCCCAGGTACATCGTGGGCGGGTGGATCGCCATGTAGAAGTTCTGGAGCAACGGGTTCAGACCCGCCCCCTCGCGCGGCACGTCGGTGAGGTAGGTCGCAAACGGGTTGTTGTGCGCGATCATCAGGAACAGGAAGAACATCTGCACGACGCTCAGCGTCGCGACGACGTACGGGATGAGCTCCCGGTGCCGTTCCTTGTTGATGCGCACCGCCGCCGCGCCGAACAGCGACAGCAGGAAGACCCAGAACATGACCGAGCCGTCGAGCCCACCCCAGTACGAGGCCAGCTTGTAGCCAAGCGGCTGCGCGCTCTCGGAGTAGCGCTGCACGTACTTGATGGTGTAGTTGCCGACGACGAAGGCATGCACGATGACGCCGGTGGCCACGGTCATCACCGCTGCCACCAGGTAGAGTGCGCCAACGCCGCTCTCGGTCAGCCGGTTGTTGTGGCGCCGGGCGCCGACCACCGAGGCGGCCGCCGCGTAGGCCGAGATCACGAACGCCGACAGGAGCAATACTGCGCCGAGTGTAGCCATGAGCGGATCTCGCTGACGAATAGACGGGGGCGTGCGACGCGCAGGCCCCGAAAACGACGCCTACTCGCCGCCCGAGGTGGCGCCCGTCTTGGCCGGGACGCGGCCCTTGGTGTCGACCTGCGCCTCGTACTTCGACGGGCACTTGGCCATCACGCCATTGGGCTGGACGACAAAGCCATCAGGGCCGAGCACGCCCTTGAGCACGACTTCGGCGTCGGGCTGGAACGTGTCGGGCACGATGCCGGTGTAGGTGGCCTTCACAACGTGGCCCTGGCTCTGCACCTCGAAGCGATACTCGAGCGACTCGCGCTTGCGGAAAATCGAGTCGGGCTTCACGAAGCCGTGAAGCTGGAGCGGCTTGCCGTACCAAGCCGCGGGCTCGCTCATCACCTCGTCGACGTGCTTGTAGTACTCGGTGCTCTCCGACATCGTCGAGTAGAGGAGACCGCCAAACGACAGGACGAGCACCAGGCTCGTCAGACCGACCTTGATGGCTTTGTGCTTCATGGTCAATGACTTCCAGAGGCAGAGTCGAACCGGACTCCCTGTCTAGAGTATCCCCGCCCCGACACCCGGTCAACCGAGAGAGCGGCAGGACTCGTGCCTTGACCAGGCGCCTGGCATCTACCTCGGTTCGCCGCGTCCCCTCGATCCGACGCGCGCCGGCGAAGGCGGGAACGTCCCACTAGCCGCCTGGATATTCCGCCAGGAGCGCGTGAACGAGCGCCACCGGCAGGCCGACGACGTTGCTGTAGGAGCCTTCGATACGGGTGACGAAGCGGGCGGCGCGCCCCTGGACGGCGTAGGCGCCGGCCTTGTCCATCGGCTCACCCGAAGCCACGTAGCCGTCGATCTCGGCCGAGGTCATGGCCGCGAACCACACCGTGGTGGCAGCCACCTCGACACGCGACCATCCTGACGCCACGAGAGCCACGCCCGTGAGCACCGTGTGCGCGCGCCCCTGCAGCAAGCCCAGCATCCGGGCGGCGTTGGCCGCGTCGGCGGGTTTGGCGAGAACGACGCCGTCGACCACCACGGTCGTGTCGGCGCCGAGCACGAGCGCGCCGGGGCGCTCGGCCAGGACGGCCCGCGCCTTGGCCTCCGCGAGTCGCGCCACGTAGAGGTCGGCCGTCTCGCCCTCGCGCAACGCCTCGTCGACGTCGGCTGTGACGACCTCGAAGCGGTAGCCAGCCGCGGTCAGCAGTTCCTGCCGGCGAGGCGACGCCGACGCGAGGACGAACGTTGGGGTAGCCGGCACCCAGGGATTAAATCACGTAGGCTACGATGGATGCCCGGACGCCAGCTCCCCTGCGCGCCAGGAGGCCTGGCACCTCGTCCGCTGAGCGGGTGCTATCCTTCGGAGGATGGATCATGCCAGCCGCGTGCTGCCGGCCGTGCTCGCCACTGCCATCCGCCAGGCGCCGCTCACGCCCGAGAAGGTCAGCTTCGCCTGGCGCGCCGCCGGTGGCGCCGCGATCGCGCGTGTCACCGACGTGGCGCTCGGCGACGGCGGCGTGCTCGTGGTGCAGGCCCGGGATCCGCAATGGGCGCAGGAGGTGCACCGCCTGCGTCATGACCTCCTCCGCCAGCTCGAGCCGTGGCTTGGCGCCGGCGTGGTCGCGAAGATCGAGATTGCCGGCGGCGCGACCAGGCGGCCACGCCGCACGTCGCTGCGCGCCGCCCCCCAGACTGGAGACTGACTCGTCATGCAGGAAGCCGTCATCGTCAGCGCCGTTCGTATCCCCACCGGCAAATTCCTCGGCACCCTCAAGGACATGCCCGCGCCCGCGCTCGGCGCGCTGGTCGTGCGTGAGGCGGTCGTGCGTGCGGGCATCGACCCGGCCCTGGTCGAGGAATGCATCATGGGTAACGTCGTCTCGGCCGGAGCCGGCCAGGCGCCGGCGCGGCAAGCCGCACTCAAAGGCGGGCTCGGCAACCATGTCGCCGCGCTCACCATCAACAAGGTGTGCGGATCGGGGCTCAAGGCGGTGATGCTGGCGCAGCAGGGCATCCAGACCGGCGACATCGAGATCGCGGTGGCCGGCGGTATGGAGTCGATGAGCAATGCGCCCTACCTGCTCGGCAAGGCCCGCGAAGGCCTGCGGATGGGCCACGCGCAGATGATCGACTCGATGATCCACGACGGCCTGTGGTGCCCGTTTGAGAACTGGCACATGGGCAACGCCGGCGAGACCGTGGCGGATGCCTTCAAGGTGACACGCGACGAGCAGGACGAGTTTGCCGCAGCCAGCCACAAGAAAGCCGCGGCGGCCCACGCCGCCGGCAAGTTCGCCGCCGAGCTACTGCCGGTCGAGATCCCGCAGAAGAAGGGCGCGCCGGTGATGTTCGACCAAGATGAGTCGGTGCGCGCCGACACGACGCCGGAGACACTGCGGGCCCTCAAGCCGGCCTTCAAGAAGGACGGCAGCGTCACGGCCGGTAACGCGCCGCCGGTCAACGACGGCGCGGCGGCGCTGGTCGTGATGTCGGCCGCCAGGGCCAAGGCCCTCGGCGTGCAGCCGATGGCCCGCATCGTGGCGCAGGCCACGAGCGGGCTCGAGCCCAAGATGCTGCTCATGACGCCGGTCGAGGCCTCGCGTAAGGTGGCGAAGAAGGCCGGCTGGAAGCTGGAGGACGTCGACCTCTTCGAGTTGAACGAGGCGTTCGCCGTTCAGGGCGTGGCGGTCATTCGCGAGCTTGGAATCGACGCCGCGAAAGTCAACGTCAACGGCGGCGCGGTCGCCCTGGGCCACCCGATCGGCGCTTCCGGCGCCCGCGTGCTGACGACGCTGCTCTACGCGCTCAAGGACCGCGGCGGCAAGCGCGGCATCGCCACGCTCTGCCTCGGCGGCGGCAACGGCGTCGCCCTCGCCGTCGAGCTGGTATAGACACCGTCTTCGTCGGCCGCGGGTCGAGGGGATGTCGCTGCTGCAGGCGGGAACTGACGCCGTACGATCACGCCTGCTGCACCGACATCCCCTCGACCCGCGGCCTCATCCAGACCAAGGGTAAGGAGCTCAGGTCAGCGATGACACGCCAGATGGGTCGCCAGGTCATGCGCGCGTTCCTGCTCGTCCTACTGCTCTGGTGTGGGTTCATCAATCACGCCGAGGCACAGGGGTCGGCAGGGCCATCGACATGGGCGGTCGTGATGGCACTCGGATCCGGTCACCAGGTGACCGTGAACGCGAAGGGCGGGCGACGCGTCCGCCGCTCCGTGCGGAACGTCGAGGCCGAGGCACTGGTGCTGCACACCGCCCAGGGAATCCAGATCATTCCTCGCAGCGACGTCCTGACGGCTGCCAACGCGCATGCACGCCAGGACTCCGGGGTCAACGGCGCAGCGATCGGCGGTCTGGCCGGACTCATCTACGGCGCCGTGATGACGGCCGCCATCGAGGCCGGCGGCGTGTCTGGCGAGCCCGTGGGCGGCCGGGTGTTGATTCCCCTCGTCTCAACCGGCACCGGCTCCGCGATCGGCGCCCTCATCGATCGCGCCGTCGGTCGAGTAGCGAAGACAATCATCTATCGCGCCCCGCGCCCTTGACGGGCCGGGCCAGACCGCCGGCCGATCGTCTAGCGCGCCACCTGCGACGTCGTCATGTAGCGAGTCGAGTTCTTCGCCACGTGGGTGACGGCCTCGAGCAGACGGTCCACTTCATCGGGCATGTTGTAGATGTGCGTGGCGGCGCGCACGCCGTTCAAGTTGCCGGTCGACATGGTGCGGATCCAGACGCGGTTGTGATCGTAGATCCCCTTGACGACGTTCTCCATCGGGATCTGGTGCACCGAGAAGAGCGTGAGGCCGGCGGCGAACTGCGGATCCTCGGAGGTCCACATCTTGACGCCCGGAATCGCCTTCAGCCCGGCGCGGAGCTTGGTGCTCAACTGCCGCACGCGGGCCTCGACGGTCTTTTTGCCGATCGCCTCGTGGAAGTCCAATGCGTCGGCCATCGCCATGAAGCTCGGGACGTTCCTCTGCCCGCCGAGTTCGTAGCGCTTGGCGCCATAGGAGCTCGACTTCGGGTCGTTCATCGCCTTCTGATCCGCATTGCCCATGAGCGGCCAGATGCGGTCCTGCAGGCTGCGCTTGATGTAGCAGACACCGGTGCCGGTACCCGCCAGCAGCCACTTCTGCCCCGCCGCCGCGTAGTGATCAATACCAAGGGCGGCGAAGTTCAGGTCGAGCATGCCGAGCGGGTGCGCGCCGTCGACCGAGATGAGCGCACCCTTGCTGTGGGCGAGATCCGACAGCGCCTTGATCGGCGTGATGAGGCCGGTGACGTAAGTCATGTGGCTCACCATCAGCAGCCGGGTCTTGGCTGTCATCGCGCGTTCGTAGATCTGCACGATCTGATCGACGCTCTCGGGCGGTGACGGTACTTCGATACGGACGAGCTTGACGCCGTAACGCGCCTCGATCTGCTGCAGTGGCTGGATGCCGCCGCCGTGCTCGTGGGTGCAGTAGACCACCTCGTCGCCGGCCTTCCAGTCGAGGCCCTTGATGAAGATGTTCATGCCCTCGCTGGTGCTGCGTGTCAGGGCAATCTCGTCGGCTGAGGCGCCGACAAACGCCGCCATTCGCGCGCGCACGGCGTCACGGCCGTCGTTGCGGTAGTTGTCGGTCGGGTCTTCGGCCAGCTCGCGCTCGTAGCGCGCCAGCGATTCGACGACCACCCGCGGCGTCGGGCCGTAGGTACCGTTGTTCATGAAAGTCAGGCCGTCGACGACGTTGAATTGTCCCCGCACCTTCCACCAGTAGGCCTCGTCCACGGCGCCCTTCGGCATCAGGGCCGAGAGCGGGCCAGCCAGGGGCGGCGCCTGCGGCTGTGCCGCCAGCGTGTCGCCGAGCAGGCCGCTCGTGAGCCCGCCGAGCGCGGCGGCCGAACCACCGAGGAACCGACGCCGTGAAACCTGGTACGAACCGGCCATGGAGACCTCCTGCTGGATGCGTGTGTGCTGTCGCTCGATCGCGGGCATTATGGCTGGCCCGACGCAGATGTCAAATCCGGGAACCGCCGCGGCTCAGCGTCCGAACTGGAGCCGATTCAATGCCAGCCGCCCGTTGCTCACGACCAGGAGCGGGTCCTGGAGGGCGCGGATGTCGACCAGTGGATTGGCGTCGACGGCGATGAGGTCGGCCTCGAAGCCCGGGGCCACGCGCCCGATGCGGGTCTCGAGCCGCAGCAGTTCGGCGCCGACCGAGGTTGCCGCCTGCACGGCCTGGAGCGGCGTCATGCCGAGCGCGACGAAATTCGTCGCCTCCTGCCCGACGCGCGTCACGCTCGCGGCGCCGTAGCCGGAGTCGGCGCCGGTCGCAATCTTCACACCGATGGCCAGCGCTTCCTTGAATGCCGCGCGGAGCACCGGCAGCATGAAGCGTCCGCGGACGTGCACGACCGGATCGTCGTAGTCGCCGCCGGGCTCGACGAGATCGATGAGCGTCGAGTAGGTCGGCACCCAGAAAATGTTCTTCGCCTTCATCGCACGTAGCTGCGCCGGCGTGAGATAGGTGCCGTGTTCGATGCTGCGAACGCCGGCGCGGATCGCGGCCTCCGAACCCTCGGTGCCGTGCGTGTGGCACAGCACGTCGAGACCGAGCTTGGTGGCCTCGTCGACCACCGCCGTCAATTCCGCCTCGCTGTAGACCTGCTCGCGCGGGTCGGTGTCGGGCCGGCCCGCTCGTTCGGTGCCGCGCGTCTTGATGACGTCGACGCCGCGGGTCTTGTTGAGCCGAACGAGCTGGCGGAGCCGATCCGTCGAATCGATCCGGGGCCAGAGCGCGACCAGGGCCGGATCGGCCAGCCACGACGGATCATCTCTCGTGACGTAGAGCCCGGCCGCCAGCACATCAGGCCCTGCGAGGTACCCGGCCCTGACGAACTCGCGCAGCCCGACGTCCTGGAAGAACCCGACCGAGGCGGAGCGCACCGTGGTCACGCCCGACATCAGGGCACGCTCGGCCGCGTCCATCGTCGCCAGGTGCGTGTGCACGTCGACCAGGCCCGGCAGCAGCCAGCGGCCGCCGACATCGATCACGGTGGCGCCGGCCGGCGCCGCTCCCGGTCCCACCGACGTGATGCGTCCGTCGCGCACCACCACGGTGGCGCCGGTGATGATGGTGCCGTCGCCGACATTGACGACGTTGGCGTTGGTCAGCGCCAGGTGGAGCTGCGGAATGACGGTGGGCGACGGGCCGGGAGCCGGCACGGGCGCCTGGGCGGCAAACGACAAGGCGGCGGCCGCCGCCATCACGGTCACGCCCACCGCAACGGATGCTGGGATTCGGCTGGTCATGGTGCACTCGTTGGCGTCACGCCCGTGGCGTGGCGGCCGGAAAACGCTTCTGGAACTCCTGCGGTGCGAACTGGCCGCAGCGGATCCTGTCGGGTATGGTCCGTATCTTATGCCCGCCAGTGACATCGCGATCCTCATGCCGGCCCTGGCGCGCTATCATCGCCGCATGGCCCGTCCCGAGCGCGCCGTCTCTGTCGCCGTCGTCATCGCGTGGCTTCTGGCCGGTTCGGCCATTTCCGCCCACCTCCACGCTCAGGAGCAGGAACTGCCGCCCCTCGTCTACGTCTGTCCGATGCACTCGGATCAGGTAGCGCACGAAGACGGCGAGTGCCCGATCTGCAAGATGGGGCTCGAGCCCATGCGGCTCGACACCGTCCATACCTGCCCGGTGCATTCCGTCGTTGCCGAGAAGGCAGCCGGCAAGTGCCCGATCTGCGGCCGCACGCTCGGCGAGGTGACCGTGTCGGTCGCCTGGCGCTGCAGCGGCGTCGACAACGACCTGATGGAGCCCGGGCGCTGCACCGACGGCACCCAGGCGGTGCGCGTGCAGCGGGCCGCGGCCCACGGCAACCACAACCCGCAGCATGGCGGGCAGTTCTTCATGGCGCAGGACTACTGGCACCACGTCGAGGGCGTGTATCCCTCCCCTGGTGTCTTCCGCCTGTATCTCTACGACGACTACACGAAGCCGCTGGCGGCAGACCGAGTGAAGGCGATGGCTGCGCGGATCGTGACGAAGGAAGAAACCGATCCGAAGACCTTCGTCACCAAAGAAGTGGCATCGGTGCCGCTGGCGGTCGCCGGCGACGGCGCCTACCTCGAGGCCGCCGTCGACACGCTGCCGCTGCCGGCCAACGTGACGATGCAGGCGGTGTTCGAGCCGGGCGGCAAGGAACAGCGGTTCGATTTCGCGTTCGCCGATTTCTCCACCGACTCGATGCCCGCGGCGCTCGATGTGGCGTCGCGACTGATGATGGACATTCCCGATACGCCCGGCGAGCTCGTGACGATGCTGGTCGAACGGCGCGACGCGCTGACCGAGATCGTCGGCCGTGGCGGCCTCAGTGAAGTCTGGGTGCCGGCCCTGCAGGGCAAGGATCTGGCCCTGGCGCTGGAACTGCACGCCCGCGAGTTTCCTCGGGCGCGGCGCGTGGAGGTCGAGACCGCGAGCCGGGCGATCGTGCTGGCGGCGTTCCGCCTCGATTCGGCCGGCGATCGCGGGGAACGCGACGTCGTGCAGCGTGCGGCCGAGGCGTTCGCTGCTGGTGTGACGGTCATGCAATCCGCGTTCGGAGGCATTCGATGAGTCGCACGACGTCGCTCGCCGTGCGCACCGCGGCTGGCGTTGCCGTCGCGCTCGGCGCGGTCCTGTCATTGCAGGTGCCCTCGGCGGCACACAAGGCCATCACGTCGAAATTCACGTTCAACGAAGACCTGTTCCCGCTCTTTCGAGGCCACTGCAGCCGTTGTCACGTCGACGGTGGCGTCGCCCCGATGTCGCTGCTCACCTACGACGACGCGGCGCCGTGGGCGGAATCTCTGCGCCTCGAGTTCCTCAGCGAGGACGCGCCGCCGGCGTGGCATCCGATGAAGCTCACGGCCCGCGAACTCGACATGATGCTCGTGTGGGCCAACGGCGGCACGCCACGCGGTGACGCCGACGCCGCCCCCGCGCCGGTCGCGCTCGTCAACGCGTGGGCGGAAGGACCGCCCGACGTGCCACTGCCGCTGCCGGCGCCGTTCACCCTCGTGGCCACGACCAACCGGGCGGCCCATGACGTGTCGCTGCCGCTCACGGCCGCCGCCGGCCGCGAGATCGCGGCGCTGGATCTGCTGCCGGGGAATCCTGCCATCGTCCGCAGCGCCACGTTCACGCTCGAGACCGCCGATGGCGCCGTGCATGAACTGGGGGCGTGGATGCCGGGCGGCACGTCTTTTGTGATGCTGGCCGCCCCGGTCGTGGTGCCGGCGGGCGCGTCGCTCCTGGCACACATCGAGTACAAGCGAACGTGGAAGTACGAGGGGCAGACTTTGACCGACCAGAGCACGATCGGGCTCTACCAGGCGAAGTCTTCTACCAAGACACCGGCCCGTTCGGTTCGCCCCCAGCGCTGAGCCTCCGGCGCCCGGGCGTCAGGGCCGGCCGCCGTCTCCTGACGCCGCTCTTGGCACGCGCTGGCGCCACCACGCGGCCACGGCGAGCAACGGTGCCAGCATCAGCACCTCGGTTCCGAGCGCCCACAAGTTGTGCGCCCAGAACCCTTCGAGCCAGTAGCGTCGCGAGATGGCCTCGAACACGTAGGCGTGGGCGAAGTAGAAGGCGGAAGTAACCGGCCAGAGCGCCATCACGCCAAGCGGCGGCGTGTCGTCTGAACCGAGCCAGTCGAAGAGCACGTGCGAGGCCCAGGCCAGGGCGATCACTGTGGCCCCGCGCCCGTCGATCTGCCGGCGGCGCCACAACCAGGCGATCAGGCCGGCAAGCACGGCAGCGCCGAGGCTGTGCGTCTCCATGTTGTGGCGACCCCAGAGGAAGTCCAGGTCCGGCAAGCAGGCCGCAACCGTCGAGGCAACGACCAGCCGCGACGTCAGTGCCTGGCGCAGTCGCCCGGCCAACCCTGCGCCGCTGCCAGGCTGACGTCTGTCGAACACGAGGCCGACAATGGCTCCGCCCAGCGCGTGTCCAACCGGGCTCGGCATCTGTCCACCGTACGCAACTCCTGCGCGCGCGGTCAATCTCAGAGGAAGCAGCCTCTGCACCGTGGCCGGGGCCACGGTCCTGAGGCGAAAGTCGGATGTCCTTCTAAACTACTGATTATGAAGGTATATCTGATGAGGCATTCACGTATTGTCGCTTGACTTTCGCTTGGCCTGTCGTTAGCATCGTCCTCGGTTGACCGGCGGCTCCGACTGGGGAGCGGCCCCTGTCGACGGAGAATCCAGCCATGGCAGTGGATGATGTGAAGGAGCGCCTCAAAGCCATCGAGATGGCAGTGGGCCAAATCGAGAAGCAGTTCGGCAAGGGCGCCATCATGCGCCTGGGGTCGAAGGGCCCGGTCGTCCCCCACGAGGCGATCTCAACAGGTTCGATCAGCATCGACTACGCGCTCGGGATCGGCGGTTTTCCGCGCGGCCGTGTGGTCGAGGTGTTCGGTCCCGAGTCGTCCGGCAAGACCACGCTCACGCTGCAGGTGATCGCCGAAGCGCAGCGGGCCGGTGGGATGGCGGCGTTTGTCGACGCCGAACATGCACTCGACGCCGAGTACGCGCGCAAGCTGGGTGTCGACATCGAGAACCTGCTCGTGTCACAACCCGACAACGGCGAACAGGCCCTCGAGATCGTCGAAGTGCTGGTGCGATCGGGCTCGGTCGACGTGGTCGTGGTCGACTCGGTAGCCGCGCTCGTGCCCAGGGCGGAAATCGAAGGCGAGATGGGTGATGCGCAGGTGGGGCTGCAAGCGCGCCTCATGTCGCAGGCCCTCCGCAAGCTCACGGCCGTGGTCGCGAAATCGAAGACGACGCTCGTCTTCATCAACCAGCTGCGCGAGAAAATCGGCGTCATGTTCGGCAGCCCGGAAACCACCACCGGTGGCCGGGCGCTGAAGTTCTACTCGTCGGTGCGTGTCGACATCCGCCGCATCGGCGCCATCAAGGACGGCGACGTCGTCGTCGGCGGGCGCACCCGCGTCAAGATCGTCAAGAACAAGATGGCGCCGCCCTTCCGCGAGGCGGAGGTCGACATGATGTACGGCGAAGGTGTGTCGCGCGAAGGCGACCTCATCGACCTTGCGGTCGAGCGGAAGATCATCGACAAGAGCGGCGCCTGGTTCTCGTACGGCGGCGAACGTCTTGGCCAGGGCCGCGAGAACGTCAAGGTGTTCCTCAAGGAGCATAAGGACATCCGCCAGACGATCGAGGACCGCGTGCGACGCGAACTCGGACTGATGCGCGACACCGAACCGGCCGCCGCCGCCGTCGTCTAGGCCCGACGTGGGCACGGCGCTTGAGCGCGCGTCGGCGTTCAGCGCCTGTCTTGCCGTGGCGCTCACCTGCGTGGTGGCCAGCGACGTGGTGAAGCCGCTCGTCGGCCGGGCGCGCCCATCGCCGGGTGGCCAAGTCGCCGCCCGCACGATTGAAGTCCCGCCGGCCACAATGCCGACAGCCGGGCCGATGCTGTGGGGGCTGGCCACGTTCATCGCCGTGTCGCGGATCTACGTCGGCGGGCAGCACGCGTCAGGCTGGCCTTGGCCAACGCCACTCCCGGGCGACCCCCGAGTCTACGGCCGCAGACTCGGGGGCGTGGTTCTTCGCGATTCCCCTGTGTTATAGTCGTTTTTCTGTGTCGCTCGTCCGGCACAGACCGTGGCCAGGTAGCTCAGTTGGTAGAGCATGCGACTGAAAATCGCAGTGTCGGCGGTTCGATCCCGTCCCTGGCCACCAGCTTCCCTGCCCCACCCGACTCCCCCAACCGACAGCCCTCTGGGTACGCGCCCAGCCGGGGCACATCCGCAGCTCTCGTGGCGGAGTCGTCGATCGACGCGGTGTCTCGAACGCGCTGCCGGCCGCGCCGTGGTAAGGTGGCCTCGGCGCTTCAGGTTCCACCATGCACGTGTGCCAACGACTCGCCGCCACCATCGCCGCACTGGGTATCTGCGTCACCGGCGCGATGCCGGTTGGCGCGCAATCGGCGGAACCGAAGCTCAACAAGGCCCAGCGCGCCACGCTCGAAGCCGTGATCACGGCCGTCGACCGCGCCGCGCTTGACCCGACCGATACGGCCATCACGAGCGCCACGTGGATTTCTCACGTGCTAAGAGCGTCCGACGGCTCCCACTACATCGCGCTGCGGGCCGACGTGCCTGGCGTGGCGCCGCCGCGGGGCCCGGTGATTCTCTACGCGCGCCTAGCGACGCGCCGTGATCCGGCCACGCCCGCGAGTGTCGTCGCCGAGCGATCGGCGGTCTTGGAATGGCTGAAGGGACGGCGAGGCGATCCGCTGCCGATGCGGGCGGCCCGCTCCACAACGGTGAACGCCGGCGAGATGCCGATCGGGGGCACGGCCGCGGCAGTCGGCGACGTCGCGGCCGATGCCACCTCCGCGCTGCGCCTGGGCGAGTTGCGGCGTGAGCGCGAGACACGCATGCGCGAAGATGAAGCGGCCCGCCGCAAGGCCATGCTCGAGAAGGCCGACCAGCAGCGCACATCGCTCTTCCCATTCGAGGATTTCGACGCTGGCGCCCAGTTGCAGACCGGCCCTGCCGGCCACGTGCGCCTGCTGCGCAGCGTCACCGCCGGACCGGGGGACTACGACCTGCTCGTGGGCTGGGTCGACCCGGCGTCTCCTGCGGGGGCGCGGCCGCAGGTGGTCGTCGTCACCCAGCGGCTGCGGCTGCCCCCGGCCCCCGCGGTATTCGGCCTGAGCGACATCGTCGTCGCCGAAGACGTCGTGACACTCTCGAAACCCTATTCCGCGATGCAGCAGGCCGGTCACCCGTATGCCTTTGGCGGCGTCGAGGTCGTTCCCGCTCCCGGCAATCGACTCGTCAACGACGGCACGCTCGGCCTGGTCTACCAGGTGGTGAACGCGTCGGGGACGGCAGCGGGCAAGCCCGACGTCGAGGTCACCTTCCAGTTGCACCGTATGATCGGCAATCGCCTCGAGGCATTCGGCCGCCTCGAGCCGCAGCGACATCGCGCCGACTCGTTGCCGGAGGATTTCGACGTCGCCCTCGGGCATCCGTTGTTCGGCGCGGTCCGCGCGCCGCTGGCGACCTTTCCCCGTGGCCGCTACCGCATCGACGTGACGGCCGACGATCGGCTGGCCGGCCGGAAGGTCGTCACGGAAGTGGCCCTCGAGATCAAGGGCTCGCCGACCAGCCTGCTGCGGGAAGCCCCGACGGCAGGCCAGGCCTTCCGGCGCGAGCAACTGCTCACGCCCATCGTGCTCGCCAGCCTGGCACGCGCACTGGCGCCGGGGTCGCCCTCGCCGCCCCTCGCCCGTGCCCTGGCCGCGGCCGAAGCCGGCCGCTTCGCCGAACTGGTGCAGGTCGCGGTCACCGAGCCCTCCGAGCGTCCGTTGGCCCAGGCGCTGCTCGCGCTCGGCCTCTACGGTCTCGGCGACTCACCCCGCACCGTCGCCACGCAGCTCACCCAGGCCGTCGCGCAAGGAGCGCCAGCGGGCCCCGTCCGCCTGATGCTCGGCGCCACCTCCGCGTTGCTCCGAGACGACGCGGCCGCCGTCGCCGCCTGGAACGACGCGCGCGAGGAAGGCATGGCCGACACCGTCGTCTCGCCGATGCTCGTCGACGCCTACCTGCGACGCCAGGACGTGGCCCGGGCCGCCGCCATGGCCACCGCCGTGCTCGACCGCCACCCCGGCGACACCGAGGCCCGGCAGGCGCTGGCCATGACCCACATCGCGACGCGCCGTTACGCGGATGCGCTGGACCTGCTCGATGCCACGGAGGCGCCCGAGCCCGCCGATGGCAGCGTGGACTTCCTGAGGCTGCATGCGCTGTTTGCCGCGCACGTCGTCGGTGTGTCGATTCCCGACGCCGCGGCGCGCTTCGAGCGGCTCGCGGGCACCTATGTCGCACGCCCCGGCCTGCACGCGGCCCTCGTGCAGGAGTGGCTCGCGGTCGTCTCGGCCGCGCCCTAGGACCCGGGAGGGTCCGTTACTTCTTCTTGCTCGGCGGAGCCGGCGGACGCGGCGGCTTGCCCGGTGTCTTGAGAGAGTAGGCGCGCCTGGCAGCGACGTCTACGCCCGGCCGGGAGGTGGTCACGTCGATCTCCCGCACGCGCTTCAGCGGGTCCGGATTGGTCGAGTTGTAGCCGATGATGTAGTAGTCGCTCGTCTCGGCGTCGATCCGCTTGAACTCCGACGCGAAGTCGTTGGAGTTGACGACGGCAAACCCCCCGGTCTGCTCCGACATGTACCTCAGGGTGCTCTGCGTCTTCTGCAGATAGGTGCGCCATTCGCTCTGGTCGAGGTAGTTGCCGGCGTCGACGACGCCGCTCAGCCCGCGCGGATCGACCGCGTAGATGCTGACGTTGGCCCGGTTCGCCGACAGCGTCAGCTCACGCATATAGGCGTACAGGTCGATGTCGGCGTTGATGCGCGGCAACTCGAAGTACGGGTTGTCTTCCTGATCCTTGCTGATGAATCTGGTCGGTTCGGCAAAGCGCCCGCCCATGATGCGGTCGGTGCCCTTGCGTCCCTCGGCGAACGGATCGAAGTCGTAGCCGGTGCTGATGTAGAGGAACGCCTTGCGCTTGTTGGCCACCTGTTCGAGCTCGCCGAGCACGTCGTAGGCGGCGTAGAACGCCATCTGCGCGCGGTTGCGGACGTCGGCCGGCCCCTGGCCGGTCTCGAGCAGGCGGAAGATCTCCTGCGCCGTCTGCCCGCTGCCCCGGATCTTGGTCGCCGACGCCGCGATGAGCTTGCGATCGTAGGTGAGGCCGGTGGAGATGCTGGACGGGCCGCTCGAGATCATCGCCACGAGATCGCCGTCGTGCAGCAGGTTGTCGGCCAGCTCCTGCACGATGCGCCGCACGTGCGGCGTGTACTCGGGCTCGAAGTGGATATCGTCCACGAAGATCACGAGCACCCGGCCGGCCGTGTCCTCGACCGTGCGGCGCTTGGCCGGCAGCACGATGCCTTCAGGCGCCTCGGGCGCGGCCACTGCCTCCGGCGCGAAGAGATTGAAGGTCCGGCCGCCGTGAATGAGGGAAAACGAGGTGATCGTCTGCGGCACCCCGTCCTCGACCACCGCCAGATCACCTTTGGTGAGATCGGCCACGAACCGTCCGTCCTTGTCGCGGACGATGACGTCGGTCGTGACGGCCGTGACACCCGAACGGAACGTCGGCTGCGAGACGGAGGGCGGCGCTTGTTGCGCCGCAAGACCCGCCGCGACCGCCACCACGAGCAGGGCGGCGACGAGGGACCCGGTGAGCGGACGGTATGCCATAGAGCGATTATAGCGAGCGCGTGTGGAATACTTGAGCCATGCGCGCCGGAGCGCCTCCACCCGCCCAGACCGCCCAGTCGCGCCGCCACTTCCTGGGACGTGCGGCACGCGCTGCCGGCTTGAGCCTCGTGCCAGCCGAGGCGTGGGCGGCCCTGACGGCGCAGGAGGGCTGCGAGCCCGTGCCGGCCGGCGAACTGGTTCGCACGCTGCCCCTCTACGGTCCAGGCGCCGCCGAGACGCCGCTCGGCCGGATGCTCGGCGGCCCGGGTCTGGACGCGCGGCTCTTCACCGATCTGACCACCCTCCAGCCGGATCGCCTGATCACGCCCTCGCGCGATGTGTTCGTGCGCACGGCCGTGCCGCCGGGCCTCAGCCAGGGTCCCGATCGCTGGCACATCAGTCTGCCCGGCGAACCGGCCGGCGCCGCGCCCACAACCAGCGCTGCCGAGGTCGCCCGGCGCGGCGTCCCGCAGGGGGCGCATCTCATCGAGTGCGCCGGCAACAGCAATCCGCAGAATTTCGGGTTGATGAGCGCGGTCGAATGGGATGGCCTGCCGCTGGCCGCGGTCATCGACGGGATGCCGCGTCCCTTTGGCGCCACAGCGGTGCTCGTGTCGGGCATCGATGATGAGTCGCGTCCGTCGCTGCGCTCGCAGCCCGGCGCCAGCTGGGTGCTGCCGCTGGCTGAGGTCACGTCCACGGGCGCGTTCCTCGCCACCCACATGAATGGCGCGCCGCTGACGCCGGACCACGGCGCACCGGTGCGTCTGGTCATCCCTGGCTGGTACGGGTGCGCGTGGATCAAGTGGGTGAACGGGATCCGCTGGGTGGGCGATGACGAACCGGCCACCTCGCAGATGCGCGAGTACGCCGGGCGCACCCACCAGAACGGTCGGCCGGACCTCGCCCGTGACTACGAGGCGCCGGTCATCGACACCGCGGCCATGCCCATCCGCATCGAACAGCGCCGCGTGAACGGCGCCACCGAATACCACATCGTCGGCATCGTCTGGGGCGGCACGCGCCCTGTCGACCGTCTGGTCATGCGGCTCGGTTCGCGGGACGCCGGCACACCCGTGCGCGTCTGCCCGGCACCAACCTCGACCCGGTCGTGGACGCTCTGGACGCACCGCTGGCGCCCGACGGAGCCGGGCTACTACGACATCAGCCTGCGCACCGCCGACGCCGCCATCCGAACGCGGCGTCTCGATCTGTCGTTCTACATCCGGCGCGTGCGGATCGACGACGTCTAGTGTCCTGGGCTTGCGGCTCAGCGCGCGACCGCTTTCTGTGCCTCGGCGAGCTCCGGCAAGCCGGCATCGGCGTCGGCCCAGTTGGCAAGGAACTGCGTGTAGGCCGTGCGGCTCTTCTGGCGCCGCCCCGCTCCGGCCAAGGCGCGCGCCAGGCCCAGCACGGCGCGACTGCGATTGGGCGTCCTCTCCAGCGCCTTCTCGAACCAGCCCACCGCATCCTTGGCGCGACCGGCCTCGAGCAGCAGCTCGCCGTAGAGTTCGTCGGCGCTCTTGACGGGATAGGGCCGGCCGACCGGCTTCGGCATCTGCGCCTGTAACGCTGCCGCCTCCTCCATCTTCGTCCAGGCCACGGCCGGTGTGTCGTCGATGAGGGCGGCGATCGCCTCGATCTCGAGCAGCAGGATCGACGCCTGCTCGCGCAACCCGGCATCCGTGCGTGGGCCAGCCGCCCGCGCCAGCTCCTGGTAGGCGGCCCGGGCTCGCGGCGCATCTCCCAGCCGCAGCGCACTCACCCCAAGTACGAACAGCTCGTCGATGTTGTCGAACGAGCCCTGCCCCGCCATCTCCTGCCAGCGCTCGCTCTCGAGCACGTAGCGTGCCCGCATCGAGCCCTTGTCGTTACGCAGCGCGAGCGGACCCGATCCGCGTCCGATGTCGCTGTCGGCGTACTGGTGGCCGCCGATGGCGTCCTCGTCGCTGGCCACGGCCATGGCGACGTCGACTTGCTTGGCGATCTGCTGCGCCTTCGCGAACTGCCCCCGCTGGGTCAGCTCGTACTGCCACCACACGAGGCTGTGGAAGTCGCGCAGCGTGACCGGCTTGGTCCGGCGCGTGGCCCAGTCGACCGACGCCTGCCACGACGCCGCGTCGCTGGCCGCCGCGTCGTGCCAGCGCCCAAGCTGCACGAAGAAGTGCGCCGGCATGTGGAGGGCGTGACTGGCGGCCGGCGCAATGGCCGCGTAGGCCTTGGCCGCGGCCAGTCCTCGAGGGGCCAGCGCGGCGTGGTCGTAGGCGTGCAGAATGAGATGCGGCGCGCCAGGGTGCTTCGGGTTACGGGCAAACGCGGCCTCGGCGATCCGCCCTGCCCGCTCGCGGATCGGCAACGAGAGGTCACCGCGCGGCATCGTCGCCAGCAGCGCCAGGGCGTAGAAGACCTGCGCCTCGTCGTCGGCTGGATAGTCGGCGGCCACCGCCGCCATCGCCTCGGCATAGGCCGCCGCGCGCGCCGGACGCTCACCCGGGCCCCAGAGCGCCTCGACCGCACCGAGAAACGCCTGCTCGCGCGGGGTACGTGCCCTGGCGCGCCGCGCCTCAGGTGTCGGGGCGAGCTTGGCCAGGGCGGCGCGTCCCTTCTCCGGCTCCTCCTCGAACCAGAGCGGCTGGCTGTAGGCCAGCGACTCGCCCCAGTAGGCCATCACGAAGCCCTCGTCCTTGGCCTGAGCCGCCTGAAAGGCCTCGATCGCGTCTTCGTAGCTGAAGCTGTGCAACCAGGCGACGCCGCGCCGGAAGTCGTCCTGCGCACTGGCGGCGCCGGTGACAGGAAACGAAATCGCCCCCAGGTCGCCGGTGCGCTGGGTGGGATCGGCCACCGGCGCTGGTGCCGCCGGAGTGGACGCCGCAGGGGCGGGAGCAGGCGCCGGAGGGTTGCGGCAGGCCGCGCTGACGGGCAGCAGGACGACGACCGCAAGAACGCGAACGAGATGCATCAGGTCGATCGTAATGGCCCGTGCCTCACGGGGCAACCACCGCCCGGTTCGCAGCCGGAGCCAACGCGCCGTACCTGCAGCCGTACAAACAACGGGCGGCTCCCGAAGGAGCCGCCCGTTGCCAGTCAGTGGGTCAGAGACCGGGGTGGTGTTCTCCCTGTTCCCTGTTACCTGATACCTAGAAGCTCATGCGGAACATGAGCTGCGTCAGGCGCATGAAGCCGCGCTGCGACGTGACGCGGCCGAAGGACGAGGAGCCGAACACCGAGTTCGGTCCGCGCGTCTTCACCGTGTTGGTCACGTTCAGCACTTCGATGCGGATCTGGCCGCGGGCCTTGCCCACGAGCTTCACCTCTTTGCTGGCCACGAAGTCCCAGTTGTTCCTGTGGGGCGTGCGCGCGTTGTCGAGCGTGCGCGGCGCGGTGCCGAGCACGAAGGCGCCGGGGTTGGAGAAAGCGGCGCTGTCGAGCCACACCCCGGGATTGCCGTTGAAGTAGAAACGGTCCTCGCGGCTGCCCGACGTGGCCGGGTCACCCGAGAGGTTCGGACGCTGCATGCGGAAGAAGGCGCTCGACAGGTTGTTCGAGTTGTTCGACACCGCAATCGGGAAGCCGCTCTCGAAGGCGACGATCGACGACAGCGTCCAGCCGCCGAGCAGAACGTTGCCGACGCCGCTCTGGGCCCAGCGCTTGCCTTCGCCGAACGGCAGTTCGACCACCGGCGAGAACACCAGCTTGTGCGGCACGTCGAGCAGGCTGAGCGCGTACTCGGCGTCGAGGTCATACGCGTTCTGGGCGTTGCCGTTGGTGTCGGAGTAGGAGTTGCCTTCGCCGAACTGGTTGTCCTCGAGACGGCTCCAGGTGTAGTTGATGCGGCCGCCCCAGCCGTTGCTGACGCGCTTCTCGAACTTGAAGATGGCGGCGTGGTACTGGTTCTTGCCGCCGGTGTTCTGCCGCATCAGGATGTTGCCGAACTGCGGGAACGGCCTGAGCGACTGCGCCCGCGAGATGGTCGGGCTGGTGACGGCAAACCCCTGGCCGGCCGGGTTGCCGAAGAACGGGTTGGGCACCTGCTGGGTCAGGGCCGAGCCGAGCGCGAGGTAGCTCGGATCGAGCTGGTTGATGTTCAGCACGCCGTCGTTCGAGCCGCCGAGGCCGAGGTTCCGGCCGGTGGCGCCCGAGTACTCGAAGCCCACCGCGATGTTGCCGGGCAGCTCGCGGTTGATGTCGAACGAGTACTGCTGCACGTAGGGGGCCTTCTTGTCCTGGTCGATGAACTCGATGCCGCCGGGGTTGCCGACGCCTTCGAGCGCGCCGAGCGAGTTGCCGCGCGGCTGCGTGACGCCGCCGGGGAACGGGTTGGTCAGAGTGGTGGTCGGGAAGTACTGCCCCTGGGTCATGAACGTGTCCTGGCTGTAGCCGACCTGGCCGTAGTTGGTCGCGCCCACGAACTGGTAGTTCCACGGCGCCCAGTAGACGCCGTAGCCGGTGCGGATGACCGTCTTCGGGTTCACCGAATAGACCACGCCGATGCGCGGCGAGAACTTCACCGCCGGCTGGTTGCCCTGCTGGGTCGGGGCGCCGTTGACGCCGGCATAGACGAGGCCGCCGCGCACCGGGTTGCCGTTGACGATGGTGCTGCCGAGGGCGCCGCCCGGGTTCAGCGTGCGGTCGAAGGCCACCGTGAAGCGATCCTTCTCTTCACGCAGACCGTCTTCGTGCTCGATGCGGATGCCGCCGTTGACCGTCAGTTTCGGCCCGACGCGGAAGTCGTCCTGGAGGTAGGCGCCATAGTAGCGGGTGAAGTAGTTGGCCGGCTCCGAGACCAGGATGCGGCTCAGGTTGCCCGGGTCGCCCGAGGGGTAGCCGAGGATCATGCTCGCCAGGTCGTTGCCCGACGGGTTGGCGCCAGACACGCCGTTGACGTTCGGGTTGGCCGAGGTGTAGCGGCTGTCGAAGTTGAAGTCGCCGGCGCCGCCGGAGAACGACTGGGTGTCGATGCCGATGGTGCGGTAGTCAGCACCCAGCTTCACGGTGTGACGGCCGAGCAGGCGCGAGGCCGTGGCGTTGGCAGCCCAGGAGTAGAGATTGCGATCGGAGGGGTCGATGGCCCCGAGTTGGTAGTAGTTGTCGAAGTTCACGATCGGGAACTTCTTCGTCTGGATGGCGTTGCTGAAGGCGGTGTTGAAGCCGAGCGTGGCCGGGTCGAAGTCGATCGACAGGGTGTCGTCGTCGCGGAACTGCGTGTAGCCGTAGCGCAGGGTGACGACCGTGTTGCTCGACGGCAGCCAGGTGTTGTTGAGCGCCACCATATGCACCTTGCGGCGCAGGATGTAGTCGCCGTTGTCGATGAAGCGGTTGGGGCCGTCCAGGCCGGGCTCGAGGTAGTTGGCGCACGGCTCATCGGTCTTGTTGTAGAGGTAGAAGCCCGACAGCGACACCTTGTCGCTGAAGCGGTGGTCGACCTTGCCGGTGTACATGTAGGCGCGGTCGATGATCTCGGCCGTGCTGGCGAAGTTCTCGCCACCGTTGCTGATGTCGATGGTCGGGTTCTTCAGGTAGCTGAGCATGGCCCGCGACACCGGGTTGATCCGGTTCGACGGGATGATGTTGCCGGGGAACGGCGTGCGGCCGTTGCCGTTGGCGTCGCCGGTGAGCGGGTCGTAGATCACGACCAGGTTGCCGTTGCCGTCGGTGCTCTGGGAGAAGTCGCCGGCCTTCTCACGCGCCGTCGGCAGACGCAGGTTGTTGCCGCGCGTCGAGTTCGAGCCGTAGCCTTCGCCGGCCACCCAGAAGAACGTGCGGTTCTTCAGAATCGGGCCGCCGAAGCCGCCACCAGCGAGGTGGTAGTAGGTCTCGGGCAGCGGCACGCCGTTCTTCTCGGAGAAGTAGTTGTTGGACGAGCCCCAGCGGGGACGGTTCTGGTAGAACGCGCTGCCGCGCCAGGCGTTGGTGCCCGAGCGGGTGGCGACGTTGAAGGTGCCGCCGCCGGTGCGGCCGGTCTCCGCGTCGTAGTTGTGCACCTGCACGGCCACGTCGTCGAGGGCTTCGATGGTGGGGTTGGCCGAGGCGCGGTTTCTGATGTCGGTCACCGGCACGCCGTCGACGAGGTAGTTGTTGCCGCGCCGCGTGCCGCCGCCGAGCGAGAGGAGCGACGCGTTGGTCTGATCCTGCTGGCGGTTGAACTGCGGGTCGCCCGAGGCGACCACCGTGGGCAGCGTGACGGCGAACAGGAACGCCGAGCGGCCGCCGCTCGGCAGGGCCGCCATCTGCTCGGTGCTGATGACGCCGCCGCCGGTCGCGTTCGACGTGTCGATGACCGGCGCCGCGCCGGTGACCGTGATCGTCTCCTGCAGCGTGCCGACTTCAAGCACCGCGTCGACCGTGACGAACTGCTGGGCGGCGATACGGATGCCCGTGTTCTCGTAGGTCTTGAAGCCGGTCAGCGTCGCCCTGACCGTATAGAGCCCCGGTGTCACTGCCGTGAAGTTGTATTCACCAGCGTCGTTGGAGACGGCCTCACGTGCCTGGCCGGTCGCTTCGTTCAATAGCACAACCGTCACGCCCGGAATGACGCCGTTTGCGTCTTTCACCGCTCCGCGCAGACCGCCCGTAAACGTCTGAGCGAAGGCGAAGCTTCCGGTCGTGGCCACCATCAGGCCAAGGACCAGCAGTTGCCGAAGGGTCTTCATGGTCACCTCTCGTTAAAAGTCCCAAATCACTCACGCCATCCCTAAAACGTTCACGTGAGCGCGCATCGCGCGGGACGTCCCGGAGTGTGATCCACCAGTCGTGCCAACTTGCGGGGGCGGAGGGAGCCACGGGACAAACCGACGAAAGCGCCAAAATCGTAGGGCGGATCGTGGGCCCAACGCAAGCATTACCTGATGAGCCGGCATGGAGCCCCTCTAGGGATCCAATGCAACCACGTGAACTCGTCCAAACGACTGGATCGAGGGCCCGGATTCAGAGGCCCGCCGGGCCCGGCTCTCATCGGGAAATCCGCGCATTCTGCGGGCGGCAGACCGCCGGCGGTCACGAACCAAGGCTTGTCCGCAGACTCGGGCGGCTCCGTTCGAGGGGTTCGACCAGAGGGCCGGTCAGAACTCGTCCGTGACCGCCCCACCACTGGCCGGCCCGACGAGGCGCCGGTACTTCGCCAGCACGCCGCGGTCGTAGGCGCTGGCCTTGGGGCGCCACCGTCGGCGCCGGGCCGCGAGCTCGCGGGCGGTGAGCGCCAGGTCGATCGTGCGCCGGCGCGCGTCGATGGTGATGGTGTCGCCGTTCTTCACGAGGGCGAGCGGGCCACCGACGGCGGCTTCCGGCGTCACGTGCCCCACGACGAAGCCATGCGTGCCGCCAGAGAACCGGCCATCGGTGATGAGCGCGACCTCGCTGGCGAGGCCGCGGCCGATGAGCGCGCTGGTCGGCGACAGCATCTCGCGCATGCCGGGACCGCCCTGCGGCCCCTCGTAGCGGATGACGACGACGTGTCCGGCCTTGACGCGGCCCGTCAGGATGGCGTCGAGCGCCGCCTCCTCGCGATCGAAGACCAGCGCGCGGCCGGTGAAGCGCTCGCCTTCCTTGCCGCTGATCTTGGCCACGGCGCCGTCGGGCGCGAGGTTGCCGCGCAGCACCACCAGATGGCTGTTCTTCTTGACAGGGCGATCGAAGCCGAGCACGACGTCCTGCCCGGCCGGGTAGTCGTCGACGTCGGCCAGGTTCTCGCCGAGCGTCTTCCCCGTGACCGTGAGCGCGCCGCCGTGGAGCAGGCCCTGGTCGAGCAGCCGCTTCATGAGCGGCGTCAGGCCGCCGATGCGCACGAGCTCGGCCATCACGTAGCGTCCGCTCGGTTTGAGATCCGCCAGCACGGGAACGCGCTTGCCAATGCGCGTGAAGTCATCGAGCGTGAGCCGAACGTTCGCGGCCTTGGCAATGGCCAGCAGGTGCAGCACGGCGTTGGTGGATCCGCCGAGCGCGATGATCACCGTGATGGCGTTCTCGAACGACTGACGCGTCAGGATCTTGCGCGGCGTCAGGCCATCGCGCACGAGCCGGGCCACCGCCTCGCCAGCGCGCCGGCAGTCGTCGCGCTTCTCGGGAGAGATGGCGGCTTGTGCGGAGCTGTTCGGCAGGCTCAGGCCGAGGGCCTCGATGGCCGAGGCCATCGTGTTGGCGGTGTACATGCCGCCACACGAGCCGGCGCCGGGGCACGCGTGCTGCTCGAGGTCGGCCAGGTCGGCGTCGCCGAGCGTGCCGGCGGCGTGCTTCCCCACCGCCTCGAAGACCGAGACGATGTCGACCGGCTGGCCGCGCCAGATGCCGGGCATGATGGTGCCGCCGTAGACGAACACCGCCGGGCGATCGAGCCGGGCGATGGCCATCGCGCACCCGGGCATGTTCTTGTCGCAGCCGCCGATGGCGACCAGCCCGTCGAATCCCTCGGCACCGGCCACCGTCTCGATCGAGTCGGCGATCACCTCGCGCGACACGAGCGAGTACTTCATGCCCTCGGTGCCCATCGAGATGCCGTCGGACACGGTGATGGTGTTGAAGATGACGCTCTTGGCGCCGGCCGCGTCGGCGCCCGCCGCGGCCTCGCGCGCCAGCACGTCGATGTGGATGTTGCACGGTGTCACCTGACTCCACGTCGAGCAGACACCGATCTGCGGCTTGGCGAAGTCGGCGCGCGTGAAACCGACGGCGTGCAGCATGGCGCGGCCGGCCGCGCGCGCTGCGCCGTCGACGACGGCCGAGGAGAAGCGCCGCGACGCGGCAGGCGGATGCGAGGACTTGGCCCTGGCCGGGCGACGGGATGACGGCATGCGAGAGGCACTTTATCATCGGCGACGCCACCGCTGATCATCGGCGACGCCACCGCGGGCCCGCGCAGGCTGCCAGGGGCCACCTCGTCCGACCGCCCGCTCGACCGATCGCGCGATCACGAAATCACGAGATCACGCGATATCCTCACACTCCGTCATGTCCCAGCCCCCGGCGCCCGCTGCCGTCCGCCTCGACATCTGGCTGGACGTCGCCTGTCTGTTCCGCACGCGGTCGGAGGCGCAGCGGGCCTGCCGCAACGGAAAAGTGGCCGTCAACGGCGTCACGGCGAAGCCGCACCGCGAGATTCGAGCTGGCGACCGGCTGACGATCGGGAGGCCGCTCGGTCGCACGCAGCTCGTGGTCGTCACGGGCCTGGCCGAGACGAGCATCGCCAAGGCCGAGGCGCGAAAGCTCTACGACGACGAGACGCCGGCACCGACGCCCGAGGCCCTGGCGATGCGCCGGCTCGAGCGGGTGTTCCACGCCACCATGGCCCCGAAGCAGCGGCCCGACAAACGTGAGCGGCGCCTGCTGCGGGGACTCAAAGGCGCGTAGACTGACACGACCCATGCGTGTGCCCCTCCGCTACATCCTGCTGGCCGTGCTGGCCGTGGTGGCCTTCGTGCTGCCCTCGCTGGTCGAAGTGGTCACCGACTGGTGGTGGTTCGACGAGCTCGGCTATCAGGCCACCTACGCCACCATCCTCGGCGCCCAGGCCACACTCGGCGCGCTGGCCTTCGCGGTCGCGTTCGCCTGGCTCAACGCCAATCTGCGCGTCGCCGCCCGCTCGCTGCCGGTCGAGTCGCAGATCGTCTCGACACCGGAAGGGCTCACGCTGACGCTGCCGGCCCGGCGGGAGATGCAGCTGCTCGGCGTCGTCGTAGCCGCCGGCGCCGCCGCGCTCACCGGGCTCTATGCCGCCTCGTCGTGGCAGGACTTCCTCGGCTGGCGCTACGGGGAGGCGTTCGGGACCACCGATCCGATCCTGGGGCACGACGTGGCCTTCTACGTCTTCACCCTGCCGATGCTCGACCTGCTGCGCTCCTACTGGCTGGTACAGGTCGGCGTGGCGGCGGCCGGCACCGGTGCGCTCTACCTGCTGGGTGGGCAGATGTCGGTCACGCCGTTCGGCGTGCGGCTCGGCGGACGCGCCCGTCGCCATCTGGGCCTGCTCGGCGCCGCGTTCCTCGTGCTCATCGCGGCCGGGGCCTGGCTCGATCGGCCGCACACGCTGCTGACACCCACCGGCATTATCCGCGGCGCCGGCTACACCGACGTCCACGCCCGCATGCCCTTTGCGCTCGCCGAAGCCGCCGCCGCGCTCCTCGGCGCCGGGCTGGCGGTGGCCTACGCCACCGGCGGCCGTCCGGTGCTGGCCGCCGGCGCGGTCGGCGTCTATGCGGTGACGGTCATGGCCGGACAGCTCTACTCGGGCGCCATCCAGCGCTTCGTCGTCTCCCCCAACGAACAGGTCCGCGAAGCCCCGTTCATCCAGTACAACATCGACGCCACGCGGCACGCCTTCGCGCTCGATACGATTCAGCAACGGCCGCTCACCGGCGACGCCGAGCTGACCGCCGACGACATCGCCAACAACCGCGACACGCTCGACAACGTGCGTCTCTGGGATCACCAGCCGCTGCTCGAGACGTTCGGTCAGATCCAGGAGATCCGCACCTACTACGACTTCACGGCGGTCGACAACGACCGCTACGTGATCGACGGGCAGCTGCGCCAGGTGATGCTCTCGGCGCGCGAGTTGAATCCCGCCGCGCTGCCCAACCGCACCTGGGTCAATGAGCGGCTCACCTTCACGCACGGGCACGGGCTCACGCTCGGGCCGGTGAACCAGGTGACGGCCGAGGGGCTGCCGGTGCTCTTCATCCGCGATCTGCCGCCCGTCTCCACCGTGGACCTGCCGGTGACCGAGCCGAGCTTGTACTTCGGCGAGCTCTCGAACGAGTACGCCATCGTGCGCACCAAGGCGCGCGAGTTCCACTATCCCAAGGGCGACGACAACGTCTTCACGACCTACGCGGGCAAGGGCGGCATCGCCCTCGATTCGTTGTGGAAGAAGCTCGTCTTCGCGGTGCGCTTTCGCGACTACCAGCTGCTCTTGAGCGACGACATCACGCCCGAGAGCCGTCTCATCTTCAACCGCCAGATCAAGAGACGCGCCGAGAAGCTGGCGCCGTTTGTGACCTTCGACGCCGACCCGTACCTGGTCGTGCACGAGGGACGACTGGTGTGGATGCTCGACGCCTACACCATCACCAGCCGCTACCCGTACGCCATCGAGGGCGCGCCGGGCGTGAGCTACATCCGCAACGCCGTGAAGGTCGTGGTCGACGCCTACCACGGCACGACGGATTTCTATCTCGCCGAACCCGACGACCCGCTCATCAAGGCCTATGCCAGGGCGTTCCCGGCGCTCCTCAAGCCGCTCGACGCGATGCCGCCGGGCCTGCGCGCGCATGTCCGCTATCCCGAGGGCATCTTCGGACTGCAGGCCAGCGTCTACTCGACCTACCACATGACCAACGCCGCCGTCTTCTACAACAAGGAAGACCAGTGGGAGGTGCCGGCCATCGACGCCAGCGGCCAGTCGGTGCGCATGTCGCCCTATTACACGATCATGAAGCTGCCCGGCGAGGACCGCGCCGAGTTCATCCAGATGCTGCCCTTCACGCCGCGGCGGCGCGACAACCTCGCGTCGTGGCTCGTCGCGCGTTCCGACGGCGCGCGCTACGGTGAGCTGGTCGCCTTCGAGTTCCCGAAGCAGAAACTCGTCTTCGGACCCCGGCAGGTGGTGGCCCGCATCAACCAGGACCAGGTCATCTCACCGCAGATCACGCTGTGGAACCAGCAGGGGTCGGAGGTCATCCAGGGCACGCTGATGGTGATTCCGATCGAGGAGTCGTTACTCTACGTGCGTCCGCTCTACCTGCGGGCGCAGCAGGGCCGCATTCCGGAGTTGACGCGGGTCATCGTCGCCTACCAGAACTCGATCGTGATGGACCGCTCGCTCGATGCCGCGCTGGCGCGCCTCTTCTCGCCCGAAGCGGTGCGGGCCCGGCGGGCCCAGCCGAAGGACGCGGCGTTCCTGCCCGACACCTCAGCGCCGGTGCGGGACACCGCCGGCGGCGGCGGTGATGCGGCAACCCCTGTCGTCACCCCACCGAGCGCCAGTGCCTCCGGCACGCCCGCCCCGCCGCTGCCAGCCGCGATCGCCGGCCTCGACCCGGCCCAGCTCGCCGCCGAGGCGCAGACGACCTATCAGCGTGCCATCGACGCGCAGCGTGCCGGGGACTGGGCGGCCTACGGGTCTGAACTCGCGCGGCTTGGCCAGATCCTCGAGCGGCTGGCGAAGGCGCGGCCTCAGTAGACCTCGCGGGAAGCCTCGACCCGCCTGGCCGCCAGGGCGAAGCGTGGTTCGATCTCACCGCGGCCGCCGACCAGGTCGCTCACGTGCTTCCCCACCGCCGGGCCGTGCTTGAAGCCATGGCCCGAGCCGCCGCCAACGACCCAGACGTTGGGCCACTGCGGATGGCGGTCGATGATGAAGTCGCCGGTCGCGCTGTTCTCGTACTGACAGACGCGCGCGTCGACCAATGGAGCGTGCGCGAGCGCCGGAAAGCGGCGCGCGAAGAACGCCCGGGCCGAGGCGATGGCCTCGTCGCCGACGACACGATCGGCCGTGTCGGGGTCGATCGCCGGCCCGTGTCGATCGATGCCGACCTTGAAACCGTGGTGGTCGAGGTCGGGAATGCCGTAGAGGCCGGCCGCGAAGTCGATCCACACCGGCAGGCGTTCGATGCCGAAACGCGTGTCGCCGGGCGGGACGCCGAACCACAGCACTTCCTGCCGCGTCGGCCGGATCCGCGAGCCGACGGCTTCGGGCAAGAGCTGTGGCAGCCACGGTCCGCACGCGAACACGAAGTGGTCGGCGATGAGCGCCTCGCCGTCGTCGAGCGCCACGACCGGCGCGCCGGTGGATTCGTCGAGCGGCGCGACGCGCGCCTGCCGATACGTCACGCCGAGGGCACGCCCGGCAACGACGGCCGCCGCCACCGCGCGACGCGCGCGCAGCACCCCGCCCCGCGCCTCGTAGACCGCGTCGCCGAGGCCGATGACGCCGAGCTGGGGATAGCGGCTGGCGACGGCGGCGGCGTCCATCCGCTCGTTGGTCACGCCGCACGCCGTGAGCGTCGCCGCCGTCTCGCTGAGGCGTGGGCTGCCGGGCTCACCGAGAAAGAGCGCGCCGCATTCTTCGATCAGGGGTTCGCCGGTCTTCTTGGCCAGCCACCGCCAGTCGGCGAGCGCGTCGGTGGCCCAGCGCGTGTAGATCTCGAGCGCGCCGTAGCCGGCACGAATCACCCGCGAATGGTCTGACGAACTGGCGCGGCCGTTGGCCGGCCCGTAGGCGTCGACCAGCGTGACGCGCCAGCCGTCCCTCGCCAACCTGAGCGCGCTCCAGGCGCCAAACACCCCGGCCCCTACCACCACCACCGTTCGCTGCTCCATACCGTGTGTCATACGCTCCAATACCATCGTCGCCGATGCAGCCACGCGAGCAGCGCGCAAAGGGCCGTCAGATTCGCAGCCGCGTAGAGCAGTGAGGCTGGCCTGGGCGCTGCCAGCCCCGCGAACGCCGTGCGATACAGCCACTGCTGCAGCGACTGGGCCGTGCCGTCAGCCGCCGCGACCTCGAGCAGGAGCATCGACCTGGCGAAGAGCCCCGCGAGCACGAACGGCACCAGCGCATTGCGCCCAAGCGCCACGAACGGCTCGCTCAGGCGATCGCGCCATGGCGACGACCGGCCATCGTCGAGCGATCTGAGGGGCATCGGCCGGCCAGTGTGCCACAATCGAGGTGGTTCCTGCCCACGATGCTCGCCGACACCTTCCAGCGTCCGCTGCGCAATCTGCGCCTGTCGGTCACCGACCGCTGCAACCTGCGCTGTCTGTACTGCATGCCGGAAGCCGAGTACACCTGGCTGCCCAAGCAGGATGTGCTCACGTTCGAGGAGATCGACCGTCTGGTGGGCATCTTCGTCGGTCTCGGCGTCGACAAGCTGCGACTGACCGGCGGCGAGCCGCTGCTGCGCACCAACCTGCCGCAACTGGTCGCGCAGCTGGGCCGGCACGCCTCGGTCGGCGATCTGGCGATGACGACCAACGGCATCCTGTTCGGCCCGTTCGCGGCCGCGCTCAAGGGCGCCGGACTGAAGCGCGTGACGGTCAGCCTCGACACCCTGAAACGCGATCGCTTCGTCCGCATGACGCGCCAGGACGAGCTGTCGCGCACGCTCGCAGGTATCGAGACGGCGGCGCGCGAGTTCCCGGGCTTCAAGATCGACACGGTGGTGATTCGCGGCGTCAACGACGACGAGATCGTCGACCTCGTAGGTTTCGCGCGCGCGCAGGGCGGCGAGATCCGCTTCATCGAGTACATGGACGTCGGGGGCGCCACGGGCTGGACGGCCACACAGGTGGTCTCACGCGGCGAGATCCTCGAACGCATCGCCGACGCCTTCGGACCCATCGCACCCGCCGAAAAGGAAGCTGCCGCGCCGGCCGATCGGTTCCACCTCCCCGACGGCACGCCGTTCGGCGTCATCGCGTCCACGACGGCGCCGTTCTGCCGGGAGTGCGACCGCGCCCGCCTGACGGCCGACGGCATGCTCTACACCTGCCTGTATGCCACCGGCGGACTGGACCTGAGGGCGCCGCTTCGCGCCGGCGCCTCGGACGACGAAGTGCGAGCGCTGGTGACCTCGACCTGGACCGCCCGCACCGACCGCGGCGCCGAGATGCGCCTCGGCGTCCCCGATCGGCGCCCGCTGATTCCAGTGAGCACGCTCAAGCGCAACCCGCATCTTGAAATGCACACGCGCGGCGGCTGAGCCGGCAGCCGCGAGGGCCCGCCATGTGCTGAACCCCGACGCGGCTGGCGGCATCGGACCGGCGGGTCCCCGATAGCGGCGGGCGCCCCTCGAGCGCCCTCAGCAGTGCGCGTCGAAGGCCGCGGTAAGCGCTGCGGCGATCCGTTCAGCCGGCGCGCCTTCGATATCGCGACGCTCCAGCATGAAGGCCACCTTGCCGTCCTTGAGCAGCGAAATCGAGGGCGACGAGGGCGGATACGGCGCCAGGTGCGTCCGAGCCTGTGTCGTGGCCTCGAGATCGGCGCCGGCAAACACGGTGGCAAGCTGCGCCGGCTTCGTCGCATGGCGCAGCGCCAGCGCGATCCCGGGTCGGGCCTTGCCAGCGGCGCAGCCGCACACCGAATTCACGACCAGCAGCGTCGTGCCGGGGCGGGCGACGGCGTCATCCACCGATTCCGGCGTGCGCAGTTCCTCGAAGCCGAGCATGGTGAGTTCTTCGCGCATCGGGGCGATGAAGTGTTCAGGGTAACGCTGGGCGATCATGGTTACGGCTCCTTGGGATGGTATCGGACGGGCTGGGGACGCCACGACCTCGGGCGACGTCCAACCGGGTGGTGCGGCTCTTCGCCGACGACCAAATGATAACGCAGGCCGACGGAAGGCCCGCCCGGTCCGCTCCCGTTATGACGGCCATCCCACCGAACAGGATACGCACGGCGAACGAGCGACCCGCCGGCGGCGGACGCTACGTCCTCTACTGGATGATCGGCGCGCGGCGCGCGCGGTGGAACTTCGCGCTCGAGCACGCCGCGGCCCAAGCGCGCGCTCGCCACCTCGGTCTCGTCGTGTTCGAGCCCCTGCGAGCCGATTACCCCTGGGCGTCGGCGCGGTTCCACCGCTTCGTCATCGACGGCATGACCGACAATGCCCGCGCCTTGGCCGTGCCTGGCGTCACCTACTTCCCGCACGTCGAGTCGCGCCCCGGAGAGGCGCGCGGCCTGCTGGCGGCGCTGGCGGCCGAGGCCGCGCTCGTCGTGACCGACGACGTACCCGGCTTCTTCCTGCCCCGCATGATCGCGCGGGCGGCCACCGAGCTCCCGGTGCGACTCGACGCCGTCGATGGCAACGGATTGCTCCCACTCGGGTCGACCGACCGCGCCTATCCAACGGCCTATGCCTTCCGGCGACTGGTCCAGAACAGCCTCGCCAGTCATCTCGCCGAGCGTCCGGCCGCGCAGCCCCTGCCCGCCGGCGGGTTGCCCGTGGCCGCACCGGCGCTTCCCGGCGCCGTCACCAGGCGGTGGCGCGCGTGGCCGCTCGCGGCCTCGACGCACGCCGAGTTCGCCGCCCTGCCCATCGATCACGGCGTGACGCCATCCGACGTCCTGGTCGGGGGCGCGACCGCGGGGCGCGCCCGGCTCACCCAGTTCGTGGCCCATGGCCTGGCACGCTACGTCGGCGAACGCACCGATGCCGACGACGACGTGACGAGCGGCCTGTCGCCCTATCTGCACTTCGGGCATCTGTCGTCGCACGAGATCTTCGCCGCGGTGATGACGCGCGAGGGGTGGCTGGGCGATATCCCGCGCGTCGGCCGCGGGACGCGCACGGGCTGGTGGGGCGTGTCGGCGCCGGCCGAGGCGTTCCTCGATCAGCTCGTGACGTGGCGGGAGCTCGGCTTCAACATGTGTGCCCACCGTCCGGACTTCGACGACTACGCGTCGCTGCCTTCGTGGGCGCAGGCGACGCTGGCGCGCCACGCGTCCGATCCACGGGAGCCGGTCTACTCTCACGACGCCCTCGACGCCGCCGATACGCACGACCCGATCTGGAACGCCGCGCAGCGGCAGTTGCGCCGCGAAGGGCGGCTGCACAACTACCTGCGGATGCTCTGGGGCAAGAAAATCCTGCAGTGGTCGGCCACGCCCGAGCAGGCGCTGGCGACCATGATCGACCTGAACAACCGCTACGCCCTGGATGGCCGCGATCCGAATTCCTACAGCGGCATCTTCTGGACGCTCGGCCGTTACGATCGGCCCTGGGGCCCGGAACGTCCGGTGTTCGGCACGATCCGCTACATGTCATCCGAGAACACGGCCCGCAAGATCCGCCTGAAGGGATACCTGGCGCGGCACGCCGCCCAACCCGGCCTGGT
The DNA here is from genome assembly GCA_018000455.1 of Acidobacteriota bacterium. Classification (GTDB taxonomy): domain Bacteria; phylum Acidobacteriota; class Vicinamibacteria; order Vicinamibacterales; family UBA2999; genus CADEFD01. Next base: position 58,522 of record JAGNJW010000014.1, read on the forward strand.
CGGCACCTGACACTTTCGGAAAAAGGGGCCTGGCCTCAGCGGACGCAGGCGCTGCTAGAATCGCGCGCATGGCACGTACTGCAATCGCGCTCACCGCTCTGCTCGTCGCATCTTGCGCGCCCGTCGCCGCGCAGGTGACCGCGTTCGTCGGCGGACGCGTCATCGACGGTACCGGTCAGGTCATCGATGCCGCCACCGTCGTCGTGCGCGCCGGCACGATCATCGACGTCGGCCCGGCGGCCGAGGTCGTCGTGCCCGGGGGCGCCACGCGCGTGGACGTGCGCGGCAAGACGCTCATGCCGGGCCTCGTGAACGCCCACGGGCACCTCTCGGCCGTCGACGGCCTGAAGGCGGGCCCGCAGTACTACACGCGCGGCGACCTCGAGCGCCAACTGCGCGCCTACGCGACCTACGGCGTCACGACGGTCTTCTCGCTCGGCGACGACCAGGCCGACGCGTTCGCCCTGCGCGACGAGCAGGCCGCCCGGCCGCCGGCCCGCGCGCGCGTCTTCGTCGCCGGGCCGATCGTATCGGCCGAGACTGCCGAGGCCGCGCGCCAGGCGACCGACGCGGTCATCGCCCTCGAGCCCGACCTGATCAAGATCCGTGTCGATGACAACCTCGGCAGCTCGAAGAAGATGCCGGAGGCCGCGTGGCGTGCCACCCTCGACCGCGCGAAGGCCGCCGGCCTGACGCTGGCCGCGCACATCTTCTATCTCGCCGACGCGACGGCGCTGGCCGCGGCCGGCAACACGTTCATTGCGCACAGCGTCCGCGACCTGCCGGTCGACGCCACGTTCCTTGCGGCCATGACACGCAACAACGTCTGTTACTCGCCGACGCTCATGCGCGAGGTCTCGACCTTCGTCTACGACTCGACGCCGCCGTGGGTCAGCGACCCGTTCTTCCGGCGAGGCTACGGTGCGGATATCTCGACCGAGCTCGCCGATCCGGGACGCCAGGCGAAGTTCAAAGCGAGCAACGCCTGGGCGATGGGCCAGAAGTACAAGGCCGGCCTCGAGGTAGCCAAGGCGAATCTCAAGCGGGTGCACGATGCCGGCATCCGGGTGGCCTTCGGCACCGACACCGGCCCCGCCGGACGCTTCCAGGGCTTCTTCGAGCACCTGGAGCTGGAGCTGATGGTGCAGTCGGGCCTGACGCCGATGCAGGCACTCGTCGCGGCAACCGGCACCGCCGCGGCGTGCTGGGGCAAGCAGGGCGCCATCGGGACATTGGCCCGTGGCGCGCAGGCCGATCTGATCGTGTTGACGAAGAATCCGCTCGACGACATCGCCAACACACGCGCCATCGAGGCCATCTACATCGGCGGCCGCCGTTTCGAAGCGCCGGCGCGGTAGCGGCAGATCGCCACCGGTCACACCACGCCGACGATCGCCGGCAGGTCCGTGATCGAAGCGCACAAATGCGTGTGAGGCGCGCGGGCGAGCGTCTCGCGATCGTGCGCCCCCGACCACACACCGATGTTCCAGCCGACGCCGGCCCGGGCGCCGGCGCCGAGGTCGAGCGTCGTGTCGCCGACATTGGCGACCGTCCGCGCCTCGGCGATGCCGGCAAGCGCCATGGCTCGCAGGATCAGGTCGGGCGCTGGACGCCCCTCGGCCACCTCGTCGCCGCACACGACGGCATCAGCGAGCGAGGTCCATCCGAGCACGCCGAGCAGGTGCGTCGTGAGCAGACGATCGAAGCCGGTGTTGAGGACGACGCGCACGCCAGACCGCCGCAAGTGCTCGACGACGGCTGCGGCCCCGGGCAGCCCCTCGACGGCGCCAGGCGCGTAGGCGGCCCGCAGCGCCTCGCTGAAGCGACGATAGGCGCGCGACGCGCAGGTCGAGGTCGGGTCCGGCTGGCAACAGCGCTTCCAGGGTGCGGCGCTTGGTCGCGCCACGCACGCTGGCAGGGGCCGCCGGCGTGAGTTCGACGCCTTCGGCGGCGAGGGCGGCGGTAAAGGCGCGAGGCACGGCATCATCGGCCCGGACGGTGGTGCCCACCAGATCGCATACGACCAGGGTGGGCGGCGTCACGACCGTTCCCCTTGGCAGCCAGGACATCTCCCGTGCAGGAGACTCCTGACCGGGGCCGGATAGGCGCAGGCCCCGCAGACCTGGCTGTCGATGCCCTGGGCCAGCCCCTCGCCGTAGACCTCTCGAAGCACAGCCACGGTGCGGGCGACGATGGCCACGCTCTCCTCGGGCGTCAACGCCGACTTCCCTGTCGACCAGCTCAGGCGATCGGCGTAGGCCGGGAAGAACGGTGATTCGCCCCACTGCCAGGCGCCATCGGCCGACTGCGGGCTGCGCCCGCACAGGTGCTGATGGAGCACGCGGGCGACGCGAGGGTCCTTCGGGCCAGTTGGATCGGCCGCCGGATTGAGCGCCCAGTTCCCCGCGTCCCAGTAGTTGAGACAGCCGCCAGCCAGCTGCGGCAGCGTCTCGAGCATGGCCCGCGCGGTCGCGGCGATGAGCAGATGCCAGGCGATGAGTTCATCGCGCGTCAGGGCGGTGCGGTCCCAGACGCGCCGCGGTGGATACAGCACGAGCTGCCCGCCGTCCGCCCGGTCGATCATGACGGTGGCCGGGTCTGGCAAGCACACCGTGCCACCATCGCCACGCATGAGCACGTGAGACATGAACTGTTCCCCAACCGTCGCCGCACCGACGCGCGGTCGGTATACTTCGCGACATCGCCATGCTGACCCTGCATACCGCACCACCGCGACGACGCGGCGCGACGGGACTTTTCACCGACGACGAGTATGCGCGCCGGCGCGCCTTCTTCGCAACGCGCGTGACGCCGACGCCGCTCGTGCGGCTGCCGGCGCTCTCGACCAGACTCGGCCTTGGCGGCGTGTGGGTGAAAGACGAGACGTCGCGCTTCGGACTGCCGGCCTTCAAGAGCCTCGGCGTCGAGTTCGCCGTGGCGGCCTTGCGCGGGCGAGGTGAACTGGACGGCGTCACGACGCTCGTCTGCGCCAGTGCCGGCAATCATGGCCGCGCCGTGGCCCGCGCGGCGCGCGTCGCCGGCCTCGCGGCGCGCATCTTCCTCGACCAGGACGTCGCGCCGTCGCGCCTGGCCGCCATCGCCAGCGAGGGCGCCGAGATCGTCCGCGTCTCCGGCACCTACGACGACGCCGTGCGCCTGGCCGCCGCCGACGCCGCCGCCGCCACCGGCAGCCTTGTCATGTCAGACACCTCGTGGGACGGCTACGAGCAGATTCCTCACGACATCATGCTCGGCTACTCACACCTGATGGACGAAGCGGCGGCCGCGTGGGGCGCCGATGGCCCCCCGGAGGTGCTGCTCGTCCAGGCCGGCGTGGGCGGACTCATTGCCGCGGTAGCCTCGTGGTCGGCGTGGCGCTACGGCGACCTCCGGCCGCGCCTCATCGCCGTGGAGCCCGCCCGTGCCGCCTGTGTGCTGGCCTCGGTCCGCGCCGGGCACCCGACCGCGGTCGCCGGCCCGCTCACGACCATCATGGCGGGCCTGCGCTGTGGCGAGATCTCGCCGCTGGCCTTCGCCACCTTGCGGGATCTCGTGGATGGCTACCTGGCCGTCGACGACACCTGGTGCCGCACGGCCATCAAACAGCTGGCCCGGCCCGAGGGCACCGACCCGGCCCTGGCCGTCGGCACTTCTGGGGCCGCCGGCATCGCCGCGCTGCTGGCCCTGGCCGCGGCACCCGACTCGACGCTTCGCGAACGCCTGGGCCTGACGGCGTCGGACCGCGTCATGGCGATCGCCACCGAAGGCGTGACCGAGCCCGAGCTCTGGCACGAGGTCGTCGGCTGAAGTCCCAGGCGCGGTCGGAACGTCCCACTTCCGAACAGGCGGGCGCCGTGACCACGGAACTCCACGCCTGCAACCCTCGTTCTATCAGTAGCTTCGCGTGCCGGACGCGTGGCATGGCGTTTGAGTAATCTTGAGCAGGCCGATGCCATCCAAAATGGCCGGTGCCACCGTCTAAGGAGCGACACGAGTTCATGGACATTCAACGCCCGGCGTCCGTAGCCCAGGAAAAAAGACGCAAGCGCATCCTCATTGGAGCGGTGGTGGCGGTGCTGGTCGTCGGTGTCTCGGTGGCGCTGTCGCGTCTCAAGCCCGCCGCGCCCTCGGTCGAGCGCGCCACCGTCTGGGTCGACACCGTGAAGCGCGGCGCGATGTTGCGCCAGGTGCGCGGCCTCGGCACGCTGGTTCCGGTCGACGAGGCGCGCCGCTGGCTGGCCTCGGCCACACAGGGCCGTGTCGAGCGCATCATCCTGCGGCCAGGCGCCGAGGTCACCGCCGATACCGTGATCCTCGAGCTCGCCGATCCGCAGCTGCAGCAGCAGCTGCTCGAAGCGGAAACCCAGCTGCGGGCGTCGGAAGCCGACATGGCCAGCTTGCGGGCGCGCCTCGACACCGAGCGTCTCAACCAGCGCTCGGTCGCCGCCACGGTCGAAGCCGATTTCGAACAGGCGCGTCTCGAGCGCGAGGTCAACGAGGACCTGGCCAAGGACGGCCTGGTTTCAAGCCTCATCCTCAAGCAGTCGACCGTGCGCTCGGAGTCGCTTCGGACGCGAGCGCAGCTCGAGAAGGAACGGGTCAGCGTGTCGGAAGAGAGCGTCCGCGCGCAGCTGCTGGCGCAACAGGCGCGCGTCGACCAGCTGCGCACGGTGTTCAACCTGCGCCGCCAGCAGGTGGATCAACTGCGCGTGCGCGCCGGCATGTCGGGCGTGCTCGAACAGGTGCCGGTCGAGGTCGGGCAGCAGGTGGCGCCGGGCACCAACGTGGCCCGCGTGGCCGACCCGACGCGCCTCAAGGCCGAGCTGCGGATTGCCGAAACCCAGGCGCGCGATCTCACAATCGGCCAGACCGCGCAGGTCGACACGCGCAACGGCATCATCCCCGGCAAGGTCGTGCGCATCGACCCGACCGCGCAGAACGGCACCGTCACCGTCGACATCGCGCTCGAGGGCGAGCTGCCGCGCGGCGCGCGTCCCGACCTGTCGGTCGACGGCACGGTGGAACTCGAACGCCTCGACAACGTCTTGTATGTGGGACGCCCCGCCTTCGGCCAGGAGAACAGCGCCGTCGGGCTGTTCCGCCTCGACGGCACGTCGGGCGAGGCCTTGCGCACGCAGGTGCAACTCGGCCGCAGCTCGGTCAACACGATCGAGATCAAGGGTGGCGCCAAGGAAGGCGATGAGCTGGTGCTGTCGGACATGTCCGCGTGGGACGCGTTCGACCGCGTGCGGTTGCGGTAGGAAGCGGCCGGGCCCGAGCCCGGCGGCTCAGTCGGTGCCCCGGCTCACGGGGCGCGGATCCCGGTTTCTCAAGGAGCGACGATGTCCGAGTCCACTCAGTCCCTCATCCGTCTCGACGGCATCAAGAAGGTGTTCTTGACCGACGAGGTCGAAACCCATGCGCTGTCCGGCATCCACATGGACATCAAGCAGGGCGAGTACGTGGCCATCTCCGGGCCATCGGGTTGCGGCAAGTCGACGCTGCTGGCCATCCTCGGACTGCTCGACTCTCCCTCCGACGGCAAGTACCTGCTGAATGGCCAGGAGGTCGCCGACCTGCCGATGTCGCAGCGGGCGCGCGTCAGGAACCGCGAGATCGGCTTCATCTTCCAGAGCTTCAACCTGATCGGCGACCTGACGGTGTTCGAGAACGTCGAGCTGCCGCTCATCTACCGGGGCATGAAGGCGAACGAGCGGCGGGAGCGCGTCAATGCGGCCCTCGAACGCGTCGGCATGGCGCATCGCGCCAAGCATCTGCCGTCGCAGCTCTCCGGTGGTCAGCAGCAGCGCGTGGCGGTCGCCCGCGCGGTCGGTGGTCAGCCGTCGATTCTGCTCGCCGACGAACCGACGGGCAATCTCGACTCGAAGAACGGCGAGGCGGTGATGGACCTCTTGCGCGAACTGCACCGCGGCGGCGCCACCATCTGCATGGTGACGCACGACCCGCGCTACGCGGCGCACGCCGATCGGGCCATTCACCTGTTCGACGGGCGCGTCGTCGAAGACAACGTCGCGGCCAGCGTCTAGCGCCGTCTTCGGCCGTCGGGTCCGCGCCTTGGACGGTTCGTGGCGGCCGGCGGCTGCGTGTTATCGTGACTCTTCGCGAGGCCGTCGCAGTCTTCTGCGGCAACGCAACCGACGCCACAACCCGAAGTTTGCCGCCAGCCGCTAGCTCCTAGCCGCTGGTCGGGGTACTCATGATCCGCCTCGTCCAGATCGAGAAGTCCTATCGCCACGGCGTCAGCCAGACGTTCGTCCTGCGGCGCGTGACGGCCGACATCGCCCAGGGCGACTTCGTGTCGATCATGGGCCCGTCGGGTGCCGGTAAGAGCACACTGCTCCACATCCTCGGCATGCACGACTCGGCGTGGCAGGGGGAATACTGGCTACACGATCAGCCGGTGCACGCGCTGTCGCAGAAAGACCGGCTGAAGCTGCAGAAACAGCATATCGGCTTCGTCTTTCAGAGCTACCACCTGCTCGACAACCTGACCGTCTACGAGAACATCGACCTGCCGCTCTCCTACCGCGACGTCAAGCGTAGCGATCGGCAAGGCATGGTGGCGGACATCCTCGACCGCTTCAGCATCGTGGGCAAGAAGGACCTCTATCCGAACCAGCTCTCGGGCGGCCAGCAGCAGCTGGTCGCCATCGCGCGCGCGGTGGTCGCCAATCCGTCGATCATCCTGGCCGACGAACCGACCGGCAACCTGCACTCGGACCAGGGCCGCGAGATCATGGAGCTGTTCGCGAAGCTGAATGCTCAGGGCACGACCGTCGTGCAGGTGACGCACTCGGAAGCGAACGCGGCCTTCAGCCGCCGCGTCATCCAGCTCAAAGACGGATGGATCGTCGATGCCGTCTGAGGTGCCCTCACGGATCCTGATCGGCGACGATCAGGCGGACGTACTCGAGGCGCTGCGGCTGCTGCTCAAGCCCGAAGGCTACGTGATCGACACGGCCGCGTCGCCGTCTCAAGTGGTGCGGGCCCTCGACCTCAAGGACTACGACGTCGTCCTCATCGATCTGAACTACTCGCGCGATACGACCTCCGGCGAGGAGGGCCTCGATCTGCTCAAGCGGATCCGGATGGCCGACGAGTCGCTGCCGGTGGTGGTCATGACGGCCTGGGGTTCGGTGGACGTGGCCGTCGAAGCGATGCGCCGTGGTGCGCGCGACTTCGTCCAGAAGCCGTGGGACAACGAACGGCTGCTGGCGATCGTGCGCACGCAGACCGAGCTCGGCCGCGCGATCCGCCTCGGACGACGCCTCGAGCTCGCCAACCAGGCGCTTATGGCCGACGGCCGCTCACCGCTGCTGGCCGAGTCGCCGGCGATGCGCCCGGTGCTCGATGTCATCGCCCGCGTGGGCCCGTCCGACGCCAACGTGCTCGTCAGCGGTGAGAACGGCACCGGCAAGAGCCTGGTCGCGCAGGCCCTGCACGCCGTCTCGCCCCGCGCCACACGGCCCATGGTCACGGTCAACGCCGGTGGCATGGCCGAGGGCGTCTTCGAGAGCGAGCTCTTCGGTCACGTGCGCGGCGCCTTCACCGACGCCAAGACCGATCGGGTCGGCCGCTTCGAGCTGGCTGATGGCAGCACGCTCTTCCTCGACGAGATCGCCAACGTGCCCTCGAGCCAGCAGGCCAAGCTGCTGCGCGTCATCGAGACCGGCGAGTTCGAGCGCGTCGGCTCGTCGCGCACGCGCAAGGTGGACGTGCGGATCGTGTCGGCCACCAACGCCGATCTGAGCGCCGAAGTCGAGAGCGGGCGGTTCCGGCAGGATCTGCTGTTCCGTCTCAACACCATCGAGATCGTGCTGCCGCCCTTGCGCGACCGGCGCGAAGACATCCCGCTGCTGGCCCGCCACTTCCTCACCCAGCACACGCAGCGCTACCGCAAAGGCGTGACCGGTTTCGAGCCGGCGGCGCTCCAGCTCCTGATGGACCACCGGTGGCCGGGCAACGTGCGCGAACTCGACCATGCCATCGAGCGCGCGGTGCTGATGACGCAGACCTCCGTCATTCGCGCCACCGATCTGGGGCTGCGGGCCGAGGCCGTTTCAGCGGGACGCATGGAGGACATGAGCCTCGAGGACGTCGAGGCCTTCCTCATCAAGAAAGCCATGGCCCGCTACGGGAATGTGAGCCATGCGGCGCGCGCCCTCGGGCTTTCGCGCAGCGCCCTCTACCGGCGCCTCGAACGCTACAAGCTGTAAGCTGGCGTCGGCCCATCGCCGGGCCGACTGCCCATGAGCCGTTTCCGTTTCGATCAGCACGCCGTCGTGCTCGCGCTCGCGGCCGCCGGGCCACCGCTCGTCTCGACCCTGCTGCTGCTCTGGCTGGGCGACTACTCCGGCAAGGTGCGATGGACGGTCACGCTGCTGCTCGTGGCGACTTCCGCGGGCGCGCTGGCGGCACTGCGCCAGCACATCGTATCGCCGCTGCAGACGCTGGCGAACCTGGTGGCCGCGCTCAGGGAGGACGATTTCTCGATTCGCGGCAGAAGCTTTGTCGCCGGCGATCCGCTCGGCGACGTCATGACCGAGGTCAACGCCTTGGCCGAGACGCTGCACGAGCAGCGACTGGGCGCGGTGGAAGCGACGGCACTGCTGCGCACGGTCATGGAGCAGATCGACGTCGCGGTCTTTGCGTTCGATCCGAACCGACGCCTGCAGCTCGTCAATCGCACCGGCGAGCGCCTGCTCGGGCGCCCTGCCGAGCAGCTGCTCGGCCACACGGCCGACACCCTCGGTCTCGATGCCTGGTTCGGCGAGGCACGGGGCGTCGTGGCGCTCGATCTGCCCGGCGGCGCCGGCCGGTGGGACGTGCGGCGCACGACCTTCCGGCTCGGCGGGCAGCGGCACGAGCTGCTCGTCGTGTCGGACGTCAGCCGTCCGCTGCGCGAGGAAGAACGGCAAGCGTGGCAGCGGCTCATCCGCGTCATCGGCCACGAACTCGGCAACTCGCTCGGCCCCATCAAGTCGATTGCCGGATCGCTCGACGCGTTGCTGCAGCGCTGGCCGCCGCCGGTCGATCTCGGCGACGATCTCAGGCGCGGCCTGCAGGTCATCGGCGCGCGCGCCGACGCCCTGGGCCGCTTCACCGCCGCCTACGCCCAGCTGGCGCGGCTGCCGCCGCCGCGGCTGGCGCCGGTCGTCCTCAAGCCCTTGCTGCGGCGCGTCGCCGGACTCGAGACCCGGGTGCCGGTGTCGGTGCGCCCCGGGCCCGACGTGACGATCAGCGCCGATGCCGATCAGCTCGAGCAACTGCTGATCAATCTGCTCAAGAACGCGGCTGAAGCCACGCTCGAGGCCGGTGGCGCGGGCGGAGTCGCCATCGGCTGGCAACGCACGGGCCGCGGCGTGGATCTGTGGGTCGACGACGAGGGTCCCGGCCCGCCGAAGACCGCCAACCTGTTCGTGCCGTTCTTCACGACCAAGGCCGGCGGCTCGGGCATCGGCCTGGTGCTGTGCCGCCAGATTGCGGAAGCCCATGGGGGAACGATCAGCCTCGAAACGGGCACCAGCGGGACTGGCTGTCGCGCCATGCTGACGCTGCCGATATGACCAGTGCGCCGGCTGGCGCCTCCGTATGTCCGCAGCCGCTTCCTGGACGTGTCCATCGTGCGGTCGTCGCGTGCCGTCGCGCGTCGCGCTGTGCCGATGCGGCACTCGGGGCGAGGGCGCGGTCGCTCCCATGGGCCATGCCACCACTGGGGTCCACGTCAGCGACGCTCCCCGGCACCCACCGGCGGACTGGGCCCTTGCGCTCGTGGTGGTGTTGGCGGCCGGAGCCTGGTGGTGGACCCGACCAACCAGCTCGCCCGCGTCCTGAGAGCCGCCCGCGAGGACGCCGATGGTCGCCGCCGAGTCGGACGCGACCGTCGACTTCAGCGGTACGGTGCCGCCTTCTCCCGAGCCGGCCACACCGGCCGTCCCGCGCTCGACGCCACCGCTCGTAACCACGGCCACGACAGCGGCCACCGCCGACGGTCCTGCCCCGACGTCAGACGGCACACTCGAGGACATCGTCTCTCGCGCCATCGGCGGCGTGGTGCTGGTCGACGCCACAGGATCTCGCGGGACCGGCTTCTTCGTCGCGCCCGATCTCATCATCACCAACGAACACGTCGTGGGCAGTGACAGCGCGGTCACCGTGCGGCTGCACGACGGCACCATGCGCGCGGCACGGGTCGAGCGCACGAGGGTCGACCTCGACCTGGCGCTGCTGCGCACCTCCGCGCTGCCGGCCGCGACCGTCCTCCCGCTCGGCCGCGCCGACGCCGCCCGCGTCGGGCAGGAAGTGATCGCGATCGGCTCGGCGCTCGGACTCCAGAGCACGGTCACGCGCGGCATCCTCAGCGCCAAGCGCCAGTCTGGCGCGGTGCTCATGCTGCAGACCGACGCGGCCATCAATCCGGGCAACAGTGGCGGTCCGCTGCTCGACCGAACGGGCGCCGTACTCGGCGTGACCACGCTCAAGGTGGGCGGCACGGCCGAGGGCCTGGGCTTCGCCGTGGCGGCCGACTACATCCACCAGATTCTTGAGCCGCGGGCCGCCGTGCCGGTGGCGACGAGCGCCGTGCCGTCACCCTCGGCAGGCGCGTCGCTGCCGCCGATCGCCCGCGAACCCGAGGCGACCGCCGATGGGCAGCGCGCCGCCGGCACCGACGTGTTCGAGCGCGCCCTGCAGCAATTGGCACAGCACGCGGCTCAGATCGACGCGCAGTGGGCGCGCTTTGCGAGCACCTGCCAACCAGCGGTCAGCGGCGACGCCGACCGCCAGTGGCTCGCGCTCACGACGCAGGCCACGCGCTTCGCCGCACGCGATCGCAACTGCCCGTACTGGTTGGCGGACCTCGAGGCCGCGAGCCGCACATTCGGTGAGGCCATGCGGGCGGCTGGCGACCAGGCGCGACGAGCCGGCGTCTACCCCGGTGACCAGCGCACGCTGCGCCGCCGCTACCGTCTCGACTGGAGCGGCTTCGAGCGCTAGTCTCCAGGGACCGTGATGATGCGGCCGTCGGCGGCGCGCCGCAGCCGGTCCCAGACTGCCGCGCCGAGGCCGTCCCGGGCCGGGCCGAGCGCCAGGATCACCTCGACGCCGGCAGCGTCGAGCGCGCGCAGCGATGCGAACAGGACGCGTGCCGCCGCCCCCGGATCGTCGTGCGGCCCGAGGCTGGCGACGGTGACGCGGCCGGCCGCGGCGCGGGCCGCCAGATCCGGCGCCAGCGCGGCAAGGGACCCGTCGGGCGCAAGCACGCCCACGCGGGTTCCACCGGCCGTGAGCTGGCGCACCTGGCGCGCCACACGCGCCACGCAGGCGTCCGCCGAACCAACGAAGACGGTCATCTTGGCCGTTGGCGCGTAGTGTTTCTGGAGCTGCCCGGGCGCCAGCTGCGCGATGCCGGCATCGGCCCAGCCGACTGCCTCGCCCATTGCCGGCACGATCTCGGCGAGCGCCGCGATCGGGACGCCGCCGGCGCGACGCACCACCGGCGGCTCCACCGTGCAATCGACGATCGTCGATTCGACGCCGATGTCGGTCGCGCCGCCATCCAGGACGAGGTCGACACGCCCGTCCAGATCGGCCAGGACATGCGCGGCCAGCGTCGGACTCGGCCGTGAAAAGCGGTTCGCACTCGGTGCCGCCACCGGCACCTTCGCCGCCGCGAGCAGCGCGTGCGCCACCGGATGCGCCGGCACCCGCACCGCCACGCTCGGCAGGCCGGCCGAGACGATATCCGGTACATCCTCGTGCTTCGGCACGATGAGCGTGAGCGGCCCGGGCCAGAAGGCCGCTGCCAGCGCTGCCGCCGCCGCCGGCACCGACGCGGCCACGCGCGGCAGATCGCTCGTCGAGGCGAGGTGCACGATCAGCGGATCGGTGCGTGGGCGCTCTTTGGCGTCGAAGATTGCGGCCACCGCCTCCGCATCGAGCGCATGCGCGCCCAGCCCGTAGACGGTCTCGGTCGGAAAGACCACCAGCCCGCCGGCAAGGAGCACGCGCGCGGCCTCGGCGATCGTCGCAGGGTCTGGCGTCTTCGGGTCGACGATCTCGCGCCTGGTGACGCGTCGGGGCAGCGCTGTCATTGTGGCGTCGCCGTCATTGTGGCACCGCCGGCCTGGCACCAGACCGGCGCGCCCGGACGATGAGCTCGACGACGCGCGAATAGCTCCGCAGGCCGTCGTCCACGCCCTGCGAACGCAGGTACGAGTCGTAGACCCGCCAGCCGGCCCGCTCCACGAGATCGACGCGCGTCGCCATTCGGCGCGTGATGGCGGCCAGGTCCTGGCGCGGGCCAGGGCCGAGCGCCGCAAGCGATGAGCGACGGGTCTCGGGCGGCACTTGCCTGGCGGCTTCGTTCACGAGGAACAGCCAGCCGCTGTACCTCGTGGCTCGACGGGCCGACGGCTCCTGGGTCACGAGCCAGGCCACGAAGTTGGCGTCGGCCTCCGGGGCGTAGCCGGCCAGATGGGCCCACTCGTGCGCCAGGACGAATGGCCGCTCGGCTGCCGTCAGGTCAGGATTGAGCAGTGTCTCGAGGGCGAGCGGCGCGGTAAGCCCGTCGACGCCGGCCATCCGGAAGTAGGGCGCCAGCAGGGTTGGCTTCGGCCGGCCGGTGACCGTGGGTCGGGGACGGCCGTGGCGCGCCTCCACGGCGTGAAGCGCAGTCGCGATGTCGACATCGGCAGGCGAGGCCGCGGCGTCCGCGCTGCCCGGGGCATGGAGTCGGTTGGCGGCGGCGACGGCCTCGTCGAGCAGCGCCGCCACCTCGTTTGCGGTCGGTACGCTGGTCGCCAGTGCGAGACGGACGTCGATCGGCGGGCGGGCGTAGTTCAGCCCCCAGGTTGTCAGGAACCACAGATACGCGATCGCCACGGCCGTGATCGTCGCTCGGAGCGCCCGCCCGGCGGGCCGCCAGTCGCGGCGACGCCAGAGCGCGCCGGCCGCGCCCGACCACCACCAGATGACCAGCCCCGCGGCGGCCACGACCACGAGGTCGAAGACCGCCACCGGCACCGTATTCGACGCCCCCGTGAGGAACGCCTGCAGCGGCGGGTAGAAGGCGTGGCCGTAGCCACGTTCAACGAGCGTCTCCGGGCGTGGCGCGAGCGCCGCCACGACGGCGCTGAGGGCGACCAGCGCGTGAGCGGCCTGGCGGATGCCTGGCATGCGTGGGGTGGCCGGCCGCGCGGGCGCCGGAGCCGCTATTGAAGGACGATCGACACTTCGTTCGACGGCGAGCTCGTGCCGCAGGCATTGCGGGCGTAGACGCGCAGGAAGAACGTGCCCGGCACGCCGGCGCGCTCGCTGGTCGTCGTGTTGCCGGGAATGATGAACGTCGCGACGTCGCTCTTGCCGGACGCCGAGCCCGTCTCGAGGACGTAGGTGGTCGGCATCTCGACGCCACCGGGCGCCTGCCAGGTCATGCGCGCCGAGGTGTTGGCAATCGGCTCGGCGGTGAGTGCGGTCGGCGCATCAGGCGCGGCGGCGCAGTCGAACTGCCGCGCGCCGGCGCGCTCCCGTCCGGTGCGCAACGCCCACAGTCCGATGAGAATCACCGCCGAGACGACGATGACGACAGAGAGGATGCCGTTCTTGTTCATCGATGTCTGTGGCGGCGCCGGCCGGAACCGCCGGCCCGCCCGTGGAGTCTGAGGTTGGTCGGGATGCCGGGATTCGAACCCGGGACCTCCTGCACCCCAAGCAGGCGCGCTAGCCAGGCTGCGCTACATCCCGTTAGGTCTTGCACGAACGCTCTGCCTACCGCTTGCCCCGCCGCCCCGCCTTCGCGGCTACCGGCCGGTCGGTAGAGCCCGTCACCGCCACCAGCTCGAACGATGCCCCGCCCACTGGCCGCTCGAGCAGCGCAAGCACACCCAGCAGCCCCTTGCGCACCGACTTCAGCCGGGCGCGGGTGGTGGCATCGACGAGCGAGAAGTTCGCCGCCGCCGCCGGAGCGTCACCCGCGGACTCCTCCAGCCGCCGCCGGGCGCCGGAGAGCGTGAGTCCCTCGACATACACGAGCTCGCGGATCCTCAGCACGCGCTCGACATCCGCGCGGCCGTAGATACGTGGCCCCCCGGCCGTTACCTGGCCGAGATCCGCGAACTCCGCCTCCCACGTGCGCAGCACATAGGGCTGCACCTGCGCGATCTGGCAGACGTCCGCAGCCTTGAGACGCTCGAGTTTCGGAGCGGCCATACACGTCGTGTCCGTCATTCGGCGCGACTGCCCCGTTCGACGGAAGCTGGAAGTATAGCACGGGGATCAGGCCCCCTCCGGCCCCGAACCCTTGCGTACGCGGCGGCGAATGTGGAGCCGAATGGGGGTACCGGCGAAGCCGTACTCATCCCTGAGACGATTGGTGAGATACCGCAGGTACGAGAAGTGGAGCGTCGCGGCGATGTTGGTGAAGAGCACGAAGGTCGGTGGGGCGACGCCGGTCTGGCTGGCAAAGAGGATGCGCACCGCGCGCCGGGCGTCCGACACCGGCGGCTGAGCAGCAGTGATCCGGGCGATGAAGCGGTTCAGTCCCGGTGTCGGCACGCGCTTGCGGCGCTCGGTGGCCACGCGGTCGACCACCTCGAGCAGCTTGGGTGTGCGTTCTCCCGTCAGGGCCGAGATGTGGACAATCGGCGCGTAGTCGAGAAACGGCAGACGGCGCCGCACCTCGCTGTCGATGGCCTCGGCGGCTTCCTGCGTACGAGCGTCGATCAGGTCCCACTTGTTGAGGGCCAGCACCACGCCACGGCCGGCGCTATCGGCCTCGCCGGCGATCGCGGCATCCTGATCGGTGACGCCCGCGGCGACGTCGATGACGATGACCACCACGTCGGCCTCGGCAATCGCACGCCGCGCCAGCATCACGCTCAGCGATTCGAGCGCGCCGCCGCTGGCCACCCGCCCAGCCTTGCGCATGCCAGCGGTGTCGACGATGCGCACCTGCTTCTTGTGCCACGCAAACAACGAGTCGATAGGATCGCGCGTCGTGCCGGGCACGGATGACACCATCATCCGGTCTTCGCGCAGCAGCCGGTTCACGAGCGACGACTTGCCCGCATTGGGCCGGCCGACGATGGCGACCTTGAGCTCGTCGGGACGATGACTGCCATGACGCGCCGTTTCATCGCTCGGGTGAGCGTCGTCTTCGGGGGGCGGTGGGGGCAGCCGCCGCTTGATCTCATCGAGCAGGTCGCCGACGCCGCGGCCGTGTTCTGCGCTCACCTCGACGACGGGGTCGAAACCCAGCCGGAAGAGATCGAGCACGCCGGCGACAGAACGCCGGTCGTCGGTCTTGTTGATGGCCAGCAGCACCGGCTTGCCGGTGGCGCGCACGACCCGGGCGATCTCCTCGTCTCCGGGCACCAGCCCTTCGCGGCCATCGGCAACGAACACCACCAGATCGGCGCCGGCCAGCGCCCGCCGGCCCTGCTCGACCACCAACTCGTGGAGGGGATCGGCGCTCTGGCCGAACATGCCGCCGGTGTCGGTGAGGAGAAACCCGCCGTCTGCAACCGGCACCGGATGCGCCAGCCAGTCGCGGGTCGTTCCGGCAATCGGCGTCACGATGGCCCGCCGGGTTCCCGTCATCCTGTTGAAGAGCGTGGACTTGCCGACATTGGGCCGCCCGACCAGGACGACGATGGGGAGCTGACGGGGCACAGTGGACCCAGTGTACCGCGGCCACTCGAGGCGAAATGTGCCTGAAACCGCCAGAAAACCGGGCCCGGGCCGGACCAGGCCGTGGCACGTCGTGGACATTGACAGCGTAAGTCACTCTATCTATGATGGTTATCGTTTTCGAGGAGCCCGCTCCGTTCGATGATCAAGGTCGACATCGTCAATCAGGTCTCGCGACTGGCCGAGATCACCAAAGTCAAGGCCGAGCAAGCCGTCGACGCGGTGTTCGACGCCATGCGTACCTCGATGCAGCGCGGGGAACGCATTGAGCTGCGGGGGTTTGGCGTTTTTCAGGTGAAGCCCCGCAAGCGCGGCATCGGCAGGAATCCCCGCACCGGCCGTGAAGTCAAGATTCCTCCCGGCCGAACCATTCGGTTCAAGCCCGGCAAAGACTTGCAGAACATCGGCTAGCGGCAGTCCACGGCACATGTACGCCGATTCCGTGTTGCCGGTGCCGCCGCCTTCCGCGCCACCACTGCCCGGCCTGCGCAGCTGGCTCGTGCACGGCGGCTGGCTCCTTGCGACCTTCGTCGCCACCACGTTCTTCGGCGGCTGGCACTATGTGGGCTTCCTGGCGGATCTCGGCCAGCTGCCGACGGCTCCGCGTCTCGACCTGGCCTTCTGGTTCGGCGGTCTGTGGTTCAGCGTGTCGGTGCTCGCCATTCTCGGCGCGCACGAAGCCGGCCACTATCTGGCGTGCCGGCGCTACGGCGTCGACGCGTCGCTCCCCTTCTTCCTGCCGGCGCCGTTGCCGCTCAGCGGCACGTTCGGCGCCTTCATCCGCATCCGCGACATCATTCCGCACAAACAGGCGCTCTTCGACATCGGTGCCGCCGGTCCCTTTGCCGGCTTCGTGGTCGCCGTGCCACTGCTCGTCGTCGGCCTGTCGCTCTCGCGGCTCGTCCCCATGCCCGAGCGCGTCGAGATGATCTCACTCGGCCGACCGATCATCCACCAGCTGGCGCAGCAGGCGCTCTGGGGCGCTGTGCCCGACGGGCAACTCCTGCACCTGCATCCGGTCGCGCGCGCGGCGTGGTTCGGCCTGCTCGCAACCTCGCTCAATCTCTTTCCGCTCTCGCAGCTCGATGGCGGCCACGTCGCGTATGCGGTGTTCGGCGCGAGATCGCGCGGCATCACCATCGCGACGGCCGCCGTCATTCTGGCCCTCACGTTCGTCTCGACGAGCTGGGTGGCGTGGGCGCTCCTGGTCGTCGTGGCACTGGCCGTCTCAGGGTTGTCGCATCCGCCGACCGGCAACGACCACCTGCCCCTCGGACGGCGCCGCACGGCGCTGGCGCTGGCGGCCGCCATCGTCTTCCTGCTCTGCTTCACGCCCGTGCCGCTCGAGCCGATCGACCTGGTTGGACAGGTCAGCCGCGTCTCCGCCCGGCGCTGAGCAGACCTGGCGGCCCGCCTACAACATGCTCACGGGATCGACGTCGACCGACGTCCGTCGGGCCAGCGCGGGATGCGCCGCCAGCGCCCTGCGGATGGCCGCGTTCATGACGGCGCGATCGCCGCCCTTGAGGAAGAACTGGGCGCGATGCTCGCCGCGCAGCCGCATGAGCGGCGCCGGCGCCGGGCCGAGCACCGCGATCGGCCGGCCGACGACGGCCCGCGTCACTTCGCGCGCCAGCGCGCGGGCTGCGTCGAGCGCGCGTTCGAGGGTCGAGCCACGCACGACGACGTTGATCATCGCCGTCACCGGCGGATAGCGCAGCGCCGTGCGGAACTCGAGCTCCTTGGCGACGAAGGTGCCGTAGTCCTGTGCGCAGCCGCATTGCACCGCGTAGTGGGTCGGGAAGAACGTCTGCACGCACGCCTCGCCCGGCCGATCGCCGCGGCCGGCACGGCCGACCACCTGCGTGATGAGCTGGAAGGTCCGCTCGGCGGCGCGGAAGTCGGGCAGCCCAAGGCCGACATCGGCCGACACGACGCCAACCAGGGTCACGAACGGAAAATCATGCCCCTTGGCGATCATCTGCGTGCCGACGAGCAGGTCGAGTTCGCGCCGTCCGAAGCTGGCGAGGATGGCGGTGAGGCTGCCCCGGGTCGAGACGGTGTCGCGGTCGACGCGTCCGATCCGGGCGCCGGGAAACCGCGTCCGAAGCTCCTGTTCCACCCGCTCGGTGCCGACACCGAGGTGCTCGAGGTAGGGCGCGGCGCACTGCGGACACACGACCGGCACCGCCCGGGCGAAGTCGCAGTAGTGACAGCGGGCCCGCGCTTTCGGGCCGCTGCCGTGCACGGTCATCGACACGCTGCAATGTGGGCACTCGATCGTGTTGCCGCACTGCCGGCACAGCACGGCCGACGAGATGCCGCGGCGGTTGAGCAAGACGAGCGCCTGTTCGCCGGCCGCCAGCCGGCGCTCGATGCCGTCGACGAGCACGCCGCTCAGCGTCACATCGGCGCCGGCCGCGGCCCACTCGTCGCGCATGTTCACGACGTGCACGTCGGCCATCGGCCGGTCGGCGACCCGCCGGTCCAGCGAGACCAGGGTGTAACGCCCGCGCACGGCATTGTGGTACGACTCGAGCGACGGCGTCGCCGACCCGAGCACGACCAGCGCGCCCTGCTGCTTGCCGCGCACGATCGCCACGTCGCGGCCGTGGTAGCGCGGCGCCTCGTCCTGCTTGTAGGACGTGTCGTGCTCTTCGTCGACGACGATCAGCCCGACGCGCTCGAACGGCGCGAACACGGCCGAGCGCGTGCCGACCACGACATCCACCTCGCTGGAGCGCACGCGATGCCACTGATCGTGCCGCTCCCCATCCGAGAGGCCACTGTGCTGGATGGCGACCTTGTCGCCGAAGCGCGCCCGCACGCGGCCGGCGAGCGCCGGCGTCAGGGCGATCTCAGGTACCAGCAGCAGCGCCTGGCGGCCCTGGCGGCGGACGCGGTCGGCCAGGGCCAGATAGATCTCGGTCTTGCCGCTGCCGGTGACGCCCTTGAGCAAGGCGACGCGATACGCCGCCAGGTCGGCCAGCGGCTCGAGCACGTCGAGCGCCGCGCGCTGCTCGCCGGTGAGGGCGGGCGGGCCGGTGTCGGCGACATCGGAGGCGTGCGCCAGGAACGGATCGCGCGCGATGGTCTCATGGTGCACCATGGCCAAGCCCATCCCGACAAGCCGCGCGAGCGTCGCCGAGGAGACGCCGCGCGACGCCAGTGCCGAGGCGGCCAGTCCCGCCGGCGCGCCGGCCAGCAGCGCCAGCGCCTCGCGCTGTCTGCCGCCCAGCCGGCGTGCCGTCGACGGGCCGGTCGACGACGGTGGCAACCCTGACGTCGCGGCATCCGCTGCCGCCTCGCCGCCGAGGGCCGTGAGGCGCGCCACTCGCCGGCGCTTGAACGTGCGCGCATCGCCTTTGAGCACGCGCGGCGGCAGCGCCGAGGTCAGCACGTCGCCGGGACCCGCGACGTAGTAGTCGGCCACCCATGCGGCGAGGGTCACCAGGGCCGGCGGCACGAAGGCCGTCGTATCCCGCACCAGCAGCACCTCGCGCAGCTTCATCGCCGGGTCGGGGACGACATCGGCGGCTACGACGATGCCGGTGAGGCGGCGCGACCCGAGCGGCACGTCGACACGCGCGCCCGCCACCGGCGCCGGCGCGCCCTCGGGCCAGCGATAGGTCAGTTCCTCCAGGGCCGGCACGGGCACGGCCACTGAGACGATCCGGCTCACGCGCCCAGCAGGTCGCGCACCTTCTTCATGTCCTCCCACACCTCACGCTTGGCGGGGGGATTCCTGAGGAGGTACGCCGGATGGAACGTGGGCAGCAGCGTCGCCCCCCGCCAGTCGAACAGGCGGCCGCGCAGCTTGGTGATGGGCTCGGTCGTGCCGAGCAGCGACTGGGCGGCGAACTTGCCGAGCGCGACCACGATGCGCGGCTGGGTGATGGCCAGCTGCGCGAAGAGAAACGGCTCGCAGGTCGCCACTTCATCGGGCTCGGGGTTGCGGTTGCCCGGCGGGCGGCACTTGATGACGTTGGCGATGTAGACCTGCTCGCGCGTCATGCCGATCGCCTCGATGATCTTCGTCAGGAGCTGACCGGCCCGGCCGACGAATGGCTCGCCCTGCCGGTCTTCGTCTTCCCCCGGCGCCTCACCGACGAACATGAGCCGCGCCTGCGGATTGCCGACGCCGAAGACGACCTGACGGCGCCCGAGCGCGTGCAGCTTGCAGCGCGTGCAGGCCGGGCCGATGTCGTCTCGAAGCGCCGCCAGCGCCTCGGCCGGCGCCGCTGCGTTCGATGCCGTGACAGCACCGGCCTCCTGGCCCGGACGAGATCCCTCGACGCGGCTGCGCCAGGCGGCGTCTCGGCTCACACCCTCGACGCCGAGCTCGCGCAGGTACTCGACATGGGCCGCCAGGTCGTCGCGACGCATCAGCGGACCACCGGCGCCGTCGCGACGCCCAGGAGCACTTCCAGCCGATCGAGGATACGGACGGCGACGGCCGTCTTGGTCATGAGCGGCAGCGTCTCGCGGCCGTCGCCGTCGAGGAACGTGACGACATTGGTATCGACCTCGAAGCCCGCGCCAGGCGCCGCCACGTCGTTGGCCACGATGAGATCGATCCCCTTGCGGCGCCGCTTCGCGTCGGCACGATCGAGGAGGTCGTGGGTTTCGGCCGCAAATCCGACGAGCACCGGTCGCCCCTCGGCGCGCGAGGGCAGCTGGCCGAGCGCCGCCAGGATGTCGATGGTGCGGGTCAACGGCACCGTCCAGCCGCCGTCTCCCTTGGCCACCTTCTGAGCGGCCACGGTCTCGGGCGTATAGTCGGCGACCGCAGCGGCCATGACGACCGCCTCGGCCGCGCCGACGCGCGCCAGCACCGCCGCATGCATGTCGGCGGCGCTGCGCACCCGCACCACCTCGACGCCGGCCGGCGTTTCGAGATGGGTCGGCCCGGTCACCAGGGTCACGGCCGCGCCGCGTCGGACGGCCTCGGCGGCAACCGCATAGCCCATCCGGCCGCTCGAGCGGTTGCCGATGAAGCGTACCGGGTCGAGATCCTCGAAGGTCGGCCCAGCCGTCACCAGCACGGTCCGCCCGCCGAGCGCGCCGCCCGCGACCAGGGCATGCGCGGCGGCCACGACGGCCTCCGGTTCGGCCAGCCGGCCCTTCCCCACCCAGCCGCAGGCGAGATACCCCTCCCCGGGCTCCACGACGCGCACGCCGCGCGAGACCAGCGTGGCGAGGTTGGCTGCCACCGCCGGATGCTCGAGCATGTGGGTGTTCATCGCCGGCGCCAGTAGCACCGGCGCGGTCGTGGCGAGGAACAGCGAGCTCAGGAAATCGTCGGCGAGGCCGTGCGCGAACTTGCCGATGGTGTTGGCGGTCGCCGGCACCACCAGCAGCAGGTCGGAGGCCGTGGCCAGCGCGATGTGCTCGATGTCGGCGTTGAGGCCGGGCGCCCACTGGCTGCTGACGACGCGCCGCTTGGTGATGGCTTCGAAGGTCAGCTCGCCGACGAACCGGCGCGCGCTCCTGGTCATCACGACGGTGACGTCGTGGCCCTTCTTCTGCAGACCGCGGACGATCTCGACGGCCTTGTAAGCGCCGATGCCGCCGCTCACGCCGACGGTGATACGTGCCATGTTGTCCTCCCGCCGGTCCCTAAGACCGCGGAGCCTCCGTGAAGAACGTGCCGACGATGAGGTCGGCGACGCGGGTCATGCGATGGACCCGAGAACGCTCGGCGGCGATGATCTCCTGCAGCCGCACGACCGTCGACTCAAGATCGTCGTTGACGACCAGATAGTCGTACTCGCGGTAGCTCGACACCTCGGCGCGCGCCGTCTCGAGCCGCCGCTGCAGCGCCGCTTCGGGCTCGGTGCTCCTGCCCCGCAGCCGCCGTTCGAGCACGCGGAACGACGGCGGCATGACGAACACCGCCGTATGGTCGGTACCCCGCTGGCGCACCTGACGCGCGCCCTGCACGTCGATGACCAGCACGACGTCCTGCCCGCCCGCCAGCATGCCCTCGACGTCGGCCGCGGCCGTGCCGTAGAGGTTGCCGAAGACATCCGCCCATTCGATGAAAGCGTTCTCGGCAATCATTCCCTCGAATCCGGCCCGGCTGATGAAGTGGTAGTCGACGCCCTCTCGCTCGCCAGCCCGCAGCGTGCGTGAGGTGTAGGAGCGCGACATCCGCAGGTTCGGCAGAATCTGCACGAGGCGCTCGACGAGCGTGGTCTTGCCGGTGCCCGACGGCGCGGAGATCACGAACAGCAGGCCACGCTTACTCGACATTCTGCACTTGCTCCCGCATGCGCTCGAGTTCGGCCTTGACGTCGATGATGTGCCCGGAGACCTGGAGGCCATCGGCCTTGCTGCCGATGGTGTTGACCTCGCGATTCATCTCCTGCAGCAGGAAATCGAGCTTGCGGCCGCATGGCTCATCGCCGTCGGTGAGCACATCCCAGTGCTCGAGGTGGGCGCGGAAGCGGGTCACTTCCTCGGTGATGTCCGAGCGCTGGGCGGCCCGCACGACCTCCTGGGCGAGCGAGGACTGATCGATCGGGAGCGACCCGGACAACTCCCGGGCCCGCTCGAGCAGACGCCATTCGAGCTGCGCGCGTCCGGACTCGGCGGCCGCGACCACGGCAGCGATGAGGGTGGCGAGGGTCTGCTTGCGGGTGGCGAGGTCGACCCTGAGGAGCGCGCCTTCGCGCGCTCGCATCTCATCGAGGGCCGCGACCGCTCGGGCGACGACCGTCTCGAGGGCATCACCCCAGCTGGCGCCGACCTCCTGCTCCGGACCGCGCTCACGGATGGCGAGCGCCTGCGGCAAGCGCAGCAGGTCGCCCGGGGTGAGCGGCCCCTGCACGAGACCGGCGGCTCGCGCCACCTCGATGGCCGAGGTGACGGCCAGCACGAAGTTCTCGTTCAATTCGACCACCGGCGCGGCGGCGCCGCGCGGCTGCAGGGACGCCTGGAGTTCGACCCGCCCGCGCGCCAGGCCGCGCTGGACGAGACCGCGCACGCGCGGCTCGAGATCGGCCAGGGCCGGCGGCAGCCGCAGCTGCAGGTCGAGGAACCGGTGGTTCACCGAACGGATGGTCACCGAGACGGAGCCGCGCGGGTCGTCCACCGTCGCCGCCGCGAATCCGGTCATGCTTCTCATCATGCGCCGTCTGCCTCTCCTCCTGCAGCTGGTCGTCCCTCAGCCGCGCGCCACCGCGCCCGCCGCCCGGCCTGGCCGGCGAGCTTCGGCCAACTGCGCGCGATGCAGCCGCGCGTAGGCGCCGTCGAGCGCCAGCAGGTCGTCGTGCCGCCCCGACTCGACCAGCCGTCCGCGCTCCATCACCAGGATGATATCCGCCCGCTGGATGGTCGACAGCCGGTGAGCGATGACGAACGAGGTGCGGTTGCGCATCAGCACGCTCAGGGCGTCTTGCACCAGCCGCTCGGATTCCGAGTCGAGCGACGAGGTCGCCTCGTCGAGCACCAGAATTGGGGCGTCGCGAAGCAGCGCCCGCGCAATGGCGAGCCGCTGACGCTGCCCGCCCGACAGGCGCTGACCGCGCTCACCGATGTGGGTGGCGTAGCCGTGGGGCTGGCCCTGGATGAAGTCGTGGGCGTGAGCGGCGCGAGCCGCCGCCTCGATGGCGGCCGGTGTCGCCTCCGGCATGCCGTAGGCGATGTTGGCGGCGATCGTGTCGTCGAAGAGCACGGTCTCCTGGGTGACGATGCCGATCTGGCGTCGGAGCGACGCCAGCGTCACCGAGCGCACGTCGTGCCCATCGACCAGCACTGCCCCGGACGACACGTCGTAGAAGCGCGGCAACAGGTTGACGAGCGTCGTCTTGCCGGCGCCGCTTCGGCCGACAATCGCCACCAGCTGCCCGGCGGGCACGGTGAGCGAGACGCCGTTCAGCACGGGCTTGCCATGGCCGTCTTCGTAGCCGAACGTGACGTCACGGAACTCGACCGCCGTCGTGAAGCGCGGCAGGTCGTGGGCGCCGGCCTGCTCGACCACCTCGGTGCGCGCGTCGAGCAACTCGAAGACCCGCTCAGCGGCGGCCGCCGCCTGCTGCAGGTTGGCGTTGACGCGCGTCAGCTTCTTCACCGGGCCGTACATCAGCAGCAGCGCGGCGACAAACGACGTGAACTCCCCGGGCGTGAGCCGGCCGGCGGCGATTTCGCCGCTGCCATACCAGAGCGCGCCGACGATGGCGACCCCGCCCAGCGCTTCCATGAGCGGCGGCAGCAGCGAGAGCACGCCTGTCACGCTCATGTTGGTGCGATACAGGTCGTCGGAGGCGCTGCGGAACTTCTGAACCTCGCGGCCCTCGGCCAGGAACGCCTTCACGATGCGATGGCCGGCGAAGGCTTCGCCGGCCACGTGCGACAGCCGTTCCAGGGCCTCCTGACTGCGCCGTGAAACGGTGCGCAGGCGCTTGCTCAGGCGCGCCAGTGGATAGACGACGATCGGCGCGGCCGTGAGACAGACCAGCGCCAGGCCGCCGTCGATGTAGATGAGCACGCCGGCGTAGCCGACGACCGTCACCGACTCGCGCGCCAGATCGCCGATCGTCTCGGAGACGGCGCGCTGCAGCAACGCGACGTCGTTGGTCACCCGCGACAGCAGCTGGCCGGTGCTGCGGCGGGCAAAGAACGCCGCCGACTGCCCCAGCACGCGATCGAAGAGCTCGGTGCGCAGATCGCGCACGACGCGGTGCCCGAGGTCGTCCATCCAGTAGTTCGACAGGAAGGCGCCCAGACCCTTGACGACATAGACGCTCATGATGGCCGCGGCCACGAACCCGAAGTTGTTGCGGGCGCTCAGCACGTCGTCGAGGATCGGCTTGACCAGCCACGCGAGCGCGGCCGACCCGACGCCGTAGAGGAGCATCGCCCCGAGCGCACCGCCCATCACGGCCCGGTGCGGGGCGGCGTAGCGGAGAAGGCGGCGCACTGGGTCCATCAGCGGCTCTGGGCCGACCGATACCCTTCCGGATGCGCGGCGTGCCAGGCTGCGGCGTGGGTCACGATCGTCTCGAGATCGCTCATCCGGGGACGCCAGCCAAGTCCGGCCTCGGTGCGCGCGCTGGCGGCATAGAGCGCCGAGGGATCACCGTCGCGCCGCGGTGCCGGCGACCAGCGGACCGGCGTGCCCACGACGCGCCCCACCGTGTCGATCACTTCCTTCACCGACCACGGACGGCCGGTGCCGACGTTGTACTGCGTGGAGGCCGCGCCCGCCTCGAGCGCCGCCAGCGCCTTCACGTGCGCCTCGGCCAAGTCGGCCACGTGCACGTAGTCGCGCAGGCAGGTGCCGTCGGGGGTCGGATAATCCTGACCGAAGACCTTGAGCTCCCGGCCGCCGCGCGCCGCCGCGATGGCCAGCGGGATGAGGTGGATTTCCGGATCGTGGTCTTCGCCGAGTTCCCCCTCAGGATCGGCCCCGGCGGCGTTGAAGTAGCGCAGCGCGATCGACTTCAGGTCGTGGGCCGTCTCGAAGTGCCGGAGCGCCCGCTCGACGGCGAGCTTCGACTCGCCGTAGGCGTTCACCGGGGCCTTGGGATGGTCTTCGCTGAGCGGCAGCACCTGCGGCTCGCCGTAGATCGCGCAGGTCGACGAGAACACGATGCGGCCCACACCTTCGGCCGCCATCGCCTCGAGCAGGTGGATCGATCCGGTGAGGTTGTTCTCGTAGTACTTGCCGGGATGACGCACCGACTCGCCCACGGCCAGCCAGGCGGCAAAGTGCATGACGGCGTCGATCGCGTGCTCGGCCAGCGCCGCCCGTACTGCGGCGGTGTCGTGCACGCGCGCCTGGACGAGCGGCAGGCCGCGCGTGGCCTCGATGTGCCCCGCCGAGAGGTCGTCGAGCACGACGACCCGGTGCCCGGCGGCGGTGAGCGCCTTGGCGGTGTGGCTGCCGATGTAGCCCGCGCCACCGGTGACGAGCACTCGCGCCACCGCTACCTCCCGATCGAGTAGTAGGAGAACCCGAGCTCCCGCATCTGGTCGGGCGGATAGATGTTGCGGCCGTCGAAGATCACCGGATTCTTGAGCAGCTTGCGCATCCGCGGAAAGTCGGGCTCGCGGAACTCCTGCCACTCGGTGACGACCACCAGGGCGTCGGCGCCCTTGAGCGCGTCGTAGTTGCGTGCGTGGTAGCTGATGGCCGACTTGAAGAGCGCCTTGGCGGTGGGCATGGCTTCAGGATCGTAGGCCTGCACCCGGGCGCCCTTCTCGAGCAGCGACTTGATGATTGGAATGGCCGGCGCCTCGCGCATGTCGTCGGTCTTGGGCTTGAAGGCCAGACCCCAGAGCGCGATGGTCTTGCCCTTGAGCGAGCCGAAATGCGTCTCGAGCTTCTTGACGAGCAGCCGCTTCTGCGACTCGTTCACCGCCTCGACGGCCCTCAGGATCTTGAAGTCGTACTTCTTGTCGGCCGAGAACTTGACGAGCGCCTTGACGTCCTTCGGGAAGCAGCTGCCGCCGTAGCCCACGCCGGGGAAGAGGAACGCCGGCCCGATCCGCCGATCGGAGCCCATCGCCTGGCGCACGCGGTCGACATCGGCGCCATAGGCTTCGCACACGTTGGCGATCTCGTTCATGAACGAAATCTTCGTCGCCAGCATGGCGTTGGCGGCGTACTTCGACAGCTCGGCGCTGGCGCAGTCCATCACCATGATCGGCGCGCCGGTGCGCGTGAAGGGCTTGTGGAGGGCGACCATGAGCTCGGCAGCCTTCGGGTCTTCGGCGCCGATGACCACCCGGTCGGGCTTCATGAAGTCGTCCACCGCCGCGCCCTGCTTCAGGAACTCGGGGTTGCTGACCACGCTGAAAGGATGCGTCGTCTCGCGGCGCACGACGTCGCGCACGCGTTCGGCGGTGCCCACCGGCACGGTGCTCTTGTCGACGATGACCTTGTAGCCGTTCATCGCCTTGGCGATGGCCTTGGCGACGCCCATCACGTGCTGGAGGTCGGCGGAACCGTCTTCGCCTTGCGGCGTGCCGACGGCGATGAAGATGATGGTCGACTGGCGGACGGCCTTGGCGAGGTCGGTCGTGAACACCAGCCGGCCTTCCGTCTTGTTGCGACGCAGCAGGTCTTCGATCCCGGGCTCGTAGATCGGGCTCTTGCCCCGGCGCAGCATGCGGATCTTGGCTTCGTCCTTGTCCACACAGATGACGTCATTGCCGCTCTCAGCCAGACAGGCGCCAACGACCAGCCCCACGTACCCTGTGCCCACAACCGCGACCTTCATGCACTCCCCCGACGTGTCGGCGAGCGGCGCCGATGCGCTCGCCCGAACGCGTCACGGTACCATTCGGCCGAGATTGGTGTCAACATACTGAACCACAAGGACTTGCCGTCGCCAGGCGGGCGTGGTACCGTCCCCCTGCGTGCGCGTGCTCGTGGACTACCGCCCGGCGCTCCGGGCCCGAACCGGCATCGGCGAGTATGTGCATGAGCTGGCACGTGCTCTCAACTCGGGCGCGGGAGCCTCGCTCGAGCTGACGGTCTTCTCCTCGTCCTGGCGCGATCGGATCACGCCCGAGGCCAGGGCCGAGTTGCGGGGCGCGCGGGTGGTTGATCGCCGGGTGCCCGTGGCTGCACTGACCTGGAGCTGGCACCGCCGCGGCTGGCCCTCCATCGAATCGCTGGCCGGTCCACAGGACGTCGCGCACTCGCCGACGCCGCTGCTCGTCCCGGCCCGCCGCGCCGCACAGGTGGTGACGGTCTTCGACCTGCACTTCCTCGAGCGCCCGGACGAGGGGCAGGGCGCCGCGCAGCGCGATTTCACCGCCCTCATCCGCGCGCACGTCAAGCGCGCCGACCACGTCGTGGCCGGCTCGCACTACGCGGCAAGTCTCGTCACCGGGGCGCTCGACGTGGCGCCGGCGCGGGTCACCACGACCCCGCTCGGGGCGCCAGCCTGGGCGCCGGATGTGCGCGCCGCGCGTGGCGCGTCCATCGGCCGCACGATTCTGTGTCTCGGCACGCTCGAGGCTCGCAAGAACGTCGGTCTGCTGCTCGACGCCTACGAGCGCCTGCTCGAGCGGCGAACGGACGTGCCGCCGCTCGTGCTGGCCGGCGGGCTCGGCACCGGCGGCGCCGCGTGGGTCACGCGCGCTACGCGCACCCCGCTCGCCGCCCACGTCACCGTCACCGGATATGTGAGCGATGCCGAACGGCGGGCCCTCTACGCCGATGCGCGAGCAGTCGTGGTCCCGTCGCTCGATGAAGGCTTCGGCCTGCCCGCCCTCGAGGCCATGGCCTGCGGCGTGCCGGTCGTGGCCGCCCCGGTCGGCGCGCTCCCTGAAGTGCTGGGCGATGCGGGGCTCTTTGCCCCGCTCGGCGAGCCAGACGCCTGGGCCGAGGCGCTGGACGCGTGCGCCGACGACACGCGGTTGCGGGCGATGTCAGCGCGGGGCCTGGCGCAGGCCGCCCGCTACTCATGGGCCGACACCGCCGCGACCACCCTGGACGCCTACCGGGCCGCCATGGCCGCCAGAGCGGAGCGCGCCTGATGCGTGTGGCCATCGACGCCCGCGAGCTGACGGGCCACACCACCGGGGTCGGCCGGTATCTGTCGGAACTGCTCGTGGAGTGGCAGGCGACCGGCGTCGATCGGCGCCACGAGCTGCGCCTGTATGCCCACGCCCCGCCGGCAGCGATCGCGCCGGGGCTGGCCGCCGGCATCCGTGTCATCCCCGGCGCCGGCGGCACGCGATGGGAGCAGTGGGACTTTGCGCGGGCGCTGGGCCGCGACCGGCCGGACGTGGTCTTCGCGCCCGGCTACACGGCGCCGTTGACCGCGCCAGCCCCCACGGTGGTCGCCATCCACGACGTCTCGTTCTTCGCGCATCCCGAGTGGTTTGGATGGCGCGAGGGCACGCGCCGCCGGCTCCTGACGGCGTGGTCGGCCCGCCGGGCGCGCCTGGTGCTGGCGCCGTCGGCTTTTTCGGCGGCGGAAATCGTCAGGCACACAGCCCTCGATGCCTCCTGCATCCGGCTCGTCTACCCCGGCGTACGTCCGGTGGCGGCGACGGCGGCCGCGCCGAGGGCGCCGGTCGTGCTCTTTGTCGGCTCGCTCTTCCAGCGTCGCCGTCTCGATGTGGTCATCGACGCCTTCGCGCGCGTCGCGGCGGCCCGCCCTGACGCCCGACTCGAAATCGTGGGGGCCAACCGTACCACCCCGCACGTCGACTTCGCCGCCGCGATCGACGCCCACGGCCTGGGGCACCGGGCGCGCCTTCGCGACTGGGTGGACGATGTCACGCTGGCGGGCCTGTACCGCGACGCTGCCGTCTTCGTCTTCCTGTCGCGCTACGAGGGCTTCGGCTTGACGCCGCTCGAGGCGATGGCCCACGGGCTCGTGCCGGTCGTGCTCGATACCGCGGTCGCTCGAGAAGTCTACGGCGACGCGGCGTGGCGCGTGGGCGACCAACCGGAGCTCACCGCCGGCGTCGCGACCGCGATCGGCACCCTGCTCGACGACGACGCCGTGGCCGCACGCTATCGCGCCGCGGCGCCGCGAGTGCTGGCGAGCTATCAGTGGGCCGAAACCGCGCGTCGCGTGCTGGCATGTCTTAGGGAGGCGGCCGGTGCCTGAGCCGTCGCTCGCCATCGTCATCGTCAGCTACAACGTGCGGGCCGACCTCGACCGATGCCTGCGCAGTCTCACTGCCGCCGCGACGGCGACGCCAACCTCGATCACGGTCGTCGACAACCGGTCGGCCGACGGCACGCTGGCATGGCTCGGCGAAACGTGGCCGGCCGTCCAGGCCATCGACGCCGGGGGCAACCTCGGCTTCGCGCGGGCCAACAACCTCGGCATCCGGGCGACGTCGAGCGATCTCGTGCTGCTCCTCAACCCCGATACCGAGGTCGCCGAAGGCGCCATCGCGACGCTCGTCGCTACCCTGCTCGCCGACCACCGCGCCGCCATCGCCGGGCCACGCCTGGTGGACGCGGCGGGTCACCCGGAGTTGTCGTTCGGGCCGATGCTCGGCCCCTGGGCCGAGTTCCGGCAGCGCCGTCTCGTGCGGGCCTACGACGCCGGCGTGCCGCGGGCGGTGGCACGGGTCGCCCGCGAGACCGGCCAGGCCGGCGCGCGCGACTGGGTGAGCGGCGCCTGCCTGCTGGCCCGCCGCGCCGACCTCGAGGCCGTGGGACTGCTCGACGAGCGGTTCTTCATGTACACCGAAGATGTGGATCTGTGCGCGGTCGTGCGAGCGCGCGGCCGGCGCGTCCTCTTCGTGCCTGGCGCCACCGTGCGCCATCTGCGCGGCCGCTCGGGCGCCAGGGCTCCGCTCGAGACCGAGCGGCACCGACGGCGGAGTCAGCTGGCGTTCTACCGCAAACACCATCCGGCCTGGGCGCCCCTGCTCGCCTGGTGGCTGCGCCGGCGCGGCATCGATGTCCGATAAACTGCCAGGGACCATGCGGATTGTCATCGACGCCCGAAAGCTGCACGACTTCGGCATCGGAACCTACATCCGCAACCTCGTAACCGGGCTGGGCGCACTCGATCACGAGTCCGAGTACGTGCTGCTGGCGCGGCCCGAGGACACGCACGCCGCCGCGGAGGCGGGCCCGAACTTTCGAGCCGTCGTCGAGCGGAGCCGTCCGTACTCGTTCGGCGAGCAGTGGCGGATCCCCCGCGCGGCGGCGCGCGCCCGCGCCGACTTGCTGCACGAGCCTCACTACGTGCTGCCGCCGCTCACCCGCTGCAAGACGGTCGTCACGATTCACGACTGTATCCACCTGCGCTTCCCCGAGTACCTGCCCGGGCGTGCCGCCTTCGCCTACGCTCACGGGATGATCCGGCTGGCCGCGCGCAAGGCCGATCGCGTGCTGACGGTCTCGGACGCATCGAAACGCGACATCCTGCACTACACCGGCGTGGCCCCGGAGAAAGTGGTGGTGGTGCCCAACGGCCTCGACGCGCGCTTTGCCGCCGTGCCCGATGCCGACGCCATCGATCGTGTGCGCCAGCGCTTCCAGCTCGATCATCCGTTCGTGCTCTACGTCGGCAACGTCAAGCCGCACAAGAACCTCGAACGCCTGATCGCCGCCTTCGCCGCGATGCGCGCCGACGGACCCGACGGATTGAAACTCGTCGTCATCGGCGATGAGACGTCGAAGCACCCGGTCCTGCGGCAGGCGGTGCACCGGCACCGCCTCGACAAGCACGTGCGGTTCCTGGGCTTCCAGCCGGCCGCCACCCTGGTCGTGTTCTATCGCCTGGCGCGAGCCTTCGCCTTCCCGTCACTCTACGAAGGCTTCGGCCTGCCGCCGCTCGAAGCGATGGCGAACGAGACGCCCGTCGTCACCTCGAACGTGTCGTCGTTGCCGGAGGTGGCCGGTGACGCAGCGTTGCTGGTCGATCCCTACGACGTGGCCTCGATTGCCGACGGCCTCCGCCGTGCCGTCACCGACGACGCGCTGCGCGAGACGCTGATCGCCCGGGGCCGGGTACGGGCCCGCGAGTTCTCTTGGGCCCGGGCCGCCGCCGACACGCTGGCCGTCTACCGCCAGGTCATGGGAGACGCGTGATGCGCGTGGCGCTCGTGC
Source organism: Acidobacteriota bacterium (assembly GCA_018000455.1). GTDB lineage: Bacteria > Acidobacteriota > Vicinamibacteria > Vicinamibacterales > UBA2999 > CADEFD01. The sequence continues at coordinate 89,774 of JAGNJW010000014.1, forward strand.
ACGACTGGCTCACCGGCATGCGCGGTGGCGAGAAGGCCCTCGAACGCCTGTGCGAGGTGTTCCCGGACGCGGAACTCTTCACGCTGCTGCACGTGCCGGGTTCCGTCTCGCCGCTCATCGAAGGCCGCCGTGTCCACACGGCGTTCACGCAGCACCTGCCCTTCGTCCGGCGGGCCTACCGCCACTACCTGCCGGTCTTCCCGTCGGCCATCGAGCGGCTCGATCTGGCCGGCTTCGATTTCGTCGTCAGCTGCAGCCACTGCGTGGCCAAGTCGGTGAAGGTGCCGGCCGGGGTGCCCCACCTGTGCTACTGCCTGACGCCGATGCGCTACGCCTGGGATCAGTTCGACGCCTACTTCGGCCCAGAGAAGGTGGGCCGGGTGGGCAGTGCCGTGCTACGCCCGGTCATGACGTGGATGGCCCGCTGGGACCAGGCGACGGCACACAGACCCAGCCGCTATCTCGCTATTTCTCAGTATGTTGCGCGGAGGATCGGGCTGTACTATAATCGCCAGGCTGGCGTCGTCTACCCGCCGGTCGATACCGACTACTTCACGCCGGGCGCCTCGGCGCCGGGCCCGACATTCGTGATCGTATCCGCCTTGGTCCCCTACAAGCGCCTCGAAGTCGCCATCGACGCCGCCCACCGGGCCGGTGCATCGCTCGACATCATCGGCGACGGACCAGAACGCGCCAGGCTCGAGGCGCGCGCCGCCAAGGGCCCTGGCGTGCGCCTGCTCGGCCGCCTCGACGACGCCACCGTCCGCGAGCGCTACCGCACCGCAGCAGCGATCTTGCTGCCCGGCGAGGAAGACTTCGGCATCGTGCCCGTCGAGGCGCAGGCCACCGGCCGGCCGGTGGTCGCGCTCGGTCGCGGCGGCGCCACCGAGACCGTCGTCCACGGCGAGACGGGCCTGCTGGTCGCCGACGATTCCGTCGAGGCCTGGGCCGACGCGCTGGCCGATGTCAGCCGCCGGACGTGGGACCAGGGCCGGATTCGCGCTCACGCCGAGCGTTTCAGTCACGCTCGATTCCGCGCCGACTTCCGTCACGCGGTCGACGAAGTGCTGGCCGCGCCGGGAGGCGCCCGGTGGTAAAGCGCTACAAACGGCTCCTCGTCCTGCTGCACGTGGTGACCGACGCGTCGATCGGCATCGTGGCCTTCGTGCTGGCCTACCTCATTCGCTTCGAGACCGGCCTCTTCCCCATCACCAAGGGTCAGCCGCCCCTGGCGCAATACGTCGACGTGCTGCCGTTCGTGGCCGCCATCGTGCCGATTGGTTTCCACCTCCAGGGCCTCTACCGGTTACGGCGCGGCCGTTCCCGCATCGACGACTTCTTCAACGTGCTCGTCGGCAGCATCTTCGCCGTGGTCATCGGCGTGGTCGGCACGCTCTACTTCCAGGCCTACTACGTTGCCGACCACGTCAAGAGCCGCGGCACCTACGAGATCTCACAGCTCGTCTGGGCGGTGTTCCTCGTGTGCACGATCCTGCTGGGCTATCTCGCCCGCGAGGTCGTGCGCGAGTTCATGGAACGGCGCTGGGTCTCGGGCCTCGGGCTCCGCCGGATCCTGATCGCCGGCTCCGGCGAACTCGGCCGCATGGTGGCCGACCGCATGTTCGAACACCGCGAGCTCGGCTACGTGGTGGTCGGCTTCGTCGACGATCGCGCCGGCGGCGACCATCTCGGCTACCGCGGGGTGCCACTGCTCGGGACCCTGGCTGAGGCACCGGAAATCGCCGCCCGCGAAGAGATCGATCATCTCTACGTGGCGCTGCCGATGGAAGAGCACGTCAAGATGCTCGACCTGGTGGAAGGCGCCAGCCGCGAATGCATCGACGTCAAGGTCGTGCCCGACCTGCTGCAGTTCATCGCCCTGAGGGCCCGCCTCGAAGACCTCGACGGCCTGCCGATCATCAACGTCAACGACGTGCCCTTGCAGGGGCTGAATGCCGTCATCAAGCGGGCGCTCGACATCGTGATCTCGACGCTGGCGCTCGCCCTCATGGTCGTGCCCGGCGTGCTCATCGCGTGGCTCATCAAGAAGAGCTCACACGGTCCGATTTTCTACTCGCAGGAGCGGATGGGCCTCGACGGGCGCCCGTTCAAGGTCTACAAGTTCCGCACCATGCCGACCACCGCCGAGGACGATACCGGCCCGATCTGGGCCGACGAGGACGACTCGCGCGCGACCAAGGTGGGCCGCTGGCTCCGGCGGGCGGATCTGGACGAGTGGCCGCAGTTCGTCAACGTGCTCAAGGGTGAGATGTCGATCGTCGGTCCGCGGCCCGAGCGCCCCTACTTCGTCGAGCAGTTCAAGCACCGCATTCCGCAGTACATGCTGCGCCACAAGGTGAAGGCCGGCATCACCGGCTGGGCACAGGTCAACGGCTGGCGCGGCAACACCTCGCTCGAGAAGCGCATCGAGTACGACCTCTACTACATCGAGAACTGGTCGGTCTCGCTCGATCTCAAGATCATCTGGCTGACGGCCGTGCGCGGACTGTTCTCCCACCGCCCGGCACACTGACATCCCTTCCTCACAGGTCCCCATGCAGAAACGCGTCGTCATCACCGGAGCCGCCGGCTTCATCGGCTCACACCTGTCGGACGCGTTGCTCGACCGCGGCTTCTCGGTCGTCGGCATCGACAACCTGCTCACGGGCGATCTCGCCAATATCGCCCACCTCAAGAACCGCGACTTCGAGTTCATCAAACACGACGTCACCAACTTCATCAACGTCGAGGATCCGGTCGACTACGTGCTGCACTGGGCCAGTCCCGCCAGCCCGATCGACTACCTCGAACTGCCGATTCCCACCCTCAAGGTCGGCGCGCTCGGCACGCACAACGCGCTCGGCCTGGCCAAGGCCAAGGGGGCGGCCTTCGTCATCGCCTCCACGTCGGAGGTCTACGGCGACCCGCTCGAGCACCCGCAGAAGGAGACCTACTGGGGCAACGTCAACCCGGTGGGGCCGCGCGGCGTCTACGACGAGGCCAAGCGTTTCGCCGAGGCCATGACCATGGCCTACCACCGCTATCACGGCCTGGACGCCAAGATCGTCCGCATCTTCAACACCTACGGCCCGCGCATGCGGGTGCGCGACGGCCGCGCCGTGCCCGCCTTTATGTCGCAGGCGCTCAGGAACGAGGACGTGACGGTGTTCGGCGACGGCAGCCAGACACGCAGCTTCTGCTACGTGAGCGATCTGGTCGACGGCATCATCAAGCTGATGCTCTCGAAGGAGAACATGCCGACCAACATCGGCAACCCGGCCGAGATGACCATCAAGCAGATCGCCGAGACGATCATCGAGATGACGGGCTCGACGAGCCGCATCATCTACCAGCCGCTGCCCGAGGACGATCCGAAGGTGCGCCGCCCCGACATCACGCGCGCCCGTACGCTGCTCGGCTGGGAGCCGAAGGTCGACCTGCGCGAGGGGCTGACCAAGACGATCGAGTATTTCAAGACCAAGGTGCTCTAGGAGTCGCACGCATGGGCCGCCTGGGTCTGCTGCCCGTGACCACCGCACTCGCGGCCGGCGGGTGCACGGAATCGGCGACCTCGCCGAGCGCCGCCAGCAGCCTGATGATCGGCGCGCCGGCACCGGCGAGTCTGTTCGCGAGCGCGTTCATCGTCAAGGGCTCCGGGCAGGACCATCCTGCGCTGAGGCTCGGCCTCAGATGACCTTGAAGTGCGGCCTCCGCTTGAGGGAGCGGTCGAACGTGAGGGTGTGCTCGCAGCCTGCCGCCTCGTTGACGAGGCCGATGAGGGCATCCGCAAAATCCGCGGGCGTCGATCGGTACCCCTCGATCGCCTTGCGCACGTGGTCGACGTGTTCGAGCTCGAAATCGGCGGTGCGGACGATCTGCTCGAGGGCCCTGGCCACGTCGGCGCGCGTCTGGTGGTAGGCCGACTCCAACACCCACACCAGCTCGCACACCGTGATGGCGGTCAGGCGCAACCGCTCGCCGCGCCCGGCCGCAGACTCGATGGCGGCCGACGCCAGCTTCGCCTGTGCCACATCGTCCTGCATCAGGTAACGGACGAGCACGTTGGTATCGAGGCCGATCATCGGCCCGCCGCACGCCTGCGAATCGCCGCGTGCATGGCCGCCACGCTGACCGGCCGTCGCCCTTTGGCTGCCAGGAGGCCCTTCAGGGGCGTCACGCCCCGGATGGCCGGCTCCACCTTCACGGTGCCGTCGGCCTGAACCACGAAGTCGATCCGATCGCCGGGCTCGATGCGCAGCCGCTCGCGGATCGCCTTGGGGATCGTGGTCTGGCCTTTGGCGGTGATGAGCGCACTGGGCATTCCTTCCCTCCAGTAAGATTCCTTACTGACAGCCTATCACGGGCGGCTCGTCGGGCGCTCCGGCTGCCAAGCCCCCAAGAACCCAGGGCAGAAGCGATTTCGTACCGGCGAGCCCGATCGGGTGCCCGGAGTGAGCGCCAAGCCGTTGAAGCACAAGGACAGCCCAGGACCGGAGTCACCCGCGTATGTCGGCCCCTCGATCATGGAGCAGCGCGCGCAAGACCGACCGGTGGCAGCGCGCTTCGTCCTGGCAGTAGCAGCCGACCGAGACGTTGGTGGTCCGCGAGAGCGCGGCGAGCAGATCCAGCGCACGGCTCGCGTCGGGCGCGGCCATCTCGGCGCGGAATCTCCGGACGAACGCGCGCCACTCGGCCGGCGTGCTCGCCGCCAGCCCGAGTTGCATCGTCGCCACGGACGGCGCGAGGGTCGGGAACCAGATGTCGTAGAAGTCGCGCGTCGCGAACTCGGACTTCGGCACGCCGCGCGGTGGACGCCGCACGGTGCCGATGCGCAGCCCCTCACCTGCGATGCGCGGTGCCCCCAGACGAACGATTCGGATGGCCATGACCAGCCCCTCGCTCTGGCGCCCCGGCGGCTCGCTACTTCGGGGCGTCCGGCAGCGCCAGGCCGATGAACTCCGCGGCCGCCCCCTGGCCCGCCACCGCCACCACGATGTACTGCTTTCCTTCGTGCCAGTAGGTCATCGGCGAGCCGGTCTGCGGGCCGGGAATCGGCACGGCCCCGAGTTCCTTGCCGGTCTGCTTGTCGTAGGCGCGGAACATCCCGCTGCGCTGGCCGTTTGGATGCGTCGCCATGCCGGAATCACCGGCCATGACGAGCGTCTTGGTCGTCAGCACGCCGACCCGGCCAGGCCGGCCCGTGCGCGGGATGGTGACACCCTTGAGCGCCGGATGGTTCGTGACCGCATCGTCGGTTTCGCCGTGCACGATCTGCCACAGGATCTCGCCCTTGTTGAGATCGATGGCGCTGATCGTGCCCCAGGGCGGCCGGAGGATCGGCAAGTTGTCGATGGCCAGCCGCCGGCCGCCTTCGCCGCCGGCGCCGTTCACCCAGTCCATGTTCGAGCGCTTGGCGCCCGGCACCATCGACAGCGCCGTGGCCTCGTCTTTCGAGTAGATGTAGACGATGTTGCTCTCGGGGTCGAGTGAGCCGCCCTGCCAGTTCGGGCCGCCGGTCGACCCGGGCAGCTGCAGCGTGCCCATCTTCCCGGCGTCGGGATCGAGTTCCGACGGCGGCTCCCACATGCTGCCCATGCGCCAGCCCTTCACGAACTCCAGCGCCTTCGCCTTCAGCTCGGGGGTGAAGTCGAGCAGGTCTTCCTCGCGCACGCCCTGGCGTCCGAAGGCTGGGGGCTTGCTCGGGATCGGCTGCGTCGGCGCGTACCGCTCGCCGGCCAGATCGCCTTTCGGCACCGGTGTCTCGACGATCGGCCAGACCGGTGTGCCGTTCGTGCGATCGAAGACGTAGAGGTAGTTCTGCTTGGTGGGCACCGCCACGGCCTTGATCGCCTTGCCGTCCACCATGATGTCGGTGAGGATTGGCGCGCTCGGCATGTCCCAGTCCCAGATATCGTGGTGCGTCGTCTGGAACCACCACCGCATCTTGCCGGTCTTCACGTCGAGGGCGACGAGCGAGCTCGAGTAGAGGTTGTCGCCGGGCCGATGGCCACCGTAGTAGTCGCCGGTCGGCGCCTCGACGGGCACGTAGACCAGCCCCAGCGCCTCATCGGCCGACATCTGTGCCCACGAACCCGTGTTGCCCGTGAAGGTCCACGACTCGTTGAGCCAAGTCTCGTTGCCTTTCTCGCCGTGGCCTGGAATCGGGGTGAAGCCCCAGACCTTCTTGCCGGTGCGGGCATCGAAGCCCATGATGACGCCTTTGATGTGTTCCTTGGTGGGCGGCGCGCCACCGGGCAGGTGCGCGGAGCCCACGATGACGATGCCGTTGACCACGATCGGCGCCGCATGCAACCCGATCTCGGCCTTGTCGACGTCTTCGACCGTGTAGCCGAGGTGCTTGCGCATGTCGAGGACGCCATTGACGCCGAACGCCGGATCGAGCGCGCCGGTCTCGGCATCGATCGACAGCATCTGGTACCCGGGCGAAACGAAGAACACGCGCTTGGTCGCCCCGGCCGCCCAGTAGGCCACGCCACGGCCCGAGAGGCCGCGGGGGAACGTCCGCGGCCGCTCGTCGAAGCGGCGTGACCAGAGCAGCTCGCCGGTCGCCGCGTCGATGCTCACGGCGGTGCGGCGCGTGCCAACCGACGCGTAGAGCGCACCGTTGGCGTAGAGCGGCGTCCCCTGCAGGGCGATCTCGGGTCGCGGGCCGAAGACCTCGGTGCGGAAGCGCCAGGCGATGCGCAGTGAGCCGAAGTTCGAGGCGTTGATCTCGTCGAGCGGGGAGTAGCGCGTCGAGGCGAGATCGCCGCCATAGGTGCGCCATTCCCCTGCTGCCGCCGGCGCTGGCGTGACCGCCCGCTGCGCGGCCGCGGCCGCCACCAGTGCCGCCACCATCAGGCCCGTCGAGAGCGACAGGCGCACGCGCGTCCGTGAACGTTCCATGGGTCCCCCGAAGTCGTCGTTGGCTTCGCGCCGCCGGAATACTACCAGCGAACAGCCCGCCTGCCCTAGCAGGCGTGGTGCTGTCGAATCCCGGCGTGGCGTGCGCCACGGGCAGCGACGGCCCCTTTCACGAAACGGGGCCGGTCCTGGACCTCAGCGGCCCTCGGCGCCAGGCCGGGCGGTGCGCGTGACGCGGCGCACGTAGTCCACCGATGAGGCGAGCGTGATCGCGAGCGACGCCCAGATGAAGGCGTCGACGACGGGTGAGGTCTCGCCCAGGAAGTTGAAGAAGAGGACGACCACGCCGGTCACGATGAAGAGCGCGGTCGCCGCCTTGCCGAGGGGTGACGGGCGGAAGGTCCTGGGGCCAACGGCCAGGTTCACGATGGCGACGGTGAGCACGATGGCCACATCCCGGCTGATGACCAGGATGGTGAGCCAGAGCGGCAGGCGGTTCGGCAGGCCCAGATTGGGCAGGGTCAGCACGATGAACATCGTCACGAGCAACAGCTTGTCGGCGGCCGGGTCCAGCCAGGCGCCGAGCGCCGTCTTCTGGTTGGCGCGGCGGGCCGCCAGACCGTCGAGGGCATCGGTCAGTCCGGCCGCGGCAAACGCCACGAGTGCCCACCCGAAACGACCGTACACGACGGCCAGCACGAACACCGGGATGAGCAGCAACCGCAGCATCGTGAGCTGATTGGCGAGCGTCAGCACCGGCTCGCTCATCGCCCGTCTCCGGCGATTGCGGCCAGCCGCGTGACGACCTCGACCACTTGGGCCCCGGTGACCGGGAGCAGCAGGTCGAATCGGCCGCCCTCGAGACGCAGGACGCCGGCCGCCACGGCACGCCGGACGGCGGGAAATCCCAGATGATCGGGCGGCACGTCGGCCACCGTCACCGGCTCGGCATCCCAGGCGGCCACCGTCGCCGCCGGGGCGATGACGGCCAGGGCTCGACTGATGGCATCGGCCAGCCCCAGCCGCCGCAGGGGCGCATCCGGCTGGAACGTGTAGTTGGGATAGACCTCCATCGCGCCGGTGCGCGCGACGGTCCGAATCCACGCCTCGGCCCAGTGCCCCCGCACATCCGTCACGACCATCTGGTGCTCGGGGGCACGGGCGAGCGGTCCGGTGAGGCGGACGCCGATGAGGGCCGCCAACTCACCCCGCGTCGCCTGCGCGTGCTCGCCGATCGCACGATACGCGGCCGGCAGCGACGCCTCGCGCGCCATGTCCCGGACGCGGCCCATGGCGGCATCGAGCGCCGGCGAGGGCTCGACCTCAGCCGCCCGGCGATAGGCGGCCAGCGCCTCGTCCCACTGCTGGCGCTCGGCCAGCACGTCGCCGATGATCACGTGCGCGCGGACGTCGTCGGCGTCGTAGTAGAGGGCGGCGCGCGAGAGCTCGAGCGCGGTCTCGGGACGTCCAGCGCGACGTTCCACTGCCGCCAGGTCGCGATAGAGGAACGCCGCGTCGGGCGATGCCTCGATGGCGGCGCGATAAGCGGCGCGGGCCTCATCGAGCTCTCCGGCGGCCGCGGCCCGCTGCGCCCGTCCGATGCGGTCCTGAACGACGCGCACGCGCAGCGTCGCCACCCGATCGGCCAGTCTGGGAATGGCCCGATCGGCGGCCAGCGCGCCCTCGAAACTGGCGAGGGCGTCTTCCTCCCGGCCGAGATCGAGCAGTGCCAGGCCACGGCCGACCAGCGCCGGTGCATAGGCACGGCCGGCCGGTGAGGCCGCTGAGAAATGCGGCAGCGCGTCTTCGGCATGCCCCTGCGCCAGTGCCGCGTAGCCGGCCGCGGCGCGGGCCGGCGCGAAGTCGCGATTCCCGCTCACCATGGTGGCGAACTCGCGTGCCGCCGCCGCCGCGTCGCTCGATTGCAGCAGCCGCCAGCCGCGGGCGAGGCGATCGGCCAGCGCTTTCGGCGTGCCCTCTGGCGCGGCCGGAAACACGTACTCCGGATGCTGGGGCGCCACCGGGGCCGTGACAACCGGCGGCGGCGGCGCGCAGGCGGCGCCAACGGCCAGTGATACGACGAGCACGACCAGGCGGCTATACATGCACTGCCTCCGTCGCCGCCGATCGCAGATGCCCGGCTAGCCGGCGCGGAACGTCGGCCTCGATCCTGGTGCGGGTGCCGATTGTGACCTGTGAGACCACGCGGCCGTGGCGGAAGATCCAGCGCAGCCGATCGGCATCGGCGGGATCGTCGGGGTCGAGTTCCACGCTCACGCGTACCCGGTCGAGCGCGACGGCGGCCGCAACCGCCTCGATCAGACCGTCGCAGCCCTCGCCCGTGCGCGCCGAGATGCAGAAGCGCCCCGGGTCACCGCGTTCGAGCGCGGCCCGTTCGTCGACCGTCATCTGATCGACCTTGTTGTAGACCTCGAAGCGGGGCACAGTGACGGCCCCGACACTCTCGAGCACCCGCATCACGGCCGCGATCATACGCTCGCGCTCGGGGTGCGACGCGTCGATGACGTGGAGGATGAGGTCGGCCTCGGCCGCTTCCTCGAGCGTGGCGCGGAAGGCGGCCACCAGCGCATGCGGCAGCCGGTCGATGAAGCCGACCGTGTCCGATACCAGCAACTCGCGCTCGTCGGGCAGGCGCATCCGCCTGACGAGGGGATCGAGCGTGACGAACAAGGCATCGGAGGCGACGGCGTCCGACCTGGTCAAGCGATTGAAGAGCGTGGTCTTGCCGGCGTTCGTGTAACCGACCAGGGCCACCGTGGGCACCAGCGCCTTGTCGCGCCGCTCGCGCAGCTGGCCGCGGCGCTTGCGCACCTGCTCGATCTCGTCGGCGATCACCTTGATCCTGGTGCGGATCCGGCGCCGGTCCATCTCGAGCTTGGTCTCGCCAGGTCCGCGCGTGCCGATGCCGCCGCCCAGCCGCGAGAGCGCCGTGCTGGCCCCGACGAGCCGCGGCAGGAGGTACTTGAGCTGGGCCAGTTCCACCTGGAGCTTACCTTCGCGCGTCCGCGCCCGCTTCGCGAAGATATCGAGGATGAGCTGGGTGCGGTCGACGACGGTACACGCCACCACGTTCTGCAGCTCGCGCAGCTGCGCCGGCGTGAGCTCGTTGTCGACGATGACCAGATCGACGCGCGCTTCGGCGCAGGCCAGGGCCAGGGCCTTGGCCTTGCCGCGACCGATGAAGGTCGCCGAATCGGGCGTCGACCGCTCCTGCAGCGCGCGCACGGCCACGACGGCGCCGGCGGCGTCGGCCAAGGCGGCGAGTTCCTCGAGTGATTGCTCGGCGTCGGCCCGGCGCATCGCGCCGGTGACGAGCCCGACGAGCGCCGCGCGCTCCCGAGCGGCGAGCGGTCGATCGGCCATGGTTGGATCCTGCAGCGTATAATCGCACACTTGCCCGTCCGCCGGCGGGGCCTCACGGAGACTTCGTGCCACAGATTCCGATCGACTTCGTGCTCTTCGCCCTCACGCTGGCGGGCGTCGCTCTCTTCCATCACCACACGCTGAAGGTCGCCGCCTCGGGCTTGGCGGTCATCACGGTTTACAAGCTGCTCTACTCGCCGTTCCGCGAGGGCGCGGGGTTCGCCGGCCTGGCGACGCACCTCGGGCACGAGTGGGTGATCATCGTGAACCTTGGCTTGCTGCTGACCGGCTTCGCGCTGCTGGCGCGGCACTTCGAGGAGAGCGGGGTGCCGGAAGCGCTACCGAAGGTGCTGCCGCCGGGGTGGATCGGCGGCTTTTCGCTCCTCTGCCTCGTCTTCGTCCTGTCGTCGTTTCTCGACAACATCGCCGCCGCCCTCATCGGCGCCACCGTGGCCAAGATCGTCTTCCCCAAGGTGCACGTCGGCTATCTGGCTGCCATCGTCGCCTGCGCGAATGCCGGCGGCGCCGGCAGTGTCGTCGGCGACACCACCACGACCATGATGTGGATCGACGGCGTCTCGCCGTTCGATGTCACGCACGCCTACCTGGCCGCGGTGCCGGCGCTCCTGGTCGTGGGCCTCGTCGCCGCGCGCCAGCAACACTCCTACGCGGCGATGCATGCGGCCAGCGACGTTGCGCACCCGATCGATTGGGGACGCCTCGGCGTCGTCGCGATACTGCTCCTCGCCGCCCTGGCCACCAACCTGGGCGTGAACGCGGCTGCCCCGGAACTGGCCAACCACTTCCCGATACTCGGCGCCGCCCTGTGGGGCGCGCTCCTTGCCACCTCCGGCGCTCGCCGGCCCGATTGGGGCGCCCTGCCGAGCGCTTTGACCGGTTCCGTGTTCCTGCTGTCGCTGGTGCTGGCCGCCTCGATGATGCCGGTGGAGCGCCTGCCCCCGGCCTCGTGGGTCACATCCCTCAGCCTCGGCTTCGTGTCGGCCGTGTTCGACAACATCCCACTGACGGCACTCGCACTGAGACAGGGTGGTTACGACTGGGGCGTGCTCGCCTACGCCGTGGGCTACGGTGGTTCGATGGTCTGGTTCGGCTCGTCGGCCGGGGTGGCCGTGACGAATGTGTTCCCGCACGCCAAGTCCGTCGGCCAGTGGGTGCGCCACGGCTGGCACGTGGGCGTGGCCTATGTCGTCGGCTTCGCGGTGATAATACTCCTTTGGGGATGGCATCCCCAGGAGCCACACCGGCCCCCGCCCGCAGGCGCGGCGGCCGTCGAGGCGCACTGACGACGGTATCGTGACGAGGCGCGCCGTTAGCGCGCCACCGCTGGCGCGGCACGCATCCATGTCTGCACGACGAACGCGAGCACGACGAGCAAGGCGACGTCGGCTTCGAACACCAACGCCAGTTCCGGTCCGCTGATGAAGCCGGCGAGGATCGGACTGGCCGCCAGACCGATGAGCGACGCCGTCATCATCAAGCCGAATCCCGTCGCGTGCGCGTCGGGCGGCAGCAGCGCGCCGCCCGACGTGTAGGCCGCCGTCATGCCGACGCCGATGGCCATCCCCGACACTGCCAGCGCCACCGCGAAGGCGGCGATCGATGGCACCAGAATCAGCAGCAGCAAGCCCGCGGCCGTGGCCAGCGACGACCATGTGATGAGCGCGCGCGGCGCGTGCCGCATGAGCAGGGGCGCCGCAATGCGGTGGCCGAGGGCGGCGAAGATCGCCGCCACCGAGAACAACACCCCCGAGACGAACGGCACCTGTGAGGCCGGCACCAGGCGCTCGACGTAGAGCGGCAGGATCGGCCCGAAGCTGCGGTCGACGAGCTGCATCCCCAGGATGACGATGAAGACCATCCAGAAACCCGGCGTGGCCGCCAGCTCGCGCAGCACCGCGATCATTCCGCGCGAGGCCGCGCGGGCCTGGCGCGTGCGTGGCTCCTGGTAGACGACGGTGATGAGCAGCACGGCCGCAAGATAGAAGGCGGCCGCGAGAAAGAACGTCGCGCGAAGGCCGACCACGGGCGCCAGTACGCCACCGACGAGCGGGCCGATTGCCGGGCCGAGGCGCTGGGCGACCTGCACGGTGCCGATGGCCGCCGCCATCTGCTGGCGCGGCACCGACTCGGCCGCCATCGAGACGGTGAGCGCGCCGTAGCCGGCGAAGACACCGAGCAGCGCCCGCAGGCCGAAGAGTTGCCACGGCGTGGCCACGAGCCCCATCGCCGCCATCGTCACCACAAAAGCGAGCAGCGAGCGGATCACCAGCACCTTGCTGCCGTAACGGTCGCCGACGCGTCCCCAGAGCGGCGCGCTGATGGCGGTGACGGCCGGCGTGGCGCCGAGCGTGAGGCCGGTCCAGAGCGCGATATCGGCCACGTCCTGCACGCCGAGTTCGCGGATGTAGAGCGGCAGGAAGGGCATCACGAGCGTGAAGCCCGCAAAGCCGATCCCGTTGGCAGCGGCCGCGGCGAACACGTTGCGCCGGGAGTCGAACGTCCCGGCCGCGCCTGTCATCGCACTCACCGCGGCGACTAGAACCGGATCTTGACCGACGGCCCCGCGTAGACCTGGATGCTGTCGATGAAGCGGATGCGATGCGGGTTGTTCTGCATCACGATCGAGCTCATCCGGATGCCGTCGCCGAAGAAGCGCACGCCCTTGAGCAGGCTCCCGTCGGTCACGCCAGTGGCGGCAAAGATGATGTGCTTGCCACGCGCGAGATCTTCCGACCGGTAGAGGCGTTTGGTGTCGGTGATGCCCATGGCACGGCACCGTTCCTCGTCCTCGGGTTTGGCAATCACCAGGCGCGCGAGGATTTCGCCGTTGAGACACCGCATGGCCGCGGCGGTGAGCACGCCTTCAGGGGCGCCACCGGTCCCCATCACGGCGTGGACGCCGCTGCCGGACACCGCGGCCGCGATGCCCGCCGACAGATCGCCGTCGCCGATGAGCCGAATGCGCGCGCCAGTGGCACGAATGTCGCGGATGAGTTTCTCGTGCCGGGGGCGATCGAGCACCACCACGGTGAGCTCGTCGACCTGGCGTCCGAGGGCGCGGGCGATGGCGCGCAGGTTGTCGCGCACCGGCGCGTCGAGGTCGACCAGGTGCTTCGAGCTCGGCCCGACGACGAGCTTCTCCATGTAGAGATCCGGCGCGTGGAGCAGACCGCCCTCGTCGGAGGCCGCGAGCACGGCAATGGCATTCGGTGCGCCGGTCGCGCACAGGTTGGTGCCCTCGAGCGGATCGACGGCGATGTCGATTTTGTCGTAGGTGCGGTGTTCGCCGTGGCCCTTGCCGGCCAGCCCCACCTTCTCGCCGATGAAGAGCATCGGCGCCTCGTCGCGCTCACCTTCTCCGATGACGATGGTGCCATCGATCGGGACGGTATCGAGTTCGTGCCGCATGGCCTCGACCGCCGCCTGATCCGAGCCGTGCCTATCGCCCTGCCCCATCGTGTGGGCACACGCGATGGCTGCTTGCTCGACCACGCGCAGGAACTCGAGGGAGAGATCTGATTCCATGGTTGACCCGGCCCCGGTGGCCGCCGTCGGCGCGGGCCAACCCCGTGCAGGACAACGACTTAGCGGGCGACCGCCAATCGTATCACAGGCCCTCGCGGCGGTACACCGTGACCGGCGCGCCGACGCCGGCGCCGAGGTGCGCGGCGGCGCTGGCCCCGTTGACCGCGATCTCGAGGTGGTCGGTGCTGCCAAAGAGCGCGCACAGCTCACCCGGTGCCGCTTCTGCGTAGGTGGCGACCAGGCGCGGGATCTCGCGTCCGCCCAGGCACACTTCGATTCGACCGCAGCGCAGCAGCAGCTCCATCGCCGGTCGATCGATGTTCGAGATGAGATTCCCGAAGCGATCCACAGCCTCAACTTCCCCGTCGATCCCGCGCGTGCCGACCAGCGGCGCCGGCCACGACAGGCGCTCGAAGCCGTGCACGGTCGGGCCGAGCGCGGCCACCGCCGTGCCCTTCGCCAGCCATGCGGCGGCCGGCGCGAAGCGATCGCGGGCCTCGAAGGTCTTGCTGGTGGTGGCTCGCTGGAACTTTCGCTCGGTGAGCTCGACGATCCGCTTCGGCGGATGCCGGTCGAGCAGCCCGGCGAGCAGGCCGTTGTCGGGGCCGACGACGCGGAACTCACCCGTGTCGACCGCAATCCCCCGGCGCGCGCCGCCGACGCCTGGATCGACGACGGCCACGAAGATCGTGCCGGCCGGATAGCAGGCGCAGCACGCCGCGAGCAGGCGGGCACCGGCGCGAATGTCGTGCGGCGGGATGTCGTGGCTGAGGTCGACCAGCGTGACGTCCGGACAAATCGAGAGCACGCTGCCCTTCATCGCCCCGACATACGGATCGCTGGTCCCGAAGTCGGTGAGCAACGCGATGATCGGACGTGCCATGCGCGATTCCTCAGCCGGGCGGCGTCGGTCAGAGTCCGGCCAGGTAGGCCGGCTTGCGCAAGATGATCTCCCGCATGTTGGTCTTCATGAGGAACGAATCCGACACGCGCAGGCTCTCGAAGAGCTTGATGATGTCGCGATTCTGCAGGCTGCGCTGACGCACGCGCGTGCCGGCGTAGGTGCGATAGCGCAGGTTGCCCTGATCGACCACCAGGTACTTCGTGTAGTGCGCGCGCCCGGGGTCGGTCGCCGTGCTGAAGAAGCCGAGCAGTGAGCCTTCGGCGCCGAGCAGCCGCGTGAGCGCCGTCGCGAGCGACGCCGCTGCTGCTCGCTCGAGGTAGTCGAACACGTCCCAACACAGGATGCCATCGACACTGCCTGGCTCGCTCTTGAAGCGCGTACGGAACAAGTCTGGCAGCTGGTCGAGCGTCCCGGCGACCGTGTGGCGCTCGATGTCGGCCATCACGTCTTCGACGCGGATACGGCAACCGAGTTCCTCGCCGAAGAACGAGACGTTGCCGCCCACGACCGGACCCAGGTCGAGCAGCGCCGGCGCCGGCTTGGCCGCCATGTTGGCCAGGAACTTCGGCAGCGCCTTGGTGGGATAGACGAGTTCGGGTGCGGCCGAAGCCGTAGACAGAGCGGTAGCCCCAGGGGCGCCTGTGCGTCGCCCGCCGAGCCGAGACAGAAGTTCGTTCAGTCCGCCTGCCACTCACCACTCCTGGCGAAGCCGGGGGGACACCGGCTTCGCTTCACGGAGATACTGGCTACGCGCCGGCCTTGTGGCCGGCGGCGGCAGGGGTCGGAGCTGCGGCGGGAGTGTCCTTGGCGGCAGGAGTGTCCTTCGCAGCGGGCTTGGCGTGCGTCTGCCCGGCGCGCTGCATGTCGATGGCGCCACGGAAGTGCGCACCCTCGGCGATTGCCACCCGCGGCGAGGTCACGTCGCCGTCGACCGAACCGTTGTCGCGGATGTCGACCTTCTCAGATGCCGTGACGTTGCCAGTGACTTCACCGAGCACGATGACCTGCTTGGCGAACACTTCCGCACGGATCTTGCCGTTGGGGCCAATCGTCAGCGTGTTGTCCTTCAGCTCGATGCGCCCTTCGACGTTGCCTTCGATGGTGAGGTCCTCGCTGCCGCTCAGCTCCCCCTTGATGAAAACCGACTTACCGATGTTCACGTTGTCCCTCGCAGTCTCACGGCGAAAATCACCGCCACTGGGGACGGCAGGAGTGTGCGCCGGCGTCGCTGCTGGCGCGGGTGCCGGAGCCGGTGTAGCCGGCTTGGGCGACTCGTCACGCTTCCACATTGCTGAAACCTCCCCGAAAAACGGGCACACCATAGGCCCGCGCGCTCGCCGTCATTCACCTGGGAGATGGCTCCGGACTGAAGCCCCGCCAGTATAGGCATCGCTCGAAATGAGTGTCTAGTCCTTTTGTTGCTGAGGGTTAGGGCATTTGCTAGGATCATGATGTCGTGCCGCGCATCTACCTTGACCATAACGCCACGACGCCCCTTGTATCGCCAGCTCTCGATCGCTTCTGTAGTGCGGCGCGGGAGGTCTGGGGGAATGCCTCGAGCGTCCACCACTTCGGCCAGCAGGCCAAGGCCGTGCTGGACGTGGCACGGGCCTCTGTAGCGGCCCTGCTCGCGGCCGAGCCCTCCGAGATCGTCTTCACGGGCGGCGGCACCGATGGTGACAACGCCGCCGTCCGGGGTGTGGCCGAGGCGCTCGAGCCAGCCGGCCGCCGCCACCTCATCATCTCGAGTATCGAGCACGAGGCGGTGCTGCAGACGGTCAAGGCCCTGGCCCGCCGCGGCTTCCGCGTGACGCACCTGCCGGTTGGCCAGAGCGGCGTCGTCGAGCCGGAGGCCCTCGCCACCGCCCTGGCCGATGACACGGCACTGGTCTCGGTCATGCACGCCAACAACGAGATCGGCACGCTGCAGCCGATCGCCGAGCTCGCCGCCCTGGCACGGGCGCGTGGCGCGCTCTTCCACACCGATGCCGTACAGACGGCCGGCAAGCTGCCGCTCGATGTCGGCGCCCTTGGGCTCGATCTTCTTTCGCTCTCAGCTCACAAGTTCGGCGGCCCGAAGGGCGCCGGAGCGCTGTGGATCCGCCGTGGCGTGCGGCTCACGCCGTATGTGACCGGCGGCCGCCAGGAACGCAGCCGCCGCGCCGGCACCGAGAACGTGCCCGCGATCGCCGCCATGGGCGCCGCGGCCGACCATGCGCGTCAGACCATGGCCGGCACGGCGAGGCGCGTCGCGGCGCTGCGCGACCGGCTCGAGCAGGGCATCCTGTCACGGGTGCCGAACACGAGCGTCAATGGCACCGGCGCGCGCGTGCCGAACACGACCAACATCAGCGTCGAAAGGGTGGAGTCGGAATCACTGCTCATCGCGCTGGACCTCGAAGGCATCGCCGTATCATCCGGTTCGGCCTGCTCGTCAGGCACGCTCGAACCATCGCACGTGCTCAAGGCGATGGGCTTCCTGCACGCGCGCACGCTCAACTCCCTGCGCTTCAGCCTCGGCGCCTCGAACACCGAGGCCGAAGTCGACCACGTCCTCGAGGTGCTGCCGGCTCTCGTCACGAAGTTACGCGGCCTGGCGGCACGGGCCTAGTGGCGCCAACGAGACGCCCGACGGCCGCGACTGGAATCGAAGCAGGCAGATGCGGATTGTCGTAGCCATGTCGGGCGGTGTCGACTCGTCGGTCGCGGCCGGTCTGCTCGCCGAGGCCGGCCACGAAGTGGTCGGCGTGTCGATGCAGCTCTACGACAACAGCCGCGGCTTCGGCACCTGCTGCACGATCGACGATCTGCACGACGCGCGGCGGGTGGCGGCACACCTCGGCTTCCCCCACTACATCGTGAACTTCGAGTCGCACTTCCACCGCCACGTGCAGCAGAACTTCGTCGACGAGTACGCCCGCGGCCGCACGCCGATTCCGTGCGCGCACTGCAACAGCGAGGTCAAGTTCAGCGAGCTGTTGACGCGCGCCGGCGGCTACGGCGCCTCGCACCTGGCCACCGGCCACTACGCGCGCATCGTGACCAGCGACGACGGCCGCGTGCACCTGTACCGCGGCCGCGACCGGGCCAAGGACCAGAGCTACTTCCTCTTCTCGCTCACCCAGGCGCAGCTCGCGCAGGCCCTCTTCCCCGTTGGTGACCTCGCGAAGGACGACGTGCGGCGCGCAGCGGCCAGCATGGGACTCGACGTGGCCAGCAAGCCCGACAGCCAGGAGATCTGCTTCGTGCCCGACGACGACTACGCCGGGTTCCTCGAACGCGAATCGCCGGCCCTGGCCACGAGCGGCGCGGTCGTCGACCAGCACGGCCACACCATGGGCAGCCACGGCGGCGTACATCGCTTCACAATCGGTCAGCGCAAGGGTCTGGGACTGTCTGCCGGCGTCCCGCTCTACGTCGTCAACATCGACGCAACGCGCCAGGAAGTTACGGTGGGCCCGCGTGAGGCGCTCGATCGGACCGGCTTCACCGTCTCACGTGTGAACTGGATCGCCGGCACGGCGCCCGCCGGCTGCATCACGGCGCAGGTGCAGATCCGCCATCGCCATCAGGCCGCAGCAGCTCGCGTCAGCGCGATTGACGACGGCCGCACTGAGGTCACGTTCGAGTCGCCGCAATCGGCGATCACGCCCGGCCAGGCGGCCGTGTTCTATGCCGGCGACGAAGTGCTCGGCGGCGGCTGGATTGACTGAACGAAATGACAGCCCGTGGCGGGCGGTCGAACTGGGGCAACACGCCGCCGGATCGGCGTCCCATGGGAAGAGCCACCGGCAACGCCCGCACCGGTGTATCCTGCCGGACGCATGAGATTGACGAGTCTCGTCGCCGTGCTGGTGATGGCCGTGTGCGCGGCGCCGACAGCCGCTCAGATCGCAGCCGAAGTCGTGGCCGACGATCTCGGGCCGATCGTCGCTTTGGTGCCACATCCGACCGTTGGCGGGGGGTTGCTGGTTCTCAATAAGAACGGTCTGGTGCGGGCCATGTTCGGAGGTGCGCTGGCGCCCGAGCCGTTTCTCGACCTGCGCGGCCAGGTGGCGACGGTCGGGGAACAGGGCCTGCTTCACCTGGCCTTCGCACCGGACACCGCCACGACGCGCCGCCTGTTTGTGAGCTTCTCGAATCTGGCGGGGGACACGGTGGTGGCGCGCTTCACCACGCTGGCGGCGAATCCCCTGCGGGTGGACACTGCGTCGAGGTTCGACCTGCGCTGGTCTGACGGCGCCCGCGCGATTGCCCAACCAACGACGATTCATCATGGCGGCCAGATGGTGTTCGGCCAGGCCGGCTATCTTTACATCGCTTTCGGCGATGGCGGCACCACCGCCGGCATTCCCTCGCCCGCCGCCCAGCAGCCCTGGTCATTGCTCGGCAAGATGGTCCGCCTCGATGTCGGCGTCGACGACGCGCATCCAGGTGGCTACACCGTGCCGCCCGACAATCCGTTTGCCTCGGTGGCAGGCGTGCTGCCGGAGATCTGGTCGTTCGGATTTAGGAATCCGTGGCGATGGAGCATCGACGATGCGGGACCCGGCGCCTCGCACGCGATGCTGATCGGGGACGTCGGGGAAACGCGCACCGAGGAAATCGACTACGAACCTGCGGGTGGCGGCGGCGGCAACTACGGGTGGCCGTTGTTCGAAGGACGGGAGCCGGTGCCGGTGCCAGGCGAGGTACCCTTGTTCGCTGGTCCGGCCACTCCGCCCGTGCTGGAGTACGGTCGCGCGTTCGGTCGCGCGGTGATTGGCGGCTACGTCTACCGGGGCACTGCCCTGCCGGCCATGTTTCGCGGCCGCTATTTCTTCGGCGATTTCAGCGTCGGGCGGATCTGGTCGGCGGGACCGGTGCCGGACGGCACGCCCAATCAGCAGGCGCCGTTTATCCTCGAGCACACGACCGAGCTCGGCGGTCCCATCACCGGACTGAGCTCGTTCGCGCGTGACCTCGATGGCGAACTCTACGCCCTCAGCGTCGCGGGCGCGATCCACAGGATCGTGCCAGGTGCGGTGAGCGGCGCGCCCACGGATCTCAGCGCGGCGGTCTCGGGCAGCACGGTCCGCCTGACGTGGTTGGCTGGCCGCGGCGCCCTGCCGACGGGCTACGTGATCGAAGCCGGGTCAGCACCCGGGCTGGCGGACATCGCGCGGTTCACGGTCGGGGCGATCACCTCCCTCGAGGTGCCCGGTGCTCCGACCGGCCGCTACTTCCTCCGCGTCCGCGCGCTGCGCCCGGAAGGGGAGAGCGCGCCGTCACCCGAGACGATCGCCGATGTCGGTCCGGGGTGCGGTGGCCCGCCCGGCGCGCCTACCGGGCTCGACGTCAGCCTGGCAGGTCGTCTGGTCACGCTGACGTGGATGGCCCCCGAGCCTGGTGTCACCGGCTACCTGCTCGAGGCCGGATCCCAGCCCGGGTCCGCCGACCTCGCGTCGATCGCACTCGGACCGGACACCGGGTTTACCGCGGAGGCGCCGCCCTTCACCTATCACGTCGCCGTCCGCGCGATGACGGCGTGCGGCGTCGGCCCGCGGTCAGCCGACATCGTCGTGGTGGTGCCCTGACCGACGACCGGCGCGCCGGCTCCTCGAGCGCGCGGGCTAGTGCCCGACGCCGCTCAGGAAACGCTCGGCGTCGATCGCGGCCATGCAGCCGGAGCCGGCGGCGGTCACCGCCTGACGGTAGACGTGGTCCTGGACGTCGCCGGCGGCGAAGACACCCGACACGTTCGTTCTCGAGCCGTGGTGCGTCTGGATGTAGCCGGCGTCGTTGAGCGTCAGCTGCCCCTCGAAGAGCTTGGTGTTCGGCGTGTGCCCGATGCCGATGAACACCCCGTCGACGGCCAATTCGCTCACCGCGCCGGTGACCGTGTCGGCCAGCACGAGTCCGGTAACCTCGCCCTTGGTGAGGTCCTTGATATCGGTCACCGCGGTGTTCCACAGGAACGAGATCTTGGGATCGTTGAGCGCCTTGTCCTGCATCACCTTGGATGCGCGGAGGGTGTCCCGACGATGGATGACGGTGACGTGCGAGGCCAGCTTGGCCAGGTAGATCGCTTCTTCCATGGCGGTGTCGCCGCCGCCGATGACCGCCACCGGCTTGCCCTTGAAGAAGTAGCCGTCGCAGGTCGCGCACGTCGACACGCCGCGGCCAGAGAGCTGTTTGTCAACGCCGAGGTCGAGCCACTTCGCCGAGGCGCCCGTGGCCACGATCAACGCATCGGCCGTGTAGGTGGTCTTCCCCACCTGGATCTTGAACGGTCGCGACGAGGTGTCGACCGACGACACGTCGCCTTGCACGAACTCGGCGCCGAAGCGTCCGGCCTGGGCGCGCAGTTCCGCCATGAGGTCGGGCCCGAGAATGCCGTCGCGGTAGCCCGGCCAGTTCTCGACCATCGTGGTCAGCATGAGCTGCCCGCCGGCCTCGATCCCCTCGATGACGAGGGGACTCAAGTTGGCGCGGCCGGTGTAGAGGGCGGCGGTGAGCCCGGCCGGTCCCGTGCCGATGACGATGACGGCCTTGTGCGTGCTGGTGTCGGCGCTCACAGGTGCTTGTCGATCATCCGGGCCAGATCGTCCTTGGCCGCCAGCCCGACCACGGTTTCCTTGAGGTCGCCGTCCTTGAAGAGCAGCAGCGTCGGGATACCGCGTACCATGAACTTGCTCGGGGTCGCCGGGTGCTCGTCGATGTTCACCTTCGCCACGGTGACCTTGCCTGCGTAGTCTTCCGCGATCTGATCGACCGTCGGCGCCAGACGGCGGCACGGCGCGCACCACTCGGCCCAGAAGTCCACCAGCACCACGCCGTTCTTCACCGCCGCGTCGAAGTCTGCGTCACCGAGCGTCTTGATCTTGTCCGAAGCCATGTGTCCCTCGTTAGGTTCGATGCCAGGCCCGCGGGTGCGGTATCACGCCCGGGCCTTGGTGGCTCTCGGACGGCGCGTGCGTCGAGCGGCGATCACTCCTTTATACACCTTGACGTAGGCTCGTGCCGAGCGGTCCCAGGAGAAGTCGGCCTTCATGCCGTTCTGCTGCAGCCGCTTCCATTCGGTAGGACGGCCGAAGACACCGAGCGCCTCGGCCAGGGCCGCCAGCATGGCGTCGCCCGTATACGGCGAAAACAGGAAACCGGTGCCTTTCTTCATGCGTGGGTCCCACGGCGTCACCGAGTCCGCCAGACCGCCGGTGGCGCGCACGATCGGCACGGTGCCGTAGCGCAGGCTGTACATCTGGTTGAGGCCGCACGGCTCGTAGCGCGACGGCATCAGGAAGAGATCCGCACCGCCCTCCACCAGGTGCGCCAGACGTTCGTCGAAGCCGATATGGACGCCGACCGTCCTCGGCCGGGCCACGGCGAGCTCGCGCCACAGACGTTCGTATCGCCCGTCGCCGCTGCCGAGGACCACAAACGATGGGCCCATCTCGACGAGCGACTGAGCCACCTGCGCCACCAGGTCGAAGCCCTTCTGGTCGACCAGCCGCGACACGATGCCGATGAGCGGCCGCGCCAGGGCGTCGTCACCGGCCGGCAGGCCGAACGCCTCGAGCGCTGCGCGCTTGGCGAGGGCCTTCCCCGCCAGCGCCTGCGCGGTGAAGGGCGCCGGCAGGTGCGGATCGGCGGCCGGGTTCCAGACGTCGGTGTCGATGCCGTTCAGGATGCCGGTGAGCGCCGCGGCACGAGCCCGCATCACGCCGTCAAAGCCGAACCCGTACTCGGGCTGCTGAATCTCCTCGGCGTAGGTCGGGCTGACGGTCGTGACCGCGTCGCTCAGGTTGACGCCGGCCTTGAGGAAGCTCACGCGATCCCAGAATTCCAGGCCGCCGACGGTGAACAGGTCCCAGCCGAGCCCGAGGCGCGGTAGCCACGACTTGTCGGCGATGCCTTGATAGGCAAGGTTGTGGACCGTGAACACGGTGGGCACGTTGCCGAGAGCTGGATGGCGATCGAAGTGCTGGGCCAGATAGGCGCCGGTGAGGCCGGCCTGCCAATCGTGCGCGTGAACGACATCGATCGGCTCGGCCTCGGCGGCCGCCCATTCGAGCGCCGCGATCGTGAGGAATGCGAACCGCAGCGGATTGTCCTCGAAGTCCACCTGGCCGGTGTTGTAGAGGCCGGCCCGGTCGAAGAGGGGCGGGCAATCGACGAACAGGACGCGCGCGCCGGGTCCAAGGGGCTCAGCGAAGAGGCCGGCGGTGAAGGTCGTGCCGGCGACGGCGGCGCTGACGTCGGCAATCCACTGCCCCGCCGCGACGCCCCGATAGCGCGGCGTCACGACCGTGACGTCGTGGCCGGCACGCCCAAGCGCCTGGGGCAGCGCCGAGGCGACGTCGGCAAGCCCGCCGGTCTTCGAGTAGGGGGCGACCTCGGACGCGATCATCATGACGCGCAGGGACATGGTGGGAGGCCGTCGAGCCATGGGCCTTACCATATCGTGACCTCGCCGCGGCCGGACGCGCCTTGTGTAGAATTCCCCACACCGTGACTGAGCCACCCGGCGAGCGGGTCGACCCACACCGCGAACGCACCGAGAGCCGTGAACTCGCGGCCCTGCGGGCGCTGGCCAACGAGCAACCGGGCCTGGCGCCCGCTGTGGCGCTCGAGCGCGAGCTCATCGATGGCGAGCGCCGCCTGCAACGGCGCCTCGGCACGCCGTGGCTGGATGTCTCGAACGACGATCTCGTCGCCCGGCTGGCCGCCGGCGAGCGGCTCATCGAGTGGGTACAGCTCGGTATCGATTGGCCGGAATTCCGGCTGCGTCTCAGGCAGGTGGTCGATGTGTTGCGGCGTCACGACATCCTCGACGTCGCCGACGCTGCCCGGCTCCACGATATCGGACGCGACCCGGGACTGCCGGCGCTGGTCGAGCGCTGGTACGACGAGGGCGGCGGCGGAGCGGCGACCGACACGAGCCTGGCGGATGTGCTGGGCCTCGCAGTCCGCCCGTTTCTGACCCGTGCCGCCGAGGTCGTGCAGCAGCGCGTCTCGACCGACGCCTGGTCTCGTGGCACCTGTCCGCTGTGTGGGGCCCGGCCCGGATTTGCGGTTCTGACGGCGCCCGGCGTGCGGCAGCTCGTCTGCGGCCGCTGCCACGGCCGCTGGACGTTCGACGCCCGCACCTGCCCGCGCTGCCTGGCCACCGATCGCCAGAGGGTGTTCTCGGCGCACGACGGGCTCTACCAGGTGGCCGCCTGCGATGTCTGCAAGCGCTACATCAAGGCCATCGATGTGCGGCGGGCCGGCCGGCCGCTGCTGCTGTCGGTCGACACGGTGGCGACGCTGGCCCTCGACCAGGCGATCGCGGCGCAGGGCTTCGAAGCCGACTGATCGACGGGCACGCGCCGGGCGCAGGGGTCGCGGGCGAGCTTACTGCTGGCCGGCGTCTGGACCGGCTGCGGTAACCGCGCCGGTGTTGACCCAGTTGAAGAGGTGGCGCGTCTCGGCGAAGCGGGCGGCATTCGACCGCGCGCCCAGCACCACCATCGCCACCTGGCGCCCCGATTGCGGCAGGCGCACGAGCGTGGCCAGGCAGTAGCCTGAACTGCTGATGAACCCGGTCTTGCCACCAACCACGTCGAGCTCGCCAGACCGGACGAAGCGGTTGGTGCTGTTGACGTGCACGTTGCGCTTGATCGGCGTGAAGTCGAACCCGGCTTTGCGCATCACGCTGCCGATGCGCTCGTCGGCCACGGCGTAGGAGATGAGGCGCGCCATCTCGTAGGCGGTCGACACGTTGCCGGCAAACAGGCCCGAGGGGTCTTCGTAATGGGTCTGCTCCAGCCCCAGCTCGCGCGCCTTCTCGTTCATGCGGACGATGAAGCCGTCGCTGCCGTAGGGTGAGACGCGCGCCAGCACCCGGGCGGCCGCATTGTCGGAGCCGATGAGGAGCAGGTGCAGCAGTTCGTCAACGCTCACCGAGTAGCCGGCACGCAGGTAGGTGGTCGACGCGCGCGCCACGTCGGCGCGCTCGACTTTGACCACTTCGGCCGGGTCGATGAGCGACTCGAGAAAGACGACGGCCGTCATGACCTTCGTGATGCTGGCAATCGAGCGCGGCTCGAGAGCGTGCTCCTCGAAGAGCACCTCGTTGGTCTCCGGGTCGTAGATGATGGCGGCCGCGGCCCGCGGCGCCGGAACTTCGCGGCCGCTGTCGTCGAGTTTGAAGCGCGGCGTGTTGAGTTCGCGCGCCTCGCGGGCGCGGGCGGCGGCGCGCGTCCGGGCGATGGCCCGACGGCGGGCGGCCGAACTGGTGCGGGGCTTGGCGGTGGCGGCGGCAGCCGCGACCGGCTTGCGGGCCGCGGTGCGGGCGACCGGCGCCGGCGTTCGTTGGGTGGCCGCGCCGGCCTTCGCGGTGCGGGCGCGGGTGGCACCCGCAGCGTCGAGCGGCTGGGCGCCAAGTGCGGTCAGGGCAACGGCGAGGATGCCGCCCAGCGTTCGACGACGTCGAGAGCTCAGCACATGCATGTGTTGGAGACCGTTCCCAGCCGCGGGAACATGATTCGGGCTACCGAAGGTGTCGGCATTGTAACAAAGGAGCTTTAGAGCGCAAGCTCCAAAACGCGCCTCACCGTGCACAGCGGTGAACTCGCGGCGCGAGCCTCATCAGGGCTGCGCGAGCGCGATGGCGAGCAGGAGGGCGCGCTGCGTCCCTTGCCACGAGTCGGTCGTGTCGAACGCCTCGTCGAGGGCATGCGCGCCCCGGCCGCGGCCACCTCCATCGATCGTGATGGCCGGAATGCCGAGGCTCTGCGGATAGTTCGCATCGGTCGACCCTTCGTCCATCGACACCTGGAACCTCAGGGCGCGGGTGACCGAAACGGCGGCCTGCACGATGGCCGACGTGGCCGGCGCTCTCCCGGCGGGGCGGTTGCCGACGACCGTCTTGTCCACAGTGAGGGCGCGGCTGCCCCAGCGCACGTTCTCGGCCGCGGCCGCATCATCCACGGCCTTGTGGAACTTGGCGTCGAGCGACTGGAGGGAGGCCTGGTCGGCGGATCGCATGTCGACCTCCATCCAGGCCTCGAAAGGGATCGAGTTGACCGACGTCCCGCCGCCGATGCGGCCGACGTTGAAGGTCGTCTTGGGTTCGTTGGGTACCTGGAAGTCGCCGATCGCCGCCATGGCGCGGCCGAGCGCGTGAATCGGGTTGACCATCCCGAAGGCGCCGTAGCTGTGGCCTCCGGGCCCCTTGAAGGTCACACGGTAGCGGAGGCTGCCGACCGAGATGTGCGTGATGCCGAGGCCGGTGCCGTCGATTGAGACGAAGCGGTCGACTTGCCCCTTGAGGCCCTCGTCGAAGAGGTACTTGACGCCGCGCAGGTCGCCGAGGCCTTCCTCGCCGACGTTACCCACGAAGGTAATGGTGCCCGGCGTCTGCACGTTACCGGCCTTGAGAGCGCGAATCACGGCCAGCACGACGGCCAGTCCGCGGCAATCGTCGCCGATACCCGGTCCCTTGATGACAGTGCCTTCCTGGGTCGTCTTGACGTTGGTGCCTTCGGGGAAAACGGTGTCGAGATGGGCGGCGAGCACGAAGTGCGGCCGCCGGGCCGTGCCTGGCCGCTCGCCCAGCACGTTGCCTACTTTGTCGATGCGAACGTTCTGCAGGCCCAGTTCGCGGAACTTGCGCGCGTAGAGCTCGCCGCGTTTGGTCTCCTTGAAGGGCGGCGCCTCGACCTCGCAGATCTCCACTTGCTCGGCAATCGTTCGAGCCTCGTCGGCTTTCGCCGCCTCGAGGGCCGCCTTGACGCCGGCGTCCTGGAGAAGCCGGGCGCCCAGCTCCTGGGCGGCCTGCTGCGCCGCGCCGACGCGCGGTAGCCCGAGAAACGCGACCAGAAGGATGAGGATCAAGGTACGCATGGGGCGCATTCTACCCAATCCAACTGCACGCATTTCACGCGTCACGGACCCGATAGGTTGGATTCGGCCGGCCTAGCCACGGCGAAGATCCCGTGGATGTCCCAGTAAGAATAGCTGTCGGACCGGCTGGCGGCTAGGCACTAGCGGCTGGCTGGCAAGGACTTGAACGGGCGGTTCCACGATGAGTGGGACCGCCCGTTGTTCGTTGGTGGTCGCGAGCCGCAGAGGCCGCCACGGCTGGGTAAATCCCGCGACGAGTATCTGCGGCTGTGCTAGAGTTCGCCCCCTGCCAATATGCCACGACGCGCGTGGAGCCCCCACCTCGCGGCCGTGCTCGGTTATGTGTCGGTCGCGGTGGCCTTCTCGTGGCCGCTCGTCCCCCACATCTCCACGCACCTGACTGGAGACCCCGGCGGCGACACCGGTGTGTATGTCTGGAATCAGTGGGTCTTCCAGCACGAAGCGTGGACCGCACGCCGCAATCCGCTCACGACCGAAATGATCCTGTCGATGACCGGCCGGCCGGTCGACCTCACCCAGCACAACTACACGCTCTTCGCGAACCTGCTGGCGGTGCCGCTCGTCGACCTCCTCGGCACGGTTGCCACCTTCAACCTCGTCTACCTCGCCACGGTCGTCCTCACGGCCTGGATGACGTTCGTGCTGGCCCGCCGTGTCACCGATGGCGCCTCGTTCGAAGCCTGGCTCGCCGGGCTGGCGTTCGCGTGGGGGCCGGTGCTGGTTGCCCGCTCCACCGGGCACTTCAGCCTGGTGGCGGCGGCGCCCCTGGCCGCCTTCATCTGGAGTCTGCACCGGGTCGAGCGCTCCGAACGTCTGGGCGACTCGTTGCTGGCCGGCGTGTCGGTGGCGTGGGCGGCCTCGTGCGACGCCTACTACGCCGTCTACTGCGTGCTGATTGCCTCGATCTACATCACGTCCCGACTGCTGCGCCTCGAATGGCGGCCGGGTTGGAGAGTCGCCCCCGGACGGTGGCTGCTCGACCTGGCGATCGTGCTGGCCGCCGGACTGGTGCTGGGACTGCTGGCCGGCCGTGGCGGGCGCTTCGAGATCTTCGGGTTGCCGGTCAGCATTCGCGGACTCCACGGGCCGGTGTTGCTGCTGACGACGCTCGTCATCGCCCGTGTCGGGTTGTACCTGCGGCCGCGGGTGCTCTCGGCGCGGCTGCCGAGTCTGCGCGCGCTGGGCCTCGGGGCAGCCGGCGCGCTGGCCGGCATGGTCGCGCTCTCGCCCACGCTCTACGGTGCCGCCCTGCGGATCGCCGATGGGTCCTGGGTCTCGCCTCCGACCTACTGGCGCAGCAGCCCGAGCGGCGTCGATCTACTGGCGCTGGTCGCGCCCAATCCGTCCCATCCTCTGATCCGGTGGTTCGGCGGCTCGCAACAAGAGACGGCACCGACCATCTTCGTCGAGTACACGGCGGCCTTAGGTCTGGTCGTGCTCGCCGTCGTCGCGTTCGGGGCGTGGCGCGCCAGGCTGCGCGCCCCGGGATGGTTCTGGGCGCTCGGGATCTTCGCAGCGTTGTCGCTTGGCCCGTTCGTGCAGGTGGCTGGCGCCAACACGTTCGTGCCGGGGCCCTGGGCGCTGCTACGCTACCTGCCGGTGGTTGGCCTCACGCGGATGCCCGGCCGCTTCGCAGTGGTCGCGGCGCTCTGTGCGAGCGTCCTTTTCGCCCTGGCGCTCAAGGCGATCGGCGAGCGCTGGCCCTCTCGACGCCGTCAGTTGCTGGCGGTGGTCGGGCTGCTGCTCGCCTTCGAGCTGCTGCCCTCACCGCGGCCGCTCTATTCAGCCGACATCCCGGCCATCTACGAGACCATCCGCGCCGATCCGCGCCCGATACGCGTCCTCGAGTTGCCCGTTGGCGTACGCGACGGTGTCACGTCCGAGGGCAATTTCAGCGCGCGCTATCAGTTCAACCAGACGGCCCACGGCAAGAAGCTCATCGGCGGCTATCTGTCGCGGGTGTCGTCGCGGCGGTTCAGAGAGAACCGGCGCTCTCCGACACTGGAGCAGCTCATGGCGCTCAGTGAAGGGCGCACGCTGACGCCCGACCAGGTCGATAAGCTCCTGGCGGACGCCCCGGAGTTCGCGGCGCGCGCCCGGATCGGCTGGGTGGTCATCCATCCCTCGCACGCGCCGCCGGCGCTCGAGGCCCTCGCCATTCGCGCCTTCGATCTCGAGCGCGTGGGTGCCGACGGCGATGCCGTGCTCTACCGGCCCCGCGCCCCGCTGCCCATCGCTCGAGCCGCGCCCATCGCCCCGGGCGCCAACTGAGCGGACCGGCCGGCCCGCCACGCGCCGCGAAGCGGACTGCTACACTCCTTGCAATGCCCCCGCGTTGGTTTCTCCTGGTTTACGCGCTCTCGGGCGGGGCGGCGCTCGTCTACGAGGTGGCCTGGACGCGCCTGCTGACACTGTCGCTCGGGCACGGCGTGGCGGCGGCGAGCACCGTGCTCGCAGCGTTCATGGGAGGCTTGGCGATCGGGGCGGCCGTGGCCGGTCCGGTGAGCGACCGCCTGCCGCGCGCCCGCGCCATGCGCGTCTACGCCGGTCTCGAGGTGGCTATCGCCGTGCTGGCGCTGGCCATGCCAGTGGGACTGGCGGCGATGGAGCCGCTCCTGAGCCGCGCCTATGCGGACGGAGCCGGCGGCGCGGCTTTCCCGCTGCTGCGCCTGCTGACGAGCGTCCTGCTCGTGGCCCTGCCTGCCGTGGCCATGGGTGCCACGTTCCCCGTCGTGGCTCGCTGGTACGTGCCGGACGCGGCGGCCGCCACGCGCGACGCGGGTGCGTTGTACGCGGCCAACACGGCCGGCGCGGCTGTTGGCGCCCTCGTGACCGGATTCGTACTGCTGCCAACGCTCGGGCTGCGGGCAACGACCTGGACGGGCGTGGCGCTGAACCTCTTCGTGGCGGTCGTGGCGTGGCGACTGGCCAGTGCGCCCGCGCCCGGCATCAGCGAGCACGCGACGCCTGCCCCATCAGCGGCGCCCGTCCGTCGTGCAGGCAAGTCCGGTCGTGCGGGGGCGGGCAAAGCAAGCCCTGCCCTCGTGGCGCGGCCGTGGCTCGCCGCACTCGCCATGGCCACCTCCGGCTTTCTCTCCCTCGGTCTCCAGATCGTGTGGTCGCGCCTGCTGGCGCAGGTCCTCGGACCGACCACCTACGCCTTCAGCCTCGTGGTCGCCATCTTCATCGTCGGGCTGGCCATCGGCGCACTGGCAGGCCGGCGGCTGGCGGTGCGCGCGCGCCACCCGGTGAGTGGCCTGTCGGCGGCGATTGGCTTGGCGGTCCTCTTCGCTGCCGCGGCCGTGTGGACCGTCGACGACGGGCTGCGGGCGATGGCAGCGGTCGTCTCGGCGCCCGACGAGACGTTCGAATCGGTGCTGCTGCGCCAGATGCTGCTCGTGACGGCGTGGCTGCTGCCGCTCGCCGTGGCCCTCGGCTGCGCCTTCCCCTTCGCCATCCGCACGGGCACCGGCAACGACGACTCGCTCGGCGCCGACCTCGGCCTCATCTACGCGTTCAACACCATCGGCGCCATTGCCGGCGCGCTGGCGGCGGGGTTCGTCATCATCCCGGCACTCGGCCTGCACGGCAGCCTGCAGGGCCTCGGCGTCGGCGCCGCCGTCGCGGCTCTGGCGGTGCTCGTGGCCGGCCGGGCCACAGGTGCCGGGCGCGCCGTGGGCCTGGCCGCCGGCGCGGCGGCGCTCGTGGCCAGCGTGGCGTTGCCGCGCTGGGATCAGGCGCTCTTCACGAGCGGCGCCTACAAGTACGCGTCGGCGATGTCGGGCGACGCGCTGCAGGTGTCGCTGTGGGCCGGGTATCTGGCCTACTACAAGGAAGGCGCGACCGCGACGGTCGCCGTGCGGCAGGCGGCCGGCACCACGTCGCTCTCCATCGACGGCAAGGTCGACGCGTCGAATGCCGGCGACATGCTCACCCAGCGCCTCCTGGCGCACGTGCCGCTGCTGCTGCATCCCAATCCGAAGACGGTCGCCGTGTTGGGGCTCGGTAGTGGCGTGACCCTGGGGTCGGCCCTTACGCATCCCGTCGAGCGCGCCGACATCCTCGAGATCTCGCCTGAAGTGGTCGAGGCGTCGCGCTTCTTCGAACCCGAGAACGGGGCGGCCTTGCGCGATCCGCGCACCCGGCTCATCCTCGGCGACGGCCGCACGCACATCCTGCTCGGCCGGACGCAGTACGACGCCATCATCTCGGAGCCGTCGAACCCCTGGATGGCCGGGATCGCGGCGCTCTTCACCCAAGAGTTCTTCGAGGCGGCCAAGGCCCGGCTGACGCCCGGGGGCGTACTCTGCCAGTGGGCCCACACCTACGACATCAGCGGTGATGACCTGAAGTCGATTGTCGCGACCTTCGCGTCGGTCTTCCCCGACGCCACGCTGTGGCTGGTCGGCGATGGTGACATCCTGCTCATCGGCTCGAACCAGTCGCTCGTCCCACAAGTGGCAGCCCTGCCGGACCGGCTGGCAGCCCGGACACAGGCGGCAGCAAACCTGGCCGGCGTCGGCGTCAAAGACGCCTTCGCGCTCATCTCGCTGCTCGTCGCCGAAGGCCCGGGCGTGGCGACCTTCTCGCGCGGAGCGCAGTACCAGACCGACGACCATGCTCCGGTCGAGTTCACCGGCCCGCGGGCGGTCTTCTCGCGCGGCGGCCCCGACAATTCCGCCGCCCTCAGGGCACTGGCCGCCGAGCAGCCCGTCGCCGTCGCCGTCGAGGCCCGCCGCCAGGCATCGCCCGCCTCCTGGCGTGACCGCGGCTGGATGCTCTACGAGGCCAGCGCGCCAGCCGCCGCCTGGGCCGACTTCGAGACGGCGGTGCGCCTCGATCCACGTGATACCCGGGCGCTCGAGGGCCTGGTGCGCGCGGCAGGGCTGGCCGGTAAGCAGGGCGAGACGCTGCGGGCCCTGCAAAACGCCGCCGCGCCCCTCGACCACCTGGAGGCGCAGGTGGCGCTCTCGCGGTTCCTGGCCTCAGGCGGCCGGCTCGACGACGCCGCCCAGGTGGCCTTCGCCGCTGCGGAACGCCAACCGTCGAGCCTGCCGGCGCTCGAGCAGCTGGCGTCGGTGCTGGCCGATGTCGGCGATCGAGAGCGGCTGCTGCCGGTCGTCACCCGGCTACGCACGATTGCTCCGACCAGCGACGTCGCGCGTTACTACTCGGCCAGCCTGCTCTTCATGGAAGGCCAGACCGCGCTCGCGATCGGCGAAGCACAGGCCCTGGTGACCGCCAGTCCCACCCACGCCAAGGGCTTCAACCTGCTGGGAGCGGCGCTGGCGACGGCCGGCCGGCGCGACGAGGCGCGCGAAGCGCTCCAGGCGTCCCTGAAGGCCGATGCGCGCGATCCTTCCACCTACACGAACCTGGCGCTCCTGGAACTCGAAGGCGGCAACTCGTCTGCCGGCCTGCAAAGGCTGGCCGAAGCGCTCACGCTCGATCCACTGGCCACCGCGGCGCGCGACACGTT
Organism: Acidobacteriota bacterium; assembly: GCA_018000455.1. Classification (GTDB taxonomy): domain Bacteria; phylum Acidobacteriota; class Vicinamibacteria; order Vicinamibacterales; family UBA2999; genus CADEFD01. The sequence goes on from JAGNJW010000014.1 coordinate 121,840, forward strand.
CGAGCGCGAACTCGCCAAGCGACCTCGTCACTGACGCGTCGCGCGGCCGACACGCCCCATCCAAATCGACGAATACGGATCCAGAAGGGCGTCGCGCCAGAGGATTCATCTGGCCCGCTGTTTGGCCGATTCCTGACGTACGGTGTGACGAATTGCGACCAGATTCGATACGCCGTGAGGCGACTGATGCCGGAATCGCGCCTTAGAGACTAGCAGCGCGCCGGGCACGGAACTTGCGAGAGGCGCTGACGGGGAGAGCGTGAACATGAGTGTCGTGAAACTCCTGGGGTTCGGCACGATGCCTTGCGGCTGTGTCATCGGTCGCTACCGCGACGTGGCCAGCACTCGCGAGGTGGTCTACGTCGAGGAGAAGGGCCCGCAGTGCGCCAGTGCCTCGCACCGGCAGAACCACACGATTTCCGCGCACCGTGACGGCCGGCCGGCCGAGATCTACCCCGCCGCCGTCGCCGCGATGCGCGCGTCGTAAGGCGTTCCAGCATCGGCGCCCGCGGGCGCCGCTGTACTCTGCCGCGCGAAGGCGGTACAATCCGCGCGCGTGCCCATCCGCGTTCCCCGCCCCTACGACACCGTCCAGGCTGGACGGGCCACGATTAAGTTCTTCCTTGGCGACTGTCTCGACGTACTCCCGGCCCTTCCCGAGCACCGCATCGACGTCGTCGTCACGTCCCCCCCGTACAACCTCGGCGTCCGCTATCGCACCTACGACGACGGCCAGCCGCGCCACGAGTACTTGGAATGGACGGGCCGGTGGGTGGCGGCGGTGGCCCGCGTCCTGACCGCCCAGGGGTCGCTGTTCCTCAATGTCGGCGCCAAGCCGACCGACCCGTGGACGGCGCTCGACGTGGCCCAGTCGGTCAGGCCGCACCTCCACCTCCAGAACATCATCCACTGGGTGAAGTCGATCGCCATCGAGCGCGACGCGGCGGGCGGCCGGGCCGGCCTGACCGACGACCTGGCGGTGGGCCACTACAAGCCCATCAACTCCGCGAGGTTCCTGAACGACTGCCACGAATTCCTGTTCCACTTCACGCCTCAGGGCACGACCCGGCTCGACCGCCTCGCGCTCGGCGTGAAGTACCAGGACCCGTCGAACGTCGGGCGCTGGCGTGGCGCCTCCGGCGGCCGGCGCTGCCGGGGCAACACGTGGTTCGTGCCCTACGAGACCATCCAGAACCGCGACAAGGACCGCCCGCATCCGGCCACCTTCCCGCCCCGCCTCCCGGAGTACTGCCTCCGGCTCCATGGACTCGCCGAGCCGCTCACCGTGGCCGACCCCTTCCTCGGGCTCGGCTCGACGATGGTGGCGTGCGCACGGCTCGGCGTCGACGGGATCGGCATCGAGCTCGACGAGCACTACCTGAAGGAGGCCATTGCCCGCGTGCGGGCGGCGGCCGATCGACCGGCCGCGCGGCGCGGCCGTCGCTCTGCGGTATAGCCTCGTTGTCCCGGTAGCGGGGCAACGAGGCGAGCATCTCTGGAACAGATGAGGGTCACGCGGCGCGATCTGGCTGCAAGACGCGCTGGATCCGACAGTCGCGTTCGGCGTCTGCTCGCTTTTCAAGAAGAAGTGACGGCGTGGCGGCCGAGCCGTCGCGGTTCAGAACGTCGCTGCGAACAGTGCGACCTGCATTCCTCGCGGCGCCCGATCGGCCTAGATCCATCTGACTTCTGCATGTATACTCACGGCGCAGGGGCGCCGTTTGGACCTACGCCAGCTCGAAATCATTCGCGCTATCGCTGAGACCGGCTCGTTCACCGCCGCTGGACACAAGCTGCACGTCTCGCAGTCGGCCATCAGCCGCCAGATCCTGCTGCTCGAGGACGAGCTGAAGACGCCGGTCTTCCTGCGTATCGGCCGTCGCATCCGCATCACCCCGTGCGGCGAGGCCCTGCTGCAGCTCAGCCACCGCGTCTTCCAGGACCTGACGGACACGGTCGCTGGGATCAGCGACAGCCAGGAGACGCTACGGGGCACGGTGCGCATCCTGGGCGGCATGACCGTGTGTCTCTACGTCTTCCCCACCCTGCTCTCGGAACTGACGCGCCAGCACCCCGCGGTCGAGGTCAAGATCATGAGCGACAGCACGGAGCGCTGCGTGCAGCACCTGCGAGCCGGCACTGGCGATATCGCCATGCTGACGCTGCCGATCAAGGACGCCGACATGGTGACGGTGCCGGTGCTGCAGGAAGAGCTGCTCGTCGTGACCTCGGCCAAGCATCCGCTGACTCGAAAGCGTAAGGTCAACGCGCAGGACCTGGCGTCGCAGCCGTTCGTGCTCTTCGAGTCGGGCTCGAACACGCGCCGCGTCGTCGACGAGTTCTTCGCCTCGGCGGGCATCGAGCCGCGCATCGTGATGGAGACCGAGAACGTGGAGATCCTGAAAGCGCTCGTGCGCCATGGTCTCGGCATCACGATCGCGTCGTACCAGTCGGTGGCGCGCGACGTGGCCAGCGGCCACCTCTACTGCGCGCGCATCGACGGCCGTCCACTCGTTCGTGAGACCGGCTGGGTCTACCCGAAGATGAGCCGCACGCCCCGCGCCGTCGACGAAGTGATCAAGGCGTTCGAGAAGGTCCGGCCGCGCCTGCGGCTGACGCCCTAGCCGACCGACGCCGGAGCGCCGGCTTGCGCGAGCACGCGGCCGAGCGTCGCCACCGCCTCGTCGATCTCGGTCGTGCTCAGCGTGACGAAGCTGAGGCGCATCGTCCGCACGTCCGGCGACGCCGTATAGAACGGCGCGCCCGGAACGAACGCCACGCCAGCCTCGATGGCCTTGTCGAGCAGCAGCATGGTGTCGAACCCCTCGGGTAGCCGGACCCAGAAGAACATGCCGCCGTGCGGCAGCTGGTAGGTCGTGCCGGTCGGCATGTGGGTGGCCAGCGCCGCCGCCATCGCGTCGCGCTGACGGCGGTAGCGAGCGCGGATCGTCGGCACGTGGGTGTCGAGGAAGCCGTCCTTGATGACCTCGTACACGACCCGCTGATTGAAGCCGGGTGTGTGCAGGTCAGCGGCCTGCTTGGCCGTCAGGAGGCGTGTGTAGAGCGATGGCGGCGCCACCAGGAAGCCGAGACGGAAGCCCGGCGTGAGCACTTTCGAGAACGACCCGAGATAGACGGCGCCCTCGGGCCAGCGCGAGGTCATCGAGGGCGGCGGCGCGGCCTCGAACCACAGGTCGCCATACGGGTTGTCCTCGACGATCGGCACACCGGCCGACTGCGCCGCCCCGACGACCGCCTCACGCCGGACATCCGAGATCTGCCCGCCGGTCGGATTCTGGAAATTCGGCAGCAGGTAGGCGAACCGCGTGCCCGGCGCTCTGGTAGCCAGCGCGGTGATCGACGCTGCCGTCGGACCCTCGGCATCACTGTCGAGGCTGACGAACGACGGCTCGTAGGGCACGAACGCCTGGAGCGCACCGAGATAGGTGGGCGCCTCGACCGCCACCGGCGCGCCGGCGTCGATGAACACCTTGCCGACCAGATCGAGCCCCTGCTGGGAGCCCGTCGTGATGAGCACCTGGTCGGTCGCGACCTGGTAGCCCGGGCGCGACAGCGTCGTGGCCACCCACTCGCGCAGCGGCCCGAAGCCTTCACTGGCGGCATACTGCAGGGCGGCCTTCGGCTGCTGGGTGAGCACGGTGTCACAGGCCGCGCGAATGGCTTCGACGGGGAAGGTCTCGGGCGACGGCAACCCGCCGGCCATCGACTTGACGCCAGGGCGCTCGGCCACCTTCAGGATCTCGCGCAGGATGGACGGATGCATGCGCTTGCAACGACGGGCCGGAGTCCAGACGCTCATCTTCAGGTGCCTCGCAGGGTGCGTCGATTATGCCGCGCCGGCGCCGCCAGCTCCAACCGCGGCCGGCCGGCACCGCCCACCATGCACCAACCACATCGGTGCAATTCGATCATTCTATTTCGCAACTGGATGGCCGGCCGCTAGCATTGCCTCCGTCCTTCCTGGAGATTCAGCCCATGTCACCAAGCCCCGACCGCGTCATCAGCATCGCCCTCAGCGACGACGTGTGGCGTGCCTTCACCGCGCTGCAACCCGAGCCCGTGTCGTGGCTGAAGTCGCGGATCCTGGAATCGATCGAGGCCGCGCGCAGCGCCGACCTGGCGCCGCCACTCGGCCGCAGCTGAGATCGCATCACCGAGAGCGGGAGTGGCGCGCGCCGCCCGGCGCCGGACTCTGCCGCCGCTACTTGCTGGGCGGGGTCGGCGGTCGCAACGTGTACGAGGTGCGCGACCACACGTTGAGCCCCTCGCGCTTGACCTTGACCTCGATCTTCCGCGTGCGCTTGAGCGGGTCGGGGTTGCTCGAGTAGTAGCCGACGACGTAGTAGTCACTGGTCTCGGCGTCGATCCGCTTCAGGCCCTTGTCGAAGTTGTTCTGGTTGACGATGGCGATACCGCCCGTCTCGTCGGCCAGCACACGCAGGCTGTCCTGGGTCTTGCGCAGGTGCTGCTGGAAGTCGCTGGGATCGACCGTCTCGTCGAGATCCTGCCCCGCGACCAGCCCGCGCGGATCGATCGTGTAGAAGGTGGCGTTGGCGCGATTGGCTGCGCGCGTCAAGTCGGCCAGCTCGCGCGCCAGGTCTGCATCGGCGAACTGTGCGCCCTGGTTGAAGTTGCGGTTCAGTTCCTGGCCTTCTTCCCGCGTCTGCCCGGCGCGCCCGCCGTAGATCGGGTCTTCGCCCAGGCGCTGGTTCTCGAACGGGTTGAAGTCGAAGCCGTTGCTCACCCACACGACGGCCTTGCGGCGGTTGGTGATGCGTTCGAGCTGCGTCACGATGTCGCGGGCCGTTGAGAAGGCCACGTGCGCCCGGTAGCGCACTTCGCTCGGCCCGGTGGGACCGTCCTGCCCCTGGATGATGTCCGACGGCTTGAGTCCGTTGCCGGTAATCCGCTTGATGGCCTCGTCGAGGATCTTGCGGTCGTAGGTCAGATCGATGGCCAGCGACGACGGCCCCGTCGACACGATGCCGAACATGTCGCCTTCGTGCACGAGGGTACGCGAGATGCGCTTGAACAGGTCGCGGATGCGCCCGGTGTTGCGGAAGTCGAGGTGCAGATCGTCGACGATGATGAGGAAGATGCGGCCGGCCGCGTCGTTGCGCGGGCGGGCGGTGGGCAGGATGATGCCTTCCTGTTGCGGGGGTGGCGGCGCTGTCTGCAGGTTCAGCACGCGCCCGCCGTGCACGAGCGTCATCGACGCCAGGTCCTGCAAGACGCCGTCTTCGTAGATCTCGATCTCGTCCTTCGTCAGGTCGGCGATGAACTGGTCGCTCCCGTCGCGAGCGATGACGTCGGTGGTCACGAGGTCCACGGCGCTGCGAAAAACCCCGTCGGGATTGGCCGGACGGCCCGGCTCCTGTGCCGCGGGTGGCGCTGGCGCCTGGCCGGCGGGAGCCTGACGAGCGTCGAGCGCGGCAGACAGGCTGAAGACGCCGGCAAACGCGAGCCCGGCACCGACGAGGGCGAGGCGGCGGATTCCCATGGCCTCAGTATAGACGCACGGGTCACGCCGCCGGCCGCACAAAGGGCCGCGGACTAAGCGCCCGGGGCGGCGCGGCCGAGCTCATCCGTGAGAACGTCGAGATCCCGCTGCACCGTCGCCATCCCGGCAAGCACGGCCTCGGGCGATTCCCAGCCGTCGGGGTCCAGCCGCGCCAGGCGATCGCGCCAGCCCGCCTTCACCGCGGGATCGACAACCGCGACTTCGATGCTCTCGGCCAGGGCGGCATACTCACCGCGCAGGCTCGCCGCGATCCCGCGGCCGAGCAACTCGCTGAGTAGATCTGGACCGTCGTCGGCGCCGGGTGGCGCCGGGGCCGTGACGGTGTCGCCGGCGGTGGCTGCGGGCGCGGCGGCAGCGGCTGGGCGGGCCGGCGCAAGGTCGCTCGTGCTCCCGTCGTCGTCGGCGTCGGGCCGTCGCGGCTTGCGCTTGCGCGGCGGGATCGCGGCCTCGACCTCCACCGGGGTCATGGCGCCGACGTCAAGAATGTAGGGCCAGTCGAAGTCGATGTCCGGATACTGATCTTCGAGCGCGCGCATCGCCATGTCGTCGAGCGCCGGCCGGCCGATCTTGACGCCCGGCACCGTGCGATACCAGTACAGGATTTTCGCCCGCTCGCCCGGTGCGGCGACGTGCAGAAGGAACGTGTGCTCCACGCCCCTCCGGTCGGCGGTGAGTCGGAGGTACGGCACGCGCGACTAGCGCCGCTTTCCGGCCGCGGGACGAGCCGCGGCCTTGCCGGGCGCCGGCTTCTTCGCCCCGGGCTTGGTCGTGGTCTTGTGACCCTTGGACCGGGCGGCGGGCTTGGCCGACGGCGCGGGCTTGGCGGGCTTCTGGGCGGGCTTCGTGCCCGGCTTGCCGGGCTTGGCCGGCGCCTTGCGCGGGGCCGGTGTGGAGGCCGTCACGGGTGTGGGCTTGGCGGCCGACTTGGGAGTCGCCTTCCCCGCCGCCATTTTCGCGGGCGCGGCGTTCTCGACCGGTGTCATCGGACTCGCCTCCTTCGAGCTCACCGAGGGGGCAGCCTTCACGGACGCCGGTCGGGGCGGGGCCTTGCTCTTGGCGGGCGCTGGGGGGGTGCTTGCGACGACACTTGCTGCCGGCTGCGTGGCGGCGTGTTTGGCGGCCGAGGCCTTGGCTGCCGCGACGAACTTGCCGAAGGAAACACTCTGGGCCGCGGTGCGTGTCGGCGCCTTGGCCTCAGGACCGCTGCGCGGGGGCGGGGGCGGCGG
>JAGNJW010000052.1 GCA_018000455.1 Acidobacteriota bacterium
CCGGACCCGAGGTCGCCATCGGCGGCACGGCCTGGGAGGGCATGCGGCGCGCGTTGTCCGATCCGTACCTGGTGAACGTCACGCTGAACATGCTGTTCTTCACCGTGCTCACGACGTTCCTCTACTTCCAGCAGGCGGCGATCGTCGATTCGACGCTGGTCGGCCGCGCCGCGCGCACGCGCTTTTTCGCCAACATCGACCTGGCGGTGAACGTGCTGACGCTGGCCACGCAGACCTTCGCCACCGGACGAGCGGTCAAGCGCTGGGGGGTCGCCGCGGCGCTCGCCTTCCTGCCGGTGCTGAGCGTGGCCGGCTTTGGCGTGCTGGGGCTGGCGCCCACCATCGCCGTGCTCATGACGTTCCAGGTGCTGCGGCGCGCCGGTAACTTCGCCGTCGCGCGTCCCGCCCGCGAAGTGCTCTTCACCGTGGTGCCGCGCGCCGATCGCTACAAGGCCAAGACCTTCATCGATACAGTGATCTACCGCGCCGGCGACCAGATCGGTGCCTGGGCCTACGCACCGCTGGCCGCGCTCGGTGCCGGCGTGGCCGGCATCTCGTCGGTGGCGATCGGGCTGGCGGCGCTGGCGGCGGTGAATGGTGTGTGGCTCGGCCGCAAGATGCAGCGTCTAGCGGGCGCGATGGTCGTCGACGAGCTCGAGGCGGGCACGCCGACCACACCCGTCCTCAGCGATTCCGAGCCGGTCTGAGCCGGAGCGACACGCAGCGGCCCGAGCCGACGGACACGACTGCGGTCAGTGCTGCGAGGGGCGGACGAAGACCAGGGGATGCTCGGCCGGGCCGTCGCCGCCGGCGCGCGCAACCGGCGACGGCGCGCAGGCGCTCGACTCGCAGTTAGCGCACTTCGGCGACGTCTCGACCCTGGCGAAACCGATGACCCGCCGCGCGGCGACCACGGCGGCCACGAGCGCCACGAGCGCCACGAGCGCGTCCTGCAGGCCCAGCGGCATCATCAGTCCTTTATGCCACACCTGCCGTCCGCAGGCCCTGGTAAAGCAGGAACGCCGCGACATAGGCCAGGCCGGACATATAGAAGAGCTGCAGGGCGGCGTAGCGCAGGCGGCCGGTTTCCTTCCGCGTCACGGTGAGCGTGGGCAGGCACTGCATGGCCAGGACGAAGAACACCAGCGCCGAGGCCGACGTGGCGGGCGTGAAGACGGGGCGGCCGTCGTCGCGCCTCATGCCGCGGATCGCCGCGACGACGCCCTCGTCGACCTCCGTTTCGGCCTGCCCGGCGGCCAGCACCGACATCGTCGACACGAAGACCTCGCGGGCGAGAAAGCTCGTGAGCACACCGACCGTGAGCTGCCAGTCGAATCCGAGCGGTGCGAACGCGGGCTCCAGCGTGTGGCCAATCCGTCCGGCAAAGCTGCCGGCCTGCGCGCCCCGTGTCTCGAGCGCGTCGGCCTCGGCCAGCAGTGACTCGGCCTGGGTGGCCGTGACGCCGGGCGCGGTGGCGGCCGTCCGGAACGCCGCGGCCTGTGGCGGCGGATCGACCTTCGGATACGCGCTCAGCCACCACATCACGATGCAGATGGCGACAATCACCGTGCCGGCCGTGGAGAGGAACGACAGCCCCTGATCGCGGGCCGTGAGCAGCGCGTTCCTGAGCGACGGCGTCTTGTAGGAGGGCAGCTCGAGGATCATCGGCTTTGCATGACCCTTGAGGATCGTGCTGCCGAAGAGCTTGGCGGTGAAGAGCGCCGCCAGGGCGCCGAGCAAATAGCAGCCCGCAAAGGCCAGGCCGGCCAGCGCCGGACGCCCGGCGAAGAGCAGCGTCGTGAGCAGCACGTAGACCGGCAGACGCGCCGAACAGCTCATGAACGGCGCCACCAGGATGGTGGCGAGCCGGTCGCGCCGATCCGGGATGAGCCGCGCGCTCATGATGCCGGGCAGGGCGCAGGCGTGCGACGTGAGCAGCGGCACGAAGGCGTGCCCCGGCAGTCCGAAGCGCGACAGCCAGCGGTCCATCACGAAGGCGGCCCGGGCCAGATACCCGGTGTCTTCGAGCAGCGTGATGAGGAAGAACAGCAGGCAGATCTGCGGCAGGAACACCACGGTGCCGGCGATCCCACCAACGATGCCCTGGGAGATCAAGTCTCGCACCGGACCAGCCGGCAGCATCTGCTCGACGAGCGTGCCGAGCGCGGCGAAGGTGGTCTCGATGAGATCCATCGGCACGGTCGCCAGCGCGAACAGGATCCAGAAGAGCGCGCCCATGGTGGCGGCAAACGCGGCGAGCCCGAAGACCGGATGCGTCAGGATGGCATCGAGCCGTTCGGTGCGCCGATCGTGCGTCTGGGCGGGATCGGAGACGGTCGTCACGGCCGTGGCGACGTCGTGGGCCCACTCGGTCAGGGTGCCGGGGGACGCAACGCCTGGCAGTACCCCCGGTCGCGATCGCTCGAGCGCCGGCCTCAGCTCGGCGAGTCCGCGTCTGGTGCGTGCCACCATCGGCACCACCGGCACGCCGAGGTGCGCCTCCAGGCCAGTCGTGTCGATGGCAAGGCCGCGTCGTAGCGCCAGGTCGCTCATGTTGAGGGCCACGACCAGCCGCAGGCCGCGCGCCAGCAGCTGTCCCACGACGACCAGGTTGCGCGACAGATTGCAGGCGTCGACGATGACGACCACGGCGTCGAGCGGCGCTTCCGGTGTGCCGTCGAGCACGGCCCGCGCCAGGCGCGACTCCTGAGCGTCGAGGTCGAGATCGTAGACGCCGGGCAGGTCGAGCACGGCAAGGGCGGGAGAACCGACCGCCAGCTCCGCCCGGCCGCTGCGTACCGACGTGGTGGTTCCCGGGAAGTTCGAGGTCTTGGCGCGCGCGCCGCACAGCGCGTTGAAGAGCGTGGTCTTGCCGGTGTTGGGATTGCCGATGAGGGCGATGCGCCTTACGGCAGCGACGGCCGGCGACGGCAGAAGGTCTGGTGTCTCGACGGCCGTCAACATCGGCGTGCTACTTGGGCGCGGCCGCCGGCACCACGTACAGGCAACGGGCCACGGTACTCGAGATGCCGATGCGGGTCGACCGCACCTGCACGATGCACGGATCGCCCACCTTGCACAGCTTGAGGACGCAGGCATCGGTGAGGCCCAGCGACCTCAGCACCGGCCGGTTCTCGACATCGCGCACTTCGAGGAGCGTGGCCATGGCCCCAACGGGCACCGACGTCAGGGGCACCGCGGCCGGCGTGGCGGGCAAAGCGGCAGGCGGGGCGGGGGGCGGCACCATGGTGGACCAGCGCCATTGTATCAATCCTGAGACCGAATCTCAGAA
>JAGNJW010000053.1 GCA_018000455.1 Acidobacteriota bacterium
GCCCAGGTGCGTCGCGACGGGACACGAATCACTCCTACTCCACCAGCCCCTCGAGCGCCCTCGTCACGACGATGCTGACCGACCCGGTGGGCGGGTCGAACACGATGTGCGCGTCGCCACGGCGCAACTGCGCGAGCACCTGCGCGACCTTGTCGTCGAGCGACGTCTCGGTCACGCCGTAATCGGTGCCTTCGCGCAGCACGAACGACTCGACCACCGCCCGCAGCGTCTCTGGCGCCAGATCCTCGGGCGACAGGCGAACCGGGGCGGCCTGCTCGGCTTCGTCGTCCTGATGCTCCATCCCCTCACGGTACACCGACCGCGCGGGGCGAGCCGCCCGCGCCCGCGTCCGTCCGTTCGCCGTGCCAGCGGCGCCGGATTAACCCGCTGGGGACGAGCGCTATAGTGCTGCGATGAGCGCGTCGCGGGTCGTGATCTACACCAAGCCAGGCTGCCACCTGTGCGACGACATGCGCGATCTGCTCCACGTCGTCCTGCGCGGGAGTCCGGTCGTCGTGGCGGAGCGCAATATCGCCCTGGACCTCGACGAGTACGAGCGCTACAAGCACGACATTCCGGTGCTGATGATCGACGGCCGCGAGGTGGCGCGTCACCGGGTGACCGAGACGACGCTGATATCGGCGCTACAGGAAGCCGGACTGCGCTGAGGATGGGCCCGATCGCGGTCCAGGCGCGCGTGGGAGGCGGTGCGAGAGGGCGCGCACGGACCATGCGATCGCAGAAGGCACTATCATCGAAGGATGGCTTCAGCACGACACGAGCGAACCTGGAAATTGACGGGGATCGGGGCGTGGATCGCGTGTCTGTGCGTCGCGGCAACGACCGTCGACGTGCACGCGCAGCCGCGCCAGGCCGCACTGGCCGGAACGATCCAGGACGAGAGCGGCGGCGCCTTGCCCGGAGCCACCGTGACGCTGGTCGGGCCCGTCGGCACGCCGCGTACCACGGTGGCCGATGCAAACGGCCGCTATGCGTTTTCCGCACTGCCGCCGGGCGAGTACCGGTTGCGGGCGGCACTGCCGGGCTTCGGCGCCGGCGAGGTGCCGGTCTCGCTCGCCGCCGGAGAGACGCGAACCGTCGACGTGCCCCTGGGGATTTCGCCCTTCACCGAGGCCGTCACCGTCACGGTGACGCGCACCGGCCAGGACCCGGCGCGCGTCCCGAACGCCGTCTCGGTCGTTGAAGGCGACGCGATTCAGGCCTTCCAGCGCCGGGCGTCGCCGGCCGAGGCCTTTGCCGGCATTCCGGGGTTCTTCGTCGAGAACCGCCGTAACTTCAGCCTGTCTGGCGGCGTCCGCTTCGCGATCCGGGCGCCCATGCCGCGCTTTGGCATGCGCGGCGTGCAGATCATCCAGGACGGCGTGCCGATGACCATGGCCGATGGCACGACCGAACCGACCAATATCGATCTGGCATCGCTCGGCCGGGTCGAGGTGCTTCGGGGCCCGAGTTCGGTGCTCTACGGCAACTCCGCGGGCGGCGTCATCAGCCTGCAGACGGAGTTTCCGCCGGCCGGGCGTTTCTTCGCCCAGCCCGACGTGCAGTGGGGCAGCTACGGCTACCAGCAGCAGCAGTTCAAGGCCGGCGCCACGATGCCGAAGGCGAGCTTCCTCGTGAGCACCAGCCGGCTGCAGACCGACGGCTTCCGCGAGAACAGTCATGCCGACGTGCGACGCGCCAACGTCGTGGTCCACGCCGCGCCCACGAGCCGCACCCAGGTGCGCGGCGTTTTCAACCTCTACGACTTGCCGTTCGGCGAGAGCGCCAGCACGCTCACCCTCGCCGATGCGCGCGACAACCCCACGAGCGTGCGGCCCCAGGCCATCACGCAGGGGTGGGGTGAGTCCACGACGCAGCAGCAGGCGGGACTCACGCTGGAGCACCAGTTCAGCGCCGGCCACATGGTTCGCGCCACCGCCTGGGGCGTGTGGCGTGACGTCTGGAATCCCATTCCGTTCTCGGTCATCTCCGTGGATCGGCGGGCCGCCGGGTTCCGCTCGGAGTACACCGGCACGTTGGATGCCGGCACCGTGCCGATCACCGTGACCACCGGTTTCGATCTCTCGACCCAGCACGACGAACGCGCCGAGTACGGCAACGACGGCGTGCCGGCCGGCGGCGGCCGCACCCGGCAGGGCGCGCTGCAGCTGGCGCAGCTCGAAGAGGTGCGCTCGGTGAGCCCGTTCGTGCACGTGACCGCGCGCCTCGGGCAGCGCTGGAGCCTCACCGGCGGGGCGCGCTACGACCGCTATCGCTTCGCGGCGACCGACCGTCTGCTCGCCGACGGCGATCAGTCCGGCGGGCGCACGCTGGACGCGGTGAGCCCGATGGCCGGCGTGACCTTCGTGCCGTCATCGTGGCTGAACCTCTACGCCAACGTGGCCACCGCCTACCAGACGCCGACGACGGTGGAACTCTCGAACCGTCCGGACGGCGCCGGCGGCTTCAACGAGGAGCTGACCTCCGAGGACCTGCGAAGCGTCGAGGCGGGCGTGCGGGGCACGATCGCGCCGTGGCGCGTGCGCTTCGAAGTGGCCACCTACGCCTCGGCCATCGACGACGCCATCGTCCGCTTTCAGCGGGCCGACGAGCAGACCTACTTCCGCAACGCCGGCGAGGTGAAGCGCAAGGGCCTCGAGGTGCTGTTCGACTGGTCTCCCAGCGCGCGCGTCAACGGGCGCGTGGCCTACACCTACCAGCACTTCCGCTACGGGAGCTTCGTGGCACCCGAAGGGGATTTCTCGAACAACGTCGAGCCCAGCGCGCCGCCCCATCAGCTCGTGCTCGCCGGCCGCTACCTGGCGCCCGGGGGCCTGTTCATATCGGCGCAGTACCGGATGGTGGACGCCTATCCGGTCAACAGCACCAACACCATCGACAACTGGGCCTACCAGGTGGCCGACCTCCGCCTTGGCCTCGACCGCCGGTGGAAGGGGCTGCGCTTCCGGCCGTTCGTGAGCATCGACAATCTGTTCGGCGAGCGCTACAACGGGTCGGCCATCGCCAACTCCCTGGGCAACCGCTTCTTCGAGCCGGCGCCCGGCCGGGAGTTCGCGGTCGGGCTCACGCTGGGCATCGATGGCTTCTGAGGCTCGCGCGGAGTTCAGCATGACTGGTCAGAGGACACGGACAACGCGCGGCGCGGCCGCGTGGCTGGTGACGGGCCTGCTGCCGCTGGTGGCGGCGTGCGGAGGCGCGAGCCAGCCGGCCGCTCCGGCCGGCGCACCGTCTGCCGCGGCGGCGCAGCCGGACGAGAGCGTCGG
>JAGNJW010000043.1 GCA_018000455.1 Acidobacteriota bacterium
ATCTGCGTCAAGGAGCCGATCGGCGGGGCCAGGCCCTTGCGAATGGCCAGCACGCCGGCAATCGTGGTCGTGCTGACGGCGCCCAACCCCACGAGCAGGATGCCGAGTTTGCCGGTGGCGGGCGCGACGTCTACGGGTGATTTCACGGTCGAAAATATAGCATGCCGACCTGGCGCGGACTGGCGCGGACTGGCGCGGGCGGACCGGCTATCATGACCCGCATGCTCTTCAAGTTCTTCCGCCAGCCCGCGATTGACCCGCTGCAGGTTGCGATGACCGGCGTGAAGATGGGCGAAAGGTTCCTGCTCGTGGGCTGCGAGGATCCGGTGCTACTCGCCGGCCTCGGCGCGAGAACGGGCCTGAGCGGCGGCGCCGCCGCCGTGCTCTTCGACGACGATCAGGCCGTGCTGGCCCGGCGCGCGGCCGCCCGGGAGGGCTTCCTGCTCGAGTCGAGCACCTCGAGCGACGGCGCGGTCGCCTTCGACGATGGCGCCTTCGACATGGCCGTCGTGGACGACACCCGTGGCGGCTTCGCGAAGCGCGCCCCGGAACTGCGCGTGAAGGTATTCGCGAGCATCCATCGGGTGCTGCGCCGCGGCGGGCGCGTCGAGATTATCGAGGGGCTCGGTGGCACCGGGCCGTTCGCAAAGGTCACGGTGCGGCCGGCCGGCTACGACGCGGTGGCGTCGCTCGAGGCGGCTGGCTACCGTCCCGTCCGCGTGCTGGCCGAAGTCACGAACTTCAGGTTCGTGGAGGGCTTGAAGGTCTGAGCTACCTGAGACAAGTCAGGTGGCGCCCGCCATCCACCGCGATCGTGTCGCCGGTCATCCACGCCGCTTTGCCAGAGGCCACGAACAGCACGGCATCAGCGATCTCGTCGGCTTGGCCGGGGCGGCCGAGTGGATGCGTCTCCTTCGCGCGCTCGAGGAACGCCGCGTAACGCGCGTCGTCCATGCCGCCGCGGCGGTGGAGGTTGGTCACCGTCACGCCGGGATTCACGCAGTTGACGCGCACGCCGTCGGGCGCCCAGTCGAGCGCGGCACAGCGCGTGAGGTGGTCGAGCGCCGCCTTGCTCGAGCAGTAGACCGCGACGCCCGCGAAAGCGCGCAGCCCGTTCACGCTGCTGACGTTGACGACGTTGCCACGGCGCGCCTTCAGCTGCGGGTAGGCCTCCCGCATCAGGCGAAACGGGGCGCGGACGTTGATCGCCATCATGCGGTCGAAGAGCTCGTCGGGCGTCTGGTCGGTCGAAGCCGTGCCGATGATGCCGGCAGCGTTGACCAGCACGTCGATGCCGCCGTACTGCGCCACCGCCTCACCGACAACGCGGGCAGGCGTGTCGTCGGCGGTGACGTCGGCAGCCACGACGGCGGTCGGTCCGGCGGCCTCGGCCGCCACGGCCGCCAGCGCGACGGCATCGCGGCTCACGAGCACCACCGAGGCGCCCTCACGTGAGAACCCGAGAGCCGCCGCCCGCCCGATCCCCGAGCTCGCGCCCGTGACTACCACCACCTTCCCCGCGAACAACCCCTGACTCGTCATGCGTGGAGTATAGAGCGCGCCCGCGCCCTTCTTAGGACAGGGCTGTCCCCGCACCACCACAGCGCCGGGCGGTGCGAAGAACCGCCCGGGAGCGGCCCGGCGCAATCGCGCCGAAATCCGGCGCGAATCCTTGTCTCGCCCATACACTGGGGGCGGCCGGCGATCCGGCAAGGCTTTTGCGATGCATGGGGGTGCTGCCATGCCTGAACCCGCCGTCCACGAGTTCTATTCGCTCTCGGAGATCGCCACCGCGGCGGGCGTCGCCGACGCCGTGGTGCTCGACTTGGCCGCCCGCGGCAGCCTGCCGACACTCGGCGGCCTGCCTGACTCGCGGCCGCTGGAAGCGCTGGTCACGGCGCCGGCAGCCATCGAGGCCGTGCAGGCCCTGACATCCGGCGCGACGTTGGGTGGGAGTTTCCGGGCCGTGCTGGCCGTGGCCCGCAGCTCCGAGCGTCCACCCGGGCTGCCGGTGCTCGTTTCTACCGGCATCCACGCCGTGGTCGCACTCGCCGTAGCTGTCATCGCCAGCCTGGGCCTGTCGCTAGGCGCCGAGCAGCCTGCCGCCGAAGTCATCTCGCATGAGCCCATCCGGCTGGTCTTCCTGTCGCTGCCAGGCCCGGGGGGCGGCGGGGGTGGGGGCGGATTGAAGCAGCCGCTTCCGCCGCCGGAGGCCGAGCGGGTGGGCACGCACTCGCTGGCCAGTCCGCTGCCGGCGCGCGAGCTGCCGCCACCGGCCCCCGTGCCCAAACCAATCGAGCCGCCGACGCCGCTCGAGGCGAAGATGCTGCCGCCGGTGATGGCACCCATCGCCTCGGCGCCCTCAGACGCGGCAAACGTCGAGGGCGTGATGAGGGACGCACCACCTGCGGTCGTCCCCTCCTTGGGTGCGGGCACGGGAGGCGGGGCCGGCACGGGCAGTGGCACTGGCCTCGGCGAAGGCTCCGGCCCCGGCATCGGCGATGGTTCGGGCGGCGGCACGGGCGGCGGACCCTATCGTCCAGGCAGCGGCGTCGAACCGCCGCGGCTGCTCCGCGAGGTCAAGGCGTCCTACACCGACCAGGCGCGACGGGCCAACATCTCGGGTGAAGTGGAGATGGAGATCACGATTCGCAGAGACGGCACCGTGAGCGACGTGCGCATCCTGCGCGGGCTGGGTGGCGGACTGAACGAGCGGGCGGCGGCCGCCGTGCGGCAATGGCGCTTCGCTCCGGCGCGCCTCAAGGGCACGCCTGTGGATGTCATCGTGGAAGTTGCAGTGGAGTTCACGCTCCGCTAGTGTCCTGGAACCGAAGTTCGGTGACAAATATTCCTGGTGCGGCGCCCGGATCGCAAGGCGCGACGACCGAGGATATGGCGGATATCCGAGGGAGGAGCAACGCCGCGAGGCGGGATGCCCCGCCAGGAATATGTCAGCGAACTTCGGTTCCAGGACACTAGGTAGAGCGAAGGCACCGGCTATGGAGACGCTCATGCTCGTCATCACAATCGTCTCGGTAGTGGTCGCGGTGACGGCCTCGGCTGTCGCCTGGCACGTCACACGCGGCGAGCGCCTGCGCAGCCGAGCGCGCGTGGCGGCCCTGGCGGCGGCGGCCGGTGGGGTCGCGCCAACACGCGAATCGCTCGACCACCGGCCAGTCGTCGAGGTGCCGAGCGGCCTGCACGAGTTCATGCCGGCACGCGAGGCGGGCACCGAGAGCGACGCCGCCACCGTGCACGGCGACACGCAAGACGCCCCTTCCCCGGCCCCCTCCATCTTCGGCGCACCGGTCGCGGATTCGGGATCCGGGCACCGCCAACGCGGCCTGCTCGCCGCGGCGGCCGTGGTGGCCGTGCTCATCGGCGGCAGCAGTCTGGTGCTGTTCGTCAGCGGACGCACGCCATCGGCGGCTTCATCCGCGACGCGCGCGCCCCTCGAGCTCATGGCGCTGGACCATACCCGCGCCGACGGACAGCTTGTCGTCTCGGGTCTCGTCCAGAACCCCGCCGCCGGGCGCGTGGTCGAGCAGCTCGAGGCACATGTTCGCGTCTTCGATAACGCCGGCATCATGATCGCCACGCGATTCGCCCCCACAGATGCGCCGTCGCTCGCCCCTGGACAGAACGCACCGTTCGCCGTGATCGTCGGTCAGGCCACCACGGCCGCCCGCTACCGCGTGAGCTTCGCAAGCCGCGGCACGATACTGGCCCACGTAGACCGTCGCACCAATCTTCCGGCGGCGGTCACCGCCGAGGCGCGGTGAGGAGACCCGACATGCGCCACCACCACGGAATCGTCGTCTTCGGGTTCGTCGCCGCGGTGCTAGTCGCCGCCTCGGGGCCGCTGCACGGCCAGGACGGCTTCCGCTTCAAGAGCGGCGTCGAGCTCGTGAACGTGAACATCACGGTCACGGATCGCTCCGGCCGCTTCGTCGAAGGTCTGCGACAGGAAGACTTCCTCGTCTACGACGACAACGAGGAGCAGGAGGTCACGCACTTCAGCGCCGAGCGGGTGCCGGTCAGCCTCGGTGTGGCCCTCGACACGAGCGGCAGCATGGTGGGTGAGAAGATCGAATCGGCCCGCGCAGCCATCGATCGCTTCCTGCTCGAACTTCTTGGGCCCGAGGATGAGGTCTTCCTGATGCGTTTCGGCGCCAGCGCCGAGCTCGTGCACGACTGGACCAACGACAAGGCCCTGCTCAGCCGGCGCCTCGCCAGAATCAATCCGGCCGGCGGCACGGCGATGTACGACGCGGTGGCCGAATCGGTGCCGCTGGCCACGCAAGGCCAGCATCGCAAGAAGGCGATCCTGCTGATTTCGGACGGTAACGACACCAACAGCCACACCTCGGTCAGGGAAGTGAAGCAGATGGTCCGCGAGACCGAGGTGCTGGTCTACGCGGTGGGGATCGACGGCAATGCCGAGACCTCGTTCGGCGGCGGTCGATCGACGCCGCCGGTCGTGCGTCAACCGCCGGTGCGCACGCCCTTCCCGTTCCCGGGCGGCAGCGGCCGCGGCAGTCCGTGGCCGGGCGGGGGCATCCCCGGTGGTGGCGGCGGGCGCGGCGGTGGGCGGGTCTACGGCGCCGGCAACGACGACCGGGTCAACGCCGCGGCCCTGCGCGAGATCACGGACGACAGCGGCGGCCGCACCGAGATCGTCCGCACCGCCCGCGATCTCGATCCGGCTACCGAGAACATCGCCGACGAGCTGAGCAAGCAGTACTACCTCGGCTATCCGGCGCCCGGCCACAAGGACGGCCGCTGGCACACGATCCGGGTCGAGGTGAATCGACCGGGCTACACCGTGCGGGCACGCCGCGGTTACACGGCGACGAAGTAGGCGTCGGGGACACGCGCCGCACGAGCCTCGCGGTGTGGCCGCGGGGCCACACCGGGTGTGGCTGCGCGACCACAATCGGCACCCAGGTTGCGCGTGCCCCTGCGGGATTCCTCGCTCCACTCAAACGCATCGAGAGGCGTGTCTCTTGCAAGTGCGGCGTCGGGTGAACATAGCGAACCCAACGGCACACTCCGGTAGTGCGCTCAAGACGCGTCTCGTTGCCTGTGCCCTCGCCGTCTGCCTCCCGGCGGGGTCCGCGGCCCAGAGCATCGGCCCGAGGGTTCCTACGTGGGTTCCGAACGGCTCGGTGGATGCCATCGTGATCGACGGGGCCACGGTCTACGCCGGCGGCTCCTTCGATCAGGTTGGTCCGCTGACTGGCCCGTTCACGGTGGTCGATCCGGTCGACCCCACGGCCTTCACGACGGGGATGGAGGTGGACGTCAACGTCACGGCCGTCGCGCCCGACGGCGCCGGCGGCTGGTACCTCGCAACCGACGTGTTCCTGTCGACGCCCGGACCGGCGGGCCTCGTCCACCTCCGGGCGGACGGCACCCGCGACCCTGCCTGGACGCCCCCCACGCTCAACATTGGCCGGGTGTGGGCCATCGCGGCCGCCGGCGGCCGCCTGTTCATCGGCGGCACCTTCAACACCGTCAACGGCCTGCCGCGACAGGGACTCGCGGCCCTGGACGGGGCCACCGGTGCGGTCCTGGCGTGGCACGCCAGACTGACGACTACCGCGCCATCGGCCGCGACGGCCTTCACGCTTGCCGCGACCGCGAGCCGTCTCTACGTGGCCGGATTCTTCGACCATGTCGAGGGCACCGCACGCAACCGCTTCGCCGTGATCGATGCGTCCACCGCCTCGCTGCTCCCCGGTGAGCTCTCGCCGACGCTCGCCGACCCGCAAATCCTGAGCATCGAGGTGACGCCCACGCGCGTCTTCCTGAACGGCGGCTGCCGCACCGGGGGCTTCGTGATCTGCGCCTACGATCTCGACATGCTGCCGCTGACGGGCTGGACGTTCCCGCCGTCACCAGGCCCGATTGCGGCCAGCAGCACGGCGCTCTTCGCCACGGAACGAGTTCCGCCGTCGTGGGTGCGCGTGACCAGGCTCGACCCCGACACCGGGGTCGCGCTGCCGTGGGCCGCTCCCGAGATTCGCGGCAGCTTTCCGCAGCTCCACTCGCTGGAGGTGGCCGGCAACACGCTGTTTCTCGGCGGCGACTTCCTCGATCTCAACGGGCAGCCGCGCACGCGTCTGGCGGCCGTGGACGCGACGTCGGGCACGCCAACCTCCTGGGCACCGGTCATCGGCGGTCCGGTGCGCAGCGTGGCCGCCACGGCAAACGGCGTCGGCGTGGGCGGCGAGTTCTTCACAGTGGGCGGTGTGCCGCGACAGAACCTTGCGGCCATCGATCTGAATACGGGTCGCTCCCTGGCGGCTACCCCCGCGACGCCCTTTCGCGTCAAGGCGCTCTTGAAGCTCGGGGACGTCATGGTCGTGGGCGGCGAGCGCCCCTTCAACGTGGCGGGACCGGACGTGACGGCCTTCTCGACCACGACCGGCGGCATCATCCCATGGTCACTGACGAGCAACGGCCAGATCCACGCGCTGGCTACCGATGGCCGGCGTCTCTTCATCGGCGGGAACTTCTCCCTGCTCTCCGGCAATCTGCGGCTCAACCTCGCGTCGGTCGACCTCGCCACGACCGCGCTCACGTCGTGGAATCCTTCGCCTGACCAGACGGTGCGGACGCTGGCGGTGTCGGCGGGAGTGGTCTACGCGGCCGGCTACTTCAATACCCTGCCCGGCTACGGCCGGCCGGGTGTGACGGCGATCACGCCCGACACCGGCGCCGTGTTGTCCTTCAACCCGGCAGCGCCGGGCGGCTCCTCGGTCACGGATTTCGCGTACTTCGGCAGTCGGGTCGCCCTGATCGGCTGGCCGGAAGCCTTTCGCTGGGTGGACAGCGGCTCTGGCGCCGCAGTGCCGCCATCGTCGCCTGCGGACATCTGGGCCGCCGCCGGCGCCCAGTGGGGTGATGCGATCTACGCCGTCGGCCCGCGGATCGACGGGTCACGGACCAGCCTGGTGGCGATGGACGCGCCGTCGGGACGCACGAGGGTTCTCGGGGATTTTGGTTTCGGGTTCACCCCGGCCGCCGTGGCCGTCAACCGCGACTACGTCGCCGTCGGCGGCTACCCGAGTCTCGTGCCCACCGTCACGAGGAGCCTGGCTGTATTCCACGCACCGCGCACCGGCGCCCCGCAACGGGTACAGGCATCGGTCGCCGGCGCGACCATCACCCTCGGCTGGGAGCCTGGCACCGGGCCGACGATTTCCGCGTTCCTGGTCGAAGCGGGCACCGCGGCTGGAGCCACGGACGTCGGCGTGTTCAACGTCGGCCTCGCCACCCGCGTCGCCGGCGCGCTCCCACCCGGCACCTACTACCTGCGGGTCCGCGGGGTTGGTGCGGGCGGGCCGGGCGCCGCGTCGAGCGAGGTTATCGCCACGGTGCCCGCCACATCCACGGCACCCACGGCGCCGGGCACGCTCACCGCGTCGGTGGTTAGCGGCGTGGTCACGCTCGGTTGGGGCGCGGCCGCCGGCAACGCCACCACCTACGTGATCGAAGCCGGTACGGCCAGCGGTCTCTCGAACATCGGAGCCATGCCTACGGGGAACCTCGACACGGCGTGGTCGCTGCCGGCGCCCTCCGGCATCTACTTCGTCCGCGTGCGGGCGGCCAACGCTTTCGGACTGAGCCCGGCCACGAGCGACGTTTTGGTCGTGGTGCCGTAGCCAACCGAGGACGCGAGATCCGCGGGGAGGGACGCCGCTCCCGTGAGGCGATCGGCCCAGGTGACAGGCCCCTCCGTTTCACGCGTGGATCGCCTTCATCGGCGTCGCCGCAGACTTGGCACGCGGCTCGCAGTGGAAAGCGGCGTGCGGTGATGGCGCCGCATCCGCCGGCCAGCGGCGGCAGGCCCCCTGGAGTGGACGTCATGGCTACGCGACCCGCCCTTTTCGCTCTCGCATTCGTCGTCGCTCTGGCCGGATCGAGCGCTGCGCAGGAACGCAAGGATCTACAGATCTTCAACGACATCTCGACCACGGTGAACCGTTATACGCAGTTCACCATCTTCGACAGCATCGATGCCTCGACCACCGATGGCCACGTCGTGCTCTCGGGCTGGGTGACGATGCCCTACAAGAAGGACGACATCGAGCGCCGTGTGGCGAAGGTCGACGGCGTGAAGTCGGTCAAGAACGACATCCAGATCACGCCGGTCTCGCAGTTCGACGACGAGCTTCGCTTCCGCATCGCCCGCGCGATCTACGGTCATTCGTCGTTCTGGAACTACGCCGCGATGGCCAACCCGCCGATTCACATCGTGGTCGTTCGCGGGCACGTCACGCTCACCGGTGTCGTCAACAGCAACGTCGAGAAGGTGCTGGCACGGTCGCTGGCCGTCGGATTCGGGTCGTTCGAGGTGAAGAGCGAGCTGAGGACCGACGCCGAAGTCCGTGAGTCGCTCGAGAAGATCACCACCTAGCTTCAACGGGGGCGCGGGCAGCTATCATGGCCGCATGCGCCCCACGCTCTGCGTCCTCGCCCTCGCCACCTTCCTCGCCCCGGGCGGTGCCGGGGCGCAGACACCGGCCCCGTCGAAGGGCCCGATCATCGCCGACTTCGGTCCGGTCTACGCCGTGCCCGATCCGGGCCTGGCCACGCCGATGCTACAGGAGCTCAAGTTGCGCTTCGACGTCTCGGAGACGGCCGACGATCCCAAAGCGCTCAGCGCGCGCCTGGAAACGGCCGCCCGCTTCCTGAACATGCACGGCAAGGCCGGCGTATCCCCGGAGCGGCTCAAGGTCGCCATCGTCGTGCACGGCACAGCCTCGAAAGACGTGCTCAGCAACGACGCCTACCGCAAGCGTCACGGCATCGACAATCCCAACTTGCCGCTGCTCTTGGCGCTGAAGAAGGCCGGCGTGCGGATCTACTTGTGCGGGCAGTCGGCCGGCAGCCGGGGCATTGCCGCCAGTGAAATTGCGGCGCCGGTCGAGATGGCGCTGTCGGCGATGACGGCGCACCTGGTGCTGAACGCCGAGGGCTACGTACTCAATCCGTTCTAGGGCGTCGGCTGGGAGGCTGCGCGCTTCCCCTTGCGCCACACCCACCAGATGAGCACCGCGAGGGTGGAGACGGCGGCGAGCGCCATGCCCGCAAAGAGCGCCAGCGTCTGGAACAGGATCGACTCGCGCTCGAGATGCACTTCGATGGAGAGCGGCTCCCCTTTCGCTCGGGCCGTGAGTCGCTGCTCCCAGGTGATGATGTTGCCGCGCTCGATTGTGCGGCTCGGCGCATTGTGGAATGGCACCCGGCTCGGCAGGTGCAGGCGCACCGCCACGAGCTCGTCACCACGCCACCCGACGTTGCCGGCGTCCTTGCCCGCCGCCGACGTCACCTGCTGCGTGAAGTTCCAGAGCCCGTCCTTCTCCTGCAATCCGTACGCCGACCAGGAGAACGGCGCGAGCCGCGAGAGCGTGCGGATGTCGTCCACCTCGACACGCAGGTGCACGTAGCGCCGGCCGTCACGCCGCGACGTGCTCACCGAAGCCACCCGCGCCCCCGGGCCCTGGTAGTAGGCGCGCACATCGTTCCTGTCGAGGCGCGCGGCCGGATCGAGCGGCAGGGGCGCATCGCGGAGGGCCACCAGCGCCGCTACCGAGGCGTTCACGTAGACCGTGGCCGAGCCGTCGAGGGCGAGATAGACGTCTTCTTCGTACTCGTACTTCGGTGTGATGACGTTGCCGCACGAGGCACCGGTCACCGCGCAGGTGAGCACCGCCAGGCCAACCAGACCGCGCCACGGGTTTCGCGTCCGCGCGCCGGGACGCCGTTCCCGTCTAGTGCCCACCAGTCGTCACCACCTGCATCATAATACCGGCCTCGCCATGTCCGACCCGCAGTCGCTCTTCCTCATCGACGGCAGCAACCAGATGTATCGCGCCTACCACGCGATCCGTGGGCTGACGGGGCCCGACGGCCGTTCGACCAACGCCGTCTACGGCTTCGTCACCATGCTGCGCAAGCTCATCGACGATCATCGGCCAGCCTACATCGCCGCCTCGTTCGATCTGCCGTCGGCCACTTTTCGCGATCAGATCGCGGCCGATTACAAGGCCAACCGCGCGCCGATGCCGAGCGATCTGGCCGAGCAGATCCCGTGGGTGCACGAGGCGTGCGAGGCGATGGGCGTACCCATCCTGACCAGCGAAGGCTACGAGGCCGACGACGTCATCGGCACGCTGGCCCGGAGGGCGGCGGAGGCCGGTTTCCACGTCGGCATCGTGACGGGCGACAAGGACTTCTTCCAGCTGGTCAACGGCGCGATCCGCGTCTACAACCCGAAGGACGACGGCACCTGGTTCGACGCCGACGGCGTCAAGGCGAAGTTCGGCGTGGCGCCCGAGCAGGTGGTCGACGTGCTGGCGCTCATGGGCGACACCTCCGACAACGTCAAGGGCGTGCCCGGCATCGGCGAAAAGGGCGCCCGCGATCTCATCACCGCCTACGGCTCGCTCGAAGCGCTGCTCGCCGCCTCCGGCCAGGTGAAGGCGAAGAAGCAGCGCGAGGCGCTCCTCGCACACGCAGATGACGCCCGCCGCAGCCAGCAACTGGTGACGATCCACACCGACGTGCCGGTGCCGTTCGATCCCGAGGTGCTCACCTATCGCGGAGTGTCGCGCGAGCGCTGCTATGCGTTGTTCTCGTCGCTCGGCTTCCGGACGCTGGTCCCCGACTATGCGCCGTCGGCGGAGTCGGTCACGAAGGATTACGCCGTCATCGAGTCGGCCGCCGCGGTGGTGGCGCTCGCGGCCGAGATCCGGGCGACGGGCCGGGTGGCCCTGCACGTGCTGGCCGACGGCGCGGCCGGCATGCGGGCAGAGGTGGCGGGACTGGTGCTGTCGACGGCGGCGCGCGAGGCGCGCTTTCTGCCGTTCGGCGCCGCCACGCTCATGAGC
>JAGNJW010000038.1 GCA_018000455.1 Acidobacteriota bacterium
TCAGGGTGACCGACGCTCAAATGGCCACCGTGCAGCTCACACCGCATCGCTTCCACGGCGAGTGGAACTACACCATCCGACCGGCAGCGACAGAACCAGTTCCCACAGTTGTTTCCTGACAGGCCCTAACCACGGCTTGCCGCCGCGGCTGACGCCTGGGCGTTGTGCCGACACAATTCAGAGCCAACTTGACATCCCAAAGATGACATGTGGACACTGAGGCGTGTGGGAACTGCTAGAACACCGCCGGACGGGTCGGCAGCTGGCCAAGGCCCCGCGCGAAGTGCTCAAGCGCTATGAGAAGTGGAAGGACATCGCGCGGCTGTCTGGACCGCCGGGCATCCGGATGATCACCGGATTTCATGACGAAGCCTTGGCCGGGAAATGGAAGGGGTCTCGGTCCTCTCGCTTGGGGGACCAGTGGCGCGTCATCTACCGCGTGGTGCCAGCACAGCTTACGTACTACATCGAATCGGTGACGCCCCATGACTACCGGAGGCCGTGACATGAAGAACTATCGTGCGGCGCGCAAGCGCGTGACCGTCTCGGTCGGCGAGTCGGTGCGAATCATCCGCGAGCTGCAGGGGCTGAGCCAGAATGAGCTCGCGCAGCGCACAGGCATCTCTCAGGCGACGATCTCCGCCATCGAGAACGACCGGGTCAAGCTCGGCGTGGAACGCGCGAAGATGCTCGCGCAGGCGCTCAAGTGCCACCCCGGTGTACTCGTTTTCCCCGGCTGGGTTGTGCCTACTGAATCGGCGGCATAACATCCGGTTGCAGCGGGCGGCGCCCCGCGCCGCCGCTGAACCGACAACGTTAGCCCGGATTATTCACCAGAGCTGATGAAAGCGGCCGCCCGCTGGGCGCACGGCATGGTGAAGGGGACGCGCTGGGTGGACGAAACACCAGTGAGGCGACGTTGAGTTCTACAGACCACTACCTGGCGGTACCGCGGTGCGGCTCGGGAAGAGGAGTCCTTGTCCTCCATTCGTGGTGGGGCCTCAACCCATTCTTCCGCGAGGTTTGTGACCGCCTAGCATCAAGGGGCTTCGTTGCGCTGGCTCCCGATTTGTACGGAGGCAAAGTGGCGGCCACCCCATCTGCCGCGCGCCGGTTGCGGGCGTCGGCCACGACGAGCAGACAAGAGCCGGTCTACAAGTTCCTCATGGGGAAGATTGAGTTCCTGATGCGCCATGACGCGATGACGGGATTAGGGATTGGTCAGCTGGGGTTTTCGATGGGAGGCCATTGGGCCTTCTGGCTGGCCCAACAAGAGAAGCTTCCGATCACGGCAACGGTCACCTTCTACGCCGCGCGCAGCGGGGACTACTCTCAGACGCGATCCTCCTTCCTGTGCCACTTCGCGGAGAACGACCCCTGGGTCTCCGGGGCGGCGGTCAAGAAGCTGGCTCGGCACCTCGACTCTGCCGGAGTGTCTTCCACATTCCACCAATATCCGGGAACCAAGCATTGGTTCTTCGAGTCGGACCGTAACGATTCCTTTGAGCCCAAGGCCGCCGAACTGGCTTGGAAAAGGACCATTCGGTTCCTCGGGGGCAACCTGCCGCCAGACAACACGCGGCGCAACGCGGCGGGCGCTGCCCGACAACCGGGGGGACGTCAGCCATGACGTTGGCGACTCCACGACCGAACCAGTCGCCGTCGTCAGTGCGATTCATGAAGCCTCGAAACGCGAAGATGTCCCGGTCTGCGCTCGGTGACACGTGAGGCGTTAGCACGGCAGGGCGAAACGATGGCACACGCTGATTCCCGCGTCACGATCCATATGGCGGCGAGCCTCGACGGCTTCATCGCTCGAAAAGACGGCAGCGTCGACTGGCTCGAGACCTCAGATGAGTTCGCTGGCGGGGACACCCTGGACTCGGGATTCGTCGACGCGTTTCTCGAGACGATCGACTGCTACGTCATGGGATCGCGTACCTATGAAACGGCGTTGGGTTTTGAGGGCAAGGGGCTGGGATGGTCGTACGGCGACAAGCCCACGTTCGTCCTCACTCGGCGCGAGCTGCCGCGGACCAGGAATACCGTCGAGTTCTACTCGGGCGACCTCGCGCAGTTCGTGAACGAGCGTCTGCGGCCGGCGTTCCGCGCCATCTGGTTCGTGGGCGGCGGCGCGGTCACCGCAGATTGCCTTCGCCTCGGGCTCGCCGACGAGGTCCGCTATTCGATTCTGCCGATTCTGCTTGGTGACGGGATTCCGTTCTTCGACAACCTCAACAACGACATTCCGCTGCACCTGTCGGAGGTCAAAGCCTACAAGAGCGGCATGGTGGAGCTGTGTTACGAGGTGCGGGGAAAGCTGGATTAGGAGACGGGGTGTCAGGCGGCGTCACGCATGGTCACGATCACGCGTTCGGCCGAGGCCGACGCAAGACAGAGGCTCGACCCGGCGCAGACACTGGAGCGATCGTGATCCTGGCCGATGCAGCGGGGTCAGCAAGTGCGAGGCCAGGGTCCACTGCAGACCAGTGAGTCAGGTCGTGCCGCCCTTTCGGTGTGAGGTCGTAGTGGCCGGTCGTCACCCGTGTGAACCACTCGTAGTGGTTGTCGCGCAGTATGGGTCCGGCCCGCAGCACGCCGGTGCGCTCACGGATGCCGCGTGGTGTGAGCGTGCCGGCCTCCGCCAACGCCCGCGCCAGCCGCAGTGCGTCCTGCCGGTAGGCGGTCAGCCTTTGGCGCGAGGCGGAGCCGCCGGCTTCCGGGTCGCCGATCCGCTCCGCAAATTCCTTCAGCAGGCGCCGGCGACGGTCGGCATTGGCGCGCGGGCGATAGGGCGCCGGGTCCAGGACGGCAACCACCTGATCGCGCGCCGACACCGTGAGCAGGCCCAGACCAAGACGGCGGAGCAGACTCGTGACCTGCTTGGCCCTGGATCGCCACGACGCGCTGCGATCCTTGCCGATCCGGAAGGCGATGTAGACGGCGTCGGAAACCGCGCTTCGATCGACCGCCTGGAGGATGAGCGCCAGATTCAGCTGTTCTTTCAACTCGACGACGACCGGCCCGTCTGCGCCTCGCACGGCCACGATGTCGCATGCCCCGATCTCGCCCTTCACCACGTATCCCTGCGCTTCCAGGAACCGCTTGATGGGATGGTAGAGGTCGGCCTCAGGCATATGACACCGGTCGCGCCCGTCGGTGCGCTTCAGCGTTCCTCGACGAACGTCTTCAGCCGGTCGGCCGCGTCGTCCCACTGCGCTGCGATCTGGTCGAGGCACCGCTGGGCCCTCGCCAGGCGTCGTGGATCCAGTGCCCAGACGCGCTCGCGCCCACGGCGGGCATGACGGACCAGACCCGCAGCACCGAGGGCGTAGAGGTGCCGCGTGATGGCTTGCCGCGTGACGCCGCTCCCCTCGCTCAGATGGGTGATGGAGAGCGGCCCGTCGACCGACAGGCGCCCCAGCAGTCCGAGTCGGGTGGCGTCTCCGAGCGCCGCGAACACCGGCACGGCGGCGGACATCGGCAGCGACGGCGCGCCACGGCTACGAGGCATGCCGCGCCAGTGGGGCGTCACGGTCAGCGCCCGGTGCATCGAGAGTCTGTGAAACCTGGACAGTCATGCGTCTCCTCTGCGGCGCGTTCCGCGACCGACCAGGCAATTATGCAACGGCGGTGTTGCAGACCGGAGCCTGTCGCGCGCTGGAGCCGTGACCTTTTCCTTCGTCGCTGCGACTCCGTCACCGGGGTAGCATCGGCCAGAGGTCGTCGCGCGGAGCCGTGTGGCTGCTCGAGGTCGATGGCGTGGCGGCCGGGCATGCGGTGTCGTCGGTGCGATTCGCCATGGAGTTCGGTGGCCTGAGCGCCTATATCGACGACCTGTTCGTGCGGGCCAACTGCCGGCGCCGTGGCTGCCGCGCCGTGCAAGTGGAAGTCGATCAGGCCGACGACCTGCGCCGGCAGTGCGGTAACACGCGAGATTCAGGGCCAACGTCTCCGAGGGCGCGGCTACTTCGGAGGAACGACCGGTACCCAGCCAGGGAAGACGTAGGCGTAGAGCATCGCCACGATACCCATCACGATCATCAGCATCACGCTGTGTTTGATGGTGAACCGGAACAGGCGGCTTTCGTCGTCGGAGGTCATGCCCGTGGCGGCCACCGCCACGGCGATGCTCTGCACCGAGATCATCTTGCCCATGACGCCGGCGGCCGAGTTGGCCGAGGCCGTGAGCACCGGATTCAGGCCGAGCGTGTTGGCGGTGACCACCTGCAGGTTGCCGAAGAGCGCATTGGCCGAGGTGTCGCTGCCGGTGAGGAACACCCCCAGCCAGCCCACGACCGCGCTGAAGAACGGGAACAGCACACCCGTCGTGGCGAGCGCCAGGCCGAGTGTGGAGGTCATCCCCGAGTAGTTCATGAGATACGCCAAACCCAGCATCAAGGCGATGGTGAGCATGGCGAACTTGAGCTGGTTGAAGGTGGCGGCATAGAGTCCCACGACCTTGCCGGGCGAGACACGCAGGATGAGCGCTGCGACGAGCGTGGCGAGGAAGCACGCCGTGCCGGAAGCGCTCAGCCAGTTGAGCGTGAACACGGCCGCATAAGGCGTGGGAGCCGCCGCGACCGGTGGGATGCGCGTGATGGCGTTGTGCAGGCCGGGCACGAGCACTCCGTTCAGGCCGGTCGGCGCCTTCGGCAGAAGTTCCGGCATGATGCCGCTCGTGAAGGCGTCGAGCTTCGCCTTGATGTCGGGCTCGCCCCAGA
This sequence comes from Acidobacteriota bacterium, assembly GCA_018000455.1. Taxonomy (GTDB): domain Bacteria; phylum Acidobacteriota; class Vicinamibacteria; order Vicinamibacterales; family UBA2999; genus CADEFD01. The sequence continues at coordinate 4,725 of JAGNJW010000038.1, forward strand.
TCAGCACGAACACGACGAGCAGCAGGTAGGGCATCCAGGCCATGAAGATCGCGCCGCCCGTGTGCTTTCCGAGGGTGATGCTGACGGGCTGATCGCCCTCGAGGCGCATGATGCTCTTCGGTTTCCACAGCTTCAGCACCGCCACCATCACGATGATGCAGGTCAGCGAGCTGAGGATGTCGGTCAGCTCGGGGCCCATGTAGTTGGAGACGTAGAACTGCATGGCGGCAAACGACACGCCGCAGGCGATGATGGCCGGCAGCACCTCGGCCGCGCGGGCCCAGCCGGCCATCACCACGACGAGGTAGCCCGGGATGATGATCGAGATGAGGGCGCACATGCGGCCCACCATCGCCGACAGCGCCAGCACGGGCAGCCCGGTGACGGCGGCCAGCGTCGTGACCGGGATGCCGATCGAGCCAAACGCCACCGGGGCGGTGTTGGCGAGCAGGCAGATGCCGGCTGCGTAGAACGGATTGAAGCCGAGGCCGGCCAGCATGGCGCCCGAGACGGCCACCGGCGCGCCGAAGCCAGCCGCGCCCTCGATGAAGGCGCCGAACGAGAAGGCGATGAACATCGCCTGTAGACGGCGATCGTCGGTGAGGCTGCCGACCGAGTCCTTGATCACCTCGAACTTGCCGGTGTCGACCGCCAGGCGGTAGAGCATAATCGACGCGAACACGATCCAGGCGATGGGGAAGATTCCGTAGGCCGCGCCGTAGAGGGTGGAGATGACGGCCAGGCTCGCCGGCATGCCGTAGACCAGGACGGCGATGACGAAGGCGGTCAGCAGGCCACTCAGGGCCGCCTTCCAGGCCGGGGCGCGCCACACGCCGAGCATCAGGAAGAGCACGACGATGGGGAGGGCGGCGACCGGCGCCGAAAGCGCGAGGCTGCCGCCGAGCGGCTCGTAGTTGTGCGTCCACATGATCTGAGGGCCCTGGAGTCCCGTCGCTTATAGCACAGGCTGTGCGTCGGCTCGTGTCACAATGCGACGCTCATCATGTCGACGGCCCTGCCGGAACCGTGGCTGCGTGGACTCGTGCCGGGGATTCCCGCGCTGTTGCAGCCTGTCGCGCACGCCTTCGTGATGGCGCGCGAGGACGTCGAACTCTCGGTTCGTGGACTGTCGGCCGCACAGATCTGGACGACGCCGCAGGGGGTCGCCTCGCTCGGCTTCCATCTGGCGCATCTTGCCGGCAGCACCGACCGCCTCTTGACCTACGCCCGCGGCCTGTCGCTCGACGAGGCCCAGAAGGCCGTGCTCGGCCGCGAACGAACGCTCGCCGTCGACCAGCCGTCGATCGACACCTTGCTGGCGACCTGGCAGGCCACGGTGGAGCGCGCGCTGGCGCAACTGGCGGCCACGCCGGAATCCTCCCTCACCGACCCGCGGACGGTCGGACGCGCCAAGCTGTCCTCGACCGTCCTCGGACTGCTGTTCCATGCGGCCGAGCACGCCTCGCGTCATACCGGACAGGTGGTAACGACCGCGCGGTTCGTGCGCGCCATCGCGGAGGCGCAAACGCCATGAACGCCGGAGTGGACGAGTCGAAGCTGCCGCCGGCGCCTGTGGAAGGCAGGCATTGGCGACGGACGCGCTTCTCGCCACAGGCGCTGGCGCTCGTGGCTACGCTCGCGATTGCGTCGCGGCCGCTCAAGAGCGCGATCATCACCGGGGTGTTGTGGTGGTGGGGTGACACCTACCAGCAGGTCGAGTTCGTCATGGACGAGGCGCGGGTGAACGACGGCTACCCCTACATCGACGGGCATCTCGGCGACTCGACCGACGTGACGCGCATCACCGGCATGATGGTGGGCGAGTCGGTGGCGCCGGATGGGGCGCCCGAGGACGTGTTCGCGCCCGGGAAGCGCCTGCTGATCTGGCGATCACCCACGGCGCCAGACTTCGGGGTTGAAGGGGCGTCGGTCAACGAGTTTGCGGTGTCGACGCGTCCCACGCTGCCAGGCTTCCGCAGCTTCCTCGACTATGCGGCGATGACGGCCATTACTCTGTCCGCCGGCCTATGGGCCACGCTTCGGCTCGGGCGGCACTTCAGGCTCCGGGAGCATCAGATCGAGCGACGGGTTGCGGGCGTCGATGGCGATGACTAGTTCAAACTTCCCAAGGCATCTGTATGAACGTGCTGCCGATGCCGCCGGGGGCCCGAGCGAAGGTGCACTATCACGACCGCATCGAGACCATCGCCTATCTGCTCGAGGGCGAGTGCGTGGTCTACCACGGCAACCAGGTGCAGCATCGAGCGCCGGTCTCGGCAGGCGACCAGATCTTCGTGCCGGCCGAGGTGCCCCACGCGCCGTGGAACGAGAGCGCTGCGCCGTGCACGTGGCTGGTCGTGCACTCATCCGGCAGCGATCAAGACGGCATCGGGCTGCTGCCGGCGCTCGACGCCGTACTGGCCGGCCGCTAGTGCCGCGACGCGAGACGGCGCCGGTGACCCGGCTACGGCTGCTCGTAGACGAGCTTGCCGTCGAAGATCGTCGCCGCCACGACCACGCCGGTCGGCGACGGAACCTGTGACGCGGTGATGTCGTGCGCGAGCACGACGATGTCGGCCAGCATGCCCGGCGCCAGTGTGCCCTTGCGCTGGTCGTCGAACGACGCGTAGGCGGCCCAACGGGTGTAGCCGGCGAGCGCCTCGTCGATCGACAAGCGCTGATCGTCGGCCTTCTCGGCCTTGACGCGCGTGGATGCCAGCCACAGGCCCTGCCCGGCCTCGAGCGAAGCGACCGGCCAGTCGCTGCCGAAGGCCAGGCGTCCACCGGCTGCGTGGATGCTCTTCCACACCCAGGCACGCGAGGCCCGTTCGGAGCCGATAGCGTCGGGCCACGGCCCGTGCGGCACGGCCTGGTTGGCGTCGCCGAGGGCTACGTGAATCGGCTGCTGCGAGGCGATGACGCCGAGCGCGCCGAAGCGCGCGATGTCTTCGGCAGCAATGGCCTCGATGTGTTCGACGCGATGGCGGCGTCCGCGCGCCGGCGCGGGGTTGACCTTCGCCGCCGCCTCGAAGGCGTCGAGCGCCATGCGGATCGCGCGGTCGCCGATGGCGTGGATCTGCACCTGCCAGCCGCGCTTGTCGAACATGGCGACAATGCGGTTCATCTCCTCGGCCGTCATATTGGGAGTGCCGGCGCTCTGGGTGCCGACGTACGGCGCCAGCATCGCCGCCGTCTTGCTCTCGATGACGCCGTCGGCGAACATCTTCACGATGCCGGTGCGCACGGTCGGATCGTCGCCGTACTGCTTCCAGGCCACGTCCATCGCGTCCACATCCGCCTCGGTGATGCCGCTTTCGGCCGCCGTCGCGAGATAGGCGCGCACCGTGAGCGTGCCGGCGGTCCTGGCCGCGTCGTAGCGCGCCATCTCGGCCACCGTGCCGCCGGCGTTCTGGATGCTCGTGATGCCGAACTTGTTGGCGTGCGCCACGGCGGCCGCGAGGGCGGCGCGGCGATCCTCCTCGGTGACCTTCGGCAGCACGTCGGCCAGCAGGTCCATCGCGGATTCCTTCAGGTGGCCGGTCGGCTCGCCGGTGCGCGCGTCGCGCACGATCAGGCCGTTGGCGGGGTCCTTGGTGGCCTTCGTGATGCCCGCCAGCGCCAGCACCTTCGAGTTCACCCACACGCTGTGGCCGTCGTAGCAGGTCATCACCGCCGGATGGTCGCCGGTCACCGCGTCGAGCTGCGCTCTGGTCGGGCTGGCGTTGGTGAACGGCGCATAGAGCCAGCCGCGGCCCTTGATCCAGGCGCCGGCCGGCTTGCCGGCCACGAAGGCGCGGATCGTGTCCTGCACATCGCGAAGTGTCGTCAGGCCGGCCAGGTCCACATCGCTCAGCGACAGACCGCCCGAGATGAAGTGCACATGCGCGTCGTTGAAGCCCGGCGCCACGGTGGCGCCCTGCGCGTCGATGATGCGCGTGGCGGGGCCGACCAGCGCCTTGATCTCGCTTGTCGTGCCCACTTTCAGGATGGTCGTGCCCTTCACGGCGACGGCTTCGGCGATGGTGTTGGCCTCGTCGACGACGTGCACTTTGCCGTTCAGGATGACCAGATCGGCCGGATCCGTCGCCGGGGCGCTGCCGCCACACGCGGTGAGGAGGAGGGCGGACGAGACGAGTAGCGACGCACGAACGGTCATGGTCAGGGTCTCCGGAGGTGTCAGGGCCGACCCTACATTACCAGGGTCCACGCCGTCTTCGAACCAAGGTGGTCTCGCCGGTGGGGGAACTTCCTGCCCTGGACCCAGCTCCTGAGTCGCACCAGCGAGACGGATCCGCCGATGCATCGCGGCAAGCCCGCGTGCTGGCTGCCCCGGCCGCTCCCTGCGGGCGCTCGCCGCCGCCACGGATTAAACTACGAGCACACCCCGCCTCCTTGGAGAGCTTCGCATGACCGCTACGCCACTGGTTCGCGTTGTCGTTGCCGCGCTCGTCGTGTGTGCCGCAACCAGCCTCGTGCCCGCCGCTGCCGAAGCGCAGAGCGCCGCCACGCTGGCCGCGGTGGACCGCGCGATGGAGCACTACCGGCTCGACGCCCACATCCCCGGCATGGTGTGGGGCATCGTGAAGGACGGCCGGCTGGTGCACGTGAAGGGCGCCGGTGTGCAAGACCTCGAGGCGAAGCGGCCGGTCACCCCCGATACGCGCTTCCGCATCGCGTCGATGACCAAAGCCTTCACGGCGCTGTCGATCCTGCGCCTGCGTGACGACGGGAAGCTCGCGCTCGACGCCCCGGCCGAGACCTACGTGCCGGAGCTGAAGTCGCTCGATTACCCGACCGACGACTCGCCGAGGATCCGCGTGCGCGACCTGCTCACGCATACCGCCGGTTTCGTGACCGACGATCCCTGGGGCGACCGCCAGACGCCGCTGCCAGAAGACGACTTCACACGGCTCCTCAGCCAGGGCGTGCCGTTCACGCGGCCGCCGTCCACGGCGATGGAGTACTCGAACCTCGGCTACGCGCTGCTCGGACGCATCATTGCGAACGTGTCGGGCCAGCCCTACAAGGACGTCGTGGGGCGCACCCTGTTTGCGCCGCTCGGGATGACCGCCACCGGCTACGACGTCGCCGCCGCGCCGGTTGCGACGAGCGCGCTCGGTTACCGCTGGGAAGACAGCCGGTGGAAGCCAGAGCCGACGATGGCACACGGGGCTTTCGGAGCGATGGGCGGCATCCAGACGAGTGCCAACGACTACGCGAAGTGGATCGCGTTCCTGCTGCAGGCGTGGCCGGCGCGCGACGGCGCCGACGCCGGGCCGGTGAGACGTTCGAGCGTGCGCGAGCTGGCGCAGGGCGCCAACTATGCGTCGGTGCGGATGCGGCCTGGTGCGAGTGGTCAGGCGGCGTGTCGCGAGGCGGCCGCCTACGCCATGGGCTTCACCGCCGCCACCGACTGCGAGCTAGGGCTCACGCTCAGCCACGGCGGCGGCTATCCCGGCTATGGGTCACACGTGCTGGTACTGCCCGACTTCGGCGTGGGCATTTTCGCGTTCGCCAACCGCACCTACTCGGGGCCGCGCCAGCCGGTGTGGGATGCGGCCGTGATGATGCTCGGCGCCGGCGATCTGACGGCGCGTCCCGCGCCGGTAACGCCCGCGCTCGCCGCCGCCTATGCCGGCGCGGTCCGCGCGTTTGTCGCCGGGTCCGTCACCGTTACAGACGGGCTGCTGGCGATGAACGTCCTCATGGACAAAGACGCCGAGCACCGGGCGCGCGAGATCGCCGCGCTCAAGGCCGAGGTCGGCACCTGCGACACGAGCGCGCCGATCGTGGCTACTGGCGCGCTCTCTGGCGAGTTCACCTGGACGTGCGCCACGGGCCGCGTCCACGGAGACGTGCTACTGGCGCCGACAGCCACGCCCGAGATCCAGACGCTGACCTTCTCGCGCGCCACGCCCTGAGCCGAGAGATTTGATTCGGCCCTGAAAGAGACCTGGTCCCGTGCGCCAGAAGGGGCCGCGTCCTGAAACGGGCCTGGCCCCGGCGCGTCTACCCCGGCGCGTCTACGGCACACGCAAAATCGCGGTGGCGTTCCTCTTCGGCACGTTGCCGACCGGCACACGGGCGATTTCCTTCATCGTTGTCGTGTCGACGACGAAGACGGCGTTGTCGCCGGCCGCCGCCACGTAGACGAAGCGTCCGTCGGGGGTGAAGGTCAACCACTCGGGATGCTGGCCGACGAACAGCCGGCCCACCTCCTTCAGGTCCGGCAGGCTGTGAACGTAGGCGTAGCCGTAGACCTTGCTCGTGGACCACAGGCGCGTGCCATCAGGCGAGACGGCCAGACCATGCGCCGGCGCGCCCTGCAGGCCGTCGGTATGGGGATGCTCGCCAGCGATCGGGGGATGCTCGATCCGCGCCGTTTCCTTGCCCGATGCGAAGTCCACCGCCACGAAGCCGTGGAAGTCCGAGAGCTGCACGAGGATGCGATCGGTCGAGCCGTCGGCCTTGGTCGTGAACGCCATCGGCCGGATGCCGGCCGATAGCGCAATCGTGCGCGTCAGGGTGTCAGTGGCCGTGTCGACGATGCTGATCGTCTTCTCGGGGATCGAGCCGGCCACCGCCCAGCGTCCGTCCGGCGTCACGTAGACGTTGTGGATGGCGCCCTTCACCGGCACCGTCTTCACATTGGTCAGGGCCACGGTGTCGATGACGTCGAGCGCGCCAGGCGCTTGGGCAATGCCGACGTAGACCTTGCGGCCGTCCTTCGAGATCGCCACGTTGTTGGGACGTCCGCTGAGCGGAACGCGGGCGCGAATCGTGAGCGATGGCATCTCCACCACGTCGAGCGTGTGCCGCACTTCGTTCGTGAGGTAGAGACGGGCACCGTCGGGCGACGAGGTGACGCCGTGCGGGATGTCGACGCCCGACAGCACCTGCGTGACGACATTGGTCGCCGGGTCGATGAGGTGGGCGCCGTCGCCGGCGGCGTTGGTCTGGATGATGCGCACGGCCCGGCCGGCCGGCACATTGGTTGCGGTTATCACCGAGTGCGGTCCCCGTACCCAGGCCGCCAGCGTCTGCCACTCGGGGTCGGCCTGCGTCAGCCAGTGCTTGCCGCCGCCGTGGAAGGAGTCGCCGCCGGCGTTACGATCCAAGGGATGCGTGAGCAACCGGCTTTCCATCGGCGCGCCGGGCTTCACCAGGCCGCGCGCCGAGTCGAAGTTCTTCCGCGCGTCCTCGTCAGACCACGTGGCGGCGCCGTCGGCCAGGGGCTGCAGACGAAGGCGGGTGCCGACCTTGCCGCCGTGACAGGTCAGACAGGTCATCAGACCCTCGCGCTTGGCCGTGAAGAGCGGCTGCACTCGGGCCTTGAACACCTCGAAGTCGAGGGCGGCGCCGGCCGGAGTCTGGGCAGAGGCGCCACCAGCGAGCATCCACGAGGCGGCCAAGGCGAGCACCAGCGTGCGAAACGACAGGAACGGTCTCATCGCGTCCTCCCCGGATTGCCGAGCCGCGACGAGTGTAGCAGCGCCCGTGGCTGCTAGACGTTGAACTTGAAGAGCAGCACGTCACCGTCTTTCACGACGTACTCCTTGCCTTCCATCCGGTAGAGGCCCTTCTCACGGGCCGCTGCAACCGAGCCGCAGGCCACGAGATCCTCGTAGGCCACCGTCTCGGCCTTGATGAAGCCGCGCTCGAAGTCCGAATGGATGACGCCGGCCGCCTTGGGTGCGGTGTCGCCCACGTGAATCGTCCAGGCCCGCACTTCCTTCTCACCAGCCGTGAAGTAGGTCTGCAGGCCGAGCAGGTGATACGTCGAGCGGATGAGCGAGCCCATGCCGCTCTCGGCCACGCCCAGTTCCTTCAGGAACTCGTCGCCTTCCTCGGGCGACAGGTCGATGAGCTCGCTTTCGATCTGCGCGCTGATGACGACCGCCTCGCACGACAGGTGCGTCTTCACGTAGTCGCGCACCTCGAGCACATGGGGATCGGCGTCGGCGGTGGCCAGATCCGTGTCCTTGACGTTGCAGGCGAAGATCGTCGGCTTGTCGCTCAGCAGGAAGAACTGCCGGGCCACGGCACGTTCCGCGGGCGTCAACGCCACGGTGAGCGCCGGCCGGCCGGCCTCGAGCGCCTCGATGAGCTTGGCCAGCACCGCGTCTTCGGCAATCGCGGTCTTGTCGCCGCGCTTGGCGTCCTTGCCGACGCGCTCACGCTTCTTGGTCACCGATTCGAGATCCGCCAGCATCAGCTCGGTGTTGATGACCTCGATGTCGCGCACCGGGTCGACGCTGCCAGACACGTGCAGCACGTCGTCGTCCTCGAAGCAGCGCACCACCTGGACGATGGCATCGACCTCGCGGATGTGCGTGAGGAACTTGTTGCCCAGGCCTTCACCGGTGCTGGCGCCCTTGACCAGACCCGCGATGTCCACGAACTCGACGGCGGCCGGAATGACGACGTTGGTCTTGGCAATCTTCTGCAGCACCGCCAGTCGCGCGTCGGGCACCGTGACGATGCCGACGTTCGGATCGATGGTGCAGAAGGGGTAGTTGGCGGCCTGCGCCCCGCGCGTGCGCGTGACGGCGTTGAAGAGGGTGGACTTGCCCACGTTGGGGAGTCCCACGATTCCGGCTCTGAGCATGATAGGAACCTCCTATTGTAGCTCCGCCGTTGGCGCCGCTGGATCGGTCGTGCCGGATCGGTCCGCTGCCGCTAGACAGCCGGCAGGGCGCCCAGGGCATCGAGGCGCTGCACGCGCGCCTCGCCGTCTTTCATCAACCGGGCGAAGACGTGCACCAGGAAGGGATCGAATTCCGTGCCCGCGCGTTCCTCGAGATAGGCCAGCGTCTTGGCCTGAGGCCAGGCCTCGCGGTACGGGCGCCGGGTGCTGAGCGCGTCGTAGACGTCGCAGACGTGCACCAGACGGCTGCCGAACGTGCACCCGCGGCCGTAGTGCAGGGCCGGGTAGCCGCCGCCGTCGAGCATGATGTGGTGTTCGTAGGCGACCACCGCCGCCAGGTCGAGGTCGGCGTCGCTCTGGAGGATCATTCGCGCCCCGTCGCTCGGGTGGCGGTTCATGAGCTGGCGTTCCTCGTCGGTCAGCTTGCCGGCTTTCGTGAGCACCGCCAGCGGGATCTTCGTCTTGCCGACGTCGTGCAGCAGCCCCGACACGCCCATGGCGCGCACTTCGCGCGGGCTGAGCGCGAGCGCCTCGGCCAGTGCCATCGCCAGCACCGAGACGTTCAGCGAATGCGTGGTCGTGTACTGGTCGAACTCCTTGAGCTGCAGCAGCGGGAGCAACATGCCCGAGTCGGCGTGCATGGCAATCGACAGTGAACGCACGACCGCTTCGGCCTCCATTATCGGGATGGCGCCGCCGTCGAGCACCTGGCCTTGCATCCAGTGCAGGGTGTCGACCTCTTCGCGCAGGCCGGTCACGGCGCTGTGCACGGTGGGAGCCGCTGGCCCGGGTTCGAGGTCCAACCCCACGGCACCGAAGCGCACGCCGAGGTCACGCATCTGCCGCTGGGCCGACGTTCCGGCCGACGACTGCATGAGGCGTATCTGAATTTCCTGCAGGAAGCCCTCGAACTCGTCGCGCGTCATTCGCCGTTCGAACTCCAGCCGCCCGACGCCGCATTCGGCCAGACGCGCCGACCACTCCCAGCCGCGCAGATCGCGCAACGGCTGCCGGCCGTAGACGACCTCGCCTTCAAGGAAGGTGAAGAGCGGCAGCTGGCCGTCGGCGCACAAGGCATCGAGATCCTCGAACGCCGCGTCGACCACCCGTTCGCGCGACGGATGGCCCTCTGGATAGAGCGTCATCACCGAGAGCGTCTGCGCGAAGGCGTTCAGGAAGCGGACCGGGTCGCTCATGGCGTGGGAGTCTCGACGACCGCGCGCACGCCGGGTTGCGACGAGGCGTGGGCCAGCTTCAGATAGGGCCGCGCCGCCGGCTCGTCGGCAAACCGCCGGGCCAGCGCCCCGAGCGACGCCAGCATGGCGGGGGTGGCCGGGGCGAGTCTGGCGCGTCCGAGCAGCGTGCGCCCGCCGTCGACCAGGCTCGTGAACGTGGCGAGGGCCTCGGCGGCCGACGCGCCTTCGAGCACGCGCAGTGCCAGCACGCGCGTGTCGTCGGGCAGCGTGGCATCCGTGGCTACCGCCGCCACCTGGTCCACCAGATCCGGGGGACATTCGCCCGCCAGGGCCGCCAGGCCCGCGGCAATGATGCGCGGCTGACGCTCGGCCAGCGACGCCCGCACCGCCGCATCGCGCTCGGCCGGCAGCGTCAGCGCCAGACGCACGGCCTCGTAGCGCACGCGCCAGTCGTCGTGCCCCATCCAAGGCGCGGCGGAGAAGCCCGCGGGCACGCGTTCCGTGCGCTCGAGCAGCAACAGCATGTTGCGTTGCACGTGCCAGCGCGGATCCGAGAGGCGTGCCGCAATTAGCGACGACAGGTCGAGCGGCGCCTGCGCGAGCCGATCGAGCAGACGCCGCCGCGTGACGCGATTATCAGACTCGGCCAGCGCCTCGAGCAACGGCTCGTGCTGCTCGGCGGTCATCGAGGGCAGCAGCGCGTCGAGGGCGGTGAAGTTCACGGGCTCCTCCGCCAGCAGGCGCGTGATGACGCCGGGCGCGCGCAACTGCTCGCGCAGTGCGTCGGCCGCGTGTCCCGCCACCGGCGGCGGCTGGTCGAGCAACGCCACCATGGCGCCAATGTCGCCCTGCTCCACCTGACGCGCGGCCGCCCTGGCGCCGAGGGTGCCCAGGTCGCCGAGCTCCAGCCCCATCTGTACCAGCCGCAGCGAGGGCGTCGTTTCGGGCTCGTCGGCGGTGTCGCCGGCATCGTCGGCCGTGGCCGTCGCCGAGGTCGCCAGTTGCTGCAGCAGGCGGCCGTAGGATTCCGGGTTCGGATCGGCCAGCTTCCAGTCGGCCAGCAGGCGCGTGACCTGTCCCCGCAGCGCATCTTCCGCCACCACGCGCGTGGTCACGGCACTGCCTTGCGCGTGCGCGGCCAGCTTCGTGAGCATGCGGATGAGGCCGTGTGAGATGGTTTCGCCGGCCACATCGGCGGTGGCCTTGAGCACTTCGAGCACCGCGTCCACGCGCAGGCCCTGCACGGCGTCGCGGACGAACTCGTGCGGGCCGCTCTCGGTGCGGCTGGTGCGCACGAGGCGGCGCAGCGTATCCGGCTGCAGGGCCGAGATGAGGCCCGACGTGCGCGCCTTGAGCGCCTCGGCCTCGGGTCCGGTGGCCGTGCGCAGCGCCTGCGTGATCTGCAGCAGGTAGCCGGCGATGACCTGATCGTAGGCCTGCGCCCCGGCTCGCTCGTCGATGGCGCGAGCCAGGACCTCCGGCGTCGTGTCGTGGGGGGTGATGCCGGCTTCGCGCGAATCCCCGGCCAGCGCGGCCTGCGCCAGGCCGAGCCAGAGCTCGGCGCCGTGCGATTGCCTGGCGCCGGGGGCCGGCTCGCCCTCGCCGTCGGCGGGCGCCACGATGGCGAGATTGTCGAAGGTGAGCGGATGCAGCCGCACGTGTGGCCACGATGGGCGTACATCGGGTGCTTGCAGGCCCAGCGCGCCGCCGTAGTCGGGCTCGGTGGCCAGCGCCCGCAAGGCGGCCCCGACCTCGCCGGCCTCCAGCCCGCGCAGCAGGCTCACCGCGCCCAGCTGGTGCGCGTGGAGGCTTTCGGCCAGACGCCGCAGCACCGGGTGATCCGGATCGGTGGCCACGCCTTCGACGATGAGTTGGCGGCGCGCCACGCCGATGGCGATCTGCTCGCGTTCCATGAAGAGCCGATCTGCGCGCGTGAGGATGCCGTCGGCCACGCGCGAGAGTGCCGGATGTCCCATGGGGTACATCGCGTGCTTGTGCACGGCCACCGACAGCTCGAGCACCAGGTCGGTGAGCTCTCTTGGCAGGCCTGCGGCCGCATCTCGGCTGGGGGAATCAGCCACGCGGTCGAGCCTAGTCCAACCGTGCGGTCCACACAACGCGCCGTTCCGCCGCCCTGATCACGCCAGGAGCCACGCGCCCCAGCCCACCAGCAGCGCGCCGAAGACACGGCCCACCCGCACACCGGCCGGCAACATCTGCTCCACCGCGACGGTCGCCGTCAACGCCAGCATCCAGGCGAGGTTCATCACGCCCAGTGCCAGCGCCGTGAGCATCACGGCCCAGCAGCAACCGAGGCAGTTGGTGCCGTGCGCCAGCCCCATGCGGAAGCCGCCCACCGGCCCGTTCTTCCACCGCGCCAGAAAGTACGTCAGCGGGTTGCGGCAGTGCGTGAGACACGCCGCCTTGAGCGGCGCGAACTGATAGAGGCCCGCCGCGATGAGCACGAGACCGCCGGCCGGGGTCGTGAGCCGGCTGTCGACGAGGGCTCCGGCCCTGGCGAGCGCCACCTGCAGCGCCGCCATGCCGAGGCTGTAGGCCAGCCACACGGCGAGGTAGCCCGCGACGAACGTAGTAGAGGCGCACCAGAATCGCCGGCCGGGCGACGGCGCCACGAGCGTGGCGTAGGCACGCACCCAGGGCGTGACGGTGGGCGTCATCATCACGACCACCATCCCCAGCCACATCGCAACGGCGACCGCGAAGCCGCCGGCGCCGTCGGCGGCTAGGTGACCGTCCACGCGAACCGCGAGTGCAGGCCGTGGGTTTTTTCGGTCTGGATGCGGATGACACCGTCGTCGTAGGCGGTCGAGCCGACGGCGATGACCTGCGTGGCGCCGTGGATCTGGTTGAAGATGTTCTCGAAGGTGACCGGTTGCGTTCGGTCGCGCCCCTTGATGTTCGACACGCTCGTCGTCAGCAGACCGGGAATGGCGCCACGGTGGGTGGTGCCCTCATCCTCGAACGCGATGGGCAGGTAGCGTGTGTCGAGCCAGCGGGCGACGAACTTCGCCAGCAGCCCCCACGAGCCGCCGGCTTGCCCACGGAAGATGCGATCGAGCGCGTCGCGCTGCGGCGGCGTGGCCGACTCGTCGATGATCACCACTTCCGTCCAGCCGCCGTCCATCATGCGCTGCGGCGCGTCGAAGGCCACGAACGCCCGCAGCCCGTCGAGCGGGATGTCGCCGAAGCGGCCCTCGTCGACGCGGATCGCCCAGTAGCCGCGGCAGCGTTCGTGGGTGCATGCCTGGCTGAAGTGCATATGCCCGGGGCACACGAGCTGGCAGGTGCAGTTCTCGAACATCAGGCCGCGGGCCGACCACGCCGGCACGGCAGATGTGGAGGATGTCGGGGCCATGACGCGCTGGCTCAGTAGCCGAGGCGGACGACGCCGGTCGTCTGATCGCCGACCGCGCCTCTCGACAGCCAGTCGAGCGAGGCCTTGAACATCAGCAGATGATGCGACTCCCACATCGCGTTGTGCGACGAGCAGGCCAGATCCACGAGCACCTTGTCGCTGGCGCCGAGGTCGTCGTAGGCGACCTTCACGCGTTCGGGCGGCACCTGCTTGTCGAGCGCGCCAGCGATGATCATCGTCGGGATCTTCGTGCCGCCGATCGCCGCCGCGTTCCAGCCGAAGGTGGTCGTGGAGGGTGCGCGGCGCACGCCCGTGCCCCAGGTGGCGCCGACCGGATCGGAGGCCAGCATCTCGGACCACACCGCATCGCGCACGGCCGGATCGTACTGACCCGCGCAGCTCACCTGGCGATCCCAGTTGGCGATGAACTCGCTTCTCGACTGCGTGTTGAAGACCACGCCTGGATTCGGCAGCGCCGGTGCCGTGGCTGGGGCCGCGCGGTTGTAGGCCGGCGCGAAGAGCACCATGCGGTGCACCTTGTCGGGATGCTGGGCGGCGTAGCCGCCGGCGCGCGGTCCGCCGAGCGACCACGCCACCAGGCTGACCTTGGCGACGCCGCGAATCTTCCGGATGTGATCGACCACATGGTCGATGTCGTGCCAGTCGGAGGCGAGGCTCGTGAGCTGTCCCGGGTAGGAGGGCTTGCACGGCGCAGCCATCAGGCTGGGCACGAACTGCGCCTGCTGCGCTTCGGCCAAGTTGCACGGATCGTTCATCGGCGACGGACGTGTCGACCGGCCGTAGCCGGTCGTATCCATGGCGAAGACGTCGAATCCGGCCTCGGCCAGGTAGGCCATCCAGCTGTAGGCGCCGATCGGCGCGTCGAAGGCCACCTCGGCCGGCGTGCCGGCGCCGTGCACGAAGAGCACGACCTTGTCGGCGGCGGGCATGCCGCGCAGGGCCACGCCGGCGCTGACGCGCTCGCGCACGTAGATCTGGGCGAGCTGGCCGTCCATCGACGGTACCTTCGAGGTGACGCGCACGAAGTGATCGATCGTGAGCAGACGCTGCCCGTCGCCGGGAGCCGCAAGCAGCGCGGCGGGGCCGAGTGCGAGCACGGTGGCGGCGAACGCGAGAACGATGCGGGCCATAGGTGCCGATTCTCGCACGGGCCGGTGCCTCCTCGGGACCGGCCGCTTCCGGCCCCGGCCCCCATACATTGGGCCGCATGCGCATCTTTGCGGCACGAAGCTCGGTATCCAGGGTTTCCGCAACGGTTACGTCACGCGCGGCATCCTGATGGACATCCCGCGGCTCAAGGGCCTGCCATATCTCGAACCCGGCACGCCGATCTTCGTCGAGGATCTGGAGGGCGTGGGAAAAGCACGCCGGCCTCAAGGTAGGTCCCGGTGACGCGCTGCTCATCCGTTACGGGACGCTGGGCCCGGCGCGCCAACAAGGGCCCGTGGAACGTGGGCCTGAACGCCGCTGGACTGCACGCCTCGGTGGGCGAGTGGCTGAAAGCGCGCGGCGTGGCCTTGATCGGCCGCGATGCGGCCCTCGACGTCGTGCCGTCGCTCGTCGAGGGCCAGAACCTGCCCGTGCACACGCTGGCGATTACCACTCTCGGCCTCAACATCTTCGACAACCAGGATCTCGAGGCGCTCGGCACGCTCGCCGTCGGGCAGAAGCGGTGGGAGTTCATGCTCACCGTGGCGCCCGTGCCCGTGCCCGTCGCCGGCGGCACCGGCTTTCCGGTGAACGCCCTGGCCACGTTCTGGGCGATGGCGAGGGCCGGACACACGTGCCACCACCTGCATCATGTTCGCGCGCCCGGCCGGCGATGCACGCCTACATCGGCGTGTTCAGGATGGCCTGCCGAATCGATTCCTGCACGCCGATGGGACGGATCGGAAACACCTCGAGCGCCGCCTGGTCGCGCACCACCGTGGCGTTCTTGAGGCCGGCAATCAGATGACGGCCAACCTCGGCGGTGGCCGGTGTGACCAGCGCCAGCCACAGACCAGAGAGATACGGCGTCAGCACCGGCACGAAGATCAGCCAGCGGCGGAGACCACGCTGGCGCGCGTACTCGCGAATCAGGCCGGCGTAGGTCACCACGTCGGGGCCGCCGATTTCGAAGCGGCGGCTGGGGCCCGGCGGCAGGGTGCGGGCGGCCAGCAGATACGCCAGCACATCATCGACGGCGATCGGCTGCGTCGGCGTCGTGAGCCACGCGGGACACAGCATCACCGGCAGCCGATCGGTCAGCGATTTCATCAGCCGGTACGACAGGCTGCCGGCGCCGATCACCATGCCGGCGCGGAACTCGATCGTCTCGACGCCCGAGGCGCGCAGGATCTCGCCCACTTCGTGACGGCTCCTGAGGTGGGCGGACAGCTGCGGGTCGGCATCGTCGCCCAGGCCGCCCAGATAGATGATCCGCTGCACGCCGGCCCGCTTCGCCGCCGCGGCGAAGTGCCCGGCTGCTGTCCGGTCCTCGGCCTCGAAGTCGTCCGAGCCCGACATCAGGTGCACCAGGTAGTAGGCCGTGTGCACGCCGTTCAGCGCGGGCTCGAGGGAATCCGGATCGAGCACGTCGCCGCTGACGATGCTCGTCGATGCCGCCGTCCGTGCGCGGAGTGATCCAGGTGTGCGCGCCAGGCACCGCACCTGCACCGCCTGCTGCTCGAGCAACGGCAGCAACCGTCCTCCGACGTAGCCCGACGCGCCGGTGAGCAGCACCACGGGGGTTGTCGACTGGTCGAGACCAGGCTGGTCGTGCGACACGGGCACCTCCTGCCTCGATGCCCGCGGAAGTGGCAGGCTTCAAAGGATAGTATTCCACGCATCGATGCCCACGGTCTCCTTGCGCAAGCCTTCGGCCGCGATGCTAGGCGCGTTTCTCACGACGCAAGCCGGCGTGGCGTTCAGCTATGCGGCCGTGGGCGCCACCGCGGCGACCCCGCCTGCCGGCTACGTGGTGGACCGGACTCGCATCAACCTGGGCGCCGGCGAAGCGGCGTTCCTGGCAGCCCGGGCGGCGCTCGAACGATGGCATCAGTTCCAGCTGGGGTGGGTGTACGCCTGGCCGATCGATGCGCCGCTCGAACCCGGCACGATCGTCGCCGTCTCGGGACGGGCTGCGGGGCTGTGGTGGCTGGGTGCCTGCCGCATCGTCTACACGGTAGACGAGGGCGACCCGGTGCGACGCTTCGGCTTTGCTTACGGCACGCTGCCGAGCCACGTGGAGCAGGGCGAAGAACGCTTCCTCGTCGAGTGGGACTCGCACACCGACCGCGTGTCGTACGACGTGCTGGCGTTTTCCCGACCGAATCACCTGGTGATCCGCCTGGGCGCGCCGTTCGTGCGGCGCAGCCAGCGACGCTTCGGCCGTGAGTCGGCACAGGCCATGTTCCGCGCCGTGGACCCGACCTCGCCGCTGCCCGCCGTGGAGCAGCAGATGGGCTGAGGCACGGCGACGCGACTCAGGGCTCGATCCAGCCGCTCAAGGCCTTGAAGCGTCCGCCGTCGAGTTCGCACACGAAGCCGGCCGGCTGCGCGTGATGATCGCTCGACGAGAACGACACCGCGGGCATGGCGCCGCCGGCGTCCCAGTTCTCGATCGACTCGAGTGCCTCGACCAACCGCTCGCGCGTGAGGTCGCGGCCGGCGCGGCGCAGGCCCTCGACGATGAGGCGGCCGTAGACGTAGCCATAGAGCGAGTAGCGGTTGCGCGCACGTCCCGGATGCTGGCGCTCCATAGCCGTCCGATAGGCGATCACGCCGGGTTCAGTGCTGGCGTCGGGGTCGGGGTAGTAGCAGAAGCCGAGCGTGCCATTGGCGTAGTCGCCCGGCACGTTCAGGTACTGTTCGTCGGTGAGCGGTCCGACCGAGACGAGCGTGCCGCGCCAGCCGAGCGCGCCCTTGGCCTCCACGACCTTCTTCGCCTGCCCCGGGTAGAGCGCCATCACGATGGCCGTCGCACCGGCGTCGGCCAGGCGCTTGATGCCTGGGGCGAGGTCTCCGGGCTCGCGCGTGGCGACCGGGAGATTGCCGGCCACGGTGTAGCCGGACGCGGCGGCGAGCGCGTTGAGGCGATCGAGGAACAGGCGCCCGTACTCGTTGACGTCGTGCACGATGCCGATGCGCGTGAGCTTCCGCTCCCGGGCCAGATACGGGAACATCACCGCGGCTTCGCCCTCGTAGCGTGGGAACGAGGTGAACAGATAGCGCTGGCCCTCAGACGAGACGAGCGCCGAGTGCGGGAACAAGTACGGCACGCGCCGCTCGGCCGTGAAAGCCAGCAGCGCGATCGCCTGCGGGCCGCCCCAGTTCACGAGCGCCAGGACGCCGTCGTCGTCCACGAGCCGCTTCGCGTTGGCCACTGCCTCGGCCGCGGCATCACCACCCTTGCGCGGGTAGCCCTTCCACGCGATCGTGCGCCCGTGAATGGGCCCGGCGTTGTTGGCTTCTGCAAAGGCCAGACGAAAGCCGAGATTCTCTTCGTCGGTCGAGAACGAGCTGACCTGGTCTTCGAGGCCAACGGTGATGGTGGTGTCGGTCACACCGAGTCCGGCCGGTGACCGGACCGTGGTCTGAGCCTCGGGCATCGACACACCGAGGAGAATGGCGGATGCGACCAGGGCCGCAAGCCGAGTCAGCATCGTGACCTCGACGGCGCTAAGCCTTCGCTTTCGCCTTCTGCTTGGGTTCCGATTTCAGCTTGCGCGTTCGCGCCGCAGTGGCGCCGGCCGCCGCCACCGCCACCGCACCGGCTACGGCGCCAGCCGTCATGAGTGCCTTCTTCATGCGCTTCCGTCGCTTTCGGGTGGGCGAGAGCGTCTCGGCCGCCCTGGCGGCCAGTTGCGAAGCCCCGGTGCGCGCCCTCTTGACTGCCTTCGCCGCACCGGCGCGTGCTCTGGTCACGGCCTTTGCAGCGCTCCTGGCGGCCTTGGCCGCGCTCTTGGCAGCGCTCCGTACGGCCTTGCCGCCGGCCCTGGCGCGCGTGACCACGTTCTTTGCGGTGTCCTTGATCTTTGCCATTTCGTTGATCTCTCCGGGCTCGTGACTTGACGAGCACTTCTTGGGTGTACCACGGTATCGACACGGCGAGCCGCCGTCGACGCAATCAGACTCCGACGCCGATGGCCTCCCCGCGCAACTGCACCGCCCGGTGGAGAGCGGCGCGAATCGGGCCCATCAGCGTGTAGTGCGACGTCAGGTGCAGCAGGCGGTCGTCGGCATCGTCCTCGACCTGTCCGGTCAGCGCCGCCCATCGTTCGTCGAACCACGTTTCGTTCACGCCGCCCCGCGCGCGTTTTTTCTCGAGCAGGGCGATCTGGCGATGGCGGTTGACGATCTCGGGATGATGGTTCACGCCGAGCATGCGGGGTACGCCGTCGCTGGCGCCGCTGGCCACTTCCAGCATCGTGACGGCGTCGGTCGGCGCGCCAGAGGCATCGCAGTCGTGCGCCAACAGGCGGACGTCGGCCGGCACGGCGCCCGTCGGCACGAGGTCATAGAGGCGGTTGTCGAGTACGGGGAAATGGCTACCGTCGCGCAACTGGGCCGCGAAACGCGAGAACCACGGATGGGCCCGGCCGGCCGGCAGCAGCTCGTTGTAGCGCACACCCACGCTCTTGCCGCCGCGTTCCGGCCCCCGCAGCACGGCCTCGGCCACGCCCAGCCAGCGGCACATCAAGCCGAAGCTGTGGCACACGGCGATGAGCGAGGCCTGCGGATCGTTGCGGATGGCGTCGAAGAGCGCGAAGAGCGGCCCTTCCCATGCCGGATCTTCGACGATGCCCTGCGAGCCCTCGCGTCCGTCGTTCCGACGCGGGTCGAGATGGCCGGGGCCGCCCGTGCTCACGTACAGAGCATGGCGGCCGCTAGCGTGATCTGGCAGGTTCCGTCCGCGGCGCACGTCGTACGACAGCACGCGCACGTTGAGGCGCGCCGGCAGGAGCTCGGCGCGCATGTCGCACACCGCACTCTGGACGACGTCGACCAGCGCTTCGTGACCCAGGTTCGGCCAGCCGTGGTGCATGTCGAGCAGCGCCACATCCACCACCTGTGGATCGGCTGGAGGCAGGTCGCCAGGCTGTTCGACGCGCGCGAAGAGAAAGCCACCCACCGCAGCCCGGGTGGGGCAGTCGGTGAGGCACTCCTCGGTGCCCAGGCGGGCCCGATGCTCGCAGTCGAACACCATCCCCCTATGTTACCCGCGCCAATGGCGCCGGCGGCCTTAGCGTCGCGCCGACGTCGATGTGCGCTCGACCGGCGCCAGGCGATATACGGGTGTGGCCTCGCCGTCGACGCCCCGCACGTTGGCGTCGATCATCACGTAGATGGAGCCGTCAGGCCCTTGCTGCACGTCGCGCATGCGGCCCATGCCCTGGATCAGAATCTCGTCGGCCACGACGCGGCGGCCGCTCAGCACCAAACGCGCCAGGCGCTGGCCACTCATGCCGCCCACCAGCATGTTGCCTTTCCAGCCGCTGAAGCGGTCGCCGGCATAGAAGATCATGCCGGAGACGCCGATCGACGGCACCCACACGTGGGCCGGCGGCGTGAAGCCGTCCTTGTGCGTGCCCTCGTGGATGGCGAGGCCCGTCGTGTAGTTCACACCGTAGCCGACCACCGGCCAGCCGTAGTTCATGCCCGGCACGATCATGTTCAGCTCGTCGCCGCCCTGCGGGCCGTGTTCGTTCTGCCAGAGATCGCCGGTGGCCGGATTGAAGGCCATGCCCTGCGCGTTACGATGGCCCAGCGTCCAGATCTCGGGCAGGGCGTGCGGCGTGCCCACGAACGGGTTGTCTTTGGGCACGCGGCCGTCGTCGTGCAGGCGCACGGTCTTGCCGTTGTGCGTCAGCAGATCCTGCGCGGGATGCCGGTTCAATTCGGGCACCGCCGGCCACTGCCGATCGCCGAGCGTGATGAAGAGATAGCCGTCTTTGTCGAAGGCGATGCGTCCGCCCCACATCGAGCTGCGGTTGGTGCCGTTGCCCGGCGCGTTGGCGACAAAGATCTCCTGCACGTTCGAGAGGCGATCGTTCTCGAAGCGTCCGCGTGCCACGGCCAGGTTGCCGTAGCCGTTGGGGCCCGGCTTCACGTAGCTCAGGTAGAGCAGCCGGTTGGTCGCAAACAGCGGATGCAGCACCACGTCGCGCAGCCCCGCTTGCTCGCGGCCATCTTGCGAGGTGGCGCCGTTGCCGAGAAAGAGCACGTCGGGCAAGCCGGCGACCGGCGCCGGCAGGAGCGTGCCCTGTCGCACGATGCGCAGCCGGCCCGGACGCTCGGTGATGAGCATGTCGCCCTCGGGCGTGAACGCCATCGAATGCGGATGCTGCAGCATGGCGACGACCTCGAGCCGGAAGTCGTGCTGCGAGGTTCGGAAGACCTGGCCGGCGGTCGGCGTCTGGGCCGTCGGCGCGGTCGAGGTCGCGCCCAGAATCGCGAGGGTGGCGGTGAGCGCCAGGGCCGGATGTGAACGGCGGCGAGCCAGTCTCCGTGCAGTGTTGGGCATGACGCCGCCAGAATAGGGGGTTCCGGCCGCCGGCGCAACGTGAGCCGGGGGGGCCGGCGGCATATCATCCGAGGTGACCCGGCGGCACCCGATGCCCGGGAGATATGAGACGGCGACTGGTCGCGGCGCTGCTGGTGTTCACCTGCGTGACGGGGGCACTCGCCTATGTAGAGGCAGCCCGGTGGCACCAACGGTTCATGCAGATGGAACTGCCGACGGTGACCTCGCCCGATCTCAGGAGCCTCTTCGTCGACGATGCACCGGTGTGGATCACGGTGGCCGCCGGCGGCGCCTACGCCCCGTGGGTGACCACCGCCGATGACATCCGCAGCAGCGTGCCGCTCTGGCACCGCATGCATCTGGCCGACTGGAACGCCGTGCCCGTGGCGCTGCGTGAGGCGGGGCTCGACCGGATGCTGGCGCACTACCGCGATCTCCTTGCCAATCCCGCGCAGTGGGACCGCATGGGGCCGTCCGACTGGGACGAAGTACCGCAGCCGATTCGCACGGTCGCGTTCCGGCAGATGGTGGCCTATTGGGCCGGCTTCTACCGCATCGGTCCGCGTCACGACCTGCCCTCCGCGCTCGTGGCCGACACGCTGGCCGCCATCGTGATGTCGGAGTCGTGGCTCGATCATCGTGCGCGCTTCGTCAACCGTGACGGCACCGTCGACATGGGTCTCGGTATGGCCTCGGAGTACGCGCGCACGCGCCTCCGCGAGCTCTATGACACCGGCGTCGTCGACGCTGCGTTCACCGACGCCGACTATCTCAATCCGTGGCTGGCCACGAGATTCGCCGCGATCTGGCTGTCGCTGCTGCTCGACGAAGCCCGCAATGACCTGCCGCTGGCGGTGCGCGCCTACAACCGCGGCATCACCGATGCGCCCGACGCCAAGGGCGCGCACTACTTTGCGGCGGTGCAGCGGCGTCTGACGCGGTTCATTCAGAACCGCAACGCCCCGCCGGCCTGGAGCCATGTCTGGCGCCGGGCTCGCGAGATCGAACGCGCCGACTGGCCGTGGGTGCAGCACGGCGGCGTGCGCGTGGGCGGTGGTGGCGAGTGATGTTCGGGTGCAGCGGGCCGCTTCCGCACACCTAGGCCGCCATCATCAATCATGCCCGCTGCTCGCATTGGACAGATGAAAACAACGCTGCCAGACTAGGCGGATGCAACCTGCCAGCACGACTGCCCTGCTGGCCGGGGTGGTCGACTACGCCGGTCTCTTCCCGCCGGCCGGGCTCGCGATGCCCAAGGCTGTCGCCGAGTACCTGGCGGCGCTCGCCGGCCCCGGCGCCTGGTTGCTCGGCCGCTTCGTCGTGCCGGCGGCGAGGCTCCACGAGTTGGCCGACGCGCTGGCGACGCTCCCGGCGCCGCGGCCGGAGTGGCGCCTCAGCGTCATCGTGCGACACGGCTCGGATGCCGACTGCGCCGCCGTCACCGACTTCAACAACGCGTTCTCACGCCATCACGCCCGCGTCGACACGGTCGAGTCGAAGCCCGGAGCGTTCGACGGGATCGACTGGCTGGTGGCGGAATTCGGCGTCGGCATCGACATCTACGTCGAGGTCGTGCCCGGCGCCGAGCAGGACCGCTGGCTCGAGCGCCTGGCGGCGCGCGGTCTGCGCGCCAAGATCCGCGCGGGCGGCGTCACGGCCGACGCCTTCCCGACGCCGCAGACGCTGGCCGAGTTCCTGGCCGCCACGGTGCGCCACAAGGTGGTGTTCAAGGCCACGGCCGGCCTGCACCACGCCGTGCGCGGCCGCTATCGCCTCACCTACGATCGTGGCGCACCTCGCGCGCTGATGTACGGTTACCTGAACGTGTTGCTGGCCACTGCGGCGCTCCAGGCCGGACGTCCGGTGGCCGCCGCCGTCGCCCTCCTCCAGCGGTCGGACGCTGCCACGCTCGTCATCGACGACGACGCCGTGCGCTGGGGCGACGATGTGTTTTCGCTGTCGATGTTGCGCGACACGCGAGCCCGCCACCTGGTGAGCTTCGGGTCGTGCTCGTTCACCGAGCCCGTCGACGAGATCGACGCGCTCGTTTCCCGCTAGACGGAGAGTGCTTGATGGGTCCGTTTCCACACGACGCGCCGCCGCCGGTCCTGAGCGATGCCAATCCGATGGGCACCGACGGGTTCGAGTTCGTGGAGTTCTGCCACCCGAATCCCGCCGAGCTCGACCGGCTGTTCACCCTCATGGGGTTCATCCCCGTGGCCAGGCACCGCTCGAAGCAGGTGACGCTCTACCGCCAGGGCGGTATCAACCTGATCCTCAACGCCGAGCCGGGATCGTTTGCCGCGCGCTTTGCCGCAACGCACGGTCCGTCGGCGCCGGCCATGGCGTTTCGCGTGGTCGACGCGCAGCATGCCTACGACCGGGCGTTGAAGCTCGGCGCGAAGCCCGTCGAGCGCTCCGCCGGTCCGGACGAACTGCAGATTCCCACCATCGAAGGAATCGGCGGGCTGCACATCTATCTCGTCGATCGCTACGGGGCCAAGGGCTCGATCTACGACGTGGATTTCGAGTGGCTGGGCGAGAAGGACCCCGCCCCCAAGGGTCTCGGGCTGTGGTACATCGATCACCTGACACACAACGTACAGAAGGGCCGCCTCGACGAGTGGGCGGCCTTCTACGAGCGGCTCTTCAACTTCCGTCAGATTCGCTACTTCGATATCGCCGGCAAGTTCACCGGGCTGCATTCGCGCGCGATGACCAGCCCCGACGGCAAGATCCGCATTCCCATCAACGAAGACACCGGCGAGCACGGCCAGATTGCCGAGTACCTCCACGAGTACAAGGGCGAAGGCATCCAGCACGTCGCGCTTGCGGCCGAGGATCTCTATGACAGCATCGAGACGCTGATCGCGCGTGGTCTCGACTTCATGCCGGCACCGAACCCGATCTACTATGCCCGCGTCGATGCCCGGTTGCCGAAACACGGGGAGGATCTGGCGCGGCTGAAGAAGAACGGCATCCTCATCGACGGTGAGGGCGTGGTCGAGGGCGGCTTCACCAAGGTGCTGCTGCAGCGCTTCGGCAAGACTGCCATCGGCCCGATTTTCTTCGAGTTCATCCAGCGCAAGGGCGACGACGGCTTCGGCGAGGGAAACTTCAAGGCGCTCTTCGAGTCGATCGAAGCCGACCAGATTCAGCGCGGCGTACTGAAGGACACCTGATGGCGTGGGTACGCGCCGCGGCCCGCGCCGATCTCGACGGGCGCGAGGTGCTGGGTGTGCGGTGCGGCAAGTGGCCAGTGGCGCTCTACGCGCTGGCCGACGGCATCTACGCGACGAGCAACCCGTGCCCGCACATGGGGGCGCTGCTCTCATACGGGTGCGTGGTGCAGGGCCACATCGAGTGCCCGATGCATCACGCCCTCTTCGACATCCGCACGGGCGCGTCCGATGGCAGCGTGACCGACCGTGCCTTGCAGACGTTTCCGGTGAAACTCGAGGCCGGCGACATCTTCGTGGATCTGCCGGGCGCCGAGGAGAACGTGAAATGAAGGCTGGCTACATGTCTGGCTTCGGCAACGGCTTCGAGACCGAGGCCCTGCCGGGGGCCCTGCCCGTCGGGCGCAACTCGCCGCAGAAGTGCGCCTACGGCCTCTACGCTGAGCAGCTGAGCGGCTCGCCCTTCACGGCGCCGCGCGCTACCAACGAGCGCAGCTGGCTCTACCGCATCAGGCCGACGGTGGCTCACTTCGGCGACTTCCAGAAGGCCGACAGCGGGTGGTGGCGCACGGCGCCCTGCCACGAAGTGGACGTGCCGATCGCGCCCATGCGCTGGAGTCCGGTGCCGCTGCCCGAAACGCCCACATCGTTTGTCGAGGGCGTGCGCACGATCACCACCGCCGGCGATGCCGGTAGCCAGGCCGGGATGGGCGCCCACGTCTACCTCGTGACGCGCTCGATGGAGCACGAGTACTTCTACGACGCCGACGGAGAGCTGCTGTTCGTGCCGCAGGCGGGTGATCTGCGGCTGTGGACCGAGTTCGGCATCATCGACCTCGAGCCTGGCGAGGTGGCCGTCGTCCCGCGCGGCGTCAAGATTCGCGTCGAACTTCGCAACGGTCCGGCCCGCGGCTACCTGTGCGAGAACTACGGCGGTGCGTTCACTTTGCCTGACCGCGGCCCGATTGGCGCCAACTGCCTGGCCAATCCCCGCGACTTCCTCACGCCGGTGGCGGCCTACGAGGATCGGGACGTGACGTCGCAGATGTTCGTGAAATCCGGCGGCCTACTATGGACCGCCACACTCGATCACTCGCCGCTCGACGTCGTGGCGTGGCACGGCAACTACGCCCCCTACAAGTACGATCTGCGGCGCTACTCGCCGGTCGGGCCCGTGCTCTACGATCATGCCGACCCGTCGATCTTCACCGTGCTCACTTCGCCGTCTGAAACTCCTGGCACGGCCAATATCGACTTCGTGATTTTCCCCGACCGCTGGCTGGTGGCCGAGAACACGTTCCGTCCGCCGTGGTACCACATGAACGTGATGAGCGAGTTCATGGGCCTGGTCTACGGTCAGTACGACGCCAAGCCGCAGGGTTTCGTGCCGGGCGGGTTCTCGCTGCACAACACGATGCTGCCGCACGGACCAGACGCCGACGCCTTCGAAGCCGCGAGCAACGTGCCACTGGCGCCGAAGAAGCTCGAGGGCACGATGGCCTTCATGTTCGAAACACGCTTCCCGCAGAAGGTCACGGCCTATGCGGCCGAGGCCGACGTGCGGCAGGATCAGTACGCCCGCTACGGACGTCAGCTCAAGAAGCACTTCGATCCGACGAAGCCCTGAGGCGGCGACGCTCCGAGGAACGGAATCCTATCCCCATGACGAGACTCGATCACACGCACGATCCCGCGCGCACGAGCTGGGTCGTCTCGGCCAACGGTCACGCCGACTTTCCGCTGCAGAACCTGCCGCTCGGCGTGTTCACGCCGCCGGCCGAAACGGCGCCGCGCGGCGGCGTCGCAATCGGCGACCAGGTGCTCGACCTGGCGGCGGCGCACCGCGCCGGCCTGCTGCACGGAGAGGCCGCGGCGGTGGCTGAGCTGGCGGCGCGGCCGCGGTTGAACGCTTATCTGGCGGCCGGGGCCGAGGCACGCCAGGCGCTGCGCGCCGGCCTGTTTGCGCTGCTGGCCGAGGGCGCGCCCGAGCGCGCGACTCTGGAGCCGCTTCTCTACCCCGCGCGGCAGTGCCGCGTGCACTTGCCGGCCGAGATCGGCGACTACACCGACTTCTATGCCGGCATCAACCACGCGCTGAACGTGGGGAAGCAGTTCCGCCCCGATCAGCCGCTGCTGCCCAACTACAAGTGGGTGCCCATCGGGTATCACGGTCGCAGCTCGTCGATCCGCCCGTCGGGCACCCCGGTGCACCGTCCACAGGGCCAGCGCAAGGGCCCGAACGACGCCGAGCCATCCGTTGGGCCGTCGCGCCGTCTCGACTACGAGCTCGAGCTCGGCATCTGGATCGGACCCGGGAACGAGCAGGGCACGACGATTCCCATCGCCGATGCCGGCAACCACATCGCCGGCTTCTGTCTGCTGAACGACTGGTCGGCGCGCGACATTCAGGGCTGGGAGTACCAGCCGCTCGGGCCCTTCCTCGCCAAGAGCTTCCTGACGTCGATTTCACCCTGGATCGTCGCGCCCGAGGCGCTCGCCCCCTTCCGTGTGCCGCAGATGGCGCGCCCGCCGGGCGATCCAGCACCGCTGTCCTACTTGTACGACGAGGCAGACCAGCACACGGGCGCCCTCGACATCGAACTCGAAGTGTTGCTGCTGACGCCGTGCCTGGTCGCACTGGGGCTGCCGCCGCAGCGGCTCTCGATTGGCAGCGCCCGGCACCTCTACTGGACGGTGGCGCAGCTGGTGACGCACCACGCCAGCAACGGCTGCAACCTCAGGCCGGGCGATCTGTTCGGCTCGGGCACCATCTCGGCACCCGCTGCCGACGGCTTCGGCAGCCTGCTCGAGATCACCCAGGGCGGGAAGACGCCGATTGCGCTGGCCTCGGGTGCCACGCGCACCTTCCTCGAGGATGGCGACGAAGTGATCATCCTGGCTCGCGCCAGGCGCGACGGCGCCGCCACGATCGGCTTCGGTGAAGTGCGTGGCGTCGTGGTCGGATCCGCCGACGCGACTTAGTCGGTCTCGCCATCGTCGCGGCGTTCGTGCTGTTGGCCGCCACCCGCATCACCGAGCCGTTCTTGGCGTATCACGCCTGGCTCGGCGTGCCCGCGTGGCGCGCGCTGGCCGAGCGAAACGGGTAGAGGGGTCAGCGCGGCCGCGGCAGGCGCGGAATCGTGATCGCGCCGGCCTTCTCGACGGCGGCCCAGACGCGCTTACCCACCTTGTCGGCCTCGGCGATGATCGCCGCTTCGTCCACGGTCGTGATCTTCCGATCGCGCATCACGAACTGGCCGTCGATCATCACCGACTCGATATCGTTCGG
This sequence comes from Acidobacteriota bacterium, assembly GCA_018000455.1. GTDB lineage: Bacteria > Acidobacteriota > Vicinamibacteria > Vicinamibacterales > UBA2999 > CADEFD01. Next base: position 31,940 of record JAGNJW010000038.1, read on the forward strand.
CTGGCCGTTGTGAATCCAGGCCGACACGATACGTACGGCCGGTACGATGTGGATGCGCTGGGTGTCGAGCACGAGGAGGTCGGCCTTCTTGCCGACCTCGAGCGAGCCGATGGTCGATGTCTGCCGCACGGCGCGCGCGCTGCCGAGCGTGGCATCCGCCAGGATGTCCTCGGGTTGGGGCTGCACGCCGGGGAAGGCGTCGTCACGACGGATGCGCTCGGTGAGCAGTGCCACCCGCAGCACCTCGAATAGATCGGTCGTGTTGTTGTCGGTGCCCATGGCGATCGGCACCCCGGCGGCGCGCAAGGCCGGAATCGGCGGGATGACGCCGCGGTTGGCGGCCATGGCCGCCTGGTGCGACACGATCGTGCCGCTTTGCGCCAGCAGCGCGATGTCGGCGTCGTCGACGTAGCGGCAGTGGGCGGCGAAGAGCCGCGGCGACAGGAAATCGTGCCTCGCGAGGAAGCCCACCGGGCTCACGCCGTGGTGCTTGCGCACGTAGTCCACTTCCGCCCGGCTCTGCGAGAGGTGAATGGTATAGCCGAGATCGTGGGTCTCGGCGAAGGCCTTCACCGCACGCAGCAGCTCGGGCGACGAGTTCTCGGCAAGACCGGCGGCGGGGAAGACCGAGATGCGGCCGTTCTCCTTGCCGTGCCAGGCACTGTGCAGGTCGGCGATCCGCTTGAGGCCCTCGTCGCGCATCGTCGGCGAGAAACGCGGCGCCTCGCCGCGGGCGAGAATCTCCGGCGACATGGGCGAACCGCCTTCGCGGTCGGTGGCCGACTCGGCAAAGACCCAACGCAGGCCGGTTCTGGCCAGCGACGCGGCCGTGGCGGCGGTGCCGCCGACGTTCTCGACCACGGTGGTGCTGCCGGTGCGAATGGCCTCGAGGGCGCCGACCACGGCCATGAGCGTGGCCTCCTCGCGTGACACGAGGCTCGTGGGCGAGACGGCCAGCTTGTAGCTGTTGGGAAAGCCGAAGTCTTCGTTGAACCCGCGTGCCAGCGTCTGCGCCAGATGGGCGTGGCAGTTGATGAGGCCGGGCAGCAGCGCCTTGCCGCGTCCGTTGTAGACCTCGGCCTGGGGGTAGGCCTTGAGGATGTCGGCGGTGGGTCCGATGGCCGCAATTCGATTGCCGACGACGGCGAGCGCCACGTCGTGCCGCACCTCGTCCACCGTCACGACGGTGGTGTTGGCGAAAACGGTGGCGCGTCCCGGCGCGGGCTGCGCGGTGGCGTCGTTGGGGTCGAGGAGCAGGGCGGCGGCGCTCGCGCCGGCGCCGGCGAGCAGTGCACGGCGGCTGAGGGTGGTGGCAGGCATGGCGCAACGTAGCGTCGGGATGCAGGCAAGTCAAGGACGCCGTGGTTGACCCGCGCCGCGCGGTCACACACGATAGCAGCGTCATGACGCACTCAACCCTCACCGCTGCCGCTGTTGTTGCCCTGGTCGCCGGCCTGGGCGCGCAGGCGACCCGCCCCGGGAAGCCGGCGCCGTCGCCGTTCGAACGCGGACTGCGCGTCGAGATCACCGTGCCGGCCTCGGTCCGGAGCGAGCCGGTCACGGGCCGCGTCTACTTCATCGTGGCGCGCAGCGGCGACAGCGAACCGCGCCTCCAGATTGGCCGCACGGGCACGCCGTTCTTCGGCCGCGACGTCGAGAAGCTCGCGCCCGGCCAGGCGGCCGTCATCGATGTCACCGACCTGGGCACGCCAGTGGCCAGCCTCAAGGACCTGCCGCCGGGCGACTACGTGGTGCAGGCGTTCGTCAACCTCTACGCCGAGTTTCCGCGTGCCGACGGACATACCGTGTGGATGCACGACGACCAGTGGGAAGGGCAGCACTGGAACGTCTCTCCCGGTAACCTCTACAGCCAGCCGCAGACCCTGCGGATCGATGCGGCGACCGAGCGCATCCGTCTGTCGGCCGATCAGGTGATCGCGCCCGTGACGGTGCCGGCCGACACCGTCTTCGTGAAGCGCTTCAAGATCCAGAGCCCGCTGCTCACGAAGTTCTGGGGCCGGCCGATCTACCTGGGCGCCACGGTGCTCTTGCCACGCGACTACGAGACGTCGACCGTGAAGTACCCCATCCTCTACCGTCAAGGGCACTTCTCGCTGGCGGCGCCGCTCGGGTTCGAGGAGGGCAGCGACCTGCACCGTGCGTGGATGCAAGACGACTTCCCGCGCATGCTGGTCGTGACCCTGCAGCACCCGGCGCCGTATTTCGATGACAGCTACGGCGTGAACTCGGTGAACGTGGGCCCGTACGGCGACGCCATCATGCAGGAGCTCGTGCCGGAAGTGGAGCGCCGCTTCCGCGTCATCGGCGAACCGTGGGCGCGACTGACCGACGGCGGCTCCACGGGCGGCTGGATCTCACTGGCGCACCAGATTCTCTATCCGGACTTCTACGGCGGCGTCTGGTCGTACTGCCCCGATTCGGTGACCTTCACCGACGTCGAGGGCATCAACGTCTACACCGACGACAACGCCTACTACCGGACGATCGACTGGCGCACGGTGCCGATCATCAACACCCGCGAAGTCAACGGTCACGTGCGGCTGACCTCTGAGCAGCGAAATCACATGGAGCTCGTGAACGGCACCAAGGGCCGCTCCGGACAGCAGCTCGACATCTGGTCTGCGGTCTTCGGTCCGCTCGGGAGCGACGGCTATTTCGAGCCGCTCTTCGACAAGCGCACCGGTGTCGTCAATCGCCAGGTGGCGGAGTACTGGCGTGAGCATTACGACCTGCTCGAGTACCTGAAGCGGCACTGGTCGACGGTGGGGCCGAAACTCGTCGACAAGATTCACGTCTACACCGGCACGATGGACAACTTCTTCCTCAACAACTCGACCAAGGAGCTCGAAGACTGGATGAAGACCACCGAGAATCCGCACTACGAGGGCTTCTTCCTCTACGGCGACGGCAAGGGGCACTGCTGGCAGGGGCCGGAACCGATCGCGGAGCGCCTGAAGCAGATGGCCGTGCACGTCGCCCGCCACAAGCCCGAGGGCATGACGACGCCGTGGTGGAAGTACTGAGGCTGGACTAGACTGCTCCCCGGTTGCACCACACCACAGCGGAGGTGCCGGACATCTGGGGCGAGTGTCATCATGATTCACCGTGCCATCACGACGGGCGGACGATGGGCCGCGTGCCTCGTCGCGGCCGTCGGGGTGGCGTGGGTAGTGGCGGCGCATCCACGGGCGTCGCAAGATGCGGCGGTAGGCGCGGCCCTTCCCGCCTGGAGCCCCGGCACCTTCGACATCCATCACATCGCCACCGGACGTGGCAACGCGACGTTCCTGCAGATGCCCGACGGCACGACCCTGCTGGTCGATGCCGGCGCCGTCACGTCGTCGATCCCCCACGCGGACCCGCTGCCAGATGGCTCGCGCACGCCCGGCGCGTGGATCGTCGACTACATCCGTCACCAGCACGCCGACGGAGTGCGCGCGCGGCTCGACTACGCACTGGTCACGCACTTCCACGCCGACCACTTCGGCGAGCTCTCGCCCGCGAACGCCCGCGATGCCGACGGGTTTCAGCTCACCGGTATCACCGAGGTCATCGACACCCTGCACCCTCGCCTGGTCGTCGACCGCGGCTGGCCGTCGTACGACTATCCAACCTCCCTTGTCAGCGCGCCCTCGGCCGCGTCTCGGGTGCAACGAAACGCCGTCGTGAACTACCAGGCGTTCCTCGAGGCGCGCGTTGCCCACGGGAGCCTGCGTGTCGAGCAGGCGCGGGTTGGCGCCACCGACGAGATCGTGCCGACGCGCGACGCGGCCGCCTGGCCCCTCGAGGTACGCGTCGTCGCTGCCAACGGCCAGGTATGGACTGGTCGAGGCGACCGCGCCGAGGCGACGTTCCCCCCACTGGCGTCGATTCCGGCGGAGGACCTGCCCGACGAGAACATGTGCAGCATCGCGTTGCGCTTCAGCTACGGCCGCTTCGACTACTACACCGGCGGTGACCTGCCAGGCGATCCCGAAGGCGCGCCGGCCTGGCAGGGCATCGAACAACGTGTCGGAGCGGTCATCGGCGCGACCGACGTCCATCAGGTGAACCATCACGGCTCGATCGATCCGGCCACCCCGGCGTTCCTCGCCGCACTCCGGAGCCGTGTGCTAGTCGTGCCAGCGTGGGCGCCCACGCACCCATCCCCCGACGCCCTCAAGCGCATGCTCAACACGCGCTACTACCCGGGCCCGCGCGACGTGTTCGTGCTGGCGCTACGTGAGCCGATGACGCATGCCATCGGTGCCCGCGTGCAGCAACTGAAGTCGTCGCTGGGCCATGTCGTGGTGCGCGTGGCGCCAGGCGGGGCGTCGTATCAGGTGTTCGTGCTCGACGCCCGCACGCTGTCGCGCGCGATCACGGCGCGCTTCGGACCGTACGAGGCGCGCTAACTGTCCGTGGTCACGCCGAGCGACTCGAGGCGCGCGTCGCCAGCCGTGAGATCGCCGAAGTCGATTCGAAACGCCACGCAGGGCCCGAACGCGATCGTGCGCTACGTGGTGTGGGTGCACCTCGCCAGGATGCCGGTGCCCGCCGACCAGGGGTCGGTGCGCTATGTCTCACCGCGCGTTGGATTCTGGGTGCTGGAGTTGTGAGCAGTTGGGCGCCATGATGGCGCGGGCCAGCCGGACCTGTCAGTAGGCCGCGCGGGGATGGTAGCGTCGGACCGGCACTTGTGACCCTCGCGGCGCCGCCGGGGCGGTATCGAGGTAGAACGCGCGTGGCCCGTCAACCCGGATCGCTCGCGAAGCCCTGCTCCAGGGTCATCTGCCACTCGACGTTCGCCGCCTCGATCACGAAGTGGGACCACCGCGGCTCGTCAGCAACGTCCACGGTGGCCGAGGAGATCCCGTGCGCATCCACGATCGTCTGCAGCGGACGCCCCGACACGGCACTGTGCAGCGTCACGGTCAGGCGTCCGGCACCGGGGGACGTCTCGCTCGTCGTCTGCCACCGCAAACGCATCGCAGCGGTCGAGACCTCGAACGACTCGGTCTGACGGCTGAGCCCCCCAGACCAGCTGCCGATCTCGCGCCAGGTGATCTCGGCCGCTGCCGGCTGCGGAGCTACGCGGCTTGGCCGATCGCCCCGGCAGGCGCTCGCACACGCTGCCACGATGACAAGACCTGCGGCGACCGCCCGAGACATCGTCTGCATACCGTCCTGTCGAACGCCAGCGCGACGTCGTCGCGGCGTCGAGTGGCCTGCCCTGCAACGGGAGCACTCGATGATCCGGTCGCAGACGCGTTCACGCCGATTGGAAACGATCGAAGTATATGACGCTACCAGACGGGCGAACATCGGCTCCACATCCTCAAGCCGCCGCTGCCGACACTGTGGCCGTTCGTGCCGATCTCACTCACTCGGCAGCGTCATCGCCGGATCCACCCGTGACGCCCGCCG
>JAGNJW010000015.1 GCA_018000455.1 Acidobacteriota bacterium
GCTATCCCGGCGGCGTCAGGGTGACCGACGCTCAAATGGCCACCGTGCAGCTCACACCGCATCGCTTCCACGGCGAGTGGAACTACACCATCCGACCGGCAGCGACAGAACCAGTTCCCACAGTTGTGTCCTGACAGGCCCTTAGCCAGGCCGCCACGTCCGACTCACGCCACGCCACCCGGCGCCGCCCAACGCGCACAGGCTGCGGGAACGTGCCCGCCTTCATCTTCCGGTAGATCGTTGTGATGTCCAGCGACGTCCGCTCCTCGAGTGCCCACTTCCCCAGCAGGCGATCGGGATTCCTCGGAACAACGCGCGGCGACACGGCTGATGCGTTCATGAACTCCTCCCGACCGAGCTTGGCGACCATCACGTAGTTGCCAGTTCGAGGCGGCACGCAGGGACCCGTCAAGCCCGAAGCCCTGAAGGGGGCAGCGCAGCGCGCCGAGGCTTGACGAGGCCGAGGGCCGCCCGACAATCGCGCCCGTGATGGGCGCGCACGATGGTGGTCACTCTGAGAGGAGCACCGCGACGCGCGTGCAGAGACGCGCCCGATAGCGACGCGAGCATCGCCGACTTTGTGGAACGCATCGAGTCGGCGAAATCTTGCAACCTATTCGTGTCGCAGCGATTCCGCCGGCTCCGCGCGACGCCCTCACCGACGGCACGAACGCCGCCACGAGCCGGGTTACCCGGAACGCCGCACTGCCGCCGGCAATCGCCCTCGGGTCATCCGGCGCGATGCCACCACAGTTTGCGAGCGCAGGAGCTGCGCCGTCGCGAGTGCCGGCGGGATGCCGATCGGCCGACAGTCCGGCAACCAGGCGCTCGCGCAGCAACGCATTGTGGGTCCACTCCGGGCACGTGACCGGCCCGCACACGAAGTAGTGCCCCTTCGCCTCCGCCGCGCGCACGTTGTCGTCACGCACGACCGCCATGTCGCCGGTGACGCGCACATGCGCCAACGGGAACTGGGCGCGCGTGATGTCTTGCGCCACGGCGCTGAGCCCGACAGCCAGGTGCGGGTCGCGGACGCTGCCGATGGGCACGGCGGCGGCCACGCCGATGGGTGCCCACCTGCGTATCGCCAGCGCCGGCCGCCCGGCGAGTTGACGTGATGCAAGTTTGATGAATACAGGGACACTGCTGACAACGACGTTTGGGATGCCCGGAAGACTGCGAAGGCGACAGCGCGCGCAACGGCAACATGTTCACGACATCGAAGACTGTGGCGCTTGCCGCAATCGCCACGCCAGCGAGTTGACCACGACGAACGACGCCCCTGGGCGACCGGCGCACACCGCGCCACGAGTCGCGCAAGTCACGCAAGTTCGCATCGCGCATGGAGGCTTCTGAGCGGCCTGCGTCCAAGCCCCGCCGACTCCACATCGTTGACGCGCAGCCTGTGACGCCACTCAGGCACGGGTCGAGGGCGTGAGCGACCCTCTGGGTTGCGGCCGGAACGAAAACACGGCCGCGGAAGGGGGGTCGCTCACGCCCAATCTGCTACTCCTCACTGGCGTCAAGGGCGACCGGCTTCCCTACATGGAGTCGGCGATCGAACGCCCAAGGTACTGGCGTAGAAGCACTTACGGCGCTCCCCCCTGCTGACGTGGCTGGCGCTAACCGCCGGTCCTGACCCAATGCAGGGGGAACACACCTCCCAAGTCAGTGTTCCCCCCTGTGTTCCCCCTAGTCTGCGACATCGGCCACCGATTGGGCTGTCACTGCGGCAGGATTCCTCGCACGATTCTTTCCGCTTCTGCGCGGCTGAAGCCGCCGGTCAGCAACCCGACGTCACCGATCTCAGACCGCACGATTGGCGCCGCCACCACGAGCCCGTCGAGCATCAGGGCGACGGGCCGGCCAATGTGCCGGCGGGTCATCTCGCGCATGCGCGCACTGCCACCTTCGGACAGGTGAACTTCAACCCCGAACTGCTCGGGTGACGCGCCGGGAACAATCTGCGCATTGGCGATGTCGGTGTTCGTCAGGACGGCCTCGTCGCTTATGTAGACGACCCGGGGCTGCACACCGACGGGCGCCTCGCGGAGTCCGGCCCCAGGGGTCTCCTCCGCCAGCCGGACCTCGAAGCGGACCGCGGCAAACGCTGGCGGGCTCACGACGCGCCAGAGAGCGCCGCCGCCAAGTCCGACGGCCGCCAGCAGGATCGCCAATGCGAGCCCTCCCCGCAGGGCCACACGCCGTGGATGGCCGGTTGCGGGCATCGTCCCGCCGGCCCTCACCACCGCGTCGCGCACACGGGCTCGCGCAATCGGCGCGGGCCCCGATTCACGGGCCACCGGATCGCCCTGGCGAAGAAGTTCCTGTACGACGCTCATGATGTCCTCCCCTTGCCGTGCAAGGCCGCCGCGAGGTCACGACGCCCCCGGAACAGATGCCAGCGCACCGTGACCGCGGCTACCCCCAGCAGCGAGGCAATTTCGGCTGCGGACAAGCCTTCAAGTTCATGCATGACGACCACGGCGCGGCGCCTCGGAGCCAGCGTGTCGAGGGCTCGCCAGATCTCATCGTGGGCCAGCAGGCTGGCCTCGGCCCCACCACCGTTGTCTGACGCCAACGGCGGCTCGGCGTGCCTCGCCCGGACGCGTTCTTTTCGCCACTGGTCCTTCCGGACGTTGACGAGCACCCTGACGAGATACGCCTCCTCGGCGCGGTCGCCAACTGGGACCGAGGCCGACCCGGCGGCGACCTTCAGGAACGTTTCCTGCACCAGGTCGAGCGCGTCATCGGCGCTCGGGCTCAGTCGCCTGGCGAGGCGGTAGAGCCGGTCGTACTGGGTGTCGAACAGCGTCGCCAGACGCTGGTCCGGGCTATCCGGGACCATCGCCACGGCCCCAGGCGTGGATACCGCGTCCATACCCTTCCAAACGTATCAGCCGACCCGGACGTTGGCGGGCGACGGCAGCTAATCCTCCCGCAGCACCTCGGCTGGAGACAGGCCCATGACCCGCCGAACTGTCAGGGCGCAGCCAAGCCCGACGACCAGCCTCGGCACCGCCAGCGCGACGCGGCGACCCTCGGGTCTTGTGGCGCCAGGCGGCTTCTGCCTACATTGGCTGCATATGGACGCTTCGACGACAGGCAAGCGCCGCCTCACTGCGCTGGTGGTCGCGGTCGTCTTGGCCCAGCTCATCACGGCCGGAGCGCAGACAGGCGATGGCCCTGCCCTGCTGGCCGCCTTCAAGGCCTGGCAGAAGACCGACGCTTCGCAGGCCGGGTGGTCAGACGCGCTCGAGCAATACCGAGCCAAGCTTGTCCGTGACGGGCGTTCTACCACCGAGGCCGACCGGACAGTCCGTCTCATCACCGCATACGACGAGGCTGAGCTCTACGATTCGGTGTACACGAAACCGCCTGAGTTCAACACGGCGCCGAACCAGCTCCTCGTCGACGCAATCCGCGGCGTCCGACCGGGGCGCGCGCTCGATGTTGGCATGGGCATGGGGCGCAACGCCGTGTACCTGGCCCGCACTGGCTGGGACGTGACCGGCTTCGACGTCTCCACCGTCGGCGTTCGCCAGGCCGAGGCGACGGCGCGCACCGAGCAGCTCCGCCTGCGGGCCCACATCGCCGCCGACGAGGAGTTCGACTTCGGTGTCTCGCAGTGGGATCTGATCGCCGTCATCTACGCGATCGAGAAGCGGAGCATCCACCGAATCCGCGAGGCCCTTCGGCCTGGTGGCCTGCTCGTGGTCGAGGCAGGAATCAATCCGGACCCGGCGGCGGCGTTCGGGTATACGCCGGGCGAGCTGCTGAAGCTCTTCGACGGGTTCGAGGTCCTGAAGCACGAGCAAGTCGAGGGAGCCTACGACTGGGGCCCGGAGCGGATCCCGCTCGTGCGATTCGTGGCCAGGAAGCCCACCGGCTAGGGACTACAGGACGATGCCGCACCGGCGCTAGAATAGCGACTGGGGTTACCCATGCTCGCCACAGTCATCCACAGCGACCCCGACATCCTCGGCGGGACTCCGGTCTTCGTCGGCACGCGTGTGCCGTTCCGCAATCTGATCGACTACCTCGAACGCAATCACAGCCTGGACGAGTTCCTCGACTCCTTCCCTTCTGTGTCGCGGGAGCAGGCCGTGGCCGCCCTGGAGGCGGCTCATGAGGCGGTGAGCGCAGGTGCGCGTTCTTCTCGATGAACAGCTGCCCCGGCAGCTGGCTCGACACTTCATCGGCCACGAGGTTCGGACCGTTCAGCAGCAGTCCTGGGCTGGCCTGAAGAACGGCGTCCTGCTCACCACCGCTGAAGCTGCCGGTTTTCAGGTCTTCGTCACCGGGGACCGGAACCTCGAGCATCAGCAGAACGTTGCCGGCCGCCGACTCGGCGTAGTTGTTCTGGTCGCACTCAGCAATGCGCTTGAAGACCTGCTGCCGCTTGTCCCCGACGCCCTGGCCGCGATTGCGAGCGTTCGGCTCGGTCAGGTGTTGCGAGTACCTGGCTCCGACTCGGTCCGATAGCGTCCAGCGCCGACCTGGAGTCGAACGCCTCGCGACGGCTTCGCGCCCCCTCGCGAACGCACCGCGCTGCCACGTCTGACACCTGACGGCCGCGTCGTCGCCTCCTGCGCGGTGTCGCTCATCGCACCCTTCGCTACGATCCGAGCGAGCACTGTGGCCCACTGCTGCAGGGCCGCGCGCTTCTCCTTGTCGTAGCGGTATCGGTCGTAGATTGCCGTGACCGTGCTGTGCGTCACGCTGCGGTGGTTCAGCACGTGGGCGATGTGCATCCGGTCGACGCCGGCCTCACCCATAAAGGAAGCCGCAGTCCGGCGAAGATCGTGAGCTCGGAAGCTGAACGACAACCCATGCGACAAGGTGGACGCGGCCTTCTTCGCCCGCGCCGCCACCGATGTGTGTCGATGGTTCGAGAAGACGTACACGTCGTCGCGGCCGGCATTCCGTTTCAGCACCGTCAGCGCCGCAAGGCCGAGCGGCACACGGTGCGTGTCTCCGTTCTTGGAGACCTCTCCCGGCAATGTCCACCATCCCGTCACGAGGTCCACATCGACCCAGCGCATGCGACACACTTCCCCACACCGCTGGGCCGTCAGTAGCATCACGAGAAACGCGTCGTTGAGCGTGGCCGAGAGCCTGGCGAGCGGTCTGCCCTCGCCGTCGATGGCGTCGGTCTCATGCAGGGCGGCCCACAGCTCACGCAGCTCGTCGCGCCTCAGCACACGGTCGCGGCTCCTCTCTGCCCCTGGCTTCGCGATACGCAGCGCCGGATTGGCCTCGATCCAGTCGCGCTCCACGGCGAAGCTGAACAACCTCGAGATTCGCGCCAGCATCCGGTTCGCCATCACCGGCGCCGTGGTCACCTTCTGCTCGACCAGCCGTCGAATCTCGCGTCGGTTGATGTCCTGCACGCGCAGGTGCTTCCACGCGGGCAGGACCTCAGACTCGAAGATCCTTCGCTGCTCCGGCCAGCTGCGCTTCCTGTCAGATACCTTCTTGAACTCTTCGTACGGCGCGGCCACCGTGTCGCCGTGCGTGGCCCGTTCGTCCTGCTTCTCCCGAGCGGGATCGGCGCCGCTTACGATGCGGCCGCATTCCTTCGTCGCCATCCGCCGCGCCTCGGCCAGCCCCAAGTCCGGATAGCGCCCCAGCGTCAGCCGTCGCAAGCGCCCGTGATGGCGATAGAACAGCACCCACGACTTGTGGCCGGCCGTCGTCACGCGTAGCGCGAGCGACGGCACCATCGCGTCGAACACTTCGTAGCGCTCGTCGCGTGGTCTGAGCGCGTCGAGGTAGCGCGCCGTGAGTGCTTCGGTCGACATCTGCTGGCCCCCTGTCCGAGCCGTCTGGGGTAACACTGGGGTAACACCGCGACGGCGCTTCCCCGCGACGCGTCGCACCGCCCCGCAACAATTACCCTAGCACCCACAGCAAGTTAGCTGGATCGCGATTGACGCAGGAAAACGCAGGAAATCGCGTCTGGGCTGCCTTGGGTGCAGGGGGTCGCTGGTTCGAATCCAGTCGCCCCGACCACTTTCCTCCGTTCGCGCCGGGCGCGGCCAGCGCGACGGCTTCAGGCAACGCGCGGCTGACGCCGCGACTTGGCACGAATCGCGCTGCGAGCGCCGCGCTTGGCGGAAGGCCGGGCCGATGAACCCAACGGACTAGGCCGCTCCCCATGGTCCACGGGGCCGACACGGCTGCGGTCATGGTCTCGCGGTATCCGGGCTTCCCTGCCGGGCGAATGCTGGCGTGGCTAGTCCTCGCGTAGCACATCCGCTTGGGACACGCCCGCGGCTCGCGACGACGGCATGGTCGTGATCCGCGGACGGCTCACGCTCGACGTTGGCACGGTCGTGCAGCGCGCGCTCGAGGCCGCGGCCGACCGGCTGTTCCGCGACACCGCCTCCGCATCGAAAGGCGATGCCATGCCCGAGGACCTGAGGCCGGCGGAGCTCTTAACCGACGCCTTGGCCCTGCTCGCCGAGTCCGCCTTGGCGACCCACTTCGATGGCGGCACCGCAGGTGACCGCTACCAGGTGGTGGTGCACGTGAATGCCGAGGACGCAGCCAACACCCGGAGCGAATCGTCGACCCGATGCGCAAGCCCTGCTGCGCTGGACTGCGTCGTCGAGGTGGACCACGGCGCGTGGTACGTTTCGATGGACACGTCTCAGCGGCTGTCGTGCGATGCCTCGCTGGTGCACATGCGCTACGACGCCGACGGCGCGGTCCTCGACGTGGGCCGCAAGACACGCACGAACCCGCCGTCCATTCGCCGTGCCCTGGCTGCACGCGACACCGGTTGTCGCTTCCCGGGCTGCACGTCCCGCATATGCAATGCCCACGACGTGCATCACTGGGCCAACGGCGGTGCGACGCGCGTCGAGAACCTGGTGCTTCTTTGCCGTCCACGAAGGCGAATTCGCCGCCGTTCGCGGGCTCGATGTCGTGCTGACCTTCCTCCCGCCTGATGGCGAGCCACCGATGGTGCGCGTGCGCCCAATTGAGTGGGGCGTGCCGATCGTGCGGTCGACGCAGCATGGCACGTCGGCGGCCTTCGACCGCTACGGTCGCCTGCTCGGGTCACAGAGCGACGACGGCCCCACCCGACGACCAATCCCGGTCGATGTCGTCCACCGGCAAGGTTCGGCCCGTCGACGGGGCTAGAATGTCCCGGATGACACGTCTTCATTCGTCCTGGGCACTGCCCACGCTCCTAGTCGTCCTCGTCTCCGCTGGCGCCGCCGCGCAGACACCGGCCATCTCGCCCGCCCCGCAGACCCAGGAAGACGACTACACACGCTACGAACTGCTGGCACCAGGCAGCGGTCAGTTCCGCATCCTCTACGAGGTCACGGCCACCAAGGCCGGCGCGCCGTACTTCTTCAACGTGATCCGCAAGGGCAGCGTCGCCACCGATGAACGGGTCTTCGACGCCGCCAGCGGCAAGCCGCTGCAGTGGGCGGTCGTCACCGGCGCCCAGGCGCGCGCCGAGGGCCACCCCACCGCCGACCTCGACGCCGAGTGGATCAAGGTCACGCTGGCGCGACCGGTGCCAGCGGGCGGTGAGGCGCGCGTCGTCATCGACAAGACCTATAAGGACGACAAGAGCTATTTCCGCCAGGGCGACGCCATCGTCTTCGACCGCTCGCTCGGTATCCGCAGGAACGCGGTCGTGCTGCCGGCTGGCTACCGTCTCCTGGGCTGCAACGTGCCCTCGCAGGTGCTCACGACCTCCGACGGCCGCGTCATGATCACGTTCCAGAATCCAGGTCCCGCCGCCGCGCCGCTGAAGATCACGGCCGGGCCGGGCCTCCCCGCCTTCACGCCGTCATGGCCGACCGGAGCCGGGGGCACGTCGTGGCGTTCGGCGCTGTCGCAGTTCGAGCGCCTCGTGGACCGCGCGCACCAGGACCGCGAGGCGGTGTTCCGCCTGCAGGCGCCAGACACCCACGCCTACGAGATCGAGCACGACTACACCGAGACGCGGGTCGGCATCGGCCACTACGTCGAGATTCTCGCGGCCGGCGCCGGGGTGGCGCAGCCTGCCGTCCGCAACCTCGATACGGGCGAGGCGCTGACGATGGAGCAGGTGAGCGGTAGGGAACTGAAGGCCCGGCAGATCGACGCCGGAGAACGCGTGGCCGACGGCGAGCAGGTGCTCGTGGGCGCGTTCCCTCCGGTGACGGCGGGCACCTCGGTCAGGCTGCGAGTGCGCGCGACGCTGACCGATCCGGAGGGCTACCGGCTCGATGGCGACGAGCTCGTGTGGGACCGCGTGTTCGATCGTCCGCGTAATACGGTCGTCCTGCCGGCTGGATGGACCGTGATTGCCAGCGCCATGCCGGCGGCCGTGGACACGATGGCCGACGGCCGCCAGCGCCTCGTCTACGAGAACGCCAGGCCCGACGCCCTGCAGGTGCTCATTCGAGCCCGCCGAGTGCGGTAGCATGGCGTCATGAAGAACGTGCTGGTGCCGGTCGATGGTTCCGAGAGTGCGACACGGGCGGTGGGCTGGGTGTCACGGCTGCTCGCCGGCCAGCCGGGAGCGCGCCTGCATTTGCTCCACGTGCAGCCGGTGATCGACGCCTGGGAGGTCACGAGTCACCTCGGCAAGGACGACATCGCGCGCTTTTACGCCACCGGATCGCAAGCCGTGCTCGAGCCGGCTGCCGCCATCGCCAAGGCATCCGGACTCGCCGTCGAGACACATGCCGCCGTCGGCGAGATTGCCACCGAGGTCAACGCGCACGTTGGCCAGCTCGGTTGCGATGCCATCGTCATGGGCACCCGCGGCCGCGGCCCGGTGACGAGCCTGCTGCTCGGCTCGACCACGCTGAAGGTGATCCACCTCGCCGAGGTGCCTGTCACCCTCATCAAGTAGCGCCCGCTCGTCACATAGCGCCGCCTACTGTCCGGGCCAGCGGCCTGGCGTGTAGGGCACGCCGGCCGCCTCGAGCGCCTGCTCGAACGCACGCACCTCGCTCTCGAGGCCCTTGAGCAGCCCCACCGCCGCCGTCAGCTCGTCGAGCGCGATCGTGTAGTTCTGCTGTTGCGTCGCGGTCGGAGTCCCGGTGAGGCCTCGGGCCCCGGCCGTGGCCGAGTTCACGCGCGCCTGCACGCTCGACGGCGCGCCCGACTCCAGGCCCCGCAGTGTCTCGTTCCCCCTGAGCGCGCGCAGCACCGCGACGACGCGCCGGTCGAAGCCTACCGCCGTGTCGAGCAGCCCGACGGCGGCGCCCGAGCCGGCGATGGCGCGGCGCATGGCCTCGGCGCGGGTGCGGAGGTGATTGGCCTGCTCGAGAGCGCCGGTGAAGGTGCGCTGCAGGCGGAAGACGTGCTCCTGATAGTCGCGCGCGGCGGTGGTCATCGACGGCGTCAGCGCGACCGCCGCGTCGGCCTGCACGACGAGCGTCGCGGGCGCGCCGAGCGTCGATGTCGTGCCGCCGGCGCGGCGCGAGAGCGTCAGCGTGTAGGTGCCCGGCGGCACGAAGCCGCCGAGTGCCTGCTGGCCACCGAACCCGCCGCCCCCACCGGCGTCGTCGGGTCGCGCGGGCGGCGGCAGGGCCGGGCCCGTGCCGCGCAGATCCCACGTGGTGCGATGGATGCCGCGAGCGCCGGGCACCGTCAGCCGCCGGACGATCGCGCCTGCGGCGCTGGTCACCGTAAGGAACGTCTGCGGCGGCTCCTCGTCGACTTCGGCCGTGAGCGTGGCCTGCGTGGGATACGCTGGCGTCTCATTCTTCGCCTCCGCCGCGCGGGCGTTCTCCTGGCGGCGCTCCTTGAGCGTCCTCGGTGTGTCCTTGACCCAGTAGGTCACCGTGGCTCCGAGGGGCCGGTTCTCCCCCATCCACAACTGCTCACCCTGGAAGCCGCGGGCGCGTCCGGTCTCGGGCAGCTCGATGGTGGCGGTCTTGGCCGGGAAGATGTAGCCGTCTTTCCCGAAGGTCGCCGCCGACACCTCCCGGAGTGGCGAGAAGTCGTCGAGCACGTAGAAGCCGCGGCCGAAGGTAGCCAGCACCAGGTCGCTCTCGCGCTCCTGCACGGCCATGTCGCGCACCGGAATCGTGGGCAGGTTGGAGTTGAGGCGCATCCACCTGGCGCCGCCGTCGACGGAGAAGAAGAGACCGAACTCGGTGCCGACGAACAGCAGATCCGGGTTCACCGGATCCTCTGCGAAGGCCAGGGCAGGTCCATTGCCCGGAAGATCGGCGGCAATGGCCGTCCACGATGCGCCCCGCGTGGTGCTCTTGAAGATGTAGGGCTTGAAGTCGCCGTTCTTGCTGTTGTCGAAAAGCGCGTAGACGGTGCTCTCGTCGCTCTTGCCGGCATAGATTCGCTGGACGTAGACGCCGTAGGAGCCGTAGTCGGGCAGGCCTGGCAAACGCTCGCTGGGCCGCCACGTGCCGCCGCCATCGAGCGAGACCTGCACCAGGCCATCGTCGGTGCCGACATAGAGCAGGCCTTCGCGCCGGTGCGACTCGGCCACCGCCGAGATGTTGCCCCACGTGGCGGTGGACTGATGCTGCGCCACGGCCTCGGGCGGCCAGACGCGGCCCATCACCGGCAGCGCGTTGCGGTCGGTCTGGCGCGTGAGATCGCCGCTCACCGCCCGCCAGGTGTTGCCGCGATCGTCGCTCCTGAACAGCCGATTGGCGCCGAAGTAGAGCCGGCTGGCACTATGCGGACTGACGATGAACGGCGCTTCCCAGTTGAATCGCAGTGGCGCCTCGCCCCGGCCCTCGGCGGGCCGGATGTTCACGCGCTCGCTGGTGCGGCGATCGAGCCTCACGATGCCGCCATACTGCGACTCGGCGTAGACGATGTTCGGATCCTCAGGATCGACCCGCGCCACGAAGCCGTCGCCGCCGGTCACGATGAACCAGTCGTTGTTGGTGGCGCCGTCGGGCCCGCGCGAGCGTGACGGCCCGCCGAGCGTGCTGTTGTCTTGGGTGCCGCCGTAGATGTTGTAGATCGGCGAGGCATTGTCGACTGCGACGTTGTAGAACTGGGTGACCGACAGGTTGGCGAAGTGGCGCCACAGCCGTCCGCCGTCCCAGCTCTCGTAGAGGCCGCCATCGCAGCCCTCGAGCAGGTGATCGGTGTTGTCGGGGTCGATCCACAGGTAGTGGTTGTCGACGTGCTTGTTGCGCTCGCCGAGCGTGCGGAACGTGCGGCCGCCGTCGTCTGAGATCTGGGTCTGCACGGTGGGCACGTAGAGCCGATCCGCATCCTTGGGATCGGGATGGATGTTCTTGTAGTACATCGCCTGGGCCTGGACGTTGCCGCGGCGCTCCCAGCTCTCGCCGGAATCCTGTGAGACGTAGATCGC
Organism: Acidobacteriota bacterium; assembly: GCA_018000455.1. Lineage (GTDB taxonomy): Bacteria > Acidobacteriota > Vicinamibacteria > Vicinamibacterales > UBA2999 > CADEFD01. Next base: position 11,318 of record JAGNJW010000015.1, read on the forward strand.
CGTCGCTTCGGCGGTCTCGATCTTGGCGTAGACGAGTCCCGCCTTCGCCGCCGAGAAGGCGATGACGATCCGGCCGAGGTCGCCAGAGGGCAGGCCCGTGCGCACTTTGCGCCACGTCGTGCCACCGTCCACCGACTTGTGCAGGCCGCTCTCGGGGCCGCCATGGATGAGCGTCCAGGTATGGCGACGGCGCTGGTGCGCCACGGCCAGCATGACGTCGGGACGCCGTGGATCGATGGCCACGTCGCTCACGCCGGTGTGCTCGCTCACCGCCAGCACGCTCTCCCATGTCACGCCGCCGTCGAGCGTCCGGTAGAGCCCGCGCTCGCCACCGGCCGACCACAGCGGACCATAGGCGGCGGCGAAGACGACGTCGGAGTCGCGCGGGTCGATGACGATCCGGCCGATGTGCTCGGACGTCTTCAGCCCGACGTTGCGCCAGGTGCGACCGGCGTCGTCACTGCGGTAGAGACCGTCGCCGTAGCCGACGCTGCGCTGGTTGTTGGCTTCGCCGCTACCGACCCAGATGGTGTTCGGATTGGCGGTATCGATGACGACGGCGCCGATCGAATACGAGGCCTCGTTCTGGAAGATCGGTGTGAAGGTGATGCCGGCGTTGGTCGTCTTCCACACACCGCCCGACGCGACGCCGACGTACCACGTCTGCTTGTCGTCGGGATGCACCGCGATCGCGCTGATGCGGCCCGACATCAACCCTGGTCCGACCGCGCGCAGCCGGAACTCGGCAAAGGTCGCCGCCCGGAGCGGATTCAGCGCCGGGTCGGCGGACGCTTCTCCGGCCGGCCGCGGCTCCTGTGCTCCAACGCCCACGGCCCACGCCAGCACGACGGCGCTCAGCGCCGCCCCACACCTCTTCAGCCCCTGAGCCATCACCTGATCCGTTCGTCGAAGGGCCGGCGTTCTGCCGGGCCTGACGATTATAGGGGCCGGATGGCGGGGCTCAGCCAAGCCGCGCGACGACGCGGGTGGCGACGTGGTGACCAATCGCCAGCGAGGCCGTGGCAGCCGGCGACGGCGCGTTCAGCACGTGCACCATGCGGCCGGATTCAACGAAGGCGAAGTCGTCCACCATCGCACCCTGCGGCGTGAGCGCCATCGCACGCACGCCGGAGCCGCCGGGCCTGAGGTCGTCGACCGAGATCGCCGGCACCAGCCGGGCGAGCGTGGCCGTAAAGCGGGCCTTCGAGAAGGAGCGGCGCATCTCGGCGAGGCCAGTGCCGACATGGGCCCGGACGAAGCGGCGGACGCCGGTGCTGCGGGCGGCCTCGGCGAGGTCGCGGACCGAGACGTCGCGCCACGAGTAGCCCTCACGAGCCAGCGCCATCACCGCGTTCGGCCCGGCTTCGATGCCGCCTGTCGCCATGCGCGTGAAGTGCACGCCGAGGAATGGGAACCGTGGATCGGGCACCGGGTAGATGAGGTGGCGCACCAGCGACTGCCGCTCGGGGGCGAGCGTGTAGTACTCGCCGCGGAACGGGACGATCACGATATCGGTCGCCACGCCCGACGCCTTGGCGACGCGGTCGGCTTGCAGGCCGGCACACGCCACCAAGGCGCCGACCTGCCAGGTGCCATCCGAGACGCGCACGCGGACGCCGCCACCGTGCTCGTGCGCGTCGACGAACGCCGCGCGACACTCGATGGCGCCGCCGTGGGCGGCCACCTCCCGCGCCAGGGTGCGTGCCACGGCGGGATAATCGGCGATGCCGGCTTCCGGCACGTGCAGGGCGCGGAGTCCCACGGCACAGGGCTCGATGGTGGCAAACTCCGCGGGCGTCATCGCGGTGACCGCCAGGCCGTTCCGACGGCCGCGCAGGCACAAGGCCTCGAGCCGCGGAAGCTCGTCCTCGCGCGTGGCCACGACGAGCTTGCCGCAGACGTCATGGGCCAGGCCGTGCGTACGGCAGAACTCGACCATCCGTTCGCGGCCCTCGATGCACAGGCGTGCCCGCGCGCTGCCAGGGGTGTAGTAGAGCCCGGAATGGATCACCCCGCTGTTGTGCGACGACTGATGCGCCGCCACGTGCGGCTCCTTCTCGAACACGACGACGCGGCAGCGGTGGGCGGCCGCCAGCGCATGCGCGGTGGCCAGCCCAACGAGTCCGGCGCCCACGATGCCAACGTCTGCGGTGCGTGTCACGATCTCCGAATTGTACGGGGCCTGGCCCGTTGCGAATCCGTCAGGGGCCTGGCCCCACGGATACAATGGACGACTGTTTCCAGGCCATGACCACACACCCTGCGCTCGCCATTCGGGCCGCACTCCCTTCCGATCTCGACGTGCTGGTCGCCGGCAACGCCGCGATGGCGCTCGAGACCGAGCAGCTCGCCCTCGATTCCGCCATTCTCAGGGACGGCGTCGAGACCGTCCTGGCCGGCCGGGCGGCCGGCCAATACTGGGTCGCCGAACACGAGGGCCGGGTCGTCGGTCAGCTCCTCATCACCTACGAATGGAGCGACTGGCGAAACCGCCCGGTCTGGTGGATCCAGTCGGTGCACGTCGCTGACGACGCACGCCGGCTGGGCGTCTTTCGCGCCCTCTACGCCCATGCACGGACGGCGGCGCTGGCGGCGGGCGCCGGGGGACTGCGGCTCTATGTGGATGACACCAACGCGCGCGCCCAGGCGGTTTACGCCGCGCTCGGCATGAACGGCGGCCACTACCGCGTGTTCGAAGACATGTTCGACGAGCCCCAGAAATCAGCGGCTAGTGCTGCCCCAATCACCGCACCGGCAGCCACACCGACGTCTTGACGATGAAGAAGTTCGTGCCGGTGGCGCCGAGCGACCGGAACATGTCGCCAACGCCGACGTGGTCGCCGCGCGTGTCGCTGCCGGCGCGGCTCTGTTGCCACACCACGAAAAGGGTGCTGCCCGGACGCCACTCCCAACGCAGCACGACGTTGCTCCTGAACGACAGGGTGTTGAAATCGCGGTCGCGCAGCGGGAATGTCGTGCCGTCCACGCCCACGGTGCGGGTGCCGTCGCTGGCGAGCGTCATGGTCGTGCCGGCCGTGCCGTAGACGAGACGCTGGCGACCACTTGCCGCGAGGAGTTCGCCGTAGTCGTAGTAGCGGCCCGAGGCGGCGAACGGCTCGGCGTAGACGTCGAGGTTCATGTCGGGCTTGACGGTCAGGCCGAGGCGGAACTGGGTGGCGACGGTGCTGCGGTCGATGAACGCGAACACGTAGCGCGACCCGTAGGTCTCGAGCCGTCCGCCTGGCAGCGTGGCGACGTATTGCTGCGGCTCGGTCAGTGTCTCGTAGTACGGTTCGGCCGACACCTGCCAGCGCGGCCGCGGCCGCGCCGAGAGCAGCGTGCTGACCCGCCGCTGCCGGTAGCCGTCGTCGTTTTGCGCCAGCGTCGAGGTGGCCGTCCACCGCGTCTGTGCCCCGGCTCGGCTGCCAAACGTGACGACAGCCGTGCGGCCAGGCCCACGGCCCATGAGCGGCCCGCCACGGGTGAGCGACACGCTCGTCTGGGCCAGGTCTCGGCGAAGAGCGACGGTGGTCGTCCAGAAGTTGGCCCACGTCAGGTTCAGCGTCGACCGCAGATAGCCGGCCTGCACCAGCCGTCGCAGCGTGGTGTCGGCCTGGGTGTCGACTCGGAGGGAGTAGGCACGCAGCACGCGCCCGGGCTGTGTCTCCCGATACTGGAGGTTCCCGTTGGTCAGCCAGCCATCGGCGCCGTTCAGAATCGCGAGGTCGTTGGTCTCGAAGTTCTCCGAGTCGAGCTTGGTGTTGACGCCCCACAGCCAGTGCCGGCCGCCAGTGCGGTCGAAGGCCGCCTGCAGCGTCCAGCCGCCGAGCGACGTCCTGGTCGGATCGAGCGGCGAGTAGGTGCGGTCGGGCCGCTGCGCGAAGTGCGCGCTGGAGCGTTGCACGCGCTCGATGGCCTTGGCCGAGCCGCTCACCACCGAGCCGCCGCCGGCGACACGCAGCTCGTACTGGCCGCCGCGAAAGCGCAACGTCGAGTTGCCCGCCAGCGCCAGTGCGTTCTCGGGCTGCAAGGCGGCCAGCGGATCACCGGCCCCGAGATCCCGATGAACGACGCTCGCGAAGAGCCCCGCAGTGGAGGCCTGCGTTCCGAACTCCTGCAGCACGCGCCCGAGCGCGTAGTAGGCGCGCGGCGCCACGTCGATCCTCGTACGCTCGAGGGTCGTGGCCGACGCCACCTCGGCTGATTCCTCGGCGGTCACGGCCGAGAGGAACCCGATCGATGTCTTCGACGGCAGGCGTCCGGTGAGCTTGGCCGCGCCGAGGATGGTGCTGTTGGCGGGATAGTCCACGTAGTCGCCGGCGGCGGGTCCGATGGGGCGGGCACCGATACGGCGTGAGTAGTAGAAGTTCGGATGGCCGATGTTGAAGAGCGTGGCGCCTTCGAGAAAGAACGGCCGCCGCTCGGGAAACCGCGTCTCGAACGCCGTGAGATTCACCTCGGCGGGATCGGCTTCGACCTGGCCGAAGTCGGGATTGATCGTGGCCTCGAGCGTGAGGTTGGGTCCAAGGCCCATCTTGACGTCGGCGCCGACACGACCGAGCGGGTTGAGCCCGGCGCGAAACGGATTGCCGTCGCTCGGTGGATAGAGCGTGCTGGCGGCAGCCACATAGGGCGATACCTCCAGCCGGCGCGCCGCCGGCACGTCCGACACGCCGTGCAGCTCGCCAAAACGCGACGCCCAGGCACGCACGGTGCGCGGGATGAGCACCCAGTCGTCCTCCTCGTTGATCGACGGACGAAAGCGCTGGATGTTGAGGCCCCATGTCAGGTCCTGGCCCGGGTTGAAGCGCAGCTGGGCGAAGGGCATCCAGATTTCGACCGTCCACCCGTCGGCATCGATGGTGGTCGCCGCATCCCACACGAGATCGTAGGTGGCATCGAAGCTCTCTTCGCTGTCGGTGCCATGGAAGCGGTCCATGCGCACGCCGGCGGCCGTCACACCGAAGACGACCGACGTGCGATGGTCGAAAAACGTGTCGAGCCCGATGACGAGACGCTCGGCCTGGTCGACGAGGTCACGGCGGCCGAGCGGCGCCTGAATGCCGCGCGCGTTTCTGCTGAACATCCGCGCGCCGACGTAGAAGGCCCGCTCGTCGTAGGCGAAGCGCACCTCCATGTCGTCGGTCGGCGGCGCGCCCTGGATGGGCTCCTTCTGTACGAAGTCGGTCACCGGCGTCGCCAGGCGCCAGGCGTCCTCCGATAGGCGTCCATCGACGGTGATCGCGCCGGCGGCGACGCGCCTGGCCACCGTGCGTTTGCCGGGGCCGGCCGGCACCGGCTCGGCCTGACGGGCGTCCACCGGCAGGGCGCACATCGAGATGACGACGAGCAGGCCCGACACGAACCAGGCGGGAGCGGGAGGACGAGGCAGACGGCGAGGCAACGTCAGAGCGTCGAGATGATAACGCGAGACGGTGTGTGTGTCGCGACGGCTGGCGAGGGGTGGAGTGGTACCATCCTGTCCGGCATGGCACAGTCTTCGACGGTCTACGCGCTCACGATCGATCTCTCGAACGTCGACCGGGGCGTCTACGAGACGCTCGACCTGCGTGCGGCACGGCACCCGTCGGAAACCGCGGACTACTTCGTCACACGGCTGCTGGCGTATGCCCTCGAGTACGAGGAGGGCATCGTCTTCGGCGATGGGCTCTCGATCGCCGATGAGCCGGCCGTCCTCGTGCGCGACCTCACCGGACGCACGACCGCCTGGATCGAGGTGGGCATGCCGTCGGCCGAGCGCGTACACCGCGCCAGCAAGCTCGCCGGCCGGACGGCCATCTACACGCACCGCGAGCTCAGGCAGGTGCTCGCCCAGCTCGATGGCCAGGGCGTGCATCGCGCCGCCGCGATCCCTGTCTTTGCCTTCGAACGGACGTTCCTGGATTCCCTGACCGCCACGCTCGAGCGGCGCACGCAGTGGACGGTGAACGTCATGGACGGCCAGCTCTACGTCGAGGCCGCGGCCGGCTCCCTCTCGACACCGCTCGTGGCGTCGCACTTCGCGTAGACGTGCCCTCCGGCAAGCGACCTCGCCGCTATTGCGCGGCGATGTTCGGCCGGCCCTTGCGCAGCACGAACTTCTGGATCTTTCCGGTCGCCGTCTTCGGCAGCTCGGTGACGGTCGAGAAGCTGTGCGGCACCTTGAAGTGCGCCAGGTGCTCGCGGCAGAAGGCGCGCAGCTCGGCCGGCGCCGCCTCCGCTCCGGTCCGAAAGACGACGAAGGCATGCGGTGCTTCGCCCCACTTCTCGTCGGCGAACCCCACGACGGCCGCTTCGAGCACGGCCGCATGCCGGAGCAGCGTGGCCTCGACCTCGACCGATGAGATGTTCTCGCCACCGCTGATGATGACGTCCTTCAGGCGATCGCGAATCTCGATGTAGCCATCGGGATGCACCACCGCAGCATCGCCTGAATGGAACCAGCCGGCGCCCATCACGGCGGCGGTTGCTTCCGGATCGTCGTAGTAACCCGCCATCACGACGTTACCGCGCACGACGATCTCACCGCGCGTCTCACCGTCGGCTGGCACCTCGGCGCCGGCGGCGTCGACGACCCGCACTTCCCCGCCAGTGAGCTGCTCGACACCCTGACGCGCCTTCTGGCGGGCGCGGTCAACCGGCGCGAGCCGCTCGTGCTCGGGCAACGGCTCGCAGATCGTCATGAGCGGCGAGGTCTCGGTGAGGCCGTAGAGTTGCGTCACCACCCAACCGAGCTCGTCTTCGATTCGTTGGATGGTCGCCGCCGCCGGTGGCGCGCCCGCCGTGAGCACGCGGACGCCGCCCGGCACGCCGGTCTTGAGCTCGGCCGGGGCATTGGCGAGCGCGATGAGCACGGTGGGCGCGGCGCACAAGAACGTCACGCCTTCGTCGGCGATCAGGCGGAAGACGGCCGCGGGATCGATCTTTCGCAGGCACACGTGCCGCCCGCCGATCGCCGTCACGATCCAGGTGAAGGTCCAGCCATTGGCGTGGAACATGGGCAGCGTCCACAGGTAGCGGTCGACGGCCGACATCGGCATGTGAATAAGCATGCCGACGGCGTTCACCCACGCGTTCCTGTGCGTGATCATCACGCCCTTGGGCCGCGAGGTGGTGCCGCTCGTGTAGTTGATGGTGAGCAGGTTGGTCTCGGCCACCGTCGGCCGCTCCGGCGTTGGCGTCGCGGCCGCCACGAGCGCGGCGTAGTCGAGCCAGCCGGCCCCGGTGCCCGAGAGCGCGACGAAGTGCCGCACACCCGGCAGCTCCGGCCGCAGCCGATCGACAGCCTCGAGATAGTCGTGGTCCACACACACGATGGTGGCGCCGCTGTGCTGTAGCAGGTACTGGAATTCCTCGGTCGCGAGGCGGAAGTTGATCGGCACGAGCACCGCGCCGATCTGCGGCACGGCATAGAACGAGGCTAGCTGCTGGTGGGTGTTCGGCGAGATGTAGGCGACCCGGTCGCCCGGCTGCACCCCCAGGGCCTGCAGCGCGCTCGACCACCGGTCGCAGTGCTCGAACAACTGGCCGTAGGTCCAGCGGAGGTCGCCGTCGACGACTGCCTCGCGACTTGCGTAGAGACGCCGGGCGCGACGCATGAACTCGAGCGGGCTGAGCGGAATCTCCATGGCGCGGCCATCCTATCGCGAGACCGCCGGCTGGCGACTTTCCCCGAAAGCGCTCAACCGGCGCTCCCGGCGCCGCGCACGGGCGCCTGCGGCGTGGCGAGCGCGTAGGCCACGAGCGCCGCGCTCAGGCCGGCGACGCTGGCGGCGACGACGTATTGCCGGCCCTGGTGCAGATAGGTCATGGGCGAGGCCATCGGGCCCGGCACCGGCGGTTCGATGGCCCGCAGGTGCGCCCCGGTGTCGGGATCGAAGACGTGGAGCTTGCGCGTTCGGGCGGCGGCCCCTCGCCGACCGGCGATGTCCACGCCAGCGTGCCGTCGTTGAGGTCGAGCGCGGTGACGCGACCGTGGGGCGGCTTGGTCAGCGGCAGCCCGTCGAGGCTGGGTGTGAGCATCCGCCCGCCGCGGCGAAACTGGAAGTTGCTGTCCGCCGGGTCGGGCTTCACGAGCTGGACCATCGTGGGGCTTGGCGCTGGTCTTCCTCTTCGGTCTCCTGCTTGGCCTGGGATTCGCCGGCGTCCTTCGCGGGCTGCAGCTGCCGCGCACCGACTTCGCGCTCGGACTCGTCGGCTTCAATCTCGGCGTCGAGGCGGGGCAGCTCATGGTGATCGCCGCCGTCGCCCTCGGCGTCGGCTGGTGGCGCGACCGCGCGTGGTTCCACCAGCGGATCGTCATGCCGGCATCGCTGGCGACTGCCGCGGTGGGCCTGTACTGGACGGTCGCACGGCTGCTGCCGGCTTGACCTCGACGCGCAGACCTCCGGCAGCCAGCGCGGCACACGCCGCCATCCCCCACCTGAGGCCGGCTGTGCGCACGCCGCCATCATCGCTTGCGCCCCACGGGCCGCCCGGCGTCGGCTATCCTTGAGGCGCATCGTCCCGGAGCGGTCGCATGAGGCGTCCGCTGGCGACGACAGAAGGCCGACTCATGCGATACGGCACCTTGGGCAGCCTGGTGGTGATGACGACGCTACTGGCGGCCGGCCCCGCTCGAGCCCAGAGCGTCGCCCCCGGCGCCGCGGCGGCGCGCACTCCGAACGTCGAGTTCGAGATGATGACGTGGCCGGAGGTGAAGCAGGCGCTGGCCGACGGCAAGACGACGGCGCTCGTCTACAACGGAGGCACCGAGCAGCGCGGTCCCCAGAACGTGAACGGCGGCCACACGTTGCTCGGACGTGAGCAGGTGCGCGACATCGCCCTCGAGCTCGGCAACGCCATCGCGGCGCCGGTGCTGCCCTTCTCGCCCAACCGCGCCAGCGCCGAGCTGCCGGGTACGATCGGGCTGACCAACGAGATCTTCGAGGCCATCAACGAGCAGATCGCGGACGAGCTCATCAAGACCGGCTTCAAGAACGTCGTGCTGATGGGCGACCACGGCGGCGGGCAGGCCCAGCTCAGGAGCGTGGCGGCGAAGCTCGATGCCAAGTACGCCGGCCAGGGCATCCGTGTCGTCTACTGTGACGAGGTCTACGGCAAGGCCAATGGCGACTTCGACAAGGAGATCACGGCGCAGGGCTACCCGGCCAGCGCGCACGCTGGCATTCCCGACACCTCCGAGATGCTGTATCTCGGCGGCGACAAGGGCTGGGTGCGCAAGGAACTCGTCAAGGACGCCCTCGGCGATCCGATGCCAGTACCGGGCGCGAAGCCCGATCGCGTGGCGCCGCGCGTCAACAACGGCATCACCGGCGACGGCCGCCGCTCGTCGGCCGAACTCGGCAAGAAGCTCTTCGATATGAAGACGGCCTACGCCGTGACGCAGATTCGCCGGCTCCTCGGCGCGTCGAATGCCCACTGAACCACGAGGTCTGACATGGCCATTTCCCGTCGCACGATCCTCACGGCGTTCCCGGCGATGGCCGGGCTGTCGACGCTAGCCGTGTCCGCGAGTGACCTTGCCCAAGCCGCCTTGGACCCACTCGGGGTGCGGGCCGACTTCCCCGTGGCCTCAACGACGCTGTTCCTGAATTCCGCCTACATCACACCGACACCGCTGCCGGTGGCCGCGGTCGGACGCGCGTTCGCCGACGCGAAGGCCCAGGCGCCGATCGCGCTCGGCGACATGCTGCGCAAGACCGACGAGGTGCGCGCCCACTACGCGCGTCTCATCAACGCCGACCCGGACGAGATCGCGTTCCTGTCGGCTACGAGTGAGGGCGAGAACGTCGTGGCGCGCTCGCTGAACCCTGGCCGCGGCGACAACGTCGTCATCGATGAGCTGCACTACGAATCGGAGTTCGTCCTCTACTCCCAGATGGCGAAGTCCACCGGCGTCGAGCTGCGCATCGCCAGGGCGATCGGCGGCGCGGTCACCGTCAAGGAGCTCGAGGGGCTGGTGAACAACCGCACGAAGCTGGTCTCGGTGGCGTGGGTGTCGCATCAGAACGGTTTTCGCCACGAGATGCGGCCGATTGCCGATCTGGCGCACGCGCACGGCGCGTTCTGCTACGCGGACGGCATCCAGGCCGTCGGCATGTTCCCGGTCGACGTGCAGGCCTCCGGCGTCGACGCGATGTGCATCGGCACCTACAAGTGGGTGCTCGGCAGCTACGGCGTGGCGCCGTTCTACGTGCGCCGCGAGGTACTGCCCCGCCTGACCCCCGACCGCTACGGCTGGCGGCACGTGGAGAAGACGCTCGGGCCGACCGACTTCCAGATCTACCAGACGGCGAAGAAGTTCGACTACGCGACGCCGGCGTTCGGGCCCATCTACCAGCTCGGCGCGGGGCTCGACTACGTCAGCACGGTCGGCGTGGACCGCATCGAGACGCACACGGTCGCGCTGGCGCATCGTCTGCAGCGCGGACTGCGCACGCTCGGTTTCGACGTCCTGACGCCCGACGGCAATCGCTCGTCGATCGTGGCGTTCAAGGTCACGAAGTCTGCGGACGCGATCACGACGCTGCTGGCCGACACCAAGACGCTCGTGAGCCTGCGCGAGAACGGCACGCAGATCCGCGTGGCGCCGGCCCTCTTCAACACCGAGAGCGACATCGATCGGTTCCTGACGGTGGCAGAAGGACTGAAGTAGGCCCTCTGCGCCCTCCTGCGGAGGACACACTGCCGGGGTATTCGTGGCCGGCCTGGTGCCGATAGCGCGCGGCATCAACGGGCTGTTCGCCCGGCCAAACACGGCCAGCTATCTGCTCGATGGCCTGCAGCGCGTGGTCGAGGAGGTCAGGCGCCTCGAGCAGTCACGGGCGGCACCTTCCAGCGGGTGGCCCTCGTCAGCAGGCCGCGCCAAGGACGAGTGATCACCGCGACGACGACGCCGGCACGAACTTCTGGATGCGCCGACTGCCCCTTGATCTCGACGCCGGCTGGCGCCGGCGTGGGTACGTGCGCGGAGGCGGGCGCCACCGGCAGCAGCAGGAGGACACCCGCCGCCAGCACGCGTGAAGTCAGAGGGTGTCTTTGTATACCCGCGCGCACCTGCCGTCAACGGAGTCGCGTCGGCGGAAGGTGGCCGACCACCGGGAGGCGCCGGTCGCCGACGCCCGACTGCGATACACTCCGGCGCGATGCCGAAGCGTCAGCCCGCCCATCAAGCCGCAGGCCCTCTGCAGATCCGCGGCACCCTCGCCACGCGCTACGCCGACGTCTTCACGCCGCCGGCCATCGCGGCCCTCGAGTTGCTCGCTCCCCTCGATCGCGAGCGCCAGGCTGTGATGCAGGCCAGGCTGTCACGCCGGGCGGCGAGACAGAGCGCGCGCGAGCACCTCGGCTTCCTGCCGCCCGACGCCACCATCGGCCGCACCGCGATTGGCGTGGCAAACGCGCGCGCCGGACGATTCGACGGCAGTGAGATTCCCGCTGCGCTCGACCGGCAGTGGATTCAGGGCACCGGACCGGCGGCTCGTCCCGGCGCCGCCCTCGACGTCAGCCTGCGCAACGTCGCCTACGCGCTGCTCTCGGGCGCCGATGGCTGGATGTTCGACGGCGAGGACGCTCTGGGGCAGCGCTCCACGATGTCGCTCGATAATCAGCGGAACCTGCGCCTGGCGCTCACGCGCGAGGCGGTGTTCCTCGAGGTCGCCGCCCGGGTCGCCGACGAAATGAACCAGTGGGCCCAGGGATTCTTCGGCCGCCCGATCGTCGCCGACTGGCGGGCGCAACTCGACGTGACCGTGCCCATCTTCCGGACCCGCGGTCTGCACCTCGACGATCGGCACGTCCGCTGGGCGGGCGGCACCGGCTTCTCCGCCTCGATCGTCGATCTCGTGCTCTATGTGGTCAACGTCCAGCAGGCACTGGCTGCGTCCGGCTGGCCAATCGTCCTCTACCTGCCGAAGATCCAGACGGCGGAAGAGGCCGCTCTCTGGCACGACCTGCTGAGCGCCCTCGAGACGCATCTCGGGATGGCGGTGGGCACCATCAAGGCCTACGTGCTGGTCGAGCAGCTCGAGGCGTGCTATCAGCTGATGGAGATCCGCGCCGCCCTCGGCACCCATTTCGTGGGCTTCAATACCGGCCGCTGGGACTACATCAACAGCGTGTCGGATGCGGTGGCCTGGGACGCGGCCTTCCGGAACCCGAACATCGACGCCATCACGATGACCTACGCCTACATGCGGGCCTACGAAGACCGCGTGCGGCGGGCCGTCAACACGCCAGACCGCCACGGCCGCACGGCGCTGTGGCAGGGCGGCATGGAGCCGAACATCCCGGTCGGCTCGGCCGCCGGCGTCACGGCCGGCATGGCGCGAGCGGTGGCCGGCGCCGAGCGCGAACGCACGGCCGGCGCCAGCGGCAAGTGGGTGGCGCACTGGAAGATGGTGCACATCGTGCGGCCGGTCTGGGAACAGGCCGGCCAAGCCAATCAGCTCGGTCGGCAGTTCCCGCCCCTGACCTACACCGCCCACGACGCGGCCGAACTCCGCGCGCTCGAGGCCGCGCCGAGAACCGTGCGCGGCGCGCGCGATCTCGTGAGCGTCGCCATCCAGTACGGCAACGCCTTCGGCAAGGGCATGCAGGCGGCGGCCCTGAAGCCGGCGGACTTCTTCGGCAACGACGATGTGCTCTACCTGATGGAGGACATGGCGACGGGCGAGATCCGCGTCAGCATCCTCTGGGAATGGCTCCACAAGCAGGCGCCCTTCACCGACGCTGATCCCGACACCGGCGTCGTGGCCGGCGACACGCTGACGCCGGCGCTCTTTGCGCGGCTGCTCGAAGAGGAATACGCCAAGCTCCTGGCCGCCGCCAACCGGGACGTGCACGACGACTCGAAGACCACCACGCTGCCGATCGCGCGGGATCTGGTGGCGGCGCTCGTCGAGAGTGATGTCAAGGCGCCGTGGTACATCGACCTGTTGAATCTCACGCTCGACAACACCGATCGCGCGGAAGCCGCGCGCCGGGTGACCGCCTACCTCGAGGCCTTCACGAGCCAGGGCCGGCGCGTGACCGCCAACCCGGAGTTCGATCGCGTGTGATCGCAGGGCGCAAGAGCGCTTACCTTGCGCTGCAGCGTCATTCCGCCCTGAGCGCCTCGAGGGGGTCGACACGCATGGCACGCCGCGCCGGCACGAGACAGGCGGCGACCACGACGCCGACGACGACGGCGGCCGTGACGGCGAGTCGCAGCGGGTCGGTCGGTTCGACGCCGAAGAGCTGGGTGGCAATCGCCCGGGCCGCGAACACGGCACCCGTCACGCCCAGCACCAGGCCGGCAGCGGCCAGCTTCACGCCGTCGCCGACGACGAGGCGGAACACTCCGGTAGTGCTGGCCCCGAGCGCCATCCGCACCCCGATCTCGGCCGTGCGCTGGGCCACGGCGTAGGCCATCACGCCGTAGATGCCGAGGGCGGCCAGAATGAGGGCGAGACCGGCGAAGCCACCCGACAACGTGGCCAGGAACCGTGGCTGGCTGATCGACACGCCCACCCGCTCCGCCATCGTCTGCACGCCCACCACCGGCAGCCCGGGATCGATTGCGCCGACCGCCTGCCGAAGGGGCGTGGGCCAACTGCCGGGGATCGGACCGCGCAGCACGATGTTCATCCCCCGCTCGGGCATCTGCCGGTAGGGCACGAAGGTCTCGACGCGGGTGTCCTCCCGTGCCCCGCGCCCGCTGACGTCGGCGACGACGCCGACAATCGTGAACGCCGGGCGATCGGGTGCGCCGAAGCGGAGGCGCCGGCCCAGGGGATCCTCGCCGGGGAAATACCGGCGGACGAACGTCTCGTTGACGACAACCGACGGGGCGGGTTCACGATCCGCGAAGCTACGACCGCGGACGATTCGCATGCCGATCGCCTCGAAGTAGCCGGCGCTGACCAGCCGGTACCAGGCAACCGGCACCTCGCTGGCCACCGACACGGCCGGCCGGCCCTCGATCGCGAACGACATGTCGCTGTCGCCGCCGTCGAGCGGGAGTACCGAGCTCAGGGCCGCCTGCTCCACCCCGGGAATGGCGGCCACGCGCTCGAGCACCTGGTCGTAGAGGGCGATGGTCTTCTCCGGGGTGTCGTAGCTCGTGCGGGTCGGAAAGATCGCGCCGAGGAGCAGTCCGTCGGTGCGGAAGCCGAGGTCGGCCGACTGCAGCCGCACGAACGTCTCGACGAAGAGGGCGCCGCCGGTGACGAGCACGAGCGCCAGAGCGACTTCCGCCGTCACGAGAACCCGGCGAAGCGTGCCGCTGCTACCGCCGGCGGTGCCGCGGCCGCCGTCCTTGAGCGCCGGGGCCACGCTCGTGAACGACTGCTGGAGGGCGGGCGCGAGACCGACGAGCAGGCCGGTGGCCAGTGCCAGCAACGCGGTCGCGGCGAAGACGGCGGCGTCGACCCGCACCTCGTCCAGCCGCGGCGCATCGGCCGGCGCCAGGGCCACCAGCGCGTCGACGCCCCAGATGCCGAGCAGCAGGCCCACGGCGCCGCCTGCCGCGGCCACGACCAGGCTCTCGGTAGCGAGCTGCCGCACCATCCGGCCGCGGCTGGCGCCGAGCGCGACGCGCGTGGCCAGCTCGCGGCGACGACCGGACGCACGGGCCAGCAGGAGATTGGCGATATTCGCACAGGCGATGAGCAGCACGAAGGCCACGGCCCCGGCCAGCGCGACGAGGGCTGGCCGAATCTGTCCGGTGACGCGGTCGCCGAGCGGTTGCACCAGGAAGCCGGTGCGCGCGTTGTCGTCGGGATGCTCGGCCTCCAGCCGCGCGGCCAGGGCCGTGGCAGCGCCCTGCGCCTGGGCCAGAGTGACGCCCTCGGCAAGACGCGCCACCGTCCGCAGCACGACGAGGCCACGAGACGGATTGGCCCGGTCGAGTCGCAGCGGCCGCCAGACGTCGGCGTCCGGCGCCACGACCGGGCGGAAGGCCGGCGGCAGCACGCCGATGATCTCGTGCGGCTCGCCGGCCAGCACGACGAGGCGACCGACGGCCGAGGGATCACCGCCGAACCGCCGTCGCCAGAGGCCGTCGCTGATGATCGCGACGCGGCGCGCGTTCGGGACGTCGTCGGCGGCGGCGAAGTCGCGGCCGAGGGCCGGGGCGCGCCGCAGCACGGTCAGGTACTCGTGCGACACCTGTTCGCCGCCAAGCGCCTCAGGCTCGGCGTCGCCGGTCAGCGTCGGACGCCAGCCGCCAATGGCGGCGACCCGTTCGAGCGCCGGCAGGCTGGTCGTCCAGTCCACGAAGTTGCCCGGCGAGGCCCACTCATCGGCCGGGCCGCCCCGCTGGCTGAGATCCTGCCACAGCATCACGAGGCGGTCGGCCGCGGGGTAAGGCAGCGGCCGCAGCACGATCGCGTTAACGACGGTGAAGACCGCGGTGTTGGCGCCGATGCCGAGCGCCAGCGTGAGGATCGTGACGGCGGCGAATCCCGGCGCCCGCAGCAGCGAGCGCACGGCGTAGGTCACATCCTGCCAGATAGTCTGCATCGGGTCCTCCACCGGGCCGGCGACCGGGGCAGGACCGCCGACCCCGCGAGGCTCTCACCGCCAGGCGGCCGGCAGCCCGGCCGTCAGCACGACACGCACTTGTGGTTGTTCTTGGCGCCGAGCGAGGCGAGCAGCTGGATGGTCTCAAGGAACGGCTGCACGCGCTGCACCGGGCCGTTGGCCAGGTCGATGGTGGTCTGGCCGGCGCGGTTCACGCGGGTGACGTCGGCGCCCTTCGACACGAGGTACTTGATCATCTCGGTGTCGCCGCGGGCGGCGGCGTGATGAATGACGGTGTTGCCCTCATAGTCGAGGGCGTTGACATCGACGCCGACGTCCTCGACGAGATACCGCACGGCCACCATCATCCCGGCCGGAGCGAAGACGTGCGAGTTGCCGGCGAAGCCCTTGCCGTAGCCGACGCCCGCCACCGCGTGCAGCACGGGAATGCCGGGGCCGCCGACCGGCACCGGCGGCACGCTCGAGACGTCGCGCAGCTCGCCGACGCCGTCGAGGCCGCGCGTGCGCTCGGCGGGACGCACGCTCGGAATGAAGGGGTCGGCGCCGCGCCCGACCAGCAGCCGCATGGCCGTCACGTCGCTGGCATAGGCGGCACGCCAGAACGGCGTCGCGCCGATCTCGTCCACGCCCGACTGATCGAAGTTGTAGCCCGAGTACCAGACCTTGCGCGTGAGCCGCGCGTTCGGATCCGCGCCCTTGTCGAGCAGCAGCGTCATGAGATCCAGGTAGGTCGTCTGCTGCTGCAGATAGGCGCGCGGCTGCGGATAGGCAGCCTTGGGTGCCCACTGCACGTTGAGCGTCGCATAGAGCGGCGCGGCGCCGGCCGCGCTGGCGAGATTCGCATCGGCCCCGTGCTCGAGCAGGTACTTCGCGAGATCGAAGTGGCCGTTGAGTGTTGCGATGAGCAGCGGCGTCGTGCCGTCGCCCGGGCTCGGCAGGTTGACGTTGCCACCGTGTTCGACGATCGCGCGGGCCGCGGCGAACGCGCCCTGGCGGGCGGCGAAGTGCAGCGCCGAAAGCCCCCCCTGGGCGCCGATGAGCTCGTTGTAGCGATAGGGTCGCGTGGCACCAGCCACGTCGGCGGCGCGGGCCGGCGTTCGGGCGGGCGCAGCGGCGGCCGGCTGGGCGGCGCCGCGGGCCTGGTTCTGTCCGTCGGGCTGCGGCTCAGGGGGACGGCCCTCACCATCGCCGCTCGCCGTCAACGCCGCCAGATTCACGACCGTGGACGCCAGATCCGCCGTCGCCCCCCGCGCCAGCAGCAGCGTGACCACCTCGGCCCGATCGGCGGTGGCGGCAAACATGAGCGCCGTCTGGCCGTTGGCCCGCTCCACCAGATTCACGTCGGCCTTCGCCTCGATGAGCGCCGTCGTGGTCGCCACGTGCCCGACCCGCGACGCGAACATCAGCGCCGTGGCGCCAGTGGACGTCGTCTCGTCGGGCTCGGCGCCACGCGCCAGCAGGGCCGTGACCACCGCCGCCGCGCCGCTCTGGCTGGCCACGTGCAGCGCGGTGTAGCGGCCGAGACGGCTGGTGGCCTTCACGTTGGCACCGGCATAGAGCAGGATCTCGGTGAGCGGACCGTCGCCGTGGGTGGCGGCCCAATGGAGCGCGGTCATGCCGTCGCCTTGCGCGGCGTTCACGTCGCCGCCCTGGCGCAAGAGCGTGCGTACTTGGTCGACATCCCGGCGCATCGCCGCATCGGCCACCGCGCTTCGACTGTGCTCGACACGGCCCTGGGCCGAGGCCGCGCCGTCAGCGGCTAGAGCCGCGGCCGGCCCCGCTAGGTGCAGCCACGTCCCGAGGACGCCAATCGCTGCGGCGATCACGACGCCGCCCCCATGTCGTCGGACCATCGCGCTACGCCTCCGCTCGGGCCATCGTCGTATCGACGGCGCGGTTCAGGTCGAGCGCACCCGTGCTGTCGCCGAAGCTCGCGACGTCGACGCCCAGCGCCTGCAGCGCCGGCAGCATGGCGTTGGCCATCGGCGTGCCGTCGGCGGCCTTGATGTGCAGGTTGCCCTTCAGCCGTCCACCGGCGTGACCGGCGAGGAACAGCGGGCAGCGCTTGTGGTTGTGCATGTTCGAGTTGCCCATCGCCGAGCCGTAGACGACGAGGCTGTTGTCGAGCAGCGTGCCGCCGCCGTCGGGGGTGCTCTTGAGCTTGCCGAGCAGATACGGGATGAGACTCACGTGGTAGAGGTTGATCTTCTGGAAGTCGCGGATGCGATCCTCGCGCTCCTGGTGGTGCGAGGCGGTGTGGAAGGCGTTCGACGAGCTGTTGGGCCCGAACACCCGGTTCGAAACGTCGCGGCTCAGCTTGAAGGCGAAGTTCCTGGTGATGTCGCTGGCAAACGCCACCACCTGCAGGTCGAACATCAGCTTCACGTGTTCTTCCCACGAGTCGGGCACGCCGATCGGTGCACCGGGGAGCTCGCGCGCATCACCGCTCGAGTTCTGCCCCTCGACTTTCTGGATGCGGCGTTCGATCTCTCGCACGTCGTCGAGGTACCCGGTGAGCCGGGCCCGGTCGGCGGCGCCGAGGCGGCCTTTCAGTTCGCCGACCGACTCGGCGACGAAGTCGAGGATGCTCTTGTCGTCCTTCCGGCGCTCGCGCCGCGCTTCGGGCGTCGTGCCCACGCCGAACAGCTGGTCGAACACCGAGCGCGGGTCGCGAATCATCGGCAGCGGTTCGGTCGGCGAGGCCCAGCTGATGGTGTCGGTGTAGACGCACGAGTAGTTGTAGGAGCAGCCGCCCGCCTGGTCCACGTTTTCGATGCACAGCTGCATCGACGGAATGGGCGTGTCGTGCCCGTAGTGCTTGGCCACGATCTGGTCGAACGAGGTGCCGGCGAAGACGTCCGACCCCTGCGTCTGCTTCGGCTTGGCCTGGGTGAGGAACACGGCGGCGGACCGGAAGTGGTCGGCGCCGATCTCGGGAGCGCTGAAAGCCTCGGCGTTGCGGCAGTCGGTGTTGCTGACGATGGTCACGTAGTCGCGGAAGGGCTCGAGCGAGGCCATCGCGGTGGGCGCCAGATCGAAATCTCTGCCGGTGGCCGCTGGCGCCCACAGGTTCTGGCTCGCGCCGTAGGTGGTGCTGCCGGCCGCGCCGTGCACCATCTCCAGGGCGATGAGCCGCACCTTCTTGTCGGCCATCTTGGCGTCGGCCGTGCGCGCCGGGATCATGGCATCGAGGAACGGCAGGGCCACGGTGGCCCCGATGCCGCGCAGGGCGGCGCGTCTCGACAAGTGCTGCCTGGTGATGAAGGTCGACATAGTCAGTGCTTCCCCGGTCCCTGTTCCCTGGCCCTTGGCTGCTCGGTGGCGAGCGGGGCGGCTCGGCGAACCACGCTCAGCTGGAACGGGTCGCTCGCGACCACGCCCTGCACGAAGGCCGAGATCCTGTAGTCCTGTCGAGCGGCATGGCGGATGACGGCGCGCACGGCCGCCATGTCCGACGCCTCGACCCGGCGCCCGAGGGCGTAGGTCATGAGGTGCTCGGTGAAGCTCAGGAGGAACGCGTCCTGATGCTTCAACAGGGCACTCCGCAGCCCGGCAGCGCCGTCCATCCTGGTGCCATCGTAGAGATCGCCCACCGCATCGACCGGCACGCCGTTGTCGCGGATCCGGTAGCGGCCGGTGGCATCGAAGTGCTCGAGGGCGAGTCCCAGCGGGTCGATCACCTTGTGGCACGACATGCACGCCGGATTGCGGCGGTGCGCCTCCATGCGCTCGCGCACCGAGAGCACCTTGCCCTCACTCGTGGCCATGGTTTCCTCGAGCGCCGGCACGTTAGGCGGCGGCGCCGGCGGCGGCGAGCCGAGCAGCACCTCCATGATCCACTTGCCGCGCTGCACCGGCGATGTCCGGTCGGCGATCGAGGTCAGCGTCAGCACGCTGCCATGACCGAGGATGCCGCGCCGCTCGGCCGGCAGCGCCACGCGGCGGAACTGGTTGCCGGTGACGCCGCCCACGCCGTAGTGCCGAGCCACGCGTTCGTTGGCGAAGGTGTAGTCGGCGGTGAGCAAATCGAGCACGCTCTTGTTCTCGCGAACGAGACTGGCCACGAACAGCTCGGTTTCCTGCTGCAGCCCCTGGGCGAGGGTGCTGTCGTAGTACGGATAGAGAATCGGGTCCGGCGAGACGTCGTCGAGATCCTGCAGGCGCAGCCACTGGGAGGCGAAGCGGGTCGAGAGCGCGTCGGCCCGGGGGTCGGCAAGCAGACGCGTGACCTGGCGGTCGAGCGCGCCCGCCGCACTCAGCCGGCCCTGCATCGCCAACGCCTGCAGCGGCTCGTCGGGCGCGGCGCCCCAAATGAAGTACGAGAGGCGGGAGGCCAGCTCGCCGTCGGCCAGGCGATAGGGCTGGCCGGGCTGCGCCGAGGCGGGGGTGTCTTCGAGGCGGAAGAGGAACTGCGGACTGGCGAGGATCGCCTCGACGGCCTTGGTGACACCGCGCTCGAAAGTGTCGCTCTTGCCCCGCTCGTAGAAGCGCAGCAGGCGCTCGAGTTCGCTGTCGGTGGGCGGGCGGCGGAAGGCCTGTGTGGCCAGTCCTCGCACGATCGAGGAGGCACAGGCGGCTTCGTCGCTCGCGCTCGTCGGCCGGCACGTGAAGATCTTCCGTCGGCTCACCGTGTCTGACACACCGGTGACCCGGTGGGGTCCGACGACGGCCAGGTTCCTGAGGTGAGGCAGGGTGGTGATGCCGACGGCAATGCCGATTTCGGAATCGGCCATCGTGTGGTCGATTGGCGCCACCAGGTCGTTCACTGGGCCTTCGAACCGCTGCAGGAAGGCGGCCGTCACACGCTGTGCGCCGGCCTGCACGTAGACCGGCACCGTCTTGAGCGACAGGCTCGAGGTGGTCTCGTTCATCCGCGGATCGATGTCGAAGATGGCGGCACGTTCGCCGTTGATCGACACTTCGATCTGCTCGCCCCGGGCGGTGTTTCCGAACAGCATGCCGAGCGGCTCGGCGAAGAAGTCCATCCGGAAGGTGTAGTCGCCGTCGGCCGGGAACGTATGCATCACCGAAATGCCGCCGCGCGTACCGAGCGGCGCGCCGTCGACGCGGGCGAGCTGCGAGGCCGTCTTCGGCAGGCTGTAGGTGGACTCGCCCGCCGCGCTGTCGGGATCCCCTACCGCCAGCGCCGTGACGCGACTGGCCGCGCGCAGGTAGCCTTCAAGCAGCGCCGGCGAGAAGCCCTGCGCGTCGGCCACGTTGTCGAAACCCTGGCTGATCGTGTCGGGAGGCAAGAGCGGCGCCACGTCGACCTCCACGCCGAGCAGGTCGTAGACCGCGCGCGCGTACTCGGCGCGGTTCAGGCGCTGGAACGGCCGCCAGCCCGGATTGGGGTGCGCCGCCGCGTGCTCGTCCATGCGCGCTTCGAGCGCGCCCGCCAGATCCTCGAGGGCGCCGGCCGGCGGGCGCTTGGCCCCCGCCGGCGGCATCATGCCAGCGCGCAGCTTGCGCACCATCATCTCGACGATCTCGGGAGAGTCCTGGGCCCGCATGGCGCTGAAGCCGGCCAGTGACAAGCCGCCCGCCTTGGCGCGCTCGCTGTGGCAGCCGGCGCAGTAGGTGGTGACGAGGTCGGTCTGCGCGGCCGGGGCGAGCGCGTGCCCGCCGGGGCCGGCAGGCGCCGCCGGCCTGACCGTGGCCCGTGACGATTTGCGCGCGGTCGCCTGCTCGGCGGTGCCGTCTGCGGCCGCGAGTCCTGCGAGTGCCAGCCCTACCGCCGCGGCCGCCAGGGCCGCCGTCGCGCTGCGATGCATGCCACTGTCTCCGCTCCGCCTCGCGGCGGTTCATGCCCTCCGGTTCCGACCCGCCGGCTCCGGGGCCCACCCTAGAGCGTCGCGGTGGTGGCCGGCGCCGAATTCAGATCCATCGCGCCCGTGCTGTCGCCAAACTCCGTGACGTCGTCCAGCCCCAGCATGTGCATCACGCTCAGCATAGCGTTGGCCATCGGCGTGCCGTCGGCCGCCTTGATGTGCAGGTTGCCCTTGAGCTGACCGCCGGCATGGCCGGCCAGGAACAACGGGCAGCGCTTGTGGTTGTGCACGTTGGAGTTGCCCATCGGCGATCCGTAGAGCACCAGCGTGTTGTCGAGCAGGTTGCGCTCGCCGTCAGGCGTGTTCTTCAGCTTGTTCAGGAAATACGGGATCATCCCGATGTGATAGAGATTGATCTTCTGGAAGTCGCGGATGCGATCGTCCCGATCCTGATGGTGTGAGGCCGAGTGGAACGCCGTCTTCACGCCGCTGTCGGCGAAGACGCGGTTGCTGGCGTCGCGGCCCAGCTTGAACGAGAACACCCGCGTGATGTCACTGGCGAAGGCGATCGCCTGCAGGTCGAACATCAGCTTGATGTGCTCTTCGAACGAATCGGGCACGCCCACCGGTGCGCCGGGCAGCGCGCGCTCGTTGCCGCTGCTGTTGAACGATTCGGTCAGCTGGATGCGGCGCTCGATCTCACGCACGTCGTCGAGGTACTCCCCGAGGCGAGCTTGGTCGGCGGCGCCCAGTTCCTTCTTGAGCCGCGCCACGTCGGACGTGATCCAGTCGAGGATGCTCCGGTCCTCGGCCCGCCGTTCGGCGCGGGCGCCCGCCGTGGCGCCGACACCGAAGAGCTGGTCGAAAGCCACCCGCGGATCGCGGATCATCGGCATCGGATCGGTCGGCGACGACCAGCTGATGGTGTCGGTGTAGACGCACGAGTAACCGTAGGAGCAGCCGCCGGCCGCGTCCACGTTCTCGATGCAGAACTGCATCGACGGGATCGGCGTGTTCTGTCCGAACTTCTTCGCGAAGTGCTGGTCGAGCGACGTGCCGACGCGGACGTCGGAACTCTGCGTCTGCTTGGGATGGAGCTGCGTGAGGAACACGGCGCTCGAGCGGAAGTGGTCACCGCCGATTTCGGGCAGTTCGAACGCTTCGGCATTTCTGACGTCGGTGTTGCTGACGATCGTAAGGTAGTCGCGCAGCGGCTCGAGCGGCAGGAGGGCCGAGGGCGTCAGATCGAAGCTTGCGCCGGTGGCCGCCGGGGCCCACATGTTCTGCTGGATGCCGAAGGCCGTGCTGCCGGCCGAACCGTGCACCATCTCGATGCAGGCCAGCCGCATCTTCCCAGCGGCCGTCTGCGCCAGTGCCGTACGTGCCGGCACCATCGCCTCGAGAAACGGCAGCGCCACGGTCACACCCAGGCCCTTGAGGGCCGCGCGCCTGGACAAGTGCTTCTGCGTGATGA
Source organism: Acidobacteriota bacterium (assembly GCA_018000455.1). GTDB lineage: Bacteria > Acidobacteriota > Vicinamibacteria > Vicinamibacterales > UBA2999 > CADEFD01. The sequence continues at coordinate 34,085 of JAGNJW010000015.1, forward strand.
ACATCGCGTGTCTCCGCCTCCGAAATGCGTGCCGCTGATCCTATCCGAAACCTGCCGGGGTCAGGCCGCTGGAAATCCTCGTCGGGGCCAGACCCCGGCGAGCCCCCCGGACCCGCATCAGTGGCCCCGTGTCAGTGTCTGGCTCCGGCCGCCGGGGCGGTGGTGGTCGTCTCGGGCGCGTCGATGCGGCTCATGCGGAATGCCTGACTCGCTACGATCCCCTGCACGAACGACTGCACCCTGTAGTCGTCGGCCGCCGCGTCACTGATGATCTGTCTGACCGTCGGCATGTCGTAGGACTCGATGCGACGCCCGAGCGCGTAGGTCATCAGGTGCTCGGTAAAGCTCAGCAGCACGGCGTCCTTGTGACGCAGCAGCGCCTTCCGGAGGCCCACCGGGCCGTCGAGCTTGGAGCCGTCGTAGAGAACGCCCACCGGGTCGACAGCCACTTCGTTGTCCTTGATGCGCCAGGCGCCGGTGACATCGAAATTCTCGAGCGCCAGGCCGAGCGGGTCGATCACCTTGTGGCACGACATGCACGCCGGATTCGCCCGGTGCTGCTCCATCCGCTCGCGCACCGACAGCGTGCGTCCACCGGCCGTGTCCTTGGTCTCATCGAGAGCCGGCACGTTCGGCGGCGGCGCCGGCGGCGGCGAACCGAGCAGCACTTCCATGATCCACTTGCCGCGCAGCACCGGCGACGTGCGGTCGGCAATCGAGGTGAGCGCCAGGACGCTGCCGTGGCCGAGGATGCCGCGCCGGTTCGGGTCGGCCACCGCCACCTTACGGAAGGCGTTGCCCGTCACATTTGGCACGCCGTAGTGAATCGCGACGCGCTCGTTCACGAACGTGTAGTCGCCATCGAGCAGATCCAGCACGCTCTTGTTCTCGCGGACCAGACTGTCGACGAACAGCTCGGTCTCGCGCCGCAGTCCCTGAGCCAGCGTGTCGTCGTAGTCCGGATACTGCAGGTAATCGGGAATCAACTTGTCGAGATCCTGCAAGCGCAGCCACTGCGCGGCAAAGCGCGTCGACAGCGCTTCCGACCGCGGGTCGGCCAGCATCCGCTCGACCTGGGTGCGCAAGGCCGCCGGCGTGCGCAACTGGCCAGCCGAGGCCGCCGTGATGAGTGGCGTATCCGGCACCGTGCCCCACAGGAAGAACGAGAGCCGCGAGGCCAGAGCCTCGTCGCTCAGCCGGAAGGGCTGTCCGGCGCGCATCGTCGCCGGCACCTCCTCGAGGCGGAAGACGAAACGCGGACTGGCGAGGATCGCCTGGAGCGTGTAGCGGATGGCGTGCTCGAAATCGCCCTTCCGGCGCCCTTCGGTATAGAACCCCATCAAGGTCTCGAGATCGGCCGGTGGCACCGGCCCGCGGAAGGCACGGCTCGCCATCGCATTGATGATCTCGCCAGCGCAGGTCGGCTCCTCGGCCGCCGCGGTCGGCCGGCAGGTGAAGATGCGGCGGCGGCTCACCGAGTCGGACACGCCGGTCACGACGTAGGGGCCGTTGACCGTCATGTCGCGCAGGTGAGGCAGCAACGTGACGCCGAAGCTCATGCTGACGTCGGCCAGCGTATTCTCGGCAGGCACGAGCAGGTCGACGATCGGCGCCTCGAACTTCTGGATGAACGCGGCCGAGACGACGTGCGGCCCCGCCGTCACGTGGATGCGCGCCGTTTTCGGATCGAGGCTGTTGGCGGGATCCGATTCGCTCATGCGCTCGTTCAGAGGAATGACCGCCACGCGCTGGCCGTCGATGGCCACGTCGATCTCTTCCTTGATGTTCATGACGCTCATCGTCGAGCGTCCGTAGAGGCCGCCGAGCGGCTCGTTGTGGAGGTTGACGCCAATGACGTAGTCGCCGTCGGCCGGGAAGATGTGGGTCACGACGATGCCGCCGCGCGTGCCCATCGGCGCGCCCTCGATCTGGCGCATCTGCGACATGGTGCGGCCCACCTTGTAAGTGGCTGCCGAGGGCGTCGCGTCACGATCGCCCACCGCGAGGCGGCTGATCTGGCTGGCGGCACGCATGTAGCCCTCGAGGAGCGTCGGCGACATGCCCTGCACGTCAGCCACGTTGTCGAACCCGTGGCTCATGGTATCGGCCGGCAGGAATGCCGTGACGTCGACCTCGATGCCGAGCAGGTCGCGCACGGCGCGGGTGTACTCGGCGCGGTTGAGCCGCTGGAACGGACGCCGGCCCGGATTGGGGTTGGTGGCCGCGTGCTCGTCCATTCGCGATTCGAGCGCCGCGGTCAGCAGGTCGATGGTCGCCGCGTCGGGCCGGCGGGCCCCGGCCGGCGGCATCATGCCCGCGCGCAGCTTGCGAATGATCTTCTCGACCACCTCAGGCTGCTCCTGCGCCCGCATGGCGTTGAAGTTGGCAAGCGAGAGCCCGCCCGCCTTGGCGCGTTCGCTGTGGCAGGTGGCGCAGTAGGTCGTCACGAGCTCGGTCTGCCCCGCGGCGGTGAGCGGAACGGCCCCGGGCGTGTGCGACGCTGCAGGCGTCGTCGACGCCGGGCGCGACTGCGCCTGTGCCTGCGCAGAGCGGAGTCGAGCCGGTGCTGAGAGGGCCGCAGGCGGCGCCTGCGCGGCGCTGACGACCAAGCCGAAGGCGATCGCCGCCGCGCCCGCTGCGGTCGCTGTCACTCGTCGTCGTGTCATGACTGGTGGCATGCTGTTTTGCCGTCGTGTCGCTGTCGGTGCACCGTCTAGCACGACACGCACTTGTGATGGTTCTTCGAACCGAGCTTCTCGAGCAGCTGCAGGGCCTCTGGATACGGCTGGGTGCGCTGCACCGGACCGTTGGCCATGTCGGCCGTCGACTGCCCCTCGCGGTTCAGGCGCGTCACATCCGCCCCCTTCGACACCAGGTACTCGATCATCGCGACATCGCCGCGGGCCGCCGCCTGGTGCAGGGCGGTGTTGCCTTCATGGTCGGCCGCGTTGACGTCGGCGCCGAGCTCCTCGACCAGGTACTTCACCGCCGCCATCATGCCGCTCGGCGCATAGCGGTGCGAGTTGGCCGCAAAGCCCTCGCCGTAGCCGACGCCGGCGGCGGCCTGCAGCGGCGTGACGCCGGGGCCGCCAATCGGCAGCGGTGGCAGCACGGAGGTGTCGCTGCCCTCACGCACGCCGGCGTCGCCCACCCGCGGACGTCCGGCCGGCTTGGTCGTCGGGATGCTCGGATCCGCACCGGCCTTGACGAGCATCTTCATGGCTTCGATGTCCGAGGCATAGGCGGCGCGCCAGAAAGGCGTCGCGCCGATCTCGTCAACGCCCGACAGGTCGAAGTTGTAGCCCGAGTACCACACCTTGTACTTGAGGCGGGCGTTCGGATCGGCGCCCTTGTCGATGAGCGCCTGCAGCGTCGCGAGGTAGCTGGCTTTCTGCTGCAGGTACGAGCGCGGCTGCGGGTAGAGCGCCTTGGGCGCCCACTGGACGTTCAGCACCGCATAGAGGGGCGCCACGCCGTTGTCGCTGACCGCGTTCGGGTCAGCGCCCTTGTCGAGCATGAAGAGGGCGATGTCGAAGTGCCCGTTCGCGATGGCCAGCACGAGCGGGCTGGTCTTGTCGCCACCACTGGCCTGATTGACGTCGGCACCGGCCTCGAGCAGCACCCTGACGGCGTCCATCGAGCCCTGGCGCGCGGCAAACAGCAGCGGCGTCATGCCGCCCTGCCAGCCGACCAGCTCGTTGTAGCGGAAGTTGCGCTCGACGCCCGCCTTGCCCTGCTGCGGGCCGCGACGGCCACCGCCGCCGGCAGCCGCGGCGGCCGCTGGCGCGGCGCCGGGCGCCTGAGCACCGGCCGGCGCCCCGGACTGCTGCCCCTGGCCCTGCTGCGGTTGCTGCTGGCGGAAGAACTCCTCCTCGGGCGAGGTCAGCGACGCCAGGTTCACCACTTTCGACACTGCCTTCACGTTGGCGCCGGCGGCGATGAGCGCCTTCATGACGTCGACCCGGGTGTTGGCCGCCGCGAACATCAGCGGGGTCTGCTCCATCGAGGATTCCTTCGCCTCGACATCGGCGCCGGCGTCAAGCAGGGCCTTGACGGCCTCGACGCTGCCCGATGCGGAGGCCAGCATGAGCGGCGTCGTGCCGGTCGTGGTCGCCAGTTTGGCGTCGGCGCCGGCCTTGAGCAGCACGTCGACGACCGCGGCGTTGCCGTTGCGCGCGGCGATGACGAGCGGCGTGTTGCCGCCAAGACGGGTCGTCGCCTTCACGTTCCCGCCGGCGTAGACGAGCATCTGCGCCAGCTCGGCGTCGTTCTTCATCGCGGCCCAGTGCAGCGCCGTCGTGCCGTCGCCCTGCGCGGCGTTGACGTCGCTGCCTTCCTGCAGCAGCGTCTTCACCGTGGCCCGGTCGCCGGCCATCGCCGCGTCGGCCACCGGCGCGGCTGACTGGGCGCCGAGCACCACCGTGAATGCCAGCGCGGTCGCGCCCACCAGGGCGGCGCCGCCCTTCACCGCGTATCCGAATTGAAGCTGCATCGCCGTGTCTCCGAGAGGCTAGAGGGTCGCGGTCGCCTCGGGCGCCGCGTTCAGATCGGTCACGCCCGTGCTGTCTCCGAACGCCGTCGTGTCGGAGAGCCCGAGCAATTGCATGGCACCGAGCAGCGGATTCGCCATCGGCGTCCCGTCGGCCGTCTTGATGTGCAGGCCGCCCTTCAGCCGGCCGCCGGCATGGCCGGCGAAGAACAACGGGCAGCGCTTGTGATTGTGGACGTTCGAGTTGCCCATCGGCGAGCCATAGATGATGAGCGTGTTGTCGAGCAGGCTGCCATTCCCGTCGGGCGTGTTCTTCAGCTTGTCGAGGAAGTAAGGCAGCTGCGCCACGTGGTAGGTGTTGATCTTCTGGAACTCGCGGATGCGATCTTCGCGGTCCTGATGGTGCGACGCGGGATGGAAGCCGTTGTTCGATCCGCTCTCCGGATACGCCCGGCTGGACCCATCGCGGCCCATCTTGAACGAAAACACGCGCGTGATGTCGCTGGCAAACGCCACCGCCTGCAGGTCGAACATCAGGCGCACGTGTTCGCCGAAGGCATCGGGCACACCCACCGGAGCGCCGGGCAGCTCCCGCGGATCGCCGCTCGAGTTCGAGGCTTCGATCTTCTGGATGCGGCGCTCGATCTCGCGCACGTCGTCGAGGTACTCGCCGAGGCGTGCCCGGTCGGCCGGACCGAGATCCTTGCGCAGCTTCGCGACCTCAACGGTGATGAAGTCGAGGATGCTCTTGTCGCGCTGTCGGCGGGTCGCGCGTTCGGCGGGCGAGCCGCCGACGCCGAAGAGCTGGTCGAAGGCCGCGCGCGGATCGCGAATCATCGGCAGCGGCTCCTCGGGTGAGGCCCAGCTGACGGTGTCGGTGTAGACGCATGAGTAGCCGTAGGCGCAGCCGCCGGCCTGGTCGATGCTCTCGATGCACAGCTGCATCGACGGGATCGGCGTCTCATGGCCGACTTTCTTCGCATAGAACTGATCGAGCGAGGTGCCGGCGAGCACGTCGCTGCCCTGCGTCTGCTTGGGATGGCTCTGCGTGAGGAACACCGCGCTCGAGCGGAAGTGGTCGCCGCCAATCTCCGGCAGCTCGAACGCCTCGGCATTTCGCACGTCGGTGTTGCTGACGATGGTCAGGTGCTCGCGGAAGGGCTCGAGCGGCGCCAGGCTGGTCGGTGACAGATCGAAGTTGCGCCCGGTGGCCGCCGGCGACCACATGTTCTTCTGCAGACCGATCACGGTCGCGCCGGCCGACCCATGCACCATCTCGATGGCGGCAAGACGCACCTTGCCGGCGGCGGTCTGCGCGAGCGCGGTGCGCGCCGGCACCATGGCTTCGAGCAACGGCAGCGCGACGGTGACGCCCAGTCCCTTGAGGGCGGTGCGGCGCGAGAGGTGCTTCTGCGTAATGAACATCAGCGTGCTCCTAATGACAGACTCAACGTCGTGACTAGTGTGCGGGCGCCGGCGCCACGGTGGCCGGCTCGACGCCTTCCACGCGGCTCATACGGAACGCCGGCGAGGTAACCACGCCAATCAGGAAGGCGGAGATCCGATCGTCCTGCTTGCCCGCGTCGCGGATGATCTTCCGCACGGTGGGCATGTCGTAGGGCTGCATGCGGCGGCCGGTGGCGTAGGTCATGAGACGCTCGGTGAAACTCAGGAGGAACGCGTCCTTGTGCTTCAGGAGCGCGTTGCCCAGCCCGATCGGGCCATCCATCTTCGTGCCGTCGTAGAGTTCGCCCACGGCGTCGACCGGCACTTCGTTGTCCTTGATGCGCCAGGCGCCGGTGACGTCGAAGTTCTCGAGCGCCAGGCCGAGCGGGTCGATCACCTTGTGGCACGACATGCAGGCGGGGTTCGCGCGGTGCTGCTCCATGCGTTCGCGCACCGAGAGCAGCCGACCGCCCACGGCCCCGCCGGTCTCTTCGAGGGCCGGCACGTTGGGCGGAGGCGCCGGCGGCGGTGAGCCGAGCAGCACTTCCATCACCCACTTGCCGCGCTGCACCGGCGACGTGCGATCGGCCACCGACGTCAGCAGCAGCACGCTGCCGTGCCCGAGCACGCCGCGACGTCCAGTGGGCGTCGGCACCTTGCGGAATTCAGAGCCCATGACATTGGGAATACCGTAGTGGCGCGCCACGCGCTCGTTCACGAAGGTGTAGTCGGCGCGCAGCATGTCGAGGATGCTGCGGTCGTCGCGCACGAGGCTATCGAAGAAGAGCTCGGTTTCGCGCACCAGGTTCTCGGCCAGCGTGTAATCCCAGTAGGGATAGAGCAAGGCGTCGGGTCGAATCTTCTCCACGTCCTGGAGGCGCAGCCACTGGCCGGCGAACCGCGTCGACAGCGCTTCCGAGCGTGGGTCGGCGATCATCCGGCGTACCTCGGCGGCCAGTCGGGCCGTCGTCTTGAGCGCTCCGGAGGACGCCGCCGTAATCAGCGCCTGATCGGGTCCGGTCCCCCACAGGAAGTACGACATCCGCGAGGCGAGATCGAGGTCGGCCACGCGGAACGTCTCTCCGACCCGGGCCGCCGCCGGCGGCTGCTCGAGGCGGAAGACGAAGCGGGGGCTGGCGAGCAGGGCCTCGAGGGCCGTCTCGATGCCGGCTTCGAAATCGGCGCCGGCGCGCCCCTTCTCGTAGAAGTCGAGCAGCCCCTGCACATCGGCGGTCGAGACCGGCTCGCGGTAGGCCTGCGACGCCAGGCGCTTCAGGATCTCGGTCGCGCACGGTAGTTCTTCGGCCAGCGTCGTCGGCCGGCAACTGAAGACCCGGCGGCGGCTCACCGTCTCGGACACGCCGGTGACCTTGAACGGACCGCTGATGCTGAAATCGCGCACGTGCGGCAGCGTCGTGACGCCGAAGCCGCTGCCGATCTGCGAGTCGGCGAGGGTGTAGTCCTGGGGGGCGAGCAGGTCGTCGACGGGCGCTTCGAACTGGCGCAGGAACGCCGCCGAGACGCGCTGCGGGCCGGCCAGCACGTGCACGCGCGGCGATTGCAGGTTCATGCCGTTCTCGTCCTGCTCGCTCATCGAGTGGTGGATGTCGAGGACTGCGACGCGCGCGCCGTTGATCGAGATTTCGATCTTCTCGCCGCGGACGATGCTGCCGTAGAGCTGCCCGGTCGGAATCGAGTGCAGCATCACGCGGAAGCTGTAGTCGCCGTCGGCCGGGAACACGTGCACGAGCGACACGCCGCCGCGGGTGCCGAGCGGCGCGCCTTCGATGTGCACCATCTGCGACTGCGTGCGCGGCACCTTGTAGGTGGCTTCTGTCGGCGCCGAATCGGGGTCGCCGAGGGCGAGTTGCGTGATGCGGCCGGCAGCGCGCAGGTAGCCTTCCATCAGCGTCGGCGAGAAGCTCTGGGCGTCGGCGACATTGTCGAAGCCGTTGCTGATCGTGTCGGCCGGCAGGAACGTGGACACGTCGACGTCGATGCCGAGCAGATCCTTGACCGCCGTGGCGTACTCGGCGCGATTCAGCCGCTGGAATGGACGCCAGCCCGGGTTCGGGTTGACGGCGGCCAATTCGTCCATCCGCGATTCGAGCGCCGCCGTCAGCGCCTCGATGGTGGACGCGTCGGGCCGTCGCGATCCGGCCGGCGGCATCATGCCGGCGCGCAGCTTGCGGATCATCTTCTCGATGACCTCGGGGTGCTCCTGGGCCTGCATCGCGTTGAAGTCGGCAAGCACCAGCCCGCCGGCCTTGCCACGCGCGCTGTGGCAGGTGGCGCAGTACTGGGTCACGAGCTCGGTCTGTGCGGCGGCCGAGAGCCCGGCCGTGTGCGAAGGCGCCAGGGCCTGAAGGGCCTGGGCGCGGCCGGCCGGCGCGGGTGAAGTGGCACGAGCCGCCGGCTGGGGCGCAGGACCCTCAACGGCACCGACGACCAGCCCGGTGCCGGTCACGGCGGTGAGCGCGATGGCGACCGCAAACGGCTCCATGAGCCCCACGAATCGCCCTAAGTAGCTGATTCCACACATCAACACAGGGTCAGTATACGATTGAATCAGCGGGTCGCCGGCGGCCACGACGCCATTTGTAGCCTCGAAAATGTCTCCGGGTGTCATTCGCGGCCAATCGAGGGGCTTCTGAGAACCGTCGACAGCCCCTGCGGCCTCAAAACCGAGGGGAATCTCTACTATGCAGATTTCGAGCCTGTTCGGCGGCGACGTAGCAGACCTGGCCAACTTCCCGTCCCCGAGCCTCGACGTCGCACCAGGCGCGGGCGGGCCGGCCGCGGCCGTGCTCGCTGGCGGGTGTTTCTGGTGCACCGAGGCCGTGTTCCTGCCGATCGATGGCGTCCAATCGGTGGTCTCTGGCTACATCGGCGGCGCGGCGGAGACCGCCAACTACGAAGCGGTGTGCGCGGGCACGACCGGCCACGCCGAGGCCATCCGGATCACGTTTGTGCCCGAGGTCGTGTCGTTCGGACAACTGCTGCGGGTGTTCTTCGCCGTGGCGCACGACCCGACCCAATTGAATCGCCAGGGCAACGACCGCGGCGCGCAGTACCGGTCGGCGATCTTCCCGGCTGATGCCGAGCAGCAGGCAGTGGCCGAAGCCTACATCGCGCAGCTGAACGCCGCCGGTGTCTTCGGCGCGCCGATCGCCACCTCGGTCGAACCGGCGACGCCGTTCTACCCGGCCGAGACCTACCACCAGAACTACGCGGCCCGGAATCCGCATCAACCGTACGTGGCGGCCGTCGCCGCGCCCAAAGTCGGCAAATTGCACAAGTACTTCGCCGACCGGCTGAAGACGTAGCCCGCCCGCTCGGCCCCGGAAAGGCGCCGGTCGGCGCCGCTCGACTGCCGGTGGCGCCTCAGGTGCGAACCTGCGCTCGCCGGTTGCGTTATCTCCTGTAGGAGAATCGAGCCGTGACACAGACGCTCCGGGCCGCGAAGTTCCTCGTCAAGGCGCCGCTCATCCTGGCGTTGCTGTTCGTCATCAACCTGCTCACGTCGCCCGGGCACTGGTGGATTCAGTGGCCCGCGCTGGGGCTGGGCATCGCGTGGGTGATCAGTCTCTTCCGCGTCATGCGCGCCGTCGTCCTCGCCGGCGGCCTGGCCGCCGTGGCGGCCGTCCTGGCGCGCCGCCGGTAGCGGCTCAACGCCGCCGCGACCACAGGTCAGCAGCGTCGACACGCCGGGCGTGACGAGCGCGTCGTGGACCGGGCGGCCATTCACGATGACGACGACCGGCCGGGCGAAGTCGACCATGTCAGGCGACAGCAGCAGCGTGAAGGCCGACCGCGTCACGCGATCGGTCCCCCGCTCGACGACGAACGTGATACATGGCCCGGTGTTGGCAGCGAACGCCGCCACAATGGCCTGGATATCAGCCGCCGTGTTGCGGCGGCCGGATACGGGAGATCGCTAGTCGCGTTGTCAGCCGGCGCGTCGACCACGGCGGCAAGCGCCGCCAGAACGACGGCCGCGCCAATTCGCATCGTCCGAAATCATTCGCCGCCGCGGCGGCGCACCGCGGCGATTCGCGGGTATTCTGGACCACGCGCGACGGCGCGCCAAGTCCCGATTCCGCTTCTATCTGCCAGCGTGGCCCGTGCTCGCGACCGCCACCGCTCATGGTGCGTGGCGTGTCGTCGGCCGCTGGTCGCGCGACGCGGCGGCGGTCGTCGTCGTGGCCGCCGGCATCGCGATCGCCGGATCCGCCCTCAAGGCGACGGCGGCGCAGGGCGTGTTCGACCTGTGGCGAAGCGCCGAGCGCTATCCCGCGGTCGCCACGTGGGTGCGCGACGAGGCGCCGGCGGGCGCGGTGCTCCTGAGCGTGCAGCACAGCGGCGCGCTCAGCGCCGGCGGCGCCGCGACGGTGGCGCGCTGGGACTACGTGGCGCCCGAGGCGCTCGACGCACGCGTCGTGGAGCTCGCCGCGCAGGGGCGCACGACGTGGGCCGTACTCGACGACTGGGAGGAGGCCGACTGGCGGCGGCGATTCGCCGGGCAGGCACGCGGGCGTCTCGACTGGGCGCCGCTGGCGGAGGCCCGCGTCGGCACGATGCGCGTGCGCGTCTTCGACCTCACGACGCCGACCCGCGCGGTCGGGCCGGCGCTCATCCCCATCGCGCGAGGCGGTCCGTGGCCATGGGCCCGCCGGCCCGCCGCATCGGCATCGAAGTAAGATCGCCGCCGTGACCCGGTTCCGCGCCGCCCTGCTGCCAGGCTTGGCCTGCCTCGTCGCCGGGGCCGCCGGCTGGGCCTCGCGCGCCGAGCTCGACGAGCTGGTCGTGGACGGCGTGCGGCAGCGTATCGCGCTCGTGCCGTCGTGGCAGCCGTTCGTGGCCTTCACGGCGTTCGCCGTGGCCGTGGTTGCGGGCCTGGCGGTGGTGGCGGCGCGCCGACGGCCGGCCGGCCGGTCAGCGCTCGCCAGTCTGGTGCTACCGGCCTTCGGGCTCGCCGCCCTCATCGTGCCGTATCTGCTGGTCGTGCCCGACCGGTGGCCCGTCCTGCAGGCGCTGGCCGGCCCCGGGCTCTGGATCGTCTGGGCGCTCGTCGGCACGCAGCTCCTGTGGACCATCTGGCCATCTCTTCCGGGCGTGGCCGACTGGAGCGCGCGCCGGGGACTCCGCGCGCAGACTGCCGCCATCTGGATCGTCACGGCGGCCGCCTCGGGTCTGGCGGCCAGCCGTCTCACCAACACGACACTCTTCCCGTCAGGCGACGAACCGCACTATCTCGTCATCGCCCAGAGTCTGTGGCGCGACGGCGATCTGCGCATCGAGAACAACCACACGCGGAGAGACTACGCCGAGTACTTCGGACGCGATCTCGACCCGCACTACCTGACACGCGGCGTCGACAAGGAGATCTACTCGATTCATCCCGTTGGCATGCCGGTGCTCATCACGCCGGTCTACGCGCTCGGCGGCTACGACCTCGTGGTGGCCTTCTTCGTGGCCATGGCGGCCACGGCGGCAACCGTGATGTGGCGGTGGGTCGTCGCGCTCACAGCGAGCGTCGGCGCGTCGACGCTCGCCTGGGCGGCCATCGTGCTCTCGGCGCCGTTCCTCATCAACGCGTTCACCATCTACCCGGAGGTGCCGGCGGCGCTCGTCGTGGCACTGGCGATCGTCCTCACGCTGCGCGCGACGCCCGGCGTCCGCCCCTGGCACGACGTCGCCATCGGCCTGCTGGCCGGCGCACTCCCGTGGCTCAGCACCAAATACGCACCGATGTCGGCTGCCCTCGTGGCGGTGGCGCTCGTGCGCCGGGCCTGGCCGCTCCATGCCACCGAGCCGCGCTGGAACCTGATGGCCGGCGTGCGGCTCGCGCTGCCGTACGCGCTCAGCCTGCTCGGCTGGTTCGCGTTCTTCTACGCCTACTGGGGCCGGCCGATGCCGAGCGCACCCTATGGGCCGATGACGCAGACCGAGATCGGCAACACCCTCTTCGGCGTGCCCGGCCTGCTCTTCGATCAGGAATACGGACTGCTCGCCTACGCGCCGGCCTACGTGCTGGCGGGGTTCGGCTTCTGGACGATGGCGCGCCGTCGCGGCCCACTACGGCGTGTCGGCCTCGAGCTGCTGGTCGTGTTCGGAGCGCTCATAGTGACCGTGGGCGCGTTCAGGATCTGGTGGGGCGGCTCGGCCGCGCCGGGCCGCCCCATCGTCTCTGGTCTGCTCGTGCTGCTGCTGCCGATGACGGTGCAGCTCGGCACCGCGGCGGCCGGATCGGCGCGGCGCGCCGCGCAGCATCTGCTCATCTGGACGGGCGCCTGTCTTGCCGTCGTGCTGGTGACGGCGCAGGACGGCTTTCTCATCGCCAACGGCCGTGACGGAACGTCGGCGCTGCTGGCCTGGCTGTCGCCGCGCTGGCCGCTCTGGCTGCTGGCGCCAACCTTCGTCGAACACGAAGCCAGCCGCGCGCTCGTCGATACCGGCGTGTGGCTCGCGGTCGTCGGCGCGGGCTCGTGGGCACTGGCCCGGGTCGGTGCCGTAACACGCGGTGCGGCGTCGCTCTGGGCGCTTGGGGCCGGCGCGGTCGCGCTCAGCGCTGGGGCCACGGCGGTCGGCCTGCTGCCGGCGGCCGAGCCGCCTCTTCCCGGCATCGACCTCGCGGCCCGGGCGCGGCTCGCCGCCCTCGATACTTTCGATCACGTCAGTCGTCCGCTCGCTGTGCGCTACGCGCCGTTCAGCGTGTCGAGCACGATGGAGGCCGGCGCCGAATCCGCCCTCTTCGTCGAGGTCACGCCCGGCCTGCGCCCCGAGCCGCAGCCGCTGCGCGTCATTCACAATGGCCGTTTTTCGCTGCCGGCCGGACGCTACCGCGTCCTCATCCACTGGGCGTCACGCGATCCGCTGCCGGCCCGCGCCGGCGCCAGCATCGGCCTGCAGGTGGGACGCATCGGCGCGCCGCTGACGACCTGGACCGTCACTCCGACCCCGAACGGCGTGTGGTCGCAGGAGTTCTGGCTGCCCGTGGATGCCGGCTTCGTCGGCCTGCGCGGTGAGACGGACGTCGAACGCTCGATCGCCGCCGTGCGCTTCGAGGCCATCGACATCGTGGATCTCGGCGCGCGGACGTCGACCCCGCCGGTGCTGTCGGCGGCGCGTTTCGGCGAGGCGATCGTGCTCTTCCACGACGAGCTCATGTACCCGGAGGTCGGCGGTTTCTGGACGACGGGCGAGCGGCCCGCGCGTATCTCGTTGGCCTGTCCCGGTGGCTGCACGGCGGGCGTCACGCTGCGGGTGCACAGTGGCAAGCGTCCGAATCACCTGCGACTCTCGACGCTCGGGTGGAGTCAGGACGTCGATCTGCAGGGCGAGATCACCGTCGACATCCTCGTGCCGCCACCGGCCACGGGCAGTATCATTCTGCTCGACCTCGCCACCACCAGCGGATTCGTCCCGATGGACGCGGACCCCGACGTGCGCGATCGCCGCTACCTGGGCGTGTGGATCGCGCCCGTCGAGTCCGCGAAGGAGACACCATGACATCAATCGCCGATCTTCGCCGCGACTATCGCGAGCGAGCACTGTTAGAAGCCGACGCGGACGCCGACCCGCTCGTGCTCTTTCGCCACTGGCTCGACGACGCCGTGCGCGCCGAACTCGCAGATGCCACGGCCATGACGCTGGCCACGGCGTCAGGCGACGGCACACCCGACGCGCGCATCGTCTTGCTCAAGGACGCCGGCGCCGACGGCTTCACCTTCTTCACCAACTACGACAGTGCGAAGAGCGCGGAACTGTCGGCGAATCCCCGTGCCAGCCTGGTCTTCTTCTGGGCGGCCCTCGAACGACAGATTCGCATCGGCGGCACGGTCAGCCGTGTCGCGCCGGACGTCAGTGACGCCTACTTCGCCTCGCGCCCATTCGACAGCCAGTACGGCGCGTGGGCCTCGCCCCAAAGCCAGGTCATCGCCGACCGCGCCTCGCTCGAGGCGAGGATGGCCGAGATAAACACGCGCTTTGCCGGCGGCCCCACGCCGCGTCCGCCCCATTGGGGCGGCTACCTGGTGACGCCGTCGTGGCTCGAGTTCTGGCAGGGACGTCCGAACCGCCTCCACGACCGGCTGCGCTATCGCCGCGACGGCGTCGCGTGGGCACGCGAGCGCCTGGCCCCCTAGTGCGCAGGGCCGCTACCACTCGATGACGCCATCGCCGACGCGCACGGCGCAGCCGCCGACGTGCGCGCGGGTGATGTCGGCCGGCGAGGTCGCCTCGACGCGGACGTGGAGGCGGCTGGGGCGTCCCATCTTCACACCCTGCGCGCTCACGATGGACTGCCCTGCCGCCACCGGCACGATGCCGTGGCGCACCAGATAGCCGCCGAGCGGACCGCTGGCGCCGCCGGTGGCGGGATCCTCGACGACACCCGCCTCCGGCGCGAACATCCGGCTGTAGACGGTGGCCCCGTCAGGTCCCGGTTCGGCCGTGAACACGAACACGCCGACGTGCCCCTCGGGGAAGGCGCTCTGGAGGCGCCGCATCTTTGCGCTGTCGGGATGACACGCGTCGACGGCCGCACGCGTCGAGAGCGGCACGTAGAAAAACGGCGCGCCGCACGACGCTTCCTCGACCGGCAGACCGGTGGCCGCCCACGCCGCCGGATCGCCGTTGATGGCGGCGACGACATCGCCACCCGGTGCGCCCGTCTGGCGGAACTCGGGGCGTCCCTGGTCCATCCACGCCGCCGTGAGGCCGTCGTCGCCCCACTCGAGAGCCACGGCGGTCGGACCCACGTTCAGGCCGAACACCCAGCGGGCGCGACCGCGCGGGATGACCCCGAGCGACGCCAACGCGAACGTGGTGCCGATGGTCGGGTGTCCCGCCATCGGCATCTCGCGCGCTGGCGTGAAGATGCGCATCCGCACGTCGGTGTCGGCGGCTTCAGCGGGCAGGACGAACGTGCTCTCGGCGAAGTTCATCTCGTTGGTGAGCGTCTGCATCTGGCGCGTGTCGAGGCCGCGCCCGTCGTGGAAGACGGCGAGCTGGTTGCCTTCGAAGGGACGCGAAGTGAAGACGTCGTAGTGCAGATAACGCGCGGTCGGCATGCGGCCATCGTATCTCCGGCCCGGGCGCGGCCGTGCACTGTAATCGCGCCCTGATGCCCGCCGGTCGTGCCGGCGCCAAGGTTGTGGTGCTCGCGGTGGCGACCGCCGCAGGACTGGCGTGGAGTCTGGCTGCAGCGCGCGCGCAAGCGCTCACGATCGTGGCACCGGCCGCGCCCGGCGGCGGCTGGGATCAGACGGTCCGCGCCCTGCAGCGCGCCTTCGCGTCGCTCGGCACGCCGGTCTCGGTGCAGGTGGAGAACGTGCCGGGCGCCGCCGGTACGATTGGCTTGGCACGGTTTGCCAGCGCCGACCGCGGACGCGACGACGCGCTGCTCGTCACCGGCCTCGTGATGGTGAGCGGTATCGTCGCGACGCATTCGAGGCGGCGGCTGGGCCGGCGGTGGCGAAGCGCTCGCCGCGCTCCTCGGCGGGCAGGTCACGGCCGGCGTGAGCGGCCTGGGCGAGTTCGCGCCGAGCATCAGCGCCGGTCAGCTCCGCGCGCTGGCGATCTCGTCGCCGTCGCGCGTCGCGGAGCTCGACGCGCCGACCTTGCGCGAGGCGGGAGTGGAGCTCGATCTGGCCAACTGGCGCGCCGTGGTCGCGCCGCCCGGCGTGAGCGACGTCGAGGCCGCGGCCCTCACGGCGCAGGTACGCGCCGCGGTCGGTAGCGCCGCCTGGCGCGACACCCTCACGCGCACCGGCTGGACCGACCTCTACCTGGATGGCGCGCCCGTTCGTCAGTTCCTGCTGGCCGAAGGGGCGCGCGTCAACGCCGTGCTGGCGCGGCTGGCACAGGGCACACCGGCGACGCCGACGGCGTGGAGGCCGACTGCGTCCACGGCGCCGGCACTCGCCCTGGCGCCCGCCCACGCGTTCCTTGAGCCGCTCATGGGCTTCGTCCCGACGGCCACGCTCGACTTCGCGGCCGGCGCCGCGGCACTCGGCAGCCGCCGGCACGCCGGCAATGCCTGTGTGGGCGTGGTGGTCGCGCTCGTCATCGTCCTTGTCTTCGGCGCGGGCCTCGGGGTGCCGCTGCCACTCGGCGCGTGGTGGCCGTGAACGCCTTCGGCGCTCTGGTCGACGGCTTCGTGCAGGCGCTGACGCCCACCCACCTGGGCTGGGGTGCGCTGGGCGTCACGCTCGGGACGAACCGACCAGTGCATTCATCATGTTCGCCGGCATCTGCTACGGCGGCAACCTGGTCGTGGCGTCGGTCGGAGCCTGGAGCGTACACCGCGCCACGGGCGACATCCTGGCGCTGGCGGCGGTGGGACTGCTCGGCTTCGGCCTGCGCCGCGCCGGTTGCCCGCTGGCGCCAGTGATGATCGGGTTCATGCTGGGACCGGCCGCCGACATGCACCTGCGCCGCGCGCTGGCGGTGGGCGATGGCGCCTGGTCGACGCTCGTTCTCAGGCCGGGCATGGGCCTGATGTGGGGCGCGTGCCTGCTGCTGCTGGCCGGACCGTGGCTGTGGCGGCGCTGGGGGCGGGACCGCCCGCAGGCCGACGGCATTCAAGGGACAGGACTACACTAACCACAGGATCCGCCTCTGCATGTCTACCGCGCCTTCCGCCCCACTCGTCGTCGCGATCACCGGCGCCACCGGCATCGTCTACGGCGTCCGCCTCCTCGAGCGGCTGCGCGAGGCCGGCGTCGGCTCGCATCTGGTCATGAGCAAGTGGGCCATCCAGACGATGCTGCAGGAGACCGACTACACGGTCGATGGCGTGAAGCGGCTGGCCACCGAGGTGCACAGCCCCGACGACTTCGGCGCCGCGATCTCGAGTGGCAGCTTCGTCACGCGCGGCATGGTCGTGGCCCCGTGCAGCATGCGGACGCTGGCGGCGATCTCGACCGGCAACGGCACCACGCTCGTGCACCGCGCCGCCGACGTCGTGCTCAAGGAGCGCCGCCGGCTGGTGCTGGTGCCGCGCGAGGCACCCCTCAGCGACATCCATCTCGAACACATGCTGCGGCTGTCGCGGATGGGGACCGTGATCTTCCCGCCGGTGCCGGCCTTCTACCAGCGCCCCGTCACCGTGGCCGACATCGTCGACCACACGGTGATGCGGGTGCTCGACCAGTTCGGCCTCCACGCCGACTCGGCCGGCCGCTGGACGGGCAAGACTGCCACCCCGCTCGCTGCCCGCGGCTGACGCTGGTCGCGACGCCCGCTCGCGCCTGACTCGGCGCTTCGGTCGCTCCTTGGTGGCGTCCCCTACGCGCCTTGGTCGCGTCGTGAGCGACGGTGGATTACACTCGCCGGATGCGCATTCGTCTGGCTCTTGCCGCCTCGTTCGCCACTGTCCTGGCCGGCTGTTCGCCGCCCACCGAGACGCCCGCGCCGGCCGCGCCCCCGGCCGAGGCCGAGCGCCACTACCTGCTCGAACGCGTCGACGACGCGGCGATCGTGCAGCTCTACGCCGATGGCTTCACGGCCCTGCCGCTGAACGAGAAGCGGCTCGTCTACCACCTGACCGAGGCGGCCATCGCCGGCCGCGACATCTACTGGGACCAGCGCTATGAGCACGGGCTCGCCATGCGCGGCGTGCTCGAGCAGATCGTGACCAACGACGCCGGCATCGGTCCGGCCACGCTCACCGAGATCACGCGCTACACGAAGCTCCTGTGGCTCAACTCGGGCCCGTACGACAATCTCACCGCCCGCAAGTTCGTGATGACCTGCACGCCCGAGGCGTTGGCGGCGGCGGCCGCGCAGGCGGCGAAGAACGGCGCCACGTTCGCGACCTCGTCCGGTGAATCGCTCGACCAGATGCTGGCGCGGATGCGTCCGCTGTTCTTCGATGCCACGGTCGATCCGATGGTCACGCAGAAGACGCCCGAAGGCGGCAAGGACATCCTGCAGGCGAGCGCGAACAATCTCTACAGCGGCGTCTCGATGGCTGACCTCAAGGGCTTCACGGAGCAGAACGGCCTCAACTCGCGGCTGGTCAAGCAAGACGGCCGCTTGGTCGAAGAGGTCTACAAGGTGGGCGGGCGCTACGACGTCCAGATTCGCGCCATCATCGGCCACCTCGAAGCCGCTCAGGCGTTCGCCACGCCGACCATGAAGGAGGCCCTGGCGAAGCTCGTGCAGTGGTATCGCACCGGCGACGACGCCGACCGCAAGGCCTACGACATCGCCTGGGTGAACGACAAAGCGTCGCCGGTCGACACGATCAACGGCTTCATCGAGGTCTACCTCGACGCCCGCGGTGTGAAGGGCTCGTGGGAAGCGCTCGTCTATTACGTGAACCGTCAGAAGACGGTCGACATCGAGAAGCTGGCCACCAGCGCGCAGTGGTTCGAGGATCGCATGCCGTGGGCGCCGGAGTTCAGGAAGGCCGGCGTCAAGGGCATCACCGCCACGGCCATCGACGTGGTGATTGAAACCGGCGACTCCGGCCCCATCACGCCGATCGGCATCAACCTGCCAAACGATCAGACCGTGCGTGAGGAGCACGGCAGTAAGTCGGTGTCACTGTCGAACGTGACCGAGGCCTATGACAAGTCCACGGTGCCCGAGTTCCGCCGGGAATTCGCCTGGGCGCCGGAGGAGGTGGCGCGCGCCGACAAGTGGAGCGCGTTTGCCGGCGAACTGACGACCAATATGCACGAGGTGATTGGCCACGCCTCGGGCAAGGTCAGCGACAAGGTGGGCGGTAATCCAGCGACGCTGCTCAAGGAGCATTACTCGGCGCTCGAAGAGGGTCGCGCCGATCTGGTAGCCCTCTACTTCATCGCCGACCCGAAGGTGGCCGAACTCGGCATCCTGAAAGCCGACGATCAGGCCGAGATCGTCCAGACCGAGTACGAGAGCTACACCAAGAACGCGCTCGTGCAGTTGCGCCGGATGCGCCAGGGCACGCAGATCGAAGAAGATCACATGCGCAACCGCCAGATGATCGTGCGCTGGCTGATGGCCAACACCAAGGCGATCGAGGTGCGGCGGCGCGACGGCAAGACCTTCTACGTGATGACCGACGCGCAGGCCTTCCGCGAGGGCGTGGGCCGGTTGCTGGCCGAA
Organism: Acidobacteriota bacterium; assembly: GCA_018000455.1. Lineage (GTDB taxonomy): Bacteria > Acidobacteriota > Vicinamibacteria > Vicinamibacterales > UBA2999 > CADEFD01. The sequence goes on from JAGNJW010000015.1 coordinate 53,121, forward strand.
GTGCAGCGCATCAAGGGCGTCGGTGACTACGCGGCGGCCAAAGCCCTGTTCGAAGCCCATGGAGTGCATTTCGATCCGGTGCTGCGCGATGAGGTGGTGGCCCGGGTGGACCGCCTGCACCTGCCGTCGTACTCCGGCTTCGTGATGCCGAAGCTGACGGCGACCCGCGACGCCAGCGGGGCCATCACCGACGTGGCCATGACGTATCCGATGGATCTCGCCGCGCAAATGCTCGAATACTCCAGGATCGGCGCCGGCCTGAAGTAGCCGCTGCCAAGGCCACGCACGTGTCGTTCCCGAGCCCGCGGCGACCGGCCAGCCGTGGCATGATCGGCCAGGATGCCCACACGAGACTACCGCGCCGGCCAGACGGTGGAAGACTACTGCCGCGCCTGCCACGTCGATCGCATTCACACGATCGTGGTCGTCGACGGCGGCGGGCAGCCGCTGCGCGTCACCTGCGACTACTGCCGCAGCGAGCACAACTTTCGGGGCGGCGGGCGGATGGCGCTCCCCGGCCGAGCGGCGGTGACCCCGGCGAAGCGCAGCCCCGAGGTCGCCGCCAACACCCCAGCCCCGCCGCTGGTCAGCGACCGTGAGATCTCGGAGCCCTCCATGAGTGATCTGTCCGGTATCAACCTCGAAGCGCTGCTGCGTCGCATCATCCGCGAAGAGACCGGCCTCACACCGGCCGCGCCGGCCGAGAAGTGGCGCGGCGGCGATCTCGTGCTTCGGCCCGGCAAGCCCGGCGTGCAGCAGAAGGTGGTGCCGATCGAGACCTTCTTCCACAAGATCGTGATGCTCCGGAACCGCCTGCGGACGCTCGAACAGCAGGTCAACGCCTCCGACCTGCCCGACGATCAGAAGCTGAAGATCCAGAGCTACATCACCGGCTGCTACGGCTCGCTCACGAGCTTCAACGTGCTGTTTGCCGACGAGGCCGACCGCTTCGTCGGCGCGGCGAGCGACTAGCCCCGGCCCCCAATGGCACGCATACTGCGCCGCTTTCGTGCCAACGGGGGCTGGGCTCTTCTCACTACTTGCGTACTCATCGCTGCGGCGACGCTGGGCGCCCAGCCGAAGCCGCGGGCTCGCGCGGTCGGCGTGCCTTTCCACGGTACGCCCGGACCGCTCAACGCCATCACCGACGTGGCCGGCGTGGAGGTGGGCCACGCGACGATCGTGCGCGGTGAGGGGGCACTCGTCGTCGGCCGCGGACCGGTGCGCACGGGCGTAACGGCCGTGTGGCCGCGCGGCAAGCGCTGGGCGCCGGTGTTTGCCGGCTGGTTCGCCGGTAACGGCTTCGGCGAGATGACCGGCGCACCATGGGTCGTCGAAGGCGGCGTGCTCGGTGGGCCGGTGATGATTACCGGGACGTACTCGGTGGGCGTCGTCCGCGACGGCGTCAACAGCTACTTTCACGAGGTGCTGAAGACGCCGATCCCATGGCACCAGCCGGTGGTGGGCGAAACGTCCGACGCCTTCCTGAACGATGGTCAGGGCCAGCACGTGACGAAGGCGCACGCCTTCGAGGCGCTCATGGATGCGCGGCCGGGTCCTGTGGTCGAAGGCAACGTCGGCGGCGGCACCGGCATGGTCGCCCACGGGTTCAAGGGCGGCATCGGCACTTCGAGTCGTGTCGTCGGCGACCACATCGTCGGGGTTCTGGTGCAGGCCAACTACGGCACGCGCGAGAGCCTGACGGTGGCCGGCGTGCCCGTGGGCCGCGAAGTGACCGGCGCCGAGCGCCAGCGCGCGCCGGCGCCGCCGGCCGATCGCGACGGCTCGATCATCGCCGTGGTCGCCACCTCGGCACCGCTCCTGCCCCACCAGCTCGAACGCCTGGCGCGTAGGGTGCCCATGGGAATCGCGCGGCTGGGCGGCACGGCGGCCAACGGCTCCGGCGACATCTTCATCGCCTTCTCCACGGCCAATCCGGGCGCCGCAGCCGATACCGGCCCGACCGCCCTCACGTGGCTCCCGAACGGGGACCTGTCACCCTTCTTCGAAGCCACCGTGGATGCCACCGAGGAAGCAATCGTGAACGCGCTGGTGGCCGCCGACACCATGAGCGGCATCGACGGCAACACGGCCTACGCGCTGCCGATCGACCAACTCCGGGCGATCCTGCAGAAGTACGGCCGTTTGGCACCCTAGCACCTGCGAGTCGCGTCAGGTCTTACAGAAGGATTACGCGCCCTGGCGCGAACACGCCGTAGCATGCTGGCATGGTGATCATCCAGGGCGGCATGGGTGTCGGCATCTCGAATTGGCGGCTCGCACGGACCGTTTCCACGCTTGGCCATCTGGGCGTCGTGAGTGGCACGGCCCTCGATCAGCTGCTCGTGCGACGTCTGCAGACGGGAGACCAGGGCGGTCACATGCGCCGCGCCCTCGATGCCTTCCCCGTCGCCGATCTCGCTGCCGCGATCGTCGATCGCTACTACGTGCCAGACGGCAAGGCGCGACGCGAATCCTTCCAGACGCTGCCGATGCCCTCGGCGACGCCGTCGGTCGAATGGCAGTCCCTGGTGATGATCGCCAGCTACGTTGAGGTCTTCCTCGCTCGCGACGGCCACTCCAATCCGATCGGCATCAACTTCCTGGAGAAGATCCAGACACCGCACTTGCCGGCCATCTACGGCGCGATGCTGGCCGGCGTGGAGTACGTGTTGATGGGAGCCGGCATCCCGATGAAGATCCCTGGCGTGCTCGATCGCTTCGCCCATCACGAGCCGGCGACCTATCCGCTCACGGTGAGCGGCATCGGTGCCGACGACGGCGTGATGCTCTCATTCGACCCGCGGGAGTTCGTCGGCGTGGCGCTGCCGCCTCTGACGCGGCCGAAGTTCCTGGCCATCATCGCCTCGGACGTGCTCGCGCTCAGCCTCGTACGACGCGCCAATGGCAAGGTGGACGGCTTCATCGTCGAAGGACCGACGGCGGGTGGCCACAACGCGCCGCCGCGCGGCCCCCGACAGGCCAACGAACGCGGCGAGCCGATCTACGGGCCGCGTGACGTCGTGAATCTCGACAAGCTGAAGGCGCTCGGCCTGCCGTTCTGGCTGGCCGGCGGATCGGGCACCGCCCAAGGCGTGCGCGAGGCACTGGCCGCCGGCGCCCAAGGCGTGCAGGTGGGTACGGCCTTCGCGATGTGCGCCGAATCGGGCCTGCGCGACGACCTCCGTCGCACCTTGCTCGCGCAGGTGCGCGAGGGCTCAGCCGCGGTCGTCACCAACGCCGTCGCGTCGCCAACCGGCTTCCCGTTCAAGGTCGCCACCGTGCCCGGCACGCTGTCGGACGCCGGCGTGCTCGCCGCGCGGCCGCGCATCTGCGACCTCGGCTACCTGCGCGAGGCTTACAGGACCGCGGATGGCACGATCGACTTCCGCTGTCCGTCGGAACCCGTGAATGTATTTGAATCGAAGGGCGGCGACCGCGCCGATACGCAGGGACGAGCTTGTATCTGCAACGCGCTCCTGGCTACGGCTGGCCTGCCGCAGATACGCGCAGGCAAGCTCGAAGAACCGCCGATCGTGACCATGGGCGACGACCTGCGAGGTGTGGGACGGTTCCTGCGTCCCGGGGCCACCGACTATTCGGCGGCCGACGTCATCGCGACGCTGACGGCGGAACTCTGAGACCTCCGCCGCCATGCTTGGGCTGCTACGATTGGAGCGACGCGCCCGTAGCTCAGTCGGATAGAGCACCGGCCTTCTAAGCCGGGGGTCGCAGGTTCGATCCCTGCCGGGCGCGCCAGGTCCTTGCGGACCTGCCTGCCCTCGCTAGGGAAGCTCTGCACAGGTGACTGTGCGGAGTGAACGTGCGTGTTCCGACGCCACGTAAGGCTGCGCCGCGGCACCGTCTCGTGGCCCGCGGGGCGGGCGCACGGGCGTCGTGGGCGGTGATGCGGTCATGCCGGACACACCTCCGGCGCGAGGCGCCGTCGCAGCAGGTAGAGATTCGCTAGGGCGAACGCCGCGAAGAGGCGCACGGTGTTCGTGGCCAAGCCGCGATAGCGGACCTTCGTGAAGCCCCAGAGCCGTTTCACGACATGGAAGGCATGCTCCCCACGGGCGCGCGCCTGGGAGCGCCGGCGATTCTCGACGCGTTGGCCAGCCGTGAGCGGCCGCTGGCGTGTGCCCCGACGGTTGACGCGGTAATGGACGCCGTGGGCCTCGGCACACTGGTGGTGAAACGCACTCCAGTACGCTTGGTCCCCATGGAGCACCCGCTCCGCTCCGTGGAGCAACTGCGGGAGCTGGGTGATGTCCGCGACGTGCGCAGCGGTCGTCGTCAGACTGTGCACAATCCCCTGGAGGTCGGTGCCCACATGGGCCTTCATGCCGAAGTGCCACGTTGAGCCCTTCCGTGTCTGGTGCATCTCGGGGTCGCGGGCCCGCTCGGCATTCTTCGTCGAGGGCGGCGCTTCGATGATGGTGGCGTCGACGATCGTGCCGGCCTTCAGCAGCAACTGACGCTCCTCCAGCAACGTCCGCACCGCGGCGAACATCGCCTCGGTCAACTGATGCCGCTCCAACAGGTGCCGAAACCGCAGGATGGTCGATTCGTCCGGCACGGGGTCGGCACCCAGCTCAATGCCGGCAAAGCGCCGCATCGCCTCCGAGTCGTAGAGCGCGTCCTCCATCGCCGGGTCCGACAGATTGAACCAGTGCTGCAAGAAGTAGATCCGCAGCATCCGCGGCAGCGGCATCGGCTGGGTGCCCTGACCGGCCTTCGGATAGTGCGGTACGACCAGCGCCGTCAGCGCCGCCCACGGAATGACCGCATCCATCTCGGCCAGAAAGCGCTCCCGCCGCGTCACCTTCCCCTTGCCGTCCCACACCAGTGCCGCGAATGTCGGCTGCGTCATCGGCCCTCCCGGTCTCACGCAGTATGCGGTCCCGGCGATCGCCTGTCGATCCCCCTGTGCAGAGCTTCCCTAGGGCTCAGGCGGCCGCGACGCACGAGTGCGTCGCGACCGGGCACACCTACGTCATTCCAACGAAATCCCCTGGCCGGCCGTCCAACCCGGGAACATCACACACCCTGGAGCGACGATGACAACAGCCCTTCTCCTGGCGGCCAGCCTGGCCGTGCAGCAGCCCGACCTTCGCAACGCGGCGTCGGTTTCCGAGCTCCTCACCTCACTTCGCGCCGCCGAGCCGGGGGTCTGCGAGCTGGCCGCACGATCGCTCACCGGCTACGGCGGCTGGTGGAATGGCGACGTCGCCGCCGTGCCGATGCCCGTGCCGATGCCGATGCCGATGCCGATGCCCCGCGCGGGCGGCGGCATCTCGGTGCGCATGCCGCGGATGGGACGGCGTGCCGGGGAGGGTCTCGACCCACAGGTGCTGCAGGCGTTCCGGACCGCGCTCCGGGACACGAGCGGGTGCGTCAGGCACCTGGCCGCGCGGGTGATCGCGCGAGAGCATCCGGCCTGGGCCACGACCGAGTTCGGCGCTTTGGCCAAAGACGCCGACGCCGGCCGGCGAGAGACGGGCATCCAGGGACTCGGCGAACTCGAGGACCCGGGAACGCTCGACATCATCACGCGGGCCCTGGGCGACAGCGTCGTGGCCGTGCGTGCGATGGCGGCCTGGGCGCTCGGCGAGATGGAGCACCTCGAGTCGATTCCGGGCCTCGGTCGCGCCCTGGGCGATGATTCGCCCCTCGTGAGGCGCCGGGCCGCCTGGGCCCTTGGGGAGATCGAAGACGAACTGGCGCTGCCGCCGCTCGAACGCGCACTCCGCGATCGCTCGCCCGAGGTGCGGCGGATGGCGGTCTGGGCGATCGGCGAAATCGAGTCGCCGAAAGGCGTGCCGATGTTGCGGGCCATGGCGGCCGATGCCGACCCGGAGGCACGCCGGATGGCGGCCTGGGCCCTGGGCGAAATCGAGGACGCCAGCGGGGTGGGCGTGCTGACGCCGCTCGCCAAAGACAAGGACCCCCGCGTGCGACAGATGGCAGCGTGGGCGCTCGGCGAAATCGAGAGTGCCTCGGCCGTGAACGTGCTCGCGCCGCTCGTGCGCGACCCGAATCTCGACGTGCAGCTCACCGCCCTGTGGGCGCTCGGCGAGATCGAGTCCCGGGACGGCGTCGAGGTGGTGGCGCCCGGGCTCAAAGACGGCGCGCCGGCCGTGCGGCGAACGGCGGCCTGGGCCCTGGGCGAGATCGAATCGGCGGCCGCGGTTCGCCATCTGACGCCGCTGCTGCGCGATCCCGACGAGGACGTGCGGGCCGTGGTGGCGTGGGCGCTCGGGGAGATCGAGAGCGCCTCGGCGCTCCCGGCGCTCGAGGCCGTGCGCGACGATCGATCGCCCGCCGTGCGGCACGCGGTCCGCTGGGCCATCGCACAGATCGACGATCGCCGTTAGTCGACAGCCACGGCAGCCGCCCGTCGCGCCCACCGCAGCTTCGCCGCGGCTGCGCGCGGGTTCGCACGCACCTCCTTGCCGGCGGCGCGGATCACGTCGTGGCTGACCGCGGCATAGACGCCGTCGCGAAGCCCGGCCTGGAACGCCTTCTTCACGCGGCGGTCCTCGCCAGAATGGAAGGTCAGGATCGCCACGCGCCCTCCCGGCGCCAGGCACTCCGGCAGCGTGCGCAGCAGCGCATCGAGCGCGCCGAGTTCGTCGTTGACGGCAATGCGCAGCGCCTGGAACACGCGCCGGACCGAGCGGTCGGTGTGCTCGGCATCGACGCCAGTAGACGCGCCCTCGACGGCCGCCCGGACGAGTTCGGCCAGTGCACGCGTCGTGGCGAGGGTTCGTCCCGCCACGTGGGCGGCAATCGCCGCCGCATGTGGTTCATCGGCGTTGGCCGTCAAGAGCGCCGTCAGCTCGGACACGCTCAATCGGGCCAGGAGCTCTGACGCCGAGGCCCCACGCGCCGGGTTCATCCGCATGTCGAGCGGCGCGACCTCCTTGAACGTGAAGCCGCGTTCGGGGTTATCGAGCTGCATCGACGACACGCCGAGGTCGGCGCAGATGACGTCGGCGCCGGTCACGCCCTCGGCCGCCAGCACCTCGGCCAGGGCCGCAAAGTTGGTGCGGTGGGCCGTGAAGACGTCCGCGCCGAAGCCGGCCGCGCCCAGGCGCGTCACCGTGCGCGGCAATTCGAGCGGATCGGCGTCGAGCCCAACGAGCCGTCCCCCCGGCAGAAGACGCGCGAGCAGGGCCTGTGCATGACCGCCGAAGCCCAGCGTGCAGTCCACGGCCACCTCTCCCGGCCGTGGCGCGAGCACGGCAAGGAGGTCGTCGACCATGATCGGCCGGTGCATCCCGGCGGGCGTCTTCCCCGCCTGCAGCACCTTGGCGACGTCGGCGACGAAGCGCTCCGGCTGCAGTTCCTTGTACTTGTGATGGAAGGCGCGGGGATGCCTGCCGGGATAGCGCGGGCGCCGCATCGCTCAGGCTCCGGCCCCTGCCGTCAGCCGGCGTCGCACGAACTGCACGAGTTCGGGAAACGGCGCCCGTTCGACGAAGTGGCCGCGGTCGCTGTGCTCGAAGTAACTGCAGCCGAGTTGACTGGCCACGAACCGGGCCTCAGCCACCGGGATGAGCGGATCGTCGGCCGAGTGGAAGATCCCGATCCACTGCTGATGGCGGCGGATGTCGCTCCAGCGCCACGGGTCGCGGTAGTAGCCGCTGGCCCGCTCACCTGCATCCCCAAGGTCGGTGTGACACACGCCGACGAGCACCGAACCGAGCAGGCGGTGCGTCTCGGCGTAGCGCATCGCCGCCACGGCACCCGACGAGTGACCGATGAGCACCGTGTTGTCATCGGCGCCGAGGGTCTCGAGGAACCTCAGCCAGACGCTGGCTCGGGCGCGGACGTTGTCGGGGAAGGTGCAGTTCACGACCTCGAGGCCGAGCAAGGCCAGATCGCGCTCGACGAAGGGCAGCCAGCCGTCGGCCGCGGTGGCGCCGCCGTTGCCGTGAATGAGGATGACTCTGGGAGTGGAGGTCACGAGGGCCTGACGCCGATTATCCCGCGAGCCGTTGCGGTAGCGCCCAGCATCGACCGGGTGGGGGCCGACCGGCGCGGCCGTCCCGGTGCACTACAATGCCGAGACGGTCGTCGAGCTGGCCCCCAGGCTCCGCCACCGCCGGAGGACTGGATGCCGGACGCGCGCGAGTATCGACTGGTGGTGGCAGACGCCGAGCAGGCCGCTCGCGCCGGCGACTACCCACGCGCCGACGTGTTGATGCGTGAGGCGCTCCGCCTGCAGGAGTCCACGCTCGGATCGCTGCACCCGGATCTCGCCAGCACCTTGAACAACCTGGCGGTCGTGTGTGAAGCGATCGGCCAGATCGACGACGCCGAGCAGTTCTATCGCCGTGCGTGCGCCGTCGCGTCGTGGTCGCGCCCGCCCACCGACCCGCTCGTCATCACGAGCCGTGAGAACCTGAAGGACTTCTGTGCTGCGCAGGGACGGCCATTCGAGGAGTGGCCCGAGATCGCGCGGGGCGAAGCTCCGGCGGCCGTTGCGCCGGCGCCGGCGCCTCACGCAGCCGTGTCATCGCCTCACTCACACGCCTCACCGGTGCCGCCAGTGTCACCGGCGTCGCCCGCAGCGCGGCCTGCCGCGGCCCACGCCAGCACGGCGTCACCGGTCGGGCGCGCCGCTGGCGCCAGTGTGGTGCCGGCGACATCCTCACGCGTCCCGCGAACGCCGGCCGCGCCACCGAGCTCGGTCAAGCGGTCCGCCTGGATGACGCCGGTCGTCGGCGCTGTGGCGCTCGTGGCCATCATCGGCGCGGTCGTGCTCGTGCGCTCGTGGCGCGCCACCCCACCGGTCGAGCGTGCTGCCGTGGTGCAGACAGAGGCGCCGCCAACCACGCTTCCCGCGGCGCCGGAGGCGCTCTCCCCCGCACCGCCGTCGCCGGCGGCGGCACCAGGCGACTCCGCCGGCGAGCCGCCGGCGGTGCTCACGCCGCCCGTCCCTGCGGCCGCGCCTCCAGCAACGCCAGACCCCCCGGCCGCGGCGTCGTCTCCGCCCTCACCGCCCGCGTCGACGACGGCCGCGCCGGCCGGCGTTCGGGTCGTCGTCGCGGAAGTCTGCGCTTCGCTCTCGACCAGCGGTGCGTGGCGCTGCGACCCCCTGGAGACCCCCGCACCTGCGGGACGCGCCGTCTTCTACACGCGGATTGCCTCGCCCTCCGGCATGCGCGTGGAGCACCGGTGGTACCAAGGCCCGACACTGCGTCAGACCGTGCCGCTCTCGATCGCGGCCAATCCGTCGGCCGGCTACCGCACGTTCAGCCGGCAGACCCTCACCGCCGGCGCCTGGCGGGTCGAGCTGCGCGCGGCTGACGGCACCGTGCTGCACGAGGCGGCGTTCGAGGTGCGGTAACGGTCCGCGCGAGGTGCTACGGCGTGAAGTCGTCGGCGCGATAGACCTCGCGGCCTTCCTTCATCGTCCACAGCACCTGCAGTGAGTGCAGCTCGGACGGCGCAACGGCATAGGGATCGCGATCGAGCACGACGAGATCGGCGAGCTTTCCCACCTCGAGCGCACCGCTGTCGGCGTCTTCGAAGCTCACGTAGGCGCCGCCGTTCGTGTAGGCACGAAGCGCCGTCGTCAGGTCGAGACGTTCGTCGGGCAGCCAGGCCGGCGCCGCCGCTGCGGCCTCGAGCGCCTTGCGCGTCACGGCGACCTGCACGGCGTGCAGTGGATTGACCGAGCTCACCGACCAGTCGCTGCCGCCGGCCAGTCGTGCGCCTGCCCGCAGCAACGAGCCGAACGGGTAGAGATGTTGCGACCGCACGGGGCCGAGCCGCGGTTCGGTCAGGTCGGTGATGAACCGATCGGCGAAGGCCCACAGCGGCTGCATGTTCGCCACCACGCCCAGCGACGCAAAGCGCGGCTGATCGGCCGGGTCGACGAGCTGGATGTGGGCGATGTGGGCACGACGATCGCGGCGCCCGTTGGCGCGATCGGCCGCCTCGATGGCGTCGAGGCCCTGACGCACACCCCCGTCGCCGATGGCATGCATGTGCGTCTGGAAGCCCTCGCGGTCGAGACGGGTGACGAGCGCCTGCAAGGCCGCGTCGGTGAAATTCGACAGGCCGCGCGCCTCGGGCGACGAGGCTGGACGCGCCCGCTCGCCGGCAAGCGGCAGGTATGGCTCGAGCAGCGCCGCCGTGCCAGCCTCGATCACGCCGTCGATGAAGATCTTGACGGCCGCGGCGGACACGCCGGGCTCGACGACCGCCTTCCGGATGGCCACGAAATCATCCACCTGGCTGGCATCTTTCGCCGGGTCGGCGTAGAGCGAGAGGCGCGCGCGCGCCGTCAGCTTGCCCCGCCGCGCCACGGCCCGGTACGCGGCCACGGTGGCCTCACGAGCGCTGGCCTCCTGGAACGACACGATGCCCACGCGGTTCATCGCCGCCAGGGCGCGCAGCAACCCGGCCTCGTACTCCTCGGCGGTCGGGGGCGGCACGAGGCGGCTCACCAGATCGGTCGCCGACTCGCGCAGCACGCCAGTCGGATTGCCACGCCGGTCGCGCTCGATGCGGCCGGCAGGTGGGTCGGCCGTGGTGCGGGTGACACCCGCCGCGGCGAGTGCTGCGGTATTCGCCCACAGCGTGTGCCCGTCGGACGAACTGAGGGCGGCCGGCTGCTGGCCGGTCAATCGATCGAGCGCCTGCCGGTCGGGCGCCCCGCCGGGAAACGCCGTGAGCTGCCAGCCGCCGCCCACGAGCCAGGGCCGGCCGCGTTGTGCTTCGACGCACTGCGCGACGGCGGCCAGGGTCGCCTCGGCCGTGTCGAGGTCGTTGAGGTTGCACTGCCCCAGTTCGACGCCGGCGCTCACCGGATGTACGTGGGCGTCGTGGAACGCCGGCAGCACCACGCGTCCGCCAAGGTCGACGATGCGTGTCGAGGGCCCCGCCGTCGCGCGTGCCTCGGCCGCCGTGCCGGCGACCACGATGCGGCCCTCGCGAATTGCGAGCGCCTCGACGCGCCTGGCCGTGGCGTCGAGCGTGATGATGGGCCCGCCGACCAGCACGAGATCCGCAGGGGCCGCTGGCGCCGCCGGCCCGCCACAGGCCACGGCTGCCGCCAACGCCAGCACCGCCACCGCGGTCCGCAGGGCCTGGCTCACGCGCCGACCCTCGTCGCCAGCCACACGAGCTCAGCCAGCATGCCATCGACGCGCTTCTCGTAGGCCGTGTCGACGGCGGTGCCATCCGGCGCGAAGGCGTCCTGCACCCTGGAGACGGCCACGGTTTGCGGCAGCACGAACGCGCCCATGTAGACCAGCACCGTGACGAGCTGTGCCCACGCGTTCACGCCGCCATGTCCACCACCCGAGACGGTGACCAGGGCCACTGGCGTGCGCTTGAACTGCGGGAGGAAGTAGTCGAGCGCGTTCTTGAGCGCACCGGGGTAGCCGTGGTTGTACTCCGGCGACACGATGACGATGGCGTCGGCGGATTCGATGGCCGCGGCAAGTCCGGCCAATCCCGGCGGCTCGGGCTCGACGCGTCCGAAACGCTCTTCCATCACCGGCAGCTGCACCGACGCGAGATCGACGAGCTCGGCGGCGACCCCGTCGAGCCGCGCCAGGCGCGACATCACGAACGACGCGACACGATCGCTCAGGCGACCTCGACGGACACTGCCCAGGAGCACGAGAATGCGCAGCGGGTTCGGCATGGCAGGTTGGACGCGGCGAACCCGCCCCACGTTTCGGCTAGCAGCTCACGCAGCGGTGGTTGTTCGTCGCGCCCAGGCTGTCGAGCGGCGCGGTCACCACGGGCGGAGCGCCGGGCGCGTTCGCACCCGGGGCCTGCGCATGCGACGCCATCGGGCGCGGCGGGTTACCGGCGGCGGACACGGCGGCGCCAGCAGCCAGCGTGGTCAGGGCGTACAGCGCGAAGTCCCGTATGGGCATCAGGAAGCCTCGCAATAGTAGCAGCTTGCGGGCCCGCCGGGAGGGGGCGTGCGCAGCGGTTCTTGCAGACACAAACGGAGGCACACAGCGACAGCGCGGCCGTTCAGTAGAGGACGAGCGCTTCGCCACGCTGGGCGATCAGGCGGTCGAAATGTCCCACCAAGCGGTCGCGTCGTGCCAGCAGCGCCTTGATCTCGTCGCCGTTGAGCGTGCCGTCCACCGCCTGATCGACGTGTTCGCGTGTCAGCCCCCGCAGCGCGTCAAGCAGCGCCCGGTCGCAGGTCGGCAGCTGCGACGCCGCGCGCAGGGACGTGTCGAGGCGGAAGGCGCGCGTGAAGTCGATCATGACGACGTGCCAGTCGCGCGTATAGAGGACGTTGCCTCGGTTGCGGTCGGTGTCGCGCACGAGCTCGGCGAACACGGCCATGCGCTGGCGCTGGCGGGTGAAGTCACGCGGGTTTGGCGGCTGCAGGTCTTTGAGCGCGCGCTCGCCTTCGTCCATCATCACGTCGTCGACCCACCACGAGAGCGCGCCCTGCACGCGGTCGACCGTGCGCTCCACGGTCGGCGGCATCATGTGCGCCAGGCCCACGTGCGACGCCAGCCGCCAGGCCGCGATGTTGTAACGATAGTGATCGACGAACCTGAGCTCGCCGGCCCGCTTGCGGCCGTCGAAGGCGGGTTCCACGGCAACGCTTTGGAACGCGGCGTCGTGCGTCAGGAGGCCGTCCGAGAGCACCACGCGCAGGACGCCGGTGGTGCCCTGGCCAATCGGGCTCGACGAAACGATGCGCGCCGACGCCAGAAACGCCAGTTGCTCGTCGTGCGAGAGCGCTGCGGCCGGCCCGGGCGCCGCGGTCTGCGCGGTCGCACCTGGCGAGGTCAGCCCGGTGACGAAAAGGACGAGAACGGCAATGGCTCGGGACGGCATCCGCCCTCCGTACGCCGGACGGGCCCGGGGGCTTAGTTGACCGACGGCTTCGACGTCGGCCGGATGATCGCATAGGCCGGCAGTCCCACGGCCTTGAAGCGCTTCATCAGGTCCACTGACGGCGGCTCGTCGGGTTGCTCGGCCTGCACCTTGATCTTGACGTAGCCCTCGAGGGCGGCCTTCACCTCGGAGTCGGCGAGCGTGGTCTTGTCCATCGTGAGGCAGTTCTTGCACCACGTCGCCCACATGTCGATGAGCACCGGCTTTCCTTCGCGCTCGGCCACCGCCAGTCCCTCGGCAAGCGACGAGTGCCAGCCGGCCTTCAGCTTCTCTTCGACGCTCGACGAGACCTCGGCCGCGTCCACCCACTGATTGGCGAACAACCCGTAGGCCAGATAGCCGTAGTAGACCGCCGTGCCCAGGATCAGCACGCCGAAGGCCTGCTTCACGCGCACCATCCACGGTCCGGGCTTGGGCAGCGACGCCAGGCCGGCGCCGGCGATCGGCCAGGGGATCGCCATGCCGATGCCGAGGAAAAACGGCAGGGCCAGGGCGGCGCTGGTGCCGGTCGCGTAGAGGTTGCTGGCAAAGAGCACCACCTGGATGACCACCGGCGCCACGCACGCCCCGGCCAGCAGCGCCGCCACCGTGCCCATCGTGAAGGCCAGCCCGAAGCTGCCGCGCGCGCTGCCCGATCCGACGGTGCCGGCAAAGCGCGAGAAGTCGATCTCGAAGACATCGAACATCGCGAGCGCGAGCCCGATGAACAGCACCGCAATACCGAGGTTGAACCAGGGTGAGGCGTTAATGGTGCCGAAGGTGCTGGCGGTGAGCACGACGATGAGCCCCAGCACGCCGTAGACGAAGGCCATCGCCCCGCCGTAGGTGAGCCCGAGCAGGAAGCCGCGCTGGCGCGACCCGGCCTGCGCGCCAGCGCCGATGATCGCGAGATTGATCGGGATCATGGGCAGCACGCACGGAGTGAGGTTGAGGGCGAGCCCGCCGATGAGCACGAGCAGCAGGATGGCCAGTGGGCCGCGACCCTCGAAGAGGCCCGTCTCGACGATACCGGCCTCGGCGTTCGAGACGAAGGTCTTGAAGTCCGAGACGCCGAGGTAGCCACCGGTCGTGGCCACGACCGTAAAGGCATCGAGCTGAGCCAGGCCGTCGCCGGTGGCGGCGGCCGCGGCCGGCGGCGGCACGGCAAACACCGGCGCTGCCACCGCCGGCGTCTCGCCACTGCCGAAGGCGATCGCACCGAGCACGTCCTGGTGCACGGCGGTCACCGCCGCACCCGCCGCCACGACCTCGACCACCCATTCGCCCTTCTTGGACGTAGGGGCGAAGCACACCCTGTCGTCGCATGCCTGGTAGCGCAGTTCGAACGGCACGACGTGCGAACCGGGCGCCAGATCCGCAGCAAGGGCAAACTGCACCCCGATCGTGAACTCGCGCTCGAACACGAGCAGGGGCTCCGGCAGGCCCTCCTGCGGGAAGTCCACCGCCTTCGGGAACACCACCTCGACGCCCGTGATTCCGGTGGGCGGTTCGAGGATGAGTTCGGTCGGGATGAGCGCGGGATCGCGCGGCTTGTTCGACTGGACGTGGAGACCCTCGGGCAGCGTCACCTGCAGTGCGGCCTTGATCGAGGTGCCGGCGCGCAGCCGGTCGCTCTCGGCGATCGGCACGATCTCGACCGGGATGCGCCTGAGCTGGGCCGACGCGGGCAGCACGCTGGCGACGAGGACCAGGGCCGTGAACCACAGGCGGAAGGCGGAGGGGGGCGCAGTCAATCGTGGCATTACGTTCTCGATAGTATCCCGCCGGGGAAACCCGGCAACCTGGCCCTTCGACGTCGCGCTGTCCACGGCGGTTTCAGGCGGGGCACGCCACGTCGACAAATCGCCTACCAGCCTGGCGGCAGTTCGGGCACCGCCGCACGCACGATCTCGCCCAGCGTCAGGCGCAGATTCGGGCGTCAGATGCGGTAGCGCGCGAATCGCCGCATGATCGGCCGGTGGCGACAATTCGTACTCGGGAGGGCGCGTGGGCGCACATGAGCACCTGGTTGGCGTGCGTGCCATCGACGGCAATCACGGACCAGGTGGCGCGCAGCGCGCCGGCGCCGGCGGCTGCTACACTTCCGCACCGTGCCGCTCGTGGCCTTCACACCCCAGCTTCAGCGCTTTCTCGACGCGCCGCCGGCCATGGTGGGCGGCACGACCGTGGGCGAGGCGCTCGACCGTGTCTTCGTCGCGAATCCGCGGCTGCGTGGCTACCTGCTCGACGAGCATGGCCGCGTGCGCCGGCACGTGACGGTGTTCGTCGGAGACCGGCCGCTCGTCGATCGGGTGACGCTCACCGATGAGGTCGGACCCGACAGCGAGATCTTCGTGCTCCAGGCGCTCTCGGGTGGCGCGGCGACGCCTACGAAGGGAAACGCGTGATGACCCAACCGCTGTGGATTGCCACCCGCAAGGGCCTGTTCCAACTTCACGCCGGCGACGGCTGGCGCGTGGGCGCCCCCTCGTTCCTCGGCGATCCTGTCTCGATGGTGCTCGACGACCGACGCGACGGCGCCGTCTACGCCGCGCTCAACCTCGGGCACTTCGGCTGCAAGCTGCACCGTTCCGAGGATCGTGGCGCGACGTGGACCGAGCTGGCGGTGCCGTCGTATGCCGGACTGCCGGCGACGACCCGCCCGCCGAGCAGTGACGGCGCGCCGAGCGCGACCGAACCGCCCACGCTCAAGATGGTGTGGGCGCTCGAAGCGGGCGGCGCCGATCAGCCGGGGCGGCTGTGGGCGGGCACGTTGCCGGGCGGCCTCTTCCGCTCGGACGATCGCGGCGCGTCGTGGACCATCGTCGACAGCCTGTGGGACGTGCCGGCGCGCCGCAAGTGGTTCGGCGGCGGCTACGACTGGCCGGGCATCCACTCGGTGCTCGTCGATCCGCGTGACTCGCGGCGGCTGCTCGCGGGCGTGTCGTGCGGCGGCGCGTGGGCCAGCGACGACGACGGCGGCAGTTGGACGTGTCGTGCCACCGGCATGCGGGCCGACTACATGCCGCCGGAGCTGTCGGGGGATCCCGAGATCCAGGATCCACACCGCATCGTCGCCTGCGCCACCGCGCCCGAGGTCCTGTGGACGCAACACCACTGCGGCATCTTCAAGTCGCGCGACGGCGGCCGACAGTGGCACGCCGTCGACGCCGCCCGCCCATCGGGTTTCGGTTTCGCGGTGGCCGTGCATCCCCGCGATCCAGACACCGCCTGGTTCGCTCCGGCCGTGAAGGACGAACGGCGGGTGCCGGTGGATGCGCGCTTCGTCGTGTCGCGCACGCGCGACGGCGGACAGACCTTCGACGTACTCGACCGTGGCCTGCCGGCGCCGTCCTACGATCTCGTCTATCGCCATGCGCTCGACGTCGATGCCACCGGCAACGTGCTGGCGATGGGATCGACCTCTGGCAGCCTGTGGGTCTCGACCGACGGCGGCGACTCGTGGACCACCGTGTCGACGCATCTGCCGCCCATCTACGCCGTGCGCTTCGGACGCCAGGACTGAAGCACGGGTCGCGCCATGGCTGCCACGGAGTTCACGATCACCTGCCCGTACTGCGGCGAAGAGGTCGAGATCTACGTCGAGCCCGACACGCACGGCGTGCTGGTGCAGGACTGCGAGGTGTGCTGCAACCCGTGGCAGCTGCGCGTCGTCAGTGACGGCGACGACCGCTACGTGGACGTGAGCCGCGCCGACGGCTCAGAGTAGCGCGGCGGCCGATGACCTTGAACCGCGGCTTCACCTACCACGCGCACGTCGCAAGCACGGCTCGGGGCCAGACGCTGGCCGCCTGGCTGAGCGCCACCTACACGCACTCCCCGATTGCGGAGTGGGCAAAGCGGCTCGCGCGAGCGGAGGTGGCGCTCGACGGCCGTGTGGCCACGGGCGACGAAACACTGCGCGCCGGCCAAAACGTCGCATGGATGCGGCCACCGTGGCACGAAGCGGAGGTGCCGCTGACCTTCGAACTCGTGCACGAAGACGCGCACGTCGTCGCGGTGGCAAAGCCGAGTGGTCTGCCGACGATGCCGGCGGGAGGATTCCTCGACCACACGCTGCTCGCGCTCGTGCGGGCACGCTTCGGCACCGTCCATCCGGCACATCGCCTCGGACGCTTCACCTCGGGCCTGGTGCTCTTCGCGCGCACGCGTCCGGCGGCGGCCACCCTCGCCGCCGCCTGGCGCAGCCACGAGGTGACCAAGGACTACCGCGCGCTCGTCGTGGGCGACCCCGACTGGACGAGGCGCGACATCACGACGCCGATCGGGCCGGTGCCGCACGGCGTGGTCGGGTCGGTGCACGCCGCGAGCCCGACGGGTCGCGCGGCGCACACGGTTGCCGGCGTGCGCGAACGACGCGGTGACGTGACGCTGTGCGATGTCCGCATCACGACGGGCCGCCCACACCAGATCCGCATTCATCTGGCGTCGGTGGGCTATCCACTGGCAGGCGATCCGCTCTACGCGCCGGGCGGGCAGCCGTTCGCCGGCACGCGCGCGCTGCCGGGCGACGGCGGCTACCTGCTCCACGCCCACCGGCTGCGCCTGGCGCATCCCGACGCGTCGGGCACGCTGGCGCTCGAAGCCGAGCCGCCGCCCCCTCTTCGCGACGCCGCCACCGGTTGATGTGCCGCCTCCGGTCGGTCAGTGCCGATACCGGTCGCTAGTCGTCGGCGCCGCCGCGGCCACGACCGCCCTTCACCTGGGCGCGGCGCTTCTTGTCGACCAGGCGCCGTTCCTTCGCGGCCCGGCCGGGACGTGTCGGGCGACGGCGCTTCGGGCGCACCGCCGCCTGCTGCACGAGGGCTGCGAGGCGCGCCCGGGCCACCTCGCGGTTCTGCGCCTGCGTGCGGTGCTCACGGCTATCGATGACGAGCACGCCCTCCCCCGTCATGCGGCTTCCGGCCAAGGCAACGAGGCGGGCCTTGACCTCCGCCGGCAGGGACGAGGCGGCGACATCGAAGCGCAGTTCGACCGCCGTCGACACCTTGTTGACGTTCTGACCGCCTGGGCCCGAGGCGCGCACGAAACGCTCCTCGTACTCGTGCGGCAGGATGGCGAGCGTGTCGCTGATGCGGATCATCGCCTCATCCGGAGACACCGAGGAAGGCCGCCATCGAAGCCAGCTCGGCTTCGAGCGCGCGGGCGAAGGCGCGGTCACGCGGCCGCTGTCCGCTGACGTAGCCCAGTTCGGCCGCCAGACGTGAGTCGACGACCGACAGATTGCCCCAGCCGACGACGCGCTCGCGCCACAGCAGCGGCATCGCATAGTAGCCGAGCGTGCGCCTGGCGGCCGGCGTGTAGGCCTCGAAACGATATCGCCAGTCCCAGAACGCCTCGAACCGACGACGGTCCCAGACCACCGGATCGAATGGCGCCAGCAGCCGCACGCAATCGTCGGGCACCTCACCGCCGGGCGCCTCGTCGGCAGGCCAGTACCAGTCGAGGTCGGCGACACGGGCATGGGCGAGCCGCGCTTTGGCGCGCGACAGCGCGGCCCGGGTCTGGGTCTGCCACTGCGGCGTCGCCAGGCGCAGGCGTCCGACCAGCCAGGCGAATGTGGGCGCGGGCACCGGCGCGTAGAGCCGCACGATCGCGTCGATGATGGCGTCCTGGCAGGCGCGTTGCGCGGCGGCACCCTCTACAGGGAGCGGCACCTCGCGCGCCGCGTAGCGTCGGATGCCGGCGTCACGGCCCGCCACGCGCAACAGCCCGCGGTAGTGCAGGTGATCGAGCGCATGGGTCGTGGCGCTCGACGAGCCGCCCCAGTAGTTGGTGACCGCGCCGTGGGCGAAGTGCGCGTCGACGTCGCGCGGATGCACTTCGCCGCGCTGGCGCACGAACGCCAGCACGGTCGCGGCCATCTTCTTGCCGGGTCGCGGCCACGCCCCGAGCCGGGTGCGCGGATGCAGCCGCGCCTGGAGTGCGCGGTCGAGGAAGCCGTAGTTGACGAAGAAGTCCTCCTCGACGTCGAGGTGCCGGTAGGCCCGCTCGAGATCGCCGGCCCGGTACTCCGGCACGCGGTGGCGCAGCGTGAGGTCCTGGGCCCGCGCTGGTGCGCGGATGGGATCGGCCTGGACGAAGCCAAGCGCGGCCAGCGCTTCATCCAGCGGTCGCGGCGAGAAGACACTCCGCGCGACGGCATAGCGGCGAAGTCGCGTGAGTGTCACAGTCATCGTCCGACCAAGCCCCTGAATGCCGCCCCGTCCTCTACGGGTGGTCGTGCAGCACGTGGCCAGACCGCTTCGGGTGCACGAAGGAGGCCACGAGCGTCATCAGGCCGCAGACGGAGAGAATCAGGACGGGCGCCTCGTTCGAACCGCTACGCCCGATGAGCCAGGTGGCCACCAGCGGGGCGGTGCCGCTGAACAGCGTGAACGAGATGTTGAACGCGAGCGCCACGCCGCTGAACCGGATGCGGGTCGGGAAGAGGTCGGTGAGCAGCACCGCATACGTGCCGTTGATGAGCGCGGCGATGAGCCCGATCCCGATGAGCAGCGCCGTCGGCGATGCCGGCGTGGCCGCCAGCGCCGCGTAGAACGGATAGCCGACGACGAGCAGCCCGATCGTGCCGGCCCGCAGCAAGGTCAGCGGGGCGATCCGGCGCGCCAGCCACCCGACGACCGCAATCATCGAGGCGTGAATCACCACCCCGGTCGTCGCCGCCACGACGGCCACGCGGGCGTCGTAGCCGAGCACGCGTCCGAGGTAGCCCGGCATGTGCGAGAAGTAGAGCCCGTTGAAACCGGCCGACAGTGCCAGCATGCCGATACCGGTCAGCACCGCGCCACGATGCGACTGGAGCACCTCGCGGAAGGGCTGGCGGGCGGCCAGCGCCTTCATCTTCTCGAACTCCGGCGACTCCTCCATCGCACGCCGCGCCAGGAAGCTGATGATGCCGCCGAGGCCACCGAGGATGAACGCGATGCGCCACCCGTAGCCGGGCACGAGGTCGGGCGGCAGGAACGTGCGCACGCCGACGCTGACCCCGGTCGCTACCGCCACGCCGTAGGTCACGCAGGCGAAGACGACGCCGCAGACGAGCGCCGCCTGCTTCGGCGCCGTCTCGACCACGTAGGTCAGGGCCCCTGGAAGTTCGCCGCCGATGCAGAAACCTTGCAGTAACCGCAGGAACACCATGGTGACGCTGGCCGCCACGCCCCACTGCGCGTAGGTCGGAACCAGGCCCATCGCCAGCGTTGCGCCCGACATGGCGAACAGCGACAACAGGAACACGTTCCGGCGGCCATAGCGATCGCCGAAATGGCTGAGCACGATGCCACCGACTGGCCGGGCGAAGTAGCCCGCCGCGAAGACGCCGTACGACGACAACAGCTCCACGAGCGGCACGTCACTCGGGAAGATGGCGCGCCCGAGGTCGGCACCGAAGACGCCGAAGATGACGAAGTCGTAGAACTCGAGCGTGCCCCCCAGGCTGGCCAGGAGCACGATGCGCCAACCGGCGCGGCTGATGGACTCGGATTTCACGGGCCGCATTATGGCCTGAGATCGGAGGCCGGCCCGGCGCCAGCACCGCGTCGGCCGGGCGCGCGATGCCTCGGGCCCGCGCGATTCAGCGCGATGCCTGCGCCGTGGCCGCCTCGAACTCTTCGTGTGTGCCCTTGAAGTCGTGCACGTCGCCGTGCGCTACCTTCCAGACGCGCGTCGCCACCGCGTCCATCAGGTCTTCGTCGTGGGTCACGAGGAACACCGTGCCCTCGTATTTCTGGAGCGCGACGCTCAGCGCGTTGATCGATTCGAGATCGAGGTGGTTGGTGGGCTCGTCGAGGATGAGCACGTTCGGCTTCTGCAGCATGATGCGGCAGAAGAGCAGCCGCGCGGTCTCGCCACCCGAGAGCGCGGCCGTCGGCTTGTAGCCCTCCTCGCCGGCAAAGAGCATCTGGCCGAGCAGGCCGTGGATGTCCTGGCGCGAGGCATCCGGGTCGAAGCGATGCAGCCACTCGACGGCCGTCAGCCCGTGCTCGATGGCGCCGGTGTGATCCTGCGCGAAGTAGCCGATCGACACCTCGTGCCCCCAGCGCACGGTGCCGCTGTCGATGTCGCCCGGCGACGGCGTCTGGCCCGGCGCATCGGCGAGCAGCGCCTTGATGAGCGTGGTCTTGCCGACGCCGTTCCTGCCGACCAGCACGATCTTCTCGCCGCGGTTGACGATGGCGTCGAAGTCATCCAGCACTTGCAGGCCCTCGTGGGCCTTCGACACGCCTTCGCATTCCATCGCCAGACGGCCCGATGGACGCGCCATCTGGAAACGGATGTAGGGGCGCGCGATGTTCGAGCGCGCCAGATCGGTGGTCTGCAGGCGCTCCACTTCCTTGCGCCGCGACTGCACCTGGCTCGAGCGGGTGCCGGCCGAGAAGCGCTGGATGAAGTCCTGGAGCTGCGCGATCTTCTTCTCGCGCTGCTCGTTCTGCGACTCCAGCCGCGATCGGATCTGCATCTTCGCCAGCACCATCTCGTCGTAGCCGCCGGTGTAGGTGATGATCGTCTGGTAGTCGATGTCGGCGGTGTGCGTGCAGACCGCGTTCAGGAAGTGGCGGTCGTGCGAGATGACGACCAGCGTGCCGTCGTAGCGCTGCAGGAAGTCGACCAACCAGTGAATCGAGTCGAGGTCGAGGTGGTTGGTCGGCTCGTCGAGGAGCAGCGCCTCGGGACGCCCGAAGAGCGCCTGCGCGAGCAGGACGCGGACCTTCTGGCCGCCCTGCAACTCCGACATCTTGCGCTCGTGCACGCCGTCGGGGATGTCGAGCCCGTCGAGGAGCACCGCTGCATCGCTTTCGGCGGAATAGCCGTCGTGCTCGCCGATCGTGCCTTCGAGCTCGCCGAGCCGCATGCCGTCGGCGTCGGTCAGGGACGCCTTGGCGTAGAGCGCGTCGCGCTCCTCGAGGGCGGCCCAGAGCTTGCTGTTGCCCATGATGACCGTGTCGATGACGCGGAACTCGTCGAACGCGTACTGGTCCTGGCGCAGCACACCCAGGCGCTCGGGCCGGGTCACCGTACCCCGCTGCGGCGGCAGTTCGCCAGTGAGCAGCTTCATGAAGGTCGACTTGCCGGCGCCGTTCGGTCCGGTGAGGCCATAGCGCCGCCCCGGCGCGAACGTCGTCGTCACGTCGTCGAAGAGCACCTTGGTGCCGTAGCGCATCGACACGCCGCTGACCGCAATCATCTCGCCGTCTCCCCGTGAAGGACCGGGCCCGGGTGGGCCGCGCCCCGTCGTGACAAACGGTGAATTATAGCAGGCGACAGCTTCCCCATCGACAGCCGGCCGGCCGCCGGCCTCGCCGAGCGAGGTGACAAATCACGACAACTGAAGGCATCTCCTGCCGACCCCCGTGAAATCGAGGGTTCTCGCCTGAATCCGAGGTATATTCCGCCATCATTCAGCGGGCAGTTCGGGTCGCCCTGCCGCGCGCTTCGCGCCGGGCAGTCAATGTTCGGGAGTGGATGGCATGATGCGTCTCGTAGTGCGCGTTTTCGGCACGGCCGTGGTGGGGGTCGCGCTCGCCGCAACCGGCACCGCGCAGCAGGCCCAGACGCCGACGTCCACCCACCAGGCCGCGGCGCCTGCGCCGTCACCTGAGCGTGCCGCCGGCCTGGCCCCGGCAGCCTCGCACGCCCTGTCGCCGGCGCTCTCGGCCCGCCAGCAGAGCGAGCTGGTCAAGCAGTACTGCGCCGGCTGCCACAGCGAACGGGCGAAGGCGGGCGGGCTCTCGCTGGCCGGTTTCGACGCCATGCAGGCCCAAGTGCAGCAGGACGTCGTCGAGAAGATGATTCGCAAGCTGAGCGCGGGACTGATGCCGCCGCCGGGCGCGAAGAAGCCCGAGCCGGCCGTACTCGCGGCACTCACCGGCGCGCTCGAGTCGCGTATGGACGAACACGCGGCCAACAACCCCAATCCCGGCCGCCGCACCTTCCAGCGGCTGAACCGGCCCGAATACGAGCGCGCCATACAGGAGTTGCTCGGCCTCGGCGTCAGGGCCGGGAATTGGCTGCCGCTCGACCAGAAGAGCGCCAACTTCGACAACATCGCCGACGAGCAGTCGCTGTCGCCCACCCTGCTCGAGGCGTATCTGAACGCCGCGGCGGACATCAGCCGCATGGCGGTCGGCGATCGGCAGGCGGCGCGCGTCGATATCGTCTACACGAACCCGAGCTACGTCTCGCAGCATCCCTGGGACCACGTCGAAGGGGCGCCTTACGGCACCCGCGGCGGCCTGGTCGTCAACCACGTCTTCCCGGCTGATGCGGAGTACGAGTTCGATCTGCTCATCATCTCGGGCGACAACGCGCGCTACGAAGACATCGACATCTCGGTGGACGGCGTGCGCGTGGGGCTGCTGAAGTACGAGAACGGCCCGGCCGCGGCGGCCGACGGCCGTGGCGGCATGGCGCTGCGCACCGAGCCGATCGTAGTGCGGGCCGGGGAGCACCGGATTTCCGCGGCGTTCGTGCGCCGGAGCGACGGCCCCTATGAAGACCTCATCCGTCCGCACGACTGGTCGTATGCGGGCGGTGGCTCGGGTGGTGCCGGCATCACGACGCTGCCGCATCTGCGCGACCTCGTCGTGGCGGGCCCCTACAACGCCACCGGCGTGTCGGAGACGCCCAGCCGCCAGCGCATCTTCACCTGCCGGCCCACGACCGCGTCGGAGGAGCGCACCTGCGCGCGCTCGATCCTCGCGCGCCTCGGCGGCGAGGCCTACCGACGGCCGATGACGACCGCCGAAGTCGACGGCCTGCTGCCGTTCTTCGAGAAGGGCGCCGCGACGGGCGGCTTCGAGGGAGGCGTTCGCACCGCGCTCGAAGCCGTGCTCGCGAGCCCGCATTTCGTGTTCCGCATGGAGCGCGACCGGCCCGCCACCGCCGCCGCCAGCACGATCCGCGTCGCTGACCTCGACCTGGCGTCGCGGCTGTCGTTTTTCTTGTGGGGCGCGCCGCCCGATGAGGAGCTCATCGACGTGGCGACGGCGGGCCGGTTGACCTCCCCCGGGATGCTCGAGAAGCAGGCCCGGCGCCTGCTCGCCGACCCGCGTGCCGAGGCGCTCGGCAGCCGCTTCGCGGCCCAGTGGCTGCGCCTGCAGGACCTCGACAAGGTACACCCGGATCCGAATTTCTTCCCGAACTTCGACGAGAACGTCGGCGGCGCGATGAAGCGCGAAACAGAGATGTTCTTCAATGATCTGGTGAGGCGCGACGGCAGCTTCATGGATTTCTTCACCGCCGACTATACGTTCGTGAACGAACGGCTGGCGCGGCACTACGGCATCCCGAAGGTCGCCGGCAATGAGTTCCGCCGAGTCGCGTATCCCGATGCCAGCCGCAGGGGCGTCCTCGGTCATGGCAGCGTGCTCGTGCAGACGTCGCTCGCCAACCGTACGTCGCCGGTCCTGCGCGGCAAGTGGGTGATGGAAGTGCTGCTCGGCACGCCGCCGCCGCCGCCGCCGCCGAACGTTCCGGCCCTCGACGAAACCGGCGAGGCCAAAGACGGCAAGCTCCTGACCACGCGCGAGCGCATGGAGGTGCACCGCGCCAACCCGACGTGCAACGCCTGTCACCGCTTCATGGATCCGATCGGGCTGTCGCTCGATAGCTTCGACGTGACCGGCCGGTGGCGGGAACGCGAGAACGGCATGCCGCTCGACACGCGCGGCGACTACTACGACGGCTCGCCCATCAACAATCTCGACCAGTTGTCGACGGCCCTGCTGAAGCGCCCCGAGCCGCTGGTCCGCAACTTCACCGAGAACCTGATGGCCTACGCGCTCGGACGGCGCGTGGAAACCTTCGACCAGCCCACGGTGCGGGCGATCGCCAAGAAGGCCGGCGCCGATGGCTATCGGATGTCGTCGTTCATTCTCGGCGTCGTCAAGAGCGATGCTTTCCAGAAGAAGAGCGTGGAGCCGGCGGCGACGACCACCGAGGCCGCGCCGGACGCCAGCAAGCAGCGATAGTTCGGTCAACCCTACGGAGGAGATTCGCGATGTCGTTCATCACCGGAAAGCAGCTGCCCCGCCGCACCTTTCTCCGCGGCGCCGGAGCCACGGTTGCCCTGCCGTTCCTCGAAGCGATGGTGCCGGCCGGTCGTGTGCTGGCCAAGGCGCCCGAGCGCACACGGCTCGTGTGCATCGAGGAAGTGCATGGTCTCGCCGGCTGCAACGACTGGGGGGCCAGCCAGCTGCTCTACGCGCCGGCGACGACGGGCCGCGACTTCCAGATGGTGAACGACAGCGCCCTGAAGTCGCTCGAGCCGTTTCGCGACCACCTGACCATCATCAGCAACACCGACGTGCGGATGGCCGAGGCGTTCGCGCTGCCTGAGATTGGCGGCGATCACTTCCGCTCGAGCGCGGTGTTCCTCACCCAGTCGCATCCGAAGCAGACTCAGGGCTCGGACATCTGGTGCGGCACCTCGATGGACCAGCTCTACGCCAAACAGTTCGGGCAGTCGACGCCGCTGCCATCGATGCAGTTCTGCATCGAGAACCTCGACCAGGCCGGCGGCTGCACCTACAACTACTCCTGCGCCTACACCGACTCGATCAGCTGGGCCTCGCCGAACGACCCGCTGCCGATGATCCGCGACCCCCGCGTCGCCTTCGACATGCTGTTCGGTTCGGGCAGCTCGAAGGAAGACCGCGCCGAGCGCCGGCAGTCGCGCCGCAGCATCCTCGACTGGATCGCCGGCCAGGTGGCCGACGTGCGCGGCGAGCTCGGCAGCGGCGACAAGCAGCGCCTCGACAAGTACCTCGACCATGTGCGCGAGATCGAGCGCCGCATTCAGGCCATCGAAGCCCGCAACACCAGCGGCGAAGCGCGTGAGCTGCCGGGCGCGCCGGCCGGTGTGCCCGACTCGTTCACCGAGCACATGCATCTGCTGTTCGATCTGCAGGTGCTGGCGCTGCAGGCCGACATGACCCGCATCATCTCGTTCAAGACGGGCCGCGACTCGCAGAACCGCGTCTTCCCGGAGAGCGGCTCCGATCAGCCATTCCACCCGGCCTCGCACCACGGCAACCGCGAGGACAAGATCCTGGAGTTCAACAAGATCTGCAAGTTCCGCGTGAGCATGCTGCCCTACTTCCTCGACAAGCTGAAGACCACCATGGACGGCGAGGCGAGCCTGCTCGACAAGTCGGTCGTGCTGTGGGGCTCGCCGATGGCCGACGCCAACGTGCACAACCACCGCCGTTGCCCGCTCGTCGTGCTGGGCAAGGGCAACGGGATGCTCTCGGGCAACCTGCACATCAAGGCGGCCGACGGCACGCCGATGGCCAACGCCATGCTCTCCCTGCTGAAGAACCTCGGCCTCGAAGACCTGCAGAAGTTCGGTGACAGCACGGGCGAGCTCTCGCTCACGCAGTCGGCCATCACGGTCGCTTAGGTCTGTCGGGAGCCATATGATGCGACTTCGACTGCTGCTTCCGTTGCTCGCGACCGTCGTGTTGACGACAATGGTGGGCGCGGTGCCGGCCGTGTCGCCGGTGGCCGACGCCGCGATGAGGGGCGATCGCGAGGCCGTCCGCACCTTGATCCAGGAGGGCGCCGACGTCAACGCGGCCCAGGGCGACGGCATGAGCGCGCTGCACTGGGCGGCCGACAAGGGCGACGCCCAGCTGACCGAGATGCTCCTCTATGCCGGCGCCAAGCCCGGCGCGATGACGCGCATCGGTCAATACACCCCGCTGCACCTGGCCAGCCGCGCGGGTAGCGCCGCGGCGGTGCGCGCGCTGCTGGCCGCCGGCTCCGAGGTCGATGCCAAGACGTCGGTGAGCGGCGCGACACCGCTCCACTTGGCGGCCTCATCGGGCGATGCGGCCGTGGTCACGGCACTACTCGACGCCAAAGCCGAGATCAACGCCCGGGAGGCCGAGTGGGGCCAGACGCCGCTCATCTTCGCGGCCGCGCTCAACCGCGTGGACGCCATCAAGGTGCTGCTCGCGCGCGGCGCCGACGCCAACATCGCGAGCAAGGCCGTCGATCTCCAGAAGCACATTCCGCTCGATCGGGCGTCGAATCAGCGCTTCGCCAAGGTGCTCGAAGGCACGGCCGGCAAGAACGGCAAGCCGTCGCCGAACCAGCTGCAGGCGGCCGTGCAAGCGAGCCGCGAGCTCTACGCCTCGGGCAAACTGCCCGAGCCCGAGAAGCCGGCGGCCGGCGGACAGGGACCGGCCGCTCAGATGCAGTTCTTCGAAGAGACACCGGGCCTGTCGAGCAAGGGTGGCCTGACGGCGCTGCTGCATGCCGCCCGCCAGGGTTACCTGCCGGCCGTCACCGCCCTGCTGGACGGCGGCGCCGACGTGAACGCGACCAGCGCCGGCGACGGCACCAGCCCGCTGCTCATTGCGACGATCAACGGCCAGTTCGACGTCGCGATGTTGCTGCTGGAGCGGGACGCGGATCCGAACCTGGCGGCCAACGTGAATGGCGCGACGGCGCTGTGGTCGGCCGTGAACACCCAGTGGCAGCCGCGCACGCGATTCCCGCAGCCCCAGGAAATGGAGCTGCAGAAATCCACCTACCTCGATGTCATGGCCAAGCTGCTCGAGAAGGGCGCCGACCCGAACGCGCGGCTGAAGCAGCACCCGTGGTACATGGTCTACAGCGGCTGCGGCAATCGCAACTGCGGACTGGCCGACACCTCGGGCTCAACCGCCTTCTGGCGCGCGGCCTACTCGACCGACCTCGAGGCGATGCGCCTGCTGGTGAAGTACGGCGCCGATCCGAATATCCCTTCGATGGCGCCGAAGCTGGTGGTACGCCGCGGCGCCCAAGGTGGCGGTCCGGGCTCGGATGGCTCGAAGGAATCGCTGACGGTCGAGATTCCAAAACTGGCGCCGATTCCCTACGGCGGGCCCGGCGCCTCGGCGCTGCACGCTGCAGCGGGCGTCGAGTACGGCGAAGGCTTTGCCGGCAACGCCCACCGCCACGCGCCCGACAGCTGGCTGGCCGCGGTGAAGTTGCTCGTCGAGGACCTGGGCCTGGATGTCAACGCCCGCGACAACGACGGCTACACCCCGCTCCACCACGCGGCAGCGCGCGGCGACAACGACGTGATCCTGTATCTCGTGGGCAAGGGCGCCGACGTCACCGTGGTCGCGCGCAATGGCCAGACCACTGCCGACATGGCCAACGGCCCGGTGCAGCGCGTTTCGCCGTTCCCGTCGACGGTGGCGCTGCTCGAGAAGCTCGGCTCGAAGAACAACCACCGCTGCGTCTCCTGCTAGCGGCTACCCCGGGGTGAGCCCGGGGACCTTCGCGATCTCGAGAGCCCGGCGGCGGCTACGCGCCCAGGATTTGGCGGAGCGCCACAATCGCGGCGATGGAATGAAGGCAGACCGGCCACCTGGCACGCGGGCGTCGGCCGGCGTGAGCCCGGCAAGGGTGGCGGCCGGGGACAGGTGCGGATGGGTCTCGATGAGGAGCTGACGGGCGACCGCGGTTTGACGCTGCCGGCGCGCGGCGATACATTACCCGCCAGTGATATATCAACCTGACGCCTCGGGACGCGACCGATGACGTTCGTGGCGGTGCTGACCGGGGCGCTCATCATCGGCGCCGCACTGGGCCTGCTCGGCGGTGGCGGCACGGTGCTGACGGTGCCGCTGGTGCGGGTGCTGCTCGGCCTCGACACGCGGCACGCCATCGCCCTGAGCCTGCCGGTGGTGGCCGCCGCCGCTGCCACCGGCAGTGTCGTGGCCTGGCGCCGCGGTTTCCTCTCGCTCGGTCCGGCCGTGCAGCTGGCCGGCGCGACCAGCGCCGGCGCGTGGATCGGCGCCGCGGTCGCCCAGCACCTGACCACGACGACGCAGTCGCTGCTGCTCGGCACGACGCTGCTCGTCGCCTCAGCGTTCCTGTGGTCGCGACGTCGGGTAGCGCGCCCCGGCGAGCGCGCGGTTTCACCCCGCCGTCGCCTGTGGCTGCTCGTCACCGGAGTCGGCGTCGGCATCCTCACCGGCATCGTCGGCGTCGGCGGTGGCTTTCTGATCGTCCCGGCCCTGGTCGTCTTCGGGGGCTACACCACCCTCGACGCCGTGCCCATCTCGCTCTTCGCCATCGCCTTCAGCGCCACGACGGCGGCGGTCGGCTACCGCGCCGTGCCGGTCGCCTGGGGAACGGCGTTGGTGATGGCCGCGGCCGCCTCGTCGGGCGTGCTGGCCGGCGGGGCCATCGGACGCCGGCTCGATCCGGCGCACCTCCAGGCGATGTTCGCGGCGGTGCTGCTCGCCGCGTCGGGCTACATCTTCCTCACGAGGTAGTCGAGGTATCGCCATGATCGTAACCCGCTTCTTCGAGCCCACCATCGCGCAGGTCAGCTATCTCATCGGATGCGCCGCCACGCGCGAGGCCATCGTCATCGATCCGAACCGTGACATCACGCCGTACCTGGCCGCAGCAGCCGAGGCCGGCGTGCGCATCACCTACGTCACCGAAACGCACATCCACGCCGATTTCGCCTCGGGATCTCGGGAGTTGGCGCAGGCCACGGGCGCCAGGCTGCTGCTCTCGGACGAAGGCGACGCCGACTGGAAGTACGCCTTCGCGCACGAAGGCCGGCTCATCCGGCACGGCGACCGCGTCACGGTCGGCAACATTCACGTCGATGTCGTGCACACGCCGGGACACACTCCCGAGCACCTGGCGTTCCTCATCACCGATGGCGCCGCCGCCGACCGGCCGATTGCCGCGGCCACGGGCGATTTCATCTTCGTCGGCGACGTCGGCCGGCCCGACCTGCTCGAGAAGGCCGCTCACGTCGTGGGCACGATGGAGGCCAGCGCGCGGACGTTGTGGCGCAGCCTGCGCGCCTTCGACATCCATGAAGACTGGCTGCAGCTCTGGCCTGGCCACGGCGCCGGCTCGGCCTGCGGCAAAGGCATCAGTGCCGTCCCGTACAGCACGCTCGGCTACGAGCGTCGTTTCAACTGGGCCTACGGCGTCAAGAGCGAGGACGAGTTCGTCGCCCGCGTGCTCGACGGCCAGCCCGATCCGCCGACCTACTTCGCCGCCATGAAGGCGCTCAACAAGCGCGGTCCGGATCTGCGGCGCACGTCATTGCCGCCCCGCCTCGACGGCGAGCGGCTGCCTGCGCTGGTGCAGGCCGGGGCGCTGGTGGTCGACACGCGCGCCGCGGAGGCCTTTGCCGAACGGCACGTCGCGGGCACGCTCAGCCTGCCGGCCGGCGGTTCGTTCGTGACGTGGGCAGGCTGGCTGCTGCCCTACGACGACGATCTGTATCTCATCGCGCGCGACGCCGCCGACGACACCATCGGCGAACTGGTTCGTCAGCTCGCGCTCATCGGGCTGGACCGTGTGGCCGGCGTGTTCGGCGCCGAAACCGTCGCCGACGCCGTCGGGGGCGGCGCCCCATCCGGCCGAGTGCCGCAGACGACCCCGCTGGCACTGGCCGCGCGGCTGGCCGCCGGCGACGTTCACGTCCTGGACGTCCGCCACGACAGCGAATGGCAGGGTGGACACATCGGAGGCGCCGTGCACCTGCCGCTCGGACACCTGGCCGAACGACGGCAGGACATCCCAACGGGCCGACCTATGGTCGTCCATTGCAAGAGCGGCACGCGTTCGGCGATCGCGATTTCGGTCTTGCGCCGGCTCGGGCACGATAACGTCACGAACATGCCGGGCGGTATCGACGCGTGGGTCACCGCCGGCCTGCCCCTGGCCGCAGGGAGTTCACCGCCGTGAGCGCGACGCCGCTCTCGGCGCGAGATCTCAGCCGCGTCGCGGCCCGCTTCAAAGCGCTGGCGGAACCAGCACGGCTGCGCGTGCTCCAGTGTCTCCAGAACGGCCCGCAGCACGTCAGCCAGATCATGGAGGCCACCGGACTGAGGCAGGCCAACCTGTCGAAGCACCTGCAGACGCTGCATGGGCACGGCCTCGTCAGCCGAACGCGAGCCGGACGGTACGTCCACTATGCGATCGCCGACCCGGCCGTGATGGCCATCTGCGATCTGATGTGCCGGCAGATGGCAACTGCGCCGGTGCGGCGCCGGGAGCGTCCTCAGCGACGAGTGGCGCCGGTGGTCCCCACCGGCGGTTTTTCGCGCCCGCGATTGGCCGGCCCCCGGACCTGACGCCCGAGACCGGGGCGCTGACCGGCAGCCAGCGTCTCCCACCGGAGCAGGGCTGAGCCAGATCCGCGGAATAGTTCGCGGCCGAGGGCGCCCACCCCCGGCACGGCAGGCATTGAGCGTATTCTAGTGCGGCACAATCGTTCCGGCGGCCTCGCCGCCGGCACGGCACGGGACGTGCTTTCACCTGAGTGTCGGGGAGGTGCCTGTGGGTCGTCGGATTCGAGCAATGAGCGGGGTCGTCGCGCTGTCGCTTTGGGCGGTGCCGGTGGCGGGCCAGGACGCGGCGCAGATCGAGAAGGGCAAAGCCGTTTACGACGTGCAGAAGTGCGCGCTGTGCCACTCGATCGCCGGCCGCGGCAATACCAAGGGGCCGCTCGACAACGTGGGTAGCCGCCTGAACACCGAGGATCTCCGGAAGTGGATCGTCTCGCCGAAGGAGATGAAGTCGCCGGCCAACCGCAAGCCTGACATGCGGGCGTATCCGTCGCTGCCGGCTGCCGACCTCGACGCCCTCGTCGCCTTCATGGGCTCGCTGAAGGGCGCATAGCCGTGACCCTCGCGCGCACGCCCCTGGCGGCCTTCGGTGTCGTCCTGACGACGGCGTGCGCGCTGCTCTTTCTCCTCGCTCTGG
The DNA here is from genome assembly GCA_018000455.1 of Acidobacteriota bacterium. Lineage (GTDB taxonomy): Bacteria > Acidobacteriota > Vicinamibacteria > Vicinamibacterales > UBA2999 > CADEFD01. The sequence continues at coordinate 84,756 of JAGNJW010000015.1, forward strand.
TCGTCGAGTCGTTCGGGTTCATCCGTAACCCGTACGTCGGTATCCTCATCTTCGGTGCGTTGCCCGCTGGCTTCGCCCTCGGCCTGCTGCTCATCGCCATCGGCAACCTCCGCGGCCGGCGCCGCGGCGCCGCCGAGGTCTCCTGGCCGACGATCGACCTGAAGAAGCGCGGACAGCGGATCTTCGTCATGGGCCTGCTGGCGGCCTCGATCGTCAACGTCGTCATCCTGTCGCTGGCCGGTTATGGCGCCGTGCACTACATGGAAACGACGGAATTCTGCGGCCAGGTGTGTCACTCGGTCATGGAACCGGAATACGTCAGCCACGCCGAGGGTCCGCACGCCAACATCACCTGCGTGAGCTGCCACGTGGGCTCGGGCACCGATGCATTGGTGCGCTCCAAGCTCGACGGCACGCGGCGGCTCGCCGGCTTCATCACCGGCAACATCACACGCCCCATTCCCACGCCGGTCCAGACGATGCGCCCGGCGCGGGAAACCTGCGGCACCTGCCACTGGCCCGAGAAAATCCACGGCGATCGGCTCAAGGTGGTCAGGGAATACGCCGACGACGAGACCTCCACAGAAACCGTGACCACGCTGGAGCTGAAGGTCGGCGGCGGCAGCGCCGCGCTCGGCATCGGCGAAGGTATCCACTGGCACATGAACGTGGCCAATCAGGTGGAGTTCATCGCGCTCGATCCGGCGCGCCAGGACATCCCGTACGTGAAGCTCACGATGGGCGATGGCACGGTGCGCGAGTTCCGGCGTCCAGGCGTGGCCGATGCCATACTGGCGGGCGGCACGCGGCGCCGGATGGACTGCACCGACTGCCACAGCCGTCCGAGCCACGCGTTCGCGCCGTCGGCCGAGCGCGCGGCCGACGCAGCCCTGGCGTTGGACCCGCAATCGCGATCCCTACCGTTTGCACGCCGCGAGGTCGTCAAAGCGCTCAAGACCGAGGCGCCCTCGAAGGACGAGGCTCTGACGGCGATCGACGCCGGTCTGCGGGCCTTCTACAGCGGCCCTGAGATGGCGGCGAGGCCGGCCGACGCCGACATCGACCGCGTGGTCCGCGTCACCAAGGCGCTCTATGCGTCGAACGTCTTCCCACAGATGAAGATCACGTGGGGCTCGTATCGCAACGAGCTCGGCCACATCGACTCTCCAGGCTGCTTCCGCTGCCACGACGAAGAGAAGGCCACGGAGGACGGCCGTACGATCTCGCAGGACTGCGAGTCGTGCCACCGTATGCGCTAGGACCTGGCGGCCAACGGGATGCGCACTTGCGGTTGTTCTTCGCGCTCAGGCTCTCGAGCAGCTTGCTCGTCTCGGGGAACGGCTGCACGCGCAGCACCGGGCGATTGGCCATGTCCACGGTGGCCTGGCCGCCACGGTTCAGCATCGTGACGTCGGCGCCCTTCGACACCAGGTACTTGATCATCTCGTCGTCACCGCGCGACGCCGCGTGATGCTGCGCCGTGTGGCCGTCGGCGTCCCGCGCGTTGGGGCTGGTGCCGAGCTCTTCGATCAGGTACTTCACCGCGTGCTGCGGGCCAGCGATCGCCAGGTCCTTGAGATGCGGCAGGGTCGTGATGCCGAAGGCGACACCGATCTGCGTGTCGGCCAAGGTGTGGTCGACGGGCGCGATGACGTCATTCACCGGGCCCTCGAACCGCTGCATGAAGGCCGCCGTGACACGGTGCGCACCGGCGCTGACCTGCACACCCGGCGTCTTCATGATGAGGCTCGTCGAGCCCTCGTACATCTTCGGATCGATGTCGAGCAGGGCCTTGCGTTCGCCGTCGACCGAGATCTCCACCAGTTCATTCTGGCGGGGACGCCGAACAGGAAGCCGCAGGCACATCCTCACCGAGGACGTAGCCAGAACGAATCGCCGCATGTGTTGGAGCTCCTTACCGGCGGGCTCCCGGACGACGGACGCTGCCGATGCACATTCGGCGTATTCTGCATGCGGAATGCGAGCTGTGGGCATGACATCGCGAGCGGTATGGGTGCGGTGACAGATGGCCCCAGCGCATGAGCCGGTGACGGCGCGGCGGGCGCGCTAAACTACGGGGATGCGGTCGGCGACCTGGACGTCGGGCGAACCGCGCAGCTGGAGGATCCTGATGAGACGGATGATCATAGGAGTGGCGTTGCTGGGAGTGGGAATCGCGGCCGGTGCCGCGCGGGTGAGCACGCAGGCGCAGCCGCCGCTGGGCTTCTTCATCACCAGCGCCGGCTCCGGTGATGGGGCGAATCTGGGCGGTCTGGCCGGCGCCGACGCCATCTGCCAGAAACTCGGGGCGGCGGCCGGCGCCGGCAGCCGCACGTGGCGCGCGTATCTGAGCGCGAAGGCCGACGGCAGTCAGCCCGCGGTCAATGCCAAGGACCGCATCGGCGCTGGCCCCTGGTACAACGCCAAAGGGGTCAAGGTCGCCGACAGCGTCGCCGATCTGCACAGCGACAACAACAAACTGGGCAAGGACAACTCGCTGACCGAGAAGGGCGCGGTGGTGAACGGTCGCGGCGACACGCCGAACACGCACGACATTCTCACGGGCTCGAATCTCGACGGCACGCTGGCCAGTGGCGACGGCGACACAACCTGCGGCAACTGGATGAGCAACAAGGGCGATGGCAGCGCGCTCGTCGGCCATCACGACAAACAGGGCGGCGGTGCCAACCCGAATTCGTGGAACTCGGCGCATCCGTCGAAGGGTTGCAGTCAGGCCAACCTCGTCGCCACTGGCGGTGCGGGTGCCTTTTACTGTTTCGCGGCGAAGTAGGATGCGCACGCCTCACGCGCTCCTGACCGGCCTGCTCGTGGTGGCGGTTGCCGCGCCTGCCGGCGCGCAACTTCTTGCCGCCAAGGACGGCCCGGTCGTCTACGGCCATCACCACCTCACGGTCTCGAGCGTTGAGGCGCACCGGAAGTTTTGGGTCGACACGCTCGGTGGCCGGCCAGCGAAGCTCGCCGCGAACGAAGCGGCGGTCTTCACCAACGTCATCGTGCTCTTCCGCCAGGGGACGCCCATTGGCGGCTCGAAGGGCACGAGCGTGAACCACGTCGGCTTCGGCGTGCCCGATCTCGCGGCGACGCTGGCTCGGCTCAAGACCGCCGGCTACCCGGACGTGACGCGGGCCGAAACGCCCGCCAGCTACACGGTCGAACACGGCATGGCGTTTGTCGCCAACCAGAACACGCACATCGCATTCGTCATGGCGCCTGATGACGTCAAGGTGGAGCTGGTGGAAGTGAAGGGACAGTCGACACCCGTCGCGCTGCATCACATCCACTACTACACGCCCGAGGTCGATGCGATGAAGGCGTGGTACGTGCAGACGTTCGGCGCTACGGCCGGCATGCGCGGCTCGTTCGAGGCGGCCGATCTGCCCGGCGTCAACCTGACCTTCTCGCCGGCACCGGAGGGCGTCGTCCCGACCAAAGGGCGCTCGTTCGATCACGTCGGCTACGAGGTGAAGGATCTCGAAGCCTTCTGCAAGAAGCTCGAGGCAGCCGGCGTGAAGTTCGATCGGCCCTACACGAAGAACGCGGCGCTCGGCCTCGGGCTCGCCTTCTTCACCGACCCCTTCGGCACCTACGTCGAACTCACCGAGGGCCTCGACGCCGCCGTGAAGTAGGGCGTCGACGCTCACGACTCAGCGGGCCGCGGGGAGGGCCGGCAGGCCCCACGCGGTGCGCAGGGCGGCGTAGGCCGCAACGGGCAACTGCACGAGCACCGGCGCTTGCGCCGGCTCGAGCCACTGCATCACGGCTTTCAGCGCCGGCTCTGCCAGCGCCGTGCACCCGGCGGTACCGCGGCCGCCCTGCCCGCCGACGTGCAGGAAGATACAGGAGCCGCGACGCGGCACGACCGGCTGGGTGTTGTATTCGACGACCACGCCCCAGTGGTATGCGGGCGCGATCTCCCGCATCTTCTCGCTGCTGGCCCAGTCGACGGCGACCGAGCCGCGCTCGGTGAGCGTGTTGTAGAACTCCGACGCCGGGTCGTCCACGCACTCGAGGGTCGGCGTGATCGCTCGGTACGGAAGCGTGAGCCAGGCTGCCTCGGCTGCGGGGGAGAAACCGAACGCCGTGCCGAGAGCGAAGACCCCGGCCGGCGAGCGCCCGTCACCCTCGGCCTTGATCGGGCCCGCTACCGGCGCCACCACGCCCGGATCCCAGGCCGTGCCTTCGGTCCCCACAACAATCGGCACGCCGTGCGCCGCCTCGTCGCGGCGCGCACCGGCGGCCCATCGCGCCGCCCCCCATGCCCCGTCGCGTCGGCGCTCGAAGCCGTAGAGTGTACCGCGCACACTCGTCCAGTCGGGGGTCGTCACGACGAGCATCTGGCGCGCCGAGGCGAGCAGCGAGGCGGGGGAAGGCGGACGGGCGCCGCCGGCCAAGACCGAGGCGCCCGCCAGAAGACCGAGAACCAGCGCGACGGGGTGCGCGCGCCGCATGGCTACTTCTTGCGCACGTACTTCTTGACGGCTTGGGGCCCGACCTCCGCCCCGTAGATGTTGCCCGCAGCGTCGACGACCACGCCTTCGGCCGCCAGCGTACCGCGCTCACCGGGAGAGCCGTCGGCCTTCTTCATCACCGGCTTGCCGTCGACCATGGAAAGCGTCTCGCCGACGCTCGTCGGATCGGGAATGAACGCCGTGACCTTGCCGTCCTTGGCCGAGCCGACGCGGATCCCGCGGCGCCAGTCGCCGTGCGGCGGATTCACCGACCCCGATTCCGAGTCCGCTCCGTAGACCATGTCGTTCTTGTCGATGAAGATGCCGCTCAGACGGCTGAACTGATACCAGGTGTCGAGCGTCTTGAAGGTTTCGGGATCGAGGATCTGGATGCGGTTATTGGATCGATCGGCGACGAAGAGGCGGCCTTTGGCATCGAAGGCCAGGCCGTGTGGCTGCATGAACTCGCCCTCGGTGCCCGTGCCTAGCTTGCCGAACTCGCGCAGGAACTTGCCGCTCTTGTCGAAGCGCACGAGGCGGGCCGGCGACGGCGCAGCGTTGCCGTGCCCCTCCGCCACGAGGATGTCGCCGTTCGGATAGGTGATGACATCGTTCGGCTGGTAGAACGACGCCGGATCGGCAGGGGCCCCAGGCTGATTGCCGCCGGGCTTGCCGAGCGCCAGGAGAAGCTTGCCGTCGGGGCTGAACTTGAGCACCTGGTGTCCGACCACCTTGGCCGGCGCGGCCGGCAGCGGCGCATCGGCCGGCGCGCCCGGGGCGCGGCGCGGCAGGTTGTCCTGGCCGTCGGTGATCCACACGTTGCCGTCGCGGTCGACGTGAATGCCGTGCGGGAAGACCGCGACGCCGGTGCCGAAGCTCTTCACCAGCTTGCCCGTCTCGTCGAACTTGAGCACCACGGGCAGCGGCGACATCTGGCCCTTGGCGCGGTCCCAGCAGCTGTTGGCGCCACAGCGCTCGGCGACCCAGATCGACTTGCCGTCCTTGTCGACGTCAACGGCACTCGTCGAGCCCCAGGTGCGGCCCTCGGGCAGCTTGAAGTGATTCTCGATAGTCGTGTACGGATTCGGCGCGTCGTTGACCGGCGCCATCGTCGGCTGCGCGCTGACCATGCTGGCCGCTGCGCTCATCGCGACGGCCACCGTCAGCCCTCGCCACGTGTGATTCCGCTGTGCCATGGGACTCCTCGTCGGAAAGACGCAACTCCAGCGCCGCCTACTCTACCAAAAGAGCGAGGCGCCCTGATGGGCAAGTGGCAACCCGTGGGCCGGGTGCGGCCGTCAGGGAATGAAGGTGAACTTGGTCTGCCCGGAGACCGAGGTGCCCCAGGGCCAGAACGGCACGTTGCTGGCGGGGCGGGCCGCGGCGCGCACGACCACGTAGTACTCGCGGTTGGCCTCGAGCCGGGAGGTCTTGAACAGGGGAAGCTTGTCGAACGCCGTCAGCCACGACCGCACGACGGCCTCGTCTTCGGTGACCTGCGCGTCGTCGACCCGGCCATCCAGGTAGCGCGACATGGAGTGGCGCCGGGTCAGGTTGTCGAACTGGACGGTGGTTGTGACCGTGGCCGTTTCGACGATCCGGTCGACCCACACGGGTACCTTGAGGCGAAGCTCGACGGTATACGTGAAGGTGGTCTTGAGGCCGCTCTGGATGACGTCGTGGACGTCGGCGGTGTAGCCGTCGGCCAGCAAACACGACACCAGCAGCTGTCCGTCGCGCACGAGCGGGACGATCTTGAGCGTGTCGGCCGCAGCAGGAACGGTGCCGAGCAGGCACACGGCGAGCGCAAAGGCGACGGCGCGGCGCAGGGGTCGCTGGGGCTCAGTCGGCATGCACGAACAGGACGGACAATCCGATACTGTAGCACAGTAACGGGGTCCGCGCGTTGCCCGCCTGCGGGTGCTATGATGTTGACGACGGATTCCGTCAAACCTTCGATGCGTTCCCTCCGCGCCGGCGCTCTCGTGCTCGTCGCCACCGTGGCCCTGGCGCCACGGCCAGCTGCCCAGAGTCTGCCGTACGCGCTTTTCGAGCGCTATCTTGACGCACTGCGACAGGAGGCGGGCATTCCGGGGCTGTCGGCCGCCATCGTCCAGGGCCGTCGGCTCGTCTGGGACGCCGGGCTCGGACGCCAGGACGCCGAGCAGTCGGTGCCGGCCCGTGCCGACACCCCCTATCTCATCGGCGACCTCACCCAGACTTTCACCGCCGTCGTGCTCGGCCAGTGCGTCGAACAGTCGGGCCTCAGCATCGCAGAGCGGATGAGCCGCTGGTCGTCGGCCATCCCCGAGTCTGGTGCCGAGGTCCGGCACGTGCTCTCGCACACCTCGGCCGGCGCCCCCGGCGAGAACTACCGCTACGACCTCAGCCGCTTCGCGCAGCTCACCCCGGTGGCCGACGACTGTAGCGACCGGCCGTTCCGCAGAGTCGTCGCCGAAGAGATCTTCGACCGCTTCGGCATGCGCGACTCGCTGCCGGGTCACAACCTGGTCGCGATCGGTTCGACGGCGCCAGACTTCTTCGACAACGGGAAGCTGCGTGCCTACGAATCAGTGCTCACGCGCCTGGCCGTGCCCTACCGCGTCGATCGCAGCGGCAAGGCGACACGCGGCGACTACCCGGCCGATGGCGTCTCGGCCGCCAGCGGTCTCATCTCGACCGTGCGGGATCTCGCCCGCTTCGATATCGCGCTCGACGACGACGCACTCATCGGCAGCAACCTCCGCACGGTGGCGTGGACCAACGTCAAGACCAGCAGCGGCGCCCCGCTGCCGAGGGGCCTCGGCTGGTTCGTGCAGTCCTACAACGGCGAGCCACTGGTGTGGCAGTTCGGTGTCGTACGCGACGCGGGCTCGGCGCTCATGCTCAAAGTGCCCGGCCGCGACATCACACTCATCCTCCTCGCCAACAGCGACGGACTGGCGCCCGAGGCCCTCTCGAACGGCGACGTGACGGTGTCGCTCTTCGCGAAGCTCTTCCTGCGCCTGTTCGCGTCCTGAGCGGCCCCGGTCCGGTGCGAGCGACCCACCTGCTGACGGCGGCACTCGTGGGCTGGTCGGTGCTGGGATTCGCGTCGCCGGCTGCCGCCGACATCTTCGTCTCGCCCTTTCTCGGCGTGAAGTTCCGCGGCGCCACCAACGAGCTCGATCTCGACCGCGACGCCGGCGCTCGTGACAGGAAGACGGCACTCGGCATCTCGGGCGTGGTCATCAACGACGACGGGCTGGGAGTGGAACTCGAACTCGCCCACCAGCCGCGCTTCTTCGAGCGGAAGGGCAACGCCGGGATCGTGACGCGGAGCGGCGTCACGACGCTCACGGGTCATGTGGTACTGGCGCTGCCGCTCAAGCTCACGCGTGAGTCGCTGCGGCCCTATGCCGTGGTGGGCCTGGGCTGGATGCACGCGTCGGCCAAGGACGGCATCGGCTTCAACGACTTCAGCAACGACTTCCTCGGCCTCGTCCTCGGTGCCGGCGCCGTCGGGTTCCTCACCGACGTCGTCGGGCTACGCTTCGATCTGCGCCACTTGAAGAGCGTGTCGTCGTCCGACACGTCGAATCTGACTGGCGACCTGGCGCGCCTCAGCTTCTGGCGTGCCAGCGTCGGCGTCGTGTTCCGCTAGGCGGTACGCTCGGGCTGCCATTGCAGCCCGAGGGCCATGATCCGATCCAGCAATTCGCCGTACGACACCTTGGCGAGCCTGGCCGACTGGGCGAAGTCTTCCTCCAGAGCGAGCTGTGGGTTCGGGTTGGCCTCGATCACGAAGAGTCGGCCGTCGGCCGCCATCCGCAAGTCGACCCGCGCGTAGCCGGTCAGATCGAGCGCGCGAAATACCCGCTTGGCCAGATGCTGCACGCGCGAGGCGGCGCCGTAGGTGAGCGCGGCTTCGCCGGTGTCGATGCCGTGTTTCTCCTGGTACTTGGCGCTCCACTTCACGCGCTCGGTGGCGATGTGCCATGAATTCTCAGGCATCTTCGCAAACGACATCTCCCACACGGGAAACACTCGCAGCCGATCGTTGCCGAGGACGCCTGCGTAGAGCTCGCGGCCTTCGATGAACTGCTCGACGATGGCCGCCGTGCCGATCGTGTCGTGCACGAACTGGACGCGCTTGTTGAGCTGATCCTCGCTGGCCACGACCGACGCCTGCGAGATGCCGATCGACGACTCGTAGATGAGCGACTTGACGATCAGCGGGAAGCCGAGGCGCTTGGGCAGCTTCGCTTTCCGGCCGAGCGGCACGACGACGAACTCGGGCACCGGGATGCGATGATAGGCCATCAGCTTCTTGGCCAGTGCCTTGTCGCGCGACAAGGTCAGGCCGCGCGGGTTGCACCCTGTGTAAGGCATGCGCAGCAGTTCCAGGTAGCTGACGACGTTCTGGTCGAAGACACCGACGTCCGCAAACGCCTCCATCAGGTTGAAGACGATGGTCGGCTTGAACTCGTCGATCGCTGGTCGGATCGGTGACAGGTCGTCACTCACGCCGATGATGCGCAGCTCGTGCTTGCGCTTCTTCAGCGTGGAGATGACGTCCCACTCCATCCTCCAGTCGGCGCTGGCCACTTCGTCGGCGGTGGCCGACTCGGGCGGGATGAGGTGCTTGTGCACCAGAACGAGCACACGCGCTGGCTTCACCGCGCCTCCGTCATAGGGCCACCCGGTGACGTCCGCTGTGGAGATAGTTCATGGTCTGTACCGTCAGGAATACGGTGAATTCATGCCGCGCCCGCTCCTCAGGGACGGCGAGGCGCAACTTGAGTTCCCGGCATCGCATGGCGATGTCATTGAACACCTGGTCGATGGTGTACTGGTAGATACCGGTCCAGTCGGCCACCAGGCGCCGCACCGGCCGCCGCACGCGGTTCAGGAACTGCGCGGCCGACATGTTGCCGGCGTGCTCGGGCGCATTCGAGAACAGCCGCCGTAGCTCGCGGTCGTAGAAGCCCGGACGCTCCACGCCGTAGTGCCGACGCTTGTGGCGATAATGTTGCCGCAGCGTCTTGCGCGTCCTGGCCAGCGGCTCCATCTCGATTGGCGCGTCCACCAGCGCCTTCTTGCCGCGCAGCGACCGCATCAGCGCGTCCACGTACTCGAGCTTCTTCACGGCCGGCCAACCGACGTAGCGGTCTTCCCAGAACGCCGCGGGCGTCAGCCACACGGCAAATGTCTCCGCGAAGTCCTCGTCAGGATGACTCTGCGCATACCACGGGTCGATGTGCATCACAAAGCTCTTGCTGTACGGCTTCGGCGTGTAGAACTCTGGATAGGGCTCAGACGAGCGGCCAAATATCTGGCGGCGCTGACGCCGCAGGCGCAGCTTCCAGGCGTTGTCGACGACATGACCCGCCTCGTGGCGCAGAATGCGCATGCACCATTCGTAGTCGCCGCCCTCGACTTCGAGCATCTGCGCCCGCTCGAGCCGCTCGAGCCGGGGATGCGCGAGATAGAACGGCACGGCCATCGAAGTCGTGCCGTCGGGGGTGAACCATTCCTCGGCCAGGTAGTAGTGGATGGGTACGCGCAGATCGCGCATGTCGAGTTCGGCCTGCAGCTCGGCAATCCGCCCTTGCATGACGCTCCCGGCCAGCGCGATCGGGAGATCGCGCATCCGCAGGTCCAGGAGTTGTTCGTCGGGAAGCTCCGCCCAGTTCTCCGGGACGGGCGGCGCCTTGGGCATGCAGGTGCCATCATACCCGGCAGACGCTGCGGGCTCGAGCCCGCCCGGCGGTCACATCTGGCAAGATGCGGTCATGGTGCGCAAGCGCTCGATCTTCCTGACTCACGGCTCGCCGCTGTTGCTCGACGACGGCTGGGTCGAAGAACTGCGGGTCTGGGCGGACACCCTGCCACGGCCGCGCGCGGTGCTGATGCTCTCGGCGCACTGGGAAGAAGACCGGCCGGTCACCCTGCGGCCACGCGCACGGTGCCGCTTGTCTACGACTTCTACGGCTTCCCGACCCGCCACTACGACGTGCGCGACCCGGCGGCCGACGTCCCGGTGCTGCACGCGTGACTGCCCGCGCTCGACCCGACGACGCTGCTCACGCTCGGCCGCCAGGTTCGCCCGCTGCGCGACGAGGCGTGCTCATCATCGGCAGCGGTTTCATCACCCCCAACCTGCGCGTCTTTGACTGGGAGGGCACGACGCCCACGCCGGCGTGGGCGAGCGAGTTCGATCAGTAGACTGCTGAGACCGTGGCGCGCGGCGACGTCGACGCCCGCGCGCTTACCGTCAGCGCGCGCCTGGCGTGCGCATGACACTGCCGACACACGAACACTTCGCGCCGCTGCTGGTCACGATGGGCGCGGCCGACGCCGGGGCGGAGGCCATGTCGTTTCCGATCACGGGATTCGCGATGTCGACGATGACGAAGCGCTCGGTGCAGATCGGCTGATGCCCGTTGCCGACGGCGGACGGGGCAAAGGCCGGTCCCGCGTCCGGCCCTCCGCCGGCCGTCAAACAACTGCGGGGGCGGGTGTCGGCGGAAGCGCGGGGCCCCGGGCGCGGGCCGGGGATGGATCCCACACAATGCCATCGAACACCCCACGCGGACTTCGGCGCCGCCTTGTCGTTTGACGTCTCACGCGTGCGCGGCCTGCTCCGGACGGCCGCGGAACCGGCCTTCGCCCCGTCCGCCGTCGTGACGCCGCCCGGCGCGACTCGGAATAGGGCGCATGAGCCGAAGTAGAATCAAGTTCACGCGCCTGTAGCTCAGTTGGATAGAGCATCAGCCTTCGAAGCTGAGGGTCGCAGGTTCGAGCCCTGCCGGGCGCGCCAACTCGCTGCTGCGAGCCGGCCGGGCACGACTCAGGCGGATCGCGCCCTCAGCGCTTCTCAGAACCGAATCCGGATCCCCGCAAGAAACGCCGTCTGCGACAGCGTCGGCACGTCACCGGTCGCCGGGGCGCGGCCGGTCGTGCCCATCGGAAGATAGAGGTCGCCGAAGAGCGACACCGTCTTCCCGCCACGCGAGCGCCAGACGGTCCGCTCGCCGCTCAGCGTGACTTGCCACCGGGTACGCCAGTCAGAGAGTACCGCGTCCGAGGCTGCCGCAGGCATCGGCAGGCCGCCCATCGACGGCGTCATGAAGAGCGGCAAGCGCGCACCGCGTTGGCCGACCACGCCCACGCCGATCGCGCCGGCGTCGGTCTGCCAGGCCAGCGTCCCTCCCATTCGCCACGGCGTGTTGCCGTCGACGATTGCCGGCGCGAAGCGGTCCCCGCAGGTCGCGCACGAAGCGGGCGCCTCGATGCGGAACGTCCAGCCCTTGGGCAGCCGCAGCGGACGCGAATCAGTCGGCGACGCGATGACAACACCGCCCGGCGGCCGACGCGAATCGTCGCCGATACCGAGCCATCCCGAAGGCCGCTGCCGCTCTCCGCCTGCGGGTGACCGCGACGTGGCGTCCGGCAGCGGCGGACTCCCAGCCGTCTGAGCCGCCGCGGGGGCGGCGTCGCTCAACGCGCAGACGAGCAGCGCAGCATGCACACCCTCGCGCACGTCCCTTGGACGCCGGCCTTGGCTCGTTGGCCGGGCGCCGAAGTCAATACTCGTAGTGCAGGATGTCAGAGACTCGGCCGTCCCGATCGACGCACACCAGGTCGATGCTGCCGTTGAACCACCGCTGAATCAGGCCGCCGATCAGTCCACGATTGGCGTAATACACCAGCACGCGCGCCGTACCCGCCTCGCACGACGCCTTCGTCCAGTCATCGCGAGACCACACCAGCTCTTCGTCGGGCTGGCCATGGGTGGCCACCAACTGCTCAACTGTTGGATACGGCTCGAGCGCCGAATAGGACAGGCTGGGGGAGGTGCATCCAACCTGGGGTGACACGAGGCCCGCGAGCACCACTGTCCGCAATAGTGACGCCGCCGTCACCCGCTGCGACGAGCGTGCGGCCGCATGACTCGAGCGAACGGCCGCTGAGACACCGACTCGGATGGGGCGGCGCGCCGTGGCGTCTTCCGACGGTGAACTCTTAGCACCGGCAGCTCTGCCGGTCCTCCATCCAGACCGTGGCTCCACGTGGCGTGCCAGAGTCGACCCGGCATGCCGGAGCGAAGGTGAGCCGGAGGGAGATGCCACGGCGCGTCGCCCCATCCGCTCCCGCCGCTACGTCTTCGGCATCGCCGCCGCCACCGGCTGCATGATGCCGGCAATCTCGTCCATCGCACTCGCCAGCGCCGCCTGGACGGCGGCCTTCTGATCCGTGTCGAGTGCCGAGAGCACGCTGTGCATCTCGGTCGTGCGGCTGCGCAGCACCAGCGCGACGAGCGACGACTCGCCGTCGTCGAGGTAGCGGTCGATCGACATCTCCATGTACCTAGGCTCCCACGCTCAGACGGATGTCGCCGTCCACCACATCCGCCGTCACCGTCGCGCCCGCCGCCAGGTCTTCGAACAACAACAAGTTCGAGAGCGGCTTCTTGATCACCCGCTCGACCAGGCGCGCCATCGGACGCGCGCCGAAGGCCTTGTCGAAGCCCTTGTCGGCCAGCCACGTTCGGGCTGCCGGTGTCAGCGCGATGGTGATGCCGCGCCCGGTCACGAGCGCCTGCAGCTCGCCGACATGCTTGTCGACGACCTTGAGAATCTCGTCGCTCCCGAGCGACTTGAAGTGCACGGTAGCGTCGAGCCGATTGCGGAACTCCGGCGCGAACACGCGCTCGAGTGCTCCAGTGGCCTTGCTGCCCTCGGGGGTCTCGCCGAATCCGAGCTTCCGACCCGACAGGTCGCGCGCTCCGGCATTGGTCGTCATGATGAGAATCACGTGGCGAAAATCGGCTTGGCGCCCGTGCGTGTCGGTGAGAGTGGCGTGGTCCATCACCTGGAGGAGCAGACTGAAGAGGTCCGGGTGCGCCTTCTCGACCTCGTCGAGCAGTAGCACCGCGTGTGGCGACTTGCGCACGGCGTCGATGAGCAGGCCGCCCTCTTCGTAGCCGACATACCCTGGCGGGGCGCCGATGAGGCGCGACACGGCGTGCTTCTCCATGTACTCCGACATGTCGAAGCGCAGGAACTCCACGCGCAGCACCCTGGCGAGTTGCCGTGACAGCTCGGTCTTGCCGACGCCCGTCGGGCCGGCGAAAAGAAAGCTGCCAATCGGCTTGTCGGGGGCGCGCAGGCCCGACCGCGCGAGGCGGATAGCCGAGGCCACCTCTTCGATCGCATCGTCCTGCCCGTAGATCGCGCCACGCAGTTCCACGTCGAGATGACGCAACGCTGCCCGATCGTCGGTCGACACCGCCTGCACCGGCGCGCGCGCGATCTTCGCGACCACCGCTTCGACGTCGGCCACGTCGACGACCGGGACCGCGACCTCGTCCTCTTCGCTCCCTGACACGGTCGCGGGATCGATTGACTCCGCGGCCGGGGCGCCGGCCGGCGGCGCCGGCGACAGCTTGAGCTTCATGGCCGCGCCGGCCTCGTCGATGACGTCGATGGCCTTGTCGGGCAGGTGCAGATCCTTCAGATAGCGAGCCGACAGCGTGACGGCCGCCTTCACCGCATCGTCCGTGTAGCGGATGCCGTGGTGCCGTTCGTAGTGGCCCTTGAGGCCCATCAGGATCTCGATCGCCTCCGCTTCCGTCGGTTCCAGGATCTCGATCTTCTGGAAGCGGCGCGAGAGCGCCCGGTCGCGGTCGAAGCCCTGCTTGACGTCGGCGAAGGTCGTCGAGCCGATGCAGCGCAGCGCGCCGGAAGCCAGGGCGGGCTTCAGGAGATTGCCAGCGTCCATCGTGCCACCGGAGGCAGAGCCTGCGCCGACGAGCGTGTGGATCTCGTCGATGAACAGAATCGCCCCGGGCTGTTTCTCGAGCGCCGTCAACACCTGCTTCACCCGCTCTTCGAAATCGCCGCGGTAACGCGTGCCGGCCACCAGGGCGCCGAGATCGAGCGCATACACCGCCGACGCCTTGAGCCCGGGCGGCACCTGCCGCTCGGCGATGCGCAGGGCCAGCCCTTCGGCCAGCGCCGTCTTGCCGACGCCGGGCTCGCCGACGAGCAACGGGTTGTTCTTGCGCCGGCGGCACAGCACCTGGATGACGCGGTCGAGCTCGAGGGCCCGGCCGACCAGCGGATCGATCTCACCCCGGCGCGCCTTGGCGACGAGCTCGGTAGCGTAGACCTCGAGCGGATTCTTCGGCGAGACGTCCTCGCCGTCGGGCGTGCGTACGCCCGGCGTCTCGGTGTCTGGGCCGTGGGCGATCGCGCGCAGCAGGCGCAGCCGGTTCACGCCCTGCCGGGTCAGGAAGTAGGCCGCGTGCGACTCCTCTTCCTGGAGCAGGAACACGAGCAGGCTGCTGCTTTCCACCACCTGCGCGCTCGAGGAGGCCGCATGCACCACCGCGCGCTCGACAACTCGGTCGAAGGCCACGGTCGATTCCGGTTTCACGGGCTTGCTGCCGGGCACGGGCGAGTGCGCCCGCGCCAGCACGTCGTCCAGATCGTGGGCCAGCTGCGCCAGATCGACGTTCAGTGCCTGCAGGGCCTCGCGGCCCCTGGGATCGTCGATGAGGGCGCGCAGCAGGTGCTCGAGCGTCACCAGATCGTGGCGCCGATCGGCGGCGGCCCGGAACGCGCGCCGGATCGTCTCCAGCGTGTCGGGCGCGAACGGCACAGGGGTCCCACTCACGGCTTGCCCTCCTCGGGCTCCGGCTCCATCGAGACGCGAAGCGGATACTCGTGTTGCTCGGCGAGACGCTCGGTGGCCGCCACCTTGGTCTCGGCGATTTCTTTCGTGTAGATGCCGGCCACGCCCACGCCGGCATGGTGGACGTGCAGCATGATCGTCATGGCCTCAGTCGCCGTCTTCGCGAACACCGTCTCGAGCACCCAGACCACGAACTCCTGGGTCGTGTAGTCGTCGTTGTGCAGCAACACGCGCCAGGACCGCGGCGGCGTGCGCTCGAGCTCCGGCCGCGGCTCGATGAGCACCCCGCTACTGGGGTCGGCGGCGGCGGGACTCGACGGCGGCATCTCCCGATCTTATCGGGTCTGGCCTACCGGACCTATGGGCCCGCCGGCTGGGCCTGGGCGAAGGCGCCGGCCACGGCCGCGCCGGTCAGGTCGCGGTCGAGTTCCCAGGGCACGGGCGAGCCGCCGGGTGACACGAGCGGCGCCAGCCGGCGCAAGAAGTCCCGGCGAGGCACCTCGACCGCGCCCAGGCTGACCAGATGGTCGCTCGGCACCTGGCAGTCGATGAACGGCACCTGCCAGCGTGCCAGTTGCGCCGCCAGCCAGGTGATGGCCACCTTCGAGCCGTCGGTGACACGTGAGAACATCGACTCGCCGAAGAACGCTCGGCCCATTCCCACGCCGTAGATGCCGCCGGCGAGCGCGCCGTCGACCCATACCTCGAGGGAATGCGCGTAACCAGCGCGGTGCAGGGCATCGTAGGCCTCGAGCATCTCAGCGGTGATCCAGGTGCCGCGGTCGGCGGCGCGCGGCTCGGCGCAGGCGCGGATGACGGCGCCGAAGGCCCGATCGATGGTCACCTCGTAGGCGCCCCGGCGTAAACGCCTGGCCAGAGTGCGCGACACGCGGACCGCATCGGTTGGCAGCACCATCCGCGGGTCGGGACACCACCACAGCACCGGCTCGCCATCGCTGAACCAAGGGAAGATGCCGTGACGGTAAGCCTCGACGAGGCGCACGACCGCGAGTCCGCCGCCGGCGGCGAGCAAGCCGTTCGGCGAGCGCTTGGCGGTGTCGGGCGACGGCAGCGGGTCAAAGGGACCAAGCCAGGGAACCATGCTAAGATCGACGGCTCAGGCACGGTGGGTGTAGCTCAGTGGTAGAGCTCCGGACTGTGGCTCCGGCTGTCGCGGGTTCGAATCCCGTCATCCACCCCATACCTTTTCTGTCCCGTTCACTGTACTGCCGAACGCCGGTCGCCGGCCGCGCATGACCCAGACGCCGCCCGGATTCGATCGCTGGATCGCGGACCTCGAGGCCCGGCACCTGCGCGACATGACGCCCACGGAAGTGGCGCGGGCCCTGCGGGCGCTCTCCTCGACATACGTCGAACGACGAGCGCGGCTGTCGGGACGCGGCGCCTTCGACACTGCCGGCAAGCGGTCGGCCTACGCCCTGTATTACGCACCCAGACGCTTTCAGACGATGAGCCACGTCCTGGCGTCGCTGCCGGCGGCCACCGGGCCCCTGACCATCGTCGATGTCGGCTGCGGCACCGGCGCGGCGGGCGCCGCGTGGGCCGTCCATGCCGGCGCCGGCGCCACCGTCCACGGCCTCGACGCCCACCCGTGGGCGATCGAGGAAACCCGCACCACGCTGCAGGCCTTCGGTCTTCGCGGCGACGCGCGGCGGTCGATCCTCGGCGCGACGCGCGGCCGCCAGCCGTGGGCCGAGGTGCACGGGTCGCCGTCGCGCGCCATCCTCCTCAGCTACACCGTGAACGAACTCTCGGACGACGATCGCCGGGCCCTGCTGCCGGCGCTCGTGGCCGCGGCCGCGCGCGGCGCCCGTGTGCTCGTGATGGAGCCGCTGTCGCGCAAGACGTCGCCGTGGTGGAACCACTGGGCCGAGGCGTTCATCGGCGAGGGCGGACGCGCCGACGAGTGGCGCGTCACGCTCCACCTGGCCGACATCACCAAGCGCCTGGGACGAGCCGCCGGCCTCGACGCGGCCGGCGCGACCGGGCGAACGCTCTACTTGTGAGGGCTCACTCGAACGAGCCACGCACGGCGAACACCGAGCGCAGCGCGTTGGCGAATGCGGTGGCAATGATCGAGTAGCCACTCGGGTTCGGGTGGAGGCCGTCGCCGCCAAGCAGCGCCACCCCGCCATTGGGCCCGCAGTTGTTGCCGAAGACCGGATAGAGGTCCACCACGTGGACGTTCTGGCGCCCGGCCGCCATCGTGCGAATCGCCGAGTTGAACCCGGTGATCTTGGCGGCGGAGTTCGGCCGCATCTGTCCCGTCATGGGGTCCGTGCTCGCGCAGGTCTGGAACATCGTGCCGATGAAGACCGTGGTGTTGTGGAGCCGTGCCAGTTCGACCATCTGCTGCAGGGCCGCTACCGTGGCGCCGGTGCTCTGGTCGTTGTTCAGGTCGTTGATGCCCTCGAGCAGCAGCAGCCCCTGCGGGCGCAGGGCCGCCATCTGCTGAGCGAAGCGTCCGCTCGACACCGCCTGCACGGCCCATTCGCCGGGCAGGCCTCGGTTCGACACCGTGAAGTCCTGCGACGGAAACGCGCTCTCCAGTTGGTTGTCGACCTGGGTGGGATACTCCGTTCCGGGCACCGGGTCGAAGAGGAACCCGCCGTCGAATGACGACGTCTCTCCCCAGGTGATGCTGTCGCCAAACGCCATGAACCGCGTGGCCCCGAGCGCGTTGATGGTGCCGAGCGAGTCACCCGGCGGCGGCACCCCGGCTTGCGGTGCGGCGCCGCGCGAGAGCACCGGGCTCGGCCCGGTCGGCGACGCCGGCGTTTGCGCGCAATACGCCGACCCGAGGGCCAGCAGCAGGGTGACGGCGATGAGCGGCGAGCGGGAGGCGGCAGTGGGCATGGACAGGCAGCCCCGGCAGTTCGGCCGGGCAACTGGTAGCATACATGGCGAAGGGACTCCTGCCGAGTGGCCACCGCCCCCGCCTCCACGCTCGTCGAACGCCGGCTTCGCTACCTGGAACGCCAGCGTGCCCTGCAGCATCAGGCCGCCGCCCGGGACGCTGGGCCCATTCGGCCCCGCGGCACGGGTTCCTTGAACCGTCACGGGATGCCGCACCTGCCCACCGGCCAGCGCCAGGTGGCCAACTGGCCCGTGCTCGACCTGGGTGACACGCCCGACGTGCCGCTGGCGGCCTGGCGGCTCGAGGTGAGAGGGCTCTGCGAGCAGCCGCTCGTGCTGACCTGGAGCGACTTCCTCGCCCTGCCACAGGTCGACGACGAGAGTGATTTCCACTGTGTGACGACCTGGAGCAGGCTCGACAACCACTGGCGGGGCGTGCGGTTTCGCACGCTCGCGGAGTTGGCCGTACCCGGGCCAGCGGCACACTTCGTGACCTGCACCGGCTACGACCAGATGCCTGGCAGCGAGGTCTCGTACACGACGAATCTCGCGCTGGCCCGCGCCGTCGAGGACGACGTGCTGCTCGTGCACACCTGGAATCACCAGCCGCTGCCCCGCGAACACGGCGGCCCGTGCCGGATGATCACGCCGAAGCTCTATGCGTGGAAGGGCACGAAGTGGATTCGCGCAATCGAGTTCCACGCCGAAGATCGACCCGGCTTCTGGGAAGCCCGCGGTTACTCCAGCACCGCCGAACCCTGGCTCGACGACCGCTTCGCCTGAGCCGTGTTCCTGGCCCGCGACCTGCGCCCGATGCTCGCCACGTCGCCCGACGCGTCGCCGTCGCTCGTCGATCCGCGCGCGGTCTACGAACCGAAGTACGACGGCATCCGCGCCATCGTGCTCATCGAGCCGGGCCCGCCGCCGCTCGTGCGGCTCTGGTCGCGCAACGGCAACGAGAAATCGACCCAGTTCCCGGAGCTGGTCGCCGCGCTCTCGACTTGGGCCGCCGGGCTCGATGGGCCGGTGGTGCTCGACGGCGAGATCGTGGCCGTCGACGGCCGCGGCCACGCCGCAGGCTTTCAGCGCCTGCAGGGGCGCATCAACGTCTCGGTACCCGGCTACCGGTCGTCGGCGCCGTCGCAAACGCCGGAGGAACAGCCGGCCGCCTTCATCGCCTTCGACCTGCTACGAGACGGCGACACCGATCTGCGGGCGCGCCCGCTCACCGAGCGCAGGGCCGCCCTCGAAGCGCGCTGCCGCGACATGGGCTCGCCGTTGCTTCGTCTCTCGGAGCAGGCGATCGGCGACGGCCGCGACCTCTACGCTCGAGCGGACCGCGGCGGCTGGGAAGGCCTCGTGGTGAAGCGGGCGGCGGGCCCCTACCGCGCCGGCAAGCGCAGCCCCGAGTGGCAGAAGCTGAAGATTCAGTTGCAGGACGAGTTCGTCGTCGGCGGCTGGACCGAACCACGCGGGGCCCGACGCCACCTCGGCGCCCTCATCCTCGGTACGGCCCGGCCCGACGGGACGCTCGCCTACGTGGGCGATGTCGGCACGGGATTCCCCGAAGTGGAGCTCGAGCGCCTGGCGGCGCTCCTCGACACGCTGGCCACCGAGATCTGCCCCTTCGACACGCCGCCCAAGGCCGTCGGCACGGCGCATTGGGTGACGCCGCGGCTCGTCGCCGTGGTGCGCTACACCGAGATGACCGATGAGGGCCGACTGCGCCATCCCACCTATCTCGGGCTTCGCGACGACAAGGCGGCCGGCGCAGTGAAGCTGCCGCAGAGCCGTCGCACGGCCCATCCGCTGCGCACGCGCCAGGCCCCTCCCGTAGTGGCCACTGCCGCACCGGCACCAGCCAAGGCGCCTCGCAGGCGCCGGCGGGTCGAGGATCCGCTGGCCGCGTGGGCCCCCGACGCCGAGCTCATCGTGGCGCAACTCGACGACCTGCAGAAGCGGAAGAAGAACGGCAAGATCGCGCTGCCCGACGGAGAGACGCTCGACGTCACCAACCTCGGCAAGGTCTTCTGGCCCACTGGCCGCCGCACCAAGGGCGACCTGCTCCGCTACTACACGCGCATCGCGCCACTGCTGCTGCCCGTGATCGCAGGCCGCCCGCTCGTGATGAAGCGGCTGCCCAACGGTGTCGACGGGCAGTCGTTCTACCAGCACCGGGCGCCGGAACCGGTGCCGGCCGGCGTGCGCGTCGAGACGCTGCCCGACGACGACGTGCCCGCGCGTCTTGTCGGCGGGTCGCTCACGACGCTGCTCTACATGGCGCAGCTGGCGTCGATCTCGATGGACCCGTTCTTCTCCACGGTTGATGCGCTGCACACGCCCGATCAGGTCGCCATCGACCTCGACCCGCAGCCCGGCGCCACCTTCCAGCGGATTCTCGACGTCGCACGTTGGGTGCACGAGATCCTGGAGCGGGTCGGCATCGCGGCAATCCCGAAGACCTCGGGGTCGGAGGGGCTGCACATCTTCGTGCCGCTCGCGGCCGGCACGCCCTATCAAGCAGGCCTGCTGTTCTGTCAGATCGTGGCCACCATGGTTGCCACGGCGCATCCGACGGTAGCCACCGTCGAGCGCACGGTCAGCAAGCGCAAGCCGGGCACGATTTACGTGGACTATCTGCAGAACATCGAAGGCAAGACGCTCGCCTGCGCCTACAGCGCCCGCGCCAGCGCCTTTGCCGGCGTCTCGACGCCACTGACCTGGGCCGAAGTGCATGGCCACGTGCGGCCGGAGATGTTCACGATCGACACCGTGCTCCCGCGCGTGCGCGAGTTCGGCGATCTCTGGGCCGGCACGAGAAAGCACGAGGGCGCCGATCTGCTCGGCGCCCTCGAGAAACTGCGCTAGTCGGTCCGTGCGGCCGGGGGAGCCGCCTGTTCCCTGTTCCCTGCTCCCTGCTCCTTAGAACTGCACCCGCAACTCGCCGATCACCTGACGACGCAGGATGTCGCCGAAGATGTGCGACTGGATCTCCTTGTCGAGGAGGTTGTTGAACTTGATGGTGGTCGTGACCTTGTCGCCACCCCACTTCACACCGAAGGCGCCGTTGACCTGCGTGTAGGCGTCGGTCGAGCCGTGGAAGCGACTGTCGAGCACGTCCTGCCAGAACGCTGAGTCCTGATAGCTGACGTTCATGTTGCCGAGGAACATGCCCTGGCTGAAGCTGAAGCCGGCGTTGAAGCGGTTGGTCGGGGGCAGGTTCACTTCCGAGATGTCGAAATCCGGATCCGGTGTGAATTGATAGGAGTAATTCGCAAAGACGTTGAGCGCGCGGTTGACCGCCGCATCGACGCCGAGTTCGACGCCCTTGTCCACCACCGAGCCGAGATTGCGATAGCTGAACTCCGACGGCAGGCCACCGTTCGTGCACTCGACCCGGCCGACGCACGACGGCGGCAGCACTTCGAGGATGCCGAGCGCGGTGGCGGGGCCGACCACGGCGAGCTTGCTCACCCAGCCCGGCGGCGGGTTGGCCGCACGGTAGCGCCCGACCTGCGTGAAGAAGATGTCGTCCTTCGATTTGTTGTAGTAGAAGGCCGCCGTCACCGTCGCACGCTTGGCGAGGTAGCCGGTGTAGGCCACTTCGAACGCGTCGACCTGCTGCTCGACGAGGCTCTCGTTGCCGTTGGCCTGCACCGGGAAGTTGTAGACCGGACCGCCCGGCAGGAACGGAATGACCGGCGCGAGGTTCGGAATGGCGCGCAGGTCGAGCTGGTTGACGATCCCGACCTCGAGGAAGTTGTTGATGAGCGACGGCGCGCGAAACGCGCGGTTGAACGAGAAACGAAGCGACTGGTCGGCGGTAGGCTTGACGATCACCGCCGTGCGCGGCGAGAAGTTCGGCTTGTCGAGCACGCTGAACCTGTCGAGGCGGGCGCCGACCACCCAGCGCAGGTAGTCGTTGATGAAGATCTCGTCCTGCACATAGGCGCCGCCTTCCGAGCGGCTGTCGCCGCGAGGCGCCAGCGACAGGTCGAAGCTGTTGTAGCGGGCGTTGCCGCCGAAGCTGATGACCTGGCGCGTGCCAATCGAGATGACGTTGCCGTACTCGGCGTCGAACGTCCTGGTATTGAAGAGAAACGGAATCGGCTGGCCGTCGGCGCCGAACGAGAGCAGCGCGTTGGCGTCGCCATCCAGGATGTTGGTGAACACGCTGAACTTCTGCGCGCCCTTGGTCCACTTGGCCGAGCCGTAGGCCAGCTTGGTGCCGCGGTTCATGTCGAAGGGGCCGATGCCGGTATGGATGATGCCCTCGGTGCCGGCGAACCCACCGGCGAACGACAGGCGGTAGGCGCCCTCGGGCGCGTCGTAGTCGACGCGCGCATCGAGCTTCGGCTGACGGGTGCCGCTGTTGGCGAAGAACGGATACGGCGTCTGCTGGGGGTTGTTGATCAGGCCCTGTGGGCGCGGCAGCGCGTCTTGCGCCAAGGCGCCGGCCGAGATTTTGTAGGCCCAGCGGTCGTTCACGGCAGCGGCGTGCGTGCCGTTGAAATACCAGAGCGAGCCGTTGCCGCGGCCGTTGTCGTTGACGTCACGGCCGAAGCTGCCCACGCCCATCGTGAAGCTCGTGCCGGCCATCTCGCGGGGCGTCTTGGTGATGAAGTTGACGACGCCCGAGAGCGCATTGGCCCCCCACACGGCTGAGGCCGGGCCGCGGATGACTTCGATCTGGCGGATCTCGTTGGGATTCACCGGCAGGAAGTCCCAGGCGACGAAGCCGAAGAAGTCGAGGTAGAGGCTGCGGCCGTCGATGAGCGCCAGTTGTGACGTCGAGAGCGTGGAGGTGGCGCCGCGCATGTTGATGTTGAAGTCACGCGCCGAGGTCTGCGTGATGTTCATCCCGGGCACCGAGCGCAGCAGCTCCGCGTAGTTGGTAGCCGGAGAGCTCTGGATAACATCGCTCGACACGACGCTCACGGTGGCCGGGGCGTTGACGAGCTGCTGCTCGATCTTGGACGCGGTGACGACCACGGCCTCGGTGTAGATGGGGGGCTGCTCGGCCTCGCCGGGCGGCGGTGTCGGCGGCTGAGCCGGCGCCTGCGCACTCAGGGCAGCAGTCATCGTCAGCGTCAGTGCCACAATCGAAGCGCACACTGTCTTCACGGGAACCTCCAAACCGGGGGGAACGGACGTGCTCCGTGCAACGCCCCGACGACGATCCGGCATTGTAGCGGACCTCGGAGGCGCCGCCGCGGGCGGCTGCACGCTCCGGCGCGTCGCGGCACCCAAAGCTGTCGCGACCGCCCCAGGTAGCCGGACCGCGGCCTGCGACTCAGGCGGCCGTCTGCGCCGTGGCTGCCCAGGCTTCGAGGGCCCGGGCGTCCTGGTCGAAGCGGCGGATGCCGTCGCTCAACTTCTCGACGGCCATGGCGTCCTGGTTGTGGAGCCAGCGGTAGGCCTTCTCATCCAGGTGAATGCGCGCCTCCCCCTCACGCGCGGCCATCGCCGGCGTCAGCGCCGGCTCGAGATCGCCTGGCGTCGCCGCCAGTGCGGCGAGCAGGTCGGGACTGATGGTGAGCAGGTCGCTCCCCGCCAGCTGCGTGATTTGCTCGACGCGGCGGAAGCTTGCGCCCATCACCTGGGTCTGGTAGCCGTGCTTCTTGAAGTAGGCGTAGATCCGCCGCACCGACTCGACGCCCGGGTCGGCGTCGACCGGAATCTCCGCCCCGGCCGCCTTCCGGTAGTAGTCGTAGATGCGGCCGACGAACGGCGAAATCAGCGTGACGCCGGCTTCGGCGCATGCTACCGCCTGCGCGAAGCTGAAGAGCAGCGTGAGGTTGCAGTGGATGCCTTCGCGCTCGAGCACCTCGGCGGCACGGATACCCTCCCAGGTGCTGCCGAGTTTGATGAGCACGCGATCCGGCGACACGCCCGCATCTCCGTAGAGTGCGATGAGCTCCCGCGCCTTGGCCATGCTGGCCTCGGTGTCGAAGCTGTAGCGTGCATCGACCTCGGTTGAGACCCGGCCGGGCACGATTTTGAGGATCTCGCAGCCGAAGGCCACCCCCAGCCGATCCATGAAGGCCTCGGTGCGCGCGGCGCCGTTCCTGCCGCTGGCCGCCGCGGCTTCGAGCGCGCCGTCGACGAGGGAACGATAGGCCGGCTGCTGCGCCGCCTTGAGCAGGAGCGAGGGATTGGTGGTGGCATCCTGCGGCCGATGCTGCCGGATGGCGTCGATGTCGCCGGTGTCGGCAACGACGATGGTGTGGCGCTTGAGCGAGTCGAGCAGGGACATGACGGCATCTTAGCGGGGCTCGGGCCCGGGGGCTAGGGGTTCGGCGCCCGCGCCACGGGTAGACTTACGCTCATGAGTCTTCGTTCACTCGATATCTGGTCACAGCTGGAGGCACACCGCGACCGGCTGCGCGACGTGCCGGTGCGGCAGCTCTTCAGCGAGGATCCAGGGCGATTCGCCCGCTTCTCGCTTCGTCTCGACGACTTGCTCGTCGACTACTCGAAGCAGAAAGTCACCGCCGAGACGATGACGTTGCTCGGGGAGCTGGCGAGGGCCACGGCGGTCGAGGCGACGCGCGACCGTATGTTCGCCGGCGACATCATCAACACGACCGAAGGCCGCGCCGTGCTGCACGTGGCCTTGCGCCGGACCACGCCCGGAGCCGTGCTCGTGGACGGCCGCGACGTGATGCCGGAGGTGGCGGCAGCCCGCGCCCATGTGGCGCAATGCGCCGGCGATGTCCGTGCCGGACGCTGGACCGGCGCCACGGGCGCGCGCATCACCGACGTCGTGAACATCGGCATCGGTGGATCAGACCTGGGCCCGGCGATGGTGGTGGAGGCGCTCACGCCGTACGGCCGCGAGGGGCCACGCCTGCACTTCGTCTCGAACGTCGATGGCGCGCACCTCGACGAGACGCTCCGGCTCGTCGCGCCGGCCACGACGCTGTTCGTCGTGGCGTCGAAAACCTTCACCACGCAGGAAACGATGGCCAACGCCCGGTCGGCGAGGGCGTGGCTGGTGGCGGCGCTGGGCGACGCGGCGGTGGCACGCCATTTCGTGGCCGTCTCGACCAATGCCGCGGCGGTCGGGGAGTTCGGGATCGGCGCATCGAACATGTTCACCTTCTGGGACTGGGTCGGGGGCCGCTATTCCCTGTGGTCGTCGATCGGACTCCCGATTGCTCTCGCCATCGGGCCCGATGGCTTCGACGCCCTCCTGGCCGGCGCCGACGAGATGGATCGGCACTTCCAGACGGCGCCGGCGGCGACGAACCTGCCGATGGTGCTGGGCCTCATCGGCATCTGGAACACGAACTTCTTGGGCGCTGACACCCACGCCGTCCTGCCCTACGACCAATACCTGCGACGCCTGCCGGCCTTCTTGCAGCAGCTCGACATGGAGAGCAACGGCAAGGGCGTGACGCGGGAGGGCGCGGCGGTGGACGTCGGGACGGGGCCGATCGTCTGGGGTGAGCCCGGCACCAACGGGCAGCACGCGTTCTACCAGCTGCTGCACCAGGGCCCGAGACTCGTGTCTGCGGATTTCCTCGCCGCAGCCGAGCCCGCTCACGGCCTACCGGCGCACCACCCGATGCTGCTCTCGAATTTCTTCGCGCAAACCGAAGCGCTCATGCGCGGTCAGACGCTCGACGAGGCGCGCACCGACCTGGCCGCCTCCGGACTCGCCGCCGACGCGGTCAGTCGGCTGGCGCCGCACAAGGTGTTTCCCGGCAGCCGGCCCACCACCAGCATGCTCTACCACCGGCTCGATCCACGAACGCTCGGTCGTCTGCTCGCGCTCTACGAACACAAGGTCTTCGTGATGGGCGCGGTGTGGGGCATCAACTCATTCGACCAGTGGGGTGTCGAACTCGGCAAGGTGCTGGCGAACCGAATCCTGCCGGAGCTCGATGCGCCAGCCGATGCCACCGGCCACGACAGCTCGACCAATGGCCTCATCAATCACGCCCGACGGCTGCGCGAGCGTTGACGACGGTCGGTGGGGTCTGGCGTGGCGCGAGAGCGTCGCAGAAGCTGGCGCGCCCGGCAGGATTCGAACCTGCGACCTTCGGCTCCGGAGGCCGACGCTCTATCCAGCTGAGCTACGGGCGCGAATCACGCGAAGCGCGGTGGACCAGACGCCACCGGCCCGCGTGCGCGGAACGAACAGTGTAGTCGAACCGCCGCCGGGCGACAACGGCCGCGGCGAGATCGATCCGAACCCGCCAACACGCCAGGCCTCACGGCGCCGTCAGGAGTGGTCCGGCGCGGGCCTGCCCGGGCGATTGTCCGGAGCGACGCCACGGTGAAGTGAAGGCATGGCCGGCCGCACCCGCACGAAACCCTTGGTCGAGTTCTTCCACACCGAAGCGGTCGGCGGCAACGTGCTGCTCTTGGCGGCGCTCACCGCGCGGATGCGGGTCAACGACGTCGTGATGGCGATCTTCGTTCTGCTCGTGGGCCTGGAGACCACGCGCGAAGTGCGGGTCGGGGTGCTCGCTCCCGTCGCCCCCGGCGACCTGCGCCCAAGGAAGTGACGACAGCAGGCATCACGATCGTTCGACGGTGACCACGCTACCGAACGCGGCGACTGGCACGATGCCGCCAGGCGCGGCCAATCACCAAGGCCTCATGACCCTCGCACCGGGACTCTCGCGCGTGCATCAGATCGCCCTGCCCGTGCGACGCTGGCCGATCGCGGGGGATGACTGGCGGCGTTCACGGACACCGAGGGCAGCCCCCTGGCGCTGATGTCGGAGCCACGGCCATCGCAGGCCGCCGGCTAGCTGACCACGGCGCGGTCGGTCGCCTCGAGCGCCTTGTCGATGATGGCGAACGCTTCGCGTAGCTCGGCCTCGGTCACCGTCAGTGGCGGATTCGTGAAGAACGTGTGCCAGCGGACGAACGTGTAGAGGCCGTCCTGCCGGAACTGCTTGCCAAGCGCAGCCATCTCGGGCGAACTGCCGGCCATTGGCGCCATCGGCTCCATGGTCGTGCGGTTGCGCGTGAGCTCGATGATGCCGAAGAGTCCGATGTTACGTACCGCACCTACCGACGGGTGCTTCGCGGCCAACTCCTGGTGCAGTTGGCCCATCACGACGCCCATCTTCGCGGCGTTCTCGATCAGGCCTTCGTCCTCGTAGACCTTGATCGTGGCCAGAGCCGTGGCACAGCCGAGCGGATGGCTGTTGTAGGTGAGGCCGCCGTTGAAGGCCTTGTCCTTGAAATGGTCGGCGATGGCCCGGCGCATGCCGACCGCGCCGAGCGGCACGTAGGCGCTCGTCAGGCCCTTGGCCATGGTCATGAGATCCGGCACGACGTTCCAATGGTCCACGCCGAACCACTTGCCCGTGCGACCGAAGCCGGCCATGACCTCGTCGCAGATCATCAGGATGCCGTGCTTGTCGCACAGCGCACGCACGCCCTGCAGGTAACCGTCGGGCGGCACGATGATGCCGTTGGTGCCGCTGATCGTCTCGAGGATGAAGGCAGCGATGTGCTTCGGCCCCTCGAGCTCGATCACCTCCTCCAGGTAGCGCAGTGCCTGTTCCGCCGTGTCCCAGCCGCGCTGCATGCCGTGATAGGGATCGAGCACATGGACCACGCCCGGGATGCCCGGCTCGGCCGCCCAGCGGCGCGGATCGCCGGTGAGAGTGAGGCTGCCGGCCGTGCCGCCGTGGTACGAGCGGTAGCGCGCCAGGATCTTGTGGCGTCCGGTCACGGCCCGCGCGATCCGGATGGCGTTCTCGTTGCACTCGGCGCCGCCGTTGGTGAAGAAGAAGACGTCCATGTCGCCGGGCGTGATCTCGGCCAGCTTGGCGCCGAGCCGGGCCCGTGCCTCGCTGGCCATGAACGGGTTGGTGTAGGCGAGTGCCGCCGCCTGATCCTGAATCGCCTTGATGATGGCAGGATGTCCGTGACCGGCATTGACGCACATCAACTGGCTGTTGAAGTCGATGTAGCGCTTCCCTTCCGGGGTCCAGAAGTGCACGCCCTGGGCACGCGCCACGGGAATCGGATCGACGGCGCCCTGCGCCGACCATTCGTAAAGACTGTGCTGACGGCACAGCGCCACCATCTCTGCTCCGGTCATTCCCGGCGTAGTCACGGCCTGGTTCATCGCATCTCTCCCGCGCGGGGCACCCGCTGCTGACATCAGCACAGCATACCAGCCCCTCCCGGCAGAGCACGAGGAGGCTGCACCGGGATGTCGCTGCACTGGTGGCAGGAACGCGATACGATCGCCGACGGCCCGATGTATCTCGCGATTCTGACCGCCTCCGGCCTCGTCTCGGTCGCCCTCGCCCGGATGGCGTGGCGGAACCGCCGCCAACCCGGCTTCGCGCATTTCGCCGCGATGGAACTGGCCACGGCCTGGTGGATCGTCTGCTATCTCGGCGAGCAGCTCGACCCACTACGAGCACCGATGTGGTTCGCGTTGAAGTTCCCGGCGATCGGCGCCATCTCCCCTGCCTGGCTCCTGTTCACGCTGCACCAGATGGGCGAAGGGCCGCGCTCCAGGGCTGCCTGGTTCGCCTACCTGTGGCCGGCGCTGCTGCTGCCCATCGTCTGGACCAACGACCAGCACCGCCTGTTCTTCGCCGAGGTCGTGCAGCGCGAAGAGCTGAGGGTCGTGAACGGCCCGCTCTTCCCGTTGCACCTCGCGCTCAGCTACACGTTCTTCCTCGTTGCCGCCGCCCTGCTGCTGCGCGACTGGCGACGGCGAGGCAGCGTACGAAGCGGCCTGCTCTTCCTCGGTGGTCTCATCCCGTTTGCCGGCAACGTGCTCAACGAGTTGGGAAAAGCCGCGCCGGCCGTCGGCCATTACGTCACCTACAATCCGACGCTGCCTGGCTTCGCCTTCGGCGCCGTCTTCATCGGCTGGGCAGCCCTGCGCTACCAGCTGCTCGACCCGCGGCCGCTGGCGCGCGATGCGCTGTTCGATTCGATGCCGGAAGCCGTGGTGGTCTTGAACGAGAACGATGTGATCGTCGACCTCAACGGATCGGCAGCGGAGATGCTCGGACGCCCCGAACGCGACGTGCTGAGCCTGCCATGGGCGGAGGTCTTCAGGGCGCCGGAGTGGCGGGCGATCCCGCACGGGCCCGAGAACACCGTCGAGCGCGAGTGGACGCGCGGTCCTACCCCCAAGTGGCTCGAGATCCAGCGAAACAACCTGTGGGACGCGCGTGGACATTCGATCGGGCTGCTCATCGTGGCCAGGGATGTGACATCCCGTAAGCACTTCGAGCAGGAGCTGCGCGCGCAAAGCTATCGCGATCGTCTCACCGGCCTCTCGAACCGCCGCTACTTCGATGATGAGGCCGCGCGTCTGCAGGCGAGCCGCGAGTTCCCGGTGGCCGTGTTCGCCTTCGACCTCGACGGACTGAAGCAGGTGAACGACCGCGACGGCCATGCCGCCGGCGACATGTTGCTGCAGGCGATGGCGTCGTTCCTGGCGCAGTTCTTCCGCGCCGGCGACCGCGTGATCCGCCAGGGCGGCGACGAGTTCGTGGTGCTGCTGCCCTCGACGAGCGCTGACGAGGCGGAACGCATCCGCACACGCATGGCTGCGGCGCTCGCGCAGTTCAACAGCGACCGTACCCTGCCGCTGCGCTTCTCCACCGGCGTCTCGGTGGTCGCCAAAGCCGGTGACTGGGCCAGCGCCATGAAACGCGCCGACGAACGGCTGTACGAAGGCAAGCGCGAGGCCAGTGCGGTTCCGGTATAGTCGCCGGATGCTCGAGTTCCGCGCCGGCGTCCGGATGGCGTCTCTCGCGATAGCCATCGCCGTGGCGCTGCCAGGCGACGCCACCGCGCAGCGCGTACGACAGGTCATCGACGGCGACACGATCACGGTATCGGGCGTGGGCGTGGTGCGGCTCATCGGCGTCGACGCCCCGGAGAAGACGGGCGGCTACCGTCAGTCGGAACCTTACGGCGACGCCGCCACGGCGTTCATGAAACGGCTGGTCGAGGGCCAGGTCGTGACGCTCGAGTATGACGGCCCGCGCAAAGACCAATACAACCGTACGCTGGCCTACGTCTTCCTGCCTGACGGACGCCTCGTCAATGTGGAGATGATCCGCGCCGGGTGGGCCGAGACGTACCGTCGCTTCGAGTACCACCGCAAGCCCGCGTTCTTCGCCGCCGAACGCGAAGCCAAGGACGCCAGGCGCGGGATGTGGGCGAAGCGCCAGCCTCGGAATTGACGCGTGAGAGCGGTGGTGGGACGTTCTCGTTGCCCAAGCGGAAGGCCCGATGCTATAGTTCGAGTTTGCCAGTCGCGGCACGGCGTTCGCCGTACGCGACCAGCGAGCGGTGACAGCCTCAAGGCCGTCACACTCCCCTGGGCCCGTAGCTCAACTGGCAGAGCAGCAGACTCTTAATCTGTTGGTTGTAGGTTCGATTCCTACCGGGCTCACCACTCTTTCATCAGCGCCCGCAGATGGCGCCAAGTAGTTGAAAAGTGGTGCGGTTACGGCGGTTCGATTGAATCGATTTCCGTCGTACGCGATCCCTTCCGGAAAGAACAGCGCCTGCAGCCGCTGCTTGTAGTCCAGCGACGCCTGCACCCACAAGTCTGACGCGCGCGGCAGAATGCGTTCTGCGAACGCCAGGATGCCCTGTACGTCGAGTTCGTCGGTGGCATCGGCGTGGTGGTCGATCTGGGCGAGCGTCATCTCCTCGCGCAGCCTGTCGCGTTGGCGCTCGTAGCTCGTGCTATCGATCGACTGCGCGAACAGAAACGCTTCGTCCAGTCGATCGAGTTTCTGCTGGATCGCCGTGACGCGCTTCGCCTGCTCCTCGGTCCGGTCCTTGGCCTCGGCCCGGCGCTGCTCCCATACGAACAGGATCCGGTCCGTGACCAGGCGCATGTAACCGGCCGTGGGCTGCAAGAGCGCCAGTTCGTCGGCGAACGCGCCCTCCAGCGCCGCCTTACTCACGTTCACGGCACGGCATTGGCGCTGGCAGTGGTAGTACGCATAGCGGCCAGTGCGCCCTTTCGACCAGCTGCCGGTCAGGGGACGATTGCAGGTCTCGCACCGGACGAAGGCCCGTAGCGGGAAGTCCGGATGATTGCGTTGGCGCGGGCCGGTCACCGCCACGCGGCCGTCGAGGACGGCCTGCGCGCGGTAGAACGTGGCCTCGTCCACTAGCGCCTCGAAGTCGCCCACCGTGGACACGCCGAAGTCCGGGCTTTCGACCTTGCCGATGTAGATCGGGTTCCGCATCATCTGCGCGAAGCTCTGTGGCGTGAGCCTTAATCCGCGGCGGCTACGCAGCCCTGCCTCAGTCGCGCGGGCGATGATCTCTTGCTTGGTGAATCGCGCCGACGCCAGGTCTTCGAACGCGCGTCGCACGAGCGGCCCGCGCTCCGGGTCGAGCACCAGGCTCTTGCCAATCGCCCTGGGGGCATTCAGATAACCCAGTGGTGCGGTGAACGTCCACCGGCCCAGTTCGAGCGCCGCCCGCATGCCCGCGCGCGTCCTATCGGAACGACAGTCGTTGTCGAACTGCGCGAAGGCCGCGAGCACGCCTTCCATCAGCTTGCCGGTGGACGTGTCGTCGATGGGCTCGGTGGCCGAGCGCAGCGAGATGCCGAGCGACTTCAGGTGTGCGTGGAGCGCGAAGTGGTCGTACTTCTCCCGCGCGAACCGCGTGAGGTTGTACACGACCACGAAGTGCACCTTGCCTTTGTGCGTCCGGCAGTACTTCAGCAGCTGCTGGAGCTGGCTGCGATCCGTGGTCTTCGCGCTCTCGCCTTCCTCGTGGAAGCGCGCGACCACCTCGTAGCCCTGACGGCGGCAGTACTCTTCGCAGGCACGCAGCTGCGTCGGCAGACTGAGGTTCTCGGTCTGCTCCTTCGTACTCACGCGCACGTAGATCACCGCGCCGACCATGGGCGGCAGCATAGATCCAACCGTGGCCTCTCGCAAGACGCGTGCGGTCGACACAGTCGGATACGCCGGATTGCGGCGGTTCGCGGCGAAGATCTCGACCACGAGATGCGCCATCGTTTCGGCATGGCCACGAATCCGGGCGATCTCGTGATCCGACAGCGTGACGGCCTCGTCGCCGAGCAGTTCCCGGCAGCGCGCGATCGTGATCACATCCGGCCCGTCTTCCCGACGTTCAAGGACGTCCATGGCACTCCCCCGCTGAGTGTTCCCAATCGATGCGTGTGGGGTGGGAATCGCGCGCTCCAGCGCGCCAGGGCTGAAGCCTGGCGTGCCGTGTCCGTGGAGCGCGGATGCGGGCCATGAAGCCGACATCGAACCGCGGGGAGCGTGTGCTCCCCGCGGCGACGGGGGCGCGAGATGCGCGACCGTCACACTTCTGGGCGTGCACCGAGGCAGGGACCATATGCGCCTCGATGCACGCCACGCGCTGTGACACCAGGTCTGCACGACGAGGCGCCGACGCGCGTTCGCGATCGCCAGTCCGATGTGCGCTGCGTGCACAACGGCATGACGCGCAGCAACCGGAGGCGATGTCGTTGGGAATGCGCTTGAATCGTGCCCTGGAGGCAACGACCGGAAACGCGCTCCGTGGCACTGAGTGCGACACGGAGGATGTGCCGAGCGGCACAGACGCGACAGGGTCAATCTACGCCTGAGGCAGGCGCGTCGTCAATCCCGGTCTGTGACCCTGCTGAACATCCACCACGGCGACCATCGCGTAAGTGCCCAACCGTGCCGCGCGCAGGCGCCGTCCATGCCCGCAGGCCCCGCCGTCGGCGGGGGCGGAGCGCAGCGACGCGCATGGACGGCGACGAGCACGGCGCGACACTCGGTGGCGCGATGGTCGGCGGCCCGCACACCACGCGCATGTGGTGCACGTGGGCGGCGCAATTGTCCTGTAAGAACACGCGTCCCCAGGCTGCGACACAAGACACAGACAGCCATGGCGTGAACGACCCCCGCAGGGTGGCCTGGGGCCACCCCTCGGGCACGGCAGGGGGGTCGTTCACGCCATGGTCGGCGTACAGGACGCAGGACTCTTGTCAGTCTCACGGGCGGCAGACAGCGCCGCCCGACCGATCGCTCGGACGTAGTAACCCACGCGCTGCCAGTGCGATGCACGCGCTGAATGGTCATGGCGCGACCTGAGGCGGAGGGGCCTCGCCGCCGACGCCCGTTGCCGAAGGGGGGCCAACCTCCGACGTTTCGCACTTGTCCCCCCGACGCGCCCCCGGCCGCTGGCCGATCAGGCCGGCGCACTGCAGATACTGGTGCGGCAGGTCTTGATACTCTAGCCGGCCGTCGCGCCGGTCCACGGCATCGCGCAGATAGGGCGACGGCGCCGTCCAGAGGGCCTCCATCCCTTGGCGTTGCCAGGCCCGGTAGAGGGCCCGCACCCGCGTCGCGCCACTCTGCCGGAAGGCCTTGGCAAGGTAGCGATCCTCAGGTGCCGACAGATGTCGGCCCGTCCGCTGGCACTCGGCGAAATACTCCCCCAACCAGGTCGCCAAGGATGGGTCAAGCGGACGCGTGCACTGGTCGAGGAAGGCGGCGCGGTGCACGGCCTTGGCGGTCGTGAGGCGGCGCGGCATGAGCAGTCGGAGCGTCCATTGCGGACAGGCCATGAGCGTCTGCGCATGGTCCAGCAAGAACTGCCGAAACTGCCACGGCAGGGCGCCCGTGACCAGGTAGAGGAAGACGTGCCGACGGAAACCGTCCTTCTCCACGCCGATGGGCAGCTTGTGCGGGAAGAACCGCCGGACGGCGTCCCCACCAGTGCCGTAACTGACCAGCGGATAGGTCTCCTTCCTGGGCGGGCTGTCGAGGGCCGTGTCGAAGTAGTGGACCTTGTCGCGCTCGGTGCCCAGCCAGTAATACCGGTCGTCAGCGAGCACGGCATCGAGCACCATCAGGCGTGCGATCAGCCGGCCTAGGGTCGCCGGCTTGCGATGTCGGTTGTCGGGCTCGCCGATGGCCTCGTAGAGCGGCTTGAACTGCACGTGATACAGCCGGCCCCGTCGGACGGAGCCGGGCGTGATCGGCGTCACGAACCCGCGCCGGATGAGCCGCGCGACGAAGTCGTGGCTCTTCTGGCCGTGCACAATGCCCGCGAACTGGCAGTACTGCCGCTCAAGAAAGACGCCGGAGAACACGAGGACGTGCGTCAGGAAGCGGGCTTGGCGCTCGGTCACGCCGAACGCCTGGACAGCGGCGACGCGGGCCGGGCGCACGCTGGCGTAGTCGGAGAACGGGATGCAGCGCGCGCTCATGCCAGCAGTTCCTCAGCCAGGCGGAGATGCCGAGAGCCACCGCGCCCGCCACCCGCGCCGCCGATCCGGAAGCAGCGGAAGCCGCTGGCCGCACGGCTCGCCGCGTGGGCGCCGCGATAGTGCGGCGTCAGCAGCTCCACGTCTTCGTGCCGCTCGCGGCCGTCAACCTCGTACTCGACCCGGAAGTCGGGGAAGTGCACCTGGTCATCGAAGTACGGGAGGTCGCGCTGTAGAGCCCAGGCACGAATTTCATCCTGGTCGCGATCGGGCCGGCCGTCGCTCTCGGGGCGGTCGCGGTTGTGGTCCTGCAGGAACGACTGATACTCGCGCTTCAGGTCCTCTTCGAGCACCACGCGACGCACCTCGGCAGCGCCGTCATGCTGCTCACGGAGGCGCGCCTCCGTGAGCCGGTAGGCCGCGAAGAGGTGTGAGTCGTGGTGCAGTTCGCGGGCCTTGCCGACACCGGCGTGGAACGCTTGGCCGTCCCCAGCGCCAGAGCGACGATTGGCCTCCAGCAGGTCCAGGCCGCGTTCCGTCAGCGTCAGGCCCTGCACGTGGTCGCCCAAGGCGACCGTGTGCACCAGGCCGTGCTCGTGCAAGTGCGCCAGGGTGTCTTCCCAGTCTCTGGAAGCGTCTCGGGGCTCCGCGAGGTCGCGCTCCGGCACGACGCGGAACGCGCCTACCGTGGCCAGCGTCCGGCTGTCGTCGCCGTTGAGTTCGTAGACGCGGTCGCGGTCCAACACGACTTCCCGCTCGCGGCCGTGCGGCAGGTCGAGGTCGTGCAGCAAGGCGTTGCGCGGGTCGTCGCTCCGCTCACGGCCCTCGTACGCGCGGTCGCGGGTCTCGCCGTCACGGTCGCGTGACGTATCTCGGGGATCGAGCATGGCTCCTCCTCTCGAACAATCCGTCGGGTTGTGGGGATGGCCCGGCGGTGTCCGCGAGGGGCGCTCACGTCGCCGTGATCGTCGGACTGAATCCGGGCGTCACGGCGCGGCTATTCTGCGCCAGCGCGCCGGCGCCATTGGGCGACCGCGCGGCTGGCGACGTCTGACCCTATGTACTCTGGCCACCCTTGGAGCGCAAGCTCCACGGCGGCCTTTAGTCACGACGACCCGGCCTGCACACTTCGTGATGCGGTTCCTCGAGCGGTTCGGCCCTCGGAGCGGGCGCCGCTGGAGTCGACCCGGTTCTCAGGGCGCTCGGTTTCACCGCTCGGTGCCCCAGACCTTGGGAACCTCAACTCAACGAATTCAGCATCCGACCGTCCAGGCACGCTTCACTCGCTAGAACCGCCGCCAAGATCCAAATGAATGTTTACGTAAACGACGAACGCAACAACGGCAACAAGGGCGGCCGCCATCGCCGCCCCGAGAACAACCGCGGCCCGGCCAAGCCACATGGTCTTTGTTTAGCGGGTGAGGCGACGGTGGGCGCTGCGAATCCAAGATTCCGTACTTGTACAAATGTGAGGGTACTGGCATAACGTTGGCGTGCCTGGCGAGCGCGCCCCGATCGACGGTCTGAC
>JAGNJW010000039.1 GCA_018000455.1 Acidobacteriota bacterium
TCCGTCAACACGCCGCGCAGGGCCGCATGCTTGGCACGCAGCGTCGCCACCGACACGCCGTCACCGTACCACGGCGCCCCGGGAAGTACAAGTCACTTCACATAGTTATGTCCTGACAGGCCCTAACCAGCCTCCAGGTGACCGCTCGAGGCGAGCCGACGCCCCGATAGAAGCCCAGCGGCACGCGGACGCGGAGGAAGAGTGCGACCCTACACTTCGTGACTGCTCGTTACTTGAGGGCGCGAAGCGCTCCACCGCGCCCGGGAGGCGCCTATGTCGCACCGAACTGAACCTTGGTATAACAGGCCTCGTGCTACAGGCCTTTAGTCGGGTGTGGCGCCGGCCGGCCCTTTCCGGCACCATCCTGGCGACTCTGGCGATCGGCGTCGGTCTCAATGCCACGACGTTCGGCTTCGCCTACCAGTCGTTGCTTCGCCCACTACCGTATCCCGAGGCATCTGAGCTCGTCATTCTCAGCTCTGAACCCGCGACCGCGCCCGTGCGGGCGGACGAGGGTCAGGGGCGAACAGCCCGCTTCGCGTTTGGCGAGGTCGGCGAGTGGCGCACGCGAACCCGCGTCTTCGCCGGTGTGGCTGGCTATTCCGTTGCGTCGTACGCCGCGCGGAGTGGAACGGACATGTGGCTGGCGAAGGCGGGCGTCGTCACCGTGGACTTCGCGTCGATCCTTCGGATCACCCCGCTTCGCGGGCGCCTGTGGCTCGAATCGGACAAGGGAGCGGATGTCGTCCTCGTCAGCGAGCAGCTGGCCCGCACGCGACTCGGCGGCCTGGACGCGTCCATCGGGCAACGCGTGGCACTCAACGACGTCCCTTACACCGTAGTCGGCGTTCTGCCCAGGTCGGTCAACCTACCAATGGCGACGCTCGACCTCTGGTTGCCCTCACACGCTGCGCGGAGGATCGGCCCTGCGGATCTGGAGGAGCGCGGTCGTTGTGTCATCGTCGCGCGACTCAGGCCGGGCATGTCCACCAGCCAGGTCGCCGACGATGTCCGGCGCGTCTCAGCGGAGTTGTCTGAGGCCTGGCCTTCGGATCGCGTGGATACCTTCGCAGTTCCCCTGCAGGATGAACTGCATCGGCCGGTGAAGAGACCGTTGCTCATACTCGAGGCCGTCGCGGTTCTCCTGCTGCTCGTCGGGACCGTCAACGTCGCGCTCGTGTTGCGGAGTCGCTTCCTGGCCGAGCGACGGTCGATTGCCATTCGTATGTCGCTGGGGGCTTCTCCGCGACGTCTTCTTGGCGAGACCGTCGGAACGATGCTTGTCCTCGGCGGCTACGGGGCCGTCGCCGCCGTTATGGTGACCTTCTGGAGCGCTCGTTTGCTGCAGGCGTGGCAGCCTGCCGAACTGTTCGCTCCGGCGGCGATATCGTATGACCCGGCCGTGGCCGTCACGGCCGTGATCCTGGCGCTGGGCTGTGCCGCGATGATTGGCGTGTGGTCTGGGCTCGCCGTGAACCGTCTGGACGTGCGGACTGCCCTCGCGGGTCACGTAGTGGCGCGGGCCGGACGTCGATGTCGATGGATGGGGTCGGGTCTCGAGGGCCTCCTGGCCGCCCAGGTTGCGTTGGCCGTCTGCGGGCTCGTCGTCACGGCCGCTTTCGGCGCCAGGGTCTACCGCCTGCTTGCCGTCGATGCCGGCGTCGACCCAGGCAACGCGGTGGTTATGCGAGTGCAGCTGCCGGCGAACGTCTACCGCACACCCGAGCAGCAGCGAGGTGTCATCGGGGCGGCGTTGGCGGGTGTTGCGAGCGTGCCCGGTGCGTCCGTATTCGGCGTCGGCACAGCCCTGCCTCCCATCCGGGCGTTCGGCCAGATCGCCATCAACCGCCCGTCGGCGACCGCCGGAGACAGCCGGATCGTGTTGGACCTCGTGCCGGTCTCTCCCGGATACTTGCCAGCGCTGGGCCTGCGACTACAGGCCGGTCGTTTCTTCACCGAAGGGGACACCGATGACTCGGCACCGGTCGCGATCCTGAGCGCACGGGCCGCGCGTCTGCTGGAGGACGGACGACCTCCGGTTGGGCGCACCGTTCGAGTCGGTCGACTGCCGATGGCCGGCAGTCCACGGGAAGCAGAAGTGGTGGGCGTCGTAGAGGACGTTTACTACGCCGGGTTGGAGGTTCCACCCGATGGAGCGCTCTATCTGCCGCTCGCCCAGTTTCCCATGCCGATGCTCTTTCTCGCGATTCGGGGAACCGGTCCGACACCCGTCGACCTCGGCGCCATCGCTGCACGACTGCGAAACATCGATCCGACGATCATCGCATCCGACGTTCGTCCGCTTCGTGACGTCCTGCTGGAACCCATTGAGCGGCCCCGCTTCCGTCTGGTGCTGGTGCTGATGATTGCCAGCGTCGCGCTTGGCCTCAGTGCAGTTGGCGTGTCCGGCCTGACGCGACACGCGCTCGCCGAGCGTGAGCGCGAGTTGGCCATTCGCGCCGCCGTCGGCGCATCCTCGCGCCAGTTGATGGCGACGATCGCCGCGAGCAGCGTCCGCGTCCTGGCCATTGGCGGCGCGTTGGGCGCCGCAACGTCCTGGGCCGCCCACCGCGCAATGCTCGGATGGGTCGAAGGTCCAACACTGGCTGTCGGTCCAGCCATCGTCGGTGCGCTTGTCCTGCAGGGCCTGGTCGTCGCGGCGGTCGCGTTGCCGCCGATGTGGCGCTGGGCGCGCAAGGAAGGCGCGGCCCATCTGCTGACCCATCAAACCTAGCGACCTGGCAGGCTCACGGCCGAACTGCGGGACCGGCTCCCGGTACACCCTGAGCCCTCGGTGCCGCTCCGGGTGAACACGTGGGCCCGCGGGCACCGCTCTCGTCGCCGGTCGGCACCCGGCACGGCCGACTGCCGAACGACCACCACTCGCCGACCGAGATCCAACGACCCTAGATCAGTGACGGTCCTCAGGCGACGGACATCGAAGCAACCCAAAAGGGCGCCCACCCGTTCGTGCACGAGGAGCTCCCGCCAGGCGGGCAACGATAAGTAACAGAAACGATGTGACGTGCATCACAACTGGACCCTCAACCCGCGGAAAGCGGCGCAGTGACTTCTCTGCGCCACCGCTACGCGACGTCCTAGCGGACGGGTGCGGCCAGCACCTCGTTGATCAGCGTCTGGCAACCCACACCGTGACGCCGCGCTTCCTTGCGAAACCGCACCAGGACCTTGGCGTACAGCCGAGTCGCGATTGGTTCGCGGGCGGCGTTCCGCCTATGCGACCGGGATGGCCTTGCCATCGAGCCGCGCGCCCCTACATTCACAGACCGGCACGTCCTCCGGGTACGCCTTGATCGTGTGGTCGCAACTCCAGCCAGCGGTCGTGGTCGCCCGGGTCAAAGAATTGCTGTGGAGCATCGATCCCGACGCGTCGGTTGTCGAGGCGGGCTCGAAACGAGACCAACGGCTCGAGTCGCTGCATCGTCGGCGGTGTGCCTTAAGGCTCTCGACGGCGTTCGCCGCGACGCCCATGCAGCTCGCCGGGGCCGCTACGGCGTTGCGGCGTGCCGGGGGGGTGCGCTAGGCATCGCCGGCTCGCTGGCGAGCATTGGCATGAAGCAATGGCGCTTGGCGATTCAGGGACGGCAGACCTGCTGGTGCTCTAGCAGCCCGGGGTGAAAGCCCTGATTTCGAGTCGGCGGTCGGGCCGTGCGCCTGACACATGCGCGGACACGATCACCGCGGTGAGGTCGATGAGCGCGCGCCAAGACGTGATCGTGTGCACGACGACGTCCCACGCGGCGGCCAGCGCGGCGCGGACCGCGGCGGCGCGGTCCTGGAGGCCGCGCGGCGTGCCGACGCCCACCAGCTGACGCATCAGGAGCCGCTGGGCTGGCTGGTGGCGCTGATCGTGTTGGCCTGTGTCGGTCCGACCGGGCGGCGCTGTCCGCCGATCCCGCCATCCTGTTGCGAGAGCATAGCCGCCTCTCTCGA
The DNA here is from genome assembly GCA_018000455.1 of Acidobacteriota bacterium. Lineage (GTDB taxonomy): Bacteria > Acidobacteriota > Vicinamibacteria > Vicinamibacterales > UBA2999 > CADEFD01. The sequence continues at coordinate 3,955 of JAGNJW010000039.1, forward strand.
TATATCGTGCGTGGATGGCTCCCACCGCGTGGACCGCTCGACTGGCGCTCACGATCGGCGCGCTCGCCGCTCTGCGACCCGTCGGCGCGCAGGAGTTTAGGTCCGGCGTCGAGCTGCGGGTGCTGGACGTCGTGGTGACGGACGCCCACGGTCTGCCGGCCCGCGGTCTGACGCCGGAGGACTTTGAGATCACCGAAGACGGCACGCCCGTTACAATCCGGTTCGTCACGCCCGCCGCGACGCCGGCGATGGTGCCGGCCGACTCGGGCGTAGCCGCGATGCGCGACCCTGACGTGTGGACGAACGTCGGTGTGGCGTCGCGTCGCGTGTTCGCCGTGGTGCTGGACGACCTCAGCACCAGACCGAGTGACACGGCCAGAGCCCGGGCGGTGGCGCAGGCGTTCGTGGAGCGGCTGCCTGAGGGCGATCTTGCCGCGATCGTCTTTACCGGTCAGCAGGCCGGCACCCAGGAGTTCACGGCCGACAAGGCACGGCTGACACAGTCGTTGCGTCAGTACACCGGCCGCTACGCGGTTCCGGATCTCCATGGAGTCGACACCGACGACGATCACACCAGCATGGACATGCTCGCGCGCGCCACCCTGGGGGGTGAGGTGACCGCCAACTACCGGCGGACGCTGCAGACGCTCGTGAATGTGACGGAGTGGTTGTCGAGCATTCACGATCGGCGAAAGTCCATCCTGTTCGTGACGGCCGGACTCGAGCCGGCGTTGGCGCACGCCATGCTGAGCGGCCTGGAGGGCAGGCGGTTCTCGGGTGGGCGTACTCCGGGTGACCTGTTCGCGACACTCGTCGCTCGGGCGGCGGAGACCAACGTGGCGATCTACCCGTTGGACTATCAGGGGCTGTCAGGCCCTCTGAGCCGGTCGTTGTTTCGAACAGGCGCCAGCGGACTGAATGCCCTCAGGGCCATGGCCGATGAAACTGGCGGCGTGGCGGGCGTGAATAACAACAACCCCGATCGCCTCTTCGACCGCATGATCCAGGACGCCAGTGACTACTATCTGGTCGCCTACGAGCCCGCGGCCAGCGCCGGCCAAGTCAAAAGGGCTCGTGCCCATCCGCTGAGGGTCCGGATGCGGTCGGACGCGTTGTCCGTTCGGGCGAGACGGACCTACGTCAGCCGACCGGCAGCCTCCGCAGCAAACCGGAAGCAGACCGCGGCGCAACTGCTGTCGAGCCCCCTGCCGGGAGGCGCCCTGGCGCTGCACGTCCAGGTGAGCGCGTTCCCGAAAGGGAACGGACAGGCGCGCGTGTTCGCGGTGCTCGAGGTGGTTGGCGACGAGTTGGGAAAGGGCGTCGCGAATTCAGACACCACGGTTGAAGTCACCTACCGACTCGCCGCCACCGACGTGCAGGGGCGCGTGCAGGCGTCTGATGCGCGTGATGTCGCGCTCCGACTCTCGCGAGAACGGTTCCAGCAGATCACGCGACAGCGCCTGCGCATCTTCTCGCGCCTTGACTTACCGCCAGGCGCGTTTCGCGTCCGCGCCAGCGTGGTGCACGGCGACACCCACGGCGTCGTTGCCGGCGACGTGGAAGTGCCAGACTACAAGAAGGCGTCGTTAGTGGTGAGTCAGCCCCTCGTGGTGTCGAGTGGCGCCGCCACGATTCCGGTGCGTCGAGAAGACTTCGAGCCGTTTCAAGGGCGCCTCTCGGCGGCGCCCACGGCGCTCAGGTCGTTCAGTGTGGGCGAGTCGCTCGAAGTCTATGCCGAGGTACACATGCCGACTCGGCGAGGACAAGCGCATTCGTCGGATCGGGCGCCGGTGGTGAAGGCGGTGGTCGTGAACGCCTCTCGGGAGGAAGTATTTCAGGTGCCGACTCGCGTCGGTCCGACCGGCAAAGGACTCGCCGGGGGCCTCATCTATCCGGTCACCGTATCGCCATCGACCAGTGGCCTTGTGGCAGGGCAGTACGACCTTGCCCTGACCGTGATGGCGGACGGCTTGGAGCCCGTGACCCGTCGGCTAGCGTTTACCATTCGATAGCAACTCGCCACCCCTTGTTCGAGCCCCCACGACAAACGCGACCCTCGCGGCGGCCGCGCGGACGTCGGGGCGGGCGTGCCCCGGCGCGGCGCCGAGCCGCGTCAGCACCTCGGGCCGGCTGACGTGCTCGACCAGCGGCGGGGCGAGGATGAAGAGCGCTGTCCCGGTCGTGTTCCGGACCCGCGCAACGCTGGCGCACCCTGCTGCAAGCGCGACCGTTGACGCGGCGTCCAACGGCCATGGAGGCGTGGAAGAATACCGCTGACGTGAAGCCGCGGAACACACGCCTTGCCGTGGTCGAGCGACCAGAGCTTGTCCGACTACTTGTTGAACGCCGCCCATCCCGACAACGGTGGCAAAGCCGAGCGTTTTGCCTCTCTCCGGTTTCACGAGGGTGTCGGGCTTCGTCTCATTCCCTGCATGGCGAGAGACACGTTGTCGAAACGTCGTTGACGGCGCGGTAGCCCCGCCGACGCGTCGTCGAAGGTCTCCGACGCGACCGTGTGGCGACGGGCGCTCATTAGGTTGATGCGACGGCGACGCCACGGAGGGGGCCCGCTTCAGCGGGCCGGCTCTCGATCGGATTCCACCGGCCCGGCTGGTTGAACCTGTTACCCCGGTGTTACCCCGAGCATCGAAAAGTGGTCGGGGCGACTGGATTCGAACCAGCGACCCCCTGCGCCCAAGGCAGGTGCGCTACCAGGCTGCGCTACGCCCCGACTGGATGAGTGCTCCCGGTCTGGTATCCGGTCTCGCCATTGTACCCGCAGCTGGCCGGTGCGCCGAGCAGAACGTCTCCGCGTCCTTCTCGCACACCACTGCACGGCTTCTATGAAACGCGCCGTCTCCGCGAGTCCGGTGCGTTATCCTGACGCGTGGCACGCTACTTCGTCACCGGCGCCACCGGCTTCCTGGGCGCTGAAGTGGCCAAGCAACTCCGCACGCGCGGACACCACGTGGTGGCCCTGGTGCGGTCGCCGGAGAAGGCGTCGCTGCTCGCCAAGCTTGGCTGCGAGCTGCACGTCGGCGATCTCGCGCAGCCCGACACCCTTCGCGCCGGAATGCAGGGGGCCGACGGCGTCTTCCACCTGGCGGCGTGGTACAAGACCGGTGCGTCGCGGGCTCGTGCGCTCGCCGAATCGACCAATGTCGACGGCACGAGGCACGTGCTCGAGGCGATGCGCGATCTCGCCATCGCCAAGGGCGTCTACACCAGCACTGTCGCCGTGTTCTCCGATACCCACGGCGCCCTCGTCGACGAGACCTACCGCTACACCGGGCCGCACCTTTCGCTCTACGACGAGACGAAATGGCGGGCTCACTACGAGGTGGCGCAGCCGGCCATCGATCGGGGGTTGCCGCTGGTCATCGTGCAGCCGGGTGTCGTCTACGGGCCGGGCGACACGAGCGCGGTGCGCGGTATCTTCGTGAACCACCTGCGCCGGCGCCTGCCACTCGTGCCGGCCGGCACGGTGTTTTGCTGGGGGCACATCGACGACACGGCGCACGCTCACATCGAGGCCATGGAGCGTGGCAAGACCGGCCAGACCTACATCATCGCCGGCCCCGCGCACTCACTGCGTGAGGCGGTCGGCATCGCGGCCCGTGCCAGCGGACGGCCCGCGCCGCTGGCGGCCGTTCCCCCGCTGGTGCTGCGAGGGCTATCGCGTGTGATGGCCGGGGTGGAGTCGTGGGTGACGTTGCCGCCATCCCTCAGCGCCGAAACCCTCCGGATCGTGGCCGGCGTGACCTACCTGGGCTCGAACGCCAAGGCGGTCAGGGAACTCGGCTTTGCGCCACGCTCGCTCGACGAAGGCATGCGGCATCTCATCGAACACGAACTGCGGGTGCTCGGCCTCGCACCGCGCTAGCCGGATGCTTCGGGTCCGCCGGACGCCGGGCGCAGCATGCCGCGGCGCATGATGCCGGAGATGAGTGCGATCGCCTCCGGCGTCGGGCGGCCCATCTGCTGTTCCACGCCGAAGATTGACTCGACCGAGAAGTAGTAGATGAAGACGCGCGTCGCAAACAGCATGGCCGGCGCCAGCGGCACGTCCTCGCGAAAACGTTGGTCGAGGCTCAGGCGGGCGCGGTGCGTCTCGGCGAACTCCTCGAAGCGGGCCGCCAGGTCGGCATAGAAGCGCTGGATATGGCGCCCGTCGAACTCCACCGCGTCGACGTAGAAGAGGGCCAGGTGCGGGCGCCACTTCGCGAGCACCTCCTGCGCCGCGCTGGCCAGCGACGCGAAGTCGTCGAGGAACTCGCCGCGCTCGAGCACGGTGTTGATGGGGAAGTCGCGCCGCTTGGTGATGGTCTGAAACTGCTCCAGCAGCGCCAGAAAGATCGCTTCCTTGTCCTGGAAGTGGTGATAGACCGAGCCGGTCGAAACACCAGCCTTGCCGGCGATGTCGCGCATGCTCGTGGCGCCGTAGCCGCGGTGCGAGAACAACTCGAGCGCGGCGTCGAGAATCGCGGTGCGGCTTCGCTCGGAACGTTCAACCTGGAGCATTGGAACCCACTGACGAGGTTACCCCAGGTCGCCAACCCAGCGGGCGAGCGCGGCCACGGCCTGCCCGCGATGGCTCACGGCCGCCTTCACGTGGTCTGCCTCGGCCAGGGTGCAGCCGAGCGGGGGGAAGAAGAAGATCGGGTCGTAGCCGAAGCCCCCCGCGCCCGCCGGCCGATGGGCGATGCGCCCTCCGACAATCCCCTCGGTCTCGAAGACGATGCGATCGCCTTCGGCCACGGCCAGGGCGCACACGAAGCGCGCGGTGCGGCGCTCGTCGGGCAGGCCGGCGAGCCGGCGGAAGATGTCGTCGAACCGCTCAGGATACGTGGCGTTGGGCCCGAGGAAGCGGGCGGAGTGCACCCCCGGCGCGCCGTCGAGCGCGTCGATGACGAGGCCGGAATCGTCCGCGACGACCAGCTCGCCGGGGAAGTACGCGGCGTAGTAGCGGGCCTTGAGACGAGCATTGCCGGCGAACGTGTCGGCGGCCTCCTCGGGCTCGGGGATGGACGGCCGATCGGCCAGCGTGTCGACGCCAACGTTGAGGCCCGCCAGCAGGCCCCGCACTTCGCGAATCTTGCCTGGGTTGGTCGTCGCCAGGCGCAAGGCGCGCATCAGCGGCCCAGAATCGGCCGGCAGATCTCGCGCTGCGCTGCGATCAGGCGATCGATGCCGCTCGAGGCCAGTTCCAGCAGACCTGTGAGCGCTGCCTGGTCGAACGGCTCGCTCTCGGCCGTGCCCTGGATCTCGACGAAGCGGCCGTCGCCGGTCTTGACGATGTTCATGTCCACTTCGGCCTTCGAGTCCTCCTCGTAGGCCAGGTCGAGCAGCGGCATCCCGGCCACGATGCCGACGCTCGTGGCCGCCACGTAGTCGTTGACCGGAATGCTGGTCAGGCCAGCGGTCTGCTTGAGCTTGCCGAAGGCCAGCACCATCGCCACGAACGCGCCGGTGATCGAGGCGGTGCGCGTGCCGCCGTCGGCTTGGATGACGTCGCAATCGAGCCACAGCGTGCGCTCACCCAGCCGGTCGAGGCGGACGACCGAGCGCATCGAGCGGCCGATCAGCCTCTGGATCTCCATCGTGCGGCCGCCGACCTTGCCCTGCGACGCCTCGCGCGTCGTACGGGTGTTGGTGGCGCGCGGCAACATGCCGTATTCGGCCGTGACCCAGCCCTTGCCGGTGCCGCGCAGGAACGGCGGCACTTTGTCCTCGATTGAGGCCGCGCAGATCACCTTGGTCTGGCCCACCTCCATCAGCACTGAGCCCTCGGCATGGGCGAGATAGCCGGGCGTGATCGTGACGGGGCGCAGGTCACCGGGAGCGCGGTCGAATTGTCTGGTCATGGAACTCGGATCAGCCCTTCATTCATTCGCAGCGGCTCACGTAGATCCACGTGCCCCGTGAGCGTTTCGACCTCGCGGCCATCGATCAGGATCTGCACGCGCCTGACGGGCGTGAGGTTCGTCGTGAGCACCGACACCATGGCGTAGGCGGCCAGGAGCTCGTTGTGCGAGCCCCCGGGCAGCGCCGAGACGAAGGTGCTGTCGAGGTCCACGTAGGCGTCGTCGCGGCCGGTGAGGAACACACCGCGCACGGTGACGCCGGCGGGGACGGCCCGCGTGAGCGGCGCCGGCGGCTCGGCCGCCAGCTGCGCTTCGATGAGCGCCCGCGCCTGGGCGGCGGGCGAGTCGCTGAGCGGCACGTCCATCGACGCGCCTTCGAGCAGCGCGCCGTCTTCCGAGACGAAGTAGAGCACGGCCGCGATGTGGGGACCGACCGCCGGCGGCGCCTCTTCGGTCGCGGGCGCCGGTTCGGCGTCGGGCGTCGGCGCGGCCAGGCGCCGCTCGAGTGCCGAGAACATGAGCCAGCCGAGCCCCACGACGGCGACCGCCGTGACCGCGGCGATGAGTGCCCGCCGCGGCGTCATGGCGCCGTCTTCTCGACACGGTCGCGGAAGGCGGCGATGGCTTCAAACACCGCCAGCGCGACCTTGTCCTGCTGGGCGGCGCCCGTGAGCGCCTTTTCCTCCGCGGGGTTCGAGAGGTAGCCGATCTCGACCAGCACGGCCGGCATGTTGGCGCCGACCAGCACGCGGAACGGCGCCTGCTGTACCGGCCGCGAGCTCATCTCCACCTTGCCGCGCAGCGCCGTCTCGACCAGGGCGGCGAACGTGGCCGACTGCTCGAGGTGGCGCAGCTGGGCGGTCTCCCACAGGATCATCTCGATGGCGCGCGTGCCGCCGCCGAGCTGCGGCAGCACGTCGGGCTGCTGAATCGCGCGCCGCGACTCGAGACTCACGCGATCGACGCTCAGGTAGTAGACCTCGGCGCCCTTGACCGAGGGCCGGGCGGCAGCGTTGGCGTGGATGCTGACGAACAAGTCGGCGCGGTTGTTGTTGGCGATGGCGGCACGCTGGTCCTGGTCGAGCGTGCGGTCGTCGTCGCGCGTGAGGACGACGCGCAGGCCCAGGCGCGCTTCGACGAGGGCCTTGAGCCGCCGGCTCACCTGCAGCGTCACCGTCTTCTCGAGAGTGCCGGCCGGTCCGGCCGTGCCGTCGGCGTCGCCGCCGTGCCCCGGGTCGATCACGATCGTACGGAAGCCGTCGGGAGGCGTCGGCAGCGACGGATTGGTGGACGTTTCTGGTGGCGCCGCGGGCACGGGCGGCGGCACCGGCGCCGGTGCTGGCGGGGTCGTGGGGATGTCGGCGCCGGCGGCGAGCAGGTCGACGACGAGCCGCCTCGTCCCCGCATCGGTCGGTTGCACGGCGGCGCGGTGGGTCTGGAACCGCGGGCCGGTGGTCAGCACGAGGCTGGCGCCCGTCCCCTGGCGGATACCCTGCAACAGCGGGCTCGACGGCAGCGTGGGCAGCGCCGCGTCGACGGCATCGGCCGCAAAGGCCACGACGAGTTCGCTGCCGGTCCTCGTCACTGTCGCATCGGTGGCTGGAGAAATCTCGAAGGTCAGTCGGGCGGAACTCGCCGAGAACTCGCCCCGCACGACGACTCGCGGTACGCGGAGATCGCCGATGACGAACAGCCGGCCGGCACGGCGGAAGTCGATCCGGCGGTCGATCACGATGCTGACGACCCGGGCGACGAACTCGGGCGTGACCACGAGCCGGCCGTCGCGCTCGAGCGGAGGGGCCGCGAGCGAGACGAGTCGCCCCTCGGCCGAAATCACGTTGCGCTCCGGCGTCAGCACCGCCGAGCGCGTGCCGGCGCTCACGGTCGTGGTGCCGGTGATCCGATCGCCGCGCAGGGTGAGTCCGAGCGCGTCGGCCACCTCATCGAGCGACAGGTAGTCGCCGCCGTTCACCGTCGAGACGGTGAGGTTCCTGCGGGCCTGTGCGCTGACGACCGTGATCGGCGCCGGCGACGGCGCCTGGGCCACGGGCGCGGAGCCCGAAACGGCGAGTGTCAGAGCGACACACAGAACGACAGCCAGACGACGCACGACGAATCATTCTAGCGTGCGCCCGCGCCCCACGCACCTCGGCCGCGCCGATCTTCGGTAGAATCGGGCGCCAGGAGGACGAACCGGGATGTCGAGGCACAGCGGCGTGGTGATGGCGGTGGCGATGGCGGTGCTCGCGACGACGGGCGAGGCGCGCGCGCAGACGGTGCGGCCGGCCGTATTGGACTTGTGGGCGGCGGGCAAGACTGCCTTCGGAGTGTTCGTCCCCGACGAGAACCCGGCGCCGCGCGGGCCCAACCGCGGCCCGGCTGTCTACACCGCGAGCGGTGGCCAGGCCCTGGCCGCGAACCCTCTCATCGATTTCGTGTTCCTCAATCTCGAGCAGCGCTACGACCGCACCGCCGTGACGGCGATTAGCGATGGCCTGGGCAAGCGGGGCACCCGCGGCCGCAAGCTGATGCTCGTACGAATTCCGGCACTGGCCGAGGCCGGCCCCGTCGAGACCCTCGTGCGCATCAAAGAGATCCTGGCCATGGGCGCCGACGGTGTGACGTTGCCGCACATCGAGAACCTCGACCAGGGCCGGCAGGCCATCAGCCTGTTCGCCGACGCGCGCGCCAACGTGTGGTCGGCGGCGAACCCGACCGGCACGGTGGTGGCGATGCTGATGCTCGAAGATCCGGGGGCCGTGGCGCAAGCCAAGGGCATCGCCGACATCGGCGGCTACAGCGTGCTCGCCTGCGGCATCGGCAGCCTGACCGGCGCGCTCACGGGCGATCGGGCGGCCGCGGAGAAGGGCAACCAGGAAATTCTGGTCGAGACCAAGCGGGTGAAGCTCGTGAACATGCTGACCGCCAGTGCCGGCGATGTCGCCCAGCGCGTCAAAGAGGGCTTCCTCGGGCTGCTCGTGCCGAACGACGAGGTGATCAAGGCCGGCCGCGCGGCGGCGGACCGCTGACGGCCATGCCTCGGGCGGCCCTAGATAGTCCCCCCAGAACTCATCCGCAGGCGTAGCATGCGCCGTTGGGACTGTCGTTCATTCGTCTCGTCCTGAGGAGCTGGAGCTACTGGACGGGCTCAGCCCGGGACTGCCGGCGGCGCCTGGTACACCGCCACGACTTGCAGCGTGAAGCCGACACCGCGAGGCACCAGCGCGCCAGTCCGGCGCATCGCGGCCAGCGTGCGCTGCAGCGCCGCCGGGTCGTGCGCAGCGAGCCGCGCGGTCGCTACCGTCGGAGGGACTTCTGCTCGCGGCGCCCGGTGCCGACTTCCGCCGTGTAGAGGTCGCCGCGCGAGTCGACCGCGAACCACGTGCCCAGGAGTTTGGTCTCGCGCTCGATGAGGATCTCGCGCTCGAGGGTGCCCGCCGTCAGGCGGCTTCGTGGCCGTCGGCGACCGTGCGATTGCGGCCGGCGGCCTTGGCCGCGTAGAGACGACGGTCGGCCGTGTCGATGAGTCCGCGGCCGCTTCCATCTTCCGGCAGGCTGGCGACCCCGACGCTGGCCGAGAGGCGCGGGATCCGCGCCGAGGCATCGAGCGATTCCCGCCACGCATCGAGCCGGGCCACCGCACTGGCGCGGTCGGTCTGCAGGAGCACGGCGAACTCCTCGCCGCCGTAGCGGGCGACGACATCTTGTCCGCGGAAGGCCTCGCGCAGGTGTGTGGCCGCGAAGCGCAGCGCGTCGTCACCGGCCGCGTGCCCGTAGCGATCGTTGATGCTCTTGAAGTCGTCGAGATCGATGATCGCCACGGTGAACGACGTGGGCGCATCGCCGGCCAGCAGCCGGGCAAAGCTCTCGTCGAAGAAGCCGCGATTGAAGAGACCGGTCAACTGGTCGCGCATCGAGTTGAGCCAGAACGCCCGCGACCGCATGACCACGGCGGCGTGGATGATCGTGGCCACGGCGATGAGCTGGAGCCGGCTGACCTGCGAATCCCATTGGAAGACGCCGTAGACGCTCGACATCGTCCACACCTCCGGCTCGAAGATGGCGACCCAGGTGACAATCGCGCCGTACTCGAGGAGAGCCGCGCCGCCGGCGGCCAGGCAGACACGCGGGTCGTGACGCAGCCCCGTGCCAGCCAGGGCCACGAAGTACATCGTGTAGTGCACGAGGCTGTTGCTGGCAACGATGGGCCGCCCCGCGAGGATGAAGCTCACGAAACCGAGCGAGATGATGGCGACATCGAACTGACTCGTGGCCAGACCCAGCCACGACGGGGGCACCGGCTTGGCGGCCAGCCGCTCGAACCAGGCCGCAAAGCCCAGCGCCAGGGCGATCGAGGCCAGGCCGAGCCAGTTCTCGACGAGGCCGGGACCGGCCAGCGACGTCGTGAGCGGGACAAATGCCAGCAGCACGAGCAGGCCGAGCCGGAAGCGGGCGATGAAGAGGTCGCCCGATCGGCTGAGGTCGCGGCTGAGCGGGTCGCTCCACCCGGCCAGTGCCCGCCTGAATGTGCCGAACACGCCCACCGCTGGTCTCCTGACGATTCCGTGGCGGCGGCGCTAGTACCCGATCGCGTAGCCGGTGCGGCGCGGATCGGCGCCGGCGGTCTTGGCTCCGGTCTTCGAGTCGACGCGGATGACCTGCATGTTGCCGAGGCTGCCCCAGCCGTCCAGCACCCGCACGGAATGCCCCAAGGCTTTGAGGGCCGCAATGGTCGCCTCCGGTACGCGGCCCTCGACCTGCACCGTGATCTCGGCCCCCGGCTTGTAGAAGTTCGGCGACGCATTCAGCGCCAGCCGCGGCTCCTCGATCGCTTGCTGCACCGGCATGTCGAAGTCGATGAGGTTCAGGAGCACCTGGAACTCCGTCTGGCCGATGGTCTCACCGCCCGGGGTGCCGAACACGAAGGCGAGCGCACCGTTCTTCAGCACGACGATCGGTGAGTTGTTCAGCACCGGGATCTTGCCCGGGCCGACGTAGTTGACGTCGGTGGGGTAGGGCGAGGTCGAGCCGAGGCGCATGCCGTTGTTGAGCAGCAGGCCCGTCGAGCCGGCGACGACGTTGTTGCCGAAGAGCCCGCCGAGCGTCGGCGTGCAGCCGACGGCGTTGCCGAACCGGTCGACGATCGAGAACGACGTCGTGTGCAGTTCGCCGTCGTACTCCTCGTCGAACGCCGGCCCCTGCCCCTGCGGCGACGACGGCGTTGCGCCCTCGGGGACGCCGGCGGGAGGATACGCAATCGCGCGCGTGGGGTCGAAGAGCGCACGGCGGGTCGTGGCGAACTGGCGCGACATGAGGCCCGCCGTCGGGACCTTCACGAAGGCCGGGTCGGCGACGTAGCGGTAGATGTCGGACTTCGAGATCTTGATCGACTCGATGATGGCGTGCAACGCCGCCGGGGAGTTGTGGCCGGCGGCCTTGAGATCCACCGATTCGATGAGGTTGGCGCCCATCAGCACCTCGAAGCCGCCGCGCGAGGTGGCCGGGTTGCTGTAGACGTCGTGGCCGCGATAGGTCGCGTGGAGCGGCTCCTGCCACTCGGGGGCGTAGGCGGCCAGGTCGGCGGCTGTCAGCACGCCGCCATTGGCCTTGAAAAACCGGTCGATCTCCTGCGCGATGTCGCCCTTGTAGAAACGGTCGGCGGCCGCGCGGATGGCGGCGCCACGGGCGGCGCCCTTGGCAAGCGCCTGCTGTTCGGCCTCGACCAGCTTGCGCAGCGTGGCCGCGTAGTCGGGGTTCTTCAGCAGGTCGCCCGCTTCGAGGGGCTGGCCGTTCGGTAGGAAGATCTTCGCCGTTGTCGGGTACTGGGCCAGGTTCTTCTGACCGCGCGCGATCGACTGGGCCAGCTTCGGATCAATCGGATACCCCCGTTCGGCGTAATCGATGGCCGGGGCCAGCACCTCGGCGAGGCTCATCGTGCCGAAGCGTTCGAGTTGTGAGAGGTAGCCCCCGAGGTTCCCCGGCACGATGCCGGCCTTGATGCCGGCGTTGAGCGTGGCCGGCGTCATCTCGGCCGGCACGATGCCCTTGGGCGCCGCGCCTGCCATCGAGAGCGACCAGACCTTGTCCGTGGCCTTGTGGTAGACGGTCATGAAGCCATTGCCGCCGATGCCGTTCATCTCGGGCTCGCCGAGCGCCGCCATGGCGCCGACGGCGGCGGCCGCGTCGAAGGCGTTCCCACCCTTGATCAACATCTGAAGTCCGGCTGACGAGGCGATCGGATGTCCGCTCGTGACGAGGCCGTTCAGGCCGGCCACGGCCGGGCGGGTGACATCGGCCTGAGCGGAGGCGGGTGCCTCGGCGGCCTGTTGCTGCCCGATGGCGAGGGCCGCCCCGCAGGCGACGATAACGGCGGAGGTGAGCAGTAGTCGTCGCAGGCGCATCGCGGACTCCTTCGCAAAAACGGTCTGTAGAGTATAGGAGTAACCCGATGGTCGCGGCCGCGTGCCGAACTTCTCCGATCGTGCCGAAACCCTCGTCCCAAGTCGCTCTGTCGCTTGCGCTTAGCTCCGTTCGCGCTCTGCCCGTGAAGGGGGCGAGCGCGGTCACGCTGTGGGCCGGACCACGCCTGGATCGCGCCGCGGTGGTCGCCCACCGGGCGCGCGGCGCTGATCGCCGTGCACGAGCAACGGCCACGCCGCGTCTCGTTCTATGACGTCGGCACGCTGGCGACCACCTGCTCCGCGTCGGGCGCCGTCCGGCGGGGCGGGTGTAAGCTAGCGGATGGCCTGCGGCAGCCTGTCGCCGGCGCCAGTCGATACAGCCACTCCGGAGGACATCCATGGTTCGTGTTCGCACGACGTCGGCGCTCGTGGTCGCGGGGGTGCTTGCGTTGGCGGCGGCTTCGTCCGCCCAGCAGTTCGGAACGATCACTTTCCCCACCTCGGGCGCGCCCGCGGCGCAGGAGGCCTTTCTCACCGGAGTGAAGGCCCTGCACAACTTCCAGTTCGACGAGGCGGCTCTGGCGTTCCAGGAGGCCGAGAAGGCCGACCCGAACTTCGCCATGGCCTACTGGGGCGAGGCCATGAGCCACAACCATCCGCTGTGGGCGCAGCAGGACATCGCCAAGTCGAAGGCCGCGCTCGACAAGCTCGCGCCGACGCACGAGGCGCGGCTGGCCAAGGCCAAGCTGCCGAAGGAGAAGGCGCTGCTCGAGGCGATGCAGGTGCTCTACTTCAGCCCGGGCGATAAACTGGCGCGCGACATCGCCTACTCGAACGCGATGGCGCGGCTGTATGCGCAGTATCCCGACGACAACGAGATCGGCACCTTCTATGCGCTGTCGCTGCTCGGCAGCGTGCGGCCCGGCGATAGCGGCTACCGTCGGCAGGCCCTGGCGGCGTCGATCGCCGAGAAGATCTTCGCCGCCAACCCGCAGCATCCGGGTGCCGCGCACTTCATCATCCACAGCTTCGACGATCCGGATCACGCGCCGCTGGCGCTCGAGGCCGCCAATGCCTACGCGAAGATCGCCCCGTCGGCGGCGCACGCCCTCCACATGCCGTCACACATCTACGTGCAGCGCGGGATGTGGGAGCAGGTGAAGCAGTCGAACATCGTGGCCTACAAGGCAGCGGTCGAGCTGAACACGAAGATGAAGCTGGCGGAAGGGCGCGAGGACTTCCATACCCTGGGCTGGCTCGGCTACGCCAACCAGATGCTGGGCGACTTCGAGGCTTCGAAGCAGAACGTCGAGATGGCGAAGGCCGCGGCCGACAGGAGCCCCACCAACGCCGGGCTCCGCGACGGCTATCTGGGCATGCGTGCCCGCCACATCCAGGAGTCGGGACAGTGGGAGAAGCTCACGCTTCCGGCTGCTGCCGGACCGGCCGGTGGTGAGCACGCCGGCATGCCGGGCATGAACATGGGCCCCTCGCAGGGGTCGGCCACCTGGGTCTACATCGTCGGCGTGAGCGCGGCCAAGCTGGGCGACATGGCCACGGCCGAGGCCGCCGAGGCCGAGCTCAAGGCGATCCGCGAAAAGGCGCAGGCCGGGCCGAATGCCTATGCCGTGCGGCCGCACGCCGTGCGCGAGAAGGAACTCGGTGCCATCATTCGCTGGGCCAAGGGCGACAAGCAGGAAGCGCTGGCACTCGCCAAGAGCGCGACCGAGGTCGAGCTGACGATGGAGCCTCCGTCGGGTCCGCCCGATCCGATCAAGCCCGCACTCGAGCTCTACGGCGAGCTTCTGCACGAAGCCGGGCAGTACAAGGACGCGGTGGCCGCCTTCGAGCAGGCGCTGCTGCGCATGCCCAATCGCACGCCGTCGGTGAAGGGGCTGGCGCAGGCGACGGCCAAGCTGAAGGCGTCGGACTAGACCCGCCCACTCCGAACCGGCGACACCCTCGTCGCCTGCTGTACGATGCGTGGCATGTCACCTGCCGGTGCGTGCCACGCTTTCGTTGTACTGACTCTTGCGCTGGTCGCCGCCTGCGCGCCGGCGCCACGGCCGGCGCCCGAACGCTTCGACGTGTTCGTCGACGCCTTCCTCGACCACTTCGCCCAGCATCACCCGGCGATTGCCGCCGGCAACGGCCTGCACATCTACGACGACCGGCTCGAGGACTTCTCGGCCACCTCCGTGGCGGCCGAGATCGACGGCTGGAAGGGGCTGCGCACGCGGCTCGATGCGATTCCCGTCGCGGCGCTCACGCCCGACGAGCGCATCGATCACCGCATCGTCAGCGGCCTCATCGAGGCGTGGCTGCTCGACCTCGACACCAACAAGAGCTGGCAGAAGAATCTGATGGTCTATGCCGCGGCGGTGTCGGACGGCGTGCACAACCTGATGACCATGGAATCGTCGCCGGCCGACGTCCGGGCTCGGCGCATCATCGCCAAGCTGCGTGGCGTGCCGATGCTGCTCCAAGCGGCGCGGACCAACATCAGCTCTTCGCCGCGGGTGATGGCCGAGCGCGGCGTGCGGATGCTCACCGGCGCCTCGGGCATGCTCACCACCGACGTGCCCCTGGCGTTTGCCGCGCTCGATGACCCGACACTCAAAGGCGGACTGCTGGCGGCGACGACCTCGGCGGCCAGCGAGATCGACGGCTTCATCCGCTGGTTCGAGCAGGAACGTCTGCCGTCGGCGGATGCCGCTTTCGCGGTGGGGAAGGTGGGCGTCGAAGCCCGCTACCGCGCCGAAGAGCTCTTCGACGTGCCCGTCGAGACGCTGCTGGCCATCGGCGAGCGCGAACTCGCCGCCAACGAGGCGGCATTCGTCGCTGCGGCCGCGCGCGTCGATCCGAGGCGTCCGGCCCTGGCCGTGTGGAAAGACGTGCTCGCAAACCATCCGGTGCGCGGCGCGCTGGTCCCGGCCGCCCAGAAGGCGGTCGACGAATTGCAGGCCTTCGTGGTCGAGCAGCAGCTCGTCACGCTGCCGGCGAGCGAGCGCGTGGTCGTGGCCGCCGCGCCGCCCTTCGACCTGGGTCTGGCCTCGATGCACTCGTCGCCGCCGCTCGAGGCGACGCCGGTGAAGAGCTACTTCTACGTGACCGACGCGCAGGCCGGCTGGGACGCCGCCCGGCAGGACGCATGGTTGCAGAAGTTCAACATTCCGACGCTCACCGTGATGAGCGCGCACGAGGTGATGCCGGGCCACTATGTGCACAGCGTGTTCATGCGTAAGACGCCCGGCAAGATCCGCCGCATCTGGATCGGCTTGAATCCGTTTCCACAACCTTCGTCTGGTCAGGACGGCTGGGCCCACTACGCCGAGCAGATGATGCTCGATGAGGGCTTTCGAGCCGACGATCCCCGCTACCGGATGGCCCAGGCGAGCGAGGCGCTGACGCGTGTCTGCCGGCTGGTCGCAGGCATTCGGCTGCACACCGGCGAGTGGACGGTGGAGCAGGCGGCCGCCCTCTTCGAGGCGCGCGCGCACCTGCCGGCGCCGGCGGCGCGCCAGGAGGCCGAGCGCGGCACCTACGACCCGACCTACGGCGGCTACTTCCTGGGCAAGCTGGCGATGCTGAAGCTGCGCGACGACGTCAAGGCCGCCCGCGGCGCCGCCTTCAGCCTGCGCGAGTTCCACGAGCAGGTGATGACCAACGGTATCGCGCCGCTCTGGGCGCATCGCCAGTTGCTGCTCCCGGGCGACACCTCACCCGTGCTGCAGTAGCCGAAGCCGCCTAAAACCTCTTCGTGTAGACGACTTTCGCCGCTCCGCGGCGATCGAGCGTGCGGAAGCGTTGATTCGGGTCGAGGTGGTCGTCGACCCAGTTGTGGGTGTAGACGAGGAAGACGTCGTTGCCCGGACGCACGATCCAGCGGTAGCGTGACTGCCAGCCGAGTCCGCGGCTCACCGAGTCGTACTGGACGTTGTTCACGAGGTACATGAACGGGCTGAACTGCGTGTCGGCGACGACGCGGATGAGGCGGGTGTCGAAGCGTCCTTCTGGCAGCGTCACCCGGTTGTATTCGTAGGTCGTGTTGACGCGCACGCCGGGGCGCGGCCGCACATCGACGCCGAGGCTGTACTCCGTGCGATCGCCCGAGAAGAATCCACCCCACTCGATGCTCGGACGGAGGGCGACGACGCGCTGGTTGGCGGTGCTCAACGACGCTTGGTAGCGCGTGAATGAGTACTCGCGTCCGGCCGGCAGCGTCACCGACGAGCTGATGGCGAAGTCTCTCTGCAGCCGCTCGTAGGACGGCGTGACATTGAGTTCGATGTTGTCGCCGCTGTGGAACTCGACGCGGCCGAGGCGAACGTCGATCTCGCGTGTCACCCACTCGTTGTTCAGGTCGGTGAAGAGATCCGTGGCGACGCCCCAGCCGTAGCGACGCACCTTGGGGTGCCGTGCCGCCGGCCGGCGCATGTAGAAGACGGTGGGGTTGTAGTGCCGAAAGCCGCGGCGCGGCGTGAAGCCCACGGCGGGATCGAAACGCGCCCCGACCTGCTGGAAGCCGCCCCCGCCCTCCCAGATGTCGTTCGGATACCAGAGCCAGCCGCCGAAGGCGCGGCTGTCGCCGAGGCTGTCGCTGTTGGTGGCTTGCATCCAGAAGGCCGACGCCTCGAGGTTCTTGCTGCCGATGAACGACCGGGTCGCCAGGCGGGCGTCGAGGCCGATCGTGTGCCGCGTGCCGAGCGCGGATTGCCCGCGCGTGGCGCGTCCCGTGTAGAGCGCGCCGACGTACGACTGCTCGAGGATACGCCGCCGCGTCCGCAGGACCAGGAAGTCTTCGCCGAGCGACGGGCCATCCTCGCCGGTGCGCACGTAGAGGGCGCCGATGTCCTGGCGGCCGGCCTGGCCGATGACCTTGGTGCCGATGTCGACGCGTTGCGGCTGACCGCTGGCGTCGAGGCCGATGCGCCGCGAGAAGAACGCGCGGTTGGCGAAGTCGAAGAAGGTGGCGCCGTCGAGGAAGAACGTCCGCCGCTCCGGCAGGAAGAGCGGAAACCGCGTCAGGTTAACCAGGCGCTGATCCACTTCGGTCTCGGCGAAGTCGGTGTTGAACGACGCCACCCCCCGCAGGCTCGGCGTGAAGTTGTAGCTGACGTCCCCGCCGACGTTCGCCGACCCGTGTCGCGCGACCGCGGGCGTGCGCCCAGGGGCGTCGGCGAGGTAGCCGGCCGAGTACGGTTTGAGCTCCCAGCCGCGGCCCTGGGCGACGTCGGTGAGCCCCACCAGCAGGCCCGCTGTCGCCATGCGGCGCAGGCCCTGATTGCGCTGATGTCCGGTCCACAGCAGCTCCTCGTTCTTGCGCCGGACGGTGCGCTGGAAGTTGATGCCCCAGGCCGGCGCGTTCGGATCGAAGGCCAGCGTCAGGAACGGGATGTCGATCTCGAGCACCCAGCCGATCTCGCTCGGCTTCGCCCGTGCGTTCCAGATGCCGTCCCACTCGCGGGCGTTGGAGCCGCCGGGGCCCATCAGGGCATCGGCCATGAGACCGGCCGGGTTCATCTCGAAGAAGTAGCCGGTCTGCTGGTTCAGGAACGTATCCATCGTCCACATGAAGCGATCGTCGGCGCTCAGAAACTCGTCGCGCTTGCTGGTGTTGCCCTTGAGCTTGTCGGGCTCCGAGTCGAACATCGTCGCGCCGATGTAGAGATGGTTGCGGTTGAAGACGATGCGCACCTCGGTGCGCTCGGTGGGCGTGCCGCCGAGCACCGGGTCCTGCATGATGAACTCGCCGCCGTGCTGGGCCCGGCCCCACGCCGGCTCGTCGAGAACGCCGTCGAGTACGATGCGCTCGCCGTCGCGCAAGCGCTCGGCGGTCATGGTGCGCCGGCCGGAGTTCAGGATGTCGGCCTGCGTGGCGGGCGCGGGCGGCGTGGCGGGCCCAGGCGGCGTCTGCGCGGCGGTGGGCGAGGTCAGCACGAGCAACGCCAGGAGGGCGGCGGCGATGTCACGCACGGCGCGCCTCCGTGACGAGATCGGCGAGCCGCCGCACCTGCCGCCCCTCGGCATCGCGGTTGTCCGGCGCCAGCCAGGCGAGGAACCCGCGTTCGATGGCCGGGAACTCGCCGTCGAGGATCGAGTACCAGGCGGTATCGCGACTGCGGCCTTTGTACACCGTGGCTTGCCGGAACACGCCTTCGAAGGTGAACCCCAGCCGCTCGGCCGCCAGCCGCGAGGGGGCATTCAGCGCGTCGCACTTCCACTCGTAGCGGCGGTAGCCGAGGGCGAAGGCGTGCTGCATCATGAGCCACATCGCTTCGCTCGCCAGCGACGTGCGCTGGGCCAGCGGCGAGAAGTTGATGTGGCCGACCTCTATTGAGCCGGCCGCCGGCTCGATCCGCATGTAGCTGGCCACGCCGACCGGCGCCGCGGTGGTGCGGTCCACGATCGTGAAGAAGTACGGATCGCCGCCCGAGGCCACACCGCGCAGCCAGGCGTCGTAGGCGTCGAAGGTCGGGAAGGGGCCAATCGGGAGGTAGGTCCAGTTGCGGCCGTCGCGGTCGAGCGCGTTGGCGTCGTAGAGCGCCCGCGCGTGGCGGGCTGGATCGAGGCGCTCGAGGCGCGTCCAGGTACCTTCGAGCGCCGTCGTCGTCGGGCGCGGCGGTGGCTGCCAGGCATCGAGCGGCTCGCCGATGGGCTGGCCGAGCGCGTTCAGGCGCGAAGTCATCGTAGAGAACTCCCCAGGGCGCCCACCGGGGCGCCGACATGACGCGCCGGATCGAGCTGCGCCTGGGCGGACAGAGCGCACACGGCGACGAAGGCGCTGCCCAGGCCGGCGCGCAGGAACGGCGCGCCGGGCCGCGGCACTGGCAACGCGGTCACGCTATTTGCGGAGCGTCGCGGCGAAGAAGTCGGTCGTGCGCTTCCACGCCTCGGCTGCGGCCGCCTTGTCGTAGCGCGGCGTCGTGTCGTTGTTGAAGCCGTGCTGCGTGCCCGCGTACATGTGCATCGTGTACTTCACGCCGGCCGCCTTGAGGGCAGCCTCGTAGGCCGGCCAGGCCGCATTGATCCGTTCGTCGGTGCCGGCGTAGTGGATGAGGAGCTGCGCCTTGACCTTCGGCACGTCCTCGGCCGCTGGCGGGCTCCCGTAGAACGGGACCGAGGCCAGCAGGTCCGGCACGCGCGTGGCCAGCAGGTTGCAAACGCCGCCGCCGTAGCAGAACCCGACCGCGCCGATCCGGCCGTTGCACTCGGCGTGGCCCTTCAGGAAGCCGGCCGCCGCCACCATGTCCTCGCGCGTCTTGGTCTGATCGAGCTTGCCGAAGAGCGTGCGCGCTTCGTCTTCGCCGGCGGCCGGGTAGCCGCCCAGTGGCGTCAACGCGTCGGGCGCGAAGGCGACGTAGCCGTCGAGCGCCACGCGCCTCGCGATGTCTTCGATATGCGGGTTCAGTCCGCGGTTCTCGTGGATGACGAGCACTCCGGGCAGTGTCCCGGCCGCCTTGGCCGGTCGCACGAGGTAGCCCTTCATCGTCCCGTAGCCCTGCGGCGAGGCGTACTCGACGACGTCGGCCTTGAGGCGGGCGTCGTCTTTGGCCACCTGCTGCGCTTCGGCGAACTTCGGGCTCAGATCGTCGAGCAGCATCGACGCCGTGATGCCACCGACGGCGTACTTGGCGGCCTTGTCGAGGAAGCCGCGGCGATCGAGTGCGCCGTGCACGTAGGCATCGAACAGGATGAGCACTTCAGGATCGAAATCAGCTGCGGTCTTGCGCGCCATGGCGGAGCCCTCCGGGAACCGCGATCTTACCCTCATCTCGTGATTGAGCGACCGCGTGATCGGGCGGCCCATCGGGCCGTCGAAGTCGAAGTGCTGTGCCGGAGAGGGCCGGCCTCGACCGCGGCCGGCGCCCGCCTGTCAGGGGCGGCGGCGCGGGCCGCCGCCGAGAAGCTGCTCGACTTTCTGCCAGACCTGGCGGCCCACCTGCGTGCCCACCGCCCGCGCGGCCAGGTCGCCGCTCTCGAAATGAATGCCGCCGAAGCGACGCGACAGCCCGGCTTCGTCGGCGGCTTCGCCAAAGGTCGGCCACGTCAGGGTCACGTCGACTGCCGGCGTCAGGCCTGGTTCGACCGTCGAGCTGCCCGCCTTGAAGGTGTAGGAGGCGCCGAAGAGCGGACTGCGCGTCACCGCCGTGAGCACGGTCGCGGCGGCCGCGCTGAAGCCGCTGTGACCCGAGGTGTACTCGGCAAACGGCGGCGTGGCGAGGTACGACTGGAAGGCCTCCCCGGGCATGAGCCGCGTGCCGAGACCCGGACCGCCCCAGGCCGCGATGGTCGTGCCAGCGGCCAGGAACCGGATGGCCGAGATGGGCCGGACGTAGTCGTACGCCACCTTGGCGTCCCAGACGGCGATGCTCGCGTCGAGCAGGGCGTTGCCGAGCGCGAAAAACATCACGACGTCCTGACTGAGCGTATGGCGATCGCGGGCCGACACCCACTGTGCGAGCACGCTCCAGTGGCCGGGCGGCGTTTCCGTGCTGGGCCCATCCGCCCAGTACTCGGCGATCGCCTTGTCGCGATCGGTCAGGTCCGCACTCAGCAGCCGCACCGCCTCTGCCTCGAACGCGTAGCGAGGGTCCGGATACTGCGGCGGCGGGCCTGGCCTGAACTGGGCGGCCGACGTGAGCGCGAACGGACGAACCAGGCCCCACTGTGGCGTGAGAAACGTCTGCACCGTGCCATCGGCCGCACGCTGCGGTTGCCAGCGATTGGGGTCGGTCAGCCGATCGGGCGTGTTCACCGGGAGGTAGTTCGTGTAGTCGGAGTACGGACCGGTGCCCGCGCTCCCGAGCTGGTTGGCGCCGTCCACGTGGCGCACGGCCAGCACCAAGGCCGCGCAGCGACTGCCGAGCCCGGCGGACGTGGCGGCGTCGGTGGTCGGCGTGGCCGCCAGGCCGAGGTCCCGCAGGAGTGGATCGAAGAGCGCCGCCTTCTCGGTCGGAAAGAGATCGACCAGCGTCTGATACGCGGCCAGGCTGACGGCGGCCTCGGCATGCGCCTGGTCGCGTTCGGCGAGCGGCCGGCGCAGGTCGCGATCCCAGTGGACGCCGGTGGCCACCGGATCGTAGGCCGCCCAGGCATCGTAGATCGCCGTATGCACGATGGCGAGCGCGCGCGCGGTCCACATCGGGCGGAACTGGGTGCGGCGGACGGCCTCGACGAGGGCTGCGTTCCAGCGGATGACGACGCTCGGCTGCCAGGCGCCGCGCGGTACGGCCTGGCCCGGTCCCTGTGCCGAGGCCACGGCGGCGGGAACCAAGAGCGCTGCGACCAAGGCCAGGACCGACACGACGACACGACGACAGCACAGCCTGCGCATGAGTCCCACTAGTGTAGCCCGGTCACTGGCGGGTTCGGCGGTATACACTGCCGACACCGCCCTGCCGGGCGGGCTCACCTGATGCCCTCCGCTCCCGTGCATCTCGCCTTTCTCGGCTGTGGCTTCATTGCCCGCGTGCACAGCGCCCAGCTGCGCGCGCTCGGAGACGCGGTGGTGGTCAGCTATGCCAGCCGCGACCGCACCAGGGCCGAGGCGTTTCGCCGTGAGTTCGCCGGGGTGGCGGCCTTCGACGGTTACGAGGCGGCGCTCGCCGATCCGTCCGTCGACGCCGTCGTCGTCGCGGTGCCGCCGCTCTTCCACCGCGACCTCACGCTCGGCGCGCTCGCCGCCGGCAAACACGTGCTGGTGGAGAAGCCGGCCTTTCCGGCCCTGGCCGATTACGAGGCGGTGCGGGCGGCGCGCGACGGCGCCGGCCGGGTCGTGCTGGTCGGCGAAAACGACCACTACAAGCCGCTCGTCAAGAGCCTGCAACGGCTCATGGCCGAGGATGTCATCGGCGAGATGGTCTTCGCGCACTTCAGCACCATCGCGCACCGGCTCAAGTCCGCGGACGACTGGCGTAACGACGAGAAGATGGCCGGTGGTGACGCGTTCTTCGAAGAGGGTATCCACTGGCTGCACATCGCCGGCAGCCTCGGCCCCCGCATCGTCTCGGCGCGCGGCTACCGGCCGGACGTGTCACGCGAGGGCCCCGACCGTCGCGCCAAGAGCATGATGGTGGCGCTCGAGTACGACAACCGCGCAGTGGGTGCGCTCTACTACTCTCGGGAGATTCCCTCGCTCTTCCGAGGACTGCGTGTCTCGAAGCTCTTCGGGCGCCGCGGCGTCATTACCTTCGAGTCGAACGGGGCCTTCGTGATCGCCCGCGGCGGCGCGGTGCCGAAACTCGCGCTCCCCGGCTTTCGAGACATCCGCGGCTACCAGGCGATGTATCGTGACTTCATCGGCGCGATCCGCCGGGGCGTGGCTCCCGAGATGAGCCTGGAGCGGGCCATCGAGGACCACCTGCTGATGGACCAGATTTACGCCAGTGTCGGCACTGGCGCGGCGCCGCCCCGGTGAGCGCCATGCACTCGTCCGAACACTTCGACATCATCATCCTGGGCTCCGGCGCCGGCGGCGGCACCATGGCGCAGGCACTGGCCGGAACCGGCGCGCGCATTCTGATCCTCGAGCGCGGGGACGTCGTCCCGAGGGAGCCAGAGAACTGGGACCCCGGCGCCGTCTGGAAGGGCCTACGCTATCGTTCCGACGAACGCTGGTTGGACCGCCGGGGCGTCGAGTTCAATCCCTACACGCACTACTGCGTGGGCGGCAACACCAAGTTCTGGGGCAGCGTGCTCTACCGCATGCGTCGCGAGGACTTCGGCGCGCTGCAGCATCTCGACGGCGTGTCGCCGGCCTGGCCCATCGACTACGAGACGCTGGCCCCGTACTACGACCGCGCCGAGCGCCTGTTCGGCGTGCGCGGGGTGGCGGGGGCCGACCCGACCGACCCCCCGCGAGGGCCCTTTCCTCATGCGCCCGTCCCGCATGCGCCGCTCGTGCAAGGCCTGGTGGACGACTTGCGCGCGCAGGGGCTCCATCCCTCGCCGCTGCCGCTTGGTGTCCTGGCCCCGGGAGAGCCTGGGGGCTGCGTGCTCTGCAATACGTGCAATTCCTTCCCGTGCAGACTTGGCGCCAAGAGCGACGCGGAAATCTGCTGCGTGGATCCAGCCACCAGGCACCCCAACGTCACGCTGTGGGTGCGCACGCATGTGCGACGGCTCATCACCGACGCGTCCGGTCGCCGCGTCGAGCACGTCGAGTTCGAGCGCGACGGTGAGGTGGGGCGCGTCAGTGGCTCGACCGTCGTCGCCTCGTGCGGCGCCGTCAACTCGGCAACGCTGCTCCTGCGCTCGGCCAGCGGCCGCCATCCCGCCGGCCTCGCCAATTCGTCCGGTCTCGTCGGCCGGCGCTACATGGCGCATCTGGCCACGATGATGCAGGGCTTCCACCCCCTCAGGCCGAACCACACGGTGTTCCAGAAGACCGTGGCCATCAACGACTTCTACTTCGCGGGCCCTGGCGCCGCCTATCCCCTGGGGCACGTCCAGACGCAGGGCCGCACGCACGGCATCATGGCCAAGGCCGTCGGCGACGGCATCGTACCGAGGATTCCGCTGTGGGCCTACAACGCTTGGGTGGCGCGCGGCGTCGACTGGCTGGCGATGTCGGAGGACCTGCCGAATCCCGACAACCGCGTGACGGTGGCCAGCGACGGGCGCCCGGTGCTGCACTACCAGCCGAACAACGTCCGCGCCCATCAGGAACTGGTGGCCGAGACCAGGCGCATGCTGAAGCGCTTGGGGTTCTGGGTCGTCATGACGCACTCGCACAAGACCAGCAACACCACGCATCAGTGCGGCACCCTGTGCTTCGGCAGCGATCCGGCCGACTCGGTGCTGGATCCGTATTGCCGGACGCACGATGTGGAGAACCTGTTCGTCGTCGATGCATCGTTCTTTCCGTCGTCGGCGGCCGTGAACCCCGGACTGACCATCATCGCCCAGGCGCTGCGTGTGGCCGATCACATCCGCGAGACCGCGCTCTAGCCCGTGGTGGACGTCCCGGCGAATGCCGTTGGGACGTCCACGACGGGCTGCTGGTACCGGGACAGCGCAGGCCTGCTACCATCTCCCGCCATGCGCGTCCGCTCCTTCAGCCACGTCGGCCTCACGGTGTCCGACTTCAATGCGGCCGTCCGGTTCTACTCGGAGGTCTTCGGCTGTCCGCTCGTAGGCGTGGCCGATACGCCACCCGAGCGGGTGCGCGCGTTCTTCGGCGTCGATGCGCCGATGCCGTCGTGCAAGATCGGGTGGCTACGGGTGCCGGGCGGCGGCGTGCTCGAGATCTTCGCCTTCGAGCCGAAACTGCCGTCCGAGGCCATCCCGTGGCACCGGGTGGGCCTCACGCACTTCTCGTTCAACGTCGTGAACCTGCAGAAGTGGCATGATCATCTCGTCGCTCATGGTGTCGAGATCGTCACCCACCCGGAGCGCTCCCCTCGTGGGCACTCGTTCTTCTTCGTGCGCGACTTCGACGGGAACCTGATCGAATTGATGGACCTCGGCTACATGTACCACGTGCTGAATTGGCTCGGTCCGCTCGGCGGTTGGCTGTTCCGGCGCGGCATGTACAAGCAGTACTACCTGCCCGCACCCCCGGCGTGAGGCCCCGCCCGCGGGCGGCCGGGCGGCCCCGGCCGGAGGGTGGCACGAATCCTGCCTCAGCCGTGGCAGCATCGGGCCCATCGGGTCCGCACCACCACGAGGTAGGCCGCATGACTGCGCCGGAAATACCGTCAAATCCAGACGCTTGCTCCAGTGGCCGCCCCCGGCGCCCCCAGGGGCGAGCGCTTGCAGTTCTGGCGGTGCTTGTCCAGATTTTGTACGCCTCGCACGTATTTGCCCAGGCGACCGACGTCACGACCGCCGTGCACTTCCTCGAGCATGCCTCCTTCGGCCCGACGCCGCTCGACGTCGCCAGTGTGCAGGCCATCGGCCCTGCGGCCTGGCTCCAGCAGCAGTTCGCGGTGCCCGAGAGCCCGATTCCCGACGGCCTGGATGGCAACGCCGTGCGCGCCCAGGTCTACCTGAACATGGCCAACGGTCCCGACCAGTTCCGCCAGCGCGCCATCTTCGCCCTCAGCCAGACGATCGTGGTCTCGGCCAACAAGGTCAGTGGTGGCGAGCAGCTCACGCCGTGGATGCAGCTGATGTCGCGCAACGCTTTCGGCAACTTCCGCACGCTGCTCCGCGACGTTTCGCTCAGTCCGACGATGGGCAAGTACCTCGACAACGTCTACAACCGCAAGGCCACCTCGACGACGTCCCCCAATGAAAACTACGCCCGTGAGCTGCTGCAGCTGTTTTCGATCGGCGTCTGGGAGCTGAACAACGACGGCAGCCAGAAGCTCGATGGCGCGAGCAACCCGATTCCGGCCTACAGCCAGGCGACGATTGGCGCCTTCGCGCGGGCGCTCACCGGCTGGACCTATCCGCCCAAGCCGGGCGCGACGTCGGGGAACTCCAATCCCGAGTACTTCGTCGGAAACGTCGTGCCGAGCTCCAGCGCGTCGCGGCACGACACCGATTCCAAGGCGCTGCTGAACGGGATCGTGACCCCGGCCGGTCTGACCGCCCCCCAGGACCTGGAGTGGGTGCTCGACAACATCTTCTACCACCAGAACGTGGCGCCGTTTCTCGCCACGCGCCTCATCCGCTCGCTCGTCACCAGCAATCCGAGCCCGGCCTACGTGGCGCGCGTGTCGAACGCGTTCATCAACAACGGCGCCGGCGTGCGCGGTGATCTGGCGGCGGTGTTTGCGGCCATTCTGCTCGACCCGGAGGCGCTCAACCCGGATGCCAACCTGCACGGCCGGCTCAAGGATCCGCTGCTGCACATCATCGGCCTCGGCCGCGCCCTCAACGCCCAGCTGGGCGATCCCGGCAGCTTCCAGTACGTCTTCACCAACCTCAGCCAGCGCGTGCTCACGCCGTCGACGGTGTTCAGCTTCTACTCGCCGACCGCGGCGATCCCGACGCAGCCGACGCTCTTCGGGCCCGAGTTCCAGCTCTATCCGCCGGCGCTGGCCGTGCAGCGCGCCAACTTCATCTACGGCATCCTGACCGGCCAGTTCGGGTCGGCCTTCAGCGTCGACATGACGCCGTTCCGCGTGCTGGCGGCCAATCCGGCGGCGCTCGTCGACAAGGTCAACACGACCCTGATGATGGGCCGCATGTCCCCGTCGCTGCGCCAGATCATCCTCGACGCCACCAACGCCGTGCCGGCCAGCGACCCGAACCAGCGCGCGCTCGGCGCCGTCTACCTCGCCGCCATTTCGAGCGAGTACTCGGTCTATACCGGCGGCACCAGCGCCGGCGGCCTGATTCCCACCGACGTGCAGGCGCCGACCGGCCTGTATGTGGTCTCCGTGCAGGGCAACGCCGCGACGCTGCGCTGGAATCCGCCGCAGCTGGGCCCGGCTCCAGACACCTATGTGCTCGAAGGCGGCGTCACGGCGGGCTCGACGATGGCAGTCGTGCCCACCGGCACTACGGCGCCGATCTTCACCATCACCGCGCCGAACGGCTCCTTCTACGTGCGGATGAAGTCGGCGCGTGGCGGCGCGCTCAGCTTGCCGTCGAACGAGGTACGGTTGCACATCAACTCCACGCTCAAGCCCAGTGCGCCGACCAACGTCCAGGGCGCCGTCAAGGGCTCGACCCTGTGGCTGGCGTGGCGCAATACCTTCACGGGCGGCACGCCGACCAGCCTCATGCTCGACGTGACCGGTGCGGTCACGACCACGATGCCGCTTCCGCTCAGCGAGTCGTTCTCGGTGCCCGCCGTGCCGAACGGCACCTATACACTCCGCCTGCGCGCCATCAACGCCGCCGGGGCCAGCAGCCAGTCGGGTTCGGTGTCGCTCACCGCGCCCTCGACCAGCTGCTCGCTGCCGCGCGTGCCGGTCAACTTCCAGGTCACCCGGTCGGGCAACGTCGTCAGTGCGTCGTGGGATACACCGTCTGGAGGCACGCCGGCGGCGAGCTACCGCCTGAACGTCTCGGGCTCCTACACGGGCTCGTTCCCGATTGCCGGGCTCGGATTCGCGTCCGGGGCCCCTGGCGGCACCTACAACTTCAGCGTGCAGGCGGTCAACGCGTGCGGCGCCGGGCCGGTCACCGCCTTCCAGACCGTCGTCATCCCGTAGTTCGAGAGCCTGCCATGCATACCCACAAGCCTGCACGCCGTCACTTTCTCAAACTGAGCACGCGCCTGGCTACGCTCGGACTCACCGGGCTCGGCTTTGGGCCCGGCCGGTCGTGGTTCGTGTCGGATGCCGCCGCGGCGCCGGTCACCGACTACAAGGCGCTCGTCTGTGTCTATCTGTTTGGCGGCAACGACTGCAACAACACGATCGTGCCGGTCGACACGGCGCGCTTCACGCAGTACCAGACACTGCGAGCCGGCCTGGCGCTGTCGGGAGCGAAGCTGCTCTCGCCGATCGTCGATGGCTCCGGCAATCAATACGCGCTGCACTACGGGCTGCCGCCGATCAACGCGCTCTACAACCAGGGGAAGGTCGCGTTCGTGCTCAACACCGGCCAGCTCGAACGGCCCCTGACGCGGGCGGAGTATCAGGCGGGCCTGCTCGCGCCGAGCAACCTGTTCTCGCACTCCGATCAGCAACTGCAGGCGCAGACGGCGACCTCGAACTCGACCATCGGCGGGTGGGGCGGCCGGCTTCTCGACACGTTCGGCCTGACCGACGCGCTCGGTGCCGTCTCGGTCTCTTCACCGGCGCCGTTCCTGCAGAGCGGCGGCGGAGCGCCCAATGTGATTCCGCCGGGCGCGAGCCTGAACCTGTCGGGCATGAACATCTACCCCTCCTCGGCGGCGACCGCGCGCCGCAATGCCGTCAATGCCATGCTCGCCCTCGATGGCGGCCACCCGCTGCGCACGGCGGCCAACGATTCGTTCGCCGACGGACTCCAGCTCGCCGACACCCTGAACGCCAGCGGCACCGTCGGCGGTCTCAGCACCGTGTTCCCGGGGACGGGCCTCGGCAACCAGCTCAAGGAAGTCGTGAAGCTCATCCGCCTGCGCTCGCAGATCGGGCCCGGCCGGCAGGTGTTCTTCTGCTCGATGGGTGGCTTCGACACCCACACCTCGCAGGACTACAACCACTGGGCGCTTCTGAACGAGCTCTCGGCGGCGCTCAACGCCTTCTACAACGCCACCGTGGAAGTGGGCCTGTCGACGCAGGTCACCGCCTTCACGCAATCGGAGTTCGGCCGCACCCTGCAGCCCAATGGCACCGGCAGCGACCACGCCTGGGGCGGCCACCAGATGATCGTCGGCGGCGCGGTGCGCGGCGGTATCTATGGTCAGATGCCGGAGTTCGCCCTGGGTGGGCCCGACGACGCGAACAGCCGCGGCGTCTGGATTCCGAAGATCTCGACCTCACAGTTCGGCGCCACCCTCGGCCGCTGGTTCGGGGCCACGCCCGGCGAGCTCGCCGTCGCGTTTCCGAACCTGTCGCTGTTCTCGACGCCCGACGTAGGGTTCATGCTCTAGGGCAGGGAACAGGGAACAGGGAGCAGGGAGCAGGGAGCAGGGAGCAGGGAGCAGGGAGCAGGGAGCAGGGAGCAGGGAGCAGGGAGCAGGGCTCGTGCCGGCGCGTGTGCGCCAGCCGGGCCCTTACTTCGTACGGCCTCGTGCGACGGCCCAGTCGTAGTGGGTAGCGGCCTGGCGGATGAGGCCGGCGACGTCCTCGGCCAGCACGTAGCGCTCGGTCACGAGTGCCACCGCCGCCTGTGCGATGCGACCCAGATAGGCGTCACGGCTCGGATAGCGCTCGGCGATCGACCGTCGGCTGTCGCCGCTCTGCTGTCGCTCGGTGGCGGTCGCCGGCAGTGGGCGGTAGGCCCCGATCTCGCTGGCCAGGCGACTTGGCGCGCCGATGGCCTGCTGGCGGTAGTTCCACCCGGTGTGGGTTCCGAGCGGCACCGCGATCTGGGGCAGCCGGATCCCGCCGCGATCGTTGCCCGCCTCGTCCACCGCCGGCACCAGGCTCACGAACGCCTCGCCGAGGCGCGGCGGCTCGATCGTTACGCGCCCCTTGGCCCACTCCGGCCCGAAGTCGAGCCGGTAGGTGGTCATCGGCGCCGGCGGCATCGTGACCCCTGGAATCACCGGCCAGCCCGCCGCCTCGGGCGCCACGAGCGTGCCGTCGGCCAGCGTCGGGTAGCGGCTGGGCGGTGGGGCCACATCCTCGGCCACCCAGCGATCGAGCGCGCGGAAGACGGCCCGCAGCACCGGCGTGTAGACCAGGGGGTTCATGTCGGCCTGGCCGACGAAGTCCTGGTCGCCAAACGGTGCCGGCGGGAACGGCCCGACGATGTGCGGCGCCGAGGCCACCATGTAGATGCGGCTCGTGGCCGGCGGCGGCACGTCGCGGGTGCCGGTGACGTCGGTGTGGACGAGCGACCCGGCGCGGTTGAAGTACTCAGAGTTGGTGAGCAGGTGCACCATCCGCGGCACGGTGTTGGTGCGCCGCGCGCGCGCCAGCAGGCCATCGGTCGCGCCGGTGAGCGGGTCGCGCTGGTCGTCGTCGGTGAACGGGAACATGTCGACCGGGTAGTGGATGTTGAAGTGCTGGAGCTGGTCGCGCGACTGCTGTCCGAAGCGGTGGTTGAAGCTGCCGCGCCCGGCGCCACCCACCTGATCGAAGATCCCGTCGAAGACGATGCGGCCCTGCTCGTCTTCGTTGAAGCCCTCGTAGACGAAGTGCCGCAGGAAGCGGCCGGTCTGCGACACGCCCCAGCCGATGGCATATCGGAGGCCAGGCGACGGATTGCCGTCGGCCGCCGCCGCATGCTTGAAAAAGCTCACGAGGTCGCGCGTGCCGGCCAGGCCCACGCCGATGACGCGCGGATCGCGGGCCCGGTAGACGACGTCGTAGATGCGCCCCGGCTCGAAGCCGCCGTCGAGCGTGAGGGTGGTGGCGCTGGCGAAGCGCCAGCGGGCGCGCGCTACGACGGTGGGCGTGTCGGTCGGGAGGGTGCGCACGTAGAGCACGTGGTCGGTGCTGGCGGGGTCGACGACAGGGTAGGCGTCGTGGCCGCGGTCGGCAATCGATGCCGTCGTCGCGTTGGCGCCGGGGATGAAGTTGCCGCGCACGAGGCCGGTGATCGCGCGGCCGGCCTCGGTAGCAATCGGGATGGCCATCCGCATGCGTCCGGCGGGCACATCCCACTGCCAGCCCATCCACAGCAGCGTGAACCCCTGATCCATGAGCGCGCCGTCGCCGAACTGCTCGGCGGAGGTCGGATCGTCGGCGCCCGCGGCCTGTTGGAAGATCGGCAGGATGCGTTTGGTGCCGCGGTTACCGGCCTCGTAGAACAGGCGGCCGTTGCCGCGCGCCGGATCGACCGGCTTCAACAGGTAGAAGTCGGCGCTGAACTCGATGAGGCCGGCGGCGTTCTTCGGTGCCAGGGCGAGGTCGACGATGCCCTGGTTGCGCGCCTCGCGGGGGTCGAGCGCGAAGTGCACGCGTCCGATGAGCTTCTCGTAGGGGCCCGCTAGGCCGAACGCCCGCCCGTTCAGCACGGCCTCGCGCCGCGTGACCTCGAGGCGCGTGACGCCAGCCTCGGCGACGGCGACGGCGAGGACCAGGAGCAGGAAGACCGCGGCGGGGAGATGACGAAGGTGCATGCGCCCGCTAGCATAAGGGCAGGAGGCACGCCGTGCGCGTGAGAGTTGGGCCGAAAGCAGGTGTGCTCGTGACGCTGCTGGCGGCGGCCGTGGCGTGTCGGTCGCCGGCCCAGCCGACCGCGACCATGGTCGAAGAGCGCCGCCTGGCCATGGGCTCGGAGGTGCACCTGACGGCCCTCACTGCCGACCAGCCGCGCGCGCGCGCCGCGTTCGCCGCCGTGTTCGCCGAGTTCGAACGCCTCGAGGCTCGTCTCAGCGTCTGGCGCCCGGGCAGCGACAGCGCGCGGATGAACGAGGCGGCCGGTGGCGAGCCGGTGGCGGTGGATGCCGACACGCGCGCCGTGCTCAGGGCCGCCGAGCAGGTCAGTGCCTGGACCGACGGCGCCTTCGACATCACGTTTGGGGCGCTGGCCGAGATCTGGAAGTTCGACCACGACCAGGACAACCGCCTGCCGTCGCCCGACGAGATCGCTCGGCGGCTGCCGCGCGTCGACCATCGGGCCGTGGTCATCGACGAGGCCCGTGGCACCGCGTCGATCACGCGGCCCGGCGTCGTCGTCCACCTTGGCGGGATCGGCAAGGGCTACGCCGTGGACCAGGCTGTGGCCATCCTGCGCGCGGCCGGCCTCACCGACTTCATGGTGCAGGCCGGCGGCGATCTCTACGTGGCGGGGACGGCCGGGGCGACGCCGTGGCGGCTGGGTATCCAGGATCCGCGCGGACCTGCGGGGGAGTCGTTCGCCCTGGTCGAACTCTCGGACGCGACCTTCAGTACCTCGGGCGACTACGAGCGCTACTTCGAGCGAGACGGCGTCCGCTACCACCACCTGATCGATCCGTCGACGGGCCAGCCGGCGCGGGGAACGCGCAGCGTGACGATCGTGACGCGCGAGGCGACGTGGGCCGATGGTCTGTCGACCGGCGTGTTCATTCTCGGACCGGAGCGCGGCATGGCGCTGGTCGAGCGGCTGCCCGGAGTCGAAGCCGTGATTGTGACGGCCGCCAGCGAGGTGCGTGTCTCGAGCGGCCTGCGTGGCAAGGTCGTCATCACGAAACCGCCCACGCCGTAGGTGGCGCGACGCCGGGTCCTGCGGCCGCGGCTGTCAGCCCCCGACGGGCGTCAGCGGGATCATCCCGCCCTTGCGCTCCTTGTAGTCGAGGATGCGCCAGTGTGGGCATTTCGCCTCGTCGGCATAGACGCGCTCGCAGTCGTCGCAGCGCACGCACTCGCTCGTGATGATGCGCGGGCCGTCGATGGCCCCCCACTCGCAGGTCTTCTCACAGATGCGGCAGGTCGAGCATTCCGACCAGCGCTTGATCTTGAAAACGGTCAGGAACGAGATGATCCCCAGCGTTGCGCCGACGGGGCAGAGGAAGCGGCAGTAGAGGTTGCGGACCAAGACCGTGGCGAGGACCAGTACCCCGAGGCCCGCCCACAGGGCCGCCGATTCCGACCGCCCGAACATCCAGAACGGTTCGACGTAGCGGTAGACCATCGTGTTGTGGGTGGCCAGGTAGTAGGCCAGGACAGCTGCGAGCAATCCGAACTTGATCCACCCGGCGCGTTTCTCGATCGCCTTCGGCACCTCGACACGCCATGACGACGGCAGCACGGCGTCCATCAGCTGCGTGAGGGCACCGTAGGCGCACACGCGGCCGCAGTAGAAGCGGCCCCACAACACGCTCGACACGACCGTGAAGCCGAAGAACGCATACCACGTCAAGTTGTGGCGGAAGATCGGCCAGCTGTTGTCGAGCGCGCTGAAGATGTTCGTGATCGAGATGAGGTAGCTCTTCGCAAACCCCATGTAGGCCACGGCCACCACGAGCGTCACGTACTTCAGACGGACGCTCTTGCGGCGGAAGCTGATGTAGGCGAGGAGGAGGAACGCCGCCAGCAGCGCCAGGTCCATGCCCTGCGTTGTGAGCAGTTCGCCCCAGGTCTCGAC
>JAGNJW010000016.1 GCA_018000455.1 Acidobacteriota bacterium
TCAACTTCCTGTGCCGCGACTCGATTCTGGCGGCGCCGATCGTGCTCGATGCCGCCCTGTTCCTCGACCTGGCGAAGCGCTCGGGCATGTCGGGCATCCAGGAGTGGTTGTCGTTCTACTTCAAGGCACCAATGCACGCGCCCGAGGTCTACCCCGAGCACGACCTGTTCATCCAACTGATGAAGCTGAAGAACACGCTGCGCTACCTCAAGGGCGAGGAACTCATCACCCACCTCGGCCGCGAGTACTACGACTAGAGCGGGTAGCGCGGGCCGCGCCCCTACTTTGTCAGCGTCTTAGCTTGTCGCGCTTCGTAGCGCTCGCGTGCGGCCTGCTCCCAGGCCACTGGATCGATCCCTCAACAACTGTGCGGTGCCCGCCGGTAGCCTTCCCAGAACTGCCGGAAGGCTTCGCGGAACTCCTGCCACAGGACGCGGGGACGCGAGACGGCGACGGGGGCATCGTGGTGCGGCATGGGTCCATCGTAGCGCACGTGTCAGGTGGGCGGCGCGATATCGGTGGGCGCTGCGCGCATTCGCGGCCCGCCGCCACGCCGGCACTCCTTGCCAGCCACCGCGGCGCTATTCTGTCGGGCGCATGCGGCCAGCCAGGACCACTCTGGCGACCCGCACCGCGCGGCCGGGGTCTCGGCGCGATCGTGCCGTGCTGCACCACGGTCAGCGGCTCACCAGCATCGAATCCGGGCGCTCGTCCCGCGTCGGCGTGCTCGTCGGTCAGGGCGGTTTCGGCCAGGTGCTCCTGGCCACGAGGCTCGGCAGCGCCGACCACGTGCCAACCACCGTCTGCATCAAGGCCAGCACCCGGCAGGACGGCTGGTTGCGCGAAGCCCACTTCGAGCGGCTGCGAGAGAAGGGCGTGCGCATCGCCCGTGCTGAGCCCAGCGCAGTTCCGGCGCCTGGCCGCCGCGCCGCGGTCGGTGGGCGGTGACTAAGGACAATCGAATCAATATGAAATAGCTCGATTTGACCGCCGAAACAATATGGATCTAGAGTCATCGGGCTCCCTGATTCCGGATGTCCCACCGTTGCCGTCGTCTCATCCTCTGCCTGGCCGTGCTGTGGCAAAGCGTGGCCAGTGCCACCGGCCAGAGTGGCAGCGGCGGCATCGTGGGGCAGGTGGTCGATGAGGCCGGCGCACCAGTGCCCGGAGCCACGGTGGTCGTCACGTCGGTGGCGACCGGCTCGGCTCGCACCACCCTGACCGACCGCGACGGCACCTTCGCAGTACCGGGCGTGGGGCCGGGGACCTACCGCGTGCGCATCGCCCTGGCCGGCTTTCGTCCCCTGGTTCGTGACGGCATCGGCGTGGCCACCGGCGACGCCGTCCGGGTGGACGGGGTGCTCATCGTGGGCGGTGTGGATGAAACCGTGAGGGTGACGGCCGACGTCCCGCTCCTCCGCGCCGCGACGGCGGCTCTCGGGCAGGCCATCGACGGCCGCACGGTCGCGGGCCTGCCGCTCAACGGCCGCAGTGTCATCAGCCTGACCGCACTCGCCCCAGGTGTCGCGTTGCCGCCGGGCTCGACCCTGCCGCGCATCAACGGCGGCCGTCCGCGCACCAACGAGTACCTCTTCGACGGCATTTCAGTGCTGCAGCCCGAGCCGGGCCAGGTCGCCTTCCTGCCCAACATCGATGCCATCCAGGATGTGGCCATCATCAGCAACAGCCCACCGGCCGAGTTCGGCCGCTTCAATGGTGGCGTCGTGAGTCTCACGACCAAGGCAGGCACCAACACCTGGCACGGCAGCGTGTTCGAGTTCGCGCGCCACGAAGCCCTCAACGCGCGGCACTACTTCGCGCCGCCTGGCCCGAAGCCCGTGTTCCGCCGCCACCAGGCCGGCGGGGTCGCCGGCGGACCGCTGGTGCGGAACCGGCTGTTCCTGTTTGCCGACTACCAGGGCCAGCGTCAGTCGATCGCCCGCACCGCGATCTCGACCGTGCCGACGCTGCTGCAGCGGCAGGGCGTCTTCACCGAGCCGATTGCCGGCGCGGTGCCGATCATCCACGACCCGGCGTCCGGCACCACGACGCGGACGCCGTTTCCCGGCAACGCGATTCCGGCCGACCGGGTCGACCCGGTGGCACGCAGGCTGCTCGAGCGTTATCCGCTGCCGACCAGCGGTGGCACGGCCAACAACTACCGGCGCGTCGGCAGTGAAGCCGTCGATCAGGATCTGGTCAGTGCGCGCCTCGACGCTGGTCTGCCAGGCGAACGCGATCGGCTCTTCGTCCGGCTCACGCGCTTCGGCGAGACCTTCCTGCCGGTGGCACCGCTGCCCGACGGTAGTGGCGTCGCCTCGGGCACCCGCGGTCCGCAGTCGACGGCGTCGCAGTCGCTCGCGGCCGGCTACCAGCACGTCTTCACCGATCGACTCGTGCACGACCTCCGCCTTGGCGACACCCGACGCCACGTCACGCGCACCGCCGCGCAGTTGCCGTCGCCGGCGTCGGACGCGCTCGGCCTGCCGGGCATCGTGTCCACGGCCCGTTTCCCCAACACGCTCCCCACCGTGATCATCGCGGGTTACCAACAGCTGGGGTCACCGGCCGGTACCGCCACCGACTCGGCGACCAGCGTCACCCAGGTCGTCGACGTCCTGACCTGGCTGCGCGGACGCCACACCGTGAAACTCGGCGCCGACCTTCGCTGGCAGCGGCTCGACGTCGTGCAGCCGGCGTCGCCCACCGGCGCCTTCACGTTCAGCAGCCTGTTCACCGACTTGCCGGGGACGGTCGGCACTGGCACGCCGCTGGCGAGTTTCCTGCTCGGACAGGTCCAGCAGTTCTCGATCGACGTGCAGCAGGACCCGATCGAGAACCGCGCGCACCTGCAGGAGTACTTCGCGCAGGACGACTGGCGGGTGACCGACCGGGTAACCATCAATGCCGGTGTGCGCTACACGCTCAACTTTCCGTCGGTCGAAGTGCACGATCAAGGCGCGGTGCTGAACCTGACGACCCGACAGCTCGACTACCTCGGCCGTGACCATCAGCCGCGCGCCGCCCGCACGCTGCACACGCACAACGTCGGGCCGCGGCTCGGCATCGTGGGCCGGCCGACCGAGCGCACCGTGGTTGGCGCCGGCTATGGCCTGGTCTGGATCGAGATGACCGGCATCACGACACCGTTCACGACGCCCGCCTTTCCGTTCGTGCAGACGGTGTCGCAACCAGCGCTCGATACCCTGACGCCGGCTTTCACCCTGGCCGGCGGGCCCACCGTGGTGCCGGCGCCGCTCACGAGCTCGGCCGGCCTGGGGCAGGGAGTGTTCGCGGTCGATCGCGACCTGGGCTCCGGTTACGTGCAGCAATGGAACGCGTCGCTCCGGCGGGCGCTGACCTCGCATCTGGCACTCGACATCGCCTACGTGGGCTCGTCGATCACGCGTGTGGGTCTGCCCGACGCGAACTTGAATCAGTTGAGCGTGGCGGAGCTGGCGCGCGGTCGCGAGCTGCTGACGCTCGTCCCGAATCCCTACGCCGGCCTGATGCCCCCCGGCTCGTCGCTCGGCGGTTCGACCATCCCGCTGGCGCAGCTGCTCAAGCCCTACCCGGAGTTCACGACCGTGAGTCTCTACCGCAACAACGTCGGCACGACCCGCTATCACGGCCTGACCGCCCGGCTGGAGCAGCGGCTGCGCGGCGGCCTGTCGTTCCTCGTGAGCCACACGCGATCGCGTCTTGTCGACGACGCGTCGTCGGTGTTCGACGCTTCGATTCCGACCGCGCCGGTGGCCGGCGCCGACCACCCGGCCGACAGCTACGACCGGGCTCGCGAGCGCGACTATTCCACCGGCGACATCCCGCACGTGCTCGTGGCATCCGCCGTGTGGGATCTGCCCTTCGGCGCCGGCCGCCGCCGTCATCCCCGCGGCCTGGCCGGTGCCGTCGTGAACGACTGGACGCTCTCGGGCGTTGGCACGCTCCAGTCGGGCCTGCCGATCGCCGTCACGCAGGCCACCAACACCAACGCGTTCGCCGGGTTCGGCATCCAGCGGCCCAACCTCGTCGGAGACCCGACCCTGCCCGCCGGCGAGCGAGGAGCTGCGCGCTGGTTCAACACCAGCGCTTTCGCCACGGCGCCGCAATTCACGCTCGGCACGGCGTCGCGTAATCCGGTGCGCGGTCCCGGCTATCGCAATCTCGATGTGGCCTTGCTCAGGCGCGTGCGGCTACGCTCGTCGCTGGCGCTCGAGTTGCGGGTCGAGGCCTTCAACCTGACGAACACACCCGCGCTCGGCGCGCCCAACGGCGTCTTCGGGTCTGCGGCCTTCGGTTCGATCACGACCGCCGGCGATCCGCGCGTGCTCCAGGTCGCGGCGAAGCTCGTGTTCTAAACGGGCGCGCCGGCCAGGCCGCCGGTGAAGACGATGCGGTTGCCGGCGGCGTCGACCCAGGTCTGATGCCACTGTTGGTCGGCAGCGACGTAGAGCGTCAGGCTCTTGCCTTCGCCGCCGCTGGCGGCAGTCCAGTGCTCGAGCAGGGCGCAGCCGCCGAGCGACGTCAGCACCGCATACCGCATCGAGGGCAGCCTCCGGCGGCGACGCTACCGTGCTTTCGACAGGCTGGCAAGCACCGAGGGACCAACGCCCAGTGGCAGGGGATGATCGGGCGAAGAAGCGCCTGGCCCTCGTGCGTCAGGCGGGCAGTGCCAGATACGCAGCGACGAGCCGCAGCTGGTGTGTCCAGCCTTCGTCGTTCCCGGCCAAGGCCTTGGCCCGCCGTTCGAGCGGGATGCGGTCGAAGCCCGACTCGGTGATCGTCAGCGTCGTGCCGCCGGGCGCGGTCTCGAGCACGAACTCCACGAGCGTCATCGGGCCAGTGCTGTCACCGCCGGGGTGCCAGCGAAACGACAGCCGGCGCTCGGGGTCCACGCGCTCGACGGCGACGACAAAGGGCGTGCCGGCGTGCGGAGCCTGCATGCGGGCCACCTCCGGGTCGACGGCCGTCGGCCGGATCCGCGCCGCCACTGTCGTTCCGGCGACGAACGGGCCGTCGAACTCGGCCCCGAACCAGGCGCCGAACTGCGCGCTGTCGCTGATGGCGGCCCAGACCCGCGCCAGCGGCGCCTCGAGGTGGGTGGTCTTGCGGATGCTGGTCGCGGCGGAATCTGTCATGCAACCTCCATGTTGCACGACAGCGTAGTCCGGCGATCGCCGCGTGGCAACCGGAAACGTGAGCCGCGCCTGCGTCTCAGGTCACGGGCGGTGCCGGATCGTAGAGCGCGCGCCTGAGATTCCCGGTCAGGCGATCGATTTCACCGTCGGGCCGCTCGCACTGCGAGAGCGCCCGCCGCACCATCTCGATGCCGCCCTCGAACTCCGGTTGCACGACCGCGTCGACGCCAAGCCCGCGCAGCGTCTCGACGTGCGCCGTGCCGCTGGCCCGCGCCACGACATAGATACGCGGGTTGAGACGGCGAGCGCGCTCGATGCCGAGGTGCACGGCCCGCCAGTCTGGCACCGCCACGACGAGCATCCGCGCCTGCGCTACGCCGGCGGCGCGCAGGATGTCTTCGCTGCCGATGTCGCCCCAGATGGCCGGCACGCCCTGTTCGCGCGGTGGCGTCAGGGTCTCGTGGTGGGCGTCGACGACGAGATAGGGCAGACCAGCCGCCTGCAGCACGTCCACCACGGCCCGCCCGGTGCGGCCGTAACCGGCCACGATGACGTGGTTTTCGAGGGCCGACGACAGCAGCGGGGCATCGGTGCCGGGAGCCGGCCGGCGCAGGCGCCCGGCCAGCCGGCGAGCCACCGGCAACAGACCCGGGAAGACCAGCGGCGACAGCGCCATCGAGAGCACCGTGCAGGTGAGCGCCAGGTCGTAGGTGTTGGCCGAGATGAAGCCGCCAGAGCGGCCCGCCCGGGCCAGCACGAAGCTGAACTCCCCGATCTGGGAGAGGCCGAGGCCGATGATCCAGGGGGCCATGTTGCGGTAGGCGAACGCCCGCGCCAGCGCGCCGAAGATGAGCGCCTTGCCAACGACGATCGCGGCCACCAGCGCCGCCACGTCGCCGGCATGGGCGACGACGTAGGCGGGGTCGAACAGCATGCCGACCGAGACGAAGAACAGCAGACCGAAGACGTCGCGCAGGGGCGCCACGTCGCTCAGGGCCTGATGGCTGAGCTCCGACTCGCTGATGACGACGCCGGCGATGAAGGCGCCGATGGCAAACGACAACCCGAGCGCGTGGGCGACTGAGCCGACGCCGACCCCGGCGGCGACCACGGCCACCAGAAACAGCTCGCGTGAGCCCCAGCCCACGACGCGGCGCAGGACGGCGGGCAGCACGCGCGTGCCGACCACGATCATCACGGCCAGGAAGGCCGCCGCGATGAGCGTCGCCTGCAGCAGCCGGCCGCCGATACCCTCGGTCTCGCCCAGTTGCGGCAGCACGATGAGAATCGGCACCACGGCCAGGTCCTGCACGACCAGCAAGCCGATCATCACGCGGCTGGCGAGCGTGGCCATCGTGCTCGTGGCCGCCAGCGTCTTCAGCACGACCATCGTGCTCGAGAGCGAGATCATCGCGCCGAACCACACGGCATCGAGGGTCGGCATGCCGGCGACCGAGCGGCCGACCCAGGTGCCGAAAGCGGCGGTGGCGATAATCTGCAACGGGCCGCCAATGAGCGCGATCCGCCGTACCGCCCTGAGATCCCGCAGCGATACCTCGAGACCCAGGGCGAAGAGCAGCAGTGCGACGCCGATCTCGGCCAGCAGCTCGATGTCCTCGAGGTGCCCGACGGTCGGTCCGGCGGTGTGCGGACCGACGACGACCCCCGCCGCCACGTAGCCGACCAATAGCGGCAGGCCGAGCGCGCGGGCGACGATGGCGCCGCCCAGGCCGGCGACGACGATGAGGACGAAATCCGCGGCGATGCCCATGCGACCGCCTCATCGTCTCACGCTGAGTGCGCTTGGTGGCCGACGTTGACGATGGCCGGAGCGCCCCGCATGCGGGGCCGTCTACTCGGCGATGTAGCGCCAGGGCGCGTCGGTTGACCCCCGCGACCAGATCGTGAAGAACGGCTGACCGTCCGGTGCGGCGCCAGCGGCCGGCCGGGCGTTCGGACGGATGAACCCGAACGAGACGCCGAGATCGCCACTCGAGGCGACGAGCGCGACGTCGGTGGACCATTCGACCGGACTCGGCGTGCCTGGCGGCTGACCACGGCCCACCAGTTGGCCGATGGCGTCGGCCCCGACGACGTATGGCGCGTTGGCGGGCCCGCCCATGTTGACGGACGTCGCCTGACCGTACTTCACGAAGGCCGGTCCCAGGCCGATCGTCTGCGCCTCGTCGGAGAAGGCGCGCTCGGCGCTGACGAGCGAGGCCCGCTGCTGGTCGAGCCACGCGGGGTCGCTGCGCGGGGCCGTCATCTCCGCTGGCAGAAGTGGCGGCATCATCGCCATCGACGCCTCGCCCTCGGGCCGCCTGGCGCGCTTGTAGCCGGCGACGCGCCACCCCCCTGGGTTCTTGATCCAGTAGGCCATGTACTTCATCGGCACGGTGCGCCCATCCCGGTGGCTGAGTGTCATGAAGCCGAACGTGAAGCCGTGCAGGCCGTCGGCCGACAGGCCGACCCGGATCGGCGTCCAGGAGGCGCGTGCCGTCGCATCGGGACTCGCGCCAAGGAACGCCGTCACTTCGGTAAGGCCGCGGTAGAGCGTGGCGGGCGGACCCGGGACGATGATGGTGTCGGCAAGCATCGGCGTCAGGCCCTCAACCAGCCCGACGCGCGAGGCGCGCGCCGAGAAAGCCCGGTCGGCGGCCAGGAGTTCGTCGGCGCCTCGGGCCGGCGTCACCTGAGGGACCACTCCTTGGACCAGGGCGGCGAGCGCGAGCGTGAACCAGAGACGCATACGGTCCGCATCCTACGCTGTCTGGGGAGGCTGCACGACCTCAACATCCGGATTGCTGGGGCCACCGTTGTGACGGCGCGCGATCGGCCGCTACGGCGGCGTGAGGTCGTAGGTGATGTCGTCGAATTCCAGTTCGATGTAGGCATAGGCCCCGGCCTCTGCCGCGTAGCGCGCCTCGCCGCGTGCCGTGAGCGTGAACGGGCCGAAGGCGCGGTGGCTCGAGATGGGCGTCGACCACCGCTGACCTGTGGCGACGGTGCCGTCAGGCAACGCGCGACCGCGATCGTCCGACCAGAAGTCGGCGAGGCCTCCGTCGGCGCCAAAGACCAGCATGCCGGAGACCGTGTGCGCACCGAGGGTGAGGGTCGCCCGCGCCCGGTGGTCGTCCACCGCCTCCCAGCGAATCGCCGGTGTGAGCAGGCCGGCCGGCGCCATCAGGCACAGGTCGTTCAGAAAGGTCACCGTTTCCGAGCGCGTCATCGCCGCACCGCCGTCGCGTGCCACCGGCACGAGGCCGAGCGCTTTCACTGCCATCGTCGCGTGACCGTCGGCGAAGCGGTGATAGCCGGACGCCGGGATACCGAGCATGCGCGCGTCCAAGTAGAAGAGGCGCACGGGCGGATTGACGGTGTTCGTCTGTTCGGCCACGATCGGCATCCAGCCGGCATCGGGTCCGCTGCGGATCCGGCCGTGCATGCGGGCGCGGAAGCGAATGACGCGCGGGTGACCGACCACGCCACTGACGCGCAGAAAGCGCTGCACGGGTGCCGGCAGGGCCGCCAGGTCGTCGTCGGTGACAGCAGCGCCGGTGCCGCCCGCGGTCGCGGCAAGCGCGGCCCTGGCGTCGCGTTCGTAGGCGGCGCGCTGGCTCGTCGGGCCGGTGAGCAGGAAGGCCACGGCGGCGGCGAGCGCGATCGCCGCATTGGCGGCGGCCCCCACCTTGGCGTCGCTCCACGATGGGACGATCGCCACCGTCGAGACGACGACGGCCGCCGCGGCTACGGCCCACCACCACCGCGGCCAGATGTAGAGCCCGAACGCTGTTGCCAGGAAGAGCAGGGCGGCCACGCCCCACACCGCCCCCATCGGGGTCGAAATGGGTTGCTTCAGTTGCGGCAGTTCCGCCAGTCCAAAGGCCTTGGCGACGCCCATCAGGTGAATCGCCCCGTGGATCACGAGCACCGCTGCCAGCACGACACGCATGCCGCTGGACCTGCAGAATCCGTTCCCATGGCGGCCGACGGCACCGGTGCTCACGACTGCGTGGTAGGCTTCGGCGCGGTGCCGAGGCTGCGGAATTCTTCGCACCCGAGCGGCGCCAGGTCCGCGCTCCGGCGCGGCGCTCGGCGAAACCCATGGCTCACATCGCCTACGTGCCGGCCGACGAGCTGGCGCCCGAAGACCGCGTCAAGGATCCGGATCACATCATCCAGATCCACGCCGTGCATCCGGCCGTCATGCGGCAGCACTACGACCTCTACGTGCAGCTCATGCACCGGCCCGGTCCGCTGACGCGGCGTGAGCGCGAGGTCATCGGCGTGCGGGTCTCGGTGCTCAATCACTGTCACTATTGACTGCACCATCACGGAGCGGGTCTCCGTGCCATCCTCGCGCGACAGGGCATGTCGGGGGACGATCAGGCCGCGCTCGTGGCCGGGCTGCAGACCACGCCCGTGAGCGCCCCGCATCTCTCGCCGCGTGAGGACGCCCTCGTTGCCTACGCCGATGTGCTGACCCTCACGCCCGAGCGGGTGACGGGGGCCGACATCGCCGCGCTGCGCGGCGTCGGCCTCGACGATCGGGCGATTCACGATGCCTGCGCGATCGTCGCCTACTTCGCCTTCGTGAACCGGATCGCCGACGGACTCGGCGTCGAACTGGAACCACCACCGGTACAGCCCGCCACGGGCTGCTAGCACCGGTCTGGTTGAACGTCGTGCCGGGGTTGGGTAATCGCGCGCCGTTGCGGCCGGCCCGGCCGGCGTCGCCGGGTCGGGCCTGGTGTCTAATGAATCGCACAACGCCGACGCCCGCTCGGAGTGCGGCTGCCGACGTCCGGATGAGGCTGGTCATGACCCGAGTTGGATGGCTGAGCCGCGCGCTCGTCGCGGTGTTGCTCTGCGCACGTCCCCTGGCGGCACAACCCGCCGCCCCCGCGCTTACCGTCATCAGTTCCGGCCCGTCGGGCGTGCTCGCCAGCCTCGACCAGGCAAGCGAAATCCGGATCGTGTTCTCCGAACCGATGGTCACACTGGGGCGGATTCCGGCCGAGGTCAGCGCACCGTTTGTCACCATCGCCCCCGCCATCCCAGGCGCCTTTCGCTGGTCGGGCACGACCACCCTCATCTACACGCCGGATTCGAGGCGGCCGCTGCCCATGGCGACCTCCTACACGGTCACCGTCGGCGTCTCCGCCAGCGCGGTGAGCGGACGCACCCTGGCGGTGCCCCACAGCTTCACCTTCACGACGCCGCCCGTGCGGCTCCTGAGCACGTCGTGGTACCGCCGCGGCGACACCGTGGCCGGCGCGATGGTCTTTCTGCTGCGCTTCAACCAGCCGGTGCGGCGGGCTGACATCGCCGCCAACCTGTCAGCGTCGCTCGCGCGCCACGAGTGGGACCGGCCGGTCTTCACCAACGAAGAACGGGCGCGCTACGACGCGTTGGATCCGGCTGGTCTGGCGGCGTTCGAGGCCAAGGTTGCCGCCGTGTCGGGTATTGCGGCCGGCGGTGCGCCGGTGCGCATCCGGCTCACGACCCAGTGGGACAAGCAGCGTTACCCCGAAGCAGCCGATCTCGTGGTCTTCGAGTCGGTCTCCTCGATCGAGCCCGAGAGTCACGTGCGGCTGGTGCTGAACGGCCGCGTGGCTTCGC
Organism: Acidobacteriota bacterium; assembly: GCA_018000455.1. GTDB lineage: Bacteria > Acidobacteriota > Vicinamibacteria > Vicinamibacterales > UBA2999 > CADEFD01. Next base: position 10,761 of record JAGNJW010000016.1, read on the forward strand.
CGGCGGGTCCGGCCACGCCGGGGCGCGCGCAGATCTACACGGTCGAGGCGGAGCCGGCTTTCTTCGTCGAGGGCTTCCGGTGCCGGGCGGCCTGCTCGGGCGATGCCTACAACCCGCTGCGCTTCACAGCGCCGGTTCGCGCGGCCGCCCTGGCGGCAGGCGCCAGCGCCCTCGACATCACCGGCGCGCCGCAGCCGGTCGAGAAGGCGGGGACGCCGCGCGGCCCCGAGGATGACGACGCCAGCACCTTCCTGACGCTCGAGGATGCCGGGTTCGAGGCCCAGCCGCCGAACCGGAAGTACGCCGTGACCTTGCCGGCGACCTTCAAGAGTGCCGACGGGCAGTCGCTCGGCTACCCCTGGCTCGGCATCGTGGAGAACTGGCACAGCACGGCGTTCACGAGCTTCGGAGACGGTCATGGCGTGTGGGAGAAGGACGGCGGTCCGCTGCTGCCGTTCTACGCGCGCAACGTGCGCGACATCCTGCAGTGGGCCTTGCGCATCGAGCCCTCCCAACTGATGGCGACGATCCAGCGCCTGGCACCGCGCTTCCGCTTGACACCGGCCGCTCCTGGCCTTGCCCGGCAGCTGCCGATCACGCCCGACCGCGTGCAGTCGCACGGGCTGCCGCTCGGTCCGGCGCTCTCGGCCGGCGGCACGGGCCTGGTGTGGGCGGCCGTCAAAGACGGCCGCATCCTCGACAAGACCCGGCGGGCCGTCGGCGATGAGACCGAGCCGACGCGGGCGTCGATCGTGCAGGTCACGAACCTCGGGGTGACGGTGAAGGACAGCCCCCAGAACACGCTGGTGTTCGTGACCAGGCTCGACACCGGCGCGCCGGTGGCTGGTGCGGCCGTGTCGATCGTGCGCAAGGACAGCACCACCTTCTGGCGCGGCGCGACCAACGACGACGGCGTAGCGCTGGCGCCGGGCACGCCGCTTCGCGACCCCGACCGGTGGTACGAGGCGATGGCGTTTCTCGTCATGGCCGAAAAGGACGGCGACGTCGCCTACACGGGCAGCGACTGGCACGAGGGCATCTCGCCGTGGGAGTTCGGCGCCGACTTCAATCTGCGCGAGCGTGAGCCGATGCTGCGCGGCAGCGTCTTCACCGACCGTGGCGTCTACCGCCTGGGCGAAACGACGCAGTTCAAGGCCATCCTCCGGAAGAACGCCCCCACCGGCGTCGAGCCGTTCGCCGAGGGCACGCCGATAGTCGTCACCGTGCGCGACGCGCAGAACCGGTTGGTCGACGAGCGTACGATCCGGCTGAGCGCCTGGAGCACTGCCGAGTGGACCGTGCCGCTGCCCGCCACCGGCACGCTCGGTCCGTATTCGGTGCGCGCGATTCTCGAGGCCGATCGACCGCGGCCCCAGAGCGCGGCCGATCGCCGCCCCGGCGAGACGCCGAGTCCCGAACTGGACGACGAGGTGGCCTGGGAGAAAGCGGTGCGGGCGTCGTTCCTCGTGGCCGCCTATCGGCGTCCCGACTTCCGCGTCGACGTCACCCTCACCGGCACCCCGCGCGTGGCCGGCGACGCGCTCACCGGCACGGTGACGGCGCGCTATCTCTTCGGGGCTCCGATGGGCGGCAAGCCCGTGACGTGGCGCTACACGAAGAGCCCGCACTACGCGGCGCCGGACGCCATCACGGAGCGCTTCGGCAGCGACCGCTGGATTTTCGTCGGCAGTGTCGAGCAACACGGTGGTCGCGATGACCTGCGCCGCGAAGAGGGCACGCTCGGCACGTCCGGTGACCTCGCGCTGGCGCTCGAGACCAGCCGCGATGCCGGCATCCCGTATGTCTACTCCCTCGAGGGCGACGTCGAGGACGTGTCGCGCCAACACATCGCCAACCGTGCCAGTGCCGTCGTGCACCCGGCGCCGTGGTACGTCGGCCTCGGCCGGCCCGGCTACTTCCTCGAGCAGAAGAACGGACTCGCGACCCAGATCGTCGCGGCTGGCCTCGACGGCGTCGCGGTGGCCGGCGTGCCGGTCGAGGTGACGCTCACGCAGGTGCAGTGGTCGAGCGTGCGCCGCGCCGAAGGCAACGGCTTCTACACGTGGGACAGCGAGCGCCGGGAGGTACCGGCCGGCTCGTGGACCATCACCACGGCCGAGGCGCCGGTACCGCTCACGATTGCGTTCGAAAGCGGCGGCTACTTCACGCTCGAGGCGCGCGGGCGGGGCGACAACGGCCGCTCGTCGGTGACGCGCACGTCGTTCTACGTGCTCGGCGAAGGCTACACGGCCTGGGCGCGCTTCGATCACAACCGCATCGACCTCGTGCCCGAGAGACAGACCTACCGTCCCGGCGAGACGGCGCGCATCATGATCCAGTCGCCGTGGGAACAGGCCACCGCGCTCGTCACGACCGAGCGCGAGGGCATCCGCTCGCACCGGCGCTTCGCGCTCACCTCCACGCAGCAGTCGATCGCGGTGCCGATCAGCGAAGACGACATCCCGAACGTGTTCGTGTCGGTGCTGCTCGTCAAGGGCCGTAGCACTGCGGCGCCGGCTGGGGGCGCGGCCGCCAGTGCCACGGCCGATACCAGCGATCCCGGCAAGCCGTCGTTCCGTCTCGGCTACGTCGAGCTCAAGGTGGAAGATCGCGCCAAGCGCCTCACGGTGCATGTCGCCGCCGATCGGGAGGAGTACCGGCCGGCGTCGAAGGCGGCCGTGACCCTCGACGTGAAGGACATGGCGGGCGCGGGGACGGCCAGCGAGGTGACGCTGTGGGCGGTCGACTACGGCGTGCTGTCGCTGACCGGCTTCGAGCCGCCGGATGTGGCCGGCGATGTCTACGTGCACAAGGCCCTGCAGGTCATGAACACCGACAACCGCCAGCGCATCGTCTCGCGGCGCGTGCTCACGCCCAAGGGCGAGACCGACGGCGGCGGAGGCGGATCGGATGCCGGTGCGGGCGCGGTGCGCAAGGACTTCCGAGCACTGGCGTTCTGGCTCGGCTCGGTCGTGACCGGCGCCGACGGGAAGGCGGCGGTCGAGGTCACGCTGCCGGAATCGCTCACCACCTACCGCATCATGGCGGTCGCCGGCGATCGGCGCTCACGCTTCGGCTCGGGCAGCGCCGAGGTGCGCACGAACAAGCCGGTGACGCTCACCGCCGCCTTCCCGCGCTTTCTCGCCGTGGGCGATGACGCGTACTTCGGTGCGGTGGTCGGCAGTCAGTTGCCGGCTGCCGGCACGGCGGTCGTGTCGATGCGCTCGCTCGACCCGGCGATCGTCACGCTCGGTGGCGCCGCCGAGCAGAAGGTGCCGATTGGCGCCGGCGGCACCATCGAAGTGCGATTCCAGGGCAGTGCGCGCGCGATCGGACGTGCTCGCCTCCAGATGACGGTGCGTGTCGGCGATGAAACGGATGCCTTCCAGGACGTGATTCCGGTCGAGATTCTCGCCTCGCCGGAAACGGTGGCGGCCTACGGCTCGGCGGCCGGCGCAACGACCACGGCGCGCGAGACGGTGACGGTGCCGCCCGCGGTCGTGCCCGGGTTCGGCGGGCTCGACCTCGCGCTCTCGTCCACGGCGCTGGTTGGCCTCGGCGAGGGCGCGCGCTACCTGGTCGAGTATCCCTACGGCTGCGCCGAGCAGAAGGCATCGACGTCGCTGGCCCTCTTCCTTGCCGCCGATCTCGGCGACGCCTTCTCGCTGGCTGGCATGAACCCGGCCGAGATGAAGACGGTGTCGCAAGCCACGCTCGGCGAGCTCGAACGCTTCCAGTGCGACAGCGGCGGCTTTGCCTACTGGCCGGGCGATTGCCTGAGCGTCACGCCCTATCTCACCGCGTATGTCCTCCACGTGATGAAGTCGGCCGTCGATCTCGGCTACCAGGTGGATGCCGGCGTGCGCAGGCGCGGCTACGAGTACCTGGCCAACGCGCTGGCGGCGACGCCGCCAGCGGCGAACGAGGAGTGGTGGCCGTCCTACACCGCCTGGCAGGCCTTCGCCGTGAAGGTGCTGGCCGAGGGCGGGCAGAATGTCGACTCGCACGTGACGCGTCTCTACGGCTACCGCGACCGGATGCCGGTGTTCGCGCTGGCCTATCTGCACGACACGCTGCGCGCCAAGGGCGAGACGGCGGGCGACCGCGTGACCGACCTGCGGCGGCGCATGACCAACGCGATCCTGCCCGAAGCCGGCAGCGCGCACGTCGGCGAGCTGGCCGATCCCTACCTGCTCTGGTTCTGGAACTCGAACGTGCGCTCGACGGCCATCGTGCTGCACGCGCTCGTCGAGGCCGATGCCAGCGAGGCGCCGCTGGCGCAGATGGTCCGCTGGCTGATGACGGCCAGGAAGAACGGCCGCTGGGGTAACACGCAGGAGAACGCGCACGCCATGGCGGCACTGGTCGCCTACTACCGCAAGTACGAACCGACGACGCCGGATTTCCGCGCCGTCGTCACGCTGGGCGCGCGCGAGCTGGCGCGTGACGAGTTCCGCGGGCGAACGGCTGCGGCGGCCACCTCCAGCGTGCCGATGGCGCAGGTGCTTACCGCCGGGGCGCCCGGCGCGACCATGCCGCTGACCTTTGCCCGCGAGGGCGCCGGCACGCTGTACTACGCGGCCCGCCTCACCTACGCGGCCGACACGTTGCACCAGCAGGGGCTCGACTCCGGCTTCCTGGTCGAGCGACGTTACGAGCCGTTCGTGGAGCGGGGCGCGCGGCCGCCGGCCACCAGCTACGCCGCCGGCGACCTGGTGCGTGTGACGCTGACGTTCCGGCTCACGAAGGAGCGGCGCTTCGTGGCCGTGACCGATCCGTTGCCGGCGGGCTTCGAGGCGGTCGAGTCATGGTTCCAGACGACGGCGCGTGACCTGGCCTCGGAGCAGGACCGCCAGGTGAACGACAGCGGTGATGCCAGCGACTGGCGCGCCTGGTGGCGTCACAGCGGCTTCGACCACGTCGAGCGTCACGACGATCGCATTCAGCTGTTCGCGACCAGGCTCGCCGATGGCCTGCACGAGTTCAGCTACATCGTGCGGGCCACCACGGCCGGCACCTTCCGCACGGCGCCGGCGCGGGCCGAGGAGATGTATGCGCCCGAGGTGTTCGGGCGCACCGCGACGAGCATCATCGAAGTGAAGCGATAGGCTTCCTGTGAACGACGCTCGCACCATCCCGACCCGACCCGACCGGCTGGCCGCCTGGGCTCGTCGCGCGCGTCGTTGGCTCGCGATCGGCGTGGCGGTTGCCGTGACGGCCGGTGCGTGGGCGCGGCTCGGGCCGCTGCCGCCGGGATTGCTCGATCCGCTGGCTACGCCGTCCACCGTGGTCGTCGACCGGCACGGCGTGCCCCTCTACGAGGCCTTGTCGACCGCGTCGACCCGGGCCCTGGCGCTCCAGCCCGACTCGCTGCCGCCCCGCCTGGTCGCCGCCACCATCGCCGCCGAAGACCGCCGCTACTTCAGTCACTACGGCGTGGATCCGGTGGCCATCGCCCGGGCCATGCGCACGAACCTGGCCGAAGGCAGAATCGTCGAGGGCGCGTCGACGATCTCGCAGCAGGTGGCCAAGCTGTTGCTCAACCGCCAGCAGCCGGGGCGCCGCCGCGGCGTGGGTGCCAAGGTGCACGAAGCCCTCGTCGCCCTGCGACTCGAGCACCGCTTCTCAAAGTCGGAGCTGCTGGCGATCTACCTGAACATCGCTGCCTACGGCAATCAGTTCACCGGCGCCGAGCGGGCCAGCCAGTCGTACTTCGGCGTGACCGTGGCGATGCTGACGCCGGCGCAGGCGGCGTTCCTCGCCGGCCTGCCGCAACGGCCGTCGGCGTTCAATCCCTACCGCGATTCAGGTCCGGCCACGACGCGCCAGCGGGTCGTGCTGCGCCGGATGCTGGAGGCCGGTGCGATCAGCGCCGACGATCGTGCCCACGCCCTGGCCGAGCGCCTCACCTTCACGGCGACGCCACCGCCGTTTGGCGCACCGCACTTCGTCGAGATGGTGCTGGCCGCGGCGGGGGAGACGCGACCGGCCCGCATCGAGACCACGCTCGATAGTGCGCTCCAGGCCGATATCGCCGGCATCGTGGCCCGGCACCGGGCCGACCTGCACGCCCACGGCGCGTTCAACGTGGCCATCGTCGTCCTCGAGAACGCCACCGGCGAGTGGGTGGCGTGGGAAGGGTCGGGCGACTACTTCGACGCCGCCCATGGCGGTGCCATCAACGGGCCGCTGACCCTGCGCCAGCCGGGCAGCGCGCTCAAGCCCTTCACCTACGCGCTTGCCTTCGAGGGCGGCACCAGTCCGGCCACGGTGCTCGCCGACGTGCCGTCGACCTTCCCGACCGCGGAGGAGGGCGTCGTCTACAGCCCGCGCAACTACGACGGCCTCTACCGCGGTCCCATTCTGGCGCGCCACGCGCTCGCCGGGTCGGTCAACGTCCCGGCCGTGGCGCTCGCCGCCGAGATCGGCGTGCCGCACGTGCTCAGGTTCCTCCGGCGCGCGGGCTTCACGACCCTTGACAGGACGGCCGCGCACTACGGCCTTGGCCTGACGCTCGGCAACGCCGAAGTGCGCCTCGACGAACTCACCGCCGCCTATGCCGCCCTGGCCCGCGGCGGCGAGTGGTTCCCGCCCACGTTCGTGAGACGGGCGCAGGATGCGCTACCAGAGACGACCCGCATCGTGTCGGACCGCACGGCCTTCTGGATCACCGACATCCTGGCCGACCCCGAGTCGCGCGAGTTCGTCTTCGGGCGCGGCGGCAGTCTGGAACTGCCGTTCCCGGTGGCGGTGAAGACCGGAACCTCGCAGGCGTATCACGACAACTGGACCATCGGCTACTCGCGCCACGCCACGGTTGGCGTGTGGGTGGGGAACTTCGATCGGCGGCCGCTCAGGAACTCGAGCGGCGTCACCGGCGCCGGGCCGATCTTCCATGCCGTGATGCTGGCGGCCGAGCAGCGGCTGGCAGGTGGCGTGGCGGTGATGGCCGACGGCGCGATCGTGCCGGCGCCATCGACGGTCGCCGTGCGCGAGGTCTGCGCCGAGTCGGGCGGCACGGCCAACCCGTGGTGTCCGCTGAAGCGGCGCGAATGGATCGCCGCCGAGGAGCCCGACGTGCCGTGCAGCTGGCATCACCTCACCGACCACGGCCTGCAGACCTTTCTGCCGGCGCGGTTCCAGGCCTGGGCGCGTGGCGAGGGACGCCGCGTGGACGGCGTGGCTGCTGAGAGACCAGACACCGCGGTCGCGCCCTTGGCGCGGCGCTCGGCGCTCGGCCAGTCGCGCCCCTCGGCCGTGCCGGCACCTCTTGCCATCTCGAGTCCGCCGGACGGCGCGACCTATCTGATGGACCCGACGCTGAGGCGCGAGTTTCAGACGCTGCCCCTGCGCGCCATCGCGGCTGGCGCCCGCAGCGTCGAGTGGCGCCTCGGCGGTCGGCTGGTAGGGAAGGCCGGCGCCGCCGACGCAATCGACTGGCCGCTCACGCCAGGCACCCACCGCTTCGAAGCCACCGACGATCGAGGGCGCACGGCCGGCGCGACCGTCACCGTCCGGTAGCCGGCGCTCTCATCGGCAAACCCTCAGGGCAGTCCCGAGCCCCCGGAGCCTCGTCGCCGCCTCTCGCCAGCGCACCGGGCCCCGGGATCGGGACCAGGAACCCGTCCCGTGTGGCATGATCGGTCTGCTGCGCGGGCACTGCTGTCCGGCGCACCCCAATGCCATGGCCCAGACCGATGCCCGCTTCAACTGGAGCGATCCGCTGCTCCTCGACCAGCAACTGACCGACGAAGAGCGGATGGTGCGCGACACGGCGCGCGACTATTGCCAGGAGAAGCTGGCGCCGCGGGTGCTCGAGATGTTCCGCAGCGAGAAACCCGATCCGTCGATCTTCCGCGAGATGGGCGCGCTCGATCTGCTGGGCATCGTCATCCCGGAGCAGTACGGCGGCGCCGGCATGGGCTATGTGAGCTACGGCCTGGTGGCCCGCGAGATCGAACGCGTCGACTCGGGCTTCCGCTCGATGATGAGCGTGCAGGGCTCGCTCGTGATGGTGCCGATCAACGCCTTCGGCACCGAGGCGCAGAAGCAGAAGTACCTGCCCAAGCTCGCCACCGGCGAGTGGATCGGCTGCTTCGGCCTCACCGAGCCGAATGCCGGATCGGATCCCGGCGGCATGACGACGCGCGCGAAGAAAGTCGACGGCGGCCATGCGCTCACCGGCACCAAGGCGTGGATTTCGAACAGCCCGATCGCCGACGTGTTCATCGTGTGGGCCAAGGACGACGAGGGTAAGATCCGCGGCTTCATCCTCGACAAGGGGATGAAAGGTCTCACCGCGCCCCCGACGCACGGCAAGGTGGGGCTGCGCACCAGCCTGACCGGCGAGATCGTGATGGATCAGGTGTTCTGCCCGGAGGAGAACGCGTTCCCGGACATCCGCGGACTGAAGGGGCCCTTCACCTGCCTCAACAGCGCCCGTTACGGTATCGCCTGGGGCGCGCTCGGCGCCGCCGAAGACTGCTGGTTCCGCGCCCGCGACTACGTGATGGACAGAAAGCAGTTCGGCCGCCCGCTGGCCGCCAATCAGCTCATTCAGAAGAAGCTGGCCGACATGCAGACCGAGATCACGCTCGGTCTGCAGGCGGTGCTGCGCCTGGGCCGCATGAAAGACGAGGGCACGGACTCGCCCGAGATCACCTCCATCCTCAAGCGCAACTCGTGCGGCAAGGCACTCGACATCGCGCGCCTGGCGCGCGACATGATGGGCGGCAACGGCATCGTCGATGAGTTCGGCGTCGTCCGCCACATGGTGAACCTCGAGGTGGTCAACACCTACGAGGGCACGCACGACGTGCACGCGCTCATCCTGGGCCGCGCGCAGACGGGCATTGCCGCGTTCTCGAATTGAGCGGGCAGGGCCCGGGTTATTTCCCTGTCCGGGAACTTTCCCGACCTCGGCAGCTGGGCCGTCGCTGGAATGCCGCTCTCCTGACGGGCTCATTCTTGCTACTATCTCCCCGTTGATGGTTTCTCCTCCCGGCGACGGCGACGCCCCCCGCGGCACGCTCTATATCGTGGGTGGGTTCGGCGTCCTCCTCGTCCTTGGCTGGCTGCTCTTCTATTTCGGCCTCTTCCTGCCGCGTTCCACGCCGTAGGCCCGCCCCATGCACGTTGATCGCTACGAACGCTACTGGATGTGGGCCGCCACCGGCATGCTCGTGCTCTTCACGAGTGCGATCGTCATCACGGCCGTGACCGGCGCGGCGCACCCGCCCAGCCACACCGAAGTCGTCGACCCGGAAACGCTGACCATTGCCGGCGAGTTCGCGACGCCGGGCGCGACGACCCATCCGGACGGCAGCGTCACGGTGTCGCTGCGCGCCGAGTTCTACGTCTTCCGCCCCGAGCAGGTGCGCGTGCCGGCCGGCGTGCCGGTCACGTTCCGCGTCACGAGTCCCGACGTTCTGCACGGCTTCCAGATCGTGGGCACCAACGTGAACCTGACGGTGGCACCCGGCTACGTCAGTCAGGCGACGGTCACCTTCGAGACGCCGGGCGAGTACCTGGTCGTCTGCAACGAGTACTGCGGCCTCGGGCACCACCTGATGCAGGGCAAGGTCATCGTCGAGGCCGCCAAGTGACGCCAGCCAATCGGCTCATCCTGGCCAATCTCTGGGTGGCCATCATCTCCTTCGCGCTCGGTTCGCTGATGGCCGTGATGCAGGCACTCGCCCGGGCGGGCATCGAGCTGCCCTTCGGCACGGCGCGTCTCTACTACCTGTCGGTCACGGCGCACGGCGTGCTGCTGGCGCTCGTCTTCACGACCTTCTTCATCATGGCGCTCGGCTACGTCGTGCTCGAGTCGACGCTCGGACGCATCGCCGGCATGCGTTGGGCGTGGGGCGGCTTCTGGGTGGCGGTCATCGGCACGGTGATGACGACGCTCGCCATCCTCTCGGGCACGAGCACCGTGCTCTACACGTTCTATCCGCCGCTCGAGGCGCACCCGACGTTCTATGTAGGTGCCACGCTCCTCATCATCGGCTCGTGGGTGTGGTGCGGCGTCATGATCGGCAGCTACCGCGCGTGGCGGGCCGGCCATCGTGACGAGCGCGTGCCGTTGGCCCTGCACGGCATGCTCACGACGGTGGCGATCTGGATCCTGGCCACGGCCGGACTGGCCGTCGAGGTGCTGGTCTTCATCCTGCCGTGGTCGTTCGGCCTGGTCGATCGCATCGATCCGATCGTGGCCCGCACCTACTTCTGGTGGTTCGGGCACCCGCTCACCTACTTCTGGCTCGTGCCGGCCTATGTGCTCTGGTACACGGTGATTCCGAAGGTGGCGGGCGGCAAGCTCTTCAGCGACGCGGTGACCCGCGTGGTGTTCGTGCAGTTCGTGCTGTTCTCGACGCCGGTCGGCCTGCACCACCAGTTCACCGATCCGGGCATCGCGAACGGCTGGAAGCTCCTCCACACCTTCACGACCTACGCCATCATGTTTCCAAGTCTGGTGACGGCCTTCACCGTCATCGCTTCGATCGAACTGGCCGGCCGCGCCCGCGGCGGCACCGGCACGTTCGGCTGGATCCGCGTGTTGCCCTGGGGGGACCCGTTCTTCTCCGGCGTCGCGCTGGCGATGGTCACCTTCGCGCTCGGCGGCTTCGGCGGGGCCATCAACGCCGCCTACGCGATGAACGCCATGATCCACAACACGGCGTGGGTCCAGGGCCACTTCCACCTCACCGTCGGCACGGCCGTCGCGCTCACCTTCATGGGCGCCACCTACTGGTTGCTGCCGCGGCTCACCGGACGCGCCATCGCGTTCCCGCGCACGGCGGCGGTGCAGCCGTATCTCTGGTTCGTCGGCATGCAGTTCTTCAGCATCCCGAGCCACATCGCCGGGCTGATGGGGATGCCGCGGCGCATCTACACCGGCGAGTTCCAGGGGGTCGAGGCGGCCCAGGCCTGGATTCCGCTCGTGAATCTCTCGGCCGTCGGCGGTGTCATCCTGTTCGTCTCGGCCGTGTGCTACGTGGGCGTCATCGTCGGCACGATGCTGGTGGCGCCGCGCGGCGTCTTTCCGCCCATCGAGTACGCCGAGTCGCTCGTAGCCCCCACGCCGGGACCGTCGATCTGGGATCGCCTCGGGTTGTGGAGCGCCGTGGCGGTCGTGCTCATCGTGATTGCCTACGGACCGCCGCTCTACCACCTCCACACCATGACCCGGTTCCCGTCGCAGGGGTTCTCGCCCTTCTAGGCCGATATCCATGTCGCACGCTCCCATTCCTCTCACGCCCGATGCCGCCGGCCCTGGCGATGCGCCGGTGTCACGCCGCGCCGCCCTGTGGCTGACATCGCGTCTGGCCATGGTGGCCGGGCTGGTCGGCGGCTACGGCATGTTCGCGTGGGTGAGCGGCCGCTTCATGCTGCCCCCGCACACCGGGCAGCTGCACCAGCTGTTCGTCACGCGCGCCGCCGACGTGCGGCCCGGCGGCACGCTGCTCTATCGCACGCCGGATGGCCGCACGGTGAACATCACCCGGCGCGCCCAGACCGGTGACGCGACGGACTTCATCGCCCTTTCGAGCACCTGCCCCCATCTCGGTTGCCAGGTGCGCTGGGAGGGACAGAACAATCGCTACTTCTGTCCCTGCCACAACGGCATCTTCGATCCGGAGGGGACGGCCACCGGCGGTCCGCCCGGTGACGCCGGTCAGTCGCTGCCTCGCTACGGCCTGACCGTGGAGAAGGGTCTGCTCTACATCCTCGTGCCCGCCGAGCAGTTGTCGGTCGGCGACGTGGCCGGCCTCGTCGAGGTGACCGGCCCGGTCGGTCCCGGCCACGACCCGTGCCTGGGCTGCCTGGCCAGCCGGAGGGACGCATGAACGACGTCCGCGGCTGGATCGGCGAGCGCGTCCCGGTGTCGATCGACGCCGTCGCGGCGATGTCGAACGAGCCGGTGCCGCACCACCTGAAGCGGTGGTGGTTCGCGCTCGGCGGCACGCCTGCCTATCTCTTCGTCGTCCAGATCGTTACCGGCGTGCTGCTGGCGTTCTACTACCAGCCGGCGCCCCAGACCGCCTACGAGTCGGTGCGTTACATCACCGAAGAGGCCTCGTTCGGCTGGTACCTGCGCGGCCTGCACAAGTGGGGCGCCACGCTGATGATCGCGGCGGTCGTGCTGCACCAGATGCGCGTCTTCTTCACCGGGGCGTATCGCAAGCCACGCGAGCTCAACTGGATGATCGGCATGACGCTGCTCGTCTGCACGCTGATGCTCGGCTTCACCGGCTACAGCCTGGTGTTCGAGCAGCTCAGTTACTGGGGCGCCACCGTCGGCGCCAACATCAGCGATACGGTGCCGGTCGTCGGGCCGCTCATGAAGCAGGTGCTGCTCGGCGGCGAGACCTACAACGATCGCACGTTGTCGCGCTTCTTCATCCTGCACGGGGCCGTGCTGCCGGTGCTGCTGATTCTCGTGCTGATGATGCACATCGGCCTGGTCCGGCTGCTGGGCGTCACCGAGCTCAAGTTCGAAGGAGACAGTCCGACCGAGGAGAAACCCTTCAACTTCTTCCCCGAGCACTTCTACACGGAGCTCATCATCGGTCTCACGCTCATGCTCCTGCTGAGCGCGCTGGCGGTGCTCGTGCCGGTCGAGATGGGCCCGCGTGCCGACCCGCAGATTACGCCTGAAGTGATCAAACCGGAGTGGTTCTTCTATGTGGCGTTCCGCTGGCTGAAGCTCTTCTCTGGCACGACGGCCATGCTGACGCAGGGCTTCATCATTTTCATCATGTTTCTCTGGCCATTCATCGACGCATGGCTGGTGAGGCGGTTCAAGTACGCGGAAATCAGCGTCTGGATAGGCGTCATGGGCACGCTCACCATCATGGGCTTCACCATGTGGGAAGCGCTCGTCGCGCACTGAGGCATTCGGTATGACACTCGATCAGAAACGCTGGGTCATCGGCGGCCTGGGCTTCCTCTTCCTCATGTCGCTCGTCGCGGTGCAGTGGCTCGAGGTGGCCCGCCGCCAACACGAAACGGGGTCCTCTCGAGCGTCGGTGACGACACCGGCCGCCTCGCGCCAGTGCGTCGACTGCCACACCCAGGTCTCGACCGGCATCGTCGAGCACTGGACCGGCTCGACGCACGCCGAGAAGGGCGTGGCGTGTGTGGACTGTCACAAGGCCGAAGCGAAGGACGCCGACGTGTTCAGCCACTACGGCCAGCAGATCGCCACCGTGGTCACGCCGCGCGACTGCGCGCGCTGCCACCCGACCGAGGCGGCCGAGTTCTCGGCCAGCCATCACTCGAAGGCCGGCAACATCCTGGCCTCGCTCGACAACTTCCTGGCCGAGACGGTTGAGGGCTCGCGCGTGCCCTTCAGCCCGCATTCGCCCACGCCCGGCAAGGCCGTGACGGTCGTGAACGGCCTGGCGCCCGCCAACTCCGGCTGCCAGCAGTGCCACGGCTCGCTCGTGTCGTTCCAGGCCAGCGATGGCGGCGTCGTGACGGTGCGCGATCTGCAGCCCGACGAAGCCGGACACCCCACCAACATGGAAGCGGTCGGGCGCATCGTGCGCAACGAGAGCGGCAAGCCGCTCTTCAGCAGCACCAGCTGGCCCAATACCGGCATCGGCCGTCTCAACCTCGACGGCTCGACCGGCTCGTGCGCCGCCTGCCACAGCCGCCACGACTTCTCGGCCCGGCGCGCCCGTCAGCCCGAGAACTGCGGCAAGTGCCATCTCGGACCCGATCACCCGCAGAAGGAGATCTACGACGAGTCGAAGCACGGCGTGGCCTTCCGCGATCTCATCGGCGAGATGAACCTCGACGCCCGGCCGTGGGTGGTGGGGAAGGACTACAGCGCCGCGCCCACCTGCGCCACCTGCCACATGAGCGCCAACATGCGCAACGGCATGAAGATCACGCACGACCCGGGCGAGCGCATCTCGTGGACCAATCGGCCGCCGGTGAGCCTCGTGATGGACACCGACGCCAACCACGCGGTGGTGACCGAGACCGACCCCGAGCAGCGCCGGGCCGCCATTGCCGACACGGCCGATGCCAAACGCAACCGCATGAAGCAGGTGTGCTCGACCTGCCATACGCCCGACCACATCAATCTGTTCTACAAGCAGTACGACGACGTGGTCATCAACTACAACGAGAAGTTCGCCAAGCCGGGTCAAGCGATCATGAGCGCGCTGGCCGCCAACGGCATGCTCACTAAGACACAGTACGACGAGAAGATCGAGTGGACCTGGTATTTCCTGTGGCACCACGAGGGACGCCGCGCGCGCATGGGCGCCTCGATGATGGCGCCCGACTACACGCAGTGGCACGGCATGTTCGAGGTGGCCGAACGCTTCTACATGGAACTGATTCCAGAGGCCCGCGAGATCACCGAGAAGGCGCTGAGGGCCGGCCGTGCCGAGGCGGCGCGGAACGTCAACCAGGTGATCGACGGGATCCTGAACCGGCCGGAGCACCAGTGGATCGTGAAGGGGGCCGAAGAGCAGGCGGATGCCATCAGCCGGGAGATGCAGCGCAAGTACGGGCAGACGCGGAGAGAGCGATGATCGAACGCGTCGGCCGTCGCACGTTCCTCAGGATGGCCGGCGTGGCGGCGCCGGCCGTGGCGGCGTTTTCCTGCGCCGACAAAGAAGAGGCGGTGCGGATCGGGTCGACGGCGCCGGTTGACCGTGCCTCGATCGCGTGGGACAAGGCGCCGTGCCGCTTCTGCGGCACCGGCTGCGGCGTGATGGTGGGCGTCGAGCAGGGGCGGGTCGTGGCCGTGCGTGGCGACGAAGCCAGTCCCGTCAACAAGGGCCTGCTGTGCGTCAAGGGCTACCACCTGCCCGGACTGCTGTACGGGGCCGACCGGCTGGTGTATCCACAACGACGTCAGGCCGACGGCACCTTCGCGCGCATCTCGTGGGATGAGGCGCTCGACCTCATCGCCACCCGGTTCGGCGAGACGCTCAAGCAGCACGGACCGGACGCGGTGGGCATGTACGGCTCCGGGCAGTGGACGGTCTTCGACGGCTACGCGGCGCAGAAATGGGTGAAGGGCGGGCTGCGCAGTAACAACCTGGAGCCCAACGCGCGCCTGTGCATGGCGAGCGCCGTCTCGGGCTTCATCGCCCAGTTCCAGAGCGACGAGCCGATGGGGTGCTACGAAGACCTCGACGCCGGCGACGACTTCGTGCTGTGGGGCAACAACATGGCCGAGATGCACCCGGTGCTCTTCAGCCGGCTGCTCGAGACCAAGCGCCGGAAGCCCGGCACGCGCATCGTCGACATCGCCACGCGCCGCACGCCGACCAGCGACTACGCCGACCTGCACGTGCTGTTCAAGCCGGGCACCGATCTGGCGCTCGCCAACGGCATCCTGCACCTGTTGGTGGCCGAAGGGCGGATCCACCAGCCGTTCATCGCCGAGAACGTCGTGTTCCGCCGCGGCATCGAGGACCTGAAGACCATCGGCTATGGCTGCTTCGGCGACCAGGCCGAGCGCTACACGTTCGAAGACAAGGTGCAGCCGAGCTCGCTCGACGAGGTGAAGACGTTCCTCGCCGACTACACACCCGGCAAGGTCAGCGAGACGACCGGCGTGCCGGTGGCGCAAATCCGGGCGCTGGCCAGCCTCTACGGCGACCTCGGCCGCGGCACCGTCAGCCTCTGGTGCATGGGCGTGAACCAGCACACCCGCGGCACGTGGATGAACAATCTCATCAATGACCTGCACCTCATCACCGGCAAGATCTGCCGGCCGGGTGCCAACCCGCTCAGCCTGACCGGCCAGCCGAGCGCGTGTGGCACGGCCCGCGAAGTGGGCACCTCGAACAATCGCCTGCCGGCCGACATGGTGGTCACCAACCCCGAGCATCGCGCCGAGGCCGAGCGGATCTGGAAGCTGCCGGCCGGGACCATTCCCGCCGTCCCCGGCTATCACGCCGTCGACATGTTTCGCGCGCTGAAGCGCGGCGATCTCAAGACGCTCTGGATCCAGACGACGAATCCGTGGGTGACCTTGCCCAATCGCTCGCGCTTCGAGCGCACGCCCGACGACGGCCGCTTCGTCGTCGTGAGCGACATCTATCCCACGCCGACGACGGCGATGGCCGACCTCATCCTGCCGGCGGCCGCGTGGGTCGAGCGCGAAGGCGTCTACGGCAACACCGAGCGCCGCACGCAGCAGTGGAACAAGATGGTCGATCCGCCCGGCGAGGCCCGCGAGGACGCCTGGCAGGTCATCGAGGTGGCCAAACGCATGGGCATGGGACATCTGTTCCCCTGGCCAGACGACAACTGGCACGAGCCGATGTTCGAGGAGTACCGCTCGTTCGGCCTCGGCCACGGCAAGGATCTGGCCAGCTACCAGCAGCTCAAGGCGACGCGCGGCATGCTGTGGCCGGTCGTCAACGGCAAGGAAACGCCGTACCGCTACACGGCCGGCTACGACCCCTACGTGAAGAAGGCCACCGGGGCCCACTTCTACAAGGCGACCGGCTACGGTGAGAAGGCGGCGTTCTTCCTCCGGCCCTACCATCCGCCGGCCGAGTCGCCCGACGGCGAGTATCCGCTGTGGCTGTCGACGGGCCGCGTGCTGGAGCACTGGCATTCCGGGTCGATGACCCGCCGCATTCCCCAGTTGCACCAGGCGGTGCCCGCCGCCTATGTGGAACTGAACCGCGCCGATGCCGACGGCTTCGGCGTGAAGAAGGGCGACCGCGTGCGGCTCGTCAGCCGGCGCGGACAGCTCGAGCTGCCGGTCGAGATCGACGGCCGCGGCCGGCCGCCGAAGGGCACGGTGTTCGTGCCGTTCTTCGACGAGGCGCTGCTCATCAACCTGCTGACGCTGGACGCGATGGACAACATCAGCAAACAACCCGACTACAAGAAATGCGCCGTCCGCCTCGAGCGCGTGTAGCGGCGGCACTGATTGCCGGCGCCTGTGTCGCGGCACTCGTGGCCGCGTGCGGTCCTGGCGCGCCAGCGGGAGCGGTGGCGCGGTCGACCAGCGCGCGGGCGGCACTGCGGGCCTACGACGGCGCGCCGCCGACCATTCCTCACGATGCGTCGATTGGCGCCTGCACCACCTGTCACGACGCCGATGGCAGTGCCATCGACGGCGTGGGCGTGGCGCCGGCCTCGCCGCACGGCGACGCTGCGGCCGATGGCGCCTTCCGCCGCTGCCGGCAGTGCCACGTGCCAGACAGCGGTGCCGCGCTGCTCGTCCAGTCGCGGTTCACCGGGCTGGCCCAGGGGCCGTGGCGCGGCGGCCGGGCGACACCAGGTGCGCCGCCCACCATTCCTCACACGCTGCAGCTGCGCGGCCAGTGTCTGACCTGTCACGCGGGACCTGGCGCGCGGGCCGAAATTCGCACGACGCACCCGGAACGCGTGCGCTGCCGGCAGTGCCACGTACCGGACGTGTCGCCCCTGCCGTGAGCGGGCCGCGCGGCGCGTCCCGAAGGCCGCGCGGCGCGTCCCGGAAGGTCGCGCGGCGCGTCCCGGAAGGTCGCGCGGCGCGTCCCGGAAGGTCGCGCGGCGCGTCCCGGAAGGTCGCGCGGCGCGTCCCGGAAGGCCGCGCGGGTATGACTGTCGTCATAGGCGCGATCCGCCGCCGGCGTCACCATCGGAGCATGGACGGACGCGTTGGCCGGGGCATCTTTGGCCGGATCGCTTGCGGCATTGGTACCGCGATGCTGGGCCTGGCGGCCATCGCCGTGCCGAGGGCCAGCGCGCAGACGGGCACACCATCCACGCCGGTGCCGCCGCCCCTGCCGACCTGGCGCCTGTCGGCCATCAATACGGCGCGGGCCGAGTCGTGGCGCTACTTCGAGCCGCGCCCTGGCGGCGGCGATCCCGACTACGCCTACCTCGGGGATCGCCTGCGGGTGGATGTTCGTGGCCACTGGGCGAAGGTGGATCTGACCCTGGCGGTCCAGCACGTCGGCTTCATCGGGCTGCCGGAGGGTGCGGCCGGCCCCGGTCCGCTCGGCCTGGGCCCGCTCTACTTCGATCAGGGCGGGCGGCGGTCGAACTCGAGTCAGGTCTACCTGCGTTTCGCCAACCTGCGCTTTCCGGCCGTCGTCAACGGTGTGGACCTGCAGGTGGGCCGCATGGGCTACACATCGGGCGCCGAGGCGCCGAGCGGCGTGCCCAAGATCGAGACCGTGAAGCGCCAGCGCCTCGATGCCCGGATCGTCGGCGAGTTCGAGTGGTCGATCTACCAGCGGGTGTTCGACGGTGTACGCGTGGACGTGACCCAGCCGAAGTGGCGGGCAACCGGTGTGGCGCTGATGCCGACGCAGGGCGGCTTCGCGCGTCAGGCGAATACGACCATGCGCGACGTCGTCGTCGCCGGCGCCACCCTCAGTTCACGACCCGCGGCCGGACCTGGCCGGCACACGCAGGTGCAGGGCTTCGGCTGGCAATACCGAGATCGCCGCAGTGTGACCCAGCGTCCCGACAACAGTGGGCGCCAGGCGCCGGCCGGCGTGGCGATTGACGTCACCACCGCCGGGGCAGTCGTGCTCGGCGCCTACCCGGCCGGAGCTGGCGAGGCAGACCTTTTCGCCTGGGGCGTTGCGCAGACCGGTGACTGGTACGGCGACGACCATCGGGCCTTTGCCCTCGCGCTCGAGGGTGGCTATCAGTGGACGGCCGCGCCGTGGCGTCCGTGGTTGCGGGCGGGCCTGTTCCATGCCAGCGGCGACCGCGATCCGGCCGACGACTCCCACGGCACCTTCTTCCCGATGCTGCCGACCGTCCGGCGCTTTTCGCAGACGACGGCCTACAGCACCATGAACCTGCGCGACCTCTTCGCGCAGGTGCAGGCCCGGCCGCGGGCCGCTCTCGGCCTGCGTCTCGACCTGCGTCGCATCGACCTGGCGTCGGCGGCTGACCTCTGGTACGCGGGGAGCGGCGCCACGCTCGCGCGCGGCACCACTTTCGGCTATGCCGGACGGCGCTCGAACGGCAGCACGCGCCTGGGCACGGCCATCGAAGCTTCGGCCGACTACGCGGTCGCGCCGCGTTTGTCCGTCAACGGCTTCCTCGGGCACCTGCGCGGCGGACCGGTCGTCACCGGCACCTTCGGCGGCCGGGACCTCTGGTTCGCCTACCTCGAGAGCGTCGTGACCCTCGGACCGCGCTGAGCGCGCGTCCGTACGACCCGCGTCATAGCCGCCGGCTTACGGCGGCGTCGCCGGGCGTGGCACGGATGGCACCGCCGGGCCTCGCCTTGTTCCACTGCGGCCAGCAGTTCCACATGGACAACGGTTTCATGGCGATGATGCGCTACGAAGCCTGAGCGCCGACTATGTCGCGGCGACGTCTTCGAGCACCGCGCGGTCGATCACCACGAAGCCGTCCTTCTCGGTGAGCAGCACGTGCTCCTTCTGCCAGCGGCTCATGATCCGGATAGCGGTTTCGATCGTGGTGCCCGTCAGGTCCGCCAGTTCCTGCCGCGCCAGTGGCATCGGCACGAACGTGCCGCCGCGCTCCCGACGGCCGATCTGGTGCCCGAGTTTCAGGAACAGCCGAGCGAAGCGGGCCTCGACCCGCGCGCCCGTGAGATCGGCGAGGCGCCGGGTGAGCTCTGCCAGGCGGATCGTGAGTCCGGAGAGCAGACCGCGCACGAGCACCGGATGGCGCTCGAGCAGGTCGAAGAAGTCGCGCTGTTCGAGGCGCAGACACGTCACATCGTCGAGGGCGAGTGCCGATGCAGGGAACGGCGAGCTCTCGTAGACGGCCACCGCGCCGAGCGGATCGCCGGGCCCAAAGATCTCGAGGATGATCTCCTTGCCGGCCGGCGTTGACTTGTAGACTTTCACCCGGCCCTCGACCACCGCGAGAAAGGCGCTGGCGTCCTCGCCCTCGGCGAAGATGTGACTGCCGTGCGGGTGGTGCACGAGGCGCGCCACGGCGGCCACGCGCGCCCGATCGTCGGCCGACAGTCGCCGGAAGAGCGGTGAGCGCCTCAGCAGTTCGTCGGTCAGTGCAGGCACGACCAGAATCATAGGCGGAATTGCCCCTCCGATGGTCGTGGAAGAGCCCGGTATCCGGGGATCGTGGCCGCCACGCCGCTCTTCGCGCTGGTCCTGTCGACGCCCGGTCACTCGCTGCGCGGGCGTACCGCTATGGCTGGCGTCATTTGTCGGCAGCCGCGGTCGCTGGACAATGCCGGCATGGATCTGCTAAGCGAGTCCGGATACATTGCCGGCGTGCTGGTCATCCTCGCCCCCGGGGCGCACGGCGTCGGTGCGCGTCTAGGACGTGAGTCGGGCGTCGTGACCCACATCGACGACACCGCCCACGGCCGGCTCATCGTGACCATCGACGGCGCCACTGTCGAGGCCGTGCGCGCCACGCACGAGGCGACCGCCCGCGCGCCTGGCGTCGTCGCGGCGCACCCGGGCCCAGGATCGGCGGGCGGTACCGCCCTGCCGTCAGAGCCGCCCTTCGAGCTGAGCGACAAACGCCCGGGACAGAGCCAGCGCCTCCCGCGCACACGGGAGGGCCAAGCGCCGCTCGTGCCGCACTCGCTCAAGGGGCTGGTGCCCATCACCGCGAAGTCCAACGCGTCGGTCCGCTGTCACAAACGCGCCGGCGCGACCTCGGGGCCGGCGCCGGCCTCGCATTTCGTCAACGGCCGTGACCCGTCGGGCACCACCTTGACGCAGGTGGCCGGCGCGCGATGGAACGGCACGGCCTGCCACGTGCCGCAGACCGGGGCACCGCCGTTCAAGAGCCCGACCGTCGATGCCGGGCCCAGCCGCCCGCCCGCGTCCGGTCGCGGCTGAGCGCGGCGCCGCGCCGGCTCGAGGCCGAAGTGGAGCGCGGTTCAGCCCGGCCGGCACCCGAGCGCAGCGGTGCGTGCCTGCTGCCACGCGGCCACTTCGCCCGGTGTGATGGCCTCCGCATGGTGCAGCGCCCAGTTGAGCGCCGCCATCAGGTCGTCGGGATGCTCGAGGCCGATGCCGAGGCGGAGCAGGCGATCGAAGCCGCTGCGCCTGAGTTCGTCGGCCGGCGTGAAATACTCCGACACCGTCTGGTGGTGGTTGATCTTGGTGGCAAGACCATCGAACGACAGCGCGTATCGCACGATGGTCGTCATCGCGACGACGTCCGCGACGTGGCGCGTGCGGGCCTCGTCGGCCCCGCGGACGCGGAACGAGAGCAGGGAGCCATGCCGACGGTAGTCGCGGGCGATGAGGGCGGCGTCTGGATGATCCGGCCGCGACGGATGGAACACCTCGGAGACCTGCGGATGCACCGCGAGGAAGGCGGCGACGCCGGTGGCGGTCGCCGAGCGCCGGGCGTGCGCCTGCTCGACGTCGTCGAGTCCTGAGAGCACGGCGGCCGCGCGACGCCAGTCGAGGATGCCGCCGCGCATGGCCATCAGGTCCATGAGGCTGTTCGCGGTGGGCGTGTCGCTGGTGGCGATGTAGCCCCACAGATCGCGGTCGGTGCCGCCGAGCGCCTTGGTGCCGCTGGCGACCACGACATCGACGCCTTGAACGAGCGGCGGTGTCGCGAAGGCCCACGGCGTGGCGATGGTCGTGTCGATGACCAGCTTGACGTCGGGGGCAATCGCCCGCGCGACTGCGACCAGCGCGACGAGAGCCGGCACGTCTTGCGCGCGCACCAGCGGGTTGGTGAACGTCTCGGCGAAGACGACGCGCGTCGCCGGACGGATGGCCGCCAGGATGGCGGCGTGATCGCCATCGTCGACGATCGTCACCGCGCCGCCGAGGCGGTCGGCGAGCCACCGCATGTAGGACTTCGTCTTGTTGTAGATCTGACGGCACACGACGGCGTGTGCGCCCGGCGCCATCAGCGTGTCGAAGACGAGCGCAGTCGCCTGCATGCCGGAATCGCAGACCAGCGTCGCGCCGGCGCCTTCCAGCGCCTTCAGGCGGGCGATGAGCTCGCCCGTGGCGCCGGTCCCATAGCGTGCGTAGAGCGGCGGCAGTTCCGACCAGCAGCCCTCGGCCGCGAAGAGGAACGCCGCCTTGCCCTCCTGCCAGGCAATGACCCTGGCTGAGCCGAGCACGTCCTGCTGCACCGTGGGCTCGTCGGGATGCAGGTACGGCACGCCCGTGCGCCTGGCGTGCTTGTCGAGCGCCTCGTGCAGGGCGCGCGTCGTTGCCGCCATCGCTTCGAGCGGTGGAGGCTCGGCAGGGCACCCCGACGGATCGAGCCAGCGAGACAGCGCCGTCATTCGTGCACTCCGAGCGTCAGGACGGCGTGCACCCGCGCCAGCCGCGCCACGTCCTGGCGTACGGCGTCGATCGCGGCTGCCGTTGCGACCGAGACGACGTAGCCGAGGTGCACGATGTCGCCGTCGCCGCGGCTCGCCCGGTTCTGCACGGTGAGGCCTGCGCGTCTGACGAGGCTGTCGATTCGGCGATCGAGCCCCGGATGCGGCTCGCCGGTCACGCGCAGGTAATGTCGACGGGTGGTGGCCGCATGGCCGTCGACACCGGCCAGGGCGGTCGCCTGCGGTACGGGCCAGCGCACCGAGTTGTGCTGCGCCAGGTCGATGAGATCACCGAGCACGGCGGTGGCGGTCGGCAGCGCACCCGCGCCCTTGCCGAAGAGACTCAGGTCGCCCGAGGAGGCACACTTGAGGTAGACGGCGTTGTATTCCTCCTCGACCGACGCCAACAGGTGCCAGGCCGGCAGCAGCATCGGCTCGACGGCCATGTCGAGCGCAGCACCGACCCGAGCCGCCCGCGCGAGCAGGCGGATGCGGCAGCCCATCGACTCGGCCAGATCGCAATCGGCCGGCGTGAGCTCGCGGATGCCTCGCACGGGGAACGCGTCTGGCCGCACCCAGGTGCCGAAGGCGCGATAGGCGAGGATCGAGAGCTTGGCGGCGGCATCGGCGCCATCGAGATCGGCCGACGGGTCGGCCTCGGCAAAGCCGCGCCGCTGGGCCTCGGCCACGGCTTCCTCGAGTGACAGCCCCTGCTCGAGGCGTGTCATCACGAAGTTGCTCGTGCCGTTCACGATGCCGGCCAGGCTCAGCACCTCGTCCGCACGATGCGCCAGGTGCCGGATGATCGGCAGTGCTGCGGCAGCGGCGGCCTCGCAGTAGAGCGGCGTCGCCGTGCGCTCGGCGAGCACGCCGAGCTCGGCGAGTTTCGAGGCCAGCAGCGCCTTGTTGGCGGTGACTACGGGTGTGCCGGCCGCCAGCGCCGCAACGAGGATCGGTTCGACCGAGGTGCCGCCAGCCACTTCCACGATCACGTCGACGTCGGGATCGCTCACGAGTTCGAGCGCGTTGGTCGTGCGCGGGATGCCGTCGGCTAGAGCCGGGCGCGGCTTCTCGAGATCGCGCACCGCCAGGCGTGTCACCCGGAAACGTACCCCGTAGCGATCGGCCACCGCGCGCTGCTGGCGGTCGATCATCTCGAGCAGCCCGCCCCCCACGGTGCCGCAGCCCACCATGCCGATCCTCAGCTCGCGCACCGGCTCGACGCCCACCCCGTCGAAGCGGCGACGGGGCGCCGGCGCCGCCGCGCCGCCGAAGGCGCGGGCGCCGCGCAGCAGTTCGGCGAGGCGGTCCTGGTCGGCGAGAAACGCATCGTGCCCGTAGACCGAGTCGAGCGTCCACAGCGACGACTGCGCGCCTGCCGCCTGCAGCTCACGATGCAGTTCGACCTGCAACCCCCACGGGAACAGCATGTCGCCGGGCACGCCGACGACGATGGTGTCAGCCGAGACGCGTTCGAGCGCGGCCCTGCGTGTCTGCCCGTCCACGCCGATCGCGCCACGGTCGATCGCCTCACTCAGGAACAGGAACGTCCGCACCGGGAAGCGCTCGGCGAAGCGGCGGCCGTGGAAGTCGAGATAGTCGGCCACCGGCGGCCGCTCGAGACCGGGTGCGAAGGTGCCGAAGCGCGTGTCGAGCTCGATGCGGCCGCGGTAGGTGAGCATGCCGAGCTGGCGCGCGCGGACCATGCCGGTGGTCACGTCGCCGTTCTTCAGGCCGTCGCGCACGAGTTCGCGCTGCAGGTGCCGTGTGGCCGTACCCCAGCCGTCGGGCCTGAGGCCCGCCGAAATCGTGACGAGGGTGCGGCAGCGATCCGGGTGGCGCGCGGCGAATGCCACGCCCACCATGCCGCCCAGGCTGGCGCCGACGAAGGTGACCGGCGCCGTGCAGCCGATGCCGTCGAGCCAGGCGGCGACGAGATCGGCCAGACCGAGCACCGAGAGCCCCGGCGTGGCCTCGTCGAACCCGCGCCACGTCGAGCCGTTGCCGGGCCAGCACGGGCAGACGACGGTGGTGCGCGTGATGTCGATGAGATCGGGAGCGAAGAGTGCCGGCCACCACGGCTCGGTGCCGCCTGCCACTTCGGCGCGTTGGTCGCCGAGCGGGAAGGGCGAGGCGGTGATGCCGCCGACGACGACCGTGACCGGCGCCGTGCCGGTCGGCGGGCCGTACGCCCAGCCGGCGAGCGAGACATCGGCGAGCGTGTGGCCCTCGATCGTCATCGTCGCCGCCGTGACGTCGTGCCGCCGCGGCGTGGCGGCGGCTGGGGCGGCACCGGGGGCAGTCACAGACGGCGTGGTCATCGGCGAACCTCGACCGACAGCCTACCTTACAAAGCAACGTATCTATATAAATAGATATCAATCCGATCAAGCGGCACCAGCCGCCGTCACGAGCGCCGCGCGTTCGGCGGTGGTGAGCAGCCGGGCGGCGCCGGCCGCGGCATTCTCGGCCATGTAGCGCGGGGTGCCGGTGCCGGGGATCGCGCAGGTCACTCCGGGATGCGACAGCACGAAACGCAGCGCCAGCTGCGCCCAGCTCGTGGCCCCGGCGTCGGCAGCCCAGCCCGGCAGCGGCCGCCCGCGCAGACGGCGCAGCAGGCCGCCGCCGCCGAACGGCATGTTGACGACGACCGCCACGCCGCGCTCCTCGGCCAGCGGCAGCAGCCGCGCTTCCACCGCGCGGTCGTCGAGCGCGTAGTTGATCTGCAGGAAATCGAGTGGCTCGGCCTTGAGCACTGCCTCGACGTCGCGATATGCCGACGAGGTGTAGTGCGTGATGCCGACATAGCGGATGCGCCCCTCGTCCTTTGAGCGGCGCAGGGCGGGAAGATGGGTGCGCCAGTCGACCAGGTTGTGGATCTGCATGAGGTCAATCGTCGGCGTCTGCAGCAGCCGGAACGATGCCTCCATCTGCTGGCGCCCGGCCTCGCGGCCAGTGGTCCAGACCTTGGTGGCGAGAAACGCCGGCGGTCGCGGCGTGCGCGCGGCCAGGAGTTCGCCGGTGGTCGCTTCCGCGCGGCCGTACATCGGCGAGCTGTCGATCACGGTGCCGCCGGCGGCAAAGAGCGCCTCGAGCACTGCGGGCAACGCCTGATAGCCGGCGGCGCCTGGCGCCACGTCGAAGTTGAGGTAGGTGCCGAGCCCGACGACGGGCAGGAGCTCACCGGTCGAGGGGATGGGACGCGTGGTCATGCGACGGGCGGCGACGGCAGGCGACTGCGCCCAGGGCCGTCGTGCGGCAGCCACTGGCAGCGCCGCCTTCAGGGGCCACAGCAGCAGCGTGCGTCGGGAGAGTGCGGCGTCAAACGACATGTGGCATAGGACGCCCGGAGCGTCGCCCTGGTCGCCGCCGCACCAGACTCAGTGATGGAGCGCCACGAAGTCGCCGACGGTGACGGCGTCGCTCGTGCGCTCGATGCGGATGGTGGCCGATTCGGCGCGCACGGCCACGATGATGGCATCGGCGATGGCTTGCACCGGGCCGCGATCGCCCAGGGTGCGCCGGAAAATCGTGATGCGCTGGCCGCGTTCGGCGCCGGCGCTCGTGCCGCGGTCGATCACCATCAGCGCGCGCGTCGCACCGAGCGTCTGGCCGTGCTCGCCGAGCACGATCCGCGCCGGGTCGTCGAACTGCGGAGCGCCGAGCGCCTTGGCCGTCATCAGTGGCAGGGCATCGAAGGGTTCCACGCCGTCGCCTGCGAAGAGCTCGCCGCAGGTGTAGACCACCACCGCCACCGACGAGAGCGGGCTCGTCTCGACCACTTGGATGAGGCCGGCCGTCTGCTCGCCGAATGACGCCCTGTCGCGTGGCTGGCCTTTGTCGCCGACGCGGAAGTGGCGGCGCACGACGAGATTCTGGCCCGGCATCACGCCGAGGTCGGCACCGACGTCGAGCACCAGCACATCGCCGTTGCCGTAGAGCGTGCGGCTGGGTTCGTCGCGGTGCGCGAGCAATTTGCCGATCGAGATGGCGCTGCCGGTGGGACGTCCAGGGCCACAGACCGGGGCCAGCACGTCCTTGGGCACCGGCACCGGCGGTGGCCGTCTGGGCGCCTCGAGCTTCACGAGCGGTGGTGGCGGCGGGGGCGGCGGCGGGGCCGGCGCGGCGGCGACAACCTCCACCGATTCGAGGAGCCCGGCCAGACCGAGCTGCTGATCGAGCAGGAAGACGTCGCCCGGTCGGAGCGCGATTGAGGTCCGAGTTTCCCTGGCGAACCCCAAGAGATCGAAAGTGACGCTGTAGACACCGGGCCCGATTGGCGGCGACAGATACTGGCCGACACCATCGGTCACGGCCGTGGTGGGGGTGCCGCCGCCGGCCGGGATGAGCGCCACGGTCACGCCTGGCAGCGCGGCGCCCGACGCGTCGGTGACGCGCCCCGTCACGGTGGCACGGTCGTCCTGCGCCGCCACTGGCGAAGCGAGAAACGCCAGCGAGACGGCTGTCACGGCGACGAAGGTCCTGGTGAGGCTCACAGTTGTGTTCTCGGCACGTCGCACGGTGGCCTGTAGTCGCGTGCGGTCAGGGGTGCCTGGCCGTCATGTTGAGCCGCCAATAGTCGAGCGTGAAGGGCGGGGCGGTGGCCGCGGCACGGGCCGTGACCGCGTCGATGAACCGACCGTGAAGCCCGTCTGGCAGCGCCGCCAGGTGCGGACGGTAGATCACGGTCGTGACGAAGGCCCGATAGTCGGCGGCCGAGGCCAGGGTGGTCGGCGCCGCCTCGAGATGGGCATCGATGTCCACGAAGCCGGCGTCGGCGAGCCGGGCGGTGGTCGCCTCGGCCGATGCGAACTGCCAGACGCCGGTCCAGTCAGCGAAGTACGGCGCAAACGGCGCCTCGTGCATCACCTGTTCGGCCAGCGCGTGCGCGGCGGCAAGATTCGGCCCACCGCCGCACTGCGCGTGCAGGCGTCCGCCGGGCGCGAGCGCGCGGTGGATGTTGGCGAAGAGCGCAGGGTGGTCGCCGATCCAGTGGAAGGTCGCCGTGCTGAAGACGACGTCCGCGTACCCGGCCAACGGCACCTGCGGCAGCGCCGCTTGCACGAACGACACGCGCGGCCCAAAGGCGGGACGCAGGTTCGTGCGCGCCACGATCAGCATGTTCCAGGAACGATCCAGGGCCACGACGTGTCCGCGCGGTACACGCTCGGCGAGCGCGGACGTGAGGCGCCCGCTGCCGCAGCCGAGGTCGATGACGCGCTCGTCGCCCTCGAGGGTGAGGCGGCCGAGCACCTTGTGCCCCCAACTCGTCTGCGGCGCCGACACCTGGTGGTAAGAGGTCGCGTTCCACTCGCGCGGCGCCTCGCTCATCGCGCCACCCACGCATAGCAGCACTGGTCGTAGATCACGCCGTCCTTGAGAAAACTCTGCCGCCGCAGGCCCTCGTTCTGATAGCCCGCCTTCTCGAGCACGCGCCGCGATCGCTGGTTGGAGTCGATGACGAAGGCTTCGAGGCGCACGAGGCCGAATGTCCTGGCGGCGTAGCGCGTCACGAGCGCCAAGGCGTCCACGGCGATGCCGCGGCCCCAGTAGGCCTCGCCCAGCCAGTAGCCGACCTCGGCCGTCCGCCGTTCGTTGCCCTGGCCGGGAATGACGCCGGTGCCGCCGATGGCCGCACCGTCGACCTCGATCGCCAGCGCCGTCGGCGGCACGCTGGCTGCCGCCAGTGCGATGAAGGCCCGGCCGACCGCCTCGTCGTAGGGATAGGGAAATCTGTCGCGCAGCTGCGACGAGACCGCTTTGCTGTTGGCGTGTCTGACGAGCGACGCCAGGTCGTCCGGCGACCACGGCCGCAGCCGGCAGTGCGCGCCCTGCAGCGGGAATGCCGGAGGCTCGGGGAGCATCGCTCATGGTAACGGAGGCGGCGCGTGGGGTTTCTGCGCCGACGCCTTCGGGACACCGGCAGAGCCCGACGGCCACTACCGGCGGCCGGGCATCTAGGTCACAATGCCGTCGTGCGAATCCGTCTTCTCGCAGCGGTCGGGCTGGTGGTCGCTGCGCTCGCGGGCCTGCCTGCCCAGGCGCCGGTCCGGGCCATTTCGACGCCGGCCGGCGACGACGCCGGCATGTATTCGCTCACGACCGCCGCCGATGGCCGCACCTATCTCGTCTGGATCGAGCCGGTGCCGGCGGGCGGCCATGCGCTGAAGTTCTCGCAGCTCGAAGGCGAGGCTTGGCAGCCCGCCGTGCAGATCGCTCAGGGCACGAACTGGTTCGTGAACTGGGCCGACCATCCCTCGCTCACGGCCGCGCCCGATGGCCGGCTGTGGGTCCATTGGCTCGTCAACACGGGCAAGAAGTCGGGCTCCTATGGCTACGGCATCCGCGTGGCCACGTCGGTCGATCGCGGCGCCACCTGGGCCACGGCGTTCGAGGACGGCTTTGACAACGTCTCCGACTACGCCGGCTTCTTGTCATTCCTGCCGACCTCGCGTGGCGTCGATGCCGTGTATCTCACACCGCTCCACCCCGACGACGGCACGAGCGACGAACACGCGCACATCAAGACCGTGGGCATCGCGCGCTTCGGCCTCGATGGCAAAGAACTGTCGCGGCAGATCGTCGACAGCGATGCCTGCTCCTGCTGCAGCACCGATATGGCCGAGACGTCGGAGGGACCCGTGGCCGTCTATCGCGATCACGAAGACGGCGAGATTCGCGATATCGCAATCGTGCGGCGTGTCGGCGGTACCTGGACGGCGCCCGCCGTCGTCTATCGCGATGGCTGGAAGATCGGCGGCTGCCCGACCAACGGTCCGGCCGTGGCGGCGCGCAAACGCGAGGTGGCGGTTGCGTGGTTCACGGCGGCCGCCAATCGTCCACAGGTGAAGATCGTGTTCTCCAGCGATGCCGGGGCGACCTTCTCGGCGCCAGTCGTGGTCGATGACGGCTCGCCTGTCGGCTGGCCAGACGTCGTGCTGCTCGAGGACGGGCGCGCGCTGGTCAGTTGGCTCGAGCGCACCGCAGATGGCGTGGGCGACATCCGGTTGCGCGCCGCGACACGGGCCGGACGGCAGCCGGCGACTACCGTTGCCACGGCGTCGAGCGGCCGCTCGACGGGCATGCCGATGATGGCGCGCGTCGGGTCGGAGGTGGTCGTCGCATGGCGCCAGGGCACCGTGAAGACGGCCCGCGTGAGCGTGCCCCCGCCGAAGGCGACCGAGCGCTAGCACCGAGGCGGCTCGCCCCGTCTGCGTGCGGCGGTGGAACTTGCCGGGTCGACGTCTGAGGCCAGGCCCCAGGACTCGGTTCCAGGCGTGCCGCGACAGGGCGCTTTGCCAGCGCGCCCTCAGCGTGCCGACACCGACAAGTAGACGCCGGCCAGGCTCACGGCGGCGGCCACGAGGGTCATGAACGCCAGGGGCTCGCCGCCGAGCCACGCACCGAGCCCGAGGGCGACCACCGGGTTCACGTAGGCATAGGTGGCGACGCGCGATGCCGGCATCGTGCGCAGCAGGAACAGGTAGGCGCTGAATCCGGCGAGCGAGCCCACCACGATGAGATAGGCGAGCGCGCCGGCCGCCTGGCCACTGACGTCGGCCATGCGCAGCGTCTGCCATTCACCGGCCAGGGCCGAGACAGCGGCCAGCGCCAGGCCGCCGAGCAGCATCGGCAGGCCGGTGGCCAGCGCGACCGAGTCCGACAGATGCGAGCGCCGCGCCTTGAGCGTGCCGGCCGCCCACGACAGGGCCGCCCCGGCCGTCACGATTGAGGCGAGCGGGTCGATGAGCGGCGTGTCGCCGGCGGGCCAGAAGAGCAGCAGCGACCCCAGGAAGCCGAGCCCGATGCCCACGCTCGTCCGCATCGACGGCCGGTCGACCGCCCCGGCCAGCCACTCGAGCACCACGATCCACAGCGGGATCGTGGCCGCCAGCAGCGCCGTGATTCCAGAGGGATTCCGCGTCGAGGCCCAGGCAATCGCCCCGTGGTTGGCCACGAACATGAGCGTGCCGATGGCCGCCGCCTGGTGGATGGCCCGTCTGCCTGGCAGCGCCGCACCGGTGGCAAGCCCGAGAGCGACCAGCACCGCCCCTGCCACCAGATTGCGCGACGCCCCGACCAGGAACGGCGGAATCGACCCCACCGCCACCCTGACCGCCAGGAAGGTCGAGCCCCAGCCGATGTAGATGACGCCGAAGGCGGCGAGCGTCCACAGGGCAGGCCGGCGCATGTCGGGCGATCGTGCCACATCGACGAACCGGACGCGTCACGGTCGGGCCGGAAGGAAGAAGAAGAAAAAAGGAAATCTGGTTCCGTCCAAGCCGGTGGGAGACAACGGCGTGTTGCTGGTCTCGCGAACCTGGAGGGGGCATCGCGGGCGCCGGTGAACGCCGTTGTCAACCGTGCCCGTGGCGACCGGGACAACCGGCGGCTGCGCCCGCTTGCCGCTCAGCGACCGGTCCCTGCCGCCGCTCGCAGCCAGCGCGCCATCTCGTCAGCCGGCACGACCCCGGCCTGCTGATGCACTACCTGGCCACGCGCCAGCACGACGAAGTGGGGGATGCCACGCACGCCGTAGCGAGCGCCGAGCGCGGGCCGGTCGTCGGTGTTCACCTTGAGCACGAGCGCGCGGCCGGCCAGTTCCTCGGCCACCGAGGCCACGGCTGGCGCGGCCATCCTGCATGGGCCGCACCACGGCGCCCAGAAGTCCACCAGGACGGGCACTGGTGCCGCCGCCACGATCTCATCGAAGGTGGTCTCATCCACGTCGAGGGGCGCGGCCAGGGGCGGCAGCGGGCGCTGGCAGACGCCGCAGCGGCCCGTGTCGGCAAGGTGGTGGGCGGGGACGCGGTTGGCGCGGCCGCAGGCGGGGCAGGCGCGTGTCATGCTGGAAGACTCCCGACAGTCGTCTACGCAGCAGCCGTGCCAATGCCGGTTCGCGAGCAGGCCGGACGTCTCGCCGCCCCCGCCGCACGCGGATGCGCGATTTTCCGCGACGTCCTCCCGGCTGAGCGGCCCCTTCCCGCTAGAATCGCTGGCATGTCTCGATCGTTCCCCGCGCTGGCCCTGGTGATTTTCGGCCTCGTCGCCTCCACCGGCCCCTCGCTCGGTGCGCGTCAGCGCGTCCGTGCAACGACACCGGCGGCATCCGTCTCCCTGTTCGAGGTGCACGAACGAAGCATCCTCGAGTTGCAGACCGCGCAGACCGAGGGGCGGGTCACGTCACGCGGGCTCGTGCAGTCGTATCTGGCGCGCATCGCCGCCTACGATCAGGCAGGACCCGCGCTCAACACCATCGTGCTGCTGAATCCGCGGGCGCTCGACGAGGCCGACGCGCTCGATCGCGAGCGCGCGGCGAGCGGCCCGCGCGGGCCGCTTCACGGCATTCCGATTCTCGTGAAGGACAACTACGACACCGTCGGCATGCCCACCTCGGGCGGAGCGCTCGGACTGGCGCTGCTCCCGCCGTCGGCCGATGCCTTCCAGGTGCAGAAACTGCGCGCCGCCGGCGCGGTCGTTCTCGGCAAGACCACGATGCACGAACTGGCCGCCGGCATCACGACGATCTCGTCGCTCACCGGCCAGACGCGCAATCCCTACGACCTGATGCGCGTGCCGGGCGGGTCGAGCGGCGGCACCGGCGCCGGGGTGGCCGCCAGCTTCGCCGCGGCCGGCATGGGCAGCGACACGTGCGGCTCGATCCGCATCCCGGCGGCCAACCAGAATCTGGTCGGCCTGCGCGTCACGCGCGGCCTGTCGAGCCGCACCGGCGTGATGCCCCTCTCGGATACGCAGGACGTGGCCGGTCCCCTGGCGCGGTCGGTCACCGACCTGGCGATCGTGCTCGACGCCACGGTGGGCCCCGACCCCGCGGATCCGGTGACGGCCGACGCCCAGGCGCACGTGCCGGCGTCGTATCGCGACGGCTTTGCCGGCGCCAGCCTCAAGGGCCTGCGCATCGGCGTGCTCACGGCGCTCTTCGGCGCCGCCCCCGAAGACGACGAAGTGGGCATCGTCGTGCGTGCGGCGCTCGACGCCATGAAGGCGCAGGGCGCCGAGGTCGTGGATGCCACCGTGCCCGGTCTCGACGAGCTGCTGGCCGAGAGCAGCGTCATCGGCGACGAGTTCAAGTTCGATCTCGCCGCCTATCTTGCCAAGCACCCCGGCGCGCCCGTCTCGTCGCTTGGCGAGATCCTCGACCGCGGCTTGAACCACGCCGCGCTCGAGCAGACGTTTCGCCTGCGCAACCAGCCGGCGACCCGCGAGAGCGAGCACTACCGGCTGGCGCTCGTGAAGCGCCGCGCCCTGCGCGAAGCCGTCGTCAGCACGCTCGAGGGCCACAAGCTCGACGTGCTCGTCTATCCGACGCTACGCCGAAAGCCCGCCCTCATCGGCGAGGCGCAGATCGGCACCACCTGTCAGCTCAGCGCCACCACAGGACTGCCGGCGCTGTCGATGCCGGCCGGTTTCACCGTGGACGGGCTGCCGGTGGGCATCGAGCTGCTCGGCCCGGCTTTCTCCGAAGCCGCGCTCCTGGCACGCGCCTACGCATGGGAGCAGGCGGCCGCGCCGCGCCGGGCGCCGTTCAGCACGCCGCCGCTCGTGAACGGCCAGGCGCCACCGCCCTGGACGTCGGTCGTGGCCTTCGGCCAGACCTCGACCGCGTCCACCGCCTCGGCGCGCCTGACCTATCACCCGACGACCGGGCAACTGGAGTTCGACACCACGGTGGCGGCCACCGAACAACCCCTCGCCTTGACGCTGCACCGCATGGACGGCGACCGCGTCGGACCGATCGTGGCTCATCTTGCGATGCGAGGGCAGCGGGCCGCGCGCGGCACCGTCACCCTGAGAGGCCGTGATCGCGAAGACCTCGTGGCGGGCCGGCTCGGGGCGCGGCTGTTCACCGAGCGGCAACCACTCGGCTCGCCAGTTGTGCGCGTGACGGCAAAGTAGATCGCGGGTGCGAGCGCGTCTCGTGTAGAAGAGGCGCGTTCCAGCATGCCTCCGGTCGCTCCGAAACACCCTGACGGGCTAGAATGCGGCAGGCTTCATTTCAAGGAACCGCTGGGTATGCAGAGAATAGCAGTCGTGGGGCTCGGGTACGTCGGCCTGCCACTCGCCGTCGAGTTCGGGAAGCAGTTCGAGACGCTTGGCTTCGATCTGTCCGCCGAGAAGGTCGCCGCCTACGGCCGGCATCTGGACCCAACTGGAGAAGTGAGCGCCGAGGAGTTCAAGGCCAGCGTGCATCTCACGTGCAGCACGGATCCGCGGGTGATCGCCGACGCCGACTTCATCATCGTGGCAGTGCCCACGCCCGTCGACGACGCCCACCAGCCGGATTTCGGTCCCTTGAAGTCGGCGTCCGAGAGCGTCGGGCGGCACTTGAAGGCGGGTGCCGTGGTCGTCTTCGAGTCGACCGTCTACCCTGGTGCCACCGAGGAAGTGTGCATTCCGATCATCGAGAAGCACTCGGGTCTCAAGTGGAAGACGGACTTCTTCGTGGGCTATAGCCCGGAGCGCATCAATCCCGGCGACAAGCTCCATACGCTGACCCGCATCACCAAGGTGGTCTCGGGCGACTCCCCGGAAACGCTGGCCAAAGTCGCCGAGGTCTACGGCTCGGTGATCACGGCCGGTGTGTATCCCGCCAGCAGCATCAAGGTGGCGGAAGCCGCCAAGGTGATCGAGAACACCCAGCGCGACCTGAACATCGCGCTGATGAACGAGCTGGCGCTGATCTTCCATCGTCTCGGCATCGACACCCACGAGGTGCTCGAGGCCGCCGGCACCAAGTGGAACTTCCTGCCCTTTCGGCCGGGCTTGGTCGGCGGGCACTGCATCGGCGTGGATCCCTACTATCTGACGCACAAGGCCGAGATGGTGGGCTATACGCCGCAGGTCATTCTCTCCGGCCGGCGCATCAACGACGGCATGGGGAAGTTCATCGCCGAGCAGGTCGTCAAGCAGATGATCGCCTGCGACCTGCCGGTGAAAGACGCTGACGTCGTCGTGCTCGGCATCACGTTCAAGGAGAACTGTCCCGATGTCCGCAACAGCAGAGTGATCGACATCGTGCGGGAACTGGCCAGCTTCGGCATGCAGGTGTCGGTGCACGATCCGCTGGCCGACGCCGCCGCCGTCGAGCACGAGTATGGCGTCGCGCTCACCGCGTGGGACGACCTGCCCAAGGCCTCGGCCATGATCGCCGCCGTGTCGCACAAGGAGTACATCGAGAAGGGGATGGCAAGTCTGGCCGACCGTCTCGTCGCCGGTGGCGTGTTCGCCGACGTCAAGTGCGCGCACGATCCCGAGCAGGTACGAGCGGCGGGTCTGCGCCTCTGGCGGCTCTAGCGGCGGTGGGAACCTTGACCGTTGACGCGCGTCTTTGCCCGGCGTCGTGGTTGGAACTCGGCCGCTGCCTGCGTGCCTGATGTCCTAGTGTCCTGGAACCGAAGTTCGCTGACATATTCCTGGCGGGGCATCCCGCCTCGCGGCGTTGCTCCTCCCTTGGATATACGCCATATCCTCGGTCGTCGCGCCTTGCGATCCGGGCGCCGCACCAGGAATATTCGTCACCGAACTTCGGTTCCAGGACACTAGCGTCCCGAGCCGCCTCCACCCATGGCAGCCGCCGATTCGCCGCCTCCGCGCCGGTCAGTGATCAAGCGCCTGTTCGACGACGCGCTCGACACCGTCCTGACGCAGCTGGCCGCGATCGACCAGCGGCCGGCGCGCATCGTCGAGTTGCTTCTTCGCTGGCCTCAGCGTGGACGAGACCGCGGGTGTTGTCGGGCTCTCGTCGCGCACCGTGAAGCGCGAGTGGCGGCTCTCACGAGCGAGCCTGGGTGCGGCGCGAAATGTCGCGCCTCGACGACCAGCCGGCCGCGAAACGAGAGCGATCGACGACGTCCCGGGGATCGGCGGTCGTGACCCCTGATTCGGCTCGTTCGCGCTTGGATAGATGACGCCGTAGTAGTACCATCGCTGCCGATTTCGCGAACAAAGTCTGTCTTCGCCCAGACTCCAGCCACGTACTTGAGGTTCCAGTTCCATGTCCAATCGCCGTTCGACTGCGTCCGCTCCCTCCCCCAAGTCTCATCGGATGTCCCGCGCCCTGCCGCTGTTGGCGTTGCTGCTGCTGGCGGCGGTCTTCGTGTCGGGCCAACAGCGTCCGCCGGCTGGAAGCTCGGGGCCCGGAGCAGCGCCCAATTTCGACATCCGCTCCTACAAGGCCGATCCGGATGGACCGCTCGCGGCGCAGGCGGCCGACTACTTCGAGCGCATGCTGCCTGCCGCGCCAGATGTCGCCGCCAACGCGTCGGCCCGCCGCTCGGGCGAGGCGAGTCTGCGGGCGGCGTTCCGCGACGTGACGATCGAGGCGCATCCGACGCTCGCCACGCCGGAGATCGTCGGCCGGCCCGCCGGCAATGGATTTCTGAGCGGGCCCTCCGATGATCGGGTGGCGGCCCTACGCACGTTCCTGGGCCGCTACGCTGCCGCCTACGGCATCACCGCGTCAGACGCCGTCGACCTCGTCGTGGTTGCCGACTACGCCAATCCGTCCGGCAACATGGGGTGGGTCGAACTCGAGCAGCGGATCCACGGCATCCCGGTATTCCAGGGCACCGTACGGGGCGGCTTCACGGCGAAGGGCGAGTTGGCTCGCACGACCGGCACGCTGGCCTCAGGAGTGGTGCCCGGGGCGCTGTCGCCCACGCCGGGGCTGAGCCCCGAGCAGGCCATCGCCACGGCGGCCGACAGCGTCGGCTGGCTCGCGCCCGAGAACACGCTCACGAGAACCGCCGACGCCTCGAGTCCCGGGCGTACGACATTCACATCGACGACCATGGCCGGCGATGCCGTCGCCTGGCTGACGTATTTTCCGATCGCGTCCGGCGCCGTCCGGCTGGCCTGGGCCACCGAGATCATGGGCGATCCAGACGCCTTCCTGACGCTGGTCGACGCCGAGACGGCGACGGTGCTGTTCCGGAAGAACCTCACCAACTACCAGACCCAGGCCGCGTCCTACAACGTGTATGCCGGCGACAGCCCGGCACCGTCCGGGCCGACGTCGGCGCTGCCCGGCGCCAACTATCAGGCGCCGGTGGTCGCGCGCCAGACCTTCACGCTCATCGGCAACGAGGCCCCCAACACGTTCAACACCCTGGGCTGGATGACCGACGGCGTCAACGTCACCGACGGCAACAACGTCGAGGCGGGCATGGATCTCGTGTCGCCCGACGGCGTGGATGCGCCGGTGACCGGCACCGCGCGGTCCTTCACCTTCGCCTACAATCCCGCGCCCGGGAACCCGGGTCCCGGCGACGCGCCGACGCTGGCCGCCTATCGCAACGGCGAAGGGACCAACATGTTCTACTGGTCGAACCGCTTCCACGATGAGATGTACCGCCTCGGCTTCACCGAGGCGGCGCGCAACTTCCAGCACGACAACTTCGGACGGGGCGGCGCTGGCGGCGACCGCGTGAGAGCCGAAGGACAGGACTCGTCGGGCACCTCGAACGCCGACTTCACGACGCCGGCCGACGGCGGCCGCGGCCGGATGCAGATGTACGTCTTCACCGGGCCGAACCCCGATCGCAGCTCCGGCCTCGACCAGCAGGTGTTACTGCACGAGCTGGGTCACGGATTGTCGAACCGGCTCCATGCCAATGCTTCCGGTCTGTCGTCGGGCATGTCGGGCGGCATGGGCGAGGGGTGGTCTGACTTCTACGCCATGGCGCTGCTCTCGACGGCGGCGCAGCCCGTGACCGGCATCTACGCCACCGGCGGCTGGCTCACCAACGCACTGTCCACGGGGTTCACCGACAACTACTACTACGGCATCCGGCGCTTCCCCTACGCTCTGCGGTCGGTCACCGGCGGACCGTCGAGCCGGCCGCACAACCCTTTGACGTTCGCCGACATCGACCCCACACAGATCAACCTGGGCGACGGCGCCTTTGCCTACAGTTCCCGCTTCACGTCGACCTCGGCGAACAACGCCTTCCAGGTGCACAACGTCGGTGAGATCTGGGCCATGGCGCTGCTGGAAGTGCGCGCGCGATTCATCGCGCGACTCGGCTTCGCCAGCGGCAATCAGCGGATTCTGCAGTTCGTGACCGACGGCATGAAGCTCGACCCGGCGAACCCGACGTTCGTGCAGGGACGCGACGCGATCCTCGCCGCGGCCGCCGCTGGCGGCGGCACGGCGGCCGACATCGCCGACATCTGGGCCGGCTTCGCGGTACGCGGGATCGGCGCCCTCGCCAGTGCCGTTGGCCCCGACAGCAGCCAGGTCGTCGAGAGCTTCCTCACGCCGTCCGATCCGTTACCGACGCTTGCCATCAACGACGTCACCGCCTCCGAGGGTCAGGCCGGGACGACGACGTTCGCCTTCACCGTGTCGCTCGCCAATCCTGGTGCCGGCGAGCACCGCGTGTCGTACGCGACCGCGGACGGCACCGCGCAATCGCTCGGCGTGGCAGTGGGTCCCTCGGGCGGCGCCACGATTCCCAGTTCCGGCCCGGCCTCGGTGTATCCACTCACCGTGCCGGTGTCGGGTGTGGCTGGCACCATCACGTCGCTGGCGGTGCGCCTCGAAGACGTGACGCACACCTTCCCGTCCGACCTCGACATCCTGCTCGTCGGGCCCGGTGGCCAGCGCGTCATGCTGATGTCAGATGTCGGGAGCGGTACCGATCTCAACGCCGTCGACCTGACCCTCGTCGACGGCGCGCCGGCGATGACCACTGGGCCGATCACCACGGGCACCTACGCCCCGACCGATCTGGGGACCACCGACAGCTTGCCCGGGCCCGCGCCGGCCCGCCCGTTCTCTACGGACCTGTCGGTATTCAACGGTCTCGACGCCAACGGCACCTGGCAGCTCTACGTTACCGACGACGCCATTGGCGACCTTGGCAGCATCGGCGGGTTCACGCTGTTCGTGTCCACCACCTCCACCGGCGCTGCCGACTACACGAGCGCGACCGGCCAGCTCGTGTTCCCTCCGGGGACGACGACGCAGACCATCAACATCGCCGTGAACGGCGACCTCGTGCCCGAGGCGACTGAGACGTTCGTCGTCAACCTCTCGTCGGCGGTCGGGGCCTACATCGCCGACGGTCAGGGCATCGGTACTATCCTCGACGACGACAACACGCCAACGGCGCAGCCGCCGACGGGGCTGACCGTGTCGTCGATCGTCGGCAACACGGTGACCCTGACCTGGACGCCGCCGGCGTTCGGACTGACGCCGACCGGCTACCTGCTCGAAGGCGGGGTGTCGCCGGGCAGCGTGCTGGCGAGTCTGCCGCTCGGGGCGACGCCGATGGTGACGTTCGGTGTGCCCACGGGCTCGTTCTTCGTGCGCATCCACACGCTGGCCGGCGGCCAGCGCAGCGGCGCCTCGAACGAGGTGCCGCTCCATGTCAATGTGCCGGTCGCACCGTCCGCTCCCGCCAATCTACTGGGCGCCGTGTCCGGCAGTGCCCTCACGCTGGCCTGGACCAACACCTTCGGCGGGGGCGCGCCCACCGGGATTGTCCTCGACGTCTCTGGCGCGCTCTCGGCGTCGCTGCCCCTCGGGCCGGTCGACAGCTTCGCATTCGACGGCGTGCCGCCGGGCACCTACACCTTCCGCATGCGGGCGACCAACGCGGCCGGCGGCAGCGCCCCGTCGAGTCCGGTGACGCTGACCTTCCCAGGTGGCTGTTCCGGGGTGCCCCTGGCACCGGCGCGGTTCCGCGCCCTCAAGTCGGGCGGGGTGCTGCTGCTCTCGTGGGACCTCCCCGGCGCAGGACCGGCGCCCGCGGGCTTCGTGCTGGGCGTCACGTCCGCCGTTTACACGGGTAGCCTGCCGCTAGGGGGTGCCAGGGCGTTCTCGACGCCGGCCCCGCCCGGCACCTACACGTTCACGCTCAGAGGGGTGAACGCGTGCGGCACGGGCGCCGCCACGGCGCCGCAGGCGGTGACAATCCCCTGAGGACGCAGGGCACCGGCGCCCTCGGCCGCGTCCCGAGCCACACGGCCCGCGCCCGGGCCGGTGGCCCGGTTGTGGGCCAAATCGGCCTTCCCGATGGCCTCCGCGAAGAAATCGGCGCCGGCCAGCCCTGCTTGGGTTTAGTATGAATTGTTTAGAATTGCACGTCGCCGGTCCGGTCATGTTGGCTGGGCCCTGATTCCGCTGCCGGAGATGCACATGTCGAAGCAACACGGGCTGGGGCGCAGATCGTTTCTTCATAGCGCGGGCATGACCGCACTGCTGGGCGCAGTGGGGGGTGGCGCGCCGTCGGTGGCCGCCGCAGCCAACGCACTCGCGCCGGGCGGCAAGTACGACTTCGACACGCCGTACAACCGTTTCGGCACCAATTCGATCAAGTACGACTCGATCATCCGCCAGTACGGCAAGGATTCGATCCAGGTGGGCATGGGCATCGCCGACATGGACTTCCGCGCCGCACCGTCGATTACCAAGGCTCTCAAGGAGCGCCTCGAGCACGAGAACTGGGGCTACCTCGACATGCCCGCGGCCTTCGCCGAGGGCGTGATCGCCTGGA
The DNA here is from genome assembly GCA_018000455.1 of Acidobacteriota bacterium. Lineage (GTDB taxonomy): Bacteria > Acidobacteriota > Vicinamibacteria > Vicinamibacterales > UBA2999 > CADEFD01. The sequence continues at coordinate 50,529 of JAGNJW010000016.1, forward strand.
ACAAGAAGCACTACGGCGTCACGATTCCTCCCGAGGACCTCATCATCACGATGGGCGTGCACCCCGGCCTCATCGCCACGCTCAAGACCTTCTCGCCGGTTGGCACCAAGGTCCTGTTGCAGACGCCGACCTACAACGGATTCTACGGCGACCTCCGCGCCTCCGACACCCTCGCCGAGGAAGTGCTGCTGAAGCGGTTGCCCGACGGACGCTTTGCGATGGATTTCGACGCCTTCGAGAAGCAGATCAGCATCGACACCAACTCGTTCATCCTCTGCAACCCGCAGAACCCCACCGGCAACTGCTGGAGCGCCGAGGATCTGCTGCGCATCGGCGAAATCTGTCTGAAGCACCGCGTGGTCGTCCTGGCCGACGAGATCCACTGCGACTGGGTGGCCAAGGGCCAGAAGTACACGGCGTTTGCCAGCCTGCCCAACAAGGCGGTGGTCGACAACAGCATCACGTTCAAGGCCGCCAGCAAGTCGTTTGGCCTCGCGGCGCACAAGGTGGCGTGGTTCTACTCGACCAACAAGGACTTCATGACCCGTATCCGGGTCAATCACCGCGCCGATCTGAACACGCTCGGCCTCATCGCCAACATGGGGGCCTACACTCCGGATGGCGAGGAGTGGCTCAGCCAGGCGGTCGACTACGTTGACGCCAACACCGACTTCGCCGTCGACTACGTGAACTCGAAGCTGCCGGGCGTCAAGGCCATGAAGCCCCAGGGCACCTACCTCATGTGGCTCGACTTCACCGAGTTCTCCGACAAGATCGGCACCGCCAAGATGGCCGCCGACTACAACCGCACCAAGGCGGCCAATGCGCCGACGCTCAGCAAGGAGCAGATGCTCGAGCGCTATCTCGTGAAGAACGCGCGCGTGCACCTCAACGCCGGTCAGTCGTACGGCAAGGGCAGCGACAACTTCATGCGCATGAATATCTCGACCTCGCGCAAGACCATCGAACTGGCCCTGACCAATCTCGCAACCGCACTCAACAAGTCGACGAGCATCTAGTTCTGGTTCTGGTGCGCGGGAGCGGATGAGCCGCTCCCGCGCACTGCCTTCCGCCTGCACGACCCCGCACCGGCACTCCGCACTTCGCTCCGCCTGGTTCTCACCGCACTTCGATCTGACGGATCTGTAAGTTATTTCCGAGGAAATCCAGCTCAACCGCTCGAAAGACGTGGTCGAGCACGACGCCGTGGCATGCCGCGGCACACGTGCGACGTGGTTGGAAAGAAGGTCGGTGAGGGAAAGCGGCGCCCGCTGGCGCTTTGCGAAGTGTCGGGTAAAATGACAACTCCTGCCATGTTCCTGATCGCGACGATTCTTCCGGCCGCAGCGGTGGCTGCCGCCGAACCCCTGACCCGCGCATCCGAGGTGCCCGAGCTGGCGTCGATGGCCCTGCTGTCGATCGTGCTCGTGGGGGTGTCGGTGGCCGTGCGACGCACTGGCCCCAAGCCAGACGACCGGGACCGCCGCGACGGCGGCCTGCCCCGGTCGTAGTCGACGCTTCTACGCCACGCGCTCGATCGTCAACTGATCGATCGTGATGTCAGTCGCCGGGCGGTCCTGTCGTCCCGTCTTGGTCGTGCCGATCGCGTTCACCACGTCCATACCCTCGACGACTTCCCCGAATACCGAGTGCCGGTTGTCGAGCCACGGCGTGGCCGCCAGCGTGATGAAGAACTGGCTGCCGTTGGTGTTGGGACCCGCGTTCGCCATCGACAGGATGCCGGCCCCGACGTGCTTCAAGCCAGGTGCGAACTCGTCCTCGAACTTGTAGCCGGGGCCGCCCGTGCCGTTGCCAAGCGGGCACCCGCCTTGGATCATGAAGTCGGCGATGACCCGGTGGAAGGCCAAGCCGTTGTAGAAGGGTGTCGAACGCTTCTCGCCGGTGGCCGGATCGCTCCAGGTCTTGGTCCCCTCGGCCAGGCCGACGAAGTTGGCCACCGTCTTGGGCGTCTCCTTCTCGAAGAGCCGGACCAGGAACGTGCCGGCGCTCGTTGTGAATCGTGCGTACAGTCCTGATGTCATCCGGCGATCATATCGCGGGAGGCGACCCGAGGCGCCACGCTACAATCGACCGACCCGCCACATGTCCGCCCCCCCAGCGCTCTCCGCCGCCGAACTCGACGCCTTGGTTGCTGGCCGGCACCGCGATCCCTTCGCCGTGCTCGGTCCTCACACCATTGACGGTGCCGTGGCGGTGCGGGCATTCCGGCCCGGGGCGTCCTCCATCACCTTCGTCGAGCGGTCGGGCGGCGCCCGGCACGCGATGCGCTCCCTGCACCAGGCCGGCGTCTTCGAACTCGTGCTGCCAGCCGGCTCGCTGCCCGACTACCGGCTGCACATCACCGAGGGCAACGGCGTCACGCACCAGGTAGACGACCCCTATCGCTACGGGCCGATCTTCGGCGCGCTCGACGCGCACCTTTTCGCGGAGGGGACGCACCACCGTGCCTACGATGCGCTCGGGGCCCGGCTGGTCTCGCGCGGCGGCACGCCCGGCGTGCACTTCGCGGTGTGGGCGCCGAATGCGGAGCGCGTGAGCGTGGTCGGCGATTTCAACGGCTGGGAAGGGCGCACCCACCCGATGCGTCTCATCGCCGGCGCCGGCGTGTGGGAGATTTTCCTGCCCGGCCTCGCCGCGGGCCCCCGCTACAAGTTCGAGGTGCGCGACCAGCGCGGACGCATCTTCCAGAAGGCCGATCCGTTCGGCCGCTGGTTCGAAGCCCCGCCCGACACCGCCTCGATCGTCTGGCAGGGAGGCTACGCCTGGCAGGATGACGCCTGGATGGCCGCCCACGCCACACCGGCCGCGCCGGCGCCGATGTCGGTCTACGAGGTGCACCTCGGGTCGTGGCGGCGTGCCGAGCACGGCGGCCGCGCGATGACCTATCGGGAGATGGCCGAGACGCTCGTGCCCTACGTACGCGATCTCGGCTTCACCCATCTCGAGCTCATGCCGGTGATGGAACATCCCTACACCGGTTCGTGGGGCTACCAGGTGATCGGCTTCTTCGCGCCGACCAGCCGCTTCGGCACGCCCGACGACTTCAAGTTCTTCGTCGATGCATGCCACCGCGCCGGCCTTGGCGTGCTGCTCGACTGGGTGCCGGGTCACTTCCCGAAGGACGCTCATGGCCTGGCACGCTTCGACGGCACGGCGCTCTTCGAGCATGCCGACCCGCGCCAGGGCGAACATCAGGACTGGGGCACGCTCATCTTCAACTACGGCCGGCACGAGGTCAGCGCCTTCCTCGTGAGCAGCGCCCTGTTCTGGCTGCGCGAGTTCCACATCGATGGCCTGCGGGTGGACGCCGTGGCGTCGATGCTGTATCTCGACTACTCGCGCCAGGCGGGTGAGTGGGTGCCGAATCAGCACGGGGGACGCGAGAACCTCGAGGCCGTCGCTTTCCTGCGCCACCTCACGAGCGTCGTGCGGGCCGAGCATCCCGGCGTCGCCCTGATGGCCGAGGAGTCCACTTCGTGGCCTGGCGTGACCCGCGACGTGCACCTGGGCGGCCTCGGTTTCACCCACAAGTGGAACATGGGATGGATGCACGACATGCTCGCCTACTGCGGGCAGGATCCCATCTACCGCAAGTGGCACCACGACAAGATCACCTTCTCGCTGCTCTACGCCTTCAGCGAGAAATTCCTGCTGCCGTTCTCGCACGACGAGGTCGTGCACGGGAAGAAGTCGCTGCTCGCCAAGATGCCGGGCGATGCCTGGCAGCAGCACGCGACGCTGCGCACGCTGTTCGGCTACATGTTCGTGCACCCTGGCCGGAAGCTGCTGTTCATGGGCGCCGAGATCGGGCAGTGGCGTGAGTGGAACCACGACTGGGAGCTCGACTGGGCCGTGCTCGGAGACGCGCGTCACGCCGGGCTGCAGCGCTGGGTCCGCGATCTGAACGGCGCCTACCAGGCCTTGACGCCGCTCTGGGCCGACGACGACTCGCCGGCGGGTTTTGCCTGGATCGACTGCCACGATTCAGACAACAGCGTCATCTCGCTGCTGCGCCGTGACCCGCAGAGCGGCGGCGTGATCGTGGCCGTCGCCAACTTCACGCCGACGCCGCGGCACGGCTACCGCATCGGCGTTCCCTCCGGCGGTTGCTGGCGCGAGCGCCTCAACAGCGACGCGACCCCCTATGGCGGCAGCGGGGCGGGCAATGGCGGGGCGGTGGTGGCCGGTGACCAGCCTCACCACGGGCATCCACACGTCCTCACGCTGGTGGTGCCGCCCCTCGGATTCCTGCTGCTCGAACCCGACACGCCGTAGCGGCCTGGGACGAGCGGCGGGATTGGTGAGACGGCACGGCGCGTGCACAGGGCGCCGGCGTGTTCGCACCCGCGCCACCGCCGTCGTCACGGTCTCTGACCAGGGCCCAGTGGGCGCTGCGCCGTGACGAATGGCGTCGTCGCAGGGGCCGGCCGACACGACGGGTCGTCGAACGTCCGGGTGCGGTGCGTGGCGTGACCCAGTCCCTCATTGACCTCGGCTCGATGGCGGTCGATAGTGGACGAATGTCCGCCCGTACCGGCGTCCTCCGCCTGCGGCTCGTGTTCGGCGCGGCGACCTTGCTCGGGTTCTACTCGGCGCTGCTGGCGTACTACTACGTCACCACGTTCGGCTCGCGCGGCAGCGACTCGTTCGGCCTGCTGCTGGCCCTCAACCTCAACTACTGGTATGCCTGGGCGGTCGTCACGCCGGGAATCCTGTGGCTGTCGCGCCGCTTTCCGCTCGAGCGCGGCGCGCTCCTGCGCAGCGTGCCGGCGCACCTGGTCGGCGTCTTCCTGGCCACGCTCGTCCATGTCTCCCTCGTCACGCTCGGGCGCGAGGGCATCTACTACGCCACCGGGATGACTTCGGCCCGCTGGCTCGAAGAGTTCCAGCGGATGTTCTTCCTCAACTTCGACTTCGAGATGGCCACCTACTGGGCGATCGTGGGGCTGAGCCACGCCCTGCGCTACCACTACGAGGCGCAGGCGCGGGCGCTCACCGCGTCCAGGCTCGAGACCCGCCTGGTCGAGGCGCAGCTCCAGACGCTGCAGCGCCAGATCCAGCCGCATTTCCTGTTCAACACGTTGAATACGGTGGCGGCGCTGATGCACCGCGACGTCGAGGCCGCCGACGACATGATCGCCAGACTCGGCGACCTGCTGCGCCAGTCGATCGAGACCGTCGACGTGCAGGAAGTGGCGCTCTCCCACGAAGTGGAGTTCCTGCGCAAGTACGTCGACATCGAACAAGCGCGCTTCCAGGACCGTCTCACTGTCACGTTCGAAATCGATGCGGACACCGAGGATTGCCCGGTGCCCAACTTGTTGCTGCAGCCACTCGTCGAAAACTCCATCCGTCACGGCATCGGCCCGCGGACGGGGCCGGGACACGTGCTGGTGAAGGCGGCGCGAGCGGGCGAGGTGCTGCGCCTCGAAGTCCGGGACGACGGCGTGGGCGTCGATGCCGCCAGACTGTCGGATCTCGAACACGGCGTCGGACTCTCGAATACCCGGTCGCGGCTGACGCACCTCTACGGCGCCCGCCATCGGTTTGCAGTCACGAGCCCGGCCCAGGGGGGCTTGTCGGTAGCCATCGAGATTCCCGTGGACGAACCAGCCAGGGAGGCCAGCGCGGTCGACCTGTTGACGGAGGGTGCGGCGTGACGAAAATCAGGGCGATGGTCGTGGACGACGAGGCGATGGCGCGCGAACGCGTCGTCAGCATGCTCCGCCAGGAGCAGGATATCGAACTCATCGGCGAGTGCAGCGACGGCCAGCAGGCAGTGAGTGCCATCAACACCCAGCACCCCGACCTGGTGTTCCTCGACGTGCAGATGCCGGCCTGCGACGGCTTTGGCGTGATCCAACAGGTGGGGCCCGAGAGAATGCCGGCGGTGGTGTTTGTCACGGCCTACGACGAGTACGCGCTGCGCGCTTTCGAAGTGCACGCCATCGACTACCTGCTCAAGCCGTTCGGCCGCGAACGCTTCCAGCAGACATTGCAGCATGCCCGCGCCCACGTGGAGCGCCGACGCGCCGGCGACCTCGGCAAGCGCCTAATGGCGCTCGTCCACGACGTCAAGCCCGAGCCGCAGAAACTCGATCGGCTGGTCGTGAAGTCGGGCGGCCGCGTCTTCTTCCTGCGCACCGAAGACATCGTCTGGATCGAGGCCGCCGGCAACTACGTGCGGCTTCACCTCGGCGACGACTCGCACCTGTTCCGCGAGACCATGAACGGCGTGGAGGCCCGGCTCGATCCGCGCCGCTTCGTGCGTATTCACCGCTCCCGCATCGTCAACAGCGATCGCATCAAGGAACTGCAGCCGTGGTTCAACGGCGAGTACGTCGTCGTGCTCCAGAACGGCACGCGGCTGACGCTGAGCCGTGGCTACCGCGAGAAGCTGCAGGAGCGCCTCGGCAAGAACTTCTGACCCTCGTCGGAACGCCCGCCGGGCACCGCCGGGCCCGGCGCGGTGTCCGCCTGCGACACAGGCGCGTCCCGCTGCCGGACACGTCTGCATCGCCACGGCGCTTGCCGCCGAACGCCTTACCCGCCGCCGTACATGACGAAGGGCCGGACGGCATCAGCCGCCCGGCCCTTCGTGTCTTCAGAGGCGTGGAGCTACCAGTCGAACTTCACACCGAACTTCGCGATCCGCGGACCGAGCACCGTCGTGGCCCGCTCGAACGACGAGCCACCGCGCCAGTTGGTGTTGACGGCGGTGTTCGAGTTCATGACGTTGAAGAGGTCGGCGAACACGGCCGCGCGGGCCTTACTGCCAAAGCGCATCCGCTTCTCGGCGCGGATGTCGACCACCGACACCGTGTCCTGACGGCGCTCGCCGATCGGCTCGGCCAGGAAGATCTGGTTGCCGTAGTTGAGCCGCGCCTGGAAGGTGCGGCCGAACGGCGCACCGGTCTGGACCTTCCACACCGGCGTGACCGTGACACCCCAGCCCGCATCCACTGAACCGCTCAGCTTGGCGTTCCAGTTGGTGTAGTCGTTCTCGGTCTTCTCGTTGGGGTTGGTCGGATAGCTGCCGAAGAACGAGAAGTTCGAGACGGCGGTGCCGACCCGGTTGTTGAAGTAGTTGTTGCCGAACTCGTTGGTCCAGGTGTACGACAACGAGGCCAGCGCCGACCAGCGGTTCGAATAGCGCTTGTTGGCCGACAGCTCGAACGTCTTGTAGGTGCCCTCGTAGCCGTCCACGTTCGTGACGAGCTGGTTCGACGCGCTGAGCAGTGACGGGTCGAGATTGAGCGCCGTCATCGAGCGGTCGTCGGAGGTGCCGTTGAGGCCGTCCGGGCCCGGATCGACGATCGACACCGGCACGTTGTAGGCGCCGAACGGACGCAGCGAGTTGACCTGCTGCCAGCCGTTCTGGTCGTTCTTCCACACGAAGCCGGCACGCACGCCGAGATCCGCCAGGACCGAACGCTCGACGAAGAGCGACGCTTCGTCGGTATAAGCGTTGCTGAGATCGCCATCCAGTGACACGTTGGCGGCGCCGCCGAAGCGCTGTTCGAGCGCGCCCTGTTCGCCGCTCTGGAACACGCGGTCGCCGTTCAGGTCGTTCCAGACGTAGTCGCTGTACTGGTTGGCCGTGTTCGGGTTCAGGGCGTCGGCCAGGTTGACGCCGGTGTTGAAGTAGAAGCGGCCGATGTTGGCCTTGACCACCGTCGTGCCGTCGCCCATCACGTCGTAGCTGGCACCGAGCCGGGGCACGAGGTGGTTGAAGCTGACGATGCTGGAGCGTTCAGCGAACGTCTCGGCCGTCGAGAAGCGGCCGGCCGGCCGGGTCTGCTCGGGCAGCCACACGCGGTAGCGGTCGAAGCGGGCGCCGGCGTTCACGGTAAGACGCTGAATCGTCCAGGTGTCGGTGACGAAGAAGCTCGTGGTGGCCAGGGCGTTCTTGGCGTCGGCGTTGTTCTGCAGACGCACCGAGGCCGGCGTGACGCCAGCGAGCGGCCCCGTCAGGTCGCCGTTGACGAAGTGGATCACGTTGTTGGCGTAGGCCTGGTTCCACAGCGTCTGACCGGATTCAGCGAGGTATTCGCCGCCCGTCTTCAGGTTATGCGAGCCGCCGAGGAAGTTGTCCTTGAAGTAGCTGAGCGACCCCGTGAACTGGTTGCGCCGCCGACGCGATTCCCAGTCGCGGCCGCCGCCGAGGATCTGGTTGGTCGTGAACGACTCGTAGCGCGCGTCACCGGTGTTGCTGTTGAGGCCGAAGTTGTAGCCGAACTGGCCGGCGCGGAACTCGGCGAACATGTTCTGGTTGATGGTGCCGTTCCACTCGCCCTTGAAGACCCAGCTCGGCGAGTCCTGCAGGGTCGTGGAGTCGGCCGTGATGTGAATCGGCGCGCCGACGCGGTTGCTGCTGTCGGTGCGGTTGGGCTGCGTCTTGGTGCCGTGCTGCAGGTAGGCGACGAACTTGTTGTTCTGGTTCATCTGATACGTGAGCTTACCGGTGTAGTTGCGCAGCTTGGTGTTGAACGGGGTGCCGTCGAGGAAGCTGCCCGAGGGCGGCGCCGCGACCGAGTTGCGCTGGTCGAGGAACGCGCCGAAGCCCCAGATCTGGTCTCTCAGGATCGGCCCGCCGATGCCGATGTTGGTGTTCTTGTAGCTCGCCAGGCGGTTGCCGTCGGGCCGGATCGAGGCACCGGGCGAGGGAATGACCTGATCGGCCGCCAGGTTTCTGCTCTGCAGGCTCTCGTCTTCCATGTCGTAGTAGAAGTTCACGCTCGGCGTGTTGCCACCGCTCTTGCTGACGAACTGCGTCAGCACGCCGGAATTGGGCATCTCGGCCGAGTTGGCCGCCGCGCCGATGAAGACCTCTTCGAAGGAGCCGTAGTCGAGGTAGAAGCCAGCCGCCGAGGTGCCTTCGGTGGTGTTGATGCCCTCGACCAGCGGACGGTTCTGGCCCGAGTAGCCGTAGGCGAAGTAGGTGGTCTGCGTGCCCATGGTGGCGCCGCCGACGTCCACGCGGTTGAGCGTGACCGACGGGGTGGTGGCGAGCAGCGACCACATGTCACGTGCGTTGGGCAGTGCGGCCAGGCTCTGCGAGTCGAAGTTGGTCTGCAGGCGCGTGGCGGTGGTGTCGATGACCGGCGATTCGCCGCTCACGACCAGCGTTTCGTTGAGCGAGGCGACCGCGAGCGTCACGTTGACCTGGGCGTTGAATCCCAGGGTGATGCGGACGCCGTCGCGCTTGACGGGGCCGAAACCCGCCAGCTCGTACAAGAGCGAGTACTCGCCCGGAGGTGCGGCTGGGAAGCGGTAGATGCCCGCCTCGTTGGTCACGGCCGAGAGCGCCCCGATCTGGGCGGGGCTCGTGGCGGTGACGGTGACACCGGGCAAGACGCCGCCCTGTGCGTCCTTGACGTCTCCCGAAATGCTGCCTGTCGAACTCGCGCCGCCGCCCTGCGCGAATGCGCTCGGGACGGCCAACAGCAACACTGCTGCCAGCGCGAGCAGAATCCTGCTCGAACGTGCCATGGAAATAGCCTCCTGTGGGGTGGTCGTGCAACACGCACCGGAGCCACTCGAGGCCCCGAACGTGAAATCGGACCCGGGCGTCGATACGTTCGACGCCGTCGTCCGCCTTCACTACAGCAAGGGCGATGCCCGTTTTACAAAAAGACGCCGCAAGACGCCCGGTCGTTCCCCCGGCCAGCGGTGGCTGGTGTGACGAGTGGCGACGATTGGGGACGAACGGCCGTTTCGGCGGGATTCCTTTCGGTTTTGACTGGGAGGGCCGTTCGCAATCGCGCTCCGCTGGGTAGCGTGCGGTCTGTATGGCCGGCGCCAGGCCAGCTGGCGCTGCCGCCATACGGGCCAAGAGGGTCTCGATGTTCGGGTTTTTGGGCTCGCGCGATTCAAGAACTCGAACCGCGCCGGCCGAACGCGAGCTTGTCCACTGGAAGCGCGCCCAGGGGACCTAGTTGAGGAGCAGGGGCAGGGCGGTGACGACCGAGGCCACGACGGCCACCAGCGTGATGGCGAGACAGGCGGCGGCGCCCACGAGGTGATCGATGCGTTCCGGCCGCAGCGGGTCCAGGAGCAGGCTGGCCAGGTAGCCGCCGACGAAGCCGCCGAGGTGGGCCTGATTGTCGATGCCGCTGCCGATCAGGCCGAAGATCCCCATGAAGATGGCATACTGCACGCCGGTTTGCCCGACGTGACGGCTGCCGGTGCGCCTGCCGTAGTAGACCAGCGCCCCCAGCAGCCCGAAGATTGGCGCCGAGGCGCCGACCGTCAACTGCCCCCCGCCGATGAGTGGCAGGCCGCCGAGAAAGCGGCCGGCCACCGAGCTGAACGTGAAGCCGACGACACCGGCCGCGGTGTAGATGAGCACCATCCGTCCCGGGCCGTAGAGTTCGGCCACCCCCGGCGCCAGCAGCCTGATCCAGTAAAGGTTGAAGGCGATGTGGATCAACCCTCCATGCAGCCACCCGGCCGTGACCACCGTCCACCAGTGGCCCAGGACGAAGACCGGAATGCTGCCGCTGGCGCCGAGCAAGATGAGCGCCTGCTGGCTGGGAGCGAGCATTGGCCGCAGGCTGGCCCCCGAGAGCAGCAGCGACACCAGGTAGAGCGTGAGCGTCCCGCCCATCACCAGCGGCACGAAGCCCAGGTCCTGGCCGAGCCGGCGAAACGCGGGCGCGTAGCCCCACAGGCCGGGATTGCGACGGTTGCAGTTGTAGCAGACGGCGTCGTTCACCCCGACAAGCGTCCCGCAGGACGTGCAGATGACGGAGCCCGAGGTCTGGCGCTTGAACACCTGGCTACTCTACTGGAAGTAGCGGCGATACCACGCCAGGCCGGGTTCGAGCGCGTCGACCACGTGGCCCGTCTCGCGCCAGCCGTGCCCCTTGCCGACTTCACCGCGGCATGGCGTTCCGGACACGCGGCGGGGCGCTCGGAGGCCGCTGTGGGGGTCTGGTACCCTACAATCAGGCACGCATGTACGGTATCGGCACAGAAATCGTCGTGGTCCTCCTGCTCCTCGTGGCCAACGGCGTCTTCGCGATGTCGGAAATTTCGATCGTGGCGGCGCGCAAGGTGCGTCTGCAGCAGCGGGCTGATGATGGCGACCGCCGGGCGGCCGCGGCGCTGGCTCTGGCCATTTCCCCGAACCAGTTCCTGTCGACCGTGCAGGTCGGCATCTCGCTCGTCGGCGTGCTGGCGGGCGCTTATGGCGGCGCCACCATCGCCGAGCCGCTCCAGGCCACCTTCGAAGGGATGCCGCTGGTTGCCCCTTACGCGCGCGGGCTGTCGTTCGGGCTGGTCGTGGCCGTCATCACCTATCTGTCGCTCATCATCGGCGAGCTGGTGCCGAAGCGCATCGGGTTGAATCACCCGGAGACGATCGCCTCGTGGGTGGCGACGCCGATGCTGTGGCTGGCCCGTCTCGGCGGACCGATTGTGGCACTGCTCACCGGGTCGACGAATCTCGTGCTGCGGATCTTCGGCGTCAAGGGCGACGTCGAGCTGCACCTGACGGAAGACGAGATTCGCGCCGTGATCAGCCAGGGCGCCGAGAGCGGCGCGCTCGAAGAGAACGAGGAAAGCCTGGTGCAGCGCGTCTTCCGGATGGGCGACCAGCGTGTGGGCGCCATCATGACGCCGCGGCTCGACATCGAATGGGTGGACGTCGATGCGGCGGGCGAAGATCTGCGCACGTTCTTGAGCACCCATCAGCACGGGCAGTTCGTGGTCTGCCACGGCTCGCTCGACAACGTACTTGGAACCGTGCGCGCCGCCGACCTGCTGTCGGTGGCGATGAAGAACTCGCCGATCACCCTGCGCGCGCTGATTCTCGAGCCGCTGTTCGTGCCCGACTCGATGGGCATCTTCAAGCTGCTCGAAGCCCTCAAGGCGTCGCACCGCCATCTGGCCATCGTGCTCGACGAGTTCGGCGCCGTCGAGGGCCTGGTGACGGCGACCGACCTGCTCGAGGCGTTCGTCGGCAGCCTGCCCACCGACGCCTTGGCCGACCGGCCGATCGTGGTGCGCGCCGATGGCAGCTGGCTGGTCGACGGCGCGGCGCCGATCGACGAAGTGGCCAACGAGATCGGCCTCGACGATCTACCCGAGGGCGAGGCTGGTGCCTACCATACGCTCGGCGGCTTCGTGATGGCGCGGCTGGGGCGCATCCCGCGCACTGCCGACACCTGCGAATGGGGTGGCATGCGCTTCGAGGTGATGGACATGGACGGGCGCCGCATCGACAAAGTGCTGGTGTCGCGCCCCACTGATGCGCCGGCGCCCGGCGCCGGCGACTGACGCCGGCGACTGACGCTCGCTCACTTGGGCTCGCTCAGCGGAACGTCCAGACGAAGTTCACCATCGGAAACACGAACACCTCGTCCACGCCGAGCGGAGCGGCCAGCCCGAGGTCTGCCGAGAGCCGGCCCGTCATGAAACGCACGCCGGCGCTGGCGATGCCGCCCCCCTCGAACACGTAGTTCTCGGTCACGAGCTTCACGTGCCGGTGTACGCGGTGCTCGCCGCCCAGCATCACCACGGGCGCACCGTTGTCGTCGACGCGCGCGTAGGCGTAGCCGACGCCGACCGTGAATGCCGTGTCGCGCGAACCCCGCGTGAGCGCGCCGTAGGCCACGCCCAGGCTGTCGCCGTCGATGTTCATCATGTGCATCGCACCGATGGCCACTTGCGTGTCGGAGCGCGCGATGACGGTGAACTTCGGCGTGATCCAGAATGGCCGGTCGCCGCCGCCGCCGAAGACGAGCGGGGTGCCGCCGCCGAGCGAGAAGCGGTCGGTGATCCCCACTTGAACGAATGGGACGAAGATTTCATAGATGCCGAGATAGACGTCACCGCGCTTGAGAGGGCGTCCCGTCGGGCCGAAGAACAGCCGCGTCGGATTCGGGTCGTCCGGCCAGAACTGCGTGCCCGAGACGTGCCCGCCGATCGTCGTGAGCCTCACGATGTCCGCAGCGTCGACAGTGAGGATGGCTCCGGCGAGCGTCCGGAAGGTCACGCGGGTGCCGTCGACGGCCTCGACGCGGCCGATGGCACTCGTGCCATCGCGCAGGCCGATCTCCTGCGTCACCTCGGGCGGTGCGACGGCCACGACGGCGACGGGTGGGGCAGGTGTCTGCGCGAACGACTGCTGGGGAAGCGCCGCCAGCAGGACCACCGGCAACAGCGCAGCAAAGAGATGTCGGGCCATGGGCCCCTCCATGCCCAGCCTACCAGTAATGGCAGACGCCCGTCGGCCGCGACGGCGGCGTGCTGGTTCGTGACAGCGTCGCGACCATGGCCGACGCCCGTCGCGATAGACTCCCCCTGTGACACAGCCCATCGATGAGCAACTGGCCGTGCTGGGGCTGGTGATCGACGTGCTCCAGCGCTTCGGTGTCCAGCACATGGTCAGTGGCTCCCTGGCGGCGAGCTACTACGTCGAGCCACGGATGACGCGCGATGTCGATATCGTCGTGGACCTGCCGGTCGAGACGGCCGCCGGGCTCGCCGGCGCGCTGGCGACCGACTTCTATTGCGACGAGGGAGCACTCGTGAGGGCGGCGACCGAGCGTTCGATGGCCAACGCCATTCACAATGAGACACTGTTGAAGGTGGATCTCATCGTCCGGAAGGACGACGCGTTTCATTGCCACGAGTTTGGCCGTCGCGTCAGGCGTCAGCTGGGACCGGTCGAAGTCGATCTCGTGACCGCCGAGGATCTCGTGTTGTCGAAGCTCCTGTGGTGTCTCAAGAGCCGGTCGGCCGTGCAGCGGAGTGACATCGGTCGCCTTCTGCGCGACACCACGCTGGATCTCGCCTACGTGGAACAGTGGGCGACCCGGCTCGGCGTCGCCGAACTTCTGGAGGAGATCCGTCGTGAGTGATCCGGCGCTCGACACCACGCCTGAGGTGGCCGCGGAACTGCGGAGACGACTGCTGGCGAGATCGGGTAGCGAGCGAGCAGTGATGGCGGCCCGGATGTTTCACACCGTCAAAGCGTTGGCCGAGTCGCGGGCCCGGGCCGCCGGCGTCGTCGACGGTGTGGAGGTCCGCTTGGCCGTGCTGCGCCACCTCTACGGCGACGAACTGTCGGCCGAGACGTACGAGGGCGTTCGCGCGCGCCTGCAGGCACAGCGAGCTCGATAGCAGCTACGGCGTCTGCGTCGGCACGCGGTCCCAGCGGTGTGCGCGCAGCGCCTCCACGAGGTCTGCGGCCAGCGGTCCATGGCCGCTGGCGGCCATGTTGGCGTCCACGTGTCGCGCCCTTCGCATGCCGGGAATCACCGTGCACACGGCCGGCGACGACAGGATGAAGCGCAGCGCCAGGTCGGGCAGCGACGCGCCCTCGGGAACCAGGGGCAGGAGGGGCTGCACACGGGCGAGCGTGGCCTCGAGGTGCGCCGGCGTGAAGTAGCTGCTGCGCCAATCGTCCTCGGGGAAGCGCGTGTCACTGGTCAGCGTGCCGGTGAGCGATCCCTCGTCGAATGGCACCCGCGCGATGACGGCGACATCGGCGCCGCGGCAGGCGGGGAAGAGCGTGTCTTCCGGCGCCTGGTCGAAGACGTTGTAGACCACCTGCACGGCGTCCACGAGGCCGGTGTCGATGGCAGCCAGCACGTTCTCCGGCTGCCAGCGGTTCACGCTGATGCCGAAGGCGCGAATCGTGCCGGCCCGCTTCAGGTCCTCGATGGCGCGCTTCCACTCGTCGTCGGCGGCCCACGCGTCGTCCCACACGTGGAATTGAAGCAGGTCGAGACGCTCGAGTCCGAGGTTGGTGAGACTGCGCGCGGTGAACTCGTGGATGTGGTCGGGCGGAAACGTGTCGGCCACCGGATCGGAGGCCCTTCCCGGCCATTTCAAGTTCTTCGGGGGCACCTTGGTGGCGACGACGAGCCCGCGATCCTGGTGGGTGCGGACGACCTCGCCGAGCAGCTTCTCGCTGTGTCCGGCGCCATAGGCGAACGCCGTGTCGAAGAACGTGCAGCCGAGGTCCACCGCGCGGTGCAGCGAGGCGAGCGACTCGGCGTCATCCGACCCCGACCAGCCGCCCATGCCCCACATCCCGTAGCCGATCTCGCTGACCTGCCACCCCGTTCGTCCGAACGTGCGATACCGCATGTCACCTCTCTCCTCAGTCGTGGCTAGACAACACTAGTCTTTGTAGGGATCGAACTCGCTCGCGCCCGCCATCACGACCACCAGCGGCCTCAGCGTGTGCTGGACCTCGATGGTGCCGCCCTGCGCGGCGAGCACAGCCGGCAGGCGCCGGTAGACATGCGGACTCTCGTCCAGTCCGCCGCCTCGCAGCACGACGCCTTTCGCCGCCACCCACTCCTGCATCATCTGCGGCGACACCGCGCCGCCGGTGCCTTTGCCGCGGCCGAAGCGCTTGCCGGCGGCCTGCGTGCGCGACATCACCCGCCCGGCGCCGTGGACGGTGGAGTAGAGCGCCCGCCGCTGCGACTCCGCCGTGCCGGAACCCGCCTTGGGCGAAGCGCCCTGCACGATCACCGCGTCGTCGCCCATCGAGCCGCCGATGAACCCGCGCTGACCGGGAAACGCCGGCGTGGCGCCCTTGCGCACGACGACTACCTCGCGGTTGTCGTGCCGCTCCTTCCACGCGAAGTTGTGGTGGTTGTGCACGAGGTCGCGCTCGCCGGCTCCGAGCAGACGCAGCACCTTCCGCGCCACCCACTCGCGTCCGGCATAGGCGTAGCGGCCGGCCAGCATCATGAGCTGCCAGTAGGCGTCGCCCATGGTCGTGTCGAGGCCGAGCAGCACCTCGCGTTCGGGCACGCGGGCGTCCCACTTGGCCCCATGGCCCATCGCCAGGAAGCCCGACGCCACGCCGTGGCCGAAGCCGCGGCTGCCGAAATGCACGCCGACCCACAGCCGGTCGGTCTCGTCGGCGAAGACGTCTACGTAGTGGTTGCCGCTCCCCACCGTGCCGAGCTGCGCCCGCGCCTTGTCTTTCAGCCGCTCCCGATGCTGACGCGGCAAGGCCTCCCACGCGGCGTCGTCGAAGAGCGCGTCGTCGGTGGGCGCGTCGTCGGAGCGGTTCTTGCGCCCGACGCCGAAGCTGATCGTGCGCTCGATGTCGTCGGCGAGCTGGCGCAGGCGCGAGGCGCGGACGTCGCTGGTCGTGCCGAGGTCGCTTAGCGCGGCGTCGGTCAGGATCGCGGCGTTGCCGCAGGCGATGTCGAAGCCGACGCCGACCACCGACACCTGGTTGGCGTAGGCCGCGACGCCGCCGATCGGCATGACGTAGCCGACGTGCCCATCGGCCATGAGCGCGGCCCGCACAGCGCGCGTGCTCACGTCACGGAGCTGCGCGAGCGTCTTCTCGTCGTGCTGGCCGAAGATCGTCATCGAAGGAGAGGCGCTGACGCCCGGCACGGCTCAGCCGCGCGACATCTTCTCGAGGGCGGCCCACTGCACGTCGGTCACGGGCATCACCGACAGGCGCGGCACACGCGTGAGCGCGAAGTCGGCAAAACGAGGATCCGCCTTCACGGCCTTGAGGGTGACGGGGACGTCGAGAGCATCGCCGCAGGTGAACTCGACGGCGTAGAAGCGGCCCTCGGCATCTGCCGGGTCCGGGTACGGCGCACCGGCGACACGGGCCGTGCCGACGATCGCCTTCTCTTTCCCGGTGTGGTAGTAGAACACGCGGTCGCCCTTGGACATCGACTTCAGGTGCTTCTGCGCCACCGGGTTCTTCACGCCCGACCACACGGTGCGGCCGTCGTTCTGGAACTGCGCGAAGTTGTAGTTCGAGGGCTCTTCCTTGACCAGCCAGTTCATGGCCTCAGTATGCCTGTGTCGGCGCTGCCTGCCTACCGGGCGCCGCGGGCCGCGAACCGCGCGCCGAGTCGCGCGCTACGGGTGGACGAGCGCCGCGATCTTCGCCCAGTCGGCTTCGCGCCACATCTGAGCGTGCTGCACGCAGCCTTGCGGCGGGGCATCCCAGCGCCTCACCGGCTCTGAGGTCAGCGTGTCACCGGCGACCTTGGCGCAGCGTCCGAAGCTGCGCACGATGAGAATCTGGGGGGCAGTGCGCGGCAGCGACAGATCGAAGTAGTCCCAGTTGGTGCGCACGATCTGCCGGCAGCCGGGCGCCCTCGACTCGGGCACGATGGCGCCGCCGAGCGAGTAGCGGCCTTCCGCGCGCGGCCCTGTGGGCAATTCCACGAAGCAGGCCGGGCCAGCCGCCTCGTCGGGGGAGAGGGCGGCCAGCCGGCGGGCCGCTTCGTCGTGCGCTTCCACCGGATTCCAGTACCACGCTCCCACGGCATCCTTCTGCGGCTGGGCGTTCGCCTGCGCCTCCTGCCGCAGCACGACGATCTCGTTTTCGAGCGACCGCAGGCGCGCGCCGTAGTTCGACGGACGCGACGTGCGCAGCTCGCCGTTCTGCTTCTCGAACGTCTCGCGTTTCTGCGCCTCCCACGCCGGGCTCATCACGGTCTCGAGCGCCGTCTTGTAGCCGGCAAGACGGCTCTCCGCGGTCTTGCGATCCTTCTCGAAGGCGCCCATCGCCGCCGTGAGTGCGCGGCCCAGCGGCACGGCCACCCAGGGGTCTCGTCCCTCGCGGGCGGCCACGAGAAGCTGGCCCTCGTAGATCGGCAGCCCGCGCCAGGTGGCGGTGACGCGCGGGCGCAGGTAGAGCGGTTCCGGCGCGTGGTCGCCAACAGGCGCCTCGGTGAGGATCGGCGTCGCATCGAGCGACAGAGGCAGACGATTGAAGTGGAAGTAGACGCTTTCGGTCTCGCCGGCGACACTCAGCCGCCACGTGCCGCTGCTCTCGAGGTCCGAGTGGTAGAACGGAAAGAGGCCCGTGCTGAAGGCAAGCGGGAACTTCGCGAGCGGCGTCGTCGCGGGCACGTCGAACGGATCGGCGTAGTCGATCGTGCGTGAATCCTGCACCCAGAATCCCTCGCCGGCTGATCCGGTGGGTGTGGCCTTCAGGACCGCCGTGAGCGCATCGAGCGCCGCGGTGATCTGCACGCGTTCTGCGGCCGTTTGTGCTGGAATCAGACGCGACGGCCTCGACGGCTCCGGGGAGCTGATTCGCCAGAACACCTTGCGCTTCCACGCGTAGCGGACTCGGGGGTTGGGCGAGACGACGAGTCCTTCGTCGTCGCCCGGAGCGAACTGCGGCGCCGGGTTCGGATTCTGCGCGAACACGACCACGGCGAAACCGACGAGGAGGAGAACGAGGACGACGCGGCGCATGCCGATACGCTACCGGCGCATGCAGCTCACGGTCAACGGTGCGTCTTGGCGGCTGCTCGCGCCCGTACTTCCTTCACGCGCAGCTTCACGATTCGTCCGATGAGGCCCACCGGCACCCGTTCGTCGAGCGCGAACCGGATCGTGCCCTTGCTCATGGGGCGGCCGGCCAGCTCGTCCCCGAGGGTCTCGACGACCAGTGCAGAGGCGGGGTAGAGCGAGAAGTGCGCCTTCCATCCCGCGAAGTGGATCACCGTGCCGCCCGGCAGCTTGTAGGCCGGGATCTGATACGAGATGCACTCCTCGACGGTTGGGACGGCCTTGCGAATCACCGCGCGGACCCGTTCGAGCACGGCGCGCGTCGCCGGCGGTTGCGAGGCGAGGTAGCTCTCCACGGTGGCGACCGGCGACTTGGCCATGCTCAGCGCTTCTTGCCCCACAGCTCGTCGAGGCGTTGTGCCCGCCCGCAATTCCACTTGTAGAACTTGTAGCGTACCGGATTCTTGTCGTAGTACCCCTGGTGGTAGTCTTCAGCGGCGTAGAACGGCCCGGCCGCGACCACTTCGGTGACCACCGCCTTGCCCAGCTGCGCCGCCACCTTCGCTTTCGACGCTTCGGCCAGGCGCTGCTGCTCCTCCGACTGGTAGTAGACACCAGACCGGTACTGGCTGCCGCGATCGCAGAACTGGCCTCCCGCGTCCAGAGGGTCAACGTTGTGCCAGAACGTCTGCAGCAGTGCTTCGTAGCTCACCTTGGATGGATCGTAGGTGACCTGGAGCGCCTCGGTGTGCCCGGTGCCGCCCGACGACACGTCCTCGTACGAAGGACGTTCGGTGCGTCCGCCGGTGTAGCCCGAAGTGGTGGTCAGCACGCCGTCGACCCTGTCGAAGGCCTCCTCGACGCACCAGAAACAGCCGGCAGCGAAGATGGCCGTCGCGGTGGCCGGCTTCGTGCCGGTCTGCGCGCCCGCAGGCGTCAGCGTTGCCGCGCCGACCGCGAGCGCGAGGGCGAGAGCGAATGCCGTGTAGCGGTTCATGATCAGGCCTCGGTTGGTGTGAAGCGCATCGCCACGCCGTTGATGCAGTGTCGTTTGCCGGTCGGCGGCGGACCGTCGTCGAAGACGTGGCCCAGATGTCCCCCACACCGCCGGCAGTGCACCTCGGTTCGCGCCACGAACAAGATACGGTCGACCGACGTGCCGACGGCGCTCGGTAGCGGCGCCGTAAAGCTCGGCCAGCCTGTTCCGCTGTCGAACTTCGTCGTCGAGGGGTAGACCGGCAGATCACAGCCAGCGCAGTGAAACGTGCCGGGCCGATGCTCGTCGTCGAGCGGGCTGGACCCAGCGGCCTCGGTGCCGCTTTCGCGCAAGACATGGAACTGTTCAGCCGTGAGGCTCGTGCGCCATTCGGCGTCGGTCTTGGTGACCTCGAAGGTCGACTCCGGCCGTGCCGCAGCTGCAGCCAGCCCGTCCGAGGCGGTCGAGCACCCCTGCAACGCCGTAGGCACGAGCGGAAGCGCGAGAAGAAACGTTCGTCGCCTCACGAGGACTCCTCTCCAAGGTGAACTACCAGGGGAATACCCTTGGCGGACCAGTCTATTCCCGAGCCCGTTCCCAGCGGACCCTTACGCTCGCCCCGACGGCCTGGAACCCGGGCGAGCGAGGCCGCCAAAGGCGGCCGACGCGAAGGGGGGAAGTGGGATTCGTGCCAAGTCGCGACGGACCTGGCCGTCGCGCGATGCCTGAAGACCAGTCGACCCGTCACACTCGCGGAGCGAGTGTGGCGGAGAGAGTGGGATTCGAACCCACGGTAGGGTTTCCCCTACACACGCTTTCCAAGCGTGCTCCTTCAACCACTCGGACATCTCTCCGTGCAAGTGGAATCAACAGTTTAGCGGAGGGCGGCGATCCCGCCAAACGCAAATTGTGACGTGATTGTGACGTAAACCCCTCGGCGAGTGCCATCACCAGCGGGATGTCCGCGCCGTTGTAGGGTGGTTTGGGGCCGGGGCCGTTGGTCTCTGCGCCGTCACCGCCGCGCGCGTCTCCGTTCTGCTCGGCGCCCCGGCGTGCCTCGTCGAGGGCGTCTAGGGCCTGCCGCTTCGCGTCGATGCGGATGTGCGAGTAGTGCTCCAGCATCCGCCGCGACAGGTGGCCGCTGATCGACTCCAACACGTGGTCGGCGACGCCGAGCTCGGCCAACTCGGTAATCACCGTGTGCCGCAGGTCGTGGAAGCGGAAACGGGGAAGGCCGGCGGCGTCCCGGAGTGCCCGCCAGGCCGTGTCCCACTTCAACATTGGCTGCGTGGCGTCGTAGCGCCCCCACTGGCACGCTGGCCACAGGTAGTGATCCGGCTCGCTGTGCCCGAGCAGGTCGGCACGCTCGACCATCCGGGCTATCGCCGTGAACGCTGACGCGTTCAGCGGAATCACGCGGTGGCTCGTCTCGTTCTTGCTGCGGCGGATATAGACCAGCTTCTTCACGAGGTCCACGTCGCGCCGGCGGAGGTGCTTCACCTCCACCGGGCGCATCGACGTGTTCGCGGCGACGACGGCGGCGCAGTAGACGTGCTCCCATTCGGGATTCGAGGCGGCGCTGTCGAACAGGCACTTGCGTTCCTCGGGCGTCAGGGCTCGGCCGACCGTACGCTGACGTTCGGGCAGGTTTCGCACGTGGTCTGCCAACGCGCGCCACCTGCCGCACGACTTGAGCACGCGCGAGAGCACGCCGACGTCCATGTTGATGGTCCGGTTCGCCTTGCCGGCGTCATGGCGCTTGCGCTGATATTCGGCGATCGCCTTCGCGGTGATAGCGGTCAGCGGCAGGTCGCCGAAGTAGCGCTTCAGCGAGATGAGCCGCTCTTCCTCGAACTCGATCGTCCGCGGCGAACAGTGCAGGCGCTTGCCGTCGATGTAGGCGTCCACGGCTGCGAAGAACCGCTTCGGGGCCTGCTCGTGCGTCGCCACGGCGCCATGGCCGGCATCTTCGATAAGCTGCCGTTCCTTCTGCCTGGCGACCTGCAGGGTCGTCGTGTCGAGGCGCTTGCGGTAGCGACGACCATCCACCGTGAAGTCCGCCCAGTACTGTCGTCCGCGCTTCCAGAGACTCATGGCCGCAGCTCCTCCGGTTCGGTCTGTCGATCAGACGACGATTCCGTGCGGGCGTCAACGGCGCTGGCGCGGACGAAGCGTTCCAGGTCCGCCGGCAGGTAGCGGACCGCGCGGCCGAGACGCAGGAACCGCGGGCCCTGGCCGCGGTGGCGCCACGCGCGCAGCGTGGCCACGGACAGGCCGAGCAGGTTCGAGACCTCGCGCTCGGTAAGGGCACGGGTCGGCTGATGGACCGCCTGCGCGTTCATGACGCCGCTCCGTTCTGCACGCTCGCCGTGCCGCGCGGGCCCCTCGGTTCCTGTGCGTGTTGCTCGAGCCAGGCGTCGATCCACACTGGCTTCAACCGGATCGTCCGTCGCCCGCTGATGCGCACGTGCCGCAGTTCGTGCCGCTCGCACGCCGTGTAGATCGTGTCTCGGCTCACATTCGCGTAGTCGGCTCCTTCGCCGACCGTCAACCAAGGCTTCATGATGCACCTCGCAAATCTCGTTGCCGAACGTCCATGACTGGCGCGCTCGGACGCGCTGACCGCAGGTCAGCGGGCCGCAGGCAGTTGCGCGAGATGCTGGCGTTACGCCGAACACCGAGAACGCGGGGCGATGGGGCACCGCGTGCATGCGCGGCCAGAGGCCGCTGCATTCGAAGCCATTCGGTGCGCTGGCGTACTGCCGCTCTGAATCGCCAGCGAACAGCCGTGCTTCCGATCGCTGCTGCGACAAACCGTTGAGGCGTGTCGCGAGCGGTCGTGAATCTCCAAGTCGCGGCACTCGGTGCGCGCTGGAGTTCGAAGCCGTGCTAGTCAGGAAGTGTGTTGCTGGCGGGAGCCCTGTGGGCGCCGGCCGTCAGCAACCCGCGGCAAGTGGCACTTGCCGCGGCAGGTATGCAGTGGAGCACGGACGAGCACAGGCTACCGCTGCTCCGCGCCCTCGTCAACGGGCATTTGGCGCCTCCTTGGCCATCGTCGGGGGAGGGGTGACCAAAGGCCGGGTAAACTACATACCGGATTGCCGATCCGAGGCATGAGATGACCCACGTCGACGTCACGGTACCTGACGGACTGCTTGCGGCGCTGAAGAAGGCACCTCATGAGGTGGCGGTGGAACTCCGTCTTGCCGCGGCGATCCACTGGTATCAGCAGAGCGTGTTGTCGATGGAGCGCGCCGCGGAAACGGCCGGGATGACCCGAACCGAGTTTCTTGGCGAACTCGCACGCCGTCGCGTCGACGTGTTCGTGGTGGATGACCAGGATCTGGCCCGAGAGCTGGGGGATGGCTGACCTTCTCGTCGTCAATGCCTCGCCGCTCATCTTTCTGGGAAACGCCGGCCGCCTCGAACTCCTCCGTGCGCTGGGCGCCAGTCGCATCGTCGTTCCGCAGCCCGTCTTCGACGAGGTGATCTCCGGCGGACATACGGACAAGGCCGCCAGAGCCCTGTCCGACGCGCCTTGGCTCGAGAAGCGGCCGTCCCCTCCGGTTCCCGACTCGATCAGCGCATGGGACATCGGGAAAGGTGAGTCATCAGTCATCGCGACCGCGTTGCAGGAGTCGGGCGCCCGCGTCGTGATTGACGACCTGACCGGCCGGAAGTGCGCCCTTGCGCACGGCATCGCCGTTGTCGGAACCCTCGGCGTGGTCATCGCAGCGCACCGCCAGGGACGCATCGACGACCCACGGCGTGTCCTGCTGGAGTTGCGGACTGCGGGCATGTGGTTGTCGGACGCGGTGATCGCGCGCGCACTGCGCATTGCTGGAATCGAGACGTAGCTCCCGGGCTCCGTGTTTGCCATCCGGGGCGTCAGTAGGTCGGCCATCACGCAGTTGCCAGGACGGTCTGCGCGCAGGCGCGGTCAAGGCCCGAAGGCCGCCCACCTTCATGCGGGCGGAGCGAAGCGACGCGCCTTGACGGCGCCGAGCACAGACCGAGAATCGAGGAGGTGATGGCCGGCGGTCAGCGCCGAGCCAACGGTGCGGTCGCGCACGGGCCAGATCTTTCCGACGAAGACGGACTGAACAGTGCTGACCAGCGGGGCCACGAGTTGCGGGAAGACCTGGTCCCCGATAGCAGCGCCCTCGGGTCAGGAGTTCGGCAGTGGCACGGACTGCGACATCGGCATTGCCATCCATGGCGTGAGCGACCCCCGGACGCGCCAGGGGCGGTTCTCGCCGCGCGAGGTGGGGTCGCTCACGCCATGGTGTCTGTGCTGATCGCCAAGACCGGCAATGGCATGGCGGGCGGCAAAGAGCGCCGCCCGCGGTGCAGGCTGGGGCGCGCGCACAGCGGAAGCGCCAGAGACAGAGCGACTTGCCGCTGTCTTCGAACCAGGTAGGCGTCGAGCACGAGACCCGCGGCCTGCCCGGTCCGTCGAGGGCACGCGGGGACGACCGGCATTTTCGAGGTTGTCCCCTGGGTAGTCCCCCTTGCCGGCACGAGTCGAGGACGTCGGATATAGAGTTCGTGGACCCGGGAACTGCTGACCAGGGGAAGGGAAGACCGGCCGAACATGCCGTCCGTATGGGCCAGAAGGGGCCGCGGGTGCCTGCCGTCAGAGCGGTCTCAGGCGACGCCAACCAGGGGGGAGAGGTGGAGGTACTGCCGCGACAGATTTACGCACTCCACCCGGCCGTTCTGCCGCACCATGGCGTCGGCCAGCAGGGGCGAGCGGGCGAAGTACAACGTGTTCGCAGGGTCGTCCAGCCACTGGCGATAGAGGGCCTGGAAGCGCGGCGCACGGAACCCTCGGTCGTCGCCCTGGCGCCGCGTGTTGGGTGCCTCCGCCGTGGGCGGAACCAGTCTCTGGCGCTGCTCGAACAGGGCCTGCAGTGACTCCACGGTGGACGACGGTATCGGCGTCGCCAGGTGCTCGCGCGCGGCGTGCAGGTAGGCCGACCTGGCGGCCGAGAACTGCCGCGGAAACACCAGTCGGATGGTCCACCGATTAAGCGCCTGCAAGAGCGCGGTATGTCGTAGGAGGAACAGCCTGAAGTCCATCGGCGACGGACGTGTCACGAGGTAGACGAACACGTGCGGGTCGCCCGCGTACGGCTGCACGCCGATCGGCAGCTTGTCCGGAAACAGCCGCGCGCACTTCGCCGGGCCGTCGCCGAAGAGACGTCTCGGATACTCGTCGGGTGACAGCCTGTCGTCGAGTCGGCGCACGAAGAAGCGCCGCTTGTCGAACGCCGGTCCGAGCCAGGTGTGCGCGGTGTCGTCGAGCACGACGTCCAACAGCATGACGCGCTCGATCATCCGGCCGAGGGGAGCCGGCTTACGGAAGCGGCTGTCCGGCTCGCCGACCGCCGCCCACAGCGGCTTGTAGTGGACGTGGAACATCCGGCCGCGATGCAGCTTTCCCGTCGCAACGGGGGTGGCGTAGCGCCGCTCGACCAGTCCGTTGATGAAGTTGGTGCTCTTCTGGCCGTGGGCGATTCCCGCGAAGCGACAGTACTGGCGTTCCACGAAGACGCCCGAGTGCAGGAGCACCTGCAACAGGAACCGGGCGTGCCGGTCGGTGAAGCCGAACGCTCCAATGGCGTCCCTGCGCTCGTCGTTCGCGAGTTCAATCGTCCAGCGGTCTGGCGCCGCCGGTAGCGTCATACGAACTCCTCGGCAAACCGGGGTCCTGCCATCCGTCCACCCTTGCCGCGCCCGCCAACCGAGCCGCTGCCGGCGCGGTAGCAGGTGAAGCCCGACCCGGCGGTGGAACTCGCGTGCAGGCCGCGGTAGTGCTCGGTGACCACCTCGATGTCCTCGTGCAGCCACCGGCCGTGCGCATCCTCGTACTCGAGCCGCGCGTCGGGGAAGCGCACGTGTCCGTCGTCGTACGGAAGGTCATGCTGGCGTGCCCACCGTTCGATCTCCTCGGGCTCGCGGTCCGGCCGGCCGTCGCAGTCGCCGCGGCCGCGATTGCGTTCGTGGAGGAACTGCTGGTAGTCCCGCTTCAGCTCGTAGTCGAGGACAACGCGGCGGACGCGCCCGCCGCGTTCGCGGATTCGCTCCTCAGCGCGCTCGTAGGCGCGGTAGACCTTGACGTCGTGGGTCAGTTCACGGGGCTTCCTGAGGCCCGCGTAGAACGTCTGGCGGGGTTCGTGGGTCCGCTCGCCGCGCGGGGCCGAGCGATTGGCTTCGAGTAGATCCCGGCCCCGGTCGGTAAGCACAACGGCACGGTCGTTCGCGTCGAGAGGCGCGCGCCGAATCAACGCCTCGTCTTCGAGATGGCGGATGCTCCGTTGGGCCTTGCGGCCGCCGTCGCGCAGGGCAGCCAGGTCGTGCTCAGCGACGACGCGAAAAGAGCCCACGGTTGCGAGCATCCGCGCCTCCGAACCGTCGATGTCGTAGACCCGGTCGCGGTCCCTGACTGGCTCCCGGTCGCGCCCACGCGGAAGATTGAGGTCGCGGGTGAAGACGTCGCGCGGGTCGCGGTCCTGGCGGTCGGGAGCATCGCCGCCGCCACGGCCGCCGCGATCGACGGCGCGGCCTTCGTCGCGAGCATCCTGAGGTCCGTCGTCACGCGGGTCGTAGCGATCCAGCATGCAGCGAATATGGGCCGATCACCGGGGCGCTGCAATTCATCGCCGGGCGGTGTTGGGTCGCTTCGGGCCGTGGGGTGCCCACGAGCCGTCCGGCCCTTCGTGAGGCGGGCGAAAATAACCGCACCGCGGTTAAATAACCGCGGAGCCGGCTCAGCCTGAGCCTGGACGCTGCGCAAACCGGCGGCGCGGTCAGATCGGCCTTCCCTTTGGAGCAAATTTATGGCATTTTTTGCTCCGCAATTCCCATGGCTAAGCGCTCGCAATCGGCTGAGAAGTCGATACTTGACCGAATCAGAGGCCACGGGAGGGGGTGGGTCTTCACCCCGCGCCACTTCATGGACCTCGCCAGCCGCCCGGCCATCACCTCCGCGCTCCGACGCCAGACCGCGGCCGGCACAATCCGCCAGCTTGCCCGAGGCCTGTACGACTACCCGCGCCAGCACCCAGCGCTCGGCACCCTCGTTCCCACGCCCGAGGCCGTGGCCACGGCCATGGCGGGGCGGGACCGCGTTCGACTCCAACCCTCCGGCGCCTACGCGGCCAACCTGCTCGGCCTTTCCGAACAGGTACCCGCAAAGGTTGTCTTCCTGACCGACGGTCCGAGCCGCGTCGTCCAGGTCGGTCCGACCACTCTGCAACTGCGGCACACCACACCGCGCAACATGGCGGCCGCCGGGCGTCCGTCCGGCCTCGTGATCCAGGCCTTCCGGCACCTTGGTCCGGAGCACGTGACACCCGAGCGGATCGCCAGGCTGCGGCGCACGCTGCCAGCCGACGACCGGCGCGCGCTGCTCAGGGACCTGACGCTGGCGCCGGAATGGATGCACCGTCAGTTGAAGGAGCTTGCCGCCTCATGACGCCGGCGACTGCCACCCTCCCCCAGACGCTGACGCCCTACCACGCGAAGTACTACGCGTACGAACTGACGCGACGCTGCCCTCCGGACAGTGACGACCGGCTGGCCAGCGCCTTGGTCGATGCGCAGGTCGACCTGAACCCGCACCAGATCGACGCAGCGTTGTTCTCCTTCAAGTCGCCGCTGTCGCGTGGCGTGCTGCTCGCCGACGAAGTCGGACTCGGAAAGACCATCGAGGCGGGCCTGGTGCTGGCGCAGCGGTGGGCCGAGCGAAAACGCCGCGTGCTCGTGATCACGCCGTCGAACCTTCGCAAGCAGTGGCATCAGGAGCTGACGGACAAATTTTTCCTGCCGTGCCGTATTCTCGAAGCGAAGTCGTACAACGAAGCCATCAAGGCTGGCCAGTTCCGTCCCTTCGAGGCCGACGGGCACGTCGTCATCTGCTCCTACCAGTTCGCGCGCAACAAGGCGGCGGACGTCCACAAAACGGCCTGGGACTTGGTGGTGATGGACGAAGCGCACCGGCTGCGCAATGTCTACAAGCCGTCCAACGTCATCGCCAACACGCTGAAGCAGGCGCTGGCGTCTGCGCCGAAGCTCCTGCTCACAGCCACGCCCCTCCAGAACTCGCTCCTCGAGCTGTTCGGCCTGGTCAGCATCATCGACGACCAGGTCTTCGGCGACCTCAAGAGCTTTCGGGAGCAGTTCAGCGACCTGACCCAGGAGCAGGTGTTCGCCACGTTGAAGCGCCGGCTCGCACCGATCTGCCATCGCACACTGCGCCGGCAGGTGACGGCGTACGTCTCGTACACCCGGCGGCTGCCGCTCGTCGAACAGTTCACGCCCGACGCGTCTGAAGACCGCCTTTACGACCTCGTCTCGGAGTACCTGCGCCGCGACAATCTGAAGGCGCTTCCTCCCGGCCAGCGCACCCTGATGACGCTGGTCATGCGCAAGCTTCTGGCGTCCTCGTCGTTTGCGATCGCGGGCGCCCTGGACACGCTGGCGAAGCGCCTGAAGGTGATGCTCGCCAAGCAGACGCCGAAGGAGGCGCTGCCCGAAGAGTTGCTGGCCGAGCTCGACGAAGACTACGAGGCGCTGGACGAGACGGCCGAGGAATGGGAAGACGACGATCCCGGCCCACCCCTGTCGAGCGAAGACCGCGAGGCCTTGGCACGGGAGATCGCCGATCTCGAACAGTTCCGCGACCTGGCCGCCTCCATCACACACAACGCGAAGGGCGATGCGCTCCTGCAGGCGCTGCGGATCGCGTTCGACAAGGCGACCGAGCTTGGTGGCGCCAGGAAGGCCATCATCTTCACGGAGTCGAGGAAGACCCAGCTCTACATCCAGCGGCTGCTGGCCGACAGCCCGTGGAAGGACGGCCTGGTCCTGTTCAACGGCTCCAACACGGACGAACGGTCGCGTGCGATCTACGCGGACTGGCGTGCCCGCCACGAAGGCACCGATCAGATCACGGGCTCCAAGACCGCCGACATGCGGTCGGCCCTCGTGGACTACTTCCGCGATCAAGGCCAGATCATGATCGCCACCGAAGCTGGTGCGGAAGGCATCAACCTCCAGTTCTGCTCATTGGTGGTCAACTACGACTTGCCCTGGAATCCGCAGCGGATTGAGCAGCGTATCGGCCGCTGCCACCGCTACGGTCAGAAGCACGACGTGGTGGTCGTCAATTTCCTGAACCGCACGAACGCGGCCGACCAGCGCGTCTTCCAGCTGTTGTCTGAGAAGTTCAAGCTCTTCGAAGGCGTGTTCGGCGCCAGTGACGAGGTGCTCGGCGCCATCGAGTCGGGCGTCGACTTCGAGAAGCGGATCGCGTCGATCTACCAGCAGTGCCGGCGGACCGATGAGATCAAGTCCGCATTCGACGTCCTGCAGCAGGAGCTCGACTTCGAGATCGCGGGGACGTTCGACAAGGCCCGCCAGCAGTTACTGGAGAACTTCGACGATGAGGTGCGTGAGAAGCTGCGGGTCAGGAACGAGTCGTCACGGGCGTCGCTGAACCGCTACGAGCAGCGCCTGATGGCTCTCACCCGGTTCGAGTTGGGCGGGCACGCGACGTTCCTTTCCGAGGCCGCGTTCGACTTGCACCGGGTCCCCGACGGCGCCGACGTGCCGACGGGGCGGTACGAGCTGCCGCGACGGTCTGGCGAGGCGCACTTCTACCGTCTCAGCCATCCGCTCGCGGAGACTGTCGTCGCCGCGGCCAAGGCGCGACCGCTGCCAGACGACCCCGATCTCGAACTCCGGATCGATTACTCGAACCACGTCGGCAAGATCTCCGTGCTCGAACCGCTCCGGGGCACCCAGGGACTGCTCCGTATGGACTGCCTGACCGTTGAGACCCTTGGACAGGCCGAAGACCACCTGCTCCTGAGCGTCGTCACCGCCGAGGGCGCCGCCGTGCCCGCCGATGTGGCGGCTCGGCTCTTCACCATTACCGGAGCCGTGGAACGGGTCAGTGGGCAACTCCCCCTGAATGCGCACGAGCAGCGTGATGCCCTTCGGAACGCCCTCGCCGACGCCGCACGGGTTCAGGAGGCGACAGTGAAGCGCGGTGTGTCGGAGCGTTCGGCGACTGCGTTCGAGGCCGAAGCCGAGAAGCTGGATGGCTGGGCCGATGACCTGAAAATCGGTCTGGAGCGAGAGATCAAAGAGCTGGACCGCCAGATCAAGGAAGCTCGCAGGGCGGCTCGGCTCGCTGTGTCTCTCGAAGAGAAGCTTGCGTCCCAGAAGCGGATGAAGGTCCTCGAATCGGAGCGCAATACCCGTCGTCGGGCGCTCTTCGAGTCGCAGGACGAGATCGACCGGAAGCGCGGCGAGCTGATCGCGCAGCTCGAATCGCAGCTCACGCAGAAGGTGACGAGCGAATGCCTGTTCAGTGTGCCGTGGAGCGTCAGATGAGGCTGCTAGCTGTCGTCCCAGCCTTGTCGATCGTCGTCGGCGTCAGCAGCGAAGGTGTTCGATGAAGGCGAGCCTCCACATCCAGAACCCGGGCATCGACAAGCGCTACGCCATCGATGCTATTGGCGACGCCGCCCAGGGGGCGTCATACGGCATTGCGCTTTTCGCGTTTGCCACCGTGTCTGGCGTGGACCTCCTCCTAGACCATCCCTCGATCCAAGACCTGATGACAGCTGGCACGTTCGAGCTGATCGTGGGCCTCGATGCGATCACGAACCGTGAGACGCTGGAGCGCCTGCTCGAGGCGGCGAAGCGCAGCAGAGGATTACGCCCTCGCGTGTTCTGGAACTCCTCCGACGGTCTGTTCCACCCAAAACTGTGTTGGTTCTGGAATGGCAGCCGTGACGCCATCATCGTCGGCTCCGGCAATCTCACGCCTCGAGGACTGCGCGACAACTACGAAGCCTTTGCGCTGCTCGTTGGCAACCGCAGTGAACTACGACCCCTCATCGCTGACCTACAGGCATTTCTCGATTCTCAGCGCTCAAGTATCCGTGAGATCGACGGCCATGCCCTTGAGCGGGCGTCGAGGAACACCTTTGCCAAGGCTGTGGCCGTCATTGAGCCGCCCCCGAGCCTCCCCCAACCGCGCCGAGGCAAGGCAGCCGCCGCGTCGCGAACGCTGGTCGCCGAATTGCCACGCGGCGGCTCCAGATGGCAACAGGCGAACTTCGACCACGAGACAGCGCGAGACTTCTTCGAAGTCGAACCGTACAACGACTCCTTGGAATCCGAACTGCTCCTGAACGAAGTAGATGCGTCCGGTGTACCAATCAGTCAGGAGACGCGCCGTTTCACGTTCACGCAGAGCAAGAACCTGCGCCTCCATCTCGGCGCGCATCGTGGCAAAGCATACCCAACATCCCGGCGCCCAATCGCTGTCTTTCGTCGCGTCAAGCCGAGGCACTTTGTCTACCAAGTTCTTCTGCCTGGCGACCCCGGCTTTCGAGTGCTAAGGGGCGTACTCTCGGCACACTCGGCCAGCGGCATTCGCCGACTCGTCACCACGCTCGCAGTGCTGCGGAAAGCGTGGACGGCGTGCCCTTTGTGATGAATGCCAAGTGCACTCGCGAAAAGGCCCTGAAGACATGAGACGCCAGAAGCTAGAACTTACTTGGGTCGGAAAAAACGAACGGCCGAGACTCGAGCCGCGCCTGCTGCTAGAGGACTCAGGTCACGCCTACCATGCCCGACATCGCGTCGAGGAAGCCGACAGCTTCGACAACGTCCTGATCCATGGCGACAACCTCTTGGCGCTAAAGGCCCTTGAGCAGCAATACACAGGACGCGTGAAGTGTGCCTTTATCGACCCCCCATACAACACAGGAAGCGCATTCGAGCACTTCGACGATGGCCTCGAACACTCGATTTGGCTCTCGATGATGCGTGAGCGCGTCGATCTGTTGAGACGACTATTAACAGAGGACGGCTCCCTTTGGATAACCATCGACGACAATGAAGTGCATTACCTCAAGGTCGTGTGTGACGAGTTGTTCGGTCGCCCGAACTTCGTGGCCAACATGGTGTGGGAGAAACGAACGTCGCGGGAGAACCGCCGCGTGTTCTCATTCAACCATGACCACTTGTTGGTGTATGCCAAGGACAAGGCGCGATTCGAGGCGATACGTAATCCGCTCGGCCTGACACAGGAAGTCCTCGCGCGCTATCGGAATCCTGACAACGATCCGAGAGGTCCGTGGCAGTCAGTGTCGGCTAACGCCCAGGCCGGTCATGCCACACCGAGCCAGTTCTATACTCTAAGGCTGCCGTCCGGCCGCGAGATCGATCCGCCCAAGGGTAGATGCTGGCTCTACACCCGTGAGCGGATGGACCAGGAGATCGCAGCCGGAAACATCTGGTTCGGGTCGGAAGGCGACAACGTTCCGAGGGTGAAGAAGTTCCTGAAGGACAACGAGGACAAGGGCCTCACTCCAGCGACGATCTGGCCGGCTGCCGAAGCGGGCACCAACGATGAAGCGAAGAAGCACCTCCTGTCTTTGCTGCCAACGTCGAGTGTGTTTGACAACCCCAAGCCAGAGAGCCTCTTGCAGCGAGTAATCAACATCGCGACGAATCCTGGTGAGATTGTGCTCGATTCGTTTGCTGGCTCAGGGACTACAGGTGCCGTCGCGCACAAGATGCGCCGTCGGTGGATCATGATCGAACTCGGCGAGCATTGCCACACGCACATCATTCCGCGCCTGCGGAAGGTCATCGATGGTCAGGATCCTGGCGGCGTCACCGAGTCCACGGGTTGGAAGGGCGGCGGCGGTTTCCGGTACTACCGGTTGGCGCCGTCGCTCCTCGAACGGGATAAGTGGGGCAACTGGGTCATCAACAAGACCTACAACGCCGCGATGCTTGCCGAGGCGCTCTGCAAGCTGGAAGGCTTCGTCTACGCGCCGAACGAGACCGTCTACTGGGAGCACGGGCACTCGACTGAGCGGGACTTCATGTACGTGACGACACAGCATCTGACACACGAGCAGCTCCTTCAGTTGAGCGCCGACGTTGGGCCCGAGCGGTCCCTTCTCGTGATGTGCACGGCGTTCCGTGGCAAGACGGAGGCGTACCCGAACCTGACGATCAAGAAGATTCCGAAGACCGTCCTGTCACGTTGCGAATGGGGTCACGACGACTACAGCCTCGAGGTGGCGAACCTCGCTCCGGCGCCGCCGCCGTCCGGCCAGCAGGGCCTGGGATTCGAGGTCTGACGCCGATGCATCGCCAGGTCAACGCCATTGCCGGTCGCCTCAGTCTGCGTGCCCCTCAGCGCCACGCGCTGGAGATTCTGGACCGCATCACCGAGCTGGCCACGCTGAAGAAGGGTGACGACCCCGCCGTCGCCCTGGAGGCCATCAAAGCGGTGTGGCCGACCGTCAGCGACTTCGAGCGCGAGTTCTCCTCGGTCTGCTTTGCCCTAGCGACGGGTGTCGGCAAGACCAGGTTGATGGGCGCGTTCGTGACGTACCTGCATCTGGCGCACGGCGCGCGGAACTTCTTCATCCTCGCCCCGAACCTGACGATCTACTCCAAGCTGATCGCGGATTTCACACCGAACACGCCGAAGTACGTCTTCAAGGGCATAGCGGAGTTCGCCGCTGAGCCGCCGCAGGTGATCACGGGCGACAACTACGACGCCACGCTGTTGAACCAGCTCTCGCCCTGCCGGATCAACATCTTTAACATCTCGAAGATCAACAGCGAGGTGCGCGGCGGCCGGTCGCCGCGGATCAAGCGGCTGTCCGAGTACATCGGCGAGAGCTACTTCGACTACCTGGCCAATCTCGACGACCTCGTCCTGCTGATGGACGAGTCGCACCGCTATCGGGCCAGCGCCGGCGTGCGCGCGATCAACGAGTTGAAGCCGGTCCTGGGGCTCGAGCTGACCGCCACCCCGTTCACCGAGTCGGCCAGGGGCCCGGTCCACTTCAAGAACGTCGTCTACCGCTACTCGCTGGCCCAGGCGATGGACGACGGGTTCGTAAAGGAGCCGGCGGTTGTCACCCGGAAGGACTTCAACCCCGCGGGCATCCCGGCCGCCGAAATCGAACGCATCAAGCTCGAAGACGGCATCCGCCTTCACGAGAACGTGAAGGTGGAGCTGGACACGTACGCCCGCGAGTCGGGCCGGCCGCTGGTCAAGCCGTTCGTCCTGGTCATCGCACGCGACACCACGCATGCTGCCGGGCTGGATGATCTCATCAAGTCTGACGCCTTCTTCGACGGGCGCTACAAGGACCGCGTCATCCAGGTGGATTCGAGCAAGACGGGCGCGGAGGAAGAGGCCATGGTCGAACGGCTCCTCCGCGTCGAGAAAGCCGACGAGCCCACCGAGATCGTGATCCACGTCAACATGCTCAAGGAGGGCTGGGACGTCACGAATCTCTACACCATCGTCCCGCTCCGCGCGGCCAACGCGCGCACGCTGGTCGAGCAGAGCATCGGCCGCGGCCTGCGGTTGCCCTACGGCGAGCGCGTCGGTCTCACCGCTGTTGACCGCCTGAACATCGTCGCGCACGACCGGTTTCAGGAGATCGTGGACGACGCCAACAGGCCAGACTCGCCGCTCCGGGTGCAGGCCGTCGAGATTCCAGCGGAGGACCTGCAGCGTCGCTCCGTCACAGTAGAGTCACATTCCATTCTGGCCGAGCGTCTGGGCGTGGCTGGCGCTATCGCCCCGGCGGCCGTCGAAGGTCAGCCCGCTCCCGCGCCACCACTTTTCGCGTCAGCCGAAGAGCGCACAGTGGCGGCGGCCGCCGTGCTGGCGATCGACGCGCTGTCGCATCGTCCGGCGGACCTTCCCGGCGCGGCCCTCCTCCGCCAGACTGACATTCAGGCTCGTGTCGTAGAGGCCGTCAAGGCCAGCTACCGGCAGCAGCTCACCCTGGAAGGCGTTCGCGAGCCTGTCGATGTCGAAAGGGTCGTCGCCACCGTCTGTGCCGAGGTCGCTGACGCCACCATCGACATCCCCCGCGTGCTCGTGGTCCCTGTTGGCAAGGTAGAATCCGGGTTCAGCGCCTTCACGCTGGACTTGTCGTCGGTCCACTACCAGCCGGTAACCAAGGACCTGTGGATTCAGCACTTGCGGACGGCCGAGTACCAGGTTCTGTCGACTGGCGCCGGCGGAATCCGCGAAGAGCGACTAGAGAACTACGTGGTCCGAGGTCTCGTGGACTTCGACGACGTCTCGTATGACGAGCAGGCCGACCTGCTGTACGACCTTGCAGGGCAGGTGGTCAGCCACCTCCGCAGCTACCTGACCGAGGAAGAGGCCGACAAGGTCCTGCAGTTTCACCAGCGCGCGTTGTGCGCGTTGATCCACGCCCAGATGCACGAGCCAGGGCACTATTGGGAGAGGGCCGAGGGAGGCTATGAAGTCAAGGTCAGTCACGGCTTCACGGCGCTCCGCCGCAGTGCCTATACGGCGGACGACGGTGCCCCGGCGCACGACTACCGCGTGGAACCCGCGGACAAGACCAAGATCGCCCGGATGCTGTTCGGCGGCTTCGGCAAGTGCCTGTATCGCGTCCAAAAGTTTCAGTCGGATACGGAACGCCGCTTCGCGGTGATCCTGGAACGCGACGCCGTTCGCTGGTTCAAGCCGGCCAGGGACCAGTTCCAGGTGTTCTACCGAGTCGGCTCGGCGCCTCAGCAGTACGTGCCGGACTTCGTTGCCGAGACGGACGCCGAGCTGCTGATGATCGAGACCAAGGCGCGCAACGAGATGGAGACACCGGAGGTCGCCGCCAAGCGTCAGGCCGCCGAAGAGTGGTGCGTCAACGCCTCGGCGCATGCGGCCACGTACGGCGGCAAGCCATGGCGGTACGCGCTGGTACCGCACGACGTGGTGGCGGAGAACATGAGCCTGTCGGCTCTAGCATCGTCCCTGATTTAGAGGCGTTGGATAGGTGATGTGACGCGATGACGAAGGACAAGCACCCAGGCGCGGCTCCTGACAGCCGCCGGTCGCCTCATCATCTCGTCGTCGGGCTTCGTGTCACTGGTGGCTTTCTCGCAGGGGCGCATCTTGACTTTGCCGACGGACTGAATTGCCTCATCGGCGGAAGGGGGGCTGGCAAGACGACAGCCCTTGAATTCCTGCGTTTCGGCCTCGGGTTGATGCCAGACCCTAAGGTCCACGTCGCGCGGCACAAGAGTATCGATTCCCTCGTCAAGGCGAACCTGGGCAGTGGCCGACTAGCCATCGAGCTTCGAACCCGCACGGACATGCGCTACACGGCAAGTCGCACGGCCGGCGAGTCCGTGCAAGTCCTCAACGAAGTCGGGACGGCTGTACCAGTCTCTCTCGATCGCGACCAAATCTTCGGCGCCGACGTTTTCAGCCAGAACGAAATCGAAGACATGGCCTCAAATCCGGCCGCGCAGTTGGATCTCCTTGACCGATTTCAGGAACAAGAGGCCTCCTCGATCGGCCGAGAGCTAGATCAGCTGCACCGCCAACTTGAGCAGTCGAGCAGCGACCTGCGCCGCCTGGATCTGGAGATCGATGACCTTCGAGGGCGGGCGTCAGAGGTACTCGCAATCGAAGAGCGGCTTAAGGGTTTGGTGGAGACGGAGGGGCCCGACGCCAAACGGATCAATGCGGCCCACGCCGCCAAGAGCCTGCGCGCCCGAGAGGAGACGATTCCGGCCGCTTTAGGGGCCGCACTGGAGAGAGTCGTTCGCGATGGGATCGCGCTTCAGGCCGCGTTTCGGACCAGCATCGAGGCCCACCTCAACGATGCGGTACTCACTGGTCCCAATGGCGATCTGTTCAAGCAGTACGCCGGCGCTCTAGAGGAGTTGTCCGCCACATTGTCTGGCGCCGTGACGGCCATTGGAGACGCTGCTCGTGGCACAGCAACAGTTCTTTCCGCTCATGGAGCGGCGCTTGCGGAACGCCACGCACTCCAGGAAGCGGAGTATCGGGGTCTCGTCGCGGCGTCCGAGGAGCAGGGCGGCCGTGCCGTCGAACGAACGGCATTGCAGGGAGGGCTCGCGACCGCACAAGCGGCAGCGGCGGACCAACGGGCGAAGGAGAAACAGCGCTCCGAACTCTCGGCGGCTAGAACGATCCTACTCAACCGCGTGTCCGAGCTTCGCGACCGCCGCTTTCTCCTTCGCAAGGCGGTGGCCGAGCGGCTCTCGCGACAGTTCCCCAGCATTCGAGTGAGCGTCCTCCAGGCGGCCGACCTCCAGGGGTATCGAGACATGGTCGCCGAGGCTCTGAAAGGCGCTGGCGTGAAACAGGGCATGGTGGCTGATCGGCTCTCCCAAGCATTCCTGCCTGGAGAGCTAGCGTCACTCGTTCAGGCCAACGATCGCAGCACTCTGATCGAGCGAGCGGCGCTCGACGACGAACGCGCCTCGAAAATCGTCGACGCATTGAGACGGACGGGAACTGCCTACGCGATTGAAGCTGTCGATATTGACGATCGGCCGTCGATCGAACTCTTGGACGGTGGCACCTACAAGGACTCGTCACAGCTGTCCACGGGCCAGCGGTGCACGACCATCCTCCCAATCCTGCTGACTCAGAGCGAGCGCCCCCTGCTGATTGACCAACCCGAAGACAACCTTGACAACGCGTTCGTCTACGACACGATCGTGAGTGCCCTCCGCGCTGTCAAAGGGAGTCGCCAGGTGATCTTCGTCACTCACAATCCCAACATTCCCGTCTTGGGCGAAGCCGAACGCGTGTTTGTGTTCGCGTCCGATGGCCAGCATGCTGCCGTGCGGCAGGTCGGTACTGTCGACGAATGCAAGGAAGAGATTGAACGGATTCTCGAGGGAGGTCGCGAAGCCTTCCTTCAGCGCAAGGCGCGCTATGGGCACTGAAGACGGGAAATCCCTCGAAGCCATTCTCCGAGCGCTGGATTCGCACGACTGGTCGACTGCTCTTGAGGGCGTGGCCCGAGCGGAGCAATGGTGCCAGCGCACGATCGCTGGTGATCCAGATCTTGATATCATCGTCGCTCGACTCGTTCGTCTGGCAGGCCACGTGAAATGGGAGGTGCGACGAGCCGTCGCGAACGTGGCGGCGCAGGTTCAGCACCCTGCCTTCGAGGCGGTGCTCGCGCGGCTGGTGGCTGACGACAACGGCCGCGTTCGCCAGGCCGCGGAGAACGCTGCCTTGAGGCGACGAGACTCACGGCACGCGAGCACGCTCGGCAAGCAGCATGTCGAGCGCCTCAACACCACTCTGGACGACATCGAGGCGCGTTTTGGACCGCGAGGGCGTGACGCTGTCAGGCGCGCGGCTGACCAAGTCGCCAACACGTTCGCGAGGGAGTTGTACCACGAGGTGATCCGTCTGGTATCTCCACTTGCCGTTTCGGCAGATCGGCTCCGGGAGCAGCTGTCGGCGGAGACCGTGTCGTTGAGTGGTCTGCGCGAAGAGGCTGAGCGTGTCCGACGGCGGGTCTCGCATTTGCGATCCGTGCTGGATGCCATGCGCGCGTATACCGAGCAGCCCGCGCTAACGTTTGGGGCAGAGGATCTGCGGGAGGTTGTTGAAGAGGCTGCCGCCCTGGCCAAGGGAAAGTCGCGGGGAGACGAGGGCCCGCCACTCGAACTGTCCGTACCTGCCGGGCTCTTCGTTGACATGTCGCGATCGAGGCTTGTGCAGGCATTGACCAATGTTCTCGAGAACGCCATCGAGTCGTACGACGGACTTGGGCGACATGAGCCCGTGGTCGTGAGGGCCGATCGGAAGGAGGGACTCGCGACAATCGTGATTCAGGACAGAGGGTGCGGCATGGCGGCCGAAGCCAGGCAGGATGCCACTACACTATTCGCGACGAGCAAGAAGAACGGCACGGGTTTCGGGCTTCCTCTGGCGGTCAAGATCGTTGAATCCGAGCATGGAGGACGGCTGGATATCGAGAGCACGCCCGATGAAGGAACAACCGTACGAATCACAATGCGCGTTCTGCGCTGAGGTCCCGTGACGAAGCGATCCATGCCGGGTCATCGCGCACTTATTGTTGAAGACGATGC
Source organism: Acidobacteriota bacterium (assembly GCA_018000455.1). GTDB lineage: Bacteria > Acidobacteriota > Vicinamibacteria > Vicinamibacterales > UBA2999 > CADEFD01. The sequence goes on from JAGNJW010000016.1 coordinate 88,744, forward strand.
CGAGGCGGCCGAGGATCTCTCCGAAATCGTTGGGGCACTCGGGTGGGAGCATATCGTCGCCGCGAGTCGTGAGGAGGCCAGCGGCGTACTACGAGCGCAGCCAATCTGCATCGTGTTGCTCGACCTGCAGATCAAGCAGACACCGCGCTCGATCAAGGGACACGTCGAGCACGGCAGGGAACTCCTCCGAGAGATCCGTCGGGGCCACGGCGAGCTCGTTGGTCAGAAATTCTGGTTGCCAGTTCTCATCGTGAGCGGATATGCGCGCGAAGTCCCCGAGGCGGTTGAGGTCATGAGGGACGGCGCCAGCGACTTGGTCCAGAAGCCCTTCAACAGCAGTGAAGTGTCCCTGAAGTTGCGCTCAGCGCTCAAAGAGAGTGGCAGGTCGTCTCATGATGCCTGCCGGGCTGGATTCTGCCCGTCTGGCCCGAACTCCGGCGACGATGTGCTGATCGCCATCCCTGGCGAACGAGTCCACCGCCGAACGGTTGTGATGGTCGGGCACTCGAGGCTTGAGGTTACCGATGCCTCCCTTCGAGTCCTGCTCCACCTCCTGATTGCCCACGGCGAGCACCGGGCGGCCCATAAGACGGACCTTGGAGCGAATGATGATCAAGGGTTCAAGGGGGTCTCGATTCTCCGAAGCGAACTGAAACCGGCGCTTGGCCGCGGCGTCAACATCATCAAGAACGAGTACCACGGTAACTACCGTCTTTCCAGTCACGTCCGCCTTGGCAACTGTGATGTGGCCGCACTCGACGCTATAGGCGACAGACGTATATCCGAATTGGCGCACCGCCTGAAGCCTCATCTGCCCGCGCCCAAGAAAAGAGTCTGAAGGAAACTCTCCAGAGCTTCTGCCACAACACGGCCGAGGCGTGCGACCGTCTCCGAGCGCCATCATGAAGCCGACGCTGCACGTGTACGTGTTGGCGGTCAGTCAGGAGGCATGGTCATGGGCGCAATGGTGAAGCCGGGCGAAAAGGCCCCTCGGTCCGGTCAGTACGAGGAACTCGGGCCACGCGGTGGTCGGACCGGCCACGAGGTCACGATCTCGAAGGGTGAGCGGGTGCCGCCCACGCGGCAGCCAGGCGGAACCTTCACGATCGTGGACCCCACGAAGAACAAGAGCGGCGGGCGCTGATGAAGGTCTTCATCTCCCATCAGCACGCGGACTCCCAGCGCGCGCTGGCCGTCGCAACTCGCCTGAAGGTGAAGCACGGTATCGATTCGTACCTCGACGTGATCGACCCCGGTGTCGGAACAAGCGGTGACGACCTCGCAGACCACGTCCGGCGCGAACTCGGCAAGTGCACGCAGTTGCTGGCCGTGGTGTCCGAAGCGACGCAGAAGTCGTGGTGGGTGCCCTGGGAGATCGGTATTGCCTCTGAGAAGGACTTCCCGCTCGCCACGTTTGCCGGTCAGACAACCGACCTCCCTGATTACCTGAAGAAGTGGCCCTACCTCAGGACGGAGGCTGACCTCGATCAGTACGCCACGGCGTCCAACCGAGCGGCGATTGACCTTACCCAGAAACGCGGGTACTTGCAGGAAGGTGTCGCTCGCGAGCGATCTACGAAGGAGTTCTTCCGAGTCCTTCGCGCGAACCTCGGCCAGCGCTGAAGGAGAGCCATGGCGAAGAAGAGAGTGTTCATCAGCTTTGACTACGATCATGACGAGGCTCTGCGGACGTTGCTCGTCGGACAGGCCAGGCATGACGACAGCCCGTTCAGTCTCGCCGACTGGTCGATTAGGGAACGGATCGATGAGAACTGGAGGGCGAAGGCCAGGACCAGGATCCGTTGTGTGGACACGGTCTGCGTCATCTGCGGGGAGCACACCGAGTCTGCCGCGGGTGTGAGCGCCGAGCTCAGGATCGCGCAGGACGAGGAGGTCCCGTACTTCCTCCTCGCCGGGTACAGCGACAAGACGTGCACGAAGCCGTGTGTCGCCAAGTCTGGCGACAAGCTCTATAGGTGGACGTGGGACAACCTGAAGACCCTCGTCGGAGGCGGACGCTAGCCATGAAGAAGGCCCTCGTCATCGGCATAGACGGCTATCCGGACGCACCTCTGAGCGGGTGCGTGAACGACGCAACCGCTGTGGCGCAGTTGTTGGAAAGCAACGGCGACGGGGCCCCCAACTTCTCTGTGCGAGTCGTGACGAGTAATGTCGCGCCCGTCACGGCCGACGTGCTCAGCCAGGTGGTGTCCGAGCTCTTCAAAGGGGACGCGGAGACAGCCGTGCTCTACTTTGCCGGTCACGGTCTCATCAACCCGGACACGAACGCTGGCTACATCGTCAGCCAGGACGGCCGCAAAGGGGCGTGGGGCCTCGCACTGGCCGAGATCCTCGGGCTCGCGAATGGCGCACATCCCCGTATCAAGTCAACGGTCATCATCCTGGACTGCTGCCACTCGGGCTACGCCGGAGAGGTCGCGGGGCTGCCGGCGGCCAATGCCTCAGTCATCAGCACTGGTGTCACGATTTTGACAGCTACGCACCGGGAGGGACTGGCCGCTGAGGGCCAGCGCCACGGTGTGTTTACGGAGATCTTGCTGGACGGACTGGGCGGCGGGTGTTCGGACATCTGCGGCAACATCACGCCGGCCGCCCTCTACTCGCATGTCGATCAGACGCTCGGACCGTGGGAGCAGCGGCCAATCTACAAGGCCAATGTGCAGACCTTTGTGACCCTCAGGCAGGTCGCACCAAAGGTGCCGCTTGAAGTCTTGCGTCGCCTGCCGGTCTACTTCCCGGATCCTGCAAGCATTTACCGGCTGGACCCGTCTTACGAGGATGACCGCCGCAACGCGGCCGACCTGGTGCATATTCCGGTCAATCCGGACAACGCGAGGGTCTTCAAGGAACTGCAGCGCTGCAACAGGCACGGGCTCGTTGTCCCAGTCGATGCCGAGCACATGTACTACGCCGCCATCAACTCAACAGGCTGCAGGCTGACGGCGATTGGCGCGCACTACCGCAACCTCGCGGAAATTAAGCGCATTTAGGTGGCCGGCTGGAAGGGCATCGGTCCGGTCCTGGGGTCCGCTCGCACGACGGCCGGCGTGCGCACAGCGGCGTTCCGGACTCCTTCGGCCGCCGAGGGACGGTTTCGATTTCCTTGTCGGGCGTGCCCGATTTCCGCTCGGTTCGTCCGATTGCAGTTCTCCGTTGTTCACGACGAACTCCATGTTCACACCGCCGTGAACATGGCCAGATCCGTGAACATCGACCTGACACCGCGACGCGCAAGCTCTCGCAGCGTGTCTCTTGAAGCCCTGTTCGGGCCTCAGCCTGCTGGAAATGCGTCCGCCTTCACGCCCCGAAAACCGTGACACAACCGTGACGTGACCCGATCGATTGCGCGAGATCTACAGTGGTTTACGGAGATCGACGCTCGTGACGCGACTTCCGCTAAGCGGTTGAAACTGCAACGGTTATGGCAATTGAGAGCGCGCCGTCGCACATCGCCAGGTGGATTTCCAAGCGTGCTCCTTCAACCACTCGGACATCTCTCCGTGCGAACTCAACGACTTGCGAGCGGTGTGAGCGTGATTATGTCAAAAACGACACGCCAAGTCCTAGTCGAGCTCGGTGCCGGCTTCCGTGGGGCGTTGATCGCGAGTCGGACCGGATAGCAGGCCGGTGGGGTGCCTCAGTCCGCGCGCAGTGCCGTCAGCGGATCGATTCGCGCGGCGCGGCGGGCCGGCAGGTAGCCGGCCGCAGTGGCCACCAAGGAGAGCACCACGAGCATCGCGAGAAAGGTCAGCGGGTCGCCGGCGGTCACACCGAACAGGAGCCCGCGAAGCGACTGCGCCAGACCCCACGACACGACGGCACCAATGGCCATACCGGCGGCCGCCAGGCGCCAGGTGTGAGTGATGATGTCGGCCTGCACGCTGCCGGCCGAGGCGCCGAGCGCCATGCGAATGCCGATCTCCTGCGTGCGCCGGCCCACCGAGTAGGAGACCAACGCGAAGATGCCGAGAGAGGCCAGCACCAGGGCGAACACCGCGAACCCGCCGAGCAGAAGCACGAGAAAGCGCCGCGACGACAGCGACTGGTCGACGAGCTGCTGCAGGCCCTTGAAGTCGTTGCCGGCCAGGTTGGGCGCAATCGGCTTCAGGGTGGCGCGGACGGCGTTGGCCAGTTGCTCCGGCGGCAGCGCCGAGCGCAGCACCAGTTCCGCCGACGGAAGGTCGTTGCACTGGCGCATCGGGATGTACAACTCGTTGCCCGATGCCTGATCGAGCGCCAGGTGGCGCACGTCGCCGACGACGCCGACCACCTGCCGGTCGGCGCCGCACACGTTGGTGAGCACCTTACCGACGGCGTCGTCGCCCGGCCACAGCGCGCGGGCCATCGTTTCGTTGACGACGGCCACCGGGTCGCTCGCCGCCGTGTCGCGCTCGGAGATGTCGCGCCCGGCCATGAGCGGGATGCCCATGGCGGCCGGATAGCCGTCGCTGACCACCCGGATGTAGGCCGACGGCTGCTGGCCGCGCTCGTAGATCACGCCCTTGGCGCGGACCCCCCAGGTGCGGTTGCGGCCGAGTGGCAGGGTGTCGGTGATGCCGGCGCCATCGACGCCGGGAATCGTGCGCGCCAGCCGCAGGGCCTCGGTGAGGTACGCCGTCTGTTGCTCCTGTGTCGTGTAGGACGTGTCGGGATCCACGCGCATGGTGGCCGCGCGGGCGGGCTGAAAGCCCAGGTCGACGTCCAGGACCTGCACCAGGCTTCGAATGAGCAACCCGGCGCCGACCAGCAGGACGCACGTGAAGGCAATCTCCGACACGACCAGCGCGTTGCGTGCCCACCCGCGGGCACCCCCTTTGGTCGATCCGCGGCTGCCGTCCTTGAGGGCGTCGTGCACGGCCAGGTGAGGCGCCTGGAGCGCGGGGGCCAGGCCGAAGACGACGCCGGTCAGGAGCGCCGTGGCCAGTGTGAAGCCGAGCGCTGTGGCGTCCACGCCGATCGAGCCGAGCAAAGGGACGCTGACGGCGTCGAGCCGCGCGAGCGCCCGCGTGCCGGCCACCGCGAGCACCAGGCCGAGCACGGCCCCGGCCCCCGACAGCACGAGGCCTTCGGTCAGCATCTGGACGATCAGGCGACGGCGTCCCGCACCCATCGCCGAGCGAACGGCCATCTCCTTTTGTCGGGCCGCCGTGCGCGCCAGCAGGAGGTTGGATAGGTTGGCGCACACGATCAGCATCACCACGCCAACTGCGCCGGCAAGCACCCACAGGGCGAGGCGCATCCGGCCGCTCACCTGGTCGGCGAGCGCGGTGACGCGGCCCTCGAAGCTGTTGCGCTCTGGATGGGCTTCGGTCAGCTGCTTGCCCAGCAGCGTCACCTCGGCCTGAGCGGCCGAGGCCGAGACGCCGGGCTTGAGCCGGCCGACCATCGCCATGGTGTTGCCCCAGCGATTGGTTTCCTCACTGAGCGGGAACGCGAAGAACAGGTCGAAGTGCCCGCCTGGCGCAAAGACCGACGCGAAGTCGAACGATTCGGGCAGCACGCCCACCACCGTGTAGGGCTCGGCGTCGAGGGTGAGCGGCCTGCCGACGATGGCGGGGTCACGGTCGAAGCGGCGCTGCCACAGGGCGTGGCTGAGCAGCACGGCCTTGGGCCCGTTGAACGTCGTCTCGTCTTCGGAGAAGGTCCGGCCGATGACCGGCCGGACGCCCAGCACGTCGAAGAAATTGCCGGACACCGGCACGCCGCTGACTCGCTCGGGCTCGCCGCCCCCGCTGAGCACGTTGTCGCCGACGCCGTAGAACGCGAAGTAGCCGGCCAGCGCCTCGAGCGATTGGGCGCGCTCCTGCAGATCCAGCAGGTAGCCCACCTGCGTGGTCTGCCCCGACAGGCCGGGCGTGTCGTGGTTGGAGATCCAAACCAACCGATCGGCCTCCGCAAAGGGCAGCGGCCGCAGCAGCAGCGCGTTGACCACGCTGAAGACCGTGGTGCTGGCGCCGATGCCGAGGCCGGCCACCAGGATGGCAAAGGCGGCAAACGAGGCGTCGCGACGCAGGGTGCGGAACGTGAAGCGGAGGTTCTGCCAGAGGTCGGACTGCACGCCGCAATAGACGGCTCGGCTGCAAGAAGGGTTGTCAGCGCCTGCCGGGGCCTGGTGCCAGCAGATCGTGGCCGCGGCTGAAGGCTCCACCGTCGGCGCAGAATGTCGATCGGGTGCCCTATGTTCGAGACGGTGTGTGCGCAGTTGCCAGCGTGTCGCCCCGACGTCCTCGAGGCGCTGCTGGAACTCGCCGTGGCGATCGCACGCGAGGGCCGGGAGGGCCGTCGGATCGGCACGCTGTTCACCCTTGGCAAGGCCGAGGCCGTGCTGGCCGCGTCTCGTGCGCTGATTCTCGATCCGCTGGCGGGCCACGCCCCCGCGCACACACGAATCACCGAGAAGAACCTGCGCGGCACGTTGAAGGAGCTGGCGCAGCTCGACGGCGCCTTCGTCGTCTCCGAGAGCGCGGTCGTCAGGGTGTTTGGCCGGGGCCGGCTCGTCGCTACTGTCATCCCTGAGCTGTGGTTGCTCAGCCGGCAACAGGCGCGCATGCGAGGATCGCTCGAGACGGAGCGCTTTCAGGATCTCGCGGTGCTCCTGACGCCTGAACCGGACAATTCCTGAACGGCGCGCGATCGGGCCTCGGTCACCTGCCGGACGATGCCTGCCTGGCCGCGATCTCGACTTCGCAGCCGCCGCTCGGGCACTCGGCGTCAGCGAGTCGGCCCTTCGCGCCGCGTTGCCTCCGCCGCCAGGTCGGTCGCCACCGACACGTGCGCGCCGAGCCAGATGGCCTGTTCCGTGATCACCAGCTCGCCGACCCGGATGCCGAGCGCCACCGGCGTACCCCGTACGAGCAGTGTCGGCTCGACCGCCACCGGCAGGGCCATCGAGGTGACCTTTTCGGTTGGAAGGCGCACGTTGAAGCCGCGCTTGATCAACCTTTCGACGGCTCCCAGCACGTCCACGCGATCGAGCACGAAGCCGCACAGCCCGCGCCGGTCATCGAGCACCTTTTGTGCGGCGGCCCACGACTCGGCCGAGGGGGCGACGTCGATGCGCACGCCGAGGCGCGGGAGCCGCGGCTGCACCACGATCTCGGTGTCGGTGGCCTGCAGGTGCAGGGAACCGGAGAGCCGATAGTTGCGCGGGACGACGGTGCCCGTCACGGCCTGGACGAGGTGCATGTCGCCGCACACGGCGCCGCCGATGGTGCGCCCGTCCCAGGCGAAATCCACCTCGGCGTGCCCCGTACCGGACGCGATCCCGACCGGCAAGGCGATGGCGATGCGGTTACTGCCGAAGGTCAGGCGCGGGGTGCCGGCGTGCAGCCGGGCCTGCACCTGTTTCACCGTGACCTTCAGGTCGTAGTCGCCGAGCGTCACCACGCGCCGCACCGAGCCGGTCTTGCGCACGCGGATGTTCGAGAGGGTCAGCGTCACCCGATCGGCCACCCCGGCCACCACGCGTTCCATCAGATCGCGCACCAGCGTCGTGGGGACGGCGACGCGCACCGGCGTCTCGGGCATGCCCACGAGGTGCGGGTCGCGCTCCACGAGATCTTCGAGCCTTGCCCGCAGCGCGCTGCGTTCGGTGTCGAGGGCCGCGATCTGCAGGCGGAGCACGTCTGCGGTCTCACGGTTCTGCCCGTCGAGCGCGAGCGCACGGCGGTAGAGGACCAGTCCTCCCACGGAGACCAGGACCACGATCGTCACGAGGACGAGGGCGGCGATCCGGGTACGGGTCATCGGGCCACCGGCCCCGCTGCCGGTTCGAGCGGCGCAAAGGCTCCCGGCGTGACCTTCACCGACACCCACAGCCGGCCGCGAGCCGCCACTACCTGCGACACAGCCGCTTCGAGCGGCATCCTGGCGCCCGCGATCCGGACCGGACCATCGGTGAGCTCCGGGAACGCGATCGACTGCTGCACTTTCACCGGAATGCGGATGGTGGGCAGGAGCGCGTCGAGCTGGAGTCGGGCCAGCCGCGCCACCTCGCCGATCGTGGCGCCGCTCAGGTAGCGGGCGATGCCGATGGTCTCGGCGATCGCCAGGTGGTCGGCCGCCACGGTGGCCAGCAGGGTCGAGGAGGTCTGGTCGATCCGGACGTCGGCGAGCGCGCCGAAGAGCGTGAGGTCCGCCGTCAGCTCCGGCTGGTCGCGTACCTGCAGCCGGCCACGCAACTGGACGGTGGCGCTGCCGCGGAACTGCACGTCGGCGCCGGTGAGCTCCACGTGGAAGCGGTCGATGTCGGTCGCGAAGGGGAGTTGCGCCACGATCAGGTCGCGCACCAGCCCCTCATCGACGGCGATCGCGACGTCGTTCGGCGGCAGCAGGGACTCGCCGCGCTCGAGCCGCAGGGCGATGGCCCGCAGGCCCTCGACCTCGCGTTCGAGCACCACACGCTGCGCGCGAAGATCGCCGGCGCCGTCGTAGCTACGGCCGCAGGCGCACGTGACGGCCACGCTGCCGACGACCAGCAGCATGAGCGCCGCGCTGCGCCGGGCCCGGGCTACTGCACCTTCCGCCACGTGATGCGCGACACTGGGCCGCCGGCCGCCGCCGCCGGCTGCAGGTACATCAGGTCGCCGTCGAACTCGTAGAAGCGGACCTGATCGGCGCCGCTGTTCATCGGGTTGAGGTCGGCGGTCGTGTGCACGACGATCTTCTTCGTCGCCGGGTCGACGTCGTAGCTGCCGAAGTAGGCGAGATACGTGCGCTGGAGCACGCGCACCTCGTCGTCGGACGCGCGGTCGAGCGTCGTGGCCGGACGGTCGGGGTTCACGATCTGCACGGCCGTGTGGCCGTCGGGATGGAAGACGAACACGCCCTTCGGCGTCGGTCCGAAATTGCGGCGCACCTCGCCGCTCGGCAGCGTGGTCTTGTGCTCCACCAGTTCCCAGGTGCCGGCCACCTCCCGCCGGGCCTCGGCCGAGAACGACGCGGCGACGTCTGCCGCCGGCAGTCGCTCCCAGGTGATGCGCGAGAAGCGTGTCTTGCCGTCGACCTTGGTCGTGGGCGTGGTCAGCACGAGGCGGTTTCCGGCAAGCGCGATCGCCCGCACGAAGTCGCGCTCGCCAGGCCCGAACGTGCCGTCGCGATGGTGGGTCACGGTGCGCGATGCTTCGTCCACCGTGAAGGTGCCGAAGTAGGCGGTGTGGCGGGCAAGCGCCCGCGCGTCGGCCGCGTTGGCATCGGCGGGGCGTACCCGTGGCCGGGTCGCCGTCGTGAGCTGCGCCTGCATGCGTCCGTCAGCGGTGTAGACGATCGTGCCGAGCGGCGCGGCACCGAGTCCCGCCGTGGGCGGCTCGCCCTCGCGCACCTGCTCGGTCGAGACCAGGCGCCAGTGGCCGACGAGCTGGGATCGGAGCGTAGCCTGCCCGTGCGGGATAGCCGTCAGCAGCACGGCCGCGATCGCCGTGCCGGTCCACTGGGTAGCACGTCGTGCGCTCATGCGGCAGTCTCCACTGGCGGACTACTGTCATCCATTGTCAGGCGCGTGTAAAGGATGTAAAGGCACAGGCGTTGCTTCGATTCGGGTGTCATGCCTCAACGCCCACGATTCGACCTCCCGCGGTGGCAGCCGGCGCTCATAGTGACCGCAATAGCGGTCGCTCTCGCCCTGGTCGCCGTCGACGGTCCCCGCCTCCACGCCCAGTCCCGGGGCGAGCCGTATGCGGCGCTGCTGCCAGCGGTCCCGTTGGCCTTTCCCAACGACACCGACTCGAACAGCCCCGCCGTGTGGGAGATCCTGGATGGCACCTGGACCCTCTCACTCTTCAACTCCGTGGCGGGCTGGGCCGAGGTGAGCCGCGGGACGAGCCTGAAGAAGCTCGCCGACCAGGGCGCCATCCGCTTCGAGGGCGCGGCGCCGCTCGGCGGCATGTGGTTCGAGAGCATGGTGCGCGACGCCGATGCCTGGTACGGCTTCTACCACAACGAGCGCGAGCACGTCGTGTGCGAAGGGTCGGGGAAGGTGTGGCCGCGTATCGGGCTGGCGCGGTCGGAGGATCGCGGTGCGACGTGGCAGGATCTGGGTCCGGTCATCGAGACGCCGGCCTCGTCGGTGACCTGCGACACGAGCAACTACTACTTCGTCGGCGGCGTAGGCGATTTCTCGGTCGCGCTCGATGCCGACCGCAACTACGCCTATCTCTACTACACGCAGTACGTCGAGGCGGCCGACGCGGTTGGCGTGTCGGTGGCGCGCCTTGCCTGGGCCGACCGCGACCAGCCCGCCGGGCGGGCCGACATCTGGTCCGACGGGGTCTGGCTGCCGCCAGCCGCGTCCGCCGACCCGGGCGAGGAGGCCAATGAGCAGGTCATCGACCCTGCCGCCTCGCCGTGGGACTTCCCCCTGGCGACGCCGTTCCTGCGTGCCGTCAATCGCTGGGACGACGAGCGGGCCGGCGTCGACGTGTTCTGGGGGCCGTCCATTCATTGGAACGCCTCCCTCCAGACCTACGTCATGCTCCTCAACCAGGCCACGTCGAACACCTGGGAACAGGGCGGCGTCTACGTGTCGTTCAACGACCGTCTCGATGCCCCCACCGAGTGGAGCGCGCCCGCCCTCGTCACGCGTGGTGGCAGTTGGTACCCGCAGGTCATCGGCCTCGATCCGGCCGGCACCGATTCCTACTCCGGCACCGACTCCTACTCCGGCGCCGTCGCCCGCTTCTTCATGGCGGGCAAGTCGGAACACCTCATCGTCTTCGGCCGCCGCTGACGTTCGCCTCCGGCTGCCCGGGGGGCGGAAATCGTGTGCGGGCCGATGGGGTGGTGCTACTGTGAGGCCGCGGCCGGAGGACTCTGCCGGCGCGAGGCCCCCATGAGCGCATCCCCGACCGTCTCCTCTGCCGCCATCGCTGCCACCGACGATACCGGCATGTTCGCCTGGTGGCGCGCGGCCGATGGACGCGCGCGTCACGCCTTCGTGGCCGCCTCGCTCGGCTGGATGCTCGACTCGTTCGACGTGATGCTCTACTCGTTGGTGCTGGCGGCGCTCATCCAGGACCCGACGCTGCAGCTCTCGACAGCCGTCGCCGGCCAGCTCGGCGCGCTCACCCTGCTCTCGGCCGCCGTCGGCGGCGTCGTCTTCGGCGTGCTCGCCGATCGGTTCGGCCGCAAGCGCGCGCTCATGGCAGCCGTGCTCATCTACTCGGTATTCACGGCCGCCTGCGGCCTCGTGCAGAACGTGACGCAACTGGCGATCTTCCGCATCCTGCTCGGCTTCGGCATGGGCGGCGAGTGGGCCACGGGCGTGGCCCTGGTCTCTGAAACCTTTCCGGCGAAGCATCGCGGCAAGGCCCTGGCGTTCGTGCAGAGCTCGTGGGCGATTGGCTACGGGCTCGCCGCCCTCGTCAACCTGCTGGTGATGCCGGTGTGGGGCTGGCGCGGTGTGTTCTTCGTGGGCGTGCTGCCGGCGCTCTTCACCCTGTGGATTCGCCGCAAGGTCGAGGAGCCCGAGCTGTGGCGCCGCACCGCCGACAAGGCGCGCGGCCGGATCGGCGAGTTGTTCACACCGGCCCGCGCCAGGACGACCATCTTCATCATCTTGATGAACGCCTGCTGCCTCTTCGGCTGGTGGGGCCTGAACCTCTGGGTGCCGGCTTACCTCAACCTGCCACCCGAGCGCGGCGGCGTCGGCCTCACCTCGTCGGCGATGTCGTGGTTCGTCATCGCCATGCAGGTCGGGATGTGGTTCGGCTACATCAGCTTCGGCTACATCGCCGATGCCGTCGGCCGCAAGCGCGCCTACGTCGGCTTCGTGCTGATGGCGAGCCTGCTGCTGCCGCTCTACGGCTACCTGCGCGAGCCGCTCTTCCTGCTGCTGCTCGGGCCGTTCGTGGCCTTCTTCGGCACCGGCTACTACAGCGGCTTTGGCGCCGTGATCGCCGAACTCTATCCCACCGCGGTGCGCGCCACGGCGGCCGGTGTCGGCTACAACGTCGGGCGGATCGCCAGCGCGGCAGCGCCCTTCGTCGTCGGTACGATGGCCGGCACGCAGGGCTTCGGCGCGGCATTCGCGGTCACGGGCGCGGCGTTCTTCCTCGCCGCCGTGGCCTGGATCGGCATACCCGACACCGCGAACCGGGAACTCATCGCCTGACGGCGTCGCCATCCGCAAGATAGGTGTGGGTCTGGAACGTCTGGGGGCTCGGCTGCCTGCTCGTCATCACGGTGATTGCGGTGGCGACCTCGCCAATGGTGCGCGCCTTCGGCGACGATCCCCTGCACGTCAACACCTGGGTGCTGCATCTGCCCGACATATGGCTTCCAGCGGTTCTCGTCGTCGTCGCGCTCGCCGGACATCTCGTCGTGACGCGGGCACTGCTCGGCTCCCGTCGCGCTTGACCGGCCGACGGCGGCGCACCTATACTTTTGACCGTCGATGTCGACTCAGCACCTCCTTGCGGCTCGAAAGCACGCCACGCGAAAGCGACTCGCGGCGGAGGGCCAGGTGCGCGCCTAGATTCGGACGGTCGGTCCGCCCGGGCACCCAGCAACCCGCCAGCGCCAGTCGCGCGTGGCGGGTTTCGTGTTTTCTGAGCGGATATCACTCAGTAATCGGAAGGATGGCAAGACGGTCATGCAGCAGCGATCAATCGAAGTCGGCGTGCTCGGCGCGACGGGCGTCGTCGGTCAGCACTTCGTCACGCGTCTCTCACGGCACCCGTGGTTCAAACCCGTCTGGCTCGCCGCCAGCGAGCGCTCCGAGGGCAAGACCTACCATGACGCCGCGCCGTGGCGCCTGGCAGCGCCGATGCCGCCCGAGGCCGCCGGCCGCACGGTCGATGCCTGCGTGCCCGGCCGCGGGCCCAAGATCGTGTTTTCTGGACTCGACGCTTCGGTGGCGGGTGACATCGAGGGCGCGTTTGCCGCGGCCGGCCACGTCGTCGTCAGCAACGCCAGGAATTTCCGCATGGATCCGCTCGTGCCGCTCCTCATCCCCGAGGTCAACGCCGACCACTTGAGCGTCGTGGCCGAGCAGCAGCGGGTGAAGGGCTGGTCAGGCATCATCGTGACCAATCCCAACTGCTCGACCATCGTGCTCGCCGCGGCGCTGGCGCCGCTGCGCGCGTTCGGTCTCGCCAGGGTCGTCGTGACGACGATGCAGGCGGTGTCGGGCGCCGGCTACCCCGGCGTGCCCTCGCTCGACATCCTCGGCAACGTCGTGCCCTACATCGGCGGCGAAGAAGACAAGATGGAGCGCGAGACGCAGAAAATCCTGGGTAGCGACGGCGGGCGGCAGCCGCACGACGTCGTCATCAGCGCACACACCAACCGCGTGCCCGTCATCGATGGCCACACCATGACCGTGTCGGTCGAGTTCGCCACGCGCGTGGAGCCGGCTGCGGTGGTAGCGGCGATGCAAGCCTTCAGCGGACGTCCGCAGGAGCTCGGCCTGCCGAGCGCACCGGTACCGGCGATCGTGGTGATGGACGAGCCCAACCGCCCGCAGCCGCGGCTCGACGCCGACCGCGGCGACGGCATGGCCGTGTCGGTCGGCCGGGTGCGCGAGTGCCCGGTCTTCCACGTGAAGTTCGTGGCCCTGGCCCACAACGTGGTGCGCGGCGCTGCCGGCGCCGCCATCCTGAACGCGGAGCTGATGGTGGCCGAGGGGATGGCCTGAGGCAGGGAACAGGGAACGGGGAACAGGGACGCGTTCATGGTTGTGATGAAGTTCGGCGGGACGTCGGTGGCGGACGAGGCCGCCATCGGGCGCCTGATGGGGATCGTGGCCCGCCAGCGCGCCATCGACATGGCGGCGGGCGAGGTTGCGCCGGGGCCGGTGGTGGTCGTCTCGGCGCTGTCGGGAGTGACGGATCGGCTGCTCGGTGTGGCGGCCGAGGCCGGAGCGGGCGATGCCGAGGGGGCGCGGCACAACCTCCGCGATCTGCGCGCCCGGCACATGACGGTGGCCGGCGTCGTCGACGACGAGGCGCTGCTGGCTGCGGCCCGGGCCGACATCGACCGCGAGTTCGATGAGCTCGAACGCGTCGTCGCCGCGCTGGGCGTGCTGCGCGAGGTGTCGCCGCGCTGGCTCGACACGATTGCCGCCACCGGCGAGATTCTGAGCAGCCGCATCGTGGCCGCGGCGCTGGCTGCGCGGGGGCTCGGCGGCGCCTGGGTGGATGCGCGGGCGGCGATCGTGACCGACGACGAGCACACGGCGGCGGCGCCCGAGTTCGCCGAGACGACGGCCGCGCTCGAGGCGCGGGTCCGGCCGCTGCTTGCGGCCTCTCAGGTGCCGGTGCTCGGGGGCTTCGTCGGTGCGACCAGGACCGGTGTGACGACCACGCTCGGCCGTGGCGGCTCGGATTTCTCGGCGGCCATCGTCGGCAGCTGCCTGCAGGCGGCCGAGATCCAGATCTGGACCGACGTCGACGGCATGCTCACCGCCGACCCGCGCCTCGTCGCCAGTCCGCGCGTGGTGCCCCACATCTCGTTCGCCGAGGCTTCCGAGCTCGCGTATTTCGGCGCCAAGGTGCTGCATCCCGCCACCATCCAGCCGGCCGTCGCCCGCGACATCCCGGTGCGCATCCTGAACTCGAAGCGCCCCGAGGCGCCCGGCACGCTCATCACCGCCGTGAGTCCGCCCGGGGCGTGCGGACTCACGGCGCTCGCCTCGAAGAAGCACGTCACCGTGGTCGACATCACGTCCACTCGCATGCTCATGGCGCACGGCTTCCTCCGCCGCCTGTTCGAGGTCTTCGAGCGGCACAAGACGCCGGTCGACGTCGTCACCACCTCCGAAGTGAGCGTCTCGGTGACGGTCGACGACCGGCGGCGGCTGCCGGCCATCGTCGAGGCGCTCTCCGAGTTCGCCGACGTCGCCCTCGAACACGAGATGGCGATCGTCTGTGCCGTGGGTGAGGGTCTCAAGCACGAGCCGCGGCTGGTGGCCCGGGTGTTCGACGCCGTCGGCGACGTGCCGATGAAGCTGCTGTCGCAGGCCGCCTCCCGGCGCAATATCACGTTCGTGATTCGCGAGGTCGACGTGCCGCTCGTGCTGGGCCGTTTGCACGAGGCGTTCTTCGCGGCCACCGGCGCCGGAGCCTCGGCATGAGCCGTCTGTTGCTCGTGGGGCACGGCCGGATGGGACAGCTGGTCGAGACCCTCGCGCCGGGCTACGGCTTCGAGCTGGCCGGCATCGTCACCGCACAGGATCCCGACGGCGTGACTGGCGACTACGGCCGCATCGACGTGGCCATCGACTTCACGCTGCCCGAGGCCGTGGCGGCGAATGTGCCGAAGCTGGCGGCGCGTGGCATCAACGTCGTAATCGGCACGACGGGCTGGGGCGGCCACGAAGCCGCACTCCGGGCCGAGGTCGCCAAGGCGGGTACTGCCGTGCTCGCCGCCGCGAATTTCTCGCTCGGCATGAACCTCTTCATGTTGCTGGCCGAGGAATCGGCCCGGCGTTTCACCGCCCACGCCGATTTCGGCGCCTGGATTCACGAGCTGCATCACAGCGCCAAGAAAGATGCGCCGTCGGGCACGGCGCTGATGCTGCAGCAGGCGATGGTCGAGGCCGGCTACGCTCGCAGCATCGACGTGGCCGCCACGCGCGCCGGATCGATCCCCGGCACGCACACGATCGGCTTCGATGGGCCGTCGGAGACCGTGACGCTGACGCATCAAGTGCGCGATCGCGGCGTCTTCGCCCGCGGCGCGCTCGAGGCCGCGCGCTGGCTGGTGGGGCGGCGCGGCTGGTTCACCATGCGGGACTTCCTCACGAATTCCGGAGATTGACCATGCGCACGACCTTCACCGGCGTCGGCACCGCCCTCATCACCCCGTTCACCAAGTCGGGCGCCGTCGACACGACCGCGGTGCGCCGTCTGGCCCGCCGCCAGATCGATCTCGGCGCCCATTTCCTGGTGCCCTGCGGCACGACCGGCGAGGTGCCGACGCTGAGCGCGGCCGAGCGCCGTCAGGTGGTCGAGATCGTGGTCGATGAAGCGGCCGGGAAGACGCCGGTGCTGGCGGGCGCCGGTGGCTACGACACCCACGAGGTGGCACGGGCCGCCAGGGAGATGCAGGCGGCCGGCGCCAACGGTGTGCTGTCGGTCACGCCGTACTACAACCGGCCGACGCCCGAAGGCCTGCTCGCGCACTACTCCGTGATTGCCGGCGCCACGCCGTTGCCGATCATCATCTACAACGTGCCGGGCCGCACCGGCTGCAACGTCGATGCGCCGACGCTGGCGGCGCTGGCCGCCATTCCGACCGTGGTTGGCGTGAAGGAAGCCTCCGGCAACATGTCGCAGATGGCCGACATCATCCGCGCCGTGCCCGACGGCTTCCTGGTGCTGTCGGGTGACGATGCGGTCACCTTGCCGCTGATGGCCATCGGCGGCCGCGGCATCATCTCGGTGTGCTCCAATCAGATTCCGCGCGAAATGGCCGACATGGTGGAGGCCGCCGAACGAGGAGACTTCGCCGCCGCCCGCGCCATCCATCAGCGCGTGCTCGGCATCATGCAGGTCAACTTCTGCGAGTCGAGTCCCGGGCCGGTGAAGTTCTCGATGGCCACCATGGGCCTGTGCGAGGAACAGTTCCGCCTGCCGATGGTGTCGCCGCGCCAGGCGTCGAAAGACAAGGTGCTGGCCGTGATGCGCGAGCTGGGCCTGCCGATCGTGACGCGCGCAGCGGCGTAGCCGAGGACGACGGATGAGCCTGAAGAACACGATCGAGGAGCTCTTCGCCGCCGGCGCGGCCGCCGACAAGAGTGAGGCGCGCGAGGCCTGGCGTCAGCTGCGCCAGCAGCTCAGCGCCGGCGAGGTGCGGTCGGCCGAACCGGACGCCCAGGCGCCGGCCGGCTGGCGCGTCAATACGTGGGTGAAACAGGGCATCCTGCTCGGTTTCCGCTTCGGTGACACGAGCGATCAGTCGGCGGCCGGCCTGCCGTTCTTCGACAAGGACACCATGCCCCTCAAGCCCCTCGGCCTGGGGTCGGGCGTGCGTGTCGTCCCCGGCGGCTCGGCGATTCGCGACGGGGCGCACCTGGCCAAGGGCGTCATCTGCATGCCGCCGATGTATGTCAACGTCGGCGCCTACGTGGGCGAGGGGTCGATGGTCGACTCGCACGCGCTGGTCGGCTCGTGCGCCCAGGTCGGCGCCCGCGTGCATCTCAGTGCCGGCGCGCAGATTGGCGGTGTCATCGAGCCGGTCGGGGCGATGCCCGTCATCATCGAAGACGACGTGCTGGTCGGCGGCAACACCGGCATCTACGAGGGCGCCGTCGTGAAGCGGCGCGCGGTCGTGGCCGCCGGCACCATCCTGACGGGATCGACGCCGGTCTACGATCTGCCCAACGGCCGCATCCTCAAGCCCGAACCGGGACAGCCGCTGGTGATTCCTGAAGGCGCCGTGGTCGTCCCCGGCGCCCGGTCGGTCAACGTCGGCGCCGGCAAGGACTGGGGCCTGTCGCTCGCCACACCCGTCATCGTCAAGTACCGCGACGACAAGACCGATACGCGCACGGAGCTCGAACAGTGGATCCGGTAGACGTCGTCAGTCTGGCGCGCACGCTCATCGACATCGAATCGACCACCGGCCAGGAAGGGCCGGTGGCGCGTGTGCTGGCAGGCTACCTGCGTGAGCGCGGCTACTCGGTGCTCGAGCAGCCGGTGGCCGGCGATCGCATCAACGTGATTGCCGCCGTCGGGGAGCCGGCCGTGGTCTTCTCCACGCACTTCGATTGCGTGCCGCCGTTTTTTCCGAGCCGGGTCGAGGGCGGCATCCTGCACGGACGCGGTGCGTGTGACGCCAAGGGGATCCTGGCGGTGCAGGTGGCGGCGGCCGAGCGGCTGAGAGCGGCCGGCGAGACACGCATCGGCCTGGTGTTCGTGGCCGGCGAGGAGCGCGGCAGCGACGGCGCCAAGGCGGCCAACACCATCGCCTCGCAGTCGAAGTACCTCATCAACGGCGAGCCGACCGAGCTGAAGCTGGGCCTCGCCACGCGCGGGTGCTTCCGCGTGCGGCTGACGGCACACGGCAAGGCCGCCCATTCCGGGTATCCCGAGCTGGGCGAGTCGGCCATCGAGAAGCTCGTCGACGTGCTCATCACGCTGCGTGCCACCGAATGGCCGGCCGACCCGACGCTCGGGCGCACACACTACACCATCGGGCTCATCAAGGGCGGCGTCGCCCCGAACGTGATCCCACCGCACGCCGAGGCCGAGGTCTTCTTTCGTACCGTCGGCGCCCACGACGCGCTACGCACGTCGCTGCACACCGCCGTCGCCGGCCGGGCCGACATCGACGAGATCCTCGAGCTGCCGGCGGTGCGCCTGCACACCGTACCGGGCTTCGAGACCGAGGTCTTCGCCTACTTCAGCGACGTGCCGTTCCTGTCGGCCTGGGGCACGCCGCTGCTCGTCGGGCCAGGCACGATTCACGTCGCGCACACGGATCACGAGCACATCGCGATCGCCGATCTGGAACGCGCGGTCGACCTCTACGCCAGCCTTGCGACGCGACTGCTTGCGGAGTAAACGGGCGAAGTGAACGGGGCCAGACCCGGACCTGATCTTTCCGGCCAGCACCGAGCGGGCGGCGCCGCGCGCTGAGCGTCGTCAGGGCCGCTGGCCGCGACTCGCCAGCGCCGCAGACACCCGCTCGAGGTTGCGCCCCGCATTGGCGTGGGCCGGATCGAGCTGAATCGCGCGGGTGAAGGCGTCGCGCGCGGCCAGCAGATCGCCTTTCGACGCCAGCGCGATGCCCAGAGCGTTGTGCGGAGTGGCGTCTCGAGGGTCGAGGGCGATGGCCGACGTGAGCGTCGCGATCGCCTCGTCGAAGCGCCGCGCCTGGATGAGCGCGCTGCCGTAGTTGACGCGGAACGCGGCCGTGTCGGGCGCGATCTGCACTGCCTTCTCGAACCAGGCGAGAGCCGCCGGCGTGTCGCCGCGGCGATCGAGTCCGGCCGCCAGGTCGTTCATGGCGCGGGTGTGGAACGGATTGATGGCGAGCGCGCGCTCGTAGCGACGGCGGGCCTCGTCCCATTGGCCACGTCGATCGAGTACGGCGCCGAGGTTGTACTCCGCGGCGGCGTCACGCACGGCGGTGGCGCGCGTGAGCACCGCTTCCGCCTCGGCGAGGCGGCCCAGGTCGCCCAGCACGCGGCCCTGCTGAACGAGCGCGTGATGGTCGCCGGGCGCCAGGGCCTCATGACGGGTCAGATACTCCAGCGCCTCGGCAGGACGGGCCGTCGCCTGCAGCATCGCCGCCATCTCCATGAGCACGTTGAGGTCGTCTGGATTGAAGGTCAGGGCACGCCGCGCCAGGAACTCGCGCCAGCCGTTGTCGCTTGCCCGGGCCGCCAGGCAAGCGTGCTCGAGCAACAGGTCGCTGACACGCGACGAGGCGACGAGCGCGTCGAGCTCCGGGTCGGCCGGGGGCACGTAGCTGCCCGGCACGGTCTGCCCGCGATCGATCTGGCGAAGCAGTCCAACCACAGGCACGAAGTCAGGGTGGCGCTCGGCGAGGGACGCGAGCCGCCGCCGCGCCTGGTCGCTCTTGCCGCCCTCGAGATCCAGACGCGCCAGGGCCACGCCGGCATAGGCGGCGAGCGGCCAGGTACGTCGCGACGTCACGCCATCGGGCATGAACGCGGCAACGGCTGGAGCGGCTTCCGCACGGGAATAGGCGAGCCGCGCCTCGTCGAGCCGCCCGGCCTTGAAGTCGGCCTGCGCCAGGCGGAACCAGGCCAGGCCCACGCCGGGCGCCACCTCGGTGACGCGGAGGAACGCCTCGCGGACTCCCTGGTCGCCCCGCTCGTCGAGCAGCAGGGCCCTCAGGTAGGTCCACCTCCAGTCTCGCGGCGCCATGGCCTCGGCGGCCCGATAGGCCGCCAGCGCGCCGTCGCGCAACTGGGCCGCGTGATAGGCACGCCCGAGGTTGCCGATCGACCTGGCGCCCGGGTTCGACCGTGCTTCGGCGTCGGCCTGTCGCACCGCCGACTGGACAGCCCCCGGCAGCGGCCGTAGATCCAGAAGCGGCGGCACGCTGGCCGCCAGCGTCCGGCGCGCGAGCTGGCCCGTGCCGACCCACGCGGCCGCCGTCACGGCCACGACCACGGTCGTGGCCAGCCACCACCGGCCTAAGGGACGCGCTGCCATTGGTTCGTCCACAGCATGAGGCGCGACCGCCGGTCGTAGGGCCAGCTCATGTGCATCCCGCCGGTGACGAGGTCGGGCTGGCCGTCGCCCGTGAGGTCGCCGATGGCGAGCGCGAGCAGGTGAGTGGGCGCGCTGGCGACATCGCGCAGGGTAAACACGCCGCGGCTCGTCTGCTCGAGGACGACCAGGCTCTGGGCCGAAGGATCGGCCCAGTTGTTGGAGGCGCTCACGACCGCGATGTCGAGATCGCCGTCGCCGTCGAGATCGGCCGCCTGCGGCCCCGCGGCGCCAGGAATGTCGGCCAGACGGTGGTAGGTGAAGGCGCCGCCCGTGTTCTCGAGCCACTGCAGGCCGTTCCAGCTACGACCCGAGGTGGTCGCGTCGTCGCAGACGTTGCCGTTGCTGTAGACGATATCCGGATCGCCGTCGCCGTCGAGATCGGCCAGCGAGATCCAGCTCGAGCCGAAGTCTTCGTTGCTCGCGCCGAAGATCCGCTGCGGCGTGAAGTGCCCGGCGCCGTCGTTCACGAACACGTAGATCTCTTCCCACTGCTGGCCGACGAGGGTCACGATGTCGAGATCGTGATCGCCGTCGATGTCGGCGATCTCGGCATTGATGGGCCCCGAGAGCTCCTGCAGCACGTGGCTTGCGAAGCGCCAGCCGCCCCGGTTCTCGAGCCACCGCGTTTCCCCCTGGTCGTAGCCGAAGTGCGCCACCGAGAGATCCAGGTCGCCGTCGCCGTCGAGGTCGCCGCTGCGTACGTCGGCGACGCGGGCTACTCGGTCGAGCACCGTGTGTGGCGTGAAGCGGCCATGGCCGTCGTGTTCGAGCAGCACCACGGCGCCGATCTTCTGGTTGTTGGGGACGAGCACGCCCAGGCTGGCGATGGCGAGATCGACGTCGCCGTCGCCGTCGAGGTCGGCCGCGTGAACGTGCGCCGGTCCCGGCACACCGGCAATCGCCTTCTCGGTGAAGCCGCCGCCGGGCGATTGGCGCAGCCAGGTGATACGGTTGGTGGCGGCATCGGCGGCGACGACGTCCATGAGGCCATCTTGGTCGAGGTCGACGATCGCCACACTGGCAATCATCGGCCGATCGTCTGGACCCACCGTCTCACCGATCGCACGGCCGGCGAACGCGTCGAGCCGGGGGCCGCGGGGTGCCGCCGGCGCTGCGGCGATGGCCGCGGTCACCGACGACGGTGCCGCTACCGTCGACGACACGACCTCGGCCACGGTGACGCCGGCGCGCCGGAGCTGGATGACGGCGGCGAGCAGGGCGGCGGCAAGCGCCACCACCACCAGCCCGCCGGCGAACCGCGCTGACATGCGCGGCAACTATGGCGTCAGCCGCGTGACGCGTATCACCGTAATCGGCGGCGTGAGCTTCTGCGCCTCGGTGTTGCTCGTGCGGTTCGACGACGATGGTGCCTGCTGGATCTTGCGCACGACGTCCATGCCCGCGACGACGCGCCCGAAGGCCGCAAACCCCTGACCGTCCGGGTTACGCGCGCCGCCGAAGTCGAGCGACGGCTGATCGTTGATGCAGATGAACCAGCCCGAGGTGGCGCTGTCGGGGGCGTCGCGGGCCATCGACACCGCGCCGTCCACGTGCTTGAGGCCCGTCGCGGTCGTTCGTTCGATCGCGATGGCCGGGAATCCCGCCTTCGCCTTGTCGGGGTGCACGCCGGCCTGAATCACTTCAATCTTGACCGTGCTCTCGGGCTGGTTGTCCATCGTGACGGTGCGATGGAAGGTGCCACCGTCGTAGTGGCCGGCATCGACGTACTTCAGAAAATTCGCCGTCGTGTGTGGCGCCCGGGCGGAATCGAGCTCGAGCACGATGTCGCCGAGTGACGTCTGCACGCTGACACGCACCGGCGTGGCGCCGGGCTGGGCGCCGGCAACCGAGGACATGGCGGAGGCGAGGGCGACGGCCGCCCAGGCCGCCAGAAGGCGTGATCGCGTCATGGAGCGCTCCAGGGAAATGTAAGGGCGGATGCCCGTGCACCCGCCCCCTATTGTGGTGCAGACGCACCAGGGAACATCGCGAGCCCCGACGAGTGCCGGACCGCCAATCCTTGCCGCCCCGGCACCAGCGCGATACACTGTGCATTCGTCCCGCCGGCACTGGCGCACACCGTGCGCACGGCAGGCGGCGGGCCGCACCGCGGCCCGGAACCTGTGCAATGTCAGTCTGCGAACCGCGTCAGGGCCGGAAGGCAGCAGCGCTCAGCAGCTCCTGGGATGTGCTGCAGGACCTCCGGGCTGCGGTGGGGCCCGCACCACGCTCCTAGACACTGAACCCCGATGGCCTACCAGGCTCTTGCGCGCAAGTGGCGGCCCCAGACGCTCGACGATGTGCTGGGACAGCAGGCCGTGACCCGCACGCTGCGCAACGCCCTCAAGAGCAAGCGCATCGCCCAGGCGTTCGTCTTCGCCGGCCCCCGCGGCTGCGGCAAGACGACCACCGCCCGTATTCTGGCCCGCGCGCTCAACTGCGCCCAGGGGCCCACGCCCACGCCGTGCGGCACCTGCGACGCCTGCGTCGAGATCGCGGAAGGCCGCGACATGGACGTCCTCGAGATCGACGCTGCCACGCACACCGGCGTCGACAACGTCCGCGAAGTGATCATCGAGGGGCTGTCGATCGCGCCGGCGCGCAACCGCTTCAAGGTGTTCCTCATCGACGAAGTGCACATGCTGTCGAACTCGTCGTTCAACGCGCTTCTGAAGTCGATCGAGGAGCCGCCGCCGCACGTGGTCTTCATGATGGCCACGACCGAACTGCACAAGATCCCCGACACCGTGCTCTCGCGGTCGCAGGTCTACGAGTTCCGCACCATTCCGGCCAAGACGGTGACCGAGCGGCTGCGGTTCGTGGCCGACCAGGAGGGGATCACGGCGCCGGACGACGCCTTGATGCTGCTGGCCCGCGCCGGCGAGGGCAGCATGCGCGACTCGCTGTCGGCCTTCGATCAGGTGCGGGCGTTCTCGGGCGACACCCTGACGCTCGACGACGTCACATCGGTGCTCGGGCTGGTCGGCCGCGACCTGGTCTTCGACATGCTCGAGGCGATTGCCGCCGAGGACGCCGGCGCCGCCTTCACGCTGGTGGACGCGGCGATCGAGCGCGGCTACGACCTCAGGCTGCTGTGTCGCGAACTGGCGCGCGCCTCGCGCGACCTGCTCGTCGTGTCGGTCGACCGCGCGCGGCTCAAAGATCCGGACGTGGCTGGCGAGTCGGAGCGCGAGCGCGTCGAGGCGCTCGGCCCACGCTTCTCGCGCGAGGATCTGCTGCGCACCTTCGACGGCTTCACCAAGGCCGAGTACGACGTGCGGCAATCGGACTATCCGCGCTTCCAGTTGGAGATGGCGCTGCTGCGCCTGATGCACCTGCGCAAGCTCGTCCCGCTCACCGAACTCCTCGAAGGCTGCGGCCGCCGTCTCACCCCTCCGGTAAGCCGCCCGTCGACGGCCCCGGTCCGCGCCGCTTCGCCGGCCGCCCGGCCCGCCTCCCCGCCCGCGGCCGCGCCGGCCAGTGCCGCCGTGGCACCCAGTGCCGCCGTGGCGCCCAGTGCGCCGGGTGATCCCTTACCCGAGGGCGCCCGCGAGCAGTTCCTCGGTGCTATCAAGGCGGCCAAGGTCTTCTTCTTCAACGCCGTCGTCGCGCAGGCCTTCAGGATCGAGGTCACGCCGAAGCTCATCACCTTCGCGTTCCTGCCCAAGCAGAAGGTGCCGCGTGCGCAGTGCGAGGAGAACCGGACGCTGCTCGAGTCGCTGGCCGAGCAGACGTTCGGCCGGGCCATCCCCGTGCGCGTCACGACGGCGGAGGCCGACGGTCCGGCGGCCGAGCCAGCCGGCGGCGCGCCGGCGGTCGCCGCGCAAGAGCCGACCACCAAGAGCCCGGCCACGGCGGCTGGCGGCGACGCGCTGCGCGACGAGGCGATGTCGGACCCGGTCGTGCAGTCGATGCTCGAAATCTTCCCGGTCGACACCGTGAAGATCGAAGAGATGTGAGGCCGAAGCCGTGCAGCCAGGTCCGCTCGACGTGCTCATCGAACAATTCCGCAAGTTGCCCGGTGTGGGCGCCAAGAGCGCCCAGCGCTTGGCGTTTCACGTGCTCAGGACGCCGCGCGAGGACACCGAGCGGCTGTGCGAGGCCATCCGTCACGTGAAGGACAACGTGACCTACTGTTCGGTGTGCCACAGCATCACCGACATCGACCCCTGCCGCTACTGCGGCGACGAGACGCGCGAACAGCGTCTCATCTGCGTGGTCGAGGAGCCGCAGAACGTCAGCGTGATCGAGAATTCACGTGGTTTTCGCGGCATGTATCACGTGCTGATGGGCACCATCTCGCCGCTGCAGGGCATCGGCCCCGACGACCTCAAGATCAAGGGCCTGCTGGCGCGGCTCGAGGGCGGCGCGATCGACGAAGTGATCCTCGCCACGAGCCCGACCGTGGAGGGGGAGGCGACGGCCATCTATCTGGCGCGGCTGCTCAGGCCGCTCGGCGTGCGCGTGACCCGGATCGCCACCGGCATTCCCGTGGGCAGCGACCTCGAGTACGCCGACGAGCTCACGATGGGCAAGGCGATGGAGGGCCGTCGCGACGTGTCGTAGTCGGGCTCTGCCGGACTAGAATCGTCTGCGCTTCTCCGAGATGCTGCCCATCTCCTATCAACTGCCCGCCGCCGTCGTCGTCGCGGCCTTCGGGTTCATGGCGTGCGTGGCCGGCTATCGCCTGCTGCGCTACGTCCTGGCCGCCTTCGGCTTCATCATCGGCGGGCTGGCTGCCAGTTCCGTGCTCGGCGCCAGTGAGACGGCCTACATGGTGGGCGCGTTCATCCTCGGCGGGATCGGGGGCGCGGTCATCATGGTGGCGGCCGCCTTCATCGGCGTGGCGCTGGTCGGTGCCGGCCTGGGCGCGGCGGCGGTCACGCTCATCTGGACCCGCTTGCCGGGCGATCCCCATCCGTATGTCGTCATTCTCGCCGCGGTGGCCGGCGCATGGCTCGCGACGTGGTTGCAGCGCTACGTCACCATCGTGGGCACGGCCTTCGGCGGTGCCTGGGCGCTGCTGGTCGGCGGCCTCGCACTCTCGGGCGATGGAGCCAAGCTCGCCGCCGCCGCCGCCGGCGACGTGTGGGTGCCGTATCCGCTGCAGCCCGCGCCCGGTGAGGCGTGGGTGCCATGGGCCTGGCTCGGACTGGGCCTCTTCGGCGTGCTCCTGCAGCTCAAGGTCACCGGCCGCAGTGGCGGCCGCGCGAAGAACCTCAAGCAGTAGCCGTGGCGGTCATCGCCCGGCGGTGAGGCTCATCACGCGCCCGAGGCTGCCGTTGTAGCCGGTCATCTCGAGATAGCCGCGTCCGGTGACCGCCCGCCCGCCTGCCGTGCCGGTCACGCGTATCATGCCCTCCCAGTAGGCTATGCCTGCCGCCGTCGTGGCCAGCTCCTGGTTTGCGAGCGGCGTCGACACGGTGAGCGCGATCTGCTCGCCGGGCACCGCAATCGTCCAGCCCACCGGGTAGACGGCGCCCGACGGCGCCGTGAACGTCGCGCCGGACGGCGCGAGCGTGAAGTCGGCCGCGCCGAGGTGCCGCGCGCCGCCGCGATGGTCGATGAGGGTGCCGCTCGAGCGGAGATCACGTGAGCCGTCGGCCCGCCGCAGCTGGTAGAGCATCAGCTCGCGGTTGTCGTCGAGCTGCAGACTCAGCCAGTCCCAGCCCTGCTGCTCCGGCTCGAGGAAGCTCGTGCCGAACTCGTGATCCATCCAGCTCTCGCCGGTGACGTCGAAGCGTTCGCCGTCCACCGTGATGACGCCGCGCGTGGGCATCCGCGTCATCGAGTAGTAATGCGACGCGTTGCCGGGCCGCGCGCCCTTCTGACTGATGCCGTTGACTCCGTTGACCACCGGCGCCTTGCCCTCATCGAGCGTGAGCTGGACGGACGCGCTGCGGCTGGTTGCCTGCAGCACGTGCCGTTGCTGCTCGTCGACTCCGGCGCTCCAGTCGTCGTTCCACACCCGGTAGCGGTCGCTGGCCGCGCCACTCAGGCCCGGACCGCTGCGGCTCAGGCGCTCGTCGAAGCGGTAGCGCCGGCCCTCCGGATCCGACACGGCCAGGTGCGCCATGTGGATGTCGCGCACGGCCCAGCGAGAGGGATTCACCGGCGCGGGGTCGATGCCCACGCGGAAGAACGTGACCTGGTAGCCGAAGCGCCGTCCGGATGACGTGGCCAGGTTGCCGGTGTAGTACCACCACTCGATCTTGTAGTCGGGATGGCTCGCATGATCGCGCGGGAACTCGAAGCGGTAGCCCGCGGTGGCATCCTTCCAGACGCTCTGCGCAGCCACGGGTGCGAGCAGGGCGACGAGGGCGAGCACGGACGCCAGCCGCCAGCCGCCAGCCGCGAACCACCTACTCTTCATGTTCCACCACCAGGGCCGTGGCCCTGCGCGCGGGCAGCAAGCCCGCCAGGGCCGTGGCCAGCACGACCGCGACCGACACCTGGGCCAGGAAGAGCACCGGCACGCGGAACTGGATGGTCCAGCCGAAGCTCTGCACGTTGATCACGTAGACGAGCAGCAACGACAGTGCCAGCCCCATCACCAGCCCGATCGTCATGCTGGTGGCGCCGATGAGGGCGGCCTCGACGACCACCACCTGCTGCACCTGCCGCCGGAGCGCGCCGATGAGGCGCAGCATCCGCAGTTCGCGCTGCCGCTCGAGCACCAGCGTCAAGAGCGTGCCGGCCACACCGAACATCGCCACCACGATGGCGATCAGTTCCAGCGCGTAGGTGATGGCGAACGTGCTGTCGAAGATCCGCAACACCTCGGCCCTGAGCGCGCGGTTGGTGTAGATGAAGGCGCGGTGTCCCTCGTCGAGTCCGGCCAGGATGTCGTCGCGCACCTGATCGGGATCGGCACCCTCGCGCAGGTAGACGGCGGCGCTGGTCGGCGGCAGCTCGCCGAAATGGCGCGCGAACACCGGCCGGTCCATCACGACCACGCCGCGGTCGACGGCGTAGTCGTAGTAGACGGCCGCGACCGTGAACGGCCGGTCGCCTGCCCGGGTTGGGAGTTGCAGGATATCGCCGGGCGCGGCACCGTATTTGTTGGCGAAGGCCTCGGAAACCAGCACCGCGTCGCTGCCGATGGCCCGCCCGAGCGCCGCACGCCCGTCGGCGGGAGCCTTGAAGAGCAGCGACCCATGCGAGCGGACGATGTCGAACTGGCCGGCGCCGAGCACGACCAGGTTGCCCTGGTACACCAGATCGAGATTGCGGAAGGTGTCGACCGCGGCCACCGACGGGTGCTGCTCGAGGGCGGCGACGACCGCCGGCGAGAGCGTTTGCGCCGAGCCGGTCGTGGGCTGCACGCCAGGTCCGACGAATAGATCTGCCTGCAGCGTCTGGCCCACCCAGTAGACGACCGTGTCGCGGAAGCTGCCCACCATCACGGCGATGGCGACCATCATCGCCAGTGCCACCGAGAGTGCGGCAATCGAGATCGAGAGGCGCGGAATGGCGGCCGTGAAGTGCGCGTGCGCCAACTTGCCGGTCACACCGAGCAGGGCCGAGAGCGGACGGGCGAGCAGCCGCGCCGTGACGAAGATGATGGCCGGCACGAGCAGCGACGCACCGATGATGATCGCGAAGGCCGAGGCGTAGGCGAAGAGCGGTCGTCCGCCCACCGGGCCGAGTTGCGCGAGCCCGGCGGCGGCGGCCAGCACCACGCCTGGCACGACGAAGGTGGCCGCATCGAGTCGCACGCGCGACGCGAGCTGGTCGCTGCCGCGCATGGCGGCCGTGGGCGGCACCCGGCTTGCCTCGAGCGCCGGCACGACCGCCGCCAGCAGCGACAGCGGCAGGCCGATGGCCAAGGCGAGCGCGACGTGGGCCATCGAGAGCGCCGGCGGCGCCGCGGCGGTGGCGATGTAAAGCGTGCTGACGGTGCTGCCGGTGACGCCCACCGCGAGGTTCGCCAGGAGGCGACCCAGGCCGACGCCGACCAGCGTGCCGACCAGGCCCATGAGCGCCGCTTCCCCGAGAAACAGTCCCAGCACCTGCCGGCGTGTCACGCCCAGCGCGCGCAGCATGCCCACTTCCTCGCGGCGCGCCAGCACGGCCACCGTGGCGGTGTTGTAGACCAGGAAGAGGCCGACCACCAGCGCCACCCACGAGAGCGCCGTCAGATTCAGGTGGAAGGCGGACAGCATCTTCTCGACCTGGCGACCGCGTCTGGACGGCTTGGCTGCGGTGAGCCCGGCCGGCAGCCGGGCGGCAATGGCCGATTCCGCCGCCTCCAGTTCGGCGCTCGTGGGCGCCTTGGAGGTGTCGAGCGCGCCGGCCTCGTGCGCGATCTGCACGTCGATCCGGTCGATGCGTCCGAGCCGCGCGAAGGCGAGCTGGGCGGCGGCGATGTCCATCAGCACGAAGCTGCCGTCCATGACGCGCGCCGGCCCTTTGTCTTCGAGCAGCGCCCGCACGATGTAGGTGTTGACGCGGTCGCCGGCGAGCAGCCGCACCTCCGAGCCGAGCGAATAGCCCCGGCGCAGCGCCAGCTTCTCGGTGATGACGATGCTCTGCGGGCTCGTCAGCAGTTCGAGGAACGCCTGCGTCGTGAGCGGCTGTCCGCTGTCTGACCCGACCGAAGGGCCGCCCGGCCGCGGTGTGCTCGGCGCATCGTAGGCGGCCACGGCGTAGTCGCGCACCGTCGTGTCCCGCAGGATGTCGACGCCCAGCACCTTCACGGCCTCGGCGCGGCGTGCCCGCGTCGTGCCCGCCTCGCCGGTCACGATGGCCATGTCGCCTTCGATGACGGGCGAGGCCGCCCCGAATTCCCGCAGCCATGCGAGGTCGGGCAGGAGCGTCTCGTCGATGCCGCCGGCGCCGGTGATCTCGATCGAGGCGCGCCCCGACACCGTGTCGAGCGCCGTCTCGAAGCCGCGCACGGAACTGGCGTTGGTGAGCTGGATGGCGATGACGACGGCGATGCCGAGCGCGATGCCGGCCACCGTCGTGACCGTGCGCACCGGCTCATGCGCCATGCGCCGCACGATGAACTGGTGGAAGAGGCGGCGTCTCATGCCGCGTCGAGGCGTCCGTCGCGCATGGCGAGCGTGCGGCCGGCTGCGGCTGCGACTTCGGCGGCATGCGTGGCGAGCAGCACCGTGACGCCGAGATCGCGGTTCAACTCCGCCAGCAGCGCCAGCACGGTGGCACCGCTGGCCGAGTCGAGGTTGCCGGTGGGTTCATCGGCGATGAGCAGGGCCGGCTCGTGGACCAGGGCGCGGGCGATGGCGGCTCGCTGTGCCTCGCCACCCGATACCTGCTGCGGGTAGTGCGAGAGCCGATGGCCGATGCCAACCCGGGCCGCCAGGGTCGCGGCCCGCGCTTCGGCCGCCTTCGCCGGCATGCCGGCCAGCAGGCACGGCAGGGCGATGTTGTCGCCGATGGTCAGGGTGGGCAGCAGGTTGAAGAACTGGAAGACGAAGCCGATGCGGTCGCGGCGCAACCTGGTGAGGGCGTCGTCGTCGAGCCCGGCCACGTACTGCCCGTCGAACGTCAGGCGGCCCGACGTGGGGCGGTCCATCGCGCCGCACAGATGTAGCAGCGTCGACTTGCCGCACCCTGACGGACCCGTGAGCGCGACGAAATCCCCGCGCTCGAGC
Organism: Acidobacteriota bacterium; assembly: GCA_018000455.1. GTDB lineage: Bacteria > Acidobacteriota > Vicinamibacteria > Vicinamibacterales > UBA2999 > CADEFD01. The sequence continues at coordinate 118,568 of JAGNJW010000016.1, forward strand.
GACAGCGACACGCCGCGCAGCGCCGCAACCGGGGTGGCACCCTCGGCGTAGGTCTTCTCGAGGGCCTCGGCAACGATGAGCGGCATGGCTACAGTCTATGACCCCTGCAGGGGCAGGAACGTCCCCGCCGACGTGCGTCTTGCGGGGGGTGCCGCATTCGGTTTACGATGAGGTTTCTCTCGTCCTCGCGCTCGCGCGCAGGGGACGAGCGTCCTGCCTGTTCCTCGGTAGCTCAACGGCAGAGCATCCGGCTGTTAACCGGAGGGTTGCTGGTTCGAATCCAGCCCGAGGAGCCAA
>JAGNJW010000017.1 GCA_018000455.1 Acidobacteriota bacterium
CGCCACGCACGGTGGGCGCCCTGCGCCAGGTCGCCCGCGCTGCGCGTCACGTCGTGCAGCCGCATCACTGCCGGCAGTGGTTCCAGCATTGCGGGTACGCCAACTCAAGTACCATCCGGGGTTAGTGCGAGCTTCCAGCCTCTCGATTGCGCAAGCTCGACGTAGCGATGGAGCTGGCCGGGACCGACGGGGGACAGGTACTTGTGCTCAAAGAGCAAGCTCCATTCGCGACACTGTATGAGGAGGTCTGGGCGATTGTCGGAGTCACCGTAGGGGTGGTCGATCGCACCCAAGAACTCCGAAACGGCCAGGCCCGACGCGCGGCAGACCGCGTCAACAAAGGATTGGCCGAGGCCAGGAACCACGCTCAACAGGTAGTGCCAATAGGCGGTCAACGCGTCTTCCGGGCCGAGAGCCGGATCGATCATGAAGATGTTCGGCTTCATCCGTGCCTCAAGTCATCCTGATCTTCGCCGAGGTGCCTAACACTCATTAGCCGAGGCGCCTAACACTCATTAGACGGGTCTGCCTCTATATGAACCAGCCTGTCGACGCGCAGAGTTTATGCCGAGTCCCTGGCGTTCGGTGGAGTGACACGGAGGGCGGGTGCCAGAAATCGTGCAGCGACGGGAGGACGTGGCCGTCCAGCTCAGCATTCGTGGCACGCGGCGGCGGAGGGCGGGGGCCGATCGCGTGGACGTCCGGAGCAGGCCGCGCACGCGCGAGACGTCAAACGACGAGGCGGCGCCGAAGTCCGCGTGGGGTGTTCAGGCGCAGCGGCGACCCGCTCTCGGGTCGCGCAGCACCGCCCGGGGCCCCGCGCTTCCGCCGACACTCGCCCCCGCTGTCGTTTGACGGACTGCGTAGGCCGGCCACGCGAGCGGCCCCCGCCCTTCGCCGCCGGCCGCCTGATCACAACGCTCTCGCTACTACTTCGGCGGCGCCGTGTCCCACCAGAACGGCTTCGGCAGCGTTTTCGCCACTGGCCAGATCGTGTTCAACGTGTCGGCGTCGTAGAGCTCGCCGTTCTTCATCACGTAGCGCACGGTGTTGGTGTTGCGGATGTCGGTGAGCGGATTGCCGTCGAGAATGGCCAGGTCGGCGAACTTGCCCGCTTCGATCGAGCCGATGTCCTGCTGCATGCCGAGGGCTTCGGCGCCGAAGATCGTCACCACCTTCAGCGTCTCGTGCGGCGTGAGGCCGCCCGACCCGAGGTTCCACGTTTCCCAGTGCGCGCCGAGTCCCTGGAGCTGGCCGTGGCTACCGAGACCGGCCCGGCCGCCGGCGTGCACGATGTCGGCCACCTGCCTGCCGATCTTCGTGTGCCCGTACTCCTCGGAGATGAACCACTGTGGACGGCGGCGGATCATCGTGTCGAGCAGCTCGTTCGGGATCCACTTGTTGAGCTTGGCGTCGCCGACGGTGTTCTCGGTCTCGAAGTAGAAGTTCTCGCTCCACGGCGCCCCGTAGGCCACGAGGCTGGTCGGCGTGTAGAAGGTCTTGGTCTGCGCCACGAACTCCACGACGTCCTTGTGGAGCGGCATGATCGGGAAGCTGTGCTCCTGGCCGGTGTAGCCATCGGCGATCTGGGTCAGGTTCAGCTTCAGATCGAGCGAACCTTCGATGGTGGGCGTGACGCCGAGCTCCTGGCAGGCCTCGATGATCCACTGGCGCACCAGCCGGTCGCCGGCCACGTACTGTTTGAGGGTGTTGGTCTTGTAGGCGTCCCGGTAGCGGCGGATGAAGTTGACGGCGGCCTCGCGGCTGTCGATCCCGGAGGACGAGAACACGCCGGGGCCGGTGGCGAAGACGCGCGGGCCGGGCATCATGCCGGCATCGACCATGTCGGCGTAGGCGAAGACGTCGGGGGTGGAGGTCTGCGGATCGCGAGTGGTCGTCACGCCGTAGGCGAGGTTGGCGTAGTACTGCCAGACGGCCGTCTGGTGCAGGCCGCGCGGCGCCCACATATGGGCGTGCACGTCGACCAGGCCGGGCACGACCGTCTTGCCGCGCAGGTCGATGCGGCGGATGCCGGCGGCGGCGTTGACCTTGCCGCGCGGGCCGACGGCGACGATGCGGTTGTCGGTCACGAGGATGTCGCCGCTCTCGATCACCTCGTCGCCGTTCATCGTGATGACGCGGCCGCCGGTCAGCAGCACCGAGCCGCTGGGCCGCGCCCGCGGTGTCTCGACCACCACGTCGATTCGTTCTGGCTCTGCCGCGCCAACAGTGTGACGGAAGACCTGGGCGCCGAGCGCCCACACGACGGCCGCGCCATCGCTGGTCCAGTCGAGATAGTCGCCGCCTGCCACCGACATCGGCGTCACCGGCACGGTGGTGTCACCCCGTCCCTGGATGCGCACTTCTACGGTCTCCTTGCCGGCGCGAGGCAGCGAGAACAGATGGTGTCGGCCTTGCAGGCTCACGAACACCTTCGCGCCATCGGGCGACAGGCGCATCTCCTCGGCGGCCGGCGGATTGTTGCCCGGGCCGATGCCCTGCACCCGCACGTGTGTCCGCCGGTCGAAGCCGCCGAGCGTGATGGACCCAAGCCCGCGGTTGGTGCGGAAGTAGACGCGGTCGTTGTCACCGCGTGTGAAGTGCAGACCGCGTCCGCCCTGGGCCGAGGCCACCAGCGTCTGCGCGCCGCCGGCGGCCGGCATCACACGGATCTCGAGCGTGTTCGGCGGATCGATGCCGCCGATCTCGGCCGGGCTGCCAGGACCGTCGTGATCCGGAGGCGGCGCGTCGAGCATGATGGCGTAGAGCTGATCGGAGGCCGCGCCGGCCAGGAACGCCACGCGCGTGCCATCGGGCGTGAAGACCGGATCCAGGTAGTAACCCTCGTGCCCGGTGAGCGTCTCGGGCGTGCCGCCGGCCACCGCGACGCGCTTGATGTGGCCGCCGGTCGTCGTCCACGTCGTGTAGACGATCGAGCCGCCGTCGGGCGCCCACGCCGGCATGAACTCGCCTTCGTCGCTCGTCGTAAGCCGCCGAGGCGTGCCGGACGGCAGGTCCATCACGTAGAGGTGATTCAGAGCGCTGAAGGCCATCCGCGCGCCGTCGGGAGAGACGCGCGGCCAGCGCACGAGCCGCGCCCGCACCTGCGGCCCGTCCTCGATACGGATGGTCGAGTAGGCGCGCGGCGCCACTTCCGCCTGCACGCGCGCGGTGAAGGGAATCGGCGTGGCCGCGCCGGTCTCGATGTCGACGCGCTGCGGTTTCCCGTTTACCGGCACGACGATCGATCGTCCGTCGGGCATGAAGTCGTAGCGGGGCAGGGTGTCGCGGCTGGCCCTCGACTCCTGATCGTCGCGCGTCACCGGATGCGCCAGCCAGCGCTCGGCGCCCGTCTCGAGATCACGGATGCGCAGACCGGTGTCGGTCTTGTAGCGGGTCGCGAAAACGAGCCACTTGCCGTCGGGCGAGAGCGCCGGCCGCATGGCGCTGCCCTGGGCGTTGGTCACCTGCGAAGCATCGCCCGTCTCGCGATCGTGGCGGTAGATCTGCCACAGCGGGAAGCGTGCGTTGTAGGTGAAGCTGCCGGTGCGCTGGGCGTAGTAGATGAAGCGGCCATCCGGCGAGACCACCGCGCCCATGCGGTTCGGCGGCGGCGGCGGCGGCGGCCCGCTCGCGTCGGGCGACGCCTGCGGTGGCGGCGGGGCGCCGATGCGCACGCCGTTGCCGCCGTCACGGTGGTACATGAACAGCCAGAAGGTGCCGGGATCGGGCGGGCGCGACTTCGAGACGACGAGATACTGGCCGTCGGGTGTCCAGGCCGGCGACGTCATGATCTGTGGCCGATCGCTGGTGCGGCCGTCCTTGCTGACCGCGCGCGGATTGCCGCCGTCGGCGTCGGCGATCCACAGGTTCTCGACACCCGTGCGGTCAGACAGGAACGCGATCGTCGTGCCATCGGGCGACCACGTGGGCTGACTCTCGAACGACATCCCGCCGATGATTCGCGTCGCCTCGCCGCCGCCGATCGGCAGCGTGTAGAGATCGCCGAGCAGATCGAAGGCGATCCGTTGCCCGTCGGGTGAGACGTCGACCGACATCCATGTCACTTCATCGGTCGTGAAGTCGATCGTGCGTTCGGGCTTCAAGACCAGGCTGTCGCTGGCGTTTGCGGGGGGCGAGGACGGCTGCTCCTGCGCGAGGAGCGGCAATGCCACGAAGAGACCAAGGGCGATGGCGGCGGCCGCGAGTCGACGGATCACGGATCCTCCCGGTGAACGGTGGGGTGAGCGTTCGGGCGCGCCGCCGGCGGCACGCGACGGCGCATGATACCCCGACCGGGCGCCGACCTCAGGGTGTGGGCGCCGTGGCGACGACGAGGTACCAGCGAGTGCCCGAGTCTTCCACGCGCACGTGCTCGAAGCCCGCGCGCTCGAGCGTCGCGCGCACGTCGTCGGCGGTGATGCCGTGGCGGCTTCTGGGTGGGAAGTCGAGCACGGCCAGCCTGGCGCCGGCCTTGAGCGCCGTTCGCAGCTGGCGCGACATCTCCTCGGCGTCGTCGAAGTGATGAAAGACATCGCGCATGAAAATCGCGTCGCAGCAGGCGTCGGGCAGGTTCGGGCGTCGCGCCTGGCCCTCGACGACGGTCACGTTCGCGAGCGACGCCGTGGCCGCGGCGCGCGCGATGGCCTCACGCCGGCGGGGGTCCAGCTCGTTGCTGTAGACCCGGCCCTCCGGGCCGACCTGGCGCGCGATGGCGACCGTGAGCGCGCCGGTGCCGGCGCCGATCTCGGCCACGGTCTGACCAGGCGCGACCTCGAGGACACGGATGAGCCGGGCGGCGTCGGCCGCGTCCGTCTGGCCGCGCGCCGGCAGCGCCGCTAGGAAGACGAATCCGAAACCGAAACCGATGGCGGCGACGCGGCGGAAGATGTGACGTGTGGTCATGGCAGGCGGGCGGCGAAAGGCCGCTGGTGCTTTCGACGTCCACGGGCCGCCGCCGGCCGTCAGCGGAAGCGCACGGCGGGCGGCTCGCTGTTGGTCACGCCGAAGGCGGCCCCGGTGGCGTGCTGGCGGTGCAGGAAGATCCGCGTCAAGTCGCGCCCGACGAACAGCCGCTCGATCGGCCAGCCGCCCGGCACCGCGAAGTCCACTTGGTCGTCCACCCAGGTGCCGCCAGGCGTCTCCCGGAAGCGGTGGCTGTGAATCCAGCGCCAGTACGGGCCCGAGAGCTGTGTGTCGATGAAGTGACACGGCGGATCCCACGCCGTGATGGCGGTGCGCCACGAGATCGGCACTCCGTGCACCTTGAGCCGGTAGTCGATGAGCGTCCCGACGTGCATCGCTATCGGGAGGGGCGTCGCGATCCGGAAATCGACCCACGGCGGGGTGATGTGCTGAAGATTGCCGGCTTCGGCGAAGAAGGAGAAGACTTCGTCCCGGGGACGCGGCAGGAACAGCGACGTTTCGAGCACTGACATGCGAGTCACCCAGAGAGACGCCGCAAGAGCCGCCGACGGTCCCACCGCCCGGGCGCGCCTTGCGGCACTCGGAGTATCATTCCGCCCACTCATGCAGCCCATCACCGCCATTGCCGACCTCCTCGGGCTCACCGAGGACCTCCTGGAACCCTACGGCCGCCACACGGCGAAGATCCGGCTCGAAGCCCTCGAGCGCTTTCCCGCGCGACGCGGCCACCTCATCCTCATCACGGCCATTACGCCAACGACCAGCGGCGAGGGCAAGACCGTCAATACCATCGGCCTGACGCAGGGCCTGGGGCACATCGGCAAGAGCGCCGTGGCGGCTCTCAGAGAGCCGTCGCTCGGGCCAGTGTTCGGGATGAAGGGCGGGGCCACCGGTGGCGGCAAGGCGTCGCTGCATCCCGTCGACAAGATCAACCTGCACTTCAACGGCGACTTCCACGCCATCACGTCGGCGCACAACCTGCTGGCGGCCCTGCTCGATGCCCATCTGCACTTCGGCAACGACCTCCGGATCGACGCCAAGGAGATCTTGTGGCCGCGCTGCATGGACATGAACGACCGCGCCCTGCGCAAGATCGCCGCCGCCATGGGCGGGCGCGAGAACGGACCCGCGCGCGAGACCGGCTTCATCATCACCGCCGCCTCGGAGGTCATGGCCATCATGGCGCTCGCCGACAGCCGGGCCGATCTGCGGACCCGCCTCGGGCGGATCGTCGTCGGGATGAACTACGACGGCAAGCCGGTGACGGCCGCCGATCTCAAGGCCGTGGGCCCGATGATGGTGCTGCTGAACGATGCCCTGATGCCCAACCTGGTGCAGACGGGTGAAGGGGCTCCGGCCATCGTGCACTGCGGGCCGTTTGCCAACATCGCACACGGCACGAGCAGCGTGCTGGCGCAGCGGATGGGGCTGCACCTGGCCGACTACGTCGTGAACGAGACGGGGTTCGCCGCCGATCTCGGCGCCGAGAAATTTTTCGATATCGTCATGCCGATGTCGGGCCACGTGCCGTCGGTGGCGGTGATGATCGTCACCCTCAAGGCGCTGCGCGCCCAGGGTGGCTCGCCTGACAGCCCCGTGGCCAAGGGCTTCCCGAACCTGGCGCGGCACGCCGAGAACGTGCGGCGCTGGGGCGCCGAGCCGGTCGTGGCGCTCAACCGCTTTGCGGCCGACAGCGACGCCGATCTGGCCGTGGTCCTCGACTACTGCGCCTCGATTGGGGTCGAGGCCGCGCTCTCGGAGGGCTATCTCAAGGGCGGCGAGGGCATGGCGGACCTGGCGCGCAAGGTGGTGGCGGCCGCCGAGCGCGCCGACATCTCGAAGATCGCACCCCTCTACGGCCCGGAGCTGACCTTCGAGGAGAAGATCACGGCCATCGCCACCAAGGTCTATGGCGCCAAGGGCGTGGCCTTCAAGCCGGGCGCGAAGAGCCGCCTGCAGCAGTACACGACGCTCGGCTACGGCCACCTGCCCGTGTGCATCGCCAAGACGCAGTACTCCTTCAGCGACGACGCCAAGCTGATGGGCGCGCCGAGCGATTGGACGCTGACGATTTCCGACGTGTCGCTCTCGGCCGGTGCCGGGTTCGTCGTCGCCACCGCCGGCAACATGATGCTCATGCCCGGCCTTGGCAAGGTGCCGCAGGCCCAGAAGCTCGACGTCACCGATGCTGGCGACGTCGTGGGGATGGATTACTAGGGGGCAGGGAACAGGGAACAGGGACGGGGCGCGTGGAATACCTGATCAGGCAGTACCCGCTCGAGGCCGGCGCGCTCGAGATCCAGTACATCGAGGAGTTCTTCGGCGAGTTTCCGCGCCGAAAGACCGCGGTCGAGGTGCTCGACCGTCTGGCCGACCGCGAGTCGCTCATCCTGATGGCCGAGAGCACACTGCCCGAGGAGCCGGCCACGCGGATTCCCGTGGCCTACAAGGTCGTGCACGAACTGCGCGCGTCCGAGCGCGATCCGAAGCTGCGCGACCTGGTTGAACGCCTGCGCGGCTGCATCGAGTTCGACCAGCGCAAGGTGCTCTACTCGTGGATCGGCGCCACCCGCAGCGACTGGCGCGGCCAGGGGCACTTCCGCGCCCTCACCGAGGAGTCGGAAACCTGGGCCGTCGCGCTCGGCTATCAGGAAGTCGTAGTCAAGACCAAGAACCAGTTCTACAACATGCGCGCCGTGCTCGCACAGCTCGGCTTCGATGTCGTGAACTTCGAGCCGCACGCCGGCGTCCCGGGCGAGTCGAAGGTGTATCTCAGCAAGCAGCTAAGGCCGGAACTGGTCGCCGGCCACCGAAGCCGCCGCACCGTCGTGCACGCTGGTTGACGCCGGCGCGCGTCACGCTCTCACTTCCCGGCGCCGGTCGCGGCCTCATCCGGTGCGAAGTGTCTCCACGGGGTCGACGCGGGTGCCCGAGCGCGCCGGGACGTAGCTGGCCAGCACACCGGCCGCGACCAGCACGATGACGACGGCGGCCAGCGTGAGCGGGTCGCCCGGACCGACGCCGAACAGGAGCGAGCGCAGGGCCGACGACAAGGGCACGGCCAGCAGTGCGCCAACGAGGATGCCGCCGAGTACCATCGTCATGCTCTGGCTGACGACCAGCCGCACGACGTCTTTGGGCTCGGCGCCGAGTGCCAGGCGCACGCCGAATTCGCTGCGCCGCTGGCTGACGCCGTAGGCGACGACACCGTAGACGCCGATGGCCGCCAGCAGCAGGGCCAATGTGGCAAAGAGGCCGAGCGCCGCCGACGCCACGCGCGGAGCGAACAGCGACCGCGAGACGACCGCGTCGAGCGGGCGGATGTCCGACACCGGCTGATTCGGATCCACCGCGCGCACCGCCCCTTCCACGGCACGGCCGAGCGCCCCCGGCTCGCCCCCGGCAGCGCGCACGACGAAGGTGAGCGACCCGACGGGGAGCTGCGCGAACGGCAGGTAGATCGTCGGCCGGAACTCGCCACCGAGGCTGGCCAGGGTCACGTCGCCGACGACGCCCACGATCTCCTGCATCTCGCCGAGCGAGTCGCTGAGGCGCCGGCCAATGGCCGACACGTCGGCGGAGAGCAGGCGCACGAAGGCCTCATTCACTATTGCCACGCGCGGGCGGCCGTCGACATCGGCGTCGGTGAAGTCGCGGCCGTGCTTGAGCGGGATCTGGAGCGCGGCGAAGTAGCCAGGCGTCACCGGGCGATAGTCGGCCACGGGCCGTTCGCCGGCGGCCGGCTCGGGCCGATCGGCCATGAAGAACGACGAGCCGATGCCAGGGTTGCCGTCGAGCGGCAGGAACGAGGTGGCCGCCGCCGCCGTCACGCCCGGCAGGGCCCCGAGCCGCGCGACGACGTCGTGGCCGAAGGCCACCTCGGTAGTCTGCGCCGCCCGGCCCATGCGCGAGACGCGCGCCGTCAGCACCTGCTCGGCGCTGAAACCAGGATCGACATCCTGGAGCGCCAGGTAGCTTCTGCCGAGCAGCGCCGCGGCGGTCAGGATCAACGTGGCCGCTGCCACCTCCCCGGCGACCAGCCAGCCACGCAGCCGCTGCCGCCCACCGACCCCGCCCCGTCCGCCCTCGCGCAGTACCTGGTTGACCTGGGTCCGGCGTGCCCGCAGTGCTGGGCCCAGCCCGCACACGACGGCCGTGAGGGCCGTGACGGCCACGGCGAAGGCCAGCGCGGCACCGCCCAGCGTGCCGTCGGTGGCGAGTGGCACGCCGGCCTCGCGGGCCGTCGCCGAGACGACGTTCGTGAGCACTTGGGCCAGGACGGCGCCGAGCACGCCGCCGGCGCCGACCAGGAGCACGGTCTCGAGTGCGAGCTGCCGCGCCAGATGGACAGGCCGCGCGCCGAGCGACACCTTGACCGCCATCTCGTGCGTTCGGCCGGTGGCCCGCACGAGCAGCAGCGCGGCGACATTGGCGCAGGCGATGAGCAGCACGGCCAGGACTGCGCCGAAGAGCACCCAGAGCGCCGGACGTGTCTCGCTCGTCAGCTGTTCGCGCAGCGGCACGACGTTGAGCGTCCAGCCGGTGTTGAAGTCGGGGTGCTCGCGCACCAGGTCGGCGAAGACCGACGCCAGTTCCTGCTGCGCGGCCTCGGGCGATACGCCGGTGCGCAGCCGCGCGACCGACATCAGGCTGCGGCCACGGAAGTTGGTGCGTGCCTCGGCTGGCAGGCTGGCCGGACGCCAGAACTCGCCGCCAAAGCCCACGAGCGTGAAGCCGGCCGGCAGCACGCCGACGATGGTGGCCGGCTCACCGTTCATGACCACGGCTTTGCCGACCACGTCGACGCCGCCGAAGCGCCGTTGCCACAGTCCCTCGCTGATGAGGAGCGTCCGCGGTGCGCCGGCCGCGCCGTCGGCCTCGACAAAGAGGCGGCCAGACATGGGACGGGCGCCGACGATGCCGAGAGTCCGTGGCTGCACCGCCACGCCGCGCAGCTCCTCCGGTGCGCCGCCATCGCCCGACAGATTGCCCACCGTCGGGCTGAAGACGCCGGCGGCCTCGAGCGACGTGCTGCGTTCGGACCACGCGAAGTAGTTGCCGGGGTTGATCACGTTGCGCGGCCGGCCGCGCGTGAGGTTGTGTTCCCAGACCATCACCAGGCGGTCGGCGTCGGCGTAGGGGAGCGGGGCGAGCAGAGCCGAGTAGACGAGCTCGAAGGCCGAGGTCGTGGCGCCGATTCCGAGGGCCAGCACGGCCACGACTGCCGCGGTGAAGGCCGGCGCCCGGCCGAGCAGGCGCAGCGTGTGGCGCAGCTCACCGCCAAGACCGCTCCACGACGCGCCGCTGCCCGGTTCGGGTGCCGGCGGCAGCGGCGCCGGGGTCGGCCGTCGGCCCAGGGCCACGACGTCGGCGCGGCGCATCGCGTCGGCGGCGAAGGCATCGGCGTCGGTCACCTCCGAAGGCGACGGACGGGCGTCCCATGCATCCTCGAGGTGATCGGCCAGCTCCTCGACCACCGGGTCTGGAAGCTCGGTACCGTGGGCCCGCAGGTGACGCCGCACGCGTGACTGCCAGTCGCTCATGGCGTCCTCCTTACGCGAAGCTGATGCCGGCGACGCGGCCGAGCGCCTGCACGAACACCTTCCACTCGTCGCGCTGACGTCCGAGCACCGACGTGCCGGCGGCCGTCAGGCGGTAGTAGCGGCGGCGGCGCTGGCCGGCCCGTTCTACCCAGCGGCCTTGCACCCAGCCGCGTTCTTCGAGCTTGTAGAGCGTCGCATACAGCGACGCGAAGTTGTAGCTGAGCGCGCCCGCCGAGTCGGCCTCGATGCGCGCCGCCAGGTCGTAGCCGTGGCGCGGCGTGTCTTCGAGCAGGGCGAGGATGACCAGCTCGGCGCTGCCCTTCTTGGCTTCGCGCAGGATGTCGGCGGAGGATGGCGATGACATGATGGAGAACGATATACAGGAGTCCATCATAAATCAATGGGTGACCTTCGGACGGCGGGCCTGCCGCGTCGGATCCTCCACTGGCGGGGCCGTGCGCGACGAAGCGGCCGACCGGGCTGTAGTACGCTCGACGCCGTGGCGAAACCTCCGATTCACCTCTCTATCACCTGGGCTGGCGACTTGCGCTTCGAGGCGATGGCCGACCGCGTGCCGCTCGTCCTCGATGGCGCGTCGAAGGCCGGGCCGTCTCCGGTCGAAGCGCTGGCGCTGGCGCTGGCCGGCTGCATGGCGGTCGACGTCGTGGACATCCTGCAGAAGGGCCGGCATCAGGTCCGCAGTCTGGTCGCCGACTTCACCGGTGAGCGGGCCCCCGAACCGCCCAGCCGCTACACGGCCGTGACGCTGCATTTTCGCGTCGGCACCGATGCGCCGGCCCACGCCATCGAGCGTGCCATCGAGCTGTCGCACGAGAAGTACTGTTCGGTGTGGCACTCGCTGCGCCAGGACATCGCCTTCGCGACCACTTACGAGGTCGTGCCCTGATAAGCGGCGCGGCTGCGCCCGCCCGGCGCGACTGGCTCGACTGGTCGCGCGGCATCGCCGTCGTGCTGATGGTGCTCTCGCACGTGGTCGACGCCTGGACGCGCGACGTCGATCGTGCGCGTGCGGGCTTCTACTGGGCGACCTTCTTCGGCGGGCTGGCGGCGCCCGCCTTCCTCTTCCTCGCCGGCCTTGGCACGGCCTTCTCGGGCGCCTCACAGCGACGTCGTGGGCACACGCTCGACGACACACGACGGGCGCTGGTACGACGCGGCCTCACGATCTTCGCGCTGGCTTTCGCGTTCCGGCTGCAGGCGTTCATCCTCGGCCTCGGCCGTCCCATCGACTTGCTGAGAGTCGACGTGCTCAACGTCATGGGCCCGGCGCTGGTTGCCGCAGCGCTGCTCTGGAGTGTCGTGGACGACGATCGCGGACGCGTCTGGCTGGCCGTGGCGGCCACGGTCGCGCTGGCGTTTGCGGCACCACTCGTGCGCTCGATGGCCTGGATCGATGGGTTGCCGGCGCCGCTGCAGTGGTACTTGCGCCCCACGCCTGGCCACGCGAACTTCACGCTGCTGCCGTGGGCGGGCTTCGTCACCGCCGGCCTCGGCGTGGGAGTGGCCGTAGCGGGTGCGCGGCAGGAGGCCGCCGAACGTCGCGTGCAACTGGCGCTGGCGGCTCTGGCCATCGGGGGCGCGGTCGCTGCCTACTGGGCTTCGCTCCAGCCCTCGCTCTACGCGCCGGGCCGCTCGACCTTCTGGGGTTCATCGCCCGCCTTCTTCGGCATCCGCCTCGGGATCGTCGCCGCTGTGCTGCCGCTCTGCTGGAGCCTGCGGCGCGTGATGCCGGTCGCGCTCGGTGCCGTGCTCGCCACGCTCGGAGCGGCCTCGCTCTTCGTCTACTGGGTGCACGTGGAGCTCGTCTACGGCGGCCCCGCCATCCTCATCAAGCGCCAGGTGCCTCTGGAGCTCGCGCTCGTCGCCACGCTGGTCGTGGCGTGGGGGATGGCGCGGCTCGTGCCGTGGGCCCGCCGCTGGGTGGCGGCGCGGCAAGGTCGGCCGGAGCCCGTGCGGCAGCTCGTGGCGAGGCTCTTGTGACGCCGGTGCGGGTCGACCCGCCACGCGGGCGCGCCGTCCGGGGCGGTGGGGTAGAGTGAACGCGAATCGCCATTCTTGAGGAGTTGTCGATGACGTGGACGTGGAAGCGCATGGCGGCGGTGGTCGCATGTCTGGCCGTGGTGTCCGAGGCCGGAGCACAGGAAGCGCGGCGCCGCTGGGAGATGCAGCGCCAGATCCGCCTCGACAAGTTCGAGCAGATCTTGCCGCTGGCGATGAAGAACAACGACATCGACATGTGGCTGGTGGCGGTCAAGGAGAACCACACCGATCCGTTGTGGGAAGACCTGGGCCGCGGCTACGTCACCGGGATGGGCTACTACATGTTCTTCCTGCGCGGCGATCGCGTGGAGCGCATCGCGCTCGGTCCGAGCGGGTATCTCATCAGCGAATCGGGTGCCTACGACCGCCTGGCCGCCGCATCGATGCTGCCGGAGTTCGTGCGGCAGCGCGATCCGAAACATATCGGCGTCAACATGTCGCAAGAGATTGGCCCGGCCGACGGCCTCTCGGTCACCATGCACGCACACTTGTTGAAGACGCTCGGCGAGCCCTACGCTTCGCGTCTCGTGAGCGCCGAGAAGCTGGTGTCGGAGTTCCGCTCCAAGCGCGTGGCCTCCGAGATCGTCGCCTTCGGCGAGGCCGCCGGCATCGCCATCGGTCTGGCCGAGCGGGCGCTCTCGAACGAGGTCATCACGCCCGGCAAGACCACGCTCGAGGACGCCGCGTGGTGGCTGCAGGACCGCCTGCTCGAGAGGGGCCTTGGCTCCGAGTTCGACATGCCGTCGATCTACGTGACCGGCCCCGAAGGCATCGTCGCCACCTCGAGCGCCCGCATCGTCCAGCCTGGCGACGTCATCATGATCGATTGGGGCGTGCAGCTCATGAACTTCGGTACCGACGTCAAGCGCGTCGCCTACGTGCTGAAGCCGGGCGAGGCCGAGCCGCCCAAGAGCATCCGCGACGCCTTCACCAAGGCGATTGCCGCCCGCGACGTCATCAAGCCGGCCATCAAGCCGGGCCGTACCGCCAAGGAGACGATGACGGCGATGGACGCGGCGCTCAAGGCCGCCGGATACGGCGTCATCGCCTTCAACACGCCGAACAACGACGACAAGACCGACATCACCTACGGCTTCCACCCGGTGGGGAACACCGGCCACGGCATCGGCCCGTCGATGACGACCTGGCAGCCCCTCCAGAGCACCTTCACGCTCCACCTGCAGCACATGTTCTCGTTCGAGTACTTCGCCTACTCGCCGATTGCCGAGTGGGGCGGCAAGAAGCTGCGCATCCCGATCGAGGACGACGCCATCCTGATGGAGCACGGCGTGCAGTTCCTGCATGCGGCCAACTACCGGCTGCTGGTCATCAAGTAGCGGCGACCGACCCCGGGGACCCGAGCCCCTGCCCATGACCTACACCTTCGGCGTCTTCGTGTTCGACGCCCAGGCGCTCGAGCTCACGCGAGACGGACGGCGCGTGGCCCTCGAACCGCAGCCGGCGCGGGCGCTGGCGCTGCTGGTCGCGCGCGCCGGCGAGGTCGTGGCACGCGACGACATGCGTCAGGCGATCTGGGGGGCCGAGACACACGTCGACTACGACCGTGGCCTCGCCTACTGCATCGGGCAGGTGCGGTCGGCCCTCGGCGACAGCGCCGAGCAGCCACGTTTCGTGCAGACGCTGCCCAAGCGCGGGTTCCGGTTTCTGGCGCCGGTCGGCGCAAGGGCGCCCGTGGCGGCGTCGTCCGAACGGCCGATGGCGCCCCCGGTGCCGACGGCGCCGGATCCCGCCTCACCCGACGTCGGCGTCTCGGCGGCGGTGTCGGCCGTGGCCCCCGCGCCCCCGGCCCCCCGCCCCTTGCGACTCGTCGCCGTGACGGTGGTGATGCTGGCGGCGGTCGTGGTGGGGTGGCGCACGTTGGCCGTCGAGCAGCGCCCTGTCGTGGCGGTGTCGGTCTTCGACAACGAGACGGGCGACCCGGCCTACGACGCCTTCGTGGCCGGTCTTTCGGATGTCGTCGTGACCGAACTGACCAACCTGGCGCCCTCGCGACTGGGAGTGGTGGGCAACGCCGCGGCGTTGCGCCGGCTCCGCAACATCCGGAACCTGAAGGCGCTGGCAACAGAGGTCGACGCCGACTACGTCGTGCTCGGCCAGTTGCAGCGGCAGGACGACCAGCTCCGCTTCATCGTCCACCTAATCCGGCTCTCGGATGAGGTGCATCTCTGGGCGCAGCGCTTCGTGCGGCCGGCCGACGACGTCGGTGGGTTCGAGCAGGATGTGGTGAAAGACGCCGTCGGCGCCGTTCGAGGCTTCGTGCTCGAGGCGCCCCGTTCCTGACCCGCCGCGCCAAGTCACGGCAGGCAAGGCACTTGGCGCCTCACGTAAGCCTCGCCCGCTCCGCGCTTGCTATGCCGCGCCCGCCAGACGAGGATGCTCCACATGACCGAACAGTTCCCGCGCCCCGTCGCCCGCCCATCGCAGCCCAGCCGCCGGCGCTTCGTGCAGTCGCTGCCGCTCGGGGGGCTCCTCGGCGCCGCCTTCCCGGCGGCGGCGTTCGCCCGCATTCAGCCGCCCGTCGCCGGCGTGGGTGAGTGGTTCCCCCGCCAAGACCCCGCGCTCGTCCAGGACGTCGTGGGTGCCTCGCACAGCGATATCACGCGCGTCCGCGAACTCGTCGAGCGGCAGCCCGCGCTCGCCCGGGCCGCCGTCGACTGGGGCTTCGGCGACTGGGAATCCGCCCTTGGCGCCGCCTCCCACACCGGCCGCCGTGAGATCGCCCAGTTGCTGCTGGCCCATGGCGCCCGGCCGACGTTGTTTTCGGCGGCCATGCTCGGCCAACTCGCCGTCGTGCGCGCCTTCGTGGAGTCGTCGCCCGGCATTCAGCGCACGCCTGGTCCCCACGGCATTCCGCTCCTGAACCACGCCGTGGCCGGCGGCGCCGGGGCTGAGGCTGTCGTCACCTATCTGGAGTCGGTCGGTGGCGCCGACGTCCGGCCGCCGACCTCGCCGCTGACGCCGGCCGAACGCGATGCCGTCGTCGGCCAGTACGGCTACGGTCCGACCGCCGCCGACCGCTTCGAGGTGAGTGTCCAGAACGACCAGCTCGGGCTGGCGCACCCAGGGAACAGCCGCCGCAACCTGTTCCATACCGGCGGGTTGGTGTTCTTTCCGGCCGGCGTGCCCTCCGTGCGCATCGCCTTCGCCCGGGAGGCAGGAGTCGTCACCCAGGTCACGGTGGCCGATCCCGACGTCATGGTGACGGCCCGCCGGGTCTAGCGGCTGCGGGCTGCCTGGGGCCGCCGACGACAGGCGAAATGGCCCGAAACCCCGAAAACCTGCCGATTGGGCATTGACCCCATAAACGGCGCAATTTCACGATTCTGCAGGATCCAACGGGGTTCGACGCGCCGCTTCGTCCGCGGTCCACGGCAGCAAGTGGCTGATTCCCAATCGGTTGCAGCACCTGCCCGGGGGTCCAGGCGGCAGCCCCGTTGGCGCCCTCGGCCAAAAAAACGTTGGTATCCCCGTGGACGCGCCAGTAAAATCCGGCCGTCCCACGGACCCATATGATCAGCGTCGCCGCCATTCGGATGCAGCAGTTCGGAGTGCAGTTCTACCAAGCCTCGCTCACGGCCAGCGATATCGACAAGCTGGTGCGCTTCGAGGTGCTCAGCTATGGCGATCAGAGCGCCGCGGGCGTGCGGGGCGGCAAGAAGGCCCCGACGAAGATCCGGTGGGATCTGCTCGAACGCCGCATCGCCTCGAGCGAGAAGGCCTACCAGCGGCAGATCATCCGCAAGAAGATCGACGAGCTCGTGCAGTACTACGAGCAGTGCCGGCAGGCGCGCGATCTGCCGTCGATTCCCGGCGCCGTCATCATCTCGTGCGATGAGAAGCTGTCGTTCGAAGCCGTGGAACCCGGTAGCCCGCTCGGCCGGCTGAAGGTGCCCGAGCGCGAAGGCATCCTGCGCGCCATCGACGGGCAGCACCGCCTGCTCGCGCTGCACGCCGACATCGAGAACTTCCAGGACGAAACCTTCACCGTGCCTGCCATCATTTTCGACCGTCTGCCCGAAGACCACGTCGTGCAGATGTTCGTGACGATCAACGCCAAACACACGCGGCTCAATGCCTCGCACCTGGTGTCGCTCTCGGGTCGGCAGCTCTACCGCGACGAAGCCCTCGCCGCGGCCCACGACGTGGTGCGCGCGCTGAACGATCGCGAGGATTCACCGCTTCACAACGAGATCAAGCTGCTCGGCGTGGGCAAGGGCCGGGTGGCGCAGGCACCCCTGGCGCAGGAGTTCAAGCGGCTCTTCGCGGCGGAAGAGGCGCTGGGCGGTGCCCGCAAGGCTGCCCAGTTCCGCGACGAGTCGAAGACGTTCTTCGTCAACTACCTGAAGCAGGTCGCCACCGTGTTCGAGACGGCCTGGCACGGGCGGAAGTACAGCATCCGCTCGGCCGCGGCACTGAGGGCGTTCGTGCGCGTGGCGCCGGATGTGGTGCGGGCCGTGGACGAACAGCACGCCGAGCGCACCGACTACCGCGCCATCGGCCGGGCGATTGCCCCCTGGGGCCGTCGCATCGGTGCGCTCAGGTTCGAGACCGACGGGGCGTGGAAAGGTTCTGGCGCCAGCGTCGACGGTCTGGCCAAGGAACTGCGACTGGCCCTGCAGTATCCCGAAGGCGCCGGACAGTAGGCCTCAGGAGCGAGCGGTCGGGGATTTGCCCAACCGTCTTGTCGCCAGACGTGAAAAGGGGCGACCCCGGTATGCCCGGGTGTCGCCCTTTCTCTGTAAGAAGGTGTCGC
The DNA here is from genome assembly GCA_018000455.1 of Acidobacteriota bacterium. Classification (GTDB taxonomy): domain Bacteria; phylum Acidobacteriota; class Vicinamibacteria; order Vicinamibacterales; family UBA2999; genus CADEFD01. The sequence continues at coordinate 17,305 of JAGNJW010000017.1, forward strand.
CAGCCTGGCTCCCCCCAGCGTTCACGGCACCAAACCGTAAACAACAGAACTGGCGACGCTCGCCTGCATTACAAGCGGCGTGCCGGGGCAGAAGTGGCCCAAATTCCTTGCGATCCCCGGTGTTCGCGGTCGTGGCGGGCCACGACTTCGTGGGCTGACTTACGAAGTCGTCAGCGCCCGGTCAGCGACGCGATGGTGACGCCGGCGTCTTCGAGTCCGCGCCGGATGGCGGCGGCCAGCAGTGCCGCCCCTGGCGTGTCGCCGTGCAGGCACAGCGTGTCGGCCTCGAACTCGATGGTCGAGCCATCGGTGGCGACGACGGTCTGGGCGGTCACCATCGTGACGGCCCTCGCCACCACCGCGTCCACCTCGTGGATGACGCTGCCGGGCCGGGCGCGGGGCGCCAGTGACCCGTCGGGATCGTAGGCGCGATCGGCGAACGCTTCGGCGGCGACCGGCAAGCCGGCGTCGAGTCCGGCCTGGAGCAGCGCCGAGCCCGGCAGGCCGAAGAGCACCAGTGTCGGATCGAACGCCACTACGGCCCGGGCGATGGCCTCCGCCAGCGCCTCGTCCCGGCACGCCATGTTGTAGAGCGCGCCGTGGGCTTTCACGTGCTGGAGCGCCACGCCCTCGCTGTGCGCGATCGCGGCCACGGCGCCGATCTGGTAGAGCACCATGTCTTCGACGTCGCCGGGCGTGACCTGAATCTCGCGCCGTCCGAAGCCGACCAGGTCGGGCAGTCCCGGGTGCGCACCCACCGCGACGCCATGGGTGCGCGCCAGCCGCACGGTGGCGCGGATGGTGCCGGGGTCGCCGGCGTGGAAGCCACAGGCGACGTTGGCCGACGAGATGAGCGGCATGAGCTGGGCGTCCTGGCCCATCGTCCAGGCGCCGAACGCTTCGCCGAGATCGGAATTCAGGTCGATGCGCATGCCGGATTGTAACGGGGTCTGTCACCGTTACAACCTGGGCCAGTGGCCGCTCCAGGTGCGGCCGCGACAGACCCTCGGACCCTGCGTCAGCCTGAAACGTCCGCGGCCGGCCCGCTCATGCGAAGAGCGACACCAGCATCGCCTTCTGCGCGTGGAGCCGGTTCTCGGCCTGATCGAAGGCCACCGACGCTGTCGACTCCATGACATCGTCCGAGACCTCCTGTCCGCGGTGGGCCGGCAGGCAGTGCATGAACAGCGCATCGGGCTTGGCGCGCCCCATCATCACGTCGTTGACCTGGTAGCGCGAGAAGATCTTCGTCCGTTCGGCATACTCGACCTCCTGGCCCATCGAGGTCCAGACGTCGGTGTAGATGGCGTCGGCGCCCTTCACGGCCTCTTTCGGATCGACGTAATGCGTGAGCTCGGCGCCCTGCACGGCGATGCGCGCGGCCGCCTCGGTCGCCTCGGCCGGCAGGCCGTAGCCCTTGGGCGTGGCAATACGCATCTGCGCGCCAAGCATCAGCCCGGCATGCACGAGTGAGGTGGCGACGTTGTTGCCGTCACCCACGAAGGTGATGGTGCGGCCGGCGACCGAGCCCCACCGCTCCTGCAGCGTCTGCATGTCGGCAAGCGCCTGACAGGGATGTTCTTCGTCCGACAGCGCATTGACGATCCGCAGGCCGGGCGCCGACTCCGTGAAGATCGAGAGCCGGCCCTGCGCGAAGGTGCGGATGACGACTGCATCCACCCAGCGCTCGAGGTTGCGGGCTACATCGTGCAGCGGCTCGCGGTCGGCGTGCATGACGTCCGACGGGATATCGACGATGCTGCCGCCCAGTTCGCCGATGCCGATCGTGAAGGTCACGCGCGTGCGCAGCGACGGCTTCTCGAAGAGCATGCCGACGTGCCGTCCGGCAAGTGCCGAGGCATGGGGCGATGCTCGGCCGGCGCGGCGCCCGGCCTTGAGCTCGGCGGCGAGCGCCAGCGTGCGTGACAGGTCGTCGGGCGTGACGTCGAGCAGCGACAGGAAATGCTTGGCCAAGAGGGAGGCTCCGCGTCCGCTTAGGTGCGGTATTCGGCGTTAATCTGCACGTACATCTTCGAGAGATCGCACGTCCACACGGTGGCGGCGTGGCTGCCACCGGTGCCGAGGTTGACGTCGATGGTCAGGTCCGTGCCTTGCAGGTAGGCTGCGGCCTCGGGCGCTCGCTCGTCGAAGGGACGACCGTCGTCGAAGAGCACGAGATCGCCGATGCGCACCCGCGCACCTTCGAGCACGAAGCGCGCCCCGGAACGTCCGGCCGCCGCCACGAGCCGGCCCCAGTTCGGATCGGCGCCGTGGACGGCTGTCTTCACGAGCAGCGAGTTGGCGATGGCACGGGCCGCCATCCAGGCGTCGGCGTCACTCACCGCGCCGCTGGCCGTGATGGCGACGAGTTTGGTCGCGCCCTCGCCGCCGCGTACGATGCCGAGCGCGAGCGCCTTGGCGACTGCCCGCATGGCCTCGAAGAGCGCGGCTTCCGAAAGGTCGTCGATGACCACGCCCGAGGCGCCGCTGGCCAGCGCGAAGACGCAGTCGTTGGTGGAGGGTTCGCCGTCGACGGTGATGGCGTTGAAGGTGAACCGGCAGGCCTCGACCAGCACGCGCCGCAGGCGCACGGCATCGAGCGCGGCGTCGGTCGTGAGGTAGCCGAGCATCGTCGCCATGCGCGGCTCGATCATCCCCGAGCCCTTGGTCATGCCGCCGACGCGGAACGTGCCACTGGGCGTGACGACCTCGACGGCGGCCGACTTCGGAAACGGGTCCGTCGTCATGATGGCGATCGCTGCGTCGGCGCCGCCCTCGGGCGAGAGCGCCGCTGCCGCGCGTGGGATGCCGTTGCGCAGGGCCGGCATCTTCAGGTTGACGCCGATGACGCCGGTCGAGGCCACGAGCACGTCGTCGGCCGAGCAGCCCAGCGCCGCCGCCGTCAGGGCGGCCATCTCTTGCGCATCCGCCATGCCCTGGGGGCCGGTGCAGGCATTGGCGCAACCGCTGTTGGTGATGACCGCCCGCACCCGCCCGCTCGTCGTGGCCAGGTGGGTCTTCGACAGGAGCACCGGCGCCGCCTGCGCCAGATTGGTCGTGAAGACCGCCGCCGCCACGGCCGGCGCGTCGCTCACGATGAGGGCCAGGTCGTGCCTGCCGCTCGCCTTGATGCCGCAGTGCAGGCCGGCGGCGCGAAAGCCACGCGGCGCGGTGACGCCGCCTTCGATAACGCTGATCGTGTACGCCATGGCGCCCTCTACGACCGCGCGGGGCGGCCGCCCCGCCCCGTCTCGCTGAGCGACAGCACGACGGCCTGCTGTTTGCACTTACGGAAGAGCGCGCACGTCTGACAGTCGGTCACGATCTTCTCCTGCATCCAGTGGTGCGGCACGATGGAGAAGCCCATCCGCACGAAATAGCCCGGGCCGTGCGTGAAGGCCGACAGCGTGTCGAAGCCCTGCACGCGCGCGCGGCGCACGAGTTCGTCCACCAGTTGCCGCCCGACGCCCTCGTGACGCACGTCGCGGTGCACGACCAGCGAGCGCACCTCGGCGACCGCGCCCGAGAGTGGCGCCAGTTCCGCACACGCCACGAGCCGACCGTCGGTCACCGCCACGACGAAGCGCGGCGCCCGCGCTCTCAGTTCCGCCAGCGTGCGCGGCAGCAGATGCCCCTCTTCGAGATGGGCCTCGATGAGCGCCAGGATGGCCGCCGCCTCGTCGGCGTGCGCCGTCCGCAGCGTGATCGGCGGCGCGGCGAGCGCCTCGTCGTGGGACAGGCCCGGCATCACGTCCGGCGCCGCCAGGGTCGCAACCTGCAGGCTCATTGGGCTGTCGCCTCCGCCGGAAGTCCGGCCAGGACGGCATCGAGCGTGGCCACCGCCTCGTCGATGTCGGTCGTCGTCACCGTGTAAGGCGGCAGCATCCGCACCACGCGCTCGGCCGTACGATTCACCAGCAGGCCGTGCGCCAGCGCGCCCTCGACCACGGGCGTCGCGTCCACGGTGAGCTCGAGGCCGCGCATCAGGCCGGCGCCGCGCACCTCGCGAACGACCGCGTGCTTGGCGGCGAGTGCGGTCAGGCGCGACTCGAAGTAGGCGCCGACCTCGGCGACGTGGGTGAGCAGCCCGCGATCCATCAGGGCTTCGAGCACGACCAGCGCCGCCCTGGTCGCGAGCAAGTTGCCCCCGTAGGTCGTGCCGTGATCGCCCGGCAGCACCTGTGCCGCCACGTCCTCCGACACCAGCGCCGCGCCCACCGGCACACCGCCGCCGAGCGCCTTGCCGACGGTGACCAGATCCGGCGTCAGGCCGAGTGTCTGGTAGTAGAAGGCGGCGCCGGTGCGGCCCAGGCCACACTGGATCTCGTCGGCGATGAGCAGCGTGCCCGTCGTGGTGCAGATCCGTTCGATGGCCGCCGCCAGCGCCCGTGGAATCGGGCGCACGCCGCCCTCACCCTGAATGGGCTCGACGACGATCGCGGCGGTGGTGGAGGTGACGGCCGCTTCGAGCGCTGCCACGTCGTCGGGCGACACGAAGGTCACGCCGGGGATGAGCGGCTCGAACGGTTCGCGGTAGTGCGCATTGGCGGTGACCGAGAGCGCGCCCATCGATCGGCCCGAGAAGCCGTGTTCGAAGGCCACGTAGCCCGTGCGCCCGCTGATGCCTTGCGTGAACCAGTAGCGGCGCGCGAACTTGAGGCACGCCTCCATCGCTTCGGTGCCGCTGTTGCAGAAGAACGACCGCTGCAGCCCGGAGAGCGTGGCCAGCCGCGCGGCGACCTGGCCCTGCAGCGGATGGTAGTAGAGGTTCGACGTGTGGAGCAGCGTCGCCGCCTGTTCGCCGATCGCCGCCGACAGGGCGGGGTGGCCGTGCCCCAGCACCGACACGCCGATGCCCGAGATGAAATCGAGATACGAGCGGCCGTCGATGTCGGTCAGGCGCAGGCCGTCGCCAGCGACGAACACCACCGGCTGACGCTTGTAGGTCTGCAGGACGTGCCGGGCTTCGAGAGACTGGATGTCGGTGGCGGTCATGACGGGAGTCCTCACTTGATGCGGGTCCAGGAACCCGGCTCCAGGGCGCCGGCCAGCGCGGCGGTGAGACCGGCCGGCGTGCGGCCATCGGCGATCCGGACATCGCCGACGCCAGCCTTGACGGCTTTTTCGCCGGCCGCGAGCTTGGCGACCATGCCCGCACTGGCCTCGCCCGAGGCCACCATGCGCCGCGCCATCGCGCGGTCGACGACCGGCAGGGTGGCGCCGGCGGTGTCGAGCACCCCAGGCGTCGCGCCGGCAAAGACGAGGCGCGCGGCGCCCAGGCGCGCGGCGACGTCAGCGGCGAGCGCGTCGGCGTTCACGTTCAGGAGGTCGCCGGCCGCCGAGGCGCTGAGGCTCGCGATGACGGGCACGTAGCCGCCCTTGATCAGGTGCAGCAGCAGGGCGGGCTTCGTCCGTCCGGCCGGCTCGCCAACGTGGCCGAGGCTGACCCTGGCGCCGGTTGAAGATGTGTGCGGCGCGGCCCGGCGCACCGGCGCCACCGACGCGTCAGCGCCCGTGAGACCCACGGCCTTCACCTTCGCGGCGTTGAGAGCGGCCACGAACTGGGTGTTGATGGTGCCGCCGAGCACCGCGACCACGACCTGCAAGGTCGCAGCGTCGGTGATGCGTAAGCCGTCGACCTGCAGTTTGGCGATGCCAGCGGCAAAGAGCACGCGATCGATCTCGCGCCCGCCGCCGTGCACGACGACGAGCGGCCCTCTGACGGAGGCCTGCCTGACGACGCGGGCAATCGCGGCCACGCGGCTCGGCTCCTCGAGGAGTTCCCCGCCCAGCTTGAGCACGGTGAGGCGCGCCATCAGTAGAGTCCGGTTGTCTCGTCGAGGCCGACGAGGACGTTGAAGTTCTGCACGCCCTGACCGGCCGCACCCTTGAGCAGGTTGTCGATGACCGAGACGAGGATGATCCGGCCACTCGCCTCGTCGACCTTCCAGCCGATGTCGCAGAAGTTGGTATACGCGACGTGCTTGATCTCGGGCAGCGCGTCGCCGGTGAGGCGCACGAATGGCGACGTTCTGTGCGCCGCCTGCAGCGTGGCAGCGACCTTGGCGGGGGTCACGCCGGCGGCGAGCCGGGCATAGATCGTCGAAAGAATGCCGCGATCGAGCGGCACCAGGTGCGGTGTGAAGGTGACCTCGCGCCCGAGGAAGGCCGTCATCTCGGCGGTGTGGCGGTGGCCGAACAGCCCGTAGGCGGCAACGCTGCCGTGGTTCTCGCAGAAGTGGGTGCGATCGGACGGCGCCTTGCCGGCGCCCGACACGCCCGACTTGGCGTCGATGATGACGTCGGCGCCCGGCTGGAGCAGTCCGGCCTCGGCGAGCGGCTGCAGTGCCAGCAGGGACGCGGTGGGGTAGCAGCCCGGGCACGACACGAGACGTGCCCCGGGGATCTCGGCCGAGGTGAACTCGGTCAAGCCGTAGACGACGCCCTCCGGCATCGTCGTCGTCGCCGGATACCAGCGCGCGCGTGCGCTGGCGTCTTTCAGCCGGAACGCACCAGAGAGATCGATGACGCGGCGGCCGGCGGTCAGAAACGCCGCCCCGAGTTCGGCGGAGGCGGCCTCGGGCAGCGCGAGGAAGATGACGTCGGCAGCGTCGATGACCGCCGCCGGATCGAGCGGCACGACCTGGCCGTCCCACAATCGTGCCAGGCCCGGCAGCGCGCGTGGCGTGCTGGAGGCCTGCGAGGCCGTGGCGACCGTGAGGGTTGCACCCGGATGCCGGGCCAGCAGACGCACCAGTTCCTGGCCGGCGTAGCCGGTGGCGCCGACCACCGCCACCCGCACCTTCTCGCCGGCGGCACCTGAATGAGTATTCTTATTCATTGGAAAGAATAACTATTCAGTAGAGGCGCCGGTATGTCAAGAACAATTGAGCAAATTTCACCGCTCAGTTCCTGCATAATGGTATACACTCGGCTGCATAAACATGAAAGTCAGACGCCAGGCGGCCGTGCTCGACGTCTTGAGTCACGACCCGGTCCGCAGCCAGGAACAACTGCGACAGCGCTTGTTCCAGCGCGGCTTCGACGTGACGCAGGCCACGCTCTCGCGCGACATCAAGGAACTGGGCCTCGTCAAGCGCGCGGCCGACGGGTCGTACCAGGCCGCGCCGGAAGACGATCCGTCGGCGCCGGCCAGCGACCAGGCACGGCATACCTTGCAGCGGGCGCTCGTGGACTACCTGGCCGGCATCCAGCAGTCGCAGCAACTGCTCGTGCTGCGCACGGGTGCGGGCGAGGCCCAGCCGCTGGCCCTCGCCATCGACAAGGCACGGCTCGCCGATGTGCTCGGGACGATTGCCGGCGACGACACGATTCTCGTCATCACGCGTGACGCGCGGGCCGCCCGCACGCTCCTCCTGCAGTTCGAGGGGCTCGCCGCGAGCTGAGGCCCGCCGGGCCGAGGCTGGTGCCTGCCGTCATGGAGCGTCTCGTCATCCCTGTACTCTCGACGGCGGCGGCCGACGTCATCGCCGAGCTCGCAGCCCGTCCCAAGCTCGACGTGGTGGCTGTCGCCGTCGATGTCGGCCACGGCGTCGGGCTCGACGCGCTGCGAGACGTGGCGCTCGTGGCCGGCGCCCGCCGCTGTCATGTCGTCGACCGGCTCGAGACCCTCGCCTCGTCAGTGTGCTGGCCGGCGCTTCGCGCCGGCGCGCTCGGGGTGCCCGGCGAGCCGGTGCTGACGGCCCTGTCGATGCCGGTCGTTGCCGAGGCCGTGGTCGAGATCTGCCGCTACGAACACGCCGGCAGCGTCGCAGTCTGGGCCGATGGGCCGCGCGATCGCCAGCGTCTGCGGGCCCTGCTCCGAGACGTCGCCCCTAGGCTCGGGCTGGTGTCGGTGACCTCGGGCACGTCCCCGGTCGGAACCGGCAATCTCTGGGCGCGGGTGCCGTCCGACGGTCAGAGCGATGGCAGCCAAGTGCGGCCGGCCGCCCCCGGGCCGGTCGACGTTCGCATTGGCTTCGAACGCGGCTATCCCGTATCGCTGAGCGGCGTGGCGATGGCGCCGGCCGAACTCATCGACAGCCTCGCCACGCTCACCCGCGGGCATGGCGTCGGCACCTGGACCGCGCACGATGAGGGCGCGCTGGCGCGGGCGTGGACCGTGCACGCGCCGGCCGCCCTGGCGCTGCACCGCGCGTTCGAGGCGTTGACGGCCCGGGTCTTCGATGACCGCACGCGCGAGATGGCCACCATGGTGGCCGAGAGCTACGCTGCCGTCGTTCGCGACGGCGCCTGGTTCAGTCCGGTGCGCGCCGGGCTGGACGCGTTCGTCGATCGCGTGCTCGACGCGGCCACCGGCGAGGTCCGGCTGCTGGTCGCCGATGGCCGCATCGAGATGGAGGAAGCATGAGTGGACATCTGTGGTCGGGCCGGTTCGATGAAGCACCTGATCCGGCGGCCTTCGATTTCGGCGTGTCGTTTCCCTTCGACCGCCGGCTCTTCGAGGACGACGTCATCGGCAGCTTGGCCTGGGCTGACGCGCTCGGCAGCGCTGGTGTGCTGGACCGGGCGGCGGTCACGCGCATCAAGGAGGGGCTCCAGGCGGTGCTCGAGCGCGGACGCCAGGATCCAGCGTGGGTGGCCGGCGACGACGAGGACGTGCACAGCTTCGTCGAACGCCAGCTCGTGGCGCTGGTTGGCGACGACGGCCGGCGCCTGCACACCGGCCGCTCACGCAACGAACAGGTGTCGCTCGACTTCCGCCTCTACATGCGGCGGCGCATCCCGCTGCTGCAGGCCCGAGTGCGGGCGCTCATCGCCGCCCTCGCCGATCAGGCCGAGCGGTCTGGCCAGGCCCTGATGCCCGCCTACACCCACATGCGCCGTGCCATGCCGGTACTCGTCAGCCACTTCCTGCTCAGTCACGCCGCGGCGCTGCGCCGCGATCACGTGCGGCTGGGGGTGGCGATCGACGAGGCCGACGCGCTGCCGCTCGGCTCGGGCGCCGTCGCAGGCACCGGCTACGCCATCGACACCAAGGCGCTAGCCGCCGCGCTCGGCTTCTCCCGCGTCGTCCCCAACAGCATGGACACCTCGTCGGACCGGGACTTCGCCGTCAGCTTCCTGCATGCCGCCTCGCTCGCCATGGTGCACCTGAGCCGCCTGGCGGAGGACGTCATCTACTTCACTGCCGAGGAGTTCGGGTTCTTCGACCTGGCTGATGCCTCGGCCACCGGCAGCAGCATGATGCCGCAGAAGAAGAACCCCGATCCGATGGAACTCGTGCGCGGCAAGGCCGGGCGCGCCATCGGCCACCACGTGGCGCTGCTGGTGGCGATGAAGGGGCTGCCGACCGGCTACAACAAGGATCTGCAGGAGGACAAGGAGGGTGTGTTCGATTCCGAGCACACACTCGCCGTGTCGCTCGATGCCTGCACGGCCGTCGTCTCGAAGCTGACGCTCAAGCCGGAACGCGCCGGCAAGGCGGCCTCGGGCCTGCTGCTGGCGACCGATGCGGCCGACTACCTGGTGCGCAAGGGGCTGCCGTTCCGGCACGCTCACGAGGTGGTTGGCAAAATGGTGCGCGAGCTGCTGCTGGAGGGCCGCGACTTCGACGACCTCTCGATGGCTGAATGGCGCGCCTATTCCGACCTGTTCGGCGACGACGTCGGCGAAGCGGTGAGCGCCATGGCGTCGGTGTCGGCGCGCAAGACGCCGCAGTCGACCAGTCCCGCCGCCGTGGCGGCCGCGCTCGCCGAGACCCGGCAGTGGCTGGCGGCCCAGGCCTGACCCGGGTGGCGCGGCGGCGCCAGATGAACGAAGATCGCAGCCTCGGCCGCCTGGATCGCGGCGCGACCACAAGGAGCACGGATGGCGGGAACCCTGGACGGCAAGGTCGGACTCATCGTGGGCGTGGCCAACAAACGCTCAATCGCCTGGGCCATCGCGCAAGCGGCAGCGGCCGAGGGCGCCTCGCTCGTGCTGACCTATCAGGATCGCTTCGTCGAGAGCGTCCAGGAGCTGGCGACCACGCTCTCGCCCGCCCCGGAGCTGCTGCCTCTCGACGTGCAGGACGACGCGCACATCGCTGCCGTCTTCGCCCGCCTCGCCGCCGTTCACGGCGGCCTCGACTTCCTCGTGCACGGCGCGGCGTTCGCACCCCGTGAGGAGCTCACCAATCCGTTCACCGACACGACCCGCGAGGGGTTCCGCATCGCGCTCGATGTGAGCGCCTATTCGCTCATCGCACTGGCCCGCGGCGCCCGGCCGCTGATGGAGGCACGTGGCGGCGGCTCGATCGTGGCGCTGACGTTCCTCGGCGCCGATCGCGTCTTTCCGAACTACAACGTGATGGGCGTGGCAAAGGCCGCGCTCGAGTCGACGGTCCGGTACCTGGCCGCCGATCTCGGCCCGACGAACATCCGCGTCAACGCGGTGTCGGCCGGACCCATCAAGACGCTGGCGGCGGCCGGCGTCGGCGGGTTTTCGGGCATCCTGGGCGTCGTGCGCGAGCGCGCGCCGCTGCGCCGCACGGTCGAGACGACCGAGGTGGCCGATGCGTCCGTGTTCCTGCTCGGCCCCGGCGGCCGCGCGATCACAGGCGAAGTGCTGATGGTCGACGCCGGCTACCACGCGGTAGGGATGTAGGGGGGCGGGAAGAACCCGCAGAGAGCAGGGAACAGGGAGCAGGGAACAGGGAGCAGGGAACAGGGAGCAGGGAATAGGGAATAGGGAATAGTAGTGCTCGTGTCCGGCGCGACGCTGTCGCGCTTCGATGTCGATTGCCGGACACAGCTCGCCCGCGGCATTCGTTTCCCGTGCTTCCTGTTCCCTATTCCCGTGCTTCTTATTCCCTATTCCCTATTCCCTGCTCCTCTACCGTTCCACGACGATGTGCTCGGGCGGCACGCCCAGCTCCTCGAGCGTGGCCGTCACCGTTTCCACGAACCCGGCCGGCCCGCACACCAGACACCAGGCGCGCCGGTTGGGCAGAGCGGCCCGCAGCAGAGCGGCATCGACGCGGCCGAGTCGCGTCGGCTGATCGGCCGGGCCGTCATCGCGCGTAATCGTTGGGTGCAGCACCAGGCGGCCGTCGCCTGCCAATGCCGCGAGTTCGTCGGCGAAGGCGAAATCGTCCGTCGCGCGGACGCTGTAGACGAGTGTCGCCGGGCTGCAGCCAGGTTGGTCGAGCCGATCGAGGATCACGCTTCGAATCGGGGAGATCCCGGTGCCGCCGGCAACCAGCAGCAGCGGTCCGGCGCCGGCTGCGTCTGGCACGCCGAAGCCGCCGATGGGGCCCTCGACCTCGAGCGTCGCGCCGGTGAGCGTGGCCGGATCGAGTCCGGCCTGCCCGAAGGCGCCGTCGGCGGGCACCAGCAGCTCGAGCGCGCCGGCCATCCCGAGAGATGGCGGCGAGGCGATGGAGTACGGGGCGCGCGTGGCAGCACCAGCAAGACCGGCGACGACCGCCTGGCCCGCCCGGAAAGGGAAGGCCCCGCCGGCGAGCGTGAGGCGAAGACGGCGGGTGCGGGGCGTCGCCCGCGCGACGCTGTCCAGGATTGCGGTGCGCACCACCGCCCTCAGAGCACGCCGCTTCTGGCGCGCTCGATCTCGGTCTCGGAAACGTCGGGCGCTGCCACCGGCAGCCGGATACCACTGCTCAGGCGGTCGCCGGTCCGTCCGCTGCCGTTCCTCGAGCTCGCCTTGTGCATGGTCTTGTCACGATACATCCGGGCGTCGCCGGTGGCGAGCAATGCCTCGTAGGTCTCGCCGTCGTGCGGGTAGACGGCCGCGCCGACGCTGATCGACAGCGGCACCTTGCGTCCGGGACGGGCTTCGAACGTCACCTCTTCCATGGCGCGCTTGAGCTCGAGCCGCTTGCGCTCGGCTTCCTCGGCGCCACAGCCTGAGAGCACGACGATGAACTCGTCGCCCGCATAGCGCACGCACAGATCGTAGGGACGGACGCCCGCGCGCAGGACACTGGCCACTTCACGCAGCGCCCGGTCGCCGACGTGGTGGCCGTGCGTATCGTTGATTTCCTTGAAATCGTCGCAGTCCATCACCAGCAGCGCGACCTCCGACTTCAGTCGCTCGGCGCGCGACAACTCCCGCGTCAGGTGGCTGAACATCGACCGCGTGTTCGGCAGGCCGGTCAGCGCGTCGGTGAGCGAGTCCTTCTCGGTGCGTTCGTAGTGGCTGGCGTTGTGGATGACGGCGGCGGCCTGCTCGCAGACGCGGTCGATGAGACGCCGATGGTCGTCCGTGTAGGCGTCCTCGGTTTCCTGATAGACGGCCAGCGTGCCGATCAGGCGGTCGGCGTGAATCAGCGGGGCGACGATGGCGGCCCGCAACGAGGTGCCTGCCCCTGGCATGCCCGCGGCCTCGAAGTCGGCATTCGGGCGCGCGTTCACCAGCGGGCGGCGGTTGCGCGTGACCCAGCCGGTCAGGCCGTGACCGCTCTTGATGGTCATCGTGCCGATGAGCTCCGAGTCGATGCCGGTGGCGAACCGGCACCGCAAGACGTCGTGCTCTTCGTCGTAGAGAAAGAGGGCGCAGGCGCCGAACGGCACCAGGTTGCTGAGCTTCGAGCTGATGATGGCCATGGTGTCGGCCACGCCGAGACTCGTGCCCATCGACTGCGCGATCTCGTAGAGCGCGTAGATCTCCTTGTGGGCGAGCGCGATGTCGTCGAACACGGTGTTGGCGCGTCCGGCTTCGTTCTCGAAGCCGACCGCGGGGCGTCCCAGCTCCGAGGTCGTCTCGAGCGTGAGCCGGCGCGACGGCGCCTGCTCGAGACGATCTGCCTCGGCCGCCAGGGCCGGCAGGTGCGCGAAGAACAGCTGCACCACGGTCGGGTCGAGCGCCTTGCCCGACTCCTGCTCGAGCAGCAGCAACGCCGCGTCGTGGTCCATGGCCCGGTGATAGGGGCGGTCGGACGTCAGGGCGTCGAAGTAGTCCACCACGGTCAGGATGCGGGCGCCGAGCGGGATGTCCTCGGCGCGCAGCCCCTGCGGATAGCCGCGGCCATCCCAGCGCTCGTGGTGGCTCAGAATGAGCGGCGCCACGGGATAGGGGAACGGCACCGCGCTGATGATCTCGGCACCGACCTGCGGGTGGATGCGGATTTTCTGGAACTCTTCCTGCGTCAACGGGCCCGGCTTCGACAGGATGTGCTCGGGCACGGCCAGCTTGCCGATGTCGTGCAAGAGGGCGGCGGTCTTCACGCCCTGCACCTCCTGCTCCGACATGCCGAGTGCGCGGGCGAGCCCCGCTGCGTAGACCTGCACGCGGCGGATGTGGCTCTGCGCGGTCTGATCCTTGGCGTCGATGGCGAGCGCGAGCGCCTCGATGGTGGCCAGATGCAGATCGGACATCTCCTGCACGTGGCGCCGCTCGTCTTCGATGCGGCCGATGTAGACCTTGTAGGTCCGGTAGATGGAATAGCCCGGCGCCACGATGAACAGCATGCCGAGCACGATTCCCAGATTGAGCACCGCCAGGCCGGTGAGGAAGGCCACGACCGCGCCCACGAAGTAGCTCGGCGCGCTCCACAGGAAGTTCTCGTTCCACGACCGCACGACCGGCTGGCGGGTCGAGAGGGCGATGGCGCACGAGACGAGGACCGTGTTGAAGAGGAAATAGGTCGTCGCGGCGCCGACCAGCGCGCCCGCCACGCTGAAGCTGTTGGTCAGCACGCCCGGCACGCCGCCCAGCTGCGCGTAGGCGATGCCGGCTGCCTGCACGGTGATGGCCAGCGACGCCATGCTGAAGAGCGTGCGGTACCACGGCGTCGGCTGCTTCATCCGGAACGTGCACTGGCTCCAGGCGCTCGTGACGGCGATGAGCGTGGTCGGCGCCGGCCCGAGCAGCAACAGCGCCGCGAAGTCGACCATGTAGCTCACCGACAGCGTCGACCCGCTGGCCGCCAGCAACGTCACCTTGAACGCCGAGGTCAGGTTCGACATCAGCAGCAACGCCAGGAACAACAGGACGTTGTCGAGGTAGATGTGCTGCAGTGTCCACGCGAGGATGGCGGCGCCGGCCGCGATCACCAGCGCAATGAACACCTGCGCCGAAATGGGGAGGGCGCGCATGCCGGTCGTCAGGCTCCGACGGCCTCGCGGCGACGGCGGGTCGCGGTGGGCTCGAGCCCGTACTCGTCGATCTTGCGATACAGGGTGCCGCGGCTGATGTCGAGCACGCGGGCGGCCTCGAGCTTGTTCCAGTGCACGGCCTCGAGCACCAACGCGATGTGCGTGCGCTCGGCATCGCGCAGGGTGGGCAGCCGGCCCGACGTGGTCGTGCCCTCGGTGAGCGGCGCGTGCAGGAACTCGATGTCTTCGCTGCGGATCACGTGCCCGGGTGCCGACAGCGCCGCCCGCGACATCGTGCTCTCCAGCTCGCGGATATTGCCTGGCCAGTGGTAGCTGAGCAGCCGGTCGGTGGCCTCCTGCGACAGGCGCTTGGCGTCGAGTGGCAGACCGTTCGACGCGCAGTAGCGGCCGAGGAAACGCCCGGCCAGGACCGGGATGTCGACCACCCGCTCCTTCAGCGACGGCAGACGGATCGAGAAGGCGTTGACGCGGTAGAAGAGGTCTTCACGGAAACGGTTCTCGCGCACGAACAGATCCAGCGGCCGGTTGGTCGCCGAGATCAGGCGGAAGTCCACGTGGATGGACTTGCTGCCGCCGAGGCGCTCGAAGCGGCGCTCCTCGAGCACGCGCAGGATCTTGGCCTGCGCCACCAGCGACAGGTCGCCCACCTCGTCGAGGAAGAACGTGCCACCGTTGGCGAGTTCCAGGCGGCCAGGCTTACGGTCGTGGGCGCCCGTGAAGGCGCCCTTCTCGTAGCCGAAGATCTCCGATTCGAACAGCGTGTCGGGCAGGGCCGCGCAGTTGACGGCCTGGAACTTCTCCTGGCCGCGCCGCGACAGCTCGTGGATCATGCGCGCCACCACTTCCTTGCCGGCGCCGGTGGGCCCCAGGATCAGCACCGAGATGTCGGACTTGGCGGCCGTGCGAATCCACTCGAAAATGGCCAGCATCTTCTCGTCGCGGCCGATCATCTCGCGGAAGCGCTGCACCGAGGGCGAGGTGTCTTCGATGCCGACGGCGGCGCGTCGCTCGAGGAACGTGTCCAGGTGCTGACCGAGCGGCGTGGCCGGGTCGACGCGCGCCGCGGTGTAGGAGACCGGATCGCCAGAGACGCACCGCACGACGCCTGATTCGACCAGTTCACGCAGGCAGTTCTCGACGTCGAGTCGCATGCGGCCGAACGCCTGCATGATGGCCTCGGCATCGAACTGCTCGCCGGGCCGGGCGCTCAGGAAGCGCAGAATACCGGCGCGCAGCGGCGACTGCACCAGCACGCGGAATCGCGTATCGGCATCCGCGTCGGACTTGGAGGCCGAGCTGGTTGCTCGACGAGCGGCGAACGTGATGTCGTCCACGTGGGTAGGAAGCTCCTAATGTCCTTCTATCGGACAGTCGAGCCCAGGGCTTAGCCCGCGGCGGCTCCCAGCGCAGGCGCGTGCACTTCGGCGTGGTTGCACGCCCCTCCGAGAGGTTCCACGCCAGGGTGATACTCTACCGGCTCGCTCACGATTTTCCGGAGGCTCGACGTCCGTGCCCTATCGCGCTCCTGGTTCAACCGGCAAGAAACGCAACCACCTGTCGGGCCGCCCGATCCGATACTACCGCCCGCGCGGCAGCGCCGAGATCCGGACGCTCATCGACGAAGGGTTCCAGGCCTTCAACGCCGCCCGGCTCGGCGAGTCGTGCCGCATCTTCTCCGACAAGATGCTGTCGCCCGACCACGACACGACCATCGCGCTCACCGTGGCCGGAGCGCTCACGCCGGCCGGACTGGGTGGCGCGATGATCGAGTTGATGGAGCGCGGGCTCGTCGATTTCGTGATCAGCACGGGCGCGAATCTCTACCACGACCTGCACTACGCGCTGAACTTCACGCTGCACCGCGGCTCGCCGTTCGTCGACGACCGCGAACTCTACGACGACGGGGTCATCCGGATCTACGACGTGCTGTTTCCGGCCCAGGTCCTGCTCGACACCGACAGCTACATCCGCGAGTTCCTGGTGCGCTCGGGGCTCGACGGCCCGGTATCGACCGCCGAGCTGCACTACGCCCTCGGCCAGGACCTGCGGGCGACGCATCCGGGCTGCGAGCAGTATTCGGTGGTGGCCGCCGCCGCCATGGCCGGGGTGCCGATTTACACCTCGTCGCCCGGCGACAGCTCGATCGGCATGAACGTCGCCTTCCACGAACTGATGAACGACAGCCGGCTGATGGTCGATCCGAACAAGGACGTGAACGAGATCTGCGCCATCATCCTGGCCGGCCAGAAAAACGGCGCTGTCATCCTCGGCGGCGGCTCGCCGAAGAACTTCTACCTGCAGGGCCAGCCCACGCTGTGGGAGGTCTACGGGATCCCGAAGGGCGGCAACGACTACTTCATCCAGATCACGACCGATCAGGTGGTGTGGGGCGGTCTGTCTGGAGCGACCCCGGCCGAAGCCGTCAGCTGGGGCAAGATCAACCCGGGCGTGTTGCCCGATACCTGCGTGACCTATTGCGATTCGACGATCGCGTTCCCACTGTTTGCCGAGTACGCCGTGGGACACACCAACAACCGGCGTTCGCTCAAGCGCCTGGTCGAGAAGCGCGACGCGCTCGTGGCGGCGCTCAAGGCGGAAGCCTCGAAGCCGCGTGACGCCGCCGACGCGTAGGTCGATGGTGCGCTTGCGCGGCGCGACCGTCGTGGGGCCCGATGGGCCGGTCGAGCGCGCCGCCCTCGTCATCGACGACGGTCTCATCAGCGAGATCGCCTCCGACGCCAAGGCGTCTGGCCACGACCTCGACTGTGGCGGTGGCTGGATCGTCCCCGGCTTCATCGACACTCACATCCACGGTGTCCAAGGGCTTGATGTGCTGGACGGCGGCGAGGCCGTCGCCCGTGTGGCGGCGCTGCTGCCGCGCTTCGGCGTGACCGCCTTTCAGCCGACGTCGGTGGCGTGTGGGCCCGCCGATCTGTCGGCGTTCCTGGCCGCCGTGGCCGCCGCCATGGCGGCCCCGGCGGATGCGGCCGCCCGCGTCCTGGGGGCGCACCTCGAAAGCAACTTCATCAACCCCGCCTACAAGGGGGCGCAACCCGATCGCTGCCTCCGCCTGCCGCCAGCCCCGGCCGAGCCGCTGGTCTCGGACGGCGCCTTCACCGGCGCGGCCATCCTGGCGGCGATCGACACCCACCGCGCCGCCGTGCGCACGGTGACGCTGGCGCCCGAGTTGCCCGGCGCGTTGGACCTGGTGGCGCGCCTCGCCGGCCGCGGCCACCGCGTCTCGCTGGGACACTCGGCGGCGACCTTCGAGCAAGCGCAGGCGGCCATCGCCGCCGGCGCCTGCCGGGCCACCCATCTCTTCAACCGGATGCCGCCGTTGTCGCATCGCGCCCCCGGACTGGCCGGCGCGGTGCTCGCGGCCGAGGGCGTGACGTGCGAGGTGGTCGGCGATGGCCATCACGTGCATCCCGCCATGCTCGGTTTGGCGATTCGCATGAAGGGCCACGGCGGCATCGCCGCCATCACCGATGCGTCCGCCGTCGCGGGTTTGCCGGCCGGATCGACGGCGCGCCTGGGTGACCAGACCATCCGCGCCGGCGCCAGCTGCGCGGAGCTGGCCGACGGGACCATTGCCGGCAGTCTTACGACCATGGACGCCGTGTTTCGCCTGCTGGTGCGCGTCGTCGGCCTGACGGTCGCCGACGCGGTCCACCTCACGGCCACCACGCCGGCGGCCTGCGCCGGACGAAGCGATCTCGGGCGCCTCGCCGTGGGTCATCCCGCCGACCTGGTGGTGCTCGATCGCGACCTCCGCGTGCTTCAGACCTGGGTGGCCGGCCGGCTCGCATGGAACTCCGCGGCTGGCGGGGCCGTCTCTCCGGCCGAGGTGCAGCGATGACAGCACGGCCCGACAGCGTCGGCGTGGCGGGAGCGGCTCTGTTGGCGGTGTCGCTGGCGGGCTGCACGGTGAACGTGAACACCGAGGGCGCCACGGCGTCCGAGACCCACACCTTCACAGTGGGCAGCAACCCGCGCGTCACCCTCGACACCTTCGACGGCTCGATCGAGGTCCACTCCTGGGACCGGGATGAAGTCGAGGTCGTGGTCGAGAAACAGGCGCAGGACGAGGCGCTGCTCCAGCAGATCGTCGTCGACCAGTCGCAGGAGGGCGATGGCGTCACGCTGCGCGTGCGCGGCCCGGCCAGCCGTTCCGGCATCAACATCGGCATCGTCTATTCCCCCAGTGCCAAGTTGCGTGTTGCGCTGCCGAAGTCCGCCGCGCTCGATCTCAAGAGCGGCGACGGGTCGATCTCGGTCGAGGACGTGTCGGGTACGCTGGTGCTGTGGTCGGGCGATGGCTCGATCGTCGGCCGGCGCCTGACCGGCGACGTGCGTGCCCGCAGCGACGACGGCTCCATCCGCCTGCGCGAAACCACCGGCAAGGTCGACGCCGAGACGCGCGACGGCAGCATCGTCGTGAACGGCACCTTGACCCACCTGCGGGCGAAGACGGGGGACGGGTCGGTGCGGATCGGCGCCGAGCGGGGCAGCACCCTCGAGGACGACTGGGTCGTCGAAACCGAGGACGGCAGCGTCGAGGTGCGGCTGCCCGAAGGCGTCTCGGCCGTGGTCGACGCCTCGACTTCCGATGGGTCGATCAGGTCCAACTACCCCGGCTTGACCGTGCCCAGGCGCACCGACGAAGACCGCGAGCGCGGCGACGATGGCCGGCAGCTCACGGCCACGCTCGGGCAGGGCGGCCGCACCCTGCGCGTGCGCACGGGCGATGGCTCGATCCGCTTCGAACCCTAGCTACGACGCCGGGCGCGGCGCCGCCTGCGCGTAGGGCGTCGGATCGGTGACTCCCGCTTCGGCGAACGCGTCCCGCCGCTCGCGGCACTTGCTGCATCGACCGCAGTGCTCGCCGCCGGCCGGCTTCATGCACGAGAGCGTGAGCTCGAAGGGCACACCGAGCCTGGCACCGAGCTCGATGACCTGCGACTTCTGGAGCGCCGCAAACGGCGCCGCGATCGTCAGTGCGTGCGCCAGGCCGCGCGAGAGCGCCTCGGCCATGGCGGTGAAAAAGGCAGGT
The DNA here is from genome assembly GCA_018000455.1 of Acidobacteriota bacterium. Taxonomy (GTDB): domain Bacteria; phylum Acidobacteriota; class Vicinamibacteria; order Vicinamibacterales; family UBA2999; genus CADEFD01. The sequence goes on from JAGNJW010000017.1 coordinate 36,436, forward strand.
GTGGTGTCGGGGAACGGATTGCCGGCCAGCGCTCCGACCACGATGCGACGCGCGTCGGCGCGCGCGGCCACGATGCCCGCCTTGGCGAGCAGCGCCACGTTGCGGCCAACGAGATAGACCTCCGCATCAGGCGTGTCGTAGGTGGGCGGCGTGCCCGTCATCGCCCAGTGGTCGGCCGGGTAAACGTCGTGCATCGGCAGATCGACCACCGCCAGCGGACGCGCGGCAGCCAGGGCTGGCGTGGCCATCAGCCGCGCCAGCATCTGCAACTCCGCGCCTTCCCAGGCCAGCCCCGACCGCACGTAGACGGGCCGCACGTCGAACTGCGAGGCCTCGTGGGCGAGCAGCACGGCGCTATCGAGGCCGCTCGACACGAGCACGACGGAAGACGGGCGCGAGGTCACGCGGGCTGAAGGATACAATCATCCGCCGACGTGATGCGAGCCGTTCTGTCGAAAACCCGGAGCGTGGTGCCATGACGGGCCTGGTGGCCTTCGATCTCGATGGCACGCTCGTCGATTCCGCAACTGACCTGGCCGCCGCCGCCAGCGCCCTTACGGTCGAGCTCGGCGGGCGCGCCTTGACCCGGGCCGAGGTTGTCGCGATGGTGGGGGAGGGGGCCCCCATGCTCGTGCAGCGCGCCCTCGGGGCCGCGGGACTCGACCCCGAGACGCCGGGCGCGATTGCGCGCTTTCTCACCCTCTACGGCGAGCGGATGCTCGACACGACCGTGCTCTACGCGGGCGTGCAGGCCGTGCTCGACGCGCTCGATCCGCTGCTGCCGCTTGCCGTCGTCACCAACAAACCCGATCGACCTGCCCGGCGGGTGCTCGAGGCGCTCGGGGTGCGGCAGTACTTCGTGGAGGTCATCGGCGGCGACGGCGCCTGGCCGCGCAAGCCCGACCCGGCCGGCCTGCGGTCGCTGTCGGTGCACGCGCACGGCGGGCCGCTCGTGCTGGTGGGGGATTCGCCCGTCGATGCCGAGACGGCGGCGCGCGCCGGCGCGGCGTTCGTGCTCGCCTCCTATGGCTTCGGTGCGGCGGGTTTCGACGTCGTGGCGGCCACCCCGTTCGTGGCGGCAGCGCCCGGTGACCTGCCGCGTGTCATCGGCGCGGCGCTGCGTCTCGGCCGTCAGACGTCGTAGTCAGCCCGGGGCATCGGTGGCCGGTGTCACGTCGACAAGCAGCTTGGAGGCCGCCCGCGCTCCCAGGGTGAACACCGTGCCGTCGGCGCCGCGAAGGTGCACGGCATCGGCCACTTCGTCGCGCCCGTCCACCGCCACGATCTGGCCGGGCTTCAGGGCATGCCGCTCGACGAAGCGCAGGAACGCCGGATCCTGGTCGCTCACGCGCGCGACCACCACGCGCGTGCCGACCGGGCAGGTGAGCAGCGTCTCGAAGTGCCGCTCCCGGATCGTGCCTTCCTTGCCCGGAATCGGATCGCCGTGCGGGTCGGTCTCGGGGTGTCCGAGCATCTCGTCGATCCGATCGATGAGGCGATCCGACACGACATGCTCCAGGTGCTCGGCATCGTCGTGCACCTCGTCCCAGCGCATGCCCATGACCTGCACGAGGAATAGTTCCACCAGGCGGTGACGGCGCAGCACCGTGGCTGCCAGGCGCGTGCCGGCCCCCGTCAGGCGCACCCCGTTGTAGGGCTCGTAGTCGACCAGGCCCGACTCCGCCAGCGCCTTCACCATCGTCGTCGCCGTACCGGGCGCCACGCTGAGCGCCGAGGCCAGCTGCCCCATGGGCAGCAAGGTCGCGCCCGGCGGCAGACGGCTGACGCCCAGGTAGACCTCTTTCAGATAGTTCTCGACGGTGCTTGACGGCGGCATGGCGACGGGCGGATCGTATCAGACGCTCCGGTGCCGCAGCATTGACTTCTATGCATGGTTGGTTGTATTTTTGATTAATCAAAATTACTGTGACCGACCCCCTCACCTCGCTCATCGTCGTGTTTGGCGGGCTGGCGCTGCTGTTCGTGCTGTTCTGGCCCTCGACCGGACTGGCCTGGCGCTGGCGGCGCGGGCTGGCCGCGTCAGACCGCGTCGAGGTCGAAGATGCCCTGAAGCATTTGTGGGACGGCGAGTACCGCCAGCGCCCCGCCACCCTCGAGAGCCTGGCCGGCGCGCTGGGCCTGAGCGGCCGCGCGGCGGCCGATCTGGTGGATCGCCTGGGCCGGCTCGACCTGCTGATTCTCGATGACGCCGCGCTGCATCTGACCCCCGAAGGACGCCGCGAGGCGCTCCGCGTCATTCGCATCCACCGGTTGTGGGAGCGCTACCTGGCCGACGAAACCGGCCTCGATGCCCGCGAGTGGCACGCGCATGCAGAACGGCGCGAACACGGCACGAGCCCCCAACAAGCCGAGGCGATGGCCGCCACGCTCGGCTATCCCCGTTTCGATCCGCACGGCGATCCCATCCCGATGCCGAGCGGCGAGGTGCCACCGCATCAAGGCATGCCGCTCACGCAGCTCACGAGCGAGATGGCCGCCGAGATCGTTCACATCGAAGACGAACCCGAGGCCGTGTTCGCGCAGATCGTGGCGCTCGGCCTGGTGCCCGGCATGCGCGTCCGGCTGCTCGACCGCTCGCCCCACCGTCTTCGCATTCAAGCCGACACCGAGGAGGTCGTGCTGGCGCCGGTCGTTGCCGCCAACATCACCGTGCTGCCGATGGATCAGGCCGTCGAGCCGGCCGAGATGACGCGGCTCTCGGTGCTCACGACGGGCGAGAGCGCCGAGGTCGTGGCGCTGGCCGTGTCGTGCCGCGGCGCTCAGCGCCGGCGGCTGCTCGACCTGGGCGTCGTGCCTGGCACGCGCATCACCAATGAGCTGCGCGGTCCGTCGGGCGATCCCACGGCCTACCGCATCCGCGGCGCGCTGATTGCGCTGCGCCAGGAACAGGCCTCGCAGATCTACGTGCAGAAGCGGCAGGGGGCCTCGGCATGAGTCATCCCTCGCCCGAAGCGTGCGCGGCGTGCCCGGCGCACCATCTCGGCAATCTCGAAAAGCTCGGCGTCGACATGACCGGCCACGACTACGTGGTCGCGCTCGCCGGCAACCCCAACACCGGCAAGAGCACGGTCTTCAATGCGCTGACCGGGCTGCGCCAGCATACCGGCAACTGGCCCGGCAAGACCGTGACGCGGGCCGAGGGGGCGTTTGCCAGCGGCGACAAGCGCTTCAAGATGGTCGACCTGCCGGGCACCTACTCGCTGCTCTCGTCGAGCCTCGATGAGGAAGTGGCGCGCGACTTCGTGCTGTTCGGCCAGCCGGACGTCACGGTGGTGGTCGTCGATGCCACCGTGCTCGAGCGCAATCTGAACATCGTGCTCCAGGTGCTGGAGATCACGAGCCGCGTGGTGGTCTGCCTGAACCTGATGGACGAGGCGCGCCGCCGCGGCCTCGAGGTGGATGCCCGGCGCCTGGCGCGCGACCTCGGCGTGCGCGTCGTGCCCACGGCCGCCCGCTTCGGGGAGGGACTGCCGGAACTGAGGCAGGCCATCGCGGAAGTGGCGCGCGGTGAGGTCAACCCGGGCGCCCCGCGGATCGCCGAGCGCACGCCGGCGTTGCAGCGCGCCGTCACGCGCCTGTCCGACGGCGTCTCGGCGCTCGTGCCGGGGCTGCCGAACGCCCCGTGGGTCGCGCTGCGGCTGCTCGACGGCGACGAGCGCATCCAGACGGCCCTGAGCAAGGGCGAACTCGGCGATCTGCACGTGGCCTCCGCCGACCAGTCGCGACCGCCCGTCGTCGCCCCGCCCGGCGAGCAGGTGGAGGCGCTCCTCGTGCTGGCCTCGGAACTACGCTGGCAGGTGGGTGGCGACTTCCATCAGTCGCTGATGGAAGCCATCTACACCGAGGCCGCGCGCCTTGCCGACCGGGCCGTCTCGCGTCCCGACACCGGCAAGCGGTTCGATCTCGACCGCGCCATCGACAATCTCGTCACGAGCCGCGTCTGGGGCGTGCCGCTCATGGTCCTGATGCTGACGGCGGTTTTCTGGGTGACCATCGCCGGCGCCAACGTGCCGTCTGGGATGCTCGCCTCGGTGCTCATCGACTGGGCGCACCCGCTGCTCAAGTCGGGTGCGTCGTCGGTGCTGCCGTGGTGGGCGGCGGGCCTGCTCGTGGACGGCATGTATCTGGCCACGGCGTGGGTCGTGGCGGTGATGCTGCCGCCGATGGCGATCTTCTTTCCGCTCTTCACGCTGCTCGAAGACTTCGGCTACCTGCCGCGCGTGGCCTTCAACCTCGATCGAACGTTCCGCCGGGTCGGCGCGCACGGCAAGCAGGCACTCACGATGGCGATGGGCTGGGGCTGCAACGCGGCCGGCGTGGTCGCGGCGCGCATCATCGAAAGTCCGCGCGAGCGGCTGATCGCCATCATCACGAACAACTTCGCGCTGTGCAACGGCCGCTGGCCCACGCAGATTCTCGTCGCGACGATTTTCGTCGGCAGCGTCGCACCGGCACACCTGGCGGGGCTCGTGTCGGCGCTGGCCGTCGTCACCGTGGCCGTGCTCGGCATCGTGCTGACGTTCGCCACCTCGTGGCTGCTCTCGCGCACGGTGCTGCGCGGCGAGGTGTCGGCCTTCAGCCTCGAACTGCCGCCCTACCGGCCGCCGCGGGTGCTGGCCACGCTCTACACCTCGCTCATCGATCGCACGCTCTACGTGCTGTGGCGCGCCGTCGTCTTCGCGCTGCCGGCCGGGGCCGCGATCTGGCTCATGTCGAACATCCCGTGGGGCGACATCACCCTGGCGGCGCAGCTGGTGTCGTGGCTCCAGCCCTTTGGAGCGATCCTCGGGCTGTCGGGCGTGATCTTGCTGGCCTACGTGGTGGCCATCCCGGCCAACGAGATCGTCGTGCCGACCATCCTCATGCTGACGGTGCTCGTGAGCGGCGCCACCGGCGCCGGCGCCGGCGCCGGCGTGATGTTCGAGCTCGACTCGACCGCCGACACCGCGGCGCTGTTACGCGGCAGCGGCTGGACCCTGCTCACCGCCGTGTCCGTGATGCTGTTCAGCCTCGTGCACAACCCCTGCTCGACGACCATCTACACGATCTGGAAGGAGACGGGCAGCGTGAAGTGGACGACGGTCTCCGCCCTGTTGCCAGTGGTGCTCGGGTTCCTCCTGTGCTTCGTCGTCGCACAGAGCTGGCGCCTCGCGGCCGGCTAGCCGTGTCGCTCGACGCGGCGTTCGCGACACCGGAGGCAAGAGCGCGGCACGTGCGCCGCCTGTTTGCCACCATCGCCGACCGCTACGACCTCGTCACGCGCGTGCTGTCCTACGGCATGGACGGCCGCTGGAAACGGCGCCTCATCGCCTTAGCGGAGGTCGTGCCGGGCGAGCGGGCACTCGACCTCGCCTCCGGCACCGGCGATCTGGCTCTCGCCCTCGCGGCGGAGGGCGCCCGTGTCGTCGGGCTCGATGTCACGCCCCGGATGCTGCAACTTGCTGCCGCCAAGACGCCGGCGTCGCCGTCGGCGGCCCTGACATGGACGGTCGGCGACATGGCGGCGCTGCCGTGTCCGTCGCAGGCCTTCTCCCTGGTCACGACCAGCTACGGCTTACGCAATGTGCCCGATCTCGAGACAGCGATCGACGAAATCGTGCGCGTGCTCACCCCGGGCGGGCGGTTCCTCTCGCTCGACTTCAATCGACCGTCACATGCCCTCGTGCGCGCCGCCTACCTCGGATATCTGAGCGCGGTCGGGGCGACGCTGGGCTGGCTGCTACACCGCGATCCCGACGCCTACCGCTATATTCCGGCCTCGATCCGCCGCTATCCCGGGGCGGCCGGCGTGGCCGACCGGTTGCGGGCGCGCGGCTTTGCGGATGTGCAGATCGTGCCCGTTCTGTGGGGACTGATGACGATTCACGTCGCCCGCCGCCCGCGGGCGCCTGAGCCGCTAACGTTGCTGTCGCAACGGTCCGAAACATGTCTTGCAGGACTGACGGCGTTGGGGGAGGCACGGCGGGCGTGCAGCCTCGCGCAGGTCGGAGCCGGCCTGACATCCGATGCCTCTCGTAGATTCGCTCTTGACCGCAGTCGTGCGCAGCGACGGCGACGCGCTGGTGCTCCACGTGGGCGAGAAGCCCTATGTGGTCGCTGCCGCTGGCCCGGTTGAGCTGTCTCGGCAAGGCCTTGGTCTGGGCGCGATGGAAGGCATGCTCGCCCAACTACTGACGGCCGACGCCCTGCGCTCCCTGCGCGAGATGGGCGCCGTCGAGCACGAACTCGCGGATTGTCCGGCTGCCGCCGGCGACCGCTTCACGGTCGTGGCCGCGCGGGGTGGCGACGACATCTGGATCGAGATGCGCCGGCATCGCCGCACGGCGCAGGCGCCCGCCGCAGTGGTCGTGCCCGAACCCGAACCGGCCGCAGTGCCGGCGCCGAGCGCGCCCGAGCCCGAGCCGATGGCGGCGTCTGGGCCGGTTGCGTCCGCCGAAGCGGCACCGCTCGTGGACGCCGTCGAGCCGGAGCCGGCCCTCGCCGAGACGCCCGCCGCCGTCGAAGCGACGGCCGAGGACGTGGCGCCGGCGGCCTCGTCCGACGACGACCTGACGTCCCCCATTGCCGCCGAGACGCCCCGAGCGGAGGCCGAACCCGTGGCCCCCCCGATGGTGGAGTCTTCGGTCGAACTCTCCGAGCCTGCCCTGGCAGTCGCCGGCGTGGCGTCCGAGGCCGAAGACCTCCTGCCGGCGATGGCGGAGGTCACGATCTCGTTCGCCGACATGGCGGCCGCCAATCTGTTTGCGGTCGATGTCGAAGAGGTGCTCGTGGGCAACACGGACGATCGGCTCGATGTCACTCCCGACGATCGGCTCGAGATCAACACCGACGATCTGTTCGACGAATTGCCCGAGGTCATCGCGGCCGCCGAAGCGCCTGCACCCGCTCTTGCCATGGCGGCCGAGGCGCCGCCCTCACCCGTTCCGGCTGCCCCAGCACCGGTTGCCTCCACGCCCGCCGCCGGGTCGCCGGCGGCTCCGACCCCTGCGCCGCCCTCGGCCCCTTCCACACCCGCGCCGGCGCCTGCTGCCGCGCCGGCATCACCCGCCGACGACATGCCTGATCACGACGATTCGCCTCTGATGCCCGCCGCGTGGGCCACGCCGGCCTCGCCCCGCTTCGATTCCCATCCCCACGAGTCGATTCGCTACGGCGAGCCGGCGCCGCAGCCGGGATTGCCGGGCCTGGCATCCGAATTCGATGCGATGTCACGCGACCAGTCGGCGGTCGACTCGCTGCCTGCCGTGGTGCTGTCGCTCACGCGCGACGGTGCCCGCGGTACCGGCAGCGGCGCGCGCGCTGCCTCGCGGCCGGGCGGCATCGAGCGACTGCTGCGGCTGGCGGCGGCCCGCGGCGCCTCGACCCTCTACCTGACCACGCAGGCACGTCCGGCCGTGCGCGTCGACGGCGACATCCGGCTGCTCGACGGCGAATCCGCCCTCTCGAGCGGCGACGTCGAAGCGGCGGTGCTGGAGCTGGTGCCCGAGGGGACCCGCGCCACCGACAGCGCCGAGTGGAGTCGCGACGTCGACGAGGTGGGCCGCGTACGCGTCACGACCTTCCGCGACTACCGCGGTCCGGGCGTGCTGCTGCGGATCAACGAGGCGCGCACGGTCTCGGCCGAGCAGATCGGCCTGGTCCGAGAGATCCAGACCCTCACCAACGAGCCCGACGGCCTCATCATCGTCGCCGGCCCGCGGGCCAGCGGCAAGTCCACGCTCGTCTCGGCGTTCGTCGACCTCATCACCCGCCAGCGCAACGACCACGTGATCACGCTCGAAGGGCGGATTCGTCCGGTGCACGACAGCCGCGGCTCGCTGGTCAGCCAGCGCGAGCTGCGCGGCAGTGCGGCACAAGCAGTGACGGCGGCACGAGCGGCACTCGACGAGAATCCCGACGTGCTCGTCATCGAGGATCTGCGCTCGCCCGACGTGCTGCAGGTGGCCCTCGACGCCGCCGGCTCGGGTCTGCTCGTCTTCGCGTCGGTCACCGCGGCCTCAGCCACCGCGGCGCTCGAACGGCTCGTCAACCTCTGCCCGTCCGAACAGCGGCCCAACGTGCGTGCGGCGCTGGCCGAGCACCTGCGCGGTGTCGTCGCCCAGGTGCTGCTGCGCAAGACCGGCGGCGGGCGGCTGGCAGCGCGCGAACTCGTGCTCAAGACCGACCTCGTGACCTCGCTCGTCGGTGACGGCAGGCTCGCGGAGCTCGCGAGCGCGATCGACAGCGGCCGCAAGCTCGGCATGGCGCCCTTGAACGATGCGCTGGTGGCGTTCGTGCAGAGCGGCGCGGTCGACGTGCGCGAGGCCTACCGCAAGGCCGACGACAAGGCCGGCCTGCTGGCGCTCTTGCGCCGCGAGGGCATCGACACCTCGTTCGTGGAACGACTCGCGTAGCGCCCGCTTCGATGCACAACGTAGAGCGCGGTGAGTGGGCGCCTCTCCATAGGGCCGGCGTCGTTGACGCGGCATCTCCCTCCTCCTCGCGCTCGGCGGGCGCGCGCCCAACGAGCGAATGTCTCGAACTCGAGACACCAACGGCGCGCTGGCCATCAATCTCGTCGTCGAGAGACGCCGCGCCAACGGCGCCGGCCAGGAGGCCCGCGCCGGAACTGGTGTCCAATCAGCCACGATGTGGAAGTACGCCGTCGGCCTCGTCCTGTTCATCTCCGCGACGTTCGTCCTCGGATTCGGATCGGGCGGCATCGCGCTGGATCGATGCAGGGACATTCCGCCGGCCCACTGGCCGGAGCCGGGCGCGTCAGGTTCAGTCGTGCGGGTCGAGGGGCCACGGACCGTCGGTTGGGCCGTACCGTGGGGCGCTTGGATTCCGTCGGCAGACGAGGTTCGGGAGATGGAGCATCGGCTCCCGGCGTTCCTTGCCAGCGATGCTGCGTGGCGCGCCGTAAGCGGAAGTGTGAGCCGCGAACGGTGGCTGCTGCTGCAGGCCACCCTGACGAACTACGCTCGGGTGTACTGCGGCGGCCGCGAGCGTCCGCGCGAGATGTACGTCTGGTTCAGCTATTCTCCTGATCGCAATGCAGGCGACGCGATACGCGGCCTTGGCGGCTATGGTGGCGGCGACCGCTACTTCAACGTCGCCTATCAGGTTCAGCCCCGCCGGTTCATTCGGCTGCGAGTGAACTCGGCGTTCTGACCGGTGAGGGCCTGGTCCCTCGGCTCCGCGGTTCGACCCGCCGGGCTGGACGGCAGCCGCGTGGGAATCGCCGCGGACCGCGTCGTCAGCGCTCCAGCCAGGGCCGGAGTTCGTCGAGCAGCGCCGCCACCACGTCGTCGTCGGTGAGCGTGTCGATCGACACGCCGTCCTTGAGCGCCCGCTCGACCCGCATGGTGCGGCTGCCGCGGCTGCGCGCGGTCGTCAGCGTCACCCGCGGCGGATCGAACGTGGGGTCGAGCGTCAGCTCGATGCCGTCCTCGCGCGTGCGCTCCGGCACGAGACGCACGCCGCCGGAGGGCGTCATGACGTCGAACAGCATCCCTTCGCTCTTGAGCACGTTGGCGACCGTGCGGAAGACCGGTGTCGCCTGCTCCTCCAGGAAGCGCTCGTAGGCCAGCCGCGCGGCATCGGCCCGGACGCGTCGGGCCGCCTGATCCTTCTTCGCGCCCTCGATCGCCTGGCGCACACTCTTCCTCAGCTGGGCGACATCCATGCCTACAACCTCACTGCGCCGCTCGTCGAGAGCGCATCGATAGCCGCCGCGTCGTAGCCCAGTTCGGTCAGCACGGCGACGGTGTGCTGGCCGAGCGTGGGCGGACCCGTGCGCACGCTTCCCGGCGTGCCCGAGAGCTTCACGGGCACGCCCGTGACCTTGACCGAGCCCAGCGTCGCATGCGGCACGCTGGTGACCATCTCGCGGGCGATGGTCTGCGGATCGGCGAACACCTCTTCCACCGAGCGCACGGCGCCGCACGGCACCCCGGCCTCGATGAGGCGCGCGATCCAGTCCTCCCGACCCCGCAGGGCGAACGCGGCATCGAGGCGCGGCTTGAGCGCCTCGTAGTTGGCCAGGCGCAGCGCGTTGGTCGCGAAGCGTGAATCGGCGGCCAGGTCGGCGAGTTCGGCGGCTCGGCAGAAGGCCTGCCACAGCGCGTCATTGCCGACGGCGAGCGCGAGGTCGCCATCGGCGGTCGCGAAGGTTTCGTAGGGTGCGATCGTCGGATGCCGGTTGCCGAGGCGCCCCGGTGTCTCGCCCGTGGCGAAGAAGTTGCCGGCCTGATAGGTGAGGAGGGCCGCGGTTGCATCGAGCATGCCGATGTCGACCACCTGGCCTTCGCCGCTGGCGTGGCGGGCGAGGAGCGCCGCCAGGATGCCCTGGGCAGCGAACAGGCCCGAGACGATGTCGACGATGGCGACGCCGAGGCGATACGGGGGGCCATCGGCAGCTCCCGTGATGCTCATGAGGCCCCCTTCGGCCTGCATCACGGCGTCGTAGCCGGGTTCTTCGCGCCGGGGCCCCGTCTGGCCGTAGCCCGAGATCGAGCAGTAGACGATCTTCGGATATCGCGCGCGCACCGACCTCGCATCGAGGCCGGGCGCGTCGAGCGTGCCGGGGCGGAAGTTCTCGACGACGACGTCCGCCCGGGCGACCAGTCGCTCGACGGCCTCGCGGCCGCCGGCCGTCTTGAAGTCGATGGCGACGCTTTCCTTGTTGCGGTTGACGCTCAGGAAATACGCGCTTTCGTCGCCCCGGAAGGGCGGACCCCAGCGGCGCGTGTCGTCGCCCCGGCCGGGATGCTCCAGCTTGATGACGCGCGCGCCGAGGTCACCGAGCGCCATCGTGCAGTACGGCCCGGAGAGCACGCGGGTGAAATCGAGAACGGTCGTACCGTGCAGAGGTCCCATGACGAGTCGTCGTAATGGTATCCGCTCGTGCCGGGCCGCGGTCTGATAAGTTGCAGGCATGATCGAAGACGCCGCTTGCGCCGCCGCCGTGACCGTGTACACCGGCGATGCGTGAATGGCCTGCGAGAAGGTGAAAGCGTGGCTTTCACACGCGGGCGTCGACTTCGTCACCCACAACGTCGAGACCGACATCGCGGCCTACGATGCGCTGCTGGCGCTCGGGTTCCGGACCGTGCCGGTCACCGTCATCGGCACCCGCGCCGTGACCGGCTTCAAGCCCGAGGCCCTGGCCGAGGCCCTCAGTGCGCTCCTGAAACCATCCGATCCAGGAACGCCTTGAGGCGGTCGAGACCGGCCAGCACGTAGTCGGCATGCTCGCCGACGCCGAGGCGCAGGTAGCCATCCATACCGAACGCGTCGCCGGGCACGATGAGCACGCTCTCTTCCTCGCGCAGCCGATCGGTGAGGGCGGTCGACCCGATCGGCAGCCCGTAGCGGGCGTAGATGAAGGCGCCGGCGTCTGGCGTCGTCCACTCGAACCGGTGGCCGCAGCCGCGCAGCCAGTCTTCGACCCGCGGCAGGTTCTCCTGCAGGATGGCGCGCGTTCTGGCCAGCAGGGTCGCGCGCGTCGCCGGGGCGAGGGCCACCGTGGCCAGCCGGTCGCTGAGCGCGCCCGGCGCAATCGACGTGTAGTCGTGGTACGCCCACAGTGACGCCGCGACCTCGGGCGGCCCCACCGCCCAGCCCACGCGCAGGCCGGGCAGGCCGTACGCCTTCGAGAGACCGCTCGTCACGATGACGCGATCACCGCGGCCCCACATCGAGGGCGACTCATGGCCGTCGCGCTCGGCGCCGCGATAGATCTCGTCGGAAACGACCCACGCCCCGACGCGCTCAGCCGCCGCGGCCACTTCGTCGAGGTCGGTGGCGCTGAGCCGCGCCCCGGTCGGGTTGTTCGGCGTGCAGATGACGATGGCGCGGGTCTTGGCGTTGACCAGCGTCTCGAGACGATCGAGATCGGGCCGCCAGCCACCTGAGGTCGGCGTCATCGGCCACTCCCGCACGATGCCGCCGAAGGCCGCGACCAGGCCAGCCACCTGCATATAGGCCGGCACCAGCACGACGATCTCGTCGCCGGGTTCGACCATCCGCCAGGTGACGACGAAGTTGGCTTCCGACCCGCCGTTGGTCACTTGCACGTGGTCGGGGGTCGCCCCCGGATAGAGGGCGGCGATGGCCGCTCGCAGTGCCGGCGTGCCGTTGGTCTGCGTGTAGATGAGCGGCGCATCGACGAGAGCGTCGAGACCGGGGCCGTCGCCGAGCAGGGCGCGCACGCTCAGCGGTTGCACGCCGCTCTCCGAGAGGTTGTAGCGGACCCGGTGTTCCCATTCCGACTGGACACGTTCGAGAGCAAACGGCGCTACTTTCATGGGCGACGAGTATACTGACGGCGATTCTTCAATGCGCGAAGAACTGTTGCCCCGGTTCGTCGAGATCCCTGCCGGCGAGTTCGTGATGGGTGCGGCCGACGGGGACGACGACGAACGTCCGGTTCGCCCCGTCGCCCTCGACCGCTTCCACATCGCGATGCACCAGGTGACCAACGCCCAGTACGGGGAGTTCGTCCGCAATACCGGCCATCGGGCGCCCGACGTGCGCGATCTGCCGTCGTTTGTCGCGCCGGCGGCCGAAGCCGCGTTCCGGGAACTGGCCTCGCCCTACGTCTGGCGCGGCGGCGACCTGCCACGCGACCGCGGCCTGCATCCGGTCACGCTCGTCACGCACGCCGACGCCGTGGCCTACTGCGTGTGGCTGGGCACGCGTCTTGGCCGCGCGGTCCGGTTGCCGAGTGAAGCCGAATGGGAGCGGGCGGCCCGTGGCGGCGCGGACGGCCGTCGCTATCCCTGGGGCGACCAGGCCGATCCGTCTCGCTCGAACTTCCTGCCCGACAGCGCGCTCAAGCGCATGCGCGGCACGCGTCCGGTCGGCACCTTTCCGGCCAACGGCTTCGGGCTGCACGACATGGCGGGGAACGTCTGGGAATGGGTGGCCGACTGGTACGCCCACGACGCCTACCGCACGGCGGGCGACAGCAATCCCGGCGGCCCGGCGAGCGGTGCCATGCGCGTGTTGCGGGGCGGATCCTGGGTGACGCACGATGTGCTGCAGTTGCGCTGCGCCTACCGTCACAAGGTGCCGCCAGATACCTACGCCTACAGCGTCGGGTTTCGCGTGGCTTATACCGACGCACCGGCCGTCAGCGACGAGATCGCCGATGGGGAGGCCCTCCAATGACCCGTACCACCTTGCTGTCGGTCGTGCTGCTCGGCGTGCTGGGGCCAGCGTTCGCCGACGCGCAGACGCTGCCATCGACGGTGGCGCCTACGGTCGTCGTGCGCGGCGACGGTGAAGTACGGGTCGCCCCTGACATGGCCGTCATCGGCCTCGGCACCGAGCACACGGCGCCGACGCCGAAGGAGGCCCAGTCCGTGGCCGCCGTGGCCATGAGCGCCGTGCAGGAGCGGCTCGTCGCGGCTGGCGTTCCCAAAGACGCCCTGCGTACGACCGCCTACGACGTGCAGGCCCGGGTGGACTGGGTGAACGGCAAGCAAGTGCCGCGCGGCTACGTGGCGCGGCACGCGATCGAGGTCCGCGTCGATGACCTGGCCAAGGTCGGCGACCTGCTCGAACTCGCCATCGGTGCCGGCGGCACCTCGGTGCAGGGCGTGCGCTTCGATCTCAAGCAGCGTGCGGCGCTCGAGCGCGAGGCGCTGACGCGCGCGGTCGCCGATGCCCGCGCCCGGGCCGACGCGGTGGCGGCCGGAGCGGGCGCGGCCATCGCCGGCATCGTGCGCATCGAAGAAACCGGGCTTACTGGAGGCGGACCCGAGCCGGTGATGATGCGCATGGCGGCCGCGCCGATGGCCGGCGACACGGCGCCACCGGTCGCGCCCGGCGAGACGGTGATTCGCGCTTCGGTGACCCTCACCGCGCGTCTCAAGTAGCCCGACGGCGCGGCTGGCATCAGGGCTCGATGCTGCGCCAGAGGTACCAGCTCGCGATCGACCGGTACGGCCGCCACCGCTCGGCGAAGCGGCGCGCCACAGGAGGCGTCGGCCGGGTTCGTTTTCGATAGAGTCGCTGGATCGCGGTGAGAAGCGCCAGATCGGCGGCGGGAAAGACGTCCACGCGCTGCAATTGGAAGATGAGAAAGACCTCGGCGGTCCAGGTGCCGATGCCGCTGACGGCGGTGAGCGCGCTGATGACCGCGGCGTCGTCCTGGGCGGCCAACGCCGCGAGATTCAGCCGGCCGTCGACGACGTGCTCGGCTAGATCTCTGGCATAGCGCGTCTTGGCCGGGCCGAGCCCCGTGCCGCGCAGCGTCTCAGGCGCCTGCGCGAGCAACGTCTCGGCCGTCACGCCGCCCGGGGCGAGCGCGCAAAGCCGCGCGTAGACCGTGCGTGCCGCCTTGGCCGAGACCTGCTGGGCCACGATCGCCCTTAGCAGCGCCTGGAACGGATCGGGCGCCACGCGGGCATCGAGCCGGCACGGTCCGACCCGTTGGACGAGCGCGTGCATCTCAGGATCGATCCCCGCGAAGTGCCGGCGCGCCCGGCGGATGTCGAGAGCCACGCCCACGGATTCTGTCACGCCGCCCGACGTGCATTCGTCCCAGCGGATCTTTCGCTGTCGCGCCGCCGCGTGCGGTGCCGTAAGCTGAGGCTTCCGCCATGGACGCCTCGTTGCTGGATGCCATCGGTCATACGCCGCTCGTGCGCCTGTCGCGGCTCGAACGCGACCTGCCGGGCATCGAGCCGCACGGGAAGCTCGAGGCGAGTAACCCCGGCGGTTCGGTCAAGGATCGTGCCGCCCGCCACATGGTGCTCGAGGGGCTTCGCGCCGGCGCGCTCGGCCCAGGCAAGCGACTACTGGACGCCACCTCGAGCACTACCGGCGTCGCCTACGCCATGATCGGCGCCGCCCTTGGCTTTCCGGTGACGCTGTCCCTGCCGTCGAGCGCGCGCCCCGAGCGCAAGGGGATTCTCACCGCCGACGGCGCCGAACTCGCCGGGCGCGTCACGCATTTCGTGGGAGCACTCGCGCACGCAAGGGCGGCGCTGGCCACGCGCGATGCCCTCGTGATGGTGGTCGTGCTCTGCGACGCGGCCGACCGCTACTTGTCCGAGCACTTCTGGGCTGAGGGCGGTGCAGCGGTCGCAGGCGCCGTCCCGGCCACGCGAGACGCGAGGTCGTGACGCCGCTTACCCTCGGCCCCGACGTCAAGGCCGCCATCGAGCGGCACGGTTGCGACGCCTATCCCCACGAGTGTTGTGGTGCGTTGCTCGGCGACGGCGATCGCGTGCTGGCGATCCATCCGCTACCCAACGTCACTACCGAGGGCCCACGCCGGCGCTTCCGCATCGACGACCACGACTACGTGGAGGCCGAGCAGCAGGCCAGTACGGCCGGGCTGGCGCTGGTTGGGTTCTACCATTCGCACCCCGACCATCCGGCCGTGCCGTCGCAGTACGATCTCGACCACGCGTGGCCCACCTTCGTCTATCCCATCGTCTCGGTGATGGCGGGCGAGGCGGTGGCCCTGCGCGCCTGGATGCTGCGCGCCGATCGCTCGGCCTTCGACGAACGGCCTCTCGGTGACGGCAGTGCGGCCACTTCAGCGTCATAATCAGGTTTTCCCAGAACGAGGACGGTCATGCCTGTCTCCATTCACATCCCGACGCCGCTCAGGCCATTCACAGAGAAACTCGATATCGTGCAGGCCTCTGGCGCGACGGTGGGCGAGGTGCTGCAGGACCTGACCACACGCTACGCGGGACTGAAGCAACATCTCTATGCCCCAGACGGCCGGCTGCGCAGCTTCGTCAACATCTACGTCGGAGACGACGACATCCGTTACCTGCAGAAAGAGCAGACGCCGGTCGTCGACGGTCAGACGCTGAGCATCATCCCGTCGGTCGCGGGTGGCGCGGGCGCCGTCGCCGCGGCGCTGCCGGCGCTCACTCCTGACGAGGTCAAGCGCTACAGCCGTCACCTGATCCTCTCGGAAGTCGGGATGGACGGGCAGCGCAAGCTCAAGGCCGCCAAGGTGCTGTGCATCGGCGCCGGCGGGCTCGGGTCGCCGGTAGCGATGTATCTCGCGGCAGCCGGCGTCGGCACGATCGGCATCGTCGACTTCGACACCGTGGACGTCAGCAACCTGCAGCGCCAGATCCTGCATGGCACCTCGGATGTGGGCCGCTCGAAGCTCGCCTCCGCGAAAGACACGCTGAAGGAGCTGAATCCGCACGTCAACGTGATCGCGCACGAGGTGGCGCTCAGCTCGGCCAACGCGCTCGATCTGTTCCGCGGCTACGACGTGGTCGTCGATGGCACCGACAACTTCCCGACGCGGTATCTCGTGAACGACGCCTGCGTGCTGCTCGGCATCCCCAACGCCTACGGCAGCATCTTCCGCTTCGAGGGGCAGGCGTCGGTGTTCGCCACCAAGGACGGCCCCTGCTACCGCTGCCTGTACCCGGAGCCGCCGCCGCCCGGGCTCGTGCCGAGCTGTGCCGAAGCGGGTGTGCTCGGCATCCTGCCTGGGCTCGTCGGCACCATCCAGGCCACCGAAGCCGTGAAGCTGATTCTCGGCGTGGGCCAGACGCTGGCCGGACGCTTCCTCATCTACGACGCGATGAAGATGCGCTTTCGCGAGCTGACGCTGCGCCAGGATCCTGAGTGCCCGGTGTGCGGCACGAGCCCCACCGTGACCGCGCTCATCGACTACGACCAGTTCTGCGGGGTGGTACCCGCTCAAGCCGCGCCGGCGGCGCCCGTGCTCTCGGGCGCGATGGCCGACGTCAGCGTGCTCGAGTTCAAGGCGATGCGTGATGCCGGTACCGCGCCGCTCCTGGTCGACGTTCGCGAGCCGCACGAGTACCAGATCTGCAAGATCGAGGGCGCGATCCTGATCCCGCTCGGCGACCTGCCGGCCCGGGTGGGTGAGCTCGACCCCGCCGTCGAAGTGGTCATGCAGTGCCGTTCGGGTGTGCGCTCGGGCAAGGCGGCGACGTTCCTGCGCGAGCAGGGCTTCCGCAGCGTCCACAACCTGACGGGGGGCATCCTCGCCTGGATCGATCAAGTGGACCCGAGCCAGCCGAAGTACTAGAGGGGCTAGGAATCCAGTTCAATCACCACCAGATGCGCATCCAGCCATTCGGGCCGCCCCGTGGGCACGTTCGGCAGCAACCGCTTGAAGACATCGCGCGTGTAGACCGGGGTCGTTGATGTCGATTCGCGCCCTGCAGGTTGAAGCCCTGGAGGGGCACGGCGGTGGATGCACGGGCGATGTGGGGGCGGCCGGCGTCGGGCGCCAAGTCCGACTTGCGCAGTCGGACATCGGGCACTAATATAGGACTTGCTTGGTCGGATTTGTGGTTAGCGCGGCTGCGCCCACCGTGCCCCCGGCCTTGGTTGGCAATCCTCAGAGCGAGTGCCCATGCTGCGACTCTCAAAGAAAGCGGACTACGCGCTCATCGCAATGCGGCATCTCGCCGGCGCGGCAGCCGACGGTTCCGTGAGTGCGCGCGAGATCGCCGAGAGCTACAGCATTCCGGCTGAGTTGCTGGCCAAGGTGCTCCAGCGTCTCGTCAGGGCGAAGCTGCTGGTGTCGGTGCAGGGCACCCGGGGCGGATATCGCCTGGCCGGGCCCGCCGCCCGCCTGACGGTGGCCGATGTCATTCAGGCCATCGACGGCCCCGTGGCCGTGACGGCATGCTCACCCGTTGACCACGGCTGCGACCAGTACGACCACTGTGAGATTCGCGATCCGCTGTGGAAGATCAAGGAGCGGATTGTCGATGCGCTCGCCCGGGTGAGCCTGGCCGAGCTGGCCGAGCCGGCACCGGCGCCCGGCGCGCCGGTAGCCGTGACGATGTTCATGCGGCTGGCATCACCTCCACCTCAGGTGGCGGAGTAGGCTGGTCATGTCCGCCGGCCGGCCCATCTATCTCGATCATCACGCCACGACGCCTGCCGACCCGCGGGTCGTCGAGGCGATGCTGCCGTACTTCACCGAGCATTTCGGCAATGCGGCCAGCCGTCAGCACGCGCTGGGCTGGAAGGCGAGTGAGGCCGTTGAGCATGCCCGCCATCAGGTGGCGCGGCTGCTCGGCGCGCGCGCGAAAGAAATCGTCTTCACCAGCGGCGCCACGGAAGCGAATGCGCTCGCGATCCGCGGCGTCCTTGGTGCGCGCCGCGACAAGGGCGCGCACGTCGTGACCGTGGCGTCTGAGCACAAATCGGTGCTCGACCTCTGCCAGCAGCTCGCTGGCGAGGGCGGACGCGTGACGGTGGTCGAGATCGAGCGCGACGGCCGCGTGGATCCGGCACGCGTTGCGGCAGCCATCGGCGACGACACCGTGCTGGTGTCGGTGATGACCGCCAACAACGAAATCGGCGTCATGCATCCGCTCGCGGAGGTGTCGAAGGTGTGCCGCGCCCGCGGCGTGTGGCTGCACACGGATGCCGTGCAGGCGGCCGGCCATGTCCCGTTCGACGTCGAGGCGCTCGGCATCGATCTGGCGTCGGTGACCGCGCACAAGATGTATGGCCCGAAGGGTGTTGGCGCGCTGTACGTGCGGCGGGAACCCAAGGTGGCGATCAATCCGCAGGCGGTGGGTGGCGGTCAGGAACAGGGTCTGCGTGCGGGCACCCTCAACGTACCGGCCATCGTCGGCTTTGGCGCGGCCGCTGCGATCGCGCGCGATGGCCTGGCCAGCGAGGGACCGCGTGTGGCCGTGCTGCGCGACCGGCTGCGCGACCAGCTCATGAGGTCGCTCGAGGGCGTCACGGTCAATGGCTCGATGTCGGCACGGCTGCCGCACAACCTGCACCTGAGCTTTGCCGGCGTAGACGGCGAGGCACTCATGACGAGCCTCGCCGACGACGTGGCCGTGTCTTCTGGTTCGGCGTGCGCCTCTGGCAGCCGTGAGCCGTCGCACGTGATGCGGGCGCTCGGCGTCACCGGCGTCCAACGCTGGGGAGCGCTTCGCTTCGGACTCGGACGCGGCACCTCGTCCCAGGACATCGACGCTGCCGTGGCGCGCGTCGTCGACAGCGTGATGCGGCTGCGAGCGATGTCACCGGTGGGCATGGGAGGGCCGGCGTAATGGGCGTCGCCTACTCGGAGGCCGTGCGCCAGCGCTGTCGCGATCCGCGCCGCGCCGGCGGCTGGCCCGACGAGGCCGCCGGCATCGGCACCGGCGCGACAGGCAGTCTCGACGACGGCGTCTGGACGCGCCTGCAAGTGCACGTGTCTTCGGCCGGTGACGTGATCGACGACGCGCGGTTCCGCGTCTTCGGCTGCAGCGCGGCGGTGGCGAGTGCGAGCTTCGTGGCTGACGCCCTGGTCGGGGTGGCGCCCGGTGCCGTGCGCGCGCTCGAGGCGCGTGACGTGGCCGATGCGCTGGCCCTGCCGGAAGACAAGCACGCGATGGCGGCGATGGCCATTGCGGCGGCCCGCGCGGCCGTTGACGACTGGGAAGCCAGGACCGGCGTCCACGGCCCCGGGCGCCTCGAAGCGCATCGGCACGGTACCGTTCCGGGCCAAGGACCGCGTCGATGATCGAAGTCACAGAGAGCGCGGCGCGCGTCATCGCCAGGCAGATGGGGAAGCAGGGTCTGGCCGAGGGTGGGTTGCGCGTGGCGATCAAGGCCGGCGGCTGCTCGGGCCACAGCTACGTCTTCAGGTTCGAGGCGGCAGCCAGGCCCACCGACCACGTGTTCGACGGGCCGTCCGGCGTCAAGGTGTTCGTCGATCCCCGGAGCCTGGCCCTGCTCGAGGGCACGGTGCTCGATTTCGACGACCACAACATGATGGCGACGAACTTCATCCTCCGCAATCCGAACGCCAAGAGCGCATGCGGCTGCGGCACATCGTTTTCCGTCTAGCGGAAGAGGACCAGCCGCCGGCGGCAGGAACGGACGACAGACATGGAATCAACAGCAACGACCAAGGTGTTCGAGGATCTAGCGGCCCAGGACTACAAGTACGGGTTCGTGACCGATGTCGAGCAGGACATCGTCGCCAAGGGCCTGGACGAGGACGTCGTGCGCCTGATCTCGGGCAAGAAGCACGAGCCGGCGTGGCTGCTCGACTGGCGTCTGAAGGCGTTCCGAGCCTGGCAGAAGATGACCGAGCCCACCTGGCAGAACGTGAAGTACACGCCGATCGACTACCAGGAGATCAGCTACTACGCGTCGCCGAAAGAGAAGCCGAAGCTGAACAGCCTCGACGAGCTCGATCCGGAGATCCGGGCCACCTTCGCCAAGCTCGGCATTCCGCTCGAAGAGCAGAAGCTGCTCGCCAATGTGGCGGTCGATGCCGTGTTCGACTCGGTGTCGGTGGCCACCACGTTCCGTGAGAAGCTCGCCAAGGTCGGTATCATCTTCTGTTCGTTCTCGGAAGCGGTGAAGGATCACCCCGCGCTCGTCCAGAAGTACCTCGGCTCGGTCGTGCCGCACACCGACAACTACTTTGCCGCGCTCAACTCGGCGGTCTTCAGCGACGGCAGCTTCGTGTTCGTACCGAAGGGCGTGCGGTGCCCGATGGAGCTCTCCACCTACTTCCGTATCAACGCCAAGGGGACGGGGCAGTTCGAGCGCACGCTGATCGTCGCCGAAGAAGGCGCCTACGTCAGCTACCTCGAAGGCTGCACGGCGCCGATGCGCGACGAGAACCAGCTGCATGCGGCGGTCGTCGAACTGGTGGCGCTCGACGATGCCGTGATCAAGTACTCGACGGTGCAGAACTGGTATCCCGGCGACAAGGACGGCAAGGGCGGCATCTACAACTTCGTCACCAAGCGCGGCGCCTGCCGTGGCAGGGGCTCGAAGATCACGTGGACGCAGGTCGAGACGGGCTCGGCCATCACCTGGAAGTATCCGAGCTGCATCCTGCAAGGCGACGATTCGGTGGGCGAGTTCTACTCGGTGGCCGTGACCAACAACCACCAGCAGGCCGACACCGGCACCAAGATGATCCACCTCGGCAAGAACACCCGCAGCACCATCGTGTCGAAGGGCATCTCGGCCGGTGTCGGCCAGAACACCTACCGCGGCGCGGTGAAAATCGCCAAGGGTGCGGCCAATGCGCGCAACTACTCGCAGTGCGACTCGCTGCTCATCGGCGACAAGTGCGGCGCGCACACGTTCCCGTATCTCGAGATCAAGAACACCTCGTCGAAGGTCGAGCACGAGGCCTCGACCTCGAAGATCGGCGAAGATCAGATGTTCTACTGCGAGTCACGGGGTATCTCGAAGGAAGACGCGATCAACATGATCGTCAGTGGCTTCTGCAAGGAAGTGTTCCGCGAACTGCCGATGGAGTTCGCCGTGGAAGCCCAGAAGCTGCTGAGCGTGTCGCTCGAAGGATCGGTGGGGTAGGACGATGCTTGAGATTCGTGGACTGACGGCGAGGGTGGAGGAGAAGGACATCCTCCATGGGATCGATCTGACGGTGAAGGCGGGCGAGGTGCACGCCATCATGGGGCCGAACGGCTCGGGCAAGAGCACGCTGGCGCGCGTGCTGGCCGGCCATCCCGGCTATGAGGTGACGGGCGGCGAGGTGCTCTACCAGGGCGTCGACCTGCTGGAGCTGGCGGCCGACGAACGCGCCCGCAAGGGCCTGTTCATGGCCTTTCAGTACCCGGTCGAGATTCCCGGCGTGAACAACGCCTACTTCCTCAAGGCCGCCCTCAACGCCAGGCGCAAGGAGCAGGGTCTCGAAGAGCTCGACGCCATCGACTTCATGACGCTCGTGAAGACCGAGGCGAAGCGGTTGCAGATGGACGACAGCATGCTGCAGCGCTCGGTCAACGAGGGCTTCTCCGGCGGCGAGAAGAAGCGCAACGAGATCTTCCACATGGCCGTGCTGCAGCCGACCCTGGCGGTGCTCGACGAGACCGACTCGGGCCTCGACATCGACGCGCTGCGGGTGGTGTCGGACGGCGTGAACGCGCTGCGCAGCCCCGAGCGCGCATTCATCGTCGTGACGCACTACCAGCGCTTGCTCGATTACATCGTGCCCGACCACGTGCACGTGCTGAGCGAGGGCCGCATCGTGCGGTCGGGCGGCCGCGAGCTCGCCCTGGAACTCGAGTCGAAGGGCTACGGCTGGATCGAGACCGCCGCTGCGGGAGCCCGTCAGTGACCAGCGCCACACCGACCCTCGACTGGATCCACGACGGCCAGCGCAGCCTCGGCACGCGCGCGCCTGAGTGGCTCACCGCCCATCGCCGCGACGCCCTCGACCAGTTCGAGGCCACCGGCTTCCCGACCACGCGCCAGGAGGCCTGGCGGTTCACCAACATCGGGCCGATCGCGGCGACCGCCTTCGAGCTGGCCCCACCCGAGTCGGAGGGTGCCGAAGCGCTCGCCGCCGCCAACGAGATCCACGAAAGCGCGGCCACCGCGGTCGTCGTCAACGGTTGCTTCGACGAGACCATCTCGGCCTATGGCGCCTTGCCCCTCGGCGTGGTCGTCGAGAGCCTGGCCAGCGGCCTCGAGGCGGACGACTCTTCGGCCAGGGACGTCGCGCTCAGCCTCGACATCGGCGATCATCCGTTTGCGGCGCTCAACGCCGCGTTCCTCGAGGACGGCGTGCACATCCTCGTGCCTGAAGGGGCCGTGCTCAGTGCGCCGATCCAGGTCGTGGTGGCGACGGTACCGGGCGAGCATCCGGTGATGGCGCATCCACGTATCGTCATCGAGGCCCTGGCGCAGAGCCAGGCCACGATCGTGCTGTCGTTCGTCGGCGAGGGCGGGCAGCCGTATCTCTCGAACATCGTCACCCAGGTGCGCGTCGACGAGGGCGCGGTGCTGGAACTCATCATCGACCAGCGCGAGTCGCCCGAGGCCTTCCACGTGCATCACCTGCACGCCTCGTGTGGCACCGGCGGCATCCTGCACTCGCGCGCCGTTTCGCTCGGCGGGCGCATCGTCCGCAACGACCTCTGGGCCGTGCTCGATGGCGAAGGCGCGCACGCCACGCTCGACGGGGTCTACCTGGCCGACGGCACCGACCTCGTGGACAACCACACGTCGATCGATCACGCCGTGGCGCACTGCACCAGTCACGAGGTCTACAAGGGCATCCTGGGCGGTCAGGCCAAGGCGGTCTTCAACGGGCGGATTCTCGTCAGGCCCGACGCGCAGAAGACCGACGCCAAGCAGACCAACCGGGCGCTGCTCCTCTCGGACGACGCCCAGATCAACTCGAATCCGCAGCTCGAGATCTTCGCCGACGACGTGAAGTGCACGCACGGCGCCGCCGTCGGCCAGCTCGACGAGGAAGCGCTCTTCTACCTGCAGGCCCGCGGGCTCACCCCGGCTCAGGCCCGCGACATGCTGCTGCACGCGTTTGCCGGCGAAGTACTCGGTGAGATCTCGGTGCCCGAGCTGCGCATCGCCCTCGAACACCGGCTCTTCACCCGGCTTTCCAAGTATCTGGCCTGAGAGGTGAGCGTGACTGTCGACATCGGGACCGCCGTCGAGACCGCCGCCAAGGCCGCGCGCTTGCGCGAGGAGTTCCCGATCCTCGCCGTCGAGGCCCACGGCCGCCGCCTGGCCTACCTCGACAACGCCGCCACGACGCAGAAGCCGCGCGAGGTGCTCGCGGCGATGGCCGACTACTACGCCACCAGCAATGCCAACGTCCATCGTGGCGTGCACTTGCTGTCGGAACGGGCCACGGCGGCCTTCGAGGGCGCCCGCGACGACGTCGCCGCCTTCCTCGGCGCCGCGCACCGCCACGAGATCGTCTTCACGCGCAACGCCACCGAGAGCATCAACCTGGTGGCCGCCAGCTGGGGCGGTACCCACCTCGGGCCCGGCGACGAGGTGCTCCTCTCCGCCATGGAGCACCATTCCAACATCGTGCCGTGGCAGATCGCCTGTGAACGCACTGGCGCGAAGCTCAAGGTCGTGCCGATCGACGACCGCGGCGCGCTCGACATGGACGCCTTCGGTCGTCTGCTCGGCGAGCGCACGAAGATGGTCGCCATCACGCAGCTTTCGAACGCCCTCGGCACGGTGACCCCCATTGCCGAGATCATCCGCGCGGCACATGAGGCCGGCGCGGTCGTGCTGGTGGACGGCGCGCAGGCGGCCTATCACCTGCCCGTGCACGTCGAGGCGCTGGGCGCCGACTTCTACGTGGCGACCGGCCACAAGCTCTACGGTCCAACCGGGATCGGCGTGCTCTACGGCCGCGAGGCCCTGCTCGAGGCCATGCCGCCCTACCAGGGTGGCGGCGACATGATTGCGTCGGTGACCTTCGAGAAGAGCACCTGGAACGCTCTGCCGTACAAGTTCGAGGCCGGCACGCCCCACATCGAAGGCGCCGTCGGCCTGGGCGCGGCGACCCGCTTCATCCGTCGCGTCGGGTTCGACTGGATCGCGGCGCACGAGGCGGATCTGCTCGCCTACGCCACCGCCGCCGTCGCGGCCGTGCCGGGCGTGACGCTCATCGGCACCGCGCCCGTCAAGGCCAGCATCCTGTCGTTCGTGATGGACGGCATCCACCCCCACGATGTCGGGACCGTCGTCGACCGCCTCGGCGTCGCGATTCGCACGGGGCATCATTGCGCCCAGCCGGTCATGGCGCGCTTCGGCGTGCCGGCCACGGCCCGCGCGTCGCTGGCGATCTACAACACGCGCGAGGACGTCGACCAGCTCGTGGCGGCGCTGCACGAAGTGCGGAGGGTGTTCTCGTGAGCGACAGTCTGCAGGAGCTCTATCAGGAGGTCATCCTGGACCACAACCGCCGGCCACGGAATTTTCGGGCCATCGAGGGCGGCGACAGGCAGGAGGGCTACAATCCCCTGTGCGGCGATCGGGTCACCGTCTACATGACCATCGAGAACGGCGTCGTCACCGACGTGGCGTTCGAAGGCGTGGGTTGCGCCATTGCCAAGGCGTCGGCCTCGCTCATGACCGAAGCGTTACGGGGGCTCAGCGTCGACCAGGCCCGCGAGCGCTTCCGCCGCTTCCAGGCGATGGTCACCTCGGCGCATGACGCCCCAGCCCCCGAATTGGGCAAGCTCTCCGTACTCGCCGGCGTGCGCGAGTTCCCGACGCGCGTCAAGTGCGCCAGCCTCGCCTGGCACGCCGCCAGAGCCGTGCTCGATGGCGCGCCGGCCGCGCCCGTATCCACCGAGTAGACGACGATGATCACCGCGACGAGGATGCTCTCTGTGATTCCCACGCACACCGGCCAGCCTTCCGAAGTGCCCGACGAGTTCGGCGCGCCGCTCGATATCACGCCAGACGCCGTACAGATGGTGGAGGTGCGGCCCCAGGTGATCGATGCCCTGCGCACCGTCTTCGACCCCGAGATCCCGGTCAACATCTACGACCTCGGACTCATTTACGACGTGCTCGTCGACGCCGACAAGCGCGTCGGGATCCGCATGACGCTCACGGCGCCGGCCTGCCCGGCAGCGCAGACCCTGCCGGGCGAGGCGCGTGATGCGGCCAAGCGCGTCGAAGGTGTGACTGCCTCGCGCGTCGAGATCGTGTTCGAGCCACCCTGGTCGATGGAGCGGATGAGCGAAGCCGCGAAGCTGCAGCTAGGACTGTTGTAAGCTCGCCGGCACGCCGCGATGCCGCCCGAGCCCCCCGCGCCCTCCCTCTACCTCACCTTCGACCGCGCGGCGTGGGCGAAGCTGCGTGACAGCACGCCGCTCACGCTCTCGGAGACGGACCTGGCCGAGTTGCGCGGCTTGAACGACGCGGTGTCGATGGCCGAGGTGGAGCAGATCTACCTGCCGTTGTCGCGTCTCTTGAGCCTCTACGTGCGGGCGACGCAGGAACTGCACCGCGCCTCGCAGACCTTCCTCGGCGACCACACGGCCAAGGTGCCCTTCATCATCGGGCTCGCTGGCAGCGTGGCGGTGGGGAAGAGCACCACCGCGCGCATCCTGCGGGCCCTGCTCTCACGCTGGCCGGGCCATCCCTCGGTCGATCTCGTGACCACCGATGGGTTCCTGTTCCCGAATGCCGTGCTCGAGGCACGTGGCATCATGAACCGCAAGGGCTTTCCGGAGAGCTACGATCGCGCCCGCCTCGTGCGCTTCCTGGCCGCGCTCAAGGCCGGGGCCGATGACGCCGACGCGCCCGTCTACTCCCACCAGCGCTACGACATCGTGCCCGACGCCCGCCATACGGTGCGGCATCCCGACATCGTCATCGTCGAGGGTCTGAACGTGCTGCAGGCGCCGGCCGAGCGCGCCGAGATGCAGGTGTTCGCGTCCGACTACTTCGA
Organism: Acidobacteriota bacterium; assembly: GCA_018000455.1. Classification (GTDB taxonomy): domain Bacteria; phylum Acidobacteriota; class Vicinamibacteria; order Vicinamibacterales; family UBA2999; genus CADEFD01. The sequence goes on from JAGNJW010000017.1 coordinate 62,642, forward strand.
CTTCACGATCTACGTCGACGCCGACGAGGCCGACATCGAGCGGTGGTACATCGAGCGCTTCCTGCACCTGCGCGATACGGTGTTCCAGGATCCCGAGTCGTACTTCCACCGCTACGGCTCGATCGGCGAGGCCGAAGCCCGCGAGATGGCAACCGGCATCTGGGCCGCCATCAACGGCGTGAACCTCAGGGAGAACATCGCGCCGACGCGCGCCCGGGCCCAGCTCATCCTGCGCAAGGGCGCCGATCACGCCGTCGAGCAGGTGCAGCTGCGGCGGCTATGAGGCAGCCGTCGCCAGGCCGCCGTCACGCGTTCGGTCTTCACTTCGAAGCGCTTCGGATCGACGTGGCGGTGCCAGCGTCAGATCCCGGACCTGCGTGCCGGCCCGGATCCCCCCGGCGAACCTGATAGCATCAGACCGACGATGGGAGGCCGTCGTCTAACCCAGCCATGAGATGTCTTCTCGCCGCGCTCGTCGGATGCGCCGTGGCGGCTGCGCCCGCCGCCGCGCAGACGCCGGCCGCGTCACCCGCGGCCCCGCCGGCGTCCGCCATCGACGCCAGCGCGCTCGGCATCTCGTTGTCGCGTATCTCCCGACGACTGGCCGCCGAGTCGGAGGCCCGCACGAGCGGCAGCTCGCCCCTGAAGCTCGAGTTCCACGTGGATGTCTACGGCAGCGCGCCGCAGTTGCGCTTCTTCGCGGGCGAGGATCTCGTCTACGGCGGTGTGCCGGGGAGCGCGCCCACCCACCGCGACATGATGATGCACGTCACGCCACAGGCGTTCCGCTCACCGCGGGCCGATGTGATGGGCCTCTTCATGGGCGCCGCGCTCTACGGCGCCAAGCGCGTGCAGGACTGGAACTACGATCGCCAGTACGAGGAGTACCGCAAGCTCGTCGAAGCCGGCCGGAACGTGCCGGCGCCCAAGCCGCGCCCGTAGCGGCCGCTCAACTGTTGGCGACGATGAGCAGCGTGGCTGCAACCGCGGCCACGACCCCCACCTGCTGCCAGCGGCCCAGCCGTTCGCCGAGCACGAACCGCGCGAGCAGCACCGTGCTGGCCGGATAGAGCGAGGCGAGTGTCGCCACGAGACTGAGCTGACCTTGGCGGACCGCCACGAGGTAGAGGCTGTTGGCGATCATGTCGAGGGCGCCGCAGGCAAGGGCCGCCGGCCAGGCCGCGGCCGGGATCTTCCAGGACTGCCGGGCCCAGAAGGCCACGCCGAGAAACACCGTGACCGAGACGGTGCGCGACACGGCCAGCGGCCACAGGCCGGCCGGCGCGGCCGTTTGTCCCAAGCAGACGAAGAAGCCACCCACGGCCACGCCAGACGCCAGCGCAATGCGCACGGCCTGGGCCACTTCCGCCGCCGTGCGTGAGGGTTCGCCCGACGGCTCGACAGGCGCGGACTCCTGGCCGAGCAGTACCACCGCGGCAATCGCCATGGCGACGCCGAGCGCGGCCAGCGGTCTGAGCTGCTCACCGAGCATCAGCCCGACGATCAGGGGAACGATCACCGCGCATACCGCCGTGATGGGCGCCACGATGCTCATCGGCCCCATGGCGAGGCCGCGGTAGAGCAGTGCGACACCGACGCTGCCGGTGATGCCCGCCAGGGCACCGAAGAGCACGTCGTTCGCGGTCATGACGGCGTCGAGCATCAGCGGCGTGCCCAGCAGCAGGAGCGCCAGGCCGGCGCCCTGTGTCGCGACCACCGCCGCGAGTGTGGAGGCCCGTTTTGCCACGGTGCCGCCGAGAAAGTCGGCCGCGCCGTAGACTAAGGCGGCCATAAGCGCAAAGAGCGACGTCATGACGAGTACGGACCGAAGCGTGTTCGTTCCACCTGTACGCCGGGTGTGCGGCTGCGGATCATCGCGAGGAGCGCGTCGCCGGCCGCCTCGAGCGCCTCGAGGGGCAGAGGGGCGAGGCGTTCGAGCAGGAAGAGCGCGGTCGTCGACTGGTCGGTGAGCCGCGTGCGCGTGCCCTGCCGCCAGTTCCAGCGCCGGCATGTGACGCCGAGATCGTCGGCCCACACGACCTCACCAGGCGCTGGCGGATCGGCCATCTGCTGGCCGTCCTTCACCGTGTCGAACGCCTCGGTGCCGGTGGCCCGCGCCAGCCGGATCGGCCCGGCGAATCGTGCCAGATCTTCACCGCCGACCGGCAGCCCGTGGCGCACGCTGACCGCGTTGTAGAGATCCACGAGCCAGTTCACGCGCGGCAGGCCGGGAGCGAGGGCTCGCTTCCACAAGGCCTCGACCGACGACGCCGTGCGCTGCGGCTTGGCGCCGAAGGCGCGGTAGGCCTCCTGCCAGCTCACGATCTGTGCGGGCAGGGCGGCACCGGCGGCCCGCGCGTGGTCTTCGGCCCCGCGCAGCCAAGCCTCTGACTGAGCGTCGCTGGGACCGTTCGCGAGTCCCGACACGGCCAGGGCCAGCACCGCGAAGTCTGGGCGCAATATGCGTACGTCTGGTTCGACGATCACCCGTTCGAGCGTCATGCCGGCACTATATCAAACTGGACTCATGGAACACTATACTGAGCGCATGAACGATCCCCGCCGCGTCGAGGCCGCGCTTGCCAGGAACCTGCGCGACTGGCGCGCCAAGCGCGGCTGGAGTCAGGCCGAACTGGCCAGACGAGCAGGGCTGAGCAAGGGGATGCTGGTGCAGGTCGAGCAGGCCCAGACGAATCCATCGATTGCCACCCTCTGCAAGCTCGCCAATGCGCTCGGCGTCGCGCTGCCGCGCCTGGTCGAGGTCGACGACGAGCCCGCCGTGCGTAAGGTGACGGCCGACGATATCGCCTGGCTGTGGCGCGGCACGGCGAAGGCCAGCGTGGCGGGGCTCATCGCCGGCATCGAGGCGCCGATGCCGGTCGAGCTGTGGACCTGGACGATCGGTCCGCGCGACGCCTACGACGCCGTCGCCCATCCAACCGGCACCCGAGAGTTCATCTACGTGCTCGACGGCGACGCCACCGTCACCGTGGACGGCGTGCACGTGGCGGTGGCGACCGGCGAGTGTGTGGTCTTCCGGGCCGACCGGCCGCATCGCTACGCCTCGGCGAAGGGCCGCGCGACCCGCTTCGTCATGGTCGTCGTCGAGCCGGTGTCGCCGCCGTCGTCGTCGGCGGCGCCCCGCCGTCGCTCGCGTCCCACCGCTCCCGGTCCTTCTTGACGGGCTTGCCGCACCACGAGCCGATGAACACGTCTGGCGCGGCCGCAATCACGCGCTCGGCCGAGACGATGCCGTCGTTGCCGGGGCGAGCGCGCGTGTGTCGGTGGTCTTCCTCAGCGGGAAGAGCGGCCGACGTGCAGCGGCAGGCCGGCCGCGCGGGCTTGCGCGTCGAGCACGGCGCGGCGCACGCCGTGCATGGCCACGCGGTCGAAGGCGCTGTTGGTCGTCGTGAGGAGGCCGGCGACGGCGGCGTCCTTGCCGCTCGACCGCGAGACCAGGATCTTCACGGCGCCCGCCGCCACGGATGCAGCACGTCCGCCAGGCGCTCGACCGCGGCGGCGACTCGTGGCCCCGGTACCACCAGGCCCGTGCCGCTCAGGATGTGCACGCGCCCGTTCTTCACCGCCGGCACCGACGCCAGGCGCGCCCACTCGGCCACGCGGGTACGCACCTCCTCGTCGGTCAGCGTCGGTCCCTCACGCAGCTCGATGACGACCTCGGGCGCGCGCGCCAGGATGAGCTCGGTCGTGGCCTGTACGGATTCCCGCGCCACGTCGGCGAAGACGTTGTCGCCGCCGGCCACGACGAGCATGTCGTGCAGGAAACCGCGACCGCCGGCGACGTAGACGTTGCGCAGGGCGCCCGGCTCGCGGCCGAAGACCAGCAGCGTCCGCACGCGCCGCGCAGTGGCCGCGCGTGCGCTCACCGCCGTCAGCCGCTGCTCGATGCTCTCGGCGACGCGCTCCGCCTCGGCCATGTGTCCGGTCACCCGTCCCAGGTCGCGCAGCGTCGTGAGCACGTCGGCCAGGCCGGCGTGGCGGTAGTCGTAGGTCCGAATGGAGGCTCGCTCCAGCTGCCGCCGTAGATCGGTCTGGCTACCGTAGAGCGCCACCAGATCAGGTGACAGCGAGAAGATGCGCTCGACGTCGGGATCGAGCAGCGCGCCGACCTTCGGACGTGAGGCCGCCTCCTCGGGGAAGTCGTCATACGAACTCACCGCCGCAACCTGCGGGCCGGCGCCGATGGCAAACAGCATCTCGGTGAGCGCGGGCACCAGCGAGATGATGCGCTTCGGCTCGGCAGCGAGACGTGAGGCATCGGCCTGCCACCGGCCGGCCCCGGGCCCGGCTCCTGCCCACGCGCCGCCGGCCAGGACGGCGGCCAGCACCGCCCCGAGTACGACGACGAGCAACGGCCGACGCGCGCGTCCGCGGGTGCCCATCAGCTGTGCCTCACGAGCTGCCAGAGGAAGAACGGGCCGCCGATCATCGCGGTGACGATGCCGACCGGCAGCTCCAGCGGCGCCAGCGCCGTGCGCGACACGAGATCGCAGACGATGAGGAAGGCGGCGCCGAAACACGCCGACGCCGGCAGCACGATGCGGTGGTCCGCCCCGACCAGCAAGCGAACCAGGTGTGGCACCACGATGCCGATGAAGCCGATCGGGCCAGCCAGCGAGACGGCCGCACCGGTGGCCAGCGACGCGCTCAGGAACGCCAGCCGCTCGGCCCGCGTCACGTCGACACCACGCGCTGCCGCCGCGTCGGCGCCCAGGCTGAGCAGATTGAGCGAGCGCGCCAGCACGGCGAACGTCCCGAGCGACAGGACGATGAGCGGCAGGGCGGCCACGATCGGCCCGTAGCTGCCGACGTCGAGATCCCCCATCAGCCAGCGGACGGTGCGAAACGCCTGCGTGAAGTCCGCCAGGTACTGCACGAAGAGGATGAGCGCCGAGAAGAACGAGTTGAGTGTGACGCCGGCCAGCAGCAGCACGTTGGTCGACAGCCCGCGGCGCTGGCTGCGTGCGAGCCAGTAGACGAGGGCCGTGGCGACGATCGATCCGGTGAAGCTGGCCAGCGGCACCGACGACACGCCGAGGGCGCCCATATCGAGGCCGGCCGCGATGACCAGCATGGCACCGAGCGCCGCCCCCGCCGACACGCCGAGCGTGAAAGGCGTCGCCAGTGGATTCCTCAACAGCGCTTGCAGCACCACGCCCGACGCCGCGAGCGCTGCGCCGACGAGCGCCGCCGCCAACACCCGGGGCAAGCGCGCCACGAAGAAAATCTGCGCGTCGACGTTCTCGGCCCACGGGATCGATCGATCGAAGGCGCGGGCGAGACTGATGGGCGTGCTGCCGATGGTGGGCGCCAGCAGGACTGCCAGTGCCGCGCCGGCGGCAAAGAGCGGCACCACGGTCCACAGACGCAGGCGCACGGTCGGCGTCATGGCGTGCGGCTCAGGGGCACGACCACCAGGTGTCCGGTCTCGGCGTGCACGTGGACGTCGGCGTCCACGTCGTAGAGGGCGCGGATGTTGGCGCTCGAAAGCACGCTGGCCGTGGGCCCGGCCGCCACGACGCGCCCGTGTCGGAGCAGCACCAACTCGCGGCAGATCCCGGATGCCAATGCCAGATCGTGCGTCGAGACGACGATCGTCACGCCGCGCCCGGTGTTGAGCTCGGCCAGCAACTGCGCGATCTCGAGTTGCGCGCCGAGATCCAGCGATGACGTCGGCTCGTCGAGCAACAGCACGTCGGTGGCCTGGGCGAGCGCCGCGGCGATGACGACGCGCTGCTTCTCGCCGCCACTGAGCGTCATGAAATCGCGGTCTTCGAGGTGCGCCGCGCGCACGGCGGCCAGCGCGTCGCGCGCCGTCGCGACGTCGGCCGGGCCTTCCACCTCGAAGAGGCCGAGATGGGGATGGCGGCCCATGAGCACCATCTCCATCACGGTGTAGTCGAACGCCAGGTGGGTTTCCTGCGGCACGACGGCGATGCGCGTGGCCAGTTCCCGCCGCGTGAAGGTGGCGAGCGGCCGCCCGTCGAGCGTGAGACGTCCGCCGCTTGGACGCCGCGTGCCGGCGAGCAGGCCGAGCAACGTCGTCTTGCCCGAGCCGTTCGGCCCCAGGATGCCGACAATCGCGCCGCGCGGCACCGCGAGCGACACGCCCGACAGCACCGGCCGCGCGGCATCGTAGGCGAAGGTGAGATCAGCGCCGTGCAGCAACACGGAGGCCTGCATAGAGCGTGCGGCCGAGCGCCGGATACCCGAGCACGTCTTCGTAGTTGGCGCCAAGCGCGTTGACGAGGCGCGCGTGCACCGTGACGCGCGAGGCCAGCGTCCAAGCGCCGCCCACCGTGACGACGCCGTAGCCGTCGTTCTCGAACAGGCCGCCGAAGGCGCCGAAGCTCGGCTCGACATCGAGCGTCGTGCCGCGCAGCGTGGCCGTGGCGAAGGCGCGAAGGCGCGCACCCGTCCAGGTCAGATCCAGACCGCCCTGGTGGGTCGGCCGTCGCAGCAGGCGATCGCCCACCGCGAAGGGTGGCGTCGCCTGGCCGGCCGCGCCGTCCACGGCGAGCACGTCGGTGTCGAGCCAGGTGTAGTGGCCGCGGGCCGTCAGGGCTGCCGACAAACGCCAGGCGAGCGAGAACTCGGCACCGCGCGCCCTGGCGTTGGCGATGTTGTCGGTGCGGTAGCGGCTCGATCCGCTCAGGCGGCCGACCGAGATGATGAGGTCGTCGTAGGTGTTGTGGAAGAACGTGGCATCGGCCTGTACGGCGCCGCCGGCCAGCGTCTGCACGACGCCCGCTTCGACGCTCAGGTTGCGCTCTGGCGCCAGGCCCGGGTTGTCGGTGAAGGCGATCTCGAACGCATCCGGCGGGCGGATGCCGGTGCCGGCCGCCGCCCGCAGGCGCGTCGAGGCGCCACGGGGATGAGACGCGGGCACGACGGTCCAGGCTGCCGTCACCTTCGGATTCACCGATACGATCGTGTCGGCGTCGAAGGCGGGCCGCGCCGAGAAGGCCGACGGATCGGCCGGCAGGGCATCGCGCGTGATGCGCTCGGCCCGCACGCCGGCCGTCAGGCTGAGGCGATCGGCCGGTTGCCACCGCCCTTCCGCAAACGCCGCCAGCGCGCCGCGTTCCACCGGCACCTGCCGCGACCCGGCCGTGATGAAGGTGCTGGCGCCTGATTCGCGGAGCACGTCGGCGCCGGCGCTCACGCCGAGCGACGCGGTGGCCGCCGCATCCACCTGCACGCGGCCGTGCGCACGGCGGGTCTCGCCGCGCGAGCCGAACTCGCCGCGGAACTCGAGGTCGAAGTCGGCAACGTCGGCCTCGGCGCGCAGGCGCACGCGGCTCGCCGGCCCGCCGAGCGGCTGCACCGTGTGGAGCGCCAGCGAGCGGCGTGTGGTGAGGCTACGGGCGCTCGTGTCGATGCCGCCGAAGTTGCCGACCGGGTTCGTGCCGAACGGTCCGGGCGATCCGCGATCGGTGTCGACATAGTGCAGCGCCGCCGTGAGAACTCGACCGCCCGCGGCGTGCCAGCCGACGTTGGCGCTGGCCTGCCAGAGGCCGCTGTCGTCGTTGGTGACCCGGGAGCCATCGGCGGGTGCAATGCCCGTGAAGCCCGCTTCGCGCTGATGCGCGATCGACGCCGCGCCGCGCCAACCCCGCGTCCCGGCCTGTACGGAGGCGGCGCCGTTCAGGGCCTCCCGTCCGCCGCCTTCGAGGAACACGGTGCCCGCCAGCGGCCCGCCCCGAGGCGTGAGGATCTGGATGACGCCGCCGATGGCGTCAGACCCGTAGAGCGCGCTCTGCGGGCCGCGGACGACCTCGATGCGCTCGGCGTCGGCGATCGGCACCTGCGAGAGGTCGAGGCCGCCGCCGAAGGCGTTGACTCGCACGCCGTCGACGAGCACGAGCGTGAAATCCGACTCGCCGCCGCGCGGAAAGATCGACGTGACGGTGCCGGGGCCGCCGCTGCGCGCCACGGAAAAGCCCGGCACGAGACGCAGTGCCTCGCCGAGCGTCGTCATCTGCCGGGCGTCGAGGTCCTGACGGCTGAGCACGCTGACGCTCGTGGCCGACAGGGAGAGCGGCGTGTCGACCTGTGAGGCGGTGACGGTGAGCGACTCGCCGACGGCGCGGATGGCGAGCGTGAGCTCGATGTTCGTCCGTCCGGCGTCCACCAGGAGCGGCGCAGCGTCCATGCCGGGTGCAAAGGCGCGGAGCGTCACGGTCCCGGCCGGCACGGCGATTTCGAAGCGGCCATCGGCGCCGGTTGCGACCGTGACGGGCGCCGCCAGCGGGCCCGACACCGTGACCGACGCGCCGGCCACCGGCTGGCCGTCCGGGCCGAGTACCCGGCCAGCGAGCGGGTCGGCCGCGGCCGTGGCGACCCCCAGGGCCAGCGCCAACAGTGCCTGGCCGACCCGAGGAATCCTAAACTGGTGTGCAGCCGTCCTGGCGGACGACGGATGACCGCCGTACATGAGCCCCTCCTCGGCGTTCGCCGCGCCGATACCGTCTGCCCGGAAATGGGAAGGCGGCTGAAGGACGTGGGCCCGTGGAGGAGGTCTCCTGACTCGCGGAGTGGTACGCGACGCCCGCGTCTTCCCCCCGCCGACGCCTCAGGACGTCTTTGGAAGTGACGGATCGGCCCGCGGCCGGTCTGTGGACGTACGCTTTCCGCTTACAGTGGCGGGACCGTGTGGGATTTGCACCCAGCTTCCCTGGCCAGCCACGGGATCGCGTCGATTGGAATGAAAGTATAGCGCCGATTGCGGCGGCGAGTGAACTTTGCGTAAAATACTGCGTTTGCGTTTCGACGTCGCACGGCCAGCCGGGCAGGCCACCTGAGAGGAATCATGAGCAAGAGTTCGACCGTCACCGTCCGCGAGACCCCCGTTGAGGCGGTCGCCCGCGCGACGACTGGCGGCCTTGTCATCCATGGCGAGAACTTCGTCATCGACACCGACGAGCGGCTCGAGCTCGTGGACCTCACCGACCGCGTGATGGAGTACGTGCGGAAGTTCGACATCAAGGAGGGCATGATCACGCTGTGGTCCATGCACACCACATGCTCGGTCTTCATCAACGAATTCCAGAAGGCGCTCCTCACCGACATCCGCCGCTTCCTCGAAGAGATGGTGGCGCGTGACACCTACTACCAGCACAACGATCCCGACCACTCGGATTGCGATCGGATGAATGCCGACTCGCACCTGCGGGCCATGCTGCTCGGCCACTCGCTCACGCTGCAGATCAGCGGCGGCGAGGTCGTGCTGGGGCAGTGGCAACGCATCTTGATGGCCGAGCTCGACGGTCCTCGCTCTCGCACCTTGCGCGCGCAGGTGTGGGGCGTCTCGTAGGGGCCTTCTCCTGGCAAGCGGCGCCGGAGGACCGGGCTCGGAACCCGCGACGGTGCCGGGCGTCTCAGTAAGTAGCCATCATGCGTGAACGACTGCGCGCGGCTGGATTGGCCGACATCGTCGAGAAGGTCGAGACGCGAGAGCGCCTGAGCTTCGACGACGGTGTGCGCCTGTTCGAGACGCCCGAGTTTCTCGGGCTCGGCTGGCTCGCCAACCGCGAGCGCGAGCGGCGTCACGGTGCCAGGACCTACTTCAACCACAACCTGCGGCTCGAGGCCACGAACGTCTGCGAGGCGTCGTGCCTCTTCTGCTCGTTCGCCCGCCTCAAGGAAGGGATGACCGGTGCGCACACGGCCACCGTCGAGCAGATTCTCGACCGCCTGCGCGCCAGAGACGGCGAGCCCCTCACCGAAGTGCACATGGTGAACGGGCTGCATCCCGAGCTGCCATTCAGCTACTACACGGGTCTCCTGCGCGGGCTGAAGCGCGTGCGCCCGGGCATCCACCTGAAGTGCTTCACCGCCGTCGAGATCGCGTTCTTCGCCGATCACTACGGCAAGACCGACCGCCAGGTGCTCGAGGAACTCGGCCAGGCCGGGCTCGACTCGCTGCCCGGCGGCGGCGCCGAGATCTTCGCGCCGCGTGTCAGGATGAAGATCTCGTACGACAAGTGCGACGGCGATCGCTATCTCAGCGTGCACCGCACCGCGCACGCCCTCGGCATGCGCACCAACGTGACGATGCTCTACGGTCATATCGAGACGATGGCCGAGCGCGTCGACCACCTGCTGCAGACGCGCGCGCTGCAAGACGAGACGGGTGGCCTGCAGGCGTTCATCCCGCTGGCCTTCCACAACGAGCACAACCAGATGCGCAAGCTGCCGGCGCCCACCGCCACCGACACCCTGCGCACGCACGCCGTGGCCCGCCTGCTGCTCGATAACGTCGACCACATCAAGGCCTACTGGATTTCGTGCGGCGTGGAGGTCGCGCAGACGGCGCTGTGGTTTGGCGCCGATGATCTCGACGGCACGGTGCAGGAAGAGACGATCTACCACATGGCCGGATCGACCACGCCCACCGCACTCAGCACCGTGCAGATCGAGTGCATCATCCGCGATGCCGGCCGCGAGCCGGTCGAGCGCGACACGCTCTACAACGTCGTGCGCGTGCCGGCGGCAGTGGCCTGACCTGACCGCGTCCGCTTCGTGGAGGACCGATGCAGCCCGACGTGGCTGGGACTGAGCATGTGGCGGCCTGGACCGCGGTCGTCGCGACTGTCTTCGTGGTGCCGCCCGAGGAGTGCGCACGTGCGGCGGCGATGAAGGACGCCGTGGGTCGTGCTGTGGGCGTGGCTAGGGTGTCGCGACGCGCGATGAATCGTCCGGATCCCGGCATAGCAGCGCTTCGGGGCTATCGCTGACAGGTCGGGCAGTAGAACGTCGAGCGCGCCGCCTGCACGATGCGCCTGATCGTGCCCTCGCATCCGCGTCGCGGACATGGCGCGCCGTCTCGTTCGTAGACCTTGAAGCGGGCCTCGGGCTTCGCGATCGCCCGCACCAGCACCTTGACGACGGCGGCGGCCACGCGTTCGGCCTGGGGGCGCGGCGCGCCCGTGGCCGTCGCCAGCGTCGAGGCCTTGCGCTTCGGCGACACCCGGGCTTCGAAGAGGGCTTCGCTCGCGTAGATGTTGCCGACACCTGCGACGATTGTCTGGTCCAGGAGCGCCACCTTGACCCGCACCTTCTTGCGACGGCACGCCCGCGCCAGCGCGGCGGCGTTGAAATCCGCCGAGAGCGGTTCCGGTCCGAGATCCTTGAGCGCCGCGTGCGCGTCGAGCTCGCCGCGTGCGGCCAGGTCCATCAAACCGAAGCGGCGGGGGTCGTTGAACGTGACCAGCGCGCCGGACGACAACCGGAACACCACGTGGTCGTGCTTCGGATCGTCGTCGGTGTCGCCAGCGTCGGCCTCGAATTCCGGGCCGCTGGCGCGCTCGACGCGGAACCAGCCCGTCATCCCCAGATGCACGATCAGCGTCTCGCCGCTCGAGAGCGCGGCCAGCAGGTACTTCGCCCGCCGCGTCACGGCGGTGACCGTCTGGCCCACGAGGCGGTCTTCGAAGCCGGCCGGGAAGGGGATGCGCAGGTTGCTGCGCCTGACGAGCAGCCCCTCGACGCGGACGCCGGTCATCACCGGGGCCAGCATCCGGCGCACGAAATCGACTTCAGGGAGTTCTGGCACGCCTGAATGCTACCGCCTGCCACGAGTCCCCGGCCGCACTCCGCTATCCGCCTCGAGCGGACCGGCTGGTCGCGATGTGACTCCAGGGCTTGCCGCCGCATCTAACGTGGTAGCATCGGATTTCAGACCAAGGTTGGCCGAAGGCAAGAGCCCGCCGGCACACCTTGGTCTTTTCGCGCTCGGTGATTGCGAAATGTTTCACAAGCTTGCAATCGCCGCCGGACCGGGTGCCGCAAGGGAGGTACGACGATGGCGACAGGCACGTACTTGCCAGCCCTCAACGAAGTCGAAAAGGCGAGCATCAGCGAGCGCCAGCCGCTGCCGGAGCGCTATCTCGGCCTGTCCGACGACGAGATGGCGGCTCGTATCGCCGCCGCGCGCGCCACGCTCGGCGACCGCCTCGTCATCCTCGGCCACCACTACCAGCGCGATGAAGTGATTCGCTTTGCCGACTACACCGGCGACTCCTTCAAGTTGTCGCGCGAGGTCGCGAAGCATCCTTCGGCCGACTACATCGTCTTCTGCGGCGTGCACTTCATGGCCGAGAGTGCCGATGTCCTGGCCCTGCCGCACCAGCAAGTGATCTTGCCCGACCTCGCAGCCGGCTGCTCGATGGCCGACATGGCTCCGGCCGACGAACTCGAAATCTGCTGGAGCGAGCTCGAGCAGATGGGTATGGCGGCGCGAACGGTGCCGGTGACCTACATCAACTCAGCAGCGGCGATCAAATCGTTCGTAGGAGCCCAAGGCGGCACCGTCTGCACGTCGTCCAATGCGGCGGCGGTGCTGAAGTGGGGCTGGGAACAGAACGAGAAAATCCTGTTCCTGCCCGACCAGCACCTCGGGCGTAATACCGCGTTCTTCCGCATGGGCGTACCGCTCGATCAGATGGTGGTGTGGGATCCGAAGCAGCCGTTCGGCGGGCTGACGCGCGACGAGGTCGACGCTGCGCGCCTGATCCTGTGGAAGGGCCACTGTTCAGTGCACGTGCGTTTCACGGCGAAGCAGATCGCCCTCGTGCGCCAGCAGCATCCTGGCGTGCGCATCATCGTGCACCCCGAGGTGCCGTTCGACGTGGTAGAGGCCGCCGACGACAGCGGCTCGACCGAGTACATCCTGTCGCAGGTGCGCGCCGGCGCTCCGGGCTCCGTCTGGGCGGTGGGCACCGAGGTGCACCTGGTGCATCGTCTGGCCGAGGAAGTGAAGGCCCATGGCATCACCGTGGTCTCGCTCGACGAGCTCGGCTGCCTGTGTGCGACGATGTTCCGGGTGTCGCCGAATCACCTGCTGTGGGTGCTCGAGGGCCTCGTCGAGGGCCAGGTCTACAACCAGGTCGAAGTGCCCGAGCACCAGATCCACTGGGGCAGGGTCGCGCTCGATCGGATGCTCGCGATCCACTGACGCCCACGGATCGCATGCCAGACGTCACGCTGATCGAGGTCACCGATCGCGCCGGCACCGTCATCGCCCCGGCGTGGCTGGCTGCCGCCGAGTCGCTCCATCGCGACCTGCGCCCGCAACTGCCGCCGCACTACGGCGATGCGATGGCACGTGTGTTCACGAGCGGCGGTCGGCTGATCGTGGCCGCGCAGGCCGACGCGGCTGCCGGCCTCGCGGTGTGGCGCCTGCTCGAGAACACGATCTACGGGCGCTTCCTCTATGTCGACGACCTCGTCACCGACACCAGCCTGAGGTCGAGTGGTGTGGGAACGGCGCTGCTGTCGAGGTGCGAGGCGATCGCCGTCGAACTCGGCTGTCGCGAACTCGTGCTCGACTCGGGTGTGCAGCGCGGCCGTACGCATCGCTTCTATTTCCGCGAGGGCTTCGTCGTGCGTGCGTTTCACTTCGGCAAGACGCTGCCCTCGTCCGACACGCCCTAGTCGAATATTTCCCCGGTGGGTCGCATCGCCCCGATGGCTCTGCTACGATCGTTCCACTAGTGCATGACATTTCATCCCACTGAGGAGGCTCGTTCCATGGCTCATTCCCTGCCTGCGCTGACCTACGACCACGCAGCCCTCGAACCGCACATCGACACGCAGACGATGCAGATTCACCACGGCAAGCACCACCAGGCCTATGTGACGAATCTGAATGCGGCGCTCGACAAGCACGCCGATCTCCACAACAAGAGCCTCGACGATCTGATCAAGGGCGTCGCCACGCTGCCGGAAGATATCCGCACCGCCGTGCGCAACAACGGCGGCGGGCACTGGAACCACGCGATGTTCTGGCAGGTGATGGGGCCCAAGGCGGGCGGTGCCCCCACCGGTGACGTGGCCAGCGGCATCGACGCCGCGTTTGGCAGCGTCGACAAGTTCAAGGAGCTCTTCCAGGCGGCCGGCATGGGCCGCTTCGGCAGCGGCTGGGCGTGGCTCATCGACAACGGCGGCAAGCTCGAGATCGCGAGCACGCCGAACCAGGACAATCCGCTGATGGACGGCAAGAAGGCCATCCTCGGCGTGGACGTCTGGGAACACGCCTACTACCTGAAGTACCAGAACCGCCGCGCCGACTACCTGGCGGCCTTCTGGAACGTCGTGAACTGGAACGAGGTCAACAAGCGGCTCAAGGGCTAGTGCAGCGACGCCAGGCGCTCTTCGTGCTCGGCGCCGGGGCGGTCGCCTACGGCGCCTACCGCTACTTCGGCAACGCCGGGATGGCCGCGAGAGACGTCTCGTGGCCACCCGGACTCTCTCCCGCCTTCACCGACGCGGATCTCTTCTACACGGTTTCCAAGAACAAGTTCTTCGATCCAGACATCGATGCCGACCGCTGGTCGCTCGAGGTGAACGGACTGGTCGGCCGGCCGATCTCGCTGACGCTCGATGACCTGCGCGCGATGCCCGTGGTGGAATCGGCCGTGACGCTCGGCTGCATCAGCAACGGCGTGCCGGCGCGAGCGATCGGCAACGCGCGGTGGACCGGCGTGCGCTTGCGCGACGTACTCGAGCGGGCCGGCGGAGTCGATCGCACCGCCGTCGATCTGGTGTGGATCTCGGCCGACAACTACACCGACAGCATTCCAGTGGCCAAGGCGCTCGATGCGGGCACCCTGCTCGTGTGGGGCATGAACGGCGCGCCGCTGCCGCGCGCCCACGGCGCGCCAGTGCGGGCGATCGTGCCCGGCATCTACGGCATGAAGCACGCCAAGTGGGTGGAGGCCATCGAGCTCATCGCCGGCGACCATCTGGGCTACTGGCAGCGTCAGGGATGGAGCGACACGGCGCCCTTCATGACGCTCTCGCGCTTCGACATGCCGCGCAGCGGTGAGAGGCTCGCCGCTGGCGTGGCGACGACCCTCGGCGGCATCGCCTTCGCTGGCGACCGCGGCATCACGCGGGTCGAGGTGGGGGTGGGAACACCCGACCAGTCGGCGGCATCCCTGCTGTGGATGGAGGCAGACCTCCTGCCGGTCATCGACGTGGCGGCCTGGCGGCTCTGGACGTGTCCCTTCACACCCGCCCCTGGCCGCCTGCGCCTGGGCCTACGAGCCACCGACGGCACCGGCACCGTGCAGACGGCCGCGCGGCGCGGCAACTTCCCGAACGGCGCCGAGGGCTGGCACATCGTGGACGTGTCGGCGTCGTGATGGCGCTTTCGCGCGGCAGGCGCGCCGTCGTGTCGCTCGGGATTGCGGGCCTGGCCGCGTGCGGCTGTCTGGCATCTGCCCAGGCCCAGACGATTCCGGATGGCCCGGCCTCATCAGGTCCGTCGTTGACCGCGGCTGGCGCCACGGGCGAGACCTCATTTCTCGTCGAGAACGTGACGCGCGCCGAGGTGTGGCGCTACTTCGAGCCGCCGCCGAAGGGCGGCACCCACCCCGACTACACGTTCTTCGGCAATCGCGCCACGCTCGGCGTCTCGTACGACGGCGCACGCTGGTCGACGCGCGGCACGCTGCAGTACGTGCGGCTGGAGAACCTGCCCGCCGGCGCGATCGGCCCGGGGCTGCTCGGCACTGGCGGCGCCTACTTCTTCCAGGCAGGCGGCACTTTCAGCTACCAGTTCTACTTGCGCAGTCTGAGCCTGATGTGGCGCGAGCGGTCGCGCGGTGTGTGGATCGAGGCTGGACGGCTGTCGCGAGCGGCGTCATTGGAGGCGCCGTCCGGCGATGCCACGATCGATCGACTGGTGGCCGAGGAACTGAACGGCCGCTTGCTCGGCGACATGGAGTGGTCGTTCTACCAGCGCGCGTGGGACGGCGTGCGAGGCGGTGTGATGCGGGGCACGGCGTCGGCGACGCTGACCGCCGTCATGCCCACGCAGGGCACGTTCGAAGAATCGGCGAATCTAACGATGGACCGCGTGCGGGTCGCCGCCGCGGAGGTCACGCTCGCGCCAGGCACGGTCGCGCCCCGCACCCGCGTCGAAGCGTTCGGAATGGTCTATGACGACACGCGGCCGGTCAGTGCGCGGCCCGACAACACCGGCATCGAGCCAGACCGCGCCGCCGTCCGGGTCTGGACGCTCGGTGCCTCGGCGGCTGGCGCCTATCCGTCGCGATGGGGCACCTCAGACGCGGTCGCGTGGATCGCCGCGCAGACAGGCGCGTGGTACGAACTCTCGCATCGCGCGGTTGCCGCCACGCTCACCGGCGGACATCGCTTCACGCGCGCGCCGTGGCGACCGTGGCTGCGTGCGGGGATGGCCTATGCGTCCGGGGACGGCAGCGTCAGCGACCTCCGGCATGGCACCTTCTTCCCGATGCTGCCCTCAAGCGACCGCGTGTCGCGGCTGAACGCCTACGCCTTCATGAACGTCGTCGACCGCTGGGCGGTGGTCGAAGTGCAACCGCACCCAGCGCTCGAGGTCTCGACCGGCGTCCGCCGCGTCGGCCTCGCATCCGAGCGCGATCGCTGGTATCAGGGCAGCGGCGCCACCCTGCGGGGTGGCAACTATTTCGGCTTTCAGGGTCGCGACGGCCGCGGCGGCGACACTATCGGCACGGTCGTCGAAGGCGCCGCCACCTGGCAGCCCCGCTCCTGGTGGACGCTGCGCGCCCATGCCGGTCGCATCGTCGGTGGGGACGTCGTGTCGCGCCTCTTCCGTGGCCGGAGACTCGTCAACGGCTGGCTCGAATCCACCGTCCGTTTCTAGGGGCTTGGGTAAGGGTCAGGCCCCGTGTCTCAGAACAGGACGACGTCCACGCTCGTGCCGGCGTCCAGCACCGCGACGTCATCGGGGATCTCGATGTAACCGTCGGCGTGCGCCATGCTCGTGATGTCGCCTGACGCCTTGAAGGCCGGCTCTGCCTGGCCGTTCACCAGCCGCACCGTGTAGAACTGATGCCGGCCCGCGCTCGAGGCGACGCGACGGGTGAGCGGCGCCGTTACGACGCGCGGCACGTGTGCCGGCAGGTGCGCCAGCGTGCGGAGGAACGGCACGAGCAGCACGTAGGCGTTCGTGAGACACGACGTCGGATTGCCCGGCATGCCGAACACTGGCACGCCGTCGATTGTGCCAAACGCCGTGGGTTTCCCTGGCCGGGTGGCGATGCCGTGGAATACCACCCGGCCGCGCCCGCGGAGGATGTCCATCACGAGATCGCGGTTGCCGACCGAGCTGCCGCCCGAGAACACCACGAGATCGCAGGCCACCGCCCGGTCCACCGCCGCCCCGAGCGCGTCGAGCGTATCGCTGGCCACGTCCAGGGGCACGGCAACGCCGCCATGGGCCTCGACGATCGCCGACAGCGTGTGGCGATTCACGTCGTGGATCTGCCCGGGCCCGAGCGGTTGGCCGGGCGCGACCACTTCGTTGCCCGTCGACACGATCGCCACCCGTGGCTGTGCCCATACCGTCACCGCGGCCCGGCCCGAAGCGGCGATGGCCCCCACACGGGCCGGCAGGAGCACGTCGCCCGCGCGCAGCACGAGGCTCCCTCGCGCGATGTCGGTGCCGGCGCGACCCACGTGTTGATCCCCGCGCACCGCGGCCCGCACCTGCACGTGGGCGTCGTCCACGGGCGCGGTGTCCTCGACCATCACCACGGCCGTGGCCCCCACCGGCAGCGGCGCGCCGGTGGCCACCTCGGCGCATTCCCCAGCGCCAATCGCTCGCGACAACACTTCGCCGGTGAACACCGTGCCCACGATGGCGAGCGTTCGCGGTTGCTCGCGCGAGGCGCCGGCCGTGTCTTCGGCGCGCACGGCGTAGCCATCCATCATCGCGCGCGTAAACGGCGGCACGTCGCCAGCGGCGACGACGTCTTCGGCCATCACGCGTCCGCCCAGGGCCGCCAGCGCCACCGTCTCGACGCGCTCGACGCCACGGGCCGCTTCGGCGAGCAGCCGGCGCGCCTCGTCGAGCGGAATCGTGTGTGCGAGCGGACGCATCGCTACTTCGCCGCCTGCTGTGCCAGGTGACCGAGCTCGGGAACGATGAGCTTGGTCATCGCCAGGCGCACGGCCCCCTCCGAACCCGGCAGGGCGACTACCACCTTGCCGCGCGCCAGGCCCGCACACGCCCGGCTCATGATCGCCGCCGCACCGATGTCGTCATAGCTCAGCATGCGGAACAGCTCGCCAAAGCCGTCGAGACGCTTCTCGAGCAGCGCATCGATGGCCTCGTAGGTGGAATCCCTGGACGTGATGCCGGTGCCACCGGTCGTGATGATCACCTGGACGTCGCTCTCGAGCCGATCGAGGACGAAGGCCGTCACCAGGTCGGGATCGTCATGAACGATCTTGGCGATCACCACGGTGTGGCCAGCTTCTTCGAGCAACATACGGATGGCGCGTCCGCTCGTATCGGTGGCCTCGGTGCGCGTATCGCTCACCGTGAGCACGGCGACCTTCACCGCCGCGGGGCCGGCTGCCTTGTGTTCGTGTTGCGACACGGATGGATCATACGGTTGCCCGGGGCCCGGCCGCTAGCGCCACCGCCACCTCCACCCGCCGACCCCGCACCGATGTTGGCGTGCGCCCGGCTGCACGGTGCCGCTATGATCGGCGGATGCGGCGAATCGCGGTGGCCTTCGTGGCGCTTCTCGGCCTCACTCTGACCCTGGCCGAGCGCCACTCGCCGGCGGGGGCCGAGAGCCCCCAGACGCGGCGTCGCGCTGAGCGTCCCGAGGTCGTTCCACCGGCGGTCAAGCCGCCGTCCTTCGCGCCCACGCTCGACAAGGACGCCGCGCGCTGGGTCGAGGCGACGCTCAAGTCGTTGAGCGACGACGAGCTCGTTGGCCAGCTGCTCATGGGTCGCTTCAACGCCACCTATCTCAGTGCCGACTCACCGGTGTTCGAGGAGCTGGCGGCCCTCGTGCGCGACGTGCACCTTGGCGGCTTCGCGGCGTTCGGGGGCGTCGAACCGGTGCCGAACGTGCTGCTCAATCCCACCTACGGACCGACGATCCTCGGCCAACCGCTCGAACTGGCCGCCATCCTCAACCGCTTGCAGCGGGTGGCCAAGACGCCCCTGCTCATCGCCGCCGACTACGAGCACGGCGTCGGCATGCGCATCAGCGGCGCCACGCGCTTTCCACGGGCGATGGCCTTCAGCGCTGCCGGCGATCGCTCGCTCGTGCGCGAAGCCGCCCGCCTCACGGCCAGCGAGGCGCGGGCGCTCGGCGTGCACGTCAACTTCGCCCCGGTCGCCGACGTGAACAACAACCCGCGCAATCCCGTCATCAACATCCGGTCGTTCGGCGAAGACCCGGTGCGGGTGGGCGAAATGGCGAGCGACGCGGTGCAGGGGTTGCAGGAAGGCGGCGTCGTTGCGACGTTGAAGCACTTTCCCGGTCACGGCGACACGGCCGTCGACACGCACCTCGGGCTGGCGACCGTGCCGCACGAACGCGCGCGACTCGATCGGGTGGAGCTGGCACCGTTCCGGCAGGGTATTCAGGCTGGTGCCGGCGCCGTGATGGTGGCGCACGTCGAGATGCCGGCGCTCGATCTCACGCCGGGCCCGGCGACCTTCAGCGAGCCGATCGTGTCTGGCCTGCTCAGGCGCGAACTCGGCTTCAGCGGCGTCATCTACACCGACTCGTTGATCATGGACGCCATCGCCGCGATGACCGGTCCGGGCGAAGCCGCCGTGAAAGCCGTGCAGGCTGGCGTCGACGTGGTGCTCGATCCCGCGGACCTGCGCCAGGCGGCCACCGCCCTGACGGCAGCCCTGGCCAGCGGCACGCTGACACGCGCACGGCTCGAGGCGTCGGCCCGTCGGATTCTCGAACACAAGGCTCGCCTCGGTCTTCACCGCACGCGCATCGTGGACCTCGACGCCGTGATGGCCCACGTCGGCACGCGCGCGGCCATCGACGTCGCGCGCACGACCGCCGAGCGCGCCGTGACGCTCGTGCGTGATGAGCGCACGCTGGTGCCGCTGGCCACACCCCGCACCGGTAAGATTCTCTATTTGTCGGTGCTCGACTATCCCGCCAATTGGCGTATCGCGGCCCCGAGTCGCACGTTCCTGCCGGAACTGCGTGCGCGCTGGGCCTCGGTCACGGCCGTCGAGCTCTCGGACCGCTCGTCGGCGGAGGAAATCGAACTCGTGCGCGCGATGGCGACCAACTTCGACGCGGTGGTCGCCGGGGTCTTCGTGCGCGCGTCCTCCGGCAGCGGGCGGCTGGGCCTCGGAGGCGGGGTAGCGGGGCTGCTACAGGATCTGGCGGCGGCCTCAGCGCGCCGCAATCGGCCGATGGTGGCGGCCTTCTTCGGCAGTCCGTATGCGGCGGCGGCCGCGTCGTCGCTCCCGGCCGTGCTCGTCACCTACGACTTCGGCGACTACGCGGAGGCGGCGGCGGTCAAGGCCATCGCCGGCGAGATCCCCATTCTGGGACGGCTGCCGGTGGCGCTCGGCGACGGTCTTGGCGTCGGGTTCGGTCTGATCCGAGCGGTGGCCACCGCCTCCGGACGTTGAGAGGCCGGCGGCTGTGCGCCGTCACGGCGACTGCATGTAGTGTTGCCAGAAGTTCAGCAGCACTGATGGATGCAGATCGAACACGGCGCGGTTCTCGTTCAGCCACGTGTTGTAGCAGGACACGCAGGAGTGGCTCGACGCCCGCCGCCATGCCGCTTCGACGCCGTCGCGGAACGCGTTCTTCGGCCGGAAGGTGCCGCCGATCTGCAACACGCACGGGTAGACGTCGCCGTTCGGCTCGAGCTGCAGGAAGTACTTGCCGGCCGTGCACGGCGAGGGCTCTCCAGGCCGCTCGACCCGTTCGATCGAGAAGTCGTGCCAGTCGAGCGTGCGACGGTAGGAGCGCGCCGTGAAGAGTACCGGTGCGCCCGCCTCCTTGGCGGCGATGATGCGTGACACGATGCCGGGGATCTCGGCGCGGTCTGGCAGCCACTCCTTCGCGCCCGGCCCGTACATCTCGACGTTGAACTGCGGCAGCTGGAAGTTCACCATCACGCCGTAGCGGCGCGCTGTGTCGAGCAACCAGTCGACCTCGCCCATCGAATGCCGGGTGACGACGGCGCTCAGGAAGAAGTCCACGCCGATCTCCGCGCAGGCCTCCACAGCGGCCATCACTTTTCTCCAGGCGCCGGTGCCGCGCTGCAGGTCGTGGGCAGCCTCACGGCCGTCGAGCGAGATGACGACCTCGTCGAGCCGGCGGACCAAGTCGAGGCGCTGCGGGACGAGGAAGCCGTTGGTCACGATCGCCGCCCGCATGCCGAGCGTCTTGACCTCCTCCACCAGCGCCGGCAGGTGCGGACTGAGCAAGGGCTCGCCGCCCAGGAACTTGATGCGCACGGCGCCGAGGTGGGCGAACTCCCCGAGCACCCGCCGATGAGTGGCGAGGTCAACGCGCGGGTCGGGGCGCTGCGGGCAGTTGCAGTAGCCGCACGAGGCGTTGCACGCGTTGAGCAGCGAGTACTGCACGAAGAACGGGCGCGGTCGTCCGGTGGTCTTCGCCACTACGATCTGTGCGCCGATCTTCAGCTTGTCGCCGCGGGTCATTCCACTTCCAGACGCGGCCGCGGGTGCACCGGCTCGAGAATGCGCGTGAGTGATGCCGTCTGGCGCGAGAACGGCTGGCCCACGACGGCCACGGCAGCCACGAAGGCGAGCAGCATCGCGAGCGTCGCCAGCAGCACCGTCGCGCGTCCGATCCGCGTGAGCAGTGTGCCGCCGAGCACCACTGCCGCCACCGCGAGCTGACGCGGCTCCACGGCGGACACGGCGCCAAGCCACAGCGCCCCGGCCGTGCCCCCGAGCAGCAGCGGCGGCGCGAGGAAGATGAGCGCCGCGCGCATCAGGAACGCGAGACGTGCCGGCGCCGGCATCCGGCCAGCCACCGGCAGGAACCGCACGATCTCGCGCACGTAGGCGTCGGCCTTGCGATGCTTGTGCCGCACGAGCGCAGCCAGGCTGCGTGGTGCACGCCGTTCGGTCACCGAGGCCGGCACGTAAGCCACGACGGCACCGGTGACCATGGCACGGCAGGCCACGTGCACGTCGTCGGCAATCGTGTCGGACGGAAAGCGATCGAGGACGCCCGGGCGCACCAGGTAGCACGACGCCGTCACGATGCCCGCCGAGCCGAGGCGCGCTTCCGTGCGGCGCAGAAGGTTCGACGTGCGCCAGTGCAGCCGTTCCAGTGGATGCGCGTCGGCCGGGTGGACGGGCACGCCGAAGACACCGGCCGTGGTCTCGGTCGACGCACGGGCCACTAGCAGACCGAGCGTGTCTGGCGCGAGGAGCGAATCAGCGTCGGTGACGAGCACCCATTCATCGGCTCGACGCAGGGCCAGGGCCGCGTTCAATTGTGCGGTCTTGTTATGGTGGCGCGTCCGCACGAGCTGCCACCGCGCATGGCTGGCCACCGCCTGGTCGAGCTGCTCGAGCGTGCCATCACGTGAGCCGCCGTCGACGAAGACGACGCGCCGTCGCGCCGCCGGGTAGTGCAGGCGTGCCAGGTCGTCGACCTTGCCCTGGATGCACGCCGCCTCGTCGAGTACCGGCACGATGATGAGCACGGCCGGCGCCGTGTCGTGGCTGCTCGCCATCACGACTTGGCGAGGGCCACACGTGAAGGCCTCTGGCGTCACAGGGGGAGTATACGACGGCGGCCGCGACGCCCCGCGGCTCTGACGGGCGTCGCCGGATCGCCACCGTCCTGCAGCGCCGCAGCCTGCCATCACGACGAGCAGCGGCATCATCGGAACCCTGAGGCGGCTCGAGCCGGGAGCTCCGCCGCTGATGAGGGCAAGGACGAGTACGACGAGCCCGATGACGGCATAGGGGCGACGGGTCTCGCGCGGCGTCTTCCAGACGGCCACGAGCGCTCCGAGCAGGTACGGCAGTGTGACGAGCGTGGCAGCGATCGTCGCGGCCGCCAGTGCGGGCGCGCGTGTAGACATCGTTCTCAGCGCGGCCCAGACGCCGCGGTCGACCGCCAGTCCGAGCAGGCCGCCGCCTTCGGGATAGCCGCCGAACAGACGGAAGTACTCGACCGCGCCGGGATCGACCAGCGTGCGCACGGAACCGACCAGATGGGCCGCGAGTGCGCCGAACGGGGCGGCGGCGATCGCGGTCACGCCGTCGCGCCGCGCCTTGGCGTAGACGTCACCCAGGTCGGCGGCCGGCTCGTTGGCCGCGATGCTCACACGACCGCGCAGTTCGGTCCGCACCTCGTTGAAGGGCACGCCGTCGCGTCGGGAGAGCGCCGCACCGCCGGCCGAGACGTAGACGGCGAGGTCGAGCTGCGTGGTGAAGCCGGGATAGCCGGCCAGGCGCCAGTTGCGCGCGTGCCAGGCCCCAAGGACCAGCGTCAGCAGGACCACCGCCGTCACCGCGTGCGCGCGAAACGGCCGAAGGCGCGGCACGACAGCGGCAAGGGCGGCGCCGGTCGCAAGGGCGACCGCCAGCGGATAGGTCGCGGGCTTGACGTAGGCGGAAGCGGCCAGCATCAGGCTCGTCGCGGCCGCCAGCTGCACCGATGGGGCGGCGCCATACCGGATCGCGGCATCGACGAAGGTCAGCAGGCCCAGGGCGAAGAGCGTCTCGGGCATGACCTTCAGCGACCAGAGCAGGCTGGTCGGCTCGATCGCCATGGCGTAGCCCGCTGCCACCGCGATCCCTTCCTTGCCCGTGACCCGCTCGACGACTTCGATCGTGCGCCAGACGAGCGCGGCCGACAGCAGCAGCTGCAGGCCCAGCGCGGCGGCCACCGGCGCTCCGGCTGCCGTGCCTGCGGCGAGCAGCAGCGGATAGCCCGGCATGCGGAACAGCTCGAGGCGGCCGTCCAAGTCGCGAAAGCCAGAGCCGTCAGCCAGTGACGCCGCCGGTGCCAGGTAGGTCTCCGAGTCGATCGCCAGGAACGCGTCGGGTCCTCGCGTGGCCCAGGCCGCGCCGCCGACGAGGAGGCGCAGCACTACGGCGAGCGCGATCGGCGCCCACCAACCGTGTCGTGCAAGGGTCACGGCGCGTATCGTATCGAAGCCCAGCACCAGGTGCCGACGCGCAGAGTTGGCGCGCCGGCTGTGCTATAGTTCGAGTTTCTCATCCCGCGCCCTTAGCTCAGCTGGATAGAGCGTCTGGCTACGAACCAGGAGGTCGCACGTTCGAATCGTGCAGGGCGCGCCAACTCACTTCCGTGACCTGGCGGTCCCTGCCCGCTCCCTGCCTCCCGAGATAAACTCCTGCCACGTGCGGTGCGGACGCCTGCCCGCCCGGAGTCGGCGCACCCGTCTCGAGGTACCACATGGCGTTGCATTCGGACAGATCGCACTCGGCTTCGAAGCCGATACCACTGAAGGCCGCATCCGGTTCCACGACTGGATCGGCGACGCCGCGTGGGCCAAGGACATCCACGAGACGCAGGGCTACCTTCCGAACTATCCGATGATCGGCGATACGGATTTCACCGCCTCGAAGCTCTGCCGCCTCCAGGGGGACCCGGTGCCCGAGGGGCATGCCCGCCAGCTCGTCTACCCGTTCGCGCGACAAGACGATGGCGGCGCGCTGACGGATCTGACAGAGCGCTGACGGGACTCGCCGGGCGGTTGTCGATCCTGGCCGGAATATGCGGGCATTTCGGCCGTGCTTCCGCTGGCCCCCTGATTGCTTCTGCCCCCACATGCCCAGCTTGCGCCCCCGCTCCCTCCTTCTCCTTGGCACTGCGCTCGTCGTCGGCGTCGCCGTGCCGTCCCATGCCGATCCGGTCACCACCTCAACGCTGGGGTGGGCCATCAACGGCACCGTGAGCGAAGTCGCGCGCTCCGGCAACATCGCCTACGTCGGCGGATCGTTTGGCTCGGTCGCACCGACGGCCAACCTCGTCTTCGGCTTCGCGGCCTTCTCGTTCGACTCGGCCACGCCGGTGCTGCCGCGTCTCGACATCAACGGCCGCGTGCGCGCGGTTGTCGCCCTCCCCGGTGGAGGCTGGCTCGTCGGCGGCGAGTTCTCGCAGGTCAACGGCAGCTCACGCGGGCGCCTCGTGAAGCTCCTGGCGGATGGCAGCGTGGATGCAGCGTTCACCGCCACGGCCAACGGCGCCGTGCGGGCGCTGGTGGTGTCTGGCAACCGCGTCTTCGTCGGCGGCGACTTCACGACCGTCAGCAGCACCTCGCGCGACCGCCTCGTCGCGCTCGATGCCGCCACCGGAGCGCTCGACGCCACCTTCGTGCCGTCGTTCACCGGCGGAGCGACCCCGTCGATTCGCGCGCTGGCTCTGAGCGGCACGAGCGTCGTTATCGGCGGCACCTTCACGATGGCCGGCGGCATCGCACATCAGAACCTGGCCGCGGTCGACGCCACGACGGGCGCGGTTGTCGGCACCTTCACCGGCACCGCGGACGGCCGTGTCGCGGCCCTGGCCGTGGCCGGCGCCGACCTCATCGCGGCGGGCGAGTTCGTCAACATCGGCGGCCTGGCGCGCACCGGCGTGGCCAGGCTCGACGCCGCCACCGGCGCGGCGATTGCCGGCTTCGACGCCCAGAGCAATGGCAATGTGTCGTCTGTGGTCGTGTCGGGCGCCAACGTGTTCGTCGGCGGCGCGTTCGCACAGATGGGCGGCGCCTCGCGCAGCCGCCTGGCGCAGATTGCAGCCGCGACCGGCGTGGCCACCACCTGGAATCCAGGCGCCAACGCCAATGTCGAGCAGATGGGCCTGGCTGGCTCGGTGCTGGTCGTGGCCGGCCAGTTCACCCAAGTCGGCGGCGCGGAGCGGCTGCGTCTGGCCGCGCTCGACACGACGGGCACGACCAATGTCGCGCTGTCATGGAACCCCTCGCTCGACAGCAGTGCCGACATGCTGCACGTGGACGGCGCGGGCTTCGTCTTCGCGGGTGGCTCCTTTCACTACTTCGGGGCCGTGCCGCGCCAGAACGCGGCGGCCATCGATCTCAGAACCGGCGACCTCTTGCCGTGGAATCCCGGCCCCAACGGCTGGGTGCGGGCGCTCGATATTGCCGGCGGCACGGTCTACATCGGCGGCGACTTCACGACGATCGGCGGCCAGTCGCGGCACTACATTGCGGCGCTCGACGGTGTGACCGGGCTTTTGTCGTCGTGGGATCCGAGTCCGAACAGTCCGGTGAACGGCCTCCAGGTGGCCGACGACGTCGTGTTCTTCGTTGGCAACTTCACCAGCGTGGCTGCCGGATCGCGCGGGCGCGGGGCCGCCATGCACGTGAACGGCACGGCCGGGGCCTGGAACCCTGCCGCCGACGCCGAAATCGAAGCACTGTTCGTCGATGGGTCTCGCGTCTACATCGGCGGAACGTTCGACATGGTGGGCGGTGTCGCCCGCTCGAAGCTGGCAGCGGTCGACAGCTCGCTGGGTACGCTCGCGACGGCGTTTGCGCCATCGGTGACCGGTTCGACGCCGGTCGTGTACCGGATCGACGGTCAGAACGGCAGCGTGTTCTTCGGCGGCAGGTTCAGCGCTGTGAACGGCTCCACGCGCAACAGCGCCGCGGCGGTGAAGGGGGCGCCGGGCGCGATCGACGATGGCCAGCTGCTCGGATGGAATCCAGACGTCAGCGGACAGATCTACGACCTCGATGCATTCGGCGACAACGTCTACCTGGCCGGCAACTTCGGCAGCGTGGGGGGATCGTCGCGCCCGGACATCGCCATGGTCGACAGCCTGGCCAACGGCGGCGCGCTTCGCGCGTGGCGGCCCCTCGACGTCCAGGGTGGGGACGTCTCGGTCATCGACACATCGGACACGACCGTGCTCTTCGGCGGCAACCTGTACGACCTGAACGGCCTGTCGATCGGGGCTGCGCTCTATCCCGAGGCGGGGTTGAACGGCATCCCGTCGCCCCCCACGACTCCGCGCGTGCAGGTGCGTGCCTCCACGCTGACGATCGCCTGGGCCGCGCCGCCCCTGGGAGCCCGGCCCACCAGCTATGTCATCGAGGGCGGCACCGCCCCCGGGTTGGCGAACCTGGCCGCGTTCTCTACCGGCAATGCCGCCACCAGCTTCTCGGTGCCGGGGCTCGGCGCCGGTACTTACTACCTGCGGATGCGTTCGGCGAGCGCGCTGGGCGCTGGCGCAGCCTCCGAGGAGCAGGTCTTCGTGGTCGGCGCCGCCGGCTGCTCAGGTCCGCCGCAGGCGCCGCTGGACCTTGTGGCCACGGTGGCCGGCAGCGCCGTCACGTTGAACTGGCGCGCGGCGCCGGCGTCGATCGTCTCGAGCTACCGTCTCATCATCGGCGCGACAAGTGGTGGCAGCGAGCTCGGCGTGGCCGACGTTGGACCCGGCACCATGTTCTCCGCGACGGCTCCCAGCGGCGCGTTCTTCCTGCGCCTCTTCGCGGTCAACGCATGCGGCGTCGGCGCACCGTCGGCCGAGACGGCCGTCATCGTCGGTTCGCCAGTGGTGCCGCCGGTGGCGCCATATGGACTGGCGGTCCAGAAGGCGGGCGGCACGCTCACCTTCACCTGGGCGGCGCCGTCGATTGGCACGTCGCCCTTCAGCTATCGCCTCGAGGCTGGCTCGGCGCCGGGGCTCTCGAATCTGGCGACGGTGCCGGTCGGCACGACGAGCTTCAGTGCGGCCGGTGTGCCGGCCGGGCTGTACTACGTGCGGGTGCGTGCGATTGGCGCCGGTGGCACCGGCCCGGCCAGCAACGAACTCGTCGTCCAGGTGCCCTAGGTTCTCGGGCGCGGCCGGCGCCCGCAGCCGCGGTACCGCCCGTCGAATGGGTGACCATGCGATAAGCTTCAAGCATGGCCGTCCATTCGTCGGCGCGGGTCGTCGCCGCGCCCGGCGTCTCCTTTCCGCTCAGCTTCAGGAAGTCCTGACCGAGGAACCCTGATGCCCACACGCCCGACTCGCGATCTTTTTACCGAGCTGCTGTTCTACAGCGTGCTCATTGGCATGGCGTACCTCACCATGCTGATCATCTGGCCGTTCCTGGCGCCACTGGCCTGGGCGGCCATCCTGGCGATGACGTTGCGGCCCGTGCACCTGCGCTTCTGCATCCACCTGCGGAAGAGCAACGCGGCGCTCGCGACGACGCTGCTGGCCGGCCTGCTCATCATCACGCCCGCGGTGTTCCTGGGCGCCATCATCGCCCAGCAGACGCCGGCTGCCCTCGCCTACGTCAACGGCCTGTCAGACACGACGCCCGAGCAGATCCTGCTGTTCTGGGCCACCTTGCGCGAGCGCCTGCCCGTGCCGTTGCCGCCCGATCCGATGTCGCTCATCGTCGAGAGTGCGCGCACCGCCGCGTCGTACCTGGTGGGCGGCGCCGGCTCCATCGTGGCCAATGTATTGTCGACCCTGGCCAGCCTGCTCGTGATGCTCTTCGCCTTGTTCTTCTTCCTTCGCGACGGCAAAGTGTTCGGCAGCGTCATTCGCCAGCTGCTGCCATTCAGTGAACCCGAACGCGAGCGGTTGCTGCACGAAGCCTCGGAACTCGTCGTGGCCAGCGTGGGCGCCGGCCTGACCGTGGCCTTCGTGCAGGGCGTGATTGGCGGCCTCTCGTTCTGGGTGGTTCAGCTGCCTGCGCCGGCCGTGTGGGGCGGCGCCATTGCCATCTGCTCGCTGCTGCCGGTGGTGGGCTCGACCATCATCTGGGTGCCGGTTACGGCGTGGCTGTTCTTCTCGGGCGACATCGGGCGCGCCGCGCTGATGGCCGGATTGTGCGGCGTGCTGCTCAGCTCGGTCGACAACGTGCTGCGGCCGATCCTGCTCGCTGGGCGCACCTCGGCCAGCGGACTCGTGGTGTTCATCGGCTTGCTTGGCGGCGTATCGGCCTTCGGCTTCGTCGGCATCGTTCTCGGCCCGATCGTGCTCGTCATCACCGGCACGCTCATCGACGCGATGACGCGCCACGTGCACGCCGACAACACGATCGCGGTGGTGGAGTGATCGACGCCTGGTCCAACCACGAAGCGTGGATGCGTCACGCACTCACCCTTGCCGCCCGCGCCTCCGAGAGCGGGGAAGTGCCGGTGGGCGCTCTCGTCGTCGTCGACGGCACGGTCGTGGGCGAGGGCTGGAACCAGCCGATCGCGACAAGCGATCCCACCGCGCATGCCGAGATCGTGGCGATGCGGGCGGCCTCGCGTTACTTGCGCAACTACCGGCTCTCAGGTGCGACGCTGGTCGTCACCGTGGAGCCATGCCTGATGTGCGTGGGGGCGATGGTGCACGCGCGCATCGGTACGGTGGTCTTCGGCGCACTCGAACCCCGGGCCGGCGCACTGGGGTCGTCGATTGCGGCCCATGAGACCGCTGGCCTGAACCATCGTCTGACCGCGGTGGGCGGCGTACTGGCCGAGGAGTGCCGCGCCGTCATGCAGGCGTTCTTCCGCGACCGCCGGGCCTAAGGGTCGACCCCAGGCTTGGATGCCGCTATAATCACCTCTTCCGGTCAGCCGGAAACCCGGTCTCACCTCAGCGGAGAGGTACCGAAGTGGTCGTAACGGGCGCGCCTCGAAAGCGTGTTGTCCGCAAGGGCACGTGGGTTCGAATCCCACCCTCTCCGCCAACAACAACTCATTTCAAGTCAATAATTTACAGCCTTCACATGGCTGAGCTGTACTTGTTTTGTACCTGAAGCCGCCACGTGGGTGGGTTGTCCACCCGCGTAGCGCGCCGCCTGGGCATGCACGGCACGGTGTCGACGCCGACGATTTCACCAAGGAATCGTGAGCGCTGGCTCCGCCGTCGAGATCGCCCGGCAGTTCTTCGCGGCGGTGCCGGTCCGGGCGCGGGCGCGGCCTGCGGCTCGACGAGCAGTTGACCGTCGACCGCAGGTTGCTCGAGGCGTGGGCCGGGCAGAAGAACTTCACGCCGGATGCGGGCGCAATTCACGGGGTGGCACCGGTAAACGCAAGGCAGCAGTCGCCTTCTTGGCGGCGCTCCTGCCCAACGTTGACAGCCTGCCGTTCGGCCGTTCTGGCGACGAGAGGGAAGCTCGGGGCCGGAGAAGCCATTTCATCTGTTGCGACGTTCGTGAAGCAACAGCTTGAACACTTTCGGCTATGCTCCCGTCGTCCAGCGACCGCAGGTGCCTGAAGCGTGCGTCCAGCCAGTGGCTGTTGCTGGCAGTGCTGAGTTGTCGGTCGCCTGCGCCAGGCAGTTGCCTCATCTGAGCGACGTCGATCGTAGGGCATCGCGCTGCGGAGCGAGCTACAACGGATAGACGCGGGCCTTCCTCGGCTATAGCTTCACTGTCCCTTCAGGAAGACTGGGGGGCCGCCCTCCTTCCAGCAGCGGTAGACCTGGGCAAGAAACTCGTCGCGGTGCTTCTCCATTCTTCGTATCGCCGCTCGCGGTGCGAAAGTCTTCTCGTGCCTGGCGCTCCACAAGATGAGTTCGGTCATTGCCGGCGCGAGGCCTATCCCTTTGGCGGTCAGCCGGTAATTGATTTTACGATGGTCGGCGTCATCCTCGACCGTCGCGACAATACCTGACGCGACGAGCTTGCGCAGGCGGTCGGCGAGGATGTTGGTGGCAATGCCTTCGTCCGCTTCGAGGAACTGGCCGTACGTCCGGTAGGCACGAAACATCAGGTCACGCACGATCAGTAGCGACCAGCGGTCCCCGAGCAGCTCAAGCGCTACGTTCACGGGACAGTCCGACCGGCGACCTGCACTGCGCAAGGACGTCATCCTTAATAGGATATCCGAGTTGACTTGCATTCAGCAAGTGATGATGTATGCTTGCAATCCGCAAGTGAAGATGTCGAGTGAAGGACGCCGCACATGGAGACCGCCGAGCGAGCCTTGAAGGCCAACGGTTTCAGCGTTCTGCGTGACGTTGACCCTGCACAAACACCACGAATAGGGAGCCACTATGAGTACACCAGCATCGAAGAGGGTCATGCCTATCATCGCCGTCGAGTCGGTTGACGCGATCCGGAGCTTCTATGTCGAGACCCTTGGCTTCGACCATTTGAGGGGCGTCATCGGCAAGGACGGACAGTTCGACGTCTGCACTGTCGCCAAGGACGGTGCGCGCATCATGTTCGCCCGCGCCCCGGACAAGAGCCCCAGCACCAGGCCTGCGGTCGCGAAACAGCCCGTCGGGATCTACCTGGAGGTCGCGGACGTCGAGACCTACTTTGGGCAGATCAGCGAAAACAAGGGGGTGAAGGTGACGGACCCGTTGACGACGCAGTGGTGGGGCGACCGGACTTTTAAGGTTATGGACCCGTCCGGCTATGAGGTCTGGTTTTACCAGACCGTTGGTGAGCCGAAGCCGCCCCAGGGCGCGAGGGTCGTCTGAACTGTTCCGAAGGAGGAACCACCCATGGCTCTATTTGAGATACCCGTTCCCAGGCTAGAACCGCTGCCTCCGGACGCCGGGCTCGACGACGTGTTCGCGCGGTTCAACTGCGTCGGGGCGATCATCCCCAACGCGATGCTGATCATGCAGCGCAGGCCAAAGATCGTGCGCGCATATGTGCAGATGATGGGGGCGGTGGCAGACCCAGAGACGAGTGAGGTGGATATCGGCTTCAAGCGACTAATTGCCCATGTGGCGAGCCGCGCAGCAGGGTGCCGCTACTGTATGTCGCATACTGCCGCACTCGCGCTCAACTCCAAGATCGAGGACGCCAAGCTTGAGGCGGTGTGGGAATACAGCACCAGCCCTCTTTACACCGAGGCGGAACGCATCGCGCTCGACGTGGCTCTCGCGGCGGGAGTCGTTCCGAACCGCGTCACCGACGAGATGTTCGCGAAGTTGCGCGAGTATTGGAGCGACGGACAGATTGTCGAGATCGTCGCGATGATCTCGTTGTTCGGGTTCCTCAACCGATGGAACGACACTTTTGCGACGCCTCTTGAGGATGAGGCCGTCGCAATAGGCGAGAAGTACCTCGCGTCCCACGGCTGGGAAGCTGGGAAGCATCTGAGGAGCAGCTGAACACAACCATGAGCCACCCGACGCCGAAAACTGCTGTTCCAATCATCGCCGTCGGGTCGGTCGAAGAGACCCGACGGTTCTGAATCGTACCGGGATCCTCGGAGGCAAGAGTCCTTGCGCGCGACGCTAGGCGGACGTCCGAGTCGGGTCGCGTGGTCGCCATCCGGCTCGTGTCAGCGCACAGGCTGCGCTGCCCGTCAGTATTGACACATTACACGATACACGTGTAGTGTTGGCTCCGTGTGATTCAGTCGTTTCGCGACGACGCGGCAGCCGACCTGTTTCGCGACCGAAACACGCGCGCAGCCAGACGGATTCCGCAGGCGCTGTGGCGAGGCGCGCAGCGGAAGCTGAAGCTGCTCGACGCTGCGGCCCGGCTCGACGATCTCGTGGTGCCGGCAGGGAACCGACTCGAAGCGCTGAAGGGCGATCGGACTGGCCGGTACAGTATTCGTGTGAACGATCAGTACCGCATCACGTTTCGGTGGGAGAGTGGCCATGCCTACGAAGTCGACGTCGAGGACTATCACTAGAGACGCGAGTTGGCTCGGCCCGGCTATTCACCCCGGAGAGCTGCTGCTCGAGGAGTACCTGAAACCCCTCGGCATTGGTCAGGTCGAGGCAGCGAAGCAGCTCGGCGTGTCACTCAACCGACTCAACGAGCTCGTGCTCGGGAAGCGGGGCATCACAGCCGACACCGCCCTCCGGCTCGGACGGTTCCTGAAGACGTCGCCGCAGCTGTGGATGCGCCTGCAGGCCGACTGGGATCTGCAGCAAGCGATGCTCCGCGAGGGCCGGAAGGCATCGTAGGGTCGCTGTACCTGTTTTGTACCTGATACTCAGGCTTTGAGTGGATTTGGTGGATTGAGGGCTTCGGATCAGGCCTAAGTCGTTGATGGGAGCGAGGATCACGGGAACGAATCCCACCCTCTCCGCCAACATAAGTCCTTTAGAATCAATTAAATACAGTCGCGATCGATCTCCGCGTGCGCATTACGTGCTTGGGTCGTCGCGAATCGTGATTCGGCGCGCGCGAATTCGGGCCTGATTTCGCAGATCGCGAGTCACGAACTCGCGATCTGGGTGGGCGTTCCACCCTCCCAGTCCAGGCCCGCCGTTCAGCGGGCCGTCCCCTCGGGGGCTGCGGCGATTCTGTTACTCGCTTCTGATCGACGACATCGGTTCGGTGCGCGCGGCCTTGCGGGCTGGTCCCGCCGCGGCACACGTCACGACGACGAGCACCAGGCCCGTGACCCCCGCCAAGACCCGCGGGTCCGCTTCGCCACTGACGCCGATGGCGGAGACCATCACGCGCCACAGCATCCACGTCAGGGCCGTGCCGACCGAGATACCCGCTGTGGTGAGCCGCAGCGCACGCGTGGTCACCGCGCGGTAGAGCATCGCAGGGGAGGCGCCGAGACTCAGCCGAACGCCGAACTCACGCAGGCGCCGCGTGACGTCCTGGGCCAGGAGCGCCCACACCCCAATCGCTACCATCGCGATCGCGAGCCCGCCATACATGACGGCCATACCCGCCAGCAGTCGCTCCCGCGCCAGTGCCCGCGTGATGAGGCCGGGCAGCGTGTCCGCCCGCAGCACGAACTCCCGTCCGAGCTCGTCGAGCACACGCTGCACAGCCAGTTCGATAAACTCCACACCGGGGCGTGTGCGCACTAGCAGCCCCGGCCAGCGCGCCATGGGCGGCGGCTGCTGCAGGGCGCTGACATAGACGACCCGAGGGGTCGAATCCTGAACGTTCAGCACACTCGCATCTTCAACGATGCCCACGACTTCGAGGCCGCGGTGGTGTGGCAGACTCCCCACGTCGACGTGCAGTCCGCCGACGAACCCACCGGGCATGAGTTCGCGTGCGAGCGCCCGCGACACCAATGCCACCCGCGGTGCGGCGCCATCGTCCCGCCACGTGAGGTCGCGGCCGGCCAGGAGCGGGAGCGCGAGCACGTCGAGATATCCCGGTGACGCGAACACGACTCCAGCGTCGAGGCTGGCGGCCGGTCCAGGTGCCGTCACTGGCTGTTGGCTCGGAGGTGCGCTCAGGGCACCAGGCATCGGCGTCGCAAGCGCCACTGCTGACACGCATGGCACGGCCGCGACGCGATTCAACAGCGTGCGGTAGTACGTCGCATCGTCAAGCCCGGTGTAGCCGCCCGGCCGGTTCATGAGCTGTGCCGCCATGACCCGATCCGCGTCGAACCCGGGGTCGCGAAGTGCCACACGGAGCAACGCCCCGACGGCCAGAGCCGCGCCAGACAGGAGCACCACGGCAAGCGCAATCTGTCCGGCGACCAGCACGGAACCCATCCGCGGCTGGCCGGTGACCACGCGGGACGGTGACCCGAGTGCGCTTGAGCGCCTGGTCGTGAACCACGCTGGGAGGATCCCAGCTCCCACCGTCACCAGTGTGGTCACGCAGGCCAGCAACGCCCACGTGGACCAATCGGGCGAGAGGTCGAGTTCGATTCGCACCGAGCTGGTCGACAGCAGGTCCACCGCCACGCGCGCGCTCCACCCAGCCAGCGGGGCGCCGAGCAGCAGGCCGGCGAGACAGAGCAGCAGCGATTCGAGCAGCGTTGGTGCGATCACGTCCCAGGCCGTGGCGCCGAGCGCGCGCGACACCGCGATCTCCCATTCGCGACGGCGGATACGCGCGAACTGGAGGCCGGCGAGGTTCACGCACGCGATGACGAGGAGCCATGCGCTCGCGATCAGTGTGAGCTGGAGGGGACGCTGATACCGAGCACGCCACGACGAAACGCCGGTCGCTCCGGACGAGACGACGAGCCGGCGCTCGCCGACATCGGCGGACCGCTCTGGCGTCGCGGAGGCGATCTCGGACTGCCAGATTCCGGTCCACTCGGCGCGCACCTGCTCGATGGAGCGGCCGGCGGCCCGACGTCCGAATACGTATCGCAGCGGTACCGAGTTCGGCGGCAATCCGATGATGCGCTCGACCACGGGAGCCGGCACGAGGATGTCGGTGCGCACACCCACCTGGATACCTCGCACCCAGTCCGCGGTGACGCCGACGACGCGGACCGTCGTTTCGCCGAGGATGACGGCCCGGCCCAGCGCCTCTGGCGGCGCACCGAACATTCGGGACGCATACCCCTCACTGATGACCGCCACGGGATCGGCTTCTGACGCAATGGCTCGATAGTCGGCCGAAGTGAGGGGACGACCCTCGATCACGCGTACGGCAAGCAGTGAGAAGTAGTCCGCCGTGACGCCATCGACCACGGCCTGGTGCACGGCATCGCCAGCCGCTGCGCTCACCACCGATCCACCCAGGACGCCCGTCACCTGAACGAGCGAGCGTTGCCGCTGGGACACGGCGTCGAACAACGGACGGGCCATCGCAGAGGGCTCACCACGGGCGTTCCGAACCTCGATGGCAACCAGTTGGCCAGGATCCTGAACCGGCAACGTCTTCAGGACCAGTGCGTTCAGCATGGTGAAGACGGCGAGCGTCGCGCCGGAGCCGAGGGCGAGCACGGCGACCGCGGCCACGGTGAATGTTGGCGTGGCGGCCAGGCGGCGAAGCGCAAGCCGTAGATGCATCGTCGGCCCGATTCTAGTGCCGTCTGTTTCCCCGGTGGCCAAGGGCCTCGGCCGGCCCGGGGCCGCGTACAATGGGGCCGAGGCCACCAATGCCCCTGAACTATCAGGAACGGATTCAACGGGATCCTCGGATTGCCGGCGGTGACGCCGTGATCAGGGGAACCAGAGTCACGCTTCGAACGATCCTGGCGAGCCTGGCCGAGGGCGCGACCATCGAGCAGATCCTCGGGGATTTCCCGACTCTGACCGTCGATGACGTCCGCGCGGCCATTGCGTTCGCGGCGGCCTCGGCACAAGAGGATCTTCCGGTCCCCACGGCTCACCTGCGGTGAAGATCAAGCTCGACGAGAACCTGCCTAGCGCGCTCGTGCGGCTCCTCTCGCAGCTCGGGCACGACGTCGATACGGTTCCGCTTGAACACCTGGCAGGGAAGGACGACGACCAGGTGTGGACCGCCACGCAGGCAGCGGGGCGCTTCCTAATCACCCAGGACCTCGACTTTTCCGACGAGCGGAAGTACACACCAGGCACCCATGCAGGTGTGCTGCTCATTCGCTTGCCGGAGCCCGGACGCTCCGCTCTGGCGGAACGCGTGCAGGCGCTCTTCCAGAGCGAGGACATCGAGTCGTGGTCCGGCTGCGTCGTCTCGGCGACGCCGACGAAGGTGCGGATTCGGCGTCCGCGCTGACGTCCGCCAAGAAGCACCTCGCTCCAGCCGCCGCCCGGGTTGCCATGTACGACACGTATATGGCGCCGCGTGCGCAATACGTGCGTCTACCCAGGCCTTTGAGCGGTTCTAGCGGATCTGGAGGAAGTCGAAATCCCGTAAGTTCTTTGTTTTCAACAGGTGGACGCAGTCCGAATCCCACCCTCTCCGCCAAATCTCGATCCTTTCTTTTCAACAACTTAGCCAGGCGTAGCGGGTTCTCGTGGGCGATGGCGGGCAATGACGCCGAAATCCACGCGATCTCTGTCTCCATAGCGCTCGAAAACAGGCGCATTTCGGCCACGCGGGTTCTCCGAGTGGCCGCGTGGGGTTCACAGAGAACCCCCGGGGGTACCAGTCAGAACCCAGGTCCGACGACGTCGATAGACGACCCGTCCGATTCAGCTACGCGATTCGTGACCTGCTAGGATTGTGGACATGAGCGAGACCATACCCGCCGTCTTCGAGAACGGCGTGTTCCGCCCGCTCCGCCGTCCCCAGGGCCTGGTCGAACATCACCAAGTCACGCTGACCGTGGACGTCGAGGTGGAGGCGTCGCCGCTCTCTGAGGTTGCCGGCTCGCTTTCTTCTGAGGACGCTCAGGAGCTCCGGGAGATCATCGATCGTGAGTTCGAGCGCGTCGACCCCAGGGAGTGGTGATCGGGTCGCGCTCGACACGAGTGTCGCGATCGATGTCCTGGCCGCGAAGGCCGATGCCCGGTTGCTTGCGAGCGTCAACGAGCACCTTCTGCCGGCGCCCGTTGTCGGCGAGCTGCGCTACGGTGCCCTCAATTCGCGGAAGGCGGCCGAGAACCTCGCCAAGGTTGAACGCTCGTCACTCGCTGCGCCGTCCTGAGCGTCACGATTGCCACCGCCAAGGTCTACGCCGAACTGCGCCTCGCGCTGAGGCAGAAGGGCAAGCCCATTCCAGAGAACGACCTTTGGATCGCGGCTTTGTGCGTCGAGCATCAGGTGCCGCTTGCGGCCGTCGATGCTCATTTCGATGCCATCGACGACCTGAAGCGTTGGCGTCTCGAATCGGTCCGCTCCGAAACCGATGCGTCGTAGTCGATGGGTGGTCTCGACCCGGCCGAGTCGTCCGCCCGCGCCACCGACGGCGCGCTGAGCCAGCATTCGCCCGCAGCGGCAAAGATTGCTCTCTTCCGGTCGCTGTTCCGCGGCCGCGAAGACGTCTACCCGCGGCGATTCGAGAGCCGGAAGACCGGCAAGTCCGGCTATGCGCCCGCGTGCGCGAACGAGTGGGTGCAGGGCATCTGTGAGAAGCCCAGGATCAAGTGTGCGGTGTGCCCGCATCGCCGCTTCCTCCCGGTCACCGACGATGTCATCCGATGGCATCTGTCCGGGCGAGACGCGAGCGATCAGCCATTCGTCGCTGGCGTCTACCCGATGCTGCTCGACGAGACCTGCTACTTCCTGGCCGTCGATTTCGACAAGGCCGGATGGGAAGCTGATGCCGTCGCCTTCGTGTGCGGCTGTCGACGCCTCGGCTTGACCGCCGCCCTTGAGCGCTCGCGCTCCGGGCGTGGCGGACACGTGTGGCTGTTCTTCGAGAACGCCGTTCCGGCGGCCCTGGCCCGCCGGCTCGGTGCGCACCTCCTCACGGAGGCGATGGAGCACCGACCGGACATCGGCCTGGACTCCTACGATCGGCTCTTCCCGAACCAGGACACGATGCCTCTACGACTACGCCGACGTCGATGTGCCGATGCTCGCTCGGATGTTCGAGCGGCGGTGCCGAGGCTATGAGGCCATCGGCTACACGGTGCTGCTGCCAGCCAGCGCGATTCCTGGTTGGCCCGCAGACGTGACACTTCCAGCGGATCCGATCTGGAAGCGCGATTACTCGGGGAGCGTCCGCCGATTGATTCGCGATGGCGTCGACAGTCCGCTGGCCACCCTCTTCGTGCACGCCGTTCGCCCTGTCTCGGCCGACGCGGACGGGCTCGCGAGAGCAAGAAGTGCGACGGAGGCGTTTCTCTTCAGGCGTCTGGAGTCGCTTCCCGAGACCCGAGGTCGCTTCGCGCTGAACACGGCGCTGCCGATCGCGTTCGACGGGTCAGGCACGTTGGAAGTCGATCTCCTCTGCGCGGACGCGCGCCTCGCCCTGGAACTGGATGGTGCGCAGCATCTGGCGGATCCCGTCGCATATCGACGGGACCGTCGAAAGGATCAACTGCTTCAGGAGAACGGCTACTTCGTCCTGCGGTTCCTGGCCGACGACGTCGGCAGGGATCTGGACGCGGTCCTCGACGCGATCCTGCGGGCGCTGAGCCGGCGGCGCACCTGATGAAGTGGACGGCCACCCGGGTACTTCCGCCGCCCCGTCAGCGGGCAATGGCGGGCAATGCCCGACGGCAACGACGGCATTCATGGCATTCCCGGCAACGTAGTTTCTGTAACTTACAGATTCTAAAGGCGCTGGAAGAGTTCGAATCCCATCCTCTCCGCCATACCATCTCCTTTAGAATCAATAGTTTAGCAGCTTGGACTCTCGCTCGGGTGCAACGATTCCGATTTTTCGCCACGATTTTCGCCCTGAGGATCATGCGAAAGCTGCCAGTTTTGGGGCACGCGGGTTCCTTGGCTAGCCGCCTGGGTGGATCGAGCACCCACCATTCGATGCGCTGGGGAGGTGGGCGACGTGCGCCCATAGACGCCTCCACTCGTTACTCGCAGTCGTTCTCGGGCCGTCGGGACCGCCGCAGGTCAATCACTGCTTCTTGACATGGTGTAGCCGCGAGGCTACAGTTCAAGGCGATGGAGGTGCGTCGGACCGAGCGCTTCGCGCGATGGCTGGATGCCCTGCGCGACGTGCGTGGCCGCGCACGAATCCAGGCGCGCGTCGAACGCCTGGTCGCGGGCAATCCAGGCGATGTCGCACCAGTTGGCGAAGGAGTGTCCGAATTGCGGATCGACGTTGGGCCAGGGTATCGCGTGTATTTCACCCGACGGGGCCGCGCGGTGATCATCCTACTGGCGGGCGGCAGCAAACACACACAGACCGCCGACATCAGGGCCGCGCTGCGGTTGGCGCGCGGCTTGTCGGAGTAGTCGATGAAGAAGCGAACTGTGACCGTCCGGTACGACGTGGCCGAACATCTCAGAACCCCTGAGGAGATGGCGGCCTACCTCGAGGCCTGCTTTGAAGAGGCTGACGGCGACGCGGCCTTCGTCGCAAAGGCCCTTGGCGACATTGCGCGAGCGAAGGGTATGAGCCAGGTGGCTCGAGATGCCGGGCTCTCGCGCGAAAGCCTGTACAAGGCTCTGTCGGGTGAGCGCAGCCCTGATTTCGACACCGTCCTCAGAGTGATGGCTGCTCTCGGGTTGCGACTGCACGCCGAGGCGGCCGAAGGCTGACATCACCGGGGCGGCGGTGCCTGGCCTTCATGAGTGCCTCGAGCGGCAAGTGGAGCATGGGGGGCGCCATGATGCACGACGACCAGAACGACGAACGACGCCGGTGCGGCGTGTGCGGAAAGAGCCTGCGGCCCAACGATTCAATCTCGGTGGCCGACGTGGGTGAGCGTTGCTACCGATGTTTCAACGAGGAGTTGGCTGACCGCCTCGGTATCGCCTTCGACAACACGCCCATCGCGCCCATCGTGGTCGCCGATGCCGACGGTGTGCGACACCGCTTCGAGATTCGATCGTTGCTGGTTGGCACTGGGCACGCCATGTACGCGCGTGAGGGCAAAAGTCGTGACGCAGCAGGCGGCTATCGGTTCGAGATCCTCGGCGATCTCGAGGCCAACGCCCAGGACTTGGTCGAGCTCCTGCGCGAGCGGATCCGACAGGGGCTCAGCGCTCGACACGTCCAGCAGAACGAGCAGGGGTGGCAGCTCACGCCGGCGCATCGGCTCAGCGGCGTCATCGAGTGGGACCCGGACACCGAAGGTGGACTCCCGCTTCTCATCGTCGATGGCCGAACGTTCACGTGGGATCAGGTCGGCCGCATGCTGATGACGTTTGAGGGCTGCACGCTGAACGCGGTCGTGGAGGACATCATCGAGGTCGTCGGCGGCCCGCTGGCCGATGGTCGACTCGGGAGCCAGGCCTCGAGTCAGTTGGCACCCGCCGTGCCAACGTCGGGGATCCGGCCTGGAGCCTCGAATCGACAGACGGCGGAGCGGGGAAGGCCAACCCGCTCATGGCCTCCGAGTCCGCGTCGGCTCGACGCATTGATCGAGGAGGCCACGTTGGACGCCTACGGCGAATCCGAGCAGGCGACCGCTTTCCTGACCATGCTCGAGGAGCATCTGGCGCTGCCATTTGGTGCGACCGTCCTTGGCGAGGCCGTAGTCGTCGTGAAGATTGATCTCAGCGGCGCGGATGAACTGATCGCCATGTGTCGACTCCGCGGGAAGCGTCAGAAGGTACGCCTGTTGGATCTCGAGCTGCCTGTCCCCCGACCGAAGGGCGCCGAGTGGATCGCGGCGTACCACCGCTGGGCCCGCCGGCGGTAGGCACGTCAGCGACCAAGACGCACCAACCCATCATGACCGAACCGACTAGGCGCAAGAAGTGGAGCGAGGTGAAGGCACGGCTCGAGGCACTTGACCGCAAGGGCCTCGTGTCGCTGCTTGGGGACCTGTATGAGGCGAACGAGGCCAATCGCCGCTTCCTTCACTCGCGCCTGACTCCCGGAAGTTGCGCGATCGAGGAATACCGGCGCCTGGTCGCCGACGCGATCTACCCCGACCCGTTCAGCAAGCGCCGGGTCAGCGTCCGCGACGCAGCCGCGGCCATCCTCGAGTACCGGCGCGCAACGGGGGATGTCTCCGGGACCGTCGACCTCATGCTGACGTTCGTCGAGGCGGGAACGGAGCAAGCCGTGGATCTGGGCTACGGCGACGAGGCCTACTTTGACGCGCTGCAGATCCGGCTGGACGCCGTGGCGAAGGCGTTCGACACGTTGCCCGCGGAAAGGCGCGCGCACGTGAGAGCCCGTCTGGGCCGGATCCAGCTGCGCGCGCACGAAGTCGGATGGGGCTTCGGCGATGCTGTTGACGAACTGGTTCACGCGCTCGATGCTCGCGCAGCCGGAGTCAGGCCCGGCAAGGCTGGTCGACGGTGATCGCTATGGTGGGCGGGCCGGCTCGTCGCTCACCAGTCCTGGTGCAACCAGGTGCAAGGCGCCACGGCAACGGTGGTATGTATGGCAACGACGGCAACGTCGTTTGTGTAACTTACAGATTCTAAAGGAGCAGGCAGAGTTCGAATCCCACCCTCTCCGCCAACATTAAAGCCTTTCAGTGCAAGCACTTGCAGTCTGCCAATGGCTGAGCTGTACCTGTTTCGTACCTGAAGCCCTGGGACCAGCGGGGATGCGGTTGACGGCGCCAGCCGGGTCAGTACACTGACAACATGGAACTGCACCTTCCGCTTGAACTCGAGGGCAAGCTCGCCGCAGCGGCGAGCCGCCGAGGCGTGTCGGTCGAGGCGCTCGCCCGCGAGGCGCTCGAGCGCGCCGTGGACTTCGACGACTGGTTCCTTCGCGAGGTCGAGACCGGCCTGGCCCAGGTCGATGCCGGCCAGACGCTGACCCACGACGCAGTGGGTGAGCGGCTGGCGAAGAAGCTGGCCGAGCACGACGCCAGACGCTGATGCACCTGCGCTGGACGGAGGCGGCGGCAACCGACCTGGAACGCATCGCCGATTACCTGTTCAGCCATGCGCCAGATCGCGCGCCGCGCCTGATTCGGTCAATCTACGAGGCTCCCGAGACGCTGTTGTCGCTCCCACACCGCGGGCGGCCGGGGAAGAAGGCTGGCACACGGGAACTGGTGCTTTCGCCCCTGCCATGGATCGTGGTCTACACCGTGCGCGACGACGTCGTCCACGTCGTTCGCATCCTCCACGGAGCGCAACGATGGCCCTGACGAATGGCGTGCGACAGGGACGAATCGTGCGGACTGTCAGCGGGCAATGGCGGGCAATGCCCGACGGCATTCATGGCAATGGCGGCAACGCGGTTTCTGTAAGTTACAGATTCTAAAGACGCTGGAAGAGTTCGAATCCCACCCTCTCCGCCAAATCCTCGCTTTGCTCGGCCTTGGCGGTCGGGTGGTCTTCAGGCATCGCACGCCGGCTTCCAGCCGTCGTGACTTGGCACGAATCCCACCCTCTCAGCCATTAATAAGTCATTCCAGGTCAACAACTTGCAGTCTCTCAATGGCTGAGCTGTACCTGTTTTGTACCTGACGTCGCCACGTGGGTGGGATTTCCACCCTCTTCACCAAGGAGTGCGGCCGGGGATCTCTACTCGCAGGGATGTCGTCGGCCAACAAGGGGCGCAGGGCAGGCGCTGAAGCGCCGGCCGGCGGCTCCGGACGTGGCTGCGGTTCGCCCACACCGGTGAATACTACGGACTGACCGGCCAGACCATCGCCGGCCTCGTGTCGGCCGGGGGCGCGGTACTTGTCTACACCGGTCTCGCCCTGGCGTGGCGTCGCCGGTGGGCGTGGCTGCGCCGCGCTCAAGGCAGGAACAGGGTGCGTCGACCGGAGCCAGCGACGCCATGACGTCCGACACCTCGACGCATCGATCAGCCGGCAAGGACCGCCATGTTTAGAAAACTCGTTGGCATCTCCATGTTCGTGTCATTCGTCGCCATGTCCACCTCTGGCTTGCTGATGTTCGTGATCAATCGCACCTCATTCACGCTGCAGATGCACCCGGTGCACAAGGTGTTTGGTCTGCTGATGGTGGCTACGGCGTTGGCGCACATCACGCGGAATGCCCGCAGCCTGAAGGCTCATGTCAAGGCGCGCGCCGCCGCGATCACCGGCGCGGTGCTGGTGGCCGCACTGGTGGGTCTCTATGCGGTGGCTGTCAGCAACTCCGTGCCACCCGACACGGCGGCAGCGCTGGACGCGCTCTCCCACAAGGCCGAGCAGGAGATGGAAGGCCAATAGGGGAGTCGCCATGAGAATTGCCGTCACTGCTGCCAGCGGACAACTGGGCTCAGCCATCGTCAAGGCCGCATCGCAACTCGCCGGCGTCGACAACGTGATCGCTGTGGCACGCACGCCCGAAAAGGCGAAGGCGCTGGGCGTGGAGGTGCGACCAGGCAGCTACGACGACCGCAGCGCGCTGGCACAAGCGTTCGCTGGCATCGACACGGTATTGCTGGTCTCGGGCATGGATGCACCAGAGCGGCGCATCATTCAGCACCGCAATGTGATCGCGGCGGCCACGGCGGCCAGGGTGCGGAAGATGGTCTACACCAGCGTGCAGGGGCCGGCGGTCAACTCAGCGTTTGCGCCTATCGTGCAGAGCAACCGCCAGACCGAAGTGGACCTGAAAGCCAGCGGTATGGATTGGGCGATCGGCCGCAATGGCATCTACATCGAGCCTGATGTCGAGTACATCAGCAAGTACATGGCCCTGGGCGAGATCGCCAACTGCGCCGGTGATGGGTTGTGTGGGTATACGACCAGACCAGAATTGGCCTACGCCTATGCGTGCATGCTGACCCAGCCCCAACACAACGGCCACACCTACAACCTCCACGGCGAGAGGATCACGCAGGCCACACTGGCCCAATATCTGGGTGACGCGTTCGGCGTGAAGCTGCGGTATCGCTCGATGGGCGTCGAGGCTTACCGCGCAGAGCGTGTCGCCGAACTCGGCGAGTTCATGGGCAATGTCATCGCGGGCATTTACCAGGGCATTCGAGAGGGTGCATACGATGCCTCGAGCGAGTTTGATCGGGCGGCTGGACGAGTGCACCAATCGTGGCCTGACTACTTTGCCACGCTGAAT
Source organism: Acidobacteriota bacterium (assembly GCA_018000455.1). Taxonomy (GTDB): domain Bacteria; phylum Acidobacteriota; class Vicinamibacteria; order Vicinamibacterales; family UBA2999; genus CADEFD01. The sequence continues at coordinate 106,580 of JAGNJW010000017.1, forward strand.
CCCCGCAGGCCGGCGGAGTAGGGCCGGTCACCTCAAGAAGGTTCGTGCTCATCAGTGGCATCGAGTAGAACGCGCCGCAGGTGCTCGCGCGCCTCGACCGACATTCGGCCATGAGTGGGCCGAGCAATGGCGCGTGACGAGCATCGGCCTACTTCCTGCGGCGCGGGATGGTCCAGTTCTCGATGGCGAGATTGCTCACACGCGCGAACTCGGCCGTGTTGTTCGTCACCAGGGTCAGAGCAAGCGCCCGCGCGTGCGCGGCGATGAACAGGTCATTGGCTCCGATCAAGGCACCGCGCTTCTTCAGGTTGGCGCGAATCTCCGCGTAGTGTTGGGCGGCATCGTCCGACAGGTCGACGGCCTCGACGTAGGGCAAGAACGCCGCGAGCGCGTCGGTGTCGTGCGCCCGACGGGGTGACACCTCAACGCCGTACAGCAGTTCCGCCTTCGTGACCACCGACATGCAGACGTCGCTCACGGCGACGGCCTGCAGGCGCTTGAGCACGAGGGGATGTGAACGCTTCATGATGTAGGAGCACGTGTCTGTGTCCAACATGAAGCGCGGCATCAGAGTTCCCGTTCCTGGACTGGCAGGTCCTCAACCCCGGCCATGAAGGCGTCAGACGCCACTGGGGCCGACTCCAAGTACGACTTCCAGTCACGAGGCCGCGGAGAGAGAATGATGTCGTCACCGACCTTGCGGATCAGGACTTCATCCGTGGCGAATTGAAAGTCCTTCGGCAGACGGACGGCCTGGCTGCGATTGGTCATGAAGACCTTGGCGGTTCGGGGCATGTTGGAAGCCTCCGAGGCCATTATGCCATATACGTCCAGTATATGGCGCCGCGTGCGCAATACGTGCGCTCTACCCAGGGTTTGGAGCGTTTCTAGCGGATCGTGAGGAAGTTGAATCCCCGTAAGTTCTTTGTTGGCAACAAATGTGGGATGGCGCGAATCCCACTCTCTCCGCCATCAATATGTCGTCTCAGGTCAATAGCTTGCAGTCCGTAAATGGCTGAGCTGTCACTGTTTCGCACCTGAAACCGGCACGTCGGTGGGATTTCCACCGCCTGTTGACGATGATTGAGGGCGCACAGCGTCTGGACGACTTGGCAGCAGTCCCTGGCAATCGCCTGGAGGCGCTGGTTGGGAACCGGAAGGGCCAGCACAGCATTCGCGTGAGCCAGCAATACCGGATCACGTTCCGATGGGAGGGGCATGATGCGCACGACGTCTGTTGCGAGGACTACCACTGAGAGCATTCCGCGTGATGCCTCCAGCCTGGGACCGGCGATTCACCCTGGCGGGATTCTGCTCGAGGAGTTCCTGCGGCCGCTGGAGATGACCCAGGCGGCGGCGGCCAAGACGCTCGGGATGTCCACGGTGGGCTTGAATGAGCTCGCACGCGGCAGGCGCGGCGTGACCGCCGACACGGCGCTTCGGCTCGCGCAGCTCTTCAAGACGACGCCGCAGTTCTGGATGCACATGCAGGCGAACTTCGACCTGAAGGCGGCGATGGTGCGTCGGCGCGCATTGACGCTGGCAAAGAGGCAATAGGCGGTTCCGGACCCGGCCAGAACTTGCGGCGCAGTTGTCAGCCAGCGCTCGGTTGCCTTCGGAGTGCGCGGCCGCCCGCAACCGCCTTGCTGATATTTGCCGCCATCGTAGGGAGGCCACGTCCCTGACCGGGATGATCACGACGTCGTGCTTTCGGCGCACGGGCAGCCGCTCGACTGCGGCAAGAAATTGGTGTGACGGGGATTCAGTCAGTGCTCGGCCAGGAAACGGAGAGCGAGACCGAGCGGCACGAACCTTAAGTCGGTCGTGGTCCACGAACACGAATTCCCCGGGCTCCGGCACGCGGAACTCGGGAATCGCCCCACCGCCGGGCGCGACGGCGTAAGTCGGCACCGCATTGGGTGGTCGTGCTGCCGTCGATGACCGCGTCGAACACACCACCGGCGACGTGTGCGGCCGACACGCCGGCACCGACGTTCGCGAGGTAGACGCGGACGAGCTCGCCGGCGGTCACACGCTGGGCCTCGTGTTCCAGCCGTCTGGGCTGGCGGCCGGCGCGTCGCGCGGCCCGCCTACCTCGAGTGGACGCTCCTCCTGCTCCTCATCCCGCTGCGGGCGACGCCGCGCGCACTTTGTCCTCGATGCGCTGGCCGACCTTCGGATCGATCGCCTTCCAGTACTCCAGCGAACGCTCGAGCACCGGGCTGCGGACACCGTCCAGCAGGCTGCCGGCAACCTGGTCCACCAGGGCTTGCCGCTGCGCGTCGTCGAAGACGTCGCGCACCAGGAGGCCCGGCTGGGTGAAGTCGTCGTCCTCCGCGTGCAGGGTGGAGGCGCTGCGCACCATCTCGCCGTCGGCCTCCCAGCCGTCGGCCACCGGGCCGGTCTCGTCGGCCCACGGGCGGCCACCGCTGTTGGGCACGTAGACCGGCGCGTTGCCGCTGTGATGGTAGGCCATCTGGCCGTCGATCATGTAGCTGTTGACCGGCACCTTGGGCTGGTTGACCGGCAACTGGTGGAAGTTGGTGCCGATGCGGTTGCGCTGCGCATCGGCGTAGGCGAAGGCGCGGCCGAGCAGCATCTTGTCCGGCGACAGGCCGATGCCCGGCACCGTGTTGCCCGGCGAGAACGCGGCCTGCTCGATCTGGGCAAAGAAGTTCTCGGGGTTGCGATTCAAGGTCATGGTGCCGACCAGGATCAGCGGGTAGTCCTTGTGCGACCAGGTCTTGGTCAGGTCGAACGGGTTGAACCGGTAGTTCTTGGCATCCGCGTAGGGCATCACCTGCACCGACATCGCCCAGCGCGGGTGCTTGCCAGCGGCGATGGCCTCGAACAGGTCCCGGCGATGGAAGTCGGCATCGCTGCCGGCCATGGCGGCGGCTTCGGCGTTATTGAAGAAGGCCATCCCCTGCTGGGTGTGGAAGTGGTACTTGACCCAGAACTTCTCGCCGCCCGCGTTGATCCACATGTAGGTGTGGGAACCGTAGCCGTTCATCTCGCGCCAGGTGCGCGGCAGGCCACGCTCGCCCATCAGGTAGGTCACCTGGTGGGCCGTCTCAGGGTTGCTGGACCAGAAGTCCCACTGCATGTGGTTGTCGCGCAGACCGGAATCCGGCAAGCGCTTCTGGCTGCGGATGAAGTGCGGGAACTTCATCGGGTCGCGCACGAAAAATATCGGGGTGTTGTTGCCGACCAGGTCGTAGTTGCCTTCGCCGGTATAGAACTTCAGCGAGAAACCGCGCACGTCGCGCCAGGTATCGGGGCTGCCCGACTCCCCGGCGACGGTGGAGAAACGCGCCAGCATGTCGGTGCGCGTGCCCTTCTGGAACAGCGCCGCCTTGGTGTACGCGGAGACGTCGGCGCTGGTCTCGAACACGCCGAACGCGCCCGCACCTTTTGCGTGCGGCTGGCGCTCGGGAACCTTCTCGCGATTGAAGTGCGCCATCTGCTCGAGGAAATGCACGTCATGCAGGACGATCGGGCCATCCGCACCGATGGTCAGCGAGTTGCGGTCGCTGATTGCCGGCGCACCGGAGCTGGTGGTGGATGCGCGGGAAGACTTGTCGGCTCGAGTGGTCATCGTGAGATCTCCTCTGCGTGAGTGGAATACAAACGGGTATGGCCGCGGGTGGACTGTCATGCCGAGCACGCTGGAGATGAAGGGGAACCGAGGCTCGGCCATCACCACGCGCAGCCCCGCGCGCGTCGATATCGCCAACGCTTCCAGTCTACTGGATCCCTCGAATCGCCTGTCCAGCGCGTGGGTGACCACCTTCCGTGAGTCCTCGGGCCGCGACGCTTCATCGCACGCTCAATTCCTCCGCGCCATCATCGAATCGGGTACATAATCCGATCCGGGCCCGACCATGGCCACGGTCAGTCCCGACCAAGGCAAACGCCGGTCGCGCAGTGATCACGCCGGAGCAATCGAAAGGTCCTGATGTCCGACACGCCCAAACACGAGCCTCACCGTCGGCCGCACAGCCCGCCGATGGCGGAGCCGTTCATGGAGTTCGATCTCCCCGCTGAAATCCATCGCCTCAAGGCGGAGACGACGTGGAGCACGGGGCAGAACGCGAGAACGCTCGTCAAGTACGACGACGTCCGTGTCGTGTTGATGGCACTCCAGGCCAAGGTGCGAATACCTGAACACAAGGCCGAGGGACGGCTCTCCGTTCACGTGCTGTCGGGCCACGTTCAGCTGCGGGCCTCCGGACGGACGTTCAGTCTCCGTGCCGGCGGCTTGCTGGCGATCGATCAGGGCATACCTCATGAGGTCGAAGCACTCGAAGAGAGCGCCATGCTCTTGACGATTCCATGGTCTGGCAAGGGACCCACTTAACCGCACGGCACACTGGGCTACGGGCCGGGTCCAATTTGACACTTGCAGCAGGGTCCGGCATCCTAGCTGCGTGCTGACCCTCAGCCGGCGCTTGCTCGCGGCGGCCCTCACGGTTCTCGTGGGGGCGGGCAATGTCGCTGCCTGCGAGGGCTGGGCACCAACGCCGGAAGCCCGCATGTCATGCTGCACCGACGGCCAGCCGTGCCACATGCACGCCGGGGCCTCGCACGGTGCCACGGCGACTCACGACGTCAACCAGACCGACGCGGATAGCTGCTGCGCGTCGTCCGAGCAGGAACAGTCCGGTCAGGATGTCCAGGCAGTTGTCGTCCCGGTAGCTGGCGCGGTCCTGGGTCTCGGCGTCGTCGTGCCACCTCTTGCGCCGCGTCTCGTGCTGACCGACGCCTGGCGGAGCGGCGTCCCGATCCCGCCCTCGCCCGTTCCCAAGCACGTCCTGCTCTCCGTCTTCCTCCTCTAGCTCACGACAGTACCCGTGTCTCCAGCCGCCCTGGGCGGTCGGTGTCCACGTCTGCGCGCCATCCCTTGCGCGAGGTCTGTCGTCCATGATCAACCGACTCATCGACCTGTCGCTTCGTCACCGGTTCATCGTCATCGCGCTCTCGGCCGGCCTGGCGGGATGGGGCTGGTGGGCGGTGACGGCCACGCCGATCGACGCCATTCCCGACCTGTCGGACAACCAGGTCATCGTCTTCACCGACTGGCCCGGACAAAGTCCGCAGGAGGTCGAGGACCAGGTCACCTATCCGCTGACGGTGAGCCTGCAAGGCCTGGCCGGCGTGCGGGTCGTGCGATCGCAATCGGCGTTCGGCTTCTCCATGATCTACGCCGTCTTCGAAGACGACGTGGACCTGTACTTCGCGCGCGCACGGGTGCTGGAGCGCCTGAGCCTGGTGGGCAAGAGTCTGCCGGCCGGCGTGGTGCCCACGCTGGGACCAGACGCGACCGGGGTCGGGCACGTCTTCTGGTACACGCTCGAGAGCCCGACCATGTCGCTCCGGGATCTGCGGAGCCTGCAGGACTGGTTCGTCCGCTATCAGCTCAACGCCGTGCCTGGGGTCGCCGAAGTCGCATCCGTCGGTGGGTTCGTTCAGCAGTATCAGATCGACGTCGACCCGAACCGTCTCCGTCAGTACGGTCTGCCGCTCGGTGCGGTCGTCTCGGCCGTGCGCGCGAGCAACCTCAACGTCGGCGGCAACGTCCTCGAGTCCAACGGCGCCTGGCTGATCGTGCGCGGCGTCGGGCTGGTGGCGTCGGTCGAGGATCTCGAACGGATTGTCGTCAGTGCCTCGAACGGCACACCCGTCTACGTCGAGCAGGTAGCCGACGTGCAGATCGGCGATGCGTTTCGTGTGGCGTCGCTGGTCAAGGGCGCGAAAGAAGCCGTGGGAGGTGTCGTCGTCGCCCGCACGGGCGTCAACACCAAGGACGTCATCGACGCGGTGAAGACCCGGATCGCGCAGCTTCAGTCGGGTCTTCCCGACGGTGTCCGCATCGTGCCCTTCTACGACCGCTCGATCCTGATTGAGCAGGCGGCCAGCACGCTCCGGGTGGCGCTCCTCGAGGAGATCGCGCTCGTGACGCTCGCGCACGTCGTGTTCCTCATGCACTTCCGCTCGATCCTCATCGTGACGATCCCCTTGCCGCTGGCCGTGCTCATCTCGTTCATCGGGATGCACTACGCCGGCGTGTCGTCGAACATCATGAGCCTGGCGGGCATCGCCATCGCGATTGGCGTCCTGGTCGACGCCGGCATCGTCGTCACCGAGAACGCCTTCAGGTACATCGAGCAACGCGCGGTCGACCCGCGCGACCGTCGTGCCGTCTGGGAGACCGTGCGCGACTCGACCCGGCTCGTGGGCCGTCCGGTCTTCTTCTCGATGGCCATCATCCTGCTCGCCTTCATCCCGGTGTTCGCACTGACCGGGCAGGAGGGCAAGCTCTTCCACCCCCTGGCGTTCACCAAGACCTTCGCCGTGCTCGCCGCCACGCTGGTGGCGGTCACGCTCGTCCCCGTGCTCTGCACCCTGTTGCTCGGCGGGAAGGTGCACCGCGAAGACGCCAACCCGGTCATGCGGATCCTCCAGCGGCTCTACCGTCCGGTGCTCCACGGGGCGCTCCGCCACCGCTTCGTGACGGTCGGAATGGCCGTGCTGCTCTTCGTCGGCGCACTCGTCCTCGCGCGCGGGATCGGCAGCGAGTTCATGCCGCCGCTCAACGAGGGCGATCTGTTGTTCATGCCCATTGCCGACCCGAGCATCTCGCTCGAGGAGAACACCAGGAATGCGATCACGCAGAACCGGATTGTCGAAGGGTTCCCAGAGGTCGCGTACGCCGTGGCCAAGGTGGCGCGCGCCGACACCTCGACGGATCCGGCACCGCTGAACATGACCGAGACGGTGGTGCACCTCAAGCCGCGAGACCAGTGGCGGCCCGGCATGACGGTCGAGCGGCTGCGCGCCGAGATGAGCGCCGCGACGCAGCTGCCTGGCGTCTCGCCCATCTGGACGATGCCGATCGTCAACCGCATCGACATGCTGACCACCGGCATCCGGTCGGAAGTGGGCGTCAAGATCTTCGGTACGGATCTGACCCGTCTCGAGGGACTGGCGCGAGAAGTCGCCGACACCCTGCGCACGGTGCCTGGCGCCAGCAACGTCTATCCCGAGCAGGTGACCAGCGGCCAGTACCTGAACATCGAGGTCGACCGGGCGGCAGCGGCCCGCTACGGGATCGGGGTGGGTGCCGTGCAGCAGGTGATCGAGACGGCCGTGGGCGAGACGGTCCTGACCACCACCATCGAGGGCCGGGCGCGATTTCCGGTGCGGGTGCGCTACCGCCCCGAAGACCGCGCCGACCCGAACGCACTCGGTGAGGTGCTCGTCGCCGCGCCAGGAGGCGAGCAGATCCCGCTCGGGCAGCTGGCGCGGATCGAGCACGCGCGGGGCCCCGCGATGATCTCGTCGGAGAACGGCCTGCTGCTCGCCACCGTGCTGCTCAACGTGCAAGACCGGGACGTCGGGGGATTCGTGCAGGAGGCGCGGGCCACCGTGGCACGGGCCGTCAGCCTGCCTGCGGGTTACTACATCGCCTGGAGCGGGCGGTGGGAGAACCAGGAACGCGCGCGCACGCGCCTGCAGCTCGTGATTCCCATCGTGCTGGCGATCATCTTCGCCCTGCTCTACATCACCTACGGATCGGTCATCGAGGCGGCTCACGTGCTGCTCGCCGTGCCGTTCGCCCTGACCGGCGGGGTCTACCTGCTGTGGTTCCTCGGCTACAACTTCTCGGTGGCGGTGTGGGTCGGGTTCATCGCGCTGTTCGGAACGGCCGTGCAAACGGGCGTCGTCATGGTCATCTATCTCGAAGAGGCCGTTGAACGAAAGCGACGAGAGCTGGCCGGGACGCTCACCCGCGTGGCGTTGCGCGATGCCGTGGTGGAGGGTGCGCTGCTGCGCCTCCGACCCAAGGTGATGACGGTCTCAACCGTCGTGGCTGGCCTCCTGCCCATCATGTGGAGCACGAGCGTTGGCGCGGAGGTGATGAAGCCGCTGGCCACACCGGTCCTGGGCGGCATGGTGTCGTCGCTCCTCCACGTCCTCGTCGTCACCCCCGTGCTCTTCCTGTCGATTCGTGAACGACAGCTCGGACTGCATCGCGACGTCCTTCCGGACGCGCCCCATGGGAGCACCCAGCAGCGGACACGCATTCGAACGCCGGTCGTGGTGGCGATCCTGGCCGTAGCGGTACTCGGGTCGGTTGCCACGTGGCAGCTGGTGCGCCAGCGCGGCCCAGCAAACGAAGCGGCGGTCGGCGGCAGCGTGGTGCACACGGCACGGTCCGGCACCGTCGAGGTCGTCGTGCTCTCACCCACGGGCACCCTGCGGAGCGGTCGCAACACGTTCACCGTCGAATTCCGCACACCATCCGGCGACCTGGTCGATGTCGGCACGGTGCACGTGAGCGCCAACATGACGATGCCGGGCATGGTCATGTCCGGCAACGCGCAGGTGCGGCCGACCGGTGTGCCCGGACGGGTCACCGTGACCGCCGAGTTCGGGATGGCTGGAGCATGGCCCATCACCATCGAGTGGGAGGGCCCGAGTGGCCCGGGAACGATCACGTTCCAAGGAAGTGTCCAATGAGTTGCCGTCAACGAATGTTCGTGCTCGTCATGAGTGCGCTGGCGTGGAGCTCCGTGGCTCGAGGGCAGGAGCCCGCCTCCGGCCTGGGGCTCGAAGCCGCCGTCGACCGGGCGATTGCGCAGGAGCCGTCGCTTCGTGCCGTTCATGCGGAGATCGAGGTGGCGCGGGCGCTGCGGCGGCAGGCGGCCCTGCGGCCGAATCCGCTGGTGCGCGTCGAGCGGCGAGACGAACCGGGAGGCACCGACAGCCTGACGAGTGTCGGGGTCGAGTGGCCGCTGGACCTGTTTCGGCGCTCGGGGCGCGTCGAGACGGCAGAACGGTCGCTGGACCAGACGCGGTTGTCGGCCGACGACCGTGAACGCCTGCTGGCGGCGGATGTCCGGCTCCAATACGGCGCGGCCGCGGCCGCGATCCGTGAGGTGGCGGTGGCGGAGGAGCTGCTGGCCGCCGCCCGACAGCAGCTCGACCTGGTCGTTGCCAGGGTGGAGGCGGGCAGGACGCCGCCCCTCGAGCGCGATCTGCTCTCCGTCGAGGTCACTCGACTCGACGCGGCGCGTCTCATCGCCGTCGGTCGCGCCGACACCGCGCTCGTCGTACTGAAACCGCTCCTCGGCATGGCCCCCACCGAACCCCTGCGCCTGCGCGATCCGCTCGAGGTCCTCGTGGCGTCGAGCCTGGGCGACCTGCCGGCGGTCTCGACGCCGATCGCAGACGCGCGGCCCGACATCAAAGAAGCCGCGGCACGCGTGTCACTGGCCGAAGCGCGGATCGATCAGGCGGGTCGTGAAGGCCGCGTGGACATGAGTCTGTATGGCAGTTACATGCGCATGTACAGCGGCATTGCCCAGCCGGGCCTCGGTGCCGCAGGGGCGTTCGATCGGGTGCGCGGGGGGTTCAACTACGTGGCGGCCGGCGCCACTATTTCGATCCCACTGCTCAATCGCAATCAAGGACAGGTGGCCGCGGCACAGGCCGAGCGGACGGGTGCGGAGGCCCGTCTGGCGGCGGTGGACCTGGCGGCGCGCGCGGAGGTGGCGGCGGCCACGGTGCGCGACGAGCAGGCACGGCGGGCCTTCGAGGTCTACGGCAGCGGCGTGCGCGACCTGGCGCGTCGCAACTTGGAGGTCGTGGGCCAGACGTTCGAGCTGGGTCGGGTTACCGTCTTCGACGTCCTCGCCGAGCAGAAGCGGTTTCTCGAGATCGAGCAGGGGTATGTCGCGGCGGCGCGAGAGGTCTGGGAGGCGCGCGTCGTGTTGACGCGCGCGAGAGGAGAAACGAGATGACAGGGCAATCACGTCTCGGCCTGTCGTGGCCGGTTCTCGCCGGCGCGGCGGCATTGTTGGTCGCGCTTGGCGCAGGCGGCACCTACTTGGGCTTGCGACGAGTGGGGCCACCGCGTCCGCAGGAGGGAGACACGTCGGCCTCGGAGGCGGCCCGAGGCGCTGGAGCAGCGTCCAAGGCGAACGCGGCAGGCATGACGGCCGATCGGACCGTGCCGTTGCCCGATGTCGTCGTAACGCTCAGCCAGGGGGCGGCGGAGCGCGCCGGCATCGTCGTGTCTCCGGTCGTAGCCGGTCAGGGAACTGACGGGCTCCGTGTGCCAGGCGTCGTCATGCCCAACGCCTACCAACAGGTCGTCGTCACGCCCCTGGTGAGTGGACGGGTCACCCGCGTGATGGCCGAACTGGGCCAGGCGGTTCGGCGCGGTCAGACGATCGCCCAAGTGTTCAGCCCGGAGCTGGCGGAGGCGCAGACACGTTACGTCGCCACGCGGGCGGAACTCGCCGCCCACGACCAGGAACTGACCCGCACCGAGAAGCTCGTCGGCATCGGCGCCGCGAGCCGCCAGGAACTGGAGCGTATTCATGCGGAACATGTGACGCGACGTGCGGACGTCGAGACCGCGGCGGCCCGACTCCAGTTGTTGGGGCTCGCGGCCCCGGCCATCGACGCCCTGGCACCTGCCAGCAGTCGCGAGGCGACCGTGGACGTGCCGGCCCCGATTGCCGGCGTCGTGACCGAGCGGACCGCCAACGTCGGCCTGAACGTGGAATCGACGACGCCGCTCGTCACGGTGACCGATCTGTCGACCGTGTGGGTCGTGGTCGAGATCTATGAGAAGGATTTCAGCCGCGTGCGGGTGGGCAGCCCGGCGTCGATTACCACGCGCGCGTACCCCGAACGCTTGCTGCAGGGGCGGGTCAGCTACATCGATCCCCAAGTCAGCCCCGAGACCCGCACCGCGAAAGCGCGCATCGAGGTGCCGAATACAAGTCACGACCTGCGCCTCGGGATGTACGCCGAGGCGGTGCTCGCGGCCGGCGCGCTCGACGCGACCCCGATGGTGCCGCGCACCGCCGTGCAGAACGTCGGCGACCGGACGGTGGTCTATCTCGTCGACCCGGGAACGCCCGGGGCGTTCATCGAGCGCGAGGTGAGACTGGGCACCGCGGCTGGTGACCGGATACGGGTGATTGCGGGCGTCCAGATTGCGGACGTTATTGCCAGCGAGGGCAGCTTTTCTCTCCGCGCAGAGCGCGAGCGTCTCGGCCTTCGAGCCTCCGCGGGGCAGAGTCCAGTAATGGCGGGAGGGCAGGCCGCCATGCAGGGCGCCGGCGAGGTCCAGGAAGCCAACGTGACCGTGTCGGACACGAGCTTCGACCCCTCGCGCCTCACACTGCGGGCTGGCGTGCCGGCACGGCTGACGTTCACGCGGACGAGCGAGACGACCTGTGCGACGTCGGTGGTGTTCACATCGCTGAAGATCAAGAAGGAGTTGCCACTCAACGTGCCGGTCACGATCGAGTTCACACCGGAGAAAACTGGCGAGATCGCCTTTGTCTGCGGCATGAACATGCTCCGCGGGACCATCATCGTTCGCTGAACGGGCTCAGGCGCGGGCCTGGACCCGCGGTTAGTCGGGATCCTTGACATGGCCACCTCGACCTTCTCCCTTCGCCTCGTCCTCCCTGGCGTCCCAGATAGCGACGACGCGTGCATCACGCGCCTCCGCGCACTGATCGCCGGGCACGACGGGATCTCCCTGTAGCACGTCACCTCCGATGACGAGGTGCTCTGTGTGCATTTCGATCCGGCGCGGATTGGGGTGGCGCGAGACCAGTGTGTCGGCTGGGTCCATCATTGCGAACTGAAAGGCTCCCGCCTCAATGTGAAAGCCCGGCCGACGCGCGCACGCACGAATACGGCATCTGCACCGTAGTCATCGTCACCTGCGCTTGGATCGTTCCTTGCCTCTGTTTATTGCGCGAATCGTGAGTTATAGGACACTAACCCCGGATGGTACTTGAGTTGGCGTACCCGCAATGCTGGAACCACTGCCGGCAGTGATGCGGCTGCACGACGTGACGCGCAGCGCGGGCGACCTGGCGCAGGGCGCCCACCGTGCGTGGCG
>JAGNJW010000018.1 GCA_018000455.1 Acidobacteriota bacterium
CCGGCGCCCGTTCGTTGCAAGGGGTCCCCGCCGGCCCGTCTGTGCCCGCGGGCCCCTGCGGGCCCTGAGGCCCTGCCGGACCCGCCGCACCGTCGTTACCCGCCGGGCCTTGCGGACCGGCCGGACCCTGCGCGCCGTCGTTGCCAGGCGTACCCGCCGCGCCGTCGTTGCCCGCGGGACCCTGCGGGCCCTGAGGCCCTGCCGGACCAGCCGCGCCATCGTTACCCGCCGGGCCCTGCGGACCGGCCACACCATCGTTACCTGCCGGGCCTTGCGGACCGGCCGGACCCTGCGCGCCGTCGTTGCCAGGCGCACCCGCCGCACCGTCGTTGCCCGCGGAGCCCTGCGGGCCCTGAGGCCCCTCCGGACCCGCCGCCCCGTCGCTACCCGCCGGACCCTGAGGTCCAGCCGGACCAGCCGCACCGGCCGCACCATCGTTACCCGCGGGACCCTGCGGACCCTGAGGGCCGGCCGGACCAGCCGCACCATCGTTTCCTGCGGGGCCCTGCGGACCAGCCACACCATCGTTACCCGCCGGCCCCTGAGGTCCAGCCGGACCAGCCGCACCGGCCGCACCATCGTTGCCCGCGGAGCCCTGCGGACCCTGAGGCCCGGCCGGACCAGCGGCACCATCGTTACCCGCCGGGCCCTGCGGACCGGCCGGACCCTGCGCGCCGTCGTTGCCAGGCGCACCCGGGGCACCATCGTTACCCGCCGGGCCTTGCGGACCGGCCGCACCATCGTTACCCGCGGGCCCCTGCGGTCCCAGAGGCCCGGCCGGACCAGCAGCACCATCGTTACCTGCCGGGCCCTGCGGGCCGATCGCGCCAACTGCACCCTGCGCTCCGGTCGGCCCCTGCGGACCAGCCGCACCAGCGGCCCCCGTCTGACCCACGGCGCCGGCAGGACCTTGCGGTCCGGTCGGGCCCTGCGGCCCCTCGGGTCCGGCAGGACCCGCGCCAATCGCCTCGGCAAGACCACTCAGGTCTGCGTTCAGCAGCACGAGCCCCTGCGACACCCTCAGCGGCTGGAACACCGGCGACGGCGAGGTGGCGACCTGAATGTAGTAGCGGTCGAGCTCGCTTCCGCTGAACGGCGGCGTCACGCTGACCACGGCGCGACCGCTGCCGTCGAAACTGCTGAAAGCAAGCAGCACGAAATCGGCGCCGACGGAGAACCGGACGCCAGCGTAGGCGAACCCAGATCCCTTGGAACTGCCAAGAATCGCGAAGTTCTCACCGGGTGCGCCGGTGACCGTGACGATAGTGGCGGTGCCGGGCACGATCACCGTCTTGCTCAGGGTCACCACCGGAGCCTGAGCGCGGGCCACGGTCGAAGTCAGTGGCACGGCGACCAGGGCCGCCAGAACCACGGCACAACCCCGCATCCACGCTCTACATTGTCCGGTTTCAAATAGTCCAACGCGCATCATGTCTGGTCTTCTCCCTGTTCCGGCTGTTCGCCGCTCATCGCTTGAGCACGAACGATGCCATGAGAAAAACACAGAAATGTCGGCCAAAAACTCAGATCTGTGCGCGTACGCACGGTGTGCGCACAATTGTGGCGCACACCGCGCCCCGTTATTGACGAGCAGTGTCAGCCGGAATTTGCGTACACGACAACGGGCGCGAAGGCCGACGCCCCGCGCCCGTTGGAAGCCGTGCGAAGACGTTCAGTACCGGTAGTGCGCGGCCTTGTAGGGCCCATCCGGCGACACGCCGATGTAGTCGGCCTGCTCCTTCGTAAGCCGCGTGAGCTTCACGCCCAGCTTGTCGAGGTGCAGTCGCGCCACCATCTCATCGAGCTTCTTGGGCAGGATGTAGACGCGCTTGGCGTCGTAGCTCGTCCCCGACAGCGTCGGTTTGCCGGTGGCGCTGAAGTGCAAATCGAGCTGTGCGACGACCTGGTTGGTGAACGACGAGCTCATCACGAAGCTCGGGTGGCCGGTGGCGCAGCCGAGGTTCAGCAGGCGGCCCTCCGCCAGCACCAGCACCGAGTGCTCGGGACGCGACGGGGTGGCCTTGAACACCCACTCGTCGTACTGCGGCTTGATCTGCACCCGCGTGGCACCCGACTTCGGCAAGCCTGCCATGTCGATTTCGTTGTCGAAGTGGCCGATGTTGCCGATGATCGCTTTGTCCTTCATCCGCATCATGTGTTCGACGGTCAGGATGTTCTTGTTGCCCGTGGCCGTGATGAAGATGTCGGCCGTCTCGATCACCTCATCGAGCGTCGTCACCTGGTAGCCTTCCATCGCCGCCTGCAGCGCGCAGATCGGATCGATCTCGGTGATGATGACGCGGGCGCCCTGGCCCTTGAGCGCCTGCGCGCAGCCCTTGCCGACGTCGCCGTAGCCGAATACCACGGCCACCTTGGCGGACAGCATCACGTCGCTGGCGCGGTTCAATCCGTCGATGAGTGAGTGGCGGCAGCCGTAGAGGTTGTCGAACTTGCTCTTGGTCGCCGAGTCGTTGACGTTGATGGCCGGGAAAAGGAGCGTGTTCGCCGCCGTCATCTCGTAGAGGCGGTGCACGCCGGTCGTGGTCTCTTCGCTCACGCCCTTGATGCCGTCGGCCACCTTCGTCCACACGCCCGGGCGCGCCTTCAGCTCGCGGCCGAGCGTCTCGAGGATGACGCCCCACTCTTCGGGATCGCTCTCGGGCTTGAACGCGGGAATCTTGCCGCTGGCCTCGTACTCCTTGGCCTTGTGCACGAACAGCGTGGCGTCGCCGCCGTCGTCGACGATGAGCGAGGGGCCGGCGCCGTCGGGCCACACCAGCGCCTCTACCGTGCACCACCAGTACTCGGCCAGCGTCTCGCCCTTCCACGCAAACACCGGCGTGCCCTTCGGATTGGCCACCGTGCCGCCGGTTTCCGGACGGCCGACCACCACGGCTGCGGCCGCATGATCCTGCGTCGAGAAGATGTTGCAGCTCACCCAGCGCACATCCGCGCCGAGTTCGGTCAGCGTCTCGATGAGTACCGCCGTCTGCACCGTCATGTGCAGCGAGCCCATGATTTTCGCGCCGGCCAGCGGCTTGGCGGCACCGTACTGCTTGCGCAGCGTCATCAGGCCCGGCATCTCGTGCTCGGCGAGGCGGATCTCCTGGCGGCCGAAATCGGCGAGCGAGAGGTCCTTGACCTTGAAGGGTTCGCGGCCCGCGTTCCTGGCAGCGTCGTAAGCGTGAACGGTCGTGGCGGTGGCCATGTGTCTCTCCTTGCTACAAGTGTTGGAAGTGTCGAACGTCGTCTATCTGGTCGCGACGGCGCGAAAGAGCGCCGGGCCCTTCGCCGTCGCCTCGGTCGGCAGGCCATCGAAGCGCACGTCGGTGAAGCCCGCGCTCTCCAGCCACCGGCGGATCTGCGGCTCGGCGAACCCGAGCCACACATGTCCCATCTGCTGCTGGTAGTCGCTGCGGTCGTGGGGCAGCATGTCCACGATGAGCACGCGGCCGCCCGGCTGCACGACGCGCCCGGCCTCCGCGATGGCGCGCCCGGGATCGGGCACGTGGTGCAGCACCAGCGCGAGCACGGCGATGTCGAGCTGTCGATCGTCGACGGGCAGCGCTTCGAGGGCGCCGCGCCGGACCTCCACGTTGGCCATCGTCGCAAGGCGCGCGCGCGCAGCCGCCAGCATCTCGGCCGAAGCGTCGACGGCCACGACCTGCGCGACGTACGGCGCCAGCAGGGCACTCAGTTGCCCGGTGCCGCATCCGAGGTCGCCGACGCGGAGCCGCCGGTCGAGCATCGCCAGCGCGGCGTCGAACTGGAACTGCTGGCCGAAGAGCTCGGCGCGCAGGTGGTCCCACTGGCCTGACGCCGACGAGAAGAACTGGGCCGACTTGGAGCGGCGCTCGGCGAGCACCGATTCGGCGCGCCGCGCGTCCTGCTCGGCGGTGGAGGTCTCGCTCGCCTGCTCACGAATGAGCGGCCAGAGGCGCGCCGCCGGCTGGTCGAGCGACGTCGACAGGCCGTAGTAGCGAGACGTGCCGTCGCGGCGCGAGACGACCCAGCCGCCGTCGGCCAGGGTCTTGAGATGCCGGCTCACGGTCGACTGCGGCAACTGCAGCACCGCACATAGCTCGGTGACGGTGAATTCGTGCCGCTCGAGCAGGGTCAGGACACGGCACCGCACCGGGTCGGCGAGCGTCGTCATGTGCTCCAGCAACCGTGGCAGATTGGAGCGATCGGCGATGGCGAGGACGCGCTTCGTATTCATCCGTAAATCCGGATGTAAGGATATATCGCCGCCGGCCAACTAGTCAAGGCGGCCCGCTCCAACCATTCCACCGTCCCGCGCCGTCTATATTCCCGACGCGTATACGCGGCAGGCACCTATGCCTCAAGACCGGCTTCGTCCCGATCGTTTTCTGCCGCTGCCCCTGGCGTGGCTCGACATCCTCCTCGCGCTCTCCGCCGACGACCTGCATGGCTACGCCGTGATGCAGGCGGTGGCGCGGCAATCGGAGTCCACGCTGCACCCCGGCACCCTCTACCGCGCGCTGGCGCGCCTGCTCGAATCGCACCTGATCGTCGAACTCGACGAGCGCCCCTCGCCAGGCGATGACGAGCGGCGGCGCTACTACCGCGTCA
Source organism: Acidobacteriota bacterium (assembly GCA_018000455.1). GTDB lineage: Bacteria > Acidobacteriota > Vicinamibacteria > Vicinamibacterales > UBA2999 > CADEFD01. The sequence goes on from JAGNJW010000018.1 coordinate 4,594, forward strand.
CGGCACTCGGACGCGCCGTCGCCCGCGCCGAGGCCGAACGGCTCGAGCGGATCGTGGCCCGCGCGCACGCCGCGCGTCTTTTCGCCTGACCCTCATGCCAGACACGGTCCCGCGCCTCGTCGCCTTGGCCCTCTTGGCCTATCCCGCGCAGTTCCGCGCCCGCTTCGGCAAGGACCTTGCCGCCGCGCTGGCCGAACGCTGGCACCGCCTCGACGGCACGGCCACACGCCTTCGCCTGGAGCAGCGCGCGCGCCTGGTCACGACGGCCATCGGATCTGGGCTGGCCGAACGCGGCGCGGCCATCCGGCGCCAGACCTGGCGCACCCATCGTCCGCATCTCTACCAGCCAACCGGGAGACATGCCTCCATGTGGGACCGCCTTCGTTTCGACGTCACGGCCGCCGTTCGCGGACTGGCCTCGGCACGCTCCTTCACCGCCCTGACCGTGCTCGCCCTGGCCCTCGGCCTCGGCGCCAACAGCGCCGTCTTCGCGGTCGTCAACGGTGTGCTGCTCAAGCCACTGCCCTACGCGCAGCCAGAACGCCTGGCCATGCTGTGGAGTGAAAACCCGCGGATGGGCGGCCAGACGAATCCGCTGTCGCCGGCCAACTTCGACGATCTGCGCCGCATGAGCCACTCGTTCGAGGCGCTCGAGTACGCGCTGTCGTTCAACGTCCGCGCCGCAATCGAGGGCCGGGAGGATCAAGGCGTCGTGCAGATCATGCGCGTGGGTCCCACGATGCTCGATCTGCTGGGCCTGCAGCCGCAGCTCGGGCGGTCGATGATGCCAGGCGACAGGGACGTGGCCGTGCTGAGCGATCACGCCTGGCGCGCCCGCTTCGGCGCCGACCCCTCGGTGGTCGGCCGGCGGATCGCCCTCAGCGGCAACGAAGCGCTCACGATCGTCGGCGTCGCGTCCGAGGCGTTCGTGTTCCCGCTCCGCGACATGCTGTGGCAGCCCGGCACGACGACCTCGGCGGCTGTCGACCTGTGGGCGCCGATGTTCTTCGAAGGGCCGCCCTTCGTCGACGCCAGTGGCAGCTACGTCCGCGCGTTCCATGCCTTGATGGCCGTCGGCCGCCTGAAGCCTGGGATCACCGCCGCCGCGGCCGATGCCGAGATGCGCGTGCACGCGCGGACGCTGGCAGAGCGCTATCCGGTCACCAACGACGGGTGGGGGGCGCGCGTCGTCGGGCTGCACGATCAGGCCACGGGAGCCGTGCGGATGGCGATGGTCGTGCTCCAGGCCGGCGCGCTGCTGCTGCTGCTCATGGCCGCCGTCAACGTGACCAACCTGGTCCTGGCGCGGTCACTGGCCCGGCAGCGCGAACTCGCCGTCCGCTCGGCGCTCGGCGCCAGCGCCCGCCAGCTCGTCCGGCAGGCGCTCATCGAGAGCCTGCTGCTCACCGCCGTGGCACTGGCGCTGGCCACTCTGGCCGGCACCTGGATGGTGCGGGCGTTGGTCGCGCTGGCACCGGCCACCGTGCCACGGCTGGGCGAGGTGAGTGCCGACGCGACGACCTTCGCTGCCTCGACGGCACTCGCGCTCGTCATCGGCCTGGCTCTGGCCATCGTCCCGGCGTGGGTGGCGGCGCACGCCGACGTGCGCGGCGTGCTGCAGGACGGCTCGCGCGGCGTCGCCGGCGCCTCGCACGGCGGTCGCCGCCTGCGCACGATGTTGGTGGTGGCGGAAGTCGCGCTCGCGGTCGTCATCACCGTGCAGGCCGGACTGCTCTTCCGGAGCTTCTCGGCGCTGCTCGACACCGACCCGGGGTTCACGGCCGACCACCTGCTGACCCTGCAGATGACGACCCCCGACCATCTGAAAGCCCTCGATGCGCGGCGCGCCTTCTACGAGGCATGGTTCACCCGCGTGGCCGCGCTTCCCGGCGTGAGCGCGGTGGGCGGCACGACGCGGATCCCCCTGGGCAGCTCGAACGTCACGACGTCGGTGCGTGTGGAGGGCAACACGGCGCCAGCCGCGGCACTCCCGGAAGTCGAGTTCCGGCGCGGTTCCCCCGACTACTTCCGCGCCATGGGCATGCCGATGCGGCGCGGCCGCGGGTTCCTGCCGAGCGAGCTGCCGAGCGATCCGCCGGTGGTGGTGATCAACGAGACGATGGCGCGGCTGGTCTTCGCGAGCGCCGATCCGATCGGCCGCCGCCTCCAGACCGGACCGGACCCGGGCGGGACGTGGCTCACCGTGGTCGGCGTCGTTGGCGACGTGCATCACAGCTCGCTCGAGGCGGCTCCACCGCCCGAGCTCTACCTGAACATGCTGCACAACCCTGCAACTGCGCCGTTCATGGCCGTGCGCACGACCGGCGATCCGCTGGCCCTCGTGGAGACACTGCGAGCGGTGGCCACAGATCTCGACCCGCGCCTGGCGCTCTACGACATCCGCACGATGAGCGACTTGCGTCGCGCATCCCTGGCGGAGCGCCAGTTCGTCCTCACCCTCGTGGCGGGGCTCGGTGTTCTCGCGCTCGCGCTGGCCGTGGTCGGCGTCTACGGCGTGCTGGCGCTCGTCGTCGCCGAGCGCACCTCAGAACTGGGCCTGCGCATGGCCCTCGGCGCCGCGCCGGCGTCGGTCATTGCACTCGTCATCGGCCAGGCGCTGCGCCTGACCGGCATCGGCGTGGCCCTGGGCCTCGTGTTCGCGGTTGGCGCCGCGACCGCCACGCGGAGCGTGCTGGTCGGCGTCACGGCCTACGATCCGCTGACCTATGTGGCGGTGCCGCTGCTGATCGTCCTCGGCGCCACCATTGCCGCCGTGGCGCCGGCCCGGCGCGCCCTCGGCGTCGACCCGGCGACGGTGTTGCAGGCCTGAGGGCCGGCGTCAGGCAAGCGCGGTCTCGAGCTCGCTCACGAGCCGATCGAAGCGGGCGACGAGCGCGCGAATCGCGGTGGGCTGCGACAGATCGACGCCCGCCTGCTTCAACAGGGTCATCGGATGACCGCTGCCGCCGGCCCTGAGCAGGTCGAGATACCGGCTGACGCCTTCGTCACGGCGCGCGGAATCGGGGCTGCCCACCGCTTCCATCAACGCCGCCGTCGATGCCATGCAGGTGGCGTACTGATAGACGTAGTACGGGGCTTGGAAGAAATGCGGGATGCGTGCCCAGGTCCACGCCGTGCGCTCGTCGCGCGCGATCGCGTCCCCCCAGTAGGATTCGACGGTCTTGGCGTAGAGTTCCCCGAGCGCATCGGCCGTGACCGGCTCGTCCCGTTCCACCATCCGGTGGGCCTCGAGCTCGTAGTCGGCGAACACGACCTGGTTGTAGAAGGTGCCGACGATGCCGTCGATGGCGTGCTGCAGGAGCAGCGTGCGCTCCTCGACGGAGGTCGCCCGCGCCAGCATGAACTCGAGCAGCAGTTCCTCGTTGAGGGTCGACGGCACTTCGGCCACGAAGATGGTGTAGCCGGCGTAGACGAAGGGCTGGCTGCTGTGCGCGAGCCAGGTGTGCATCGAATGGCCCATTTCGTGGGCCAGGGTGAAGACAGCGTCGAGGGTGTCGTTGTAGTTGAGCAGCATGTACGGGTGGGCCCCGTAGACCGGCGCGGAGTAGGCGCCGCTGCGCTTGCCCTTGTTCTCGTAGACATCGATCCAGCGCTGGTCGAAGGCGTCGCGGACGCGGGCCTGGTAGTCGGCGCCTAGTCGGGCGGTCGACTCGACAATCCACTCGCGGACATCGTCGTAGCGGTACTGCACGTCGTGCACGACGAGCGGCACGTAGGTGTCGGCCGGCGTGTAGGTGTCGAGGCCGAGCACCTTCGCGCGGAGGCGGTGGTAGCGCTGGAAGGGCTCGACGCCGGCGCGCGCTTCGGCAATGAGGGTGGTCACGACATCGGTCGGAATCGCGTTACCGAAGAGGGCCGCCTGGAGCGTGCTCTCATAGCCGCGCGCCCGGGCCTGGAACCAGTCGCGGTGCAGCACGCTGTTGTAGATCGACGCAAACGTGTTGCGGGTCCCGCCGAACACGTCGTAATGCGCGTCGAAGACCGCCTTGCGATCGGCGGCGACGCGGCTGGTGGCCAGGATGCGGCGGTAGTTGCCGTAGGTGCACTCGACCTGGGTCCCGTTGCTGAGAGTGACGGCCGGGAACTTGGCGTCGGCGGTCGAGAGCGCCTCGTAGACATCCTTGGGCGCGCCAGCCAGCCGCGACGAGAGCGAGAGCAGCCGTTCGCCCGGCAGGTCGAGCACGTGCGCCTGCTTGCGGAACAGGTCCTCGACGGCGAAGCGGTAGACGGCGAGCGCCGGGTCGGCAGTCATCCAGCCGTGAATCGTCTCGAGGGCGACGGTCAGCAGTTCCGGATTGAACCAGGACGTGGCGTGCTCGAGGCGGGCGAAGAGCAACTGGATGCGTTGACGCCGCGCCGCCGACGCGTTGTCACGCTGGTCCTGGTCGTGGGTGAGCGACGGGTAGTACCAGACGCGGTAGCTCAGTTGCCCGATGGCATCGTGGGCCTCGAGCGCGGCTCTGAGTCGCGCGCCGCTCGTACCGAGCGTGCCCGAGAACGCCTTGAACTCGCCGATGCGGCGTTCGAGTTCGACCACCGCCCCGTCCCACGCCTCCCACGAAGGGAAAATCGCCGACAGATCCCAGGTGTGAGCGGGATCGATTTCAGACCGTTCGGGGGTAACGAGCGCGGTCGCAGCAGCCATCCCTCTCATGTTACCCGTGGGTCATGGTTGCTCGCCAGTCGTCCCGGGGGGCGGCTCGACCAGACGCTGGTCCCGCCACAGTGCCGGCACGGCGCCCAGCACGCCGCCGAAACCGCCGGCGCCGCGCCGCCAGGCGTGGAAGGCCGAGAGCAGCGTGTGCTGCCCGCGCGTGACGGTGCCGCGCTTCCAGGCGCCGGCAGCGAACTTGCTGGCCTCGGCCATGGTGGGGTAGGTGTGGATCGTGCCGAGGATCTTGTTGAGGCCGAGCCCGTGCTTCATGGCCGTCACGAACTCCGTCAGCAGGTCGCCGGCATGCGCGCCGGCGATCGTGGCGCCGAGAATCTTGTCGCTACCCGGCGCCGTCAACACCTTCACGAGCCCAACGGCCGCGCCGTCGGCGATCGCCCGGTCGAGATCGTCGATGCCGTAGGTGGTCACCGTGAACGGCACGCCCTGCTCGACTGCCTCCTGCTCGTTCAAGCCGACGCGGGCCACTTCGGGCTCGGTGAACGTTGCCCAGGGCACGACCGAGTAGTCGACCCGGAACTTCCGGAACCGGCCGAAGAGCGCGTTCACCGAGGCGAACCACGCGGCGTGCGAGGCCGTGTGCGTGAACTGATAGGGACCGGCCACATCGCCGCACGCCAGGATGTTCGGAAACCGCGTTTCGAGGAAGCCGTTGACCTCAACGGTGCGCGACTTGGTGGTCGGGATGCCGAGCGCCTCGAGACCATAGCCGGCGGTCACGGGCGCGCGCCCCACGGCGCACAGGATCTCGTCGAAGGCAATGGCGCTGGTCGCCCCGGCGTGTTCGACCAGCAGGCGCTTCTCCCCATCGACGACCTCGACACCGAGCGCCCGGTGGCCGACGCGCACGTCAATGCCTTCGGAGGTAAATGTCCGAGCGACCAGAGCCGAGAACTCGGCGTCTTCCTTCGCCAGCAGGCGCGGCCCCATTTCGACCTGGGTCACCTGCGAGCCGAAGCGCGCAAAGGCCTGCGCCAGCTCGCAGCCGATCGGACCGCCGCCGAGCACGACGAGACGCCGCGGCAGCGTGCGCAGCCCCCACACCGTGTCGGAGGTCAACGGCGCCACTTCAGCCAGGCCCGGCAGGGGTGGCACGACTGGCCGCGCACCGGCCGCGATGATGATGTGCGTCGTCGTCAGCGTGCGACGCGTGCCGTCGGAGCTGGTCACCTCGACCGTCCACGGCGAGGTGATCGCGGCCGCGCCTTCGACGCAGGTGACGCCCAGACGCGTGTAGCGCTCGACCGAATCGTGTGGCGCGATGTCGCCGACGACGCGCTGCACGCGGGCCATGACGTCGGCGAAGTCGAAGTCGGCCGATGCTTTGCGGATGCCGAGTTCGGGCGCACGACGGATGTCGGCGAGCAGCTTGGCCGACCGAAGCAGGGCCTTCGACGGCACGCATCCGGTGTGCAGGCAGTCGCCGCCCATGCGGTGCTTCTCGACGAGGGTGACCCGGGCTTTGACAGTGGCGGCGATGTACGAGGCCACGAGGCCGGCGGATCCGGCGCCGATGACCACGAGATTGTTGTCGACGCTGGCCGGCCTGAGATGTGCGAACGGACGATAGACCGCCCGCAGGCGGACCGCGTCGATCAGCCGGCGGCCCACGAGCGGCAGCAGTCCAAGCGCGGTGAACGACAGGAGGAGCGCCGGTGACAGGATGCCGGTGAGGCCCTCGAGCTGCGCCAGCTGGGTGCCGGCGTTGACGTAGGCCACCGTGGCCGGCAGCATGCCCACCTGGCTCACGCCGTAGAACGTGGCGGCCGCGATCGGCGTGAGCCCCATCAGCAGATTGACGAGGAAGAACGGAAAGACCGGTACGAGACGCAGCGTGAACAGGTAGAAGGCGCCTTCCCTCTCGACGCCGGCGTTGATCGCCTTGAGGCGGTCACCGAAGCGGCGCTGCACCGCATCCCGCAGGACGAAGCGCGACGACAGGAAGGCCAGCGTGGCGCCGAGTGACGAGGCAAACGACACGAGCAGCGTGCCAGTGACGACGCCGAACAGCGCGCCGGCGGCCAGCGTCATGATGGCCGCGCCAGGGAGTGACGCCGCTGCCACCAGCACGTAGACGGCGAAGAACACGCCGGCCGTCTGCCAGGGGTGCACCACGCGATACGCTTCCACCGCGGCCTGCCGGGTCTTGAGCGCGTCGAGGCTCGCGAAGCGCCCGAGGTCGAGGGCGAAGAACGCCACCACGAGCACCCCGATGGCGCCGACGACGACTAGGCGAGTCAGGCGTGGCGGCATCTCGATGGCTTCGATGCCGGTGCGGACCGGCCGTGTCGGGAACCCGTCAGGCCGGCGCCGCGAGCCGGGCCGCCAGTCGGTCGAGCTGAGGCGGAATACGCACCGCCCTGACCTCGAGAACCAGCCGAGCAGCCAGGGCCGGCGGCAATTCGACCGCCTGACCGAGCGTGGGCTCGACGACCTCCGGGAACTTCGCCGGATGGGCCGTGGCGTGCACGATTACCGGCGTGCCGGCGTCGCCGGCCACCAGCTCGGCGCCGCGCCAAGCGACGGCCGTGTGCGGGTCGGCGATGTAGCCGTCGCGCGCCTTCAGCGCGCGCATCGTGGCGCGCACCTCGTCATCGGTGACGACCACGCCGGTGATGGCCGCGCGCATCCGCGCCAGGTCGCCGCCGTAGAGCCAGGTCAGGCGCTCGAGATTGCTCGGGTGGCCGACGTCCATGGCGCTTGCCAGCGTCGGCACCGCCTCGGCCGGCGTGAAGGCGCCGGTCGCAAGATACCGCGGGAACGGATCGTTGATGGTCGTGGCCGCGATGAAGTGCCCGATCGGCACGCCGCGGCGCGCCGCCATGACACCGGCCGTGAGATTGCCGAGGTTGCCGCTCGGCACGACGATGGTGGGTGGCGGGCCGCCGGCCGGCAGCTGCAGCGCCGCCCACGCGTAGTAGGCCATCTGCGGCAGTAGACGGCCGATGTTGATGGAGTTGGCCGACGTCAGCCGATGGGTGGCCGTGAGCGCCGGGTCGGCGAAGGCCGCTTTCACCAGCCGCTGGCAGTCGTCGAAGCTGCCCTCCACGGCCACCGCCGCGACGTTGTCGCCGAGCGTGGTGAACTGCACCTCCTGCACGCGGCTCACGCGGCCGTGCGGATAGAGCACGACGACGCGCGTGCCGGCCACGCGGTGGAACGCCTGCGCCACCGCACCACCCGTATCACCCGACGTGGCGACGAGCACGGTGAGCGGCCGGGCGTCGCGCGCGGAGGTCACCTCGGCCAGCCACCGCGCCATCGTGCGTGCGCCCACGTCCTTGAAGGCCAGCGTCGGTCCATGAAAGAGCTCGAGCACGAAGCGGCCAGGGCCCAGGGCGACGAGCGGCACCGGGAAGTCGAGCGCGGCCGACATCAGGCGGCCCAGCGTGCCGGCGGCGAACGTGTCGTCGACAAGCGGTGCGATGAGCGCGGTGGCCACCTCGGCGAACGATCGTCCACGCAGCGCGTCGAACTCCGCCGCCGTCATCGCCGGAATCGACGTCGGCACATAGAGGCCTTGGTCGGGCGCCAGACCCCGCGACACCGCCTCGGCCAAAGCGATCGGCGCGACGGCGCCACCGCGCGTGCTGATGAACGGCACTAGCGGCCTCCCGCCAGGTCGACGATCCGTGCGCCGGTCGTGCCGACGGGCGAGACCCATAAGTCCGCGCCGGGACCAGGCTCGGCGGCGTAGGCAGCGGCCATCGCCTCGCCCACCACGCGAGCGGCATCGAGCGACGGTGCCAGCGCGAAAATGGACGGGCCCGACCCCGACAGACTGCAGCCGAGTGCCCCCGCTTCGCACGCCGCCTTCTTGACCCGGGCGAAGCCCGGCACGAGCACCGCCCGTTTCGGCTCCGCGACATGATCGACCAGGGCGCGCGACATCAGCGCCAGGTCGCCGGTGTAGAGCGCCGAGACCAGAGCGCCGAGATTGGCCCACTGGCGGACGGCGGTTGCGAGCGGCACCGAATCCCCGAGCAAGGCCCGTGCCGTCCCGGTCTGCACTTCGAGATGCGGGTGCAGCACCGCGCAGGACAGGCCCGCCGGCACGGGCAACCGGACGATGTCAGGCGGATCGACACTGCGGACCAGGACGAAGCCGCCGTAGAGCGATGGCGCGACGTTGTCGGGGTGCACGGCACCACAGCCGGCGCGCTCCCCTTCCATGGCCGCCTGGCACACGAGATCGAGCGAGGCAGGACGACCCAGCAGCTCGTTGACCGCCACCGCCGCCGCCACGGCGCTGGCGCCGCTGCTGCCAACGCCACTCGCCAGTGGCAAGCCTTTGTGGACGGCCAGCGTGATCCCCTGCCGCGTGCCGAGGAGCGCCAGCAGCGCCTGGACGGCGGCGCCGGCCGTGTTCTTCGCCGGGTCGCGCGAGAGCCGCCCCCCGTCGCCGGTCACCTCGCCAATGACGACGCCCGACGCCTCGAAGAGACGTGCCACGACGATATCGCCTGGCTCGTCGAGGGCGAAGCCAAGCACGTCGAAGCCGGCCGCGACGTTCGAGACGGTGGCCGGCGCGAAGGCCGCAATCATCGCCGGCCTCCACTCTCGGGCTGGATGGGGGTCGGGCGTCCGTCCTCGCCCACCGCCACCAGGACCACCTCGGCGTCGGTGACCTTCTCGCGCTCGCCGGCGCCCGCGCTCCAGTGCTCCACCTCCACCGAGACGGCCACGGTGACCGAGGTCCGGCCCACTCGCAGGGTCTCGGTGTAGAAGTTGACGATGTCGCCAACCAGCACCGGCGCGTGGAACTCCACTTCGCGGAACGCCTTCGTCACGAAGCGCTGCGGCGCCGTCTTGCGAGCCTCGACGGCCGACGCCAGGTCGATGTGCGAGAGGATAACGCCGCCGAAGATCGTCCCGAGATTGTTGGTGTCCTTGGGCAGAAGCAGCACTTTGATGGCGGGGATGCGTTCAGACATCGGGACGATGGTAGTAAAAAGATCGCCTCGGACGCGAATCGGCCGTGCGTGGCCGGGAATTTCGTCTATTCTGATTGGTCTGACATGAGCACGGCTACCAACGACAAGCAGCGCGCCGCGAGCACGCCGTCCAACGGGCACTGGACGGCCGCCGAGGCGATCGAGCACTACGACGTCGCCCGCTGGGGTCAGGGCTACTTCTCGGTCAACGAGGCCGGGCACATGCAGGTGCATCCCACCCGCGACGCCGCCCGTTCGATCGACCTCAAGAAGCTGGTGGACCGGCTCGACCTGCGCGGCCTGAGCGCGCCGATTCTCATCCGCTTCCCGGGCATCCTGCAGCACCGCCTCCAAGAGATCAACGCCGCCTTCCAGCAGGCCATCAGCCAGAACTCGTACCGCGGCAAGTATGTCTGCGTCTACCCGATCAAGGTCAACCAGCAGCGGCAGGTGGTGCAGGAGATCATGCAGTTCGGGCGCCAGCACGGCTTCGGTCTCGAAGCCGGCTCGAAGCCCGAGCTGATGGCCGTGGTGGCGATGGCCAGCAACGACACGCCGATCGTGTGCAACGGCTTCAAGGATGCCGAGTTCATCGAGCTGGCGATGTGGGCGCAGAAGATCGGGCGCAACATCATCCCCATCGTCGAGAAGTACACCGAGCTCGAGCTGATCCTGAAGTATGCCGAGAAGATCGGCGTCAGGCCGCGCATCGGCATGCGCGTCAAGCTGGCCGCCCGCGGCATGGGCCGCTGGCAATCATCGGGCGGCTACCGCTCCAAGTTCGGCCTGACGGTCACCGAAATCCTGCGCGGGCTGGAGTTGCTGAAGTCGCATGGCATGGAGGACTGCTTCAAGCTGCTCCATTTCCATCTCGGCAGCCAGATCACCCACATCCGCATCATCAAGAACGCGCTGAACGAAGCCGCGCGCGTCTACTGCGATCTCGCCAAGGCGGGGGCGGGCATCGAGTTCATCGACGTCGGCGGTGGGCTGGGCGTGGACTACGACGGCTCGCAGACCAACTTCGAGTCGAGCATGAACTACACGCTGCAGGAGTACGCCAACGACGTCGTGTACCACGTGCAGCAGGTGTGCGATGAAGAGCAGGTGCCGCACCCGACCATCATCTCCGAGAGCGGCCGCGCCATCACGGCCTACCACTCGGTGCTCATCTTCAACGTGCTGGGCACGAGCGGCTTCGGCGAAGAGCAGGTGCCGACCGCACCCACCGACGACTTCGAGCAGCCGCTGGTCGACCTGATCGAGACCTTCAAGAACGTCAATGCCCGCAATGCGCTCGAGAGCTACCACGACGCGCAGCAGGCACTCGACATGGCGATGAATCTGTTCAGCGGCGGCTACCTGCCGCTCGAGCAGCGCGCGCACGCCGAAAACCTCTACTTCGCCATCGCCGAGAAGATCCGCCGGCTGCTGCCGCAGATGGCCGACGTGCCCGAAGAACTGCAGAACCTCGAGGAGATGCTGTCAGACACCTACTTCTGCAACTTCTCGCTGTTCCAGTCGATTCCCGACAGCTGGGCCATCAAGCAGCTCTTCCCGGTGGTGCCGATTCACCGCCTGCGCGAGAAGCCCACCGACCATGCCGTGATCGGCGACATCACGTGCGATTCCGACGGCAAGCTGGATCAGTTCATCGACCGCCGCGACGTGAAGAAGACGCTGCGACTGCACCGCTACAACGGTGAGCCCTACTACCTGGGTGTGTTCCTGGTCGGCGCCTACCAGGAGATTCTCGGCGACCTGCACAACCTGCTCGGCGATACGCACGCGGTGCATGTCAGCCTGAACGGCAGCGGCGACGAGAGCGAGAAAGCGCGCGTCGACCACGTGATCAAGGGCGACACGGTGAGCGAAGTGCTGCGCTACGTGCAGTTCGATCCGGAAGAGCTGATGGCCAAGCTGCGCCGCGACGTCGAGGCAGCCGTACACGCCGGCCAGCTGCAGGACCAGGAGGCCGGCCGGCTGGTGAAATTCTACGAGGCCGGCCTGCAGGGCTACACCTACCTGGAAGACCCCAGCGCCGAGTAGGCGCACGATGCGGCGCCGACGCAGCCGCGGCGACGCGACATCTTCCTCCGGCTCACCTTCGATCCGGCATGCCGGGTCGACTCTGCTGCCGAGGAGATAGTGTCCCGCCGGCAAGGGGGACCGGCAGAACTGCCGGTCCTCAGTGGACGAGGCGTCCGGAGACGTCGGCGCTGCTGCCTACACCGACCGCGTGATGCCGCCGTCCACCCTGATGTTCTGTCCGGTGATATAGGCGGCGCCATCCGAGGCGAGGAACGCGATGACCTGCGCGACCTCGTCCGCCGTTCCGTAGCGCCGCAGAGGAATTCGCTGAACCAGCTCCGGTTTCTCCGGGAAGCTGTCGATGAAGCCCGGCAGCACGTTGTTCATCCGGATGTTGTCGGCGGCGTACCGGTCTGCGTAGAGCTTCGTGTAGGCGGCGAGGCCCGCCCTGAAGACGCCGGAGGTCGGAAACGCCGGCTCGGGCTCGAAGGCGGCGAAGGTCGAGATGTTGATGACGACGCCTGACGTCTGGCGCTGCATCACCGGCGTGACCAGGCGCGTCGGCCGCACCACGTTCAGGAAATACACCTCCAGGCCCTCGTGCCAGTCCGCATCCGACAGATCGAGCACCGGCGCGCGTGGTCCATGCGCCGCGCTGTTCACCAGAACATCGATGCGCCCCCACGCGTCGACCGTCGCGTCGACCAGCCGCGCCAGATCGTCGTCGGATCGGTTCGATCCGGTGAAGCCAAGCCCCCCGAGTTCCTTCGCCAGCGCCTCGCCCTTCCCCGACGACGAGAGAATCGACACGCTGAACCCCTCGGCCGCCAACCGTCGAGCCGCCGCTGCGCCCATGCCACTACCGCCGGCCGTCACAATCGCCACCTTGTTACTGGACATCAGGCGAGCCTACCTCGCGGTTGGTTTCGCGCCAAGACGGCAATGCCGCAGCCGCGACGACGCGGCATCTTCCTCCGGCTCACCTTCGGTCCGGCATGCCGGGTCGACTCTGCTTCAGAAGAGATGGTGACCCGCCTGCAAGGAGGACCGGCAGAACTGCTGGTCCTCAGAGTTCGCCGTCGGAAGATGCCACGCCGCCGCGGCTGCGGGACCGGCCCCAGCACGGAGTGCCCCAGCCTGCAACAAGTCACGGACGGCACAGAGCCGATGCGATGCCCCCGGGTCCCGGAAGCCGATTCAGTGCGATCCACTCTGGCGCGCGGCCAGGCCTGCGGCGGGTGGCGCCGGCGGAAGGGGCCCAACCGCGCGCAGCGGAAGCGAGCACGGATTGGGAAGGCTTTCCGCCGGTGACAGGACCCGCCGGGCTAGACAGTGGCCGCGGAGAGCACTGGTCCGGCGCCGGTACATGAGACGAGCGGCGAGTCTCTCGAAGGAGACCGGCCGCTCGAGTGGTGGTGGAGGCTCGCGACCTACGTGCGGGCCACGGGACGACGACGTCCGTCGAGCACGCGGCGCACGGCCTTGTCGAAGCGTTCCTGCAAGGGCTTGCGCACGTCGGGCGACACCGGGCCGAGCCTGAGCCAGGCCGACTGCGCGCTGCGCAGCTCCTGATCGGCTGCCCGCTGACGCGCCTCTTCGGCCTGCCGTGCCGCGCCGGCGCCCATGGTGTTGGCGGCCAGCGCTTCACGCCACTGCCTGGCGAGCAGCTCCGCCGGTGACAGCGTGGCGGTCGACTTGGCTGCCCCGCCGTCGTTCGGCGCCAGGGCCTCCACCTTCGCGCACAGCTTCTCCATGCGCTTGGCGGTCACGGTGGGATCGAGTTCGCCGCCGGTGAAGGCGTCGGGCCAGCGGGTGACGAGCGACAGCAGCGCCGCATTGACGCGTTCGGCCAGCGGCGTCAGCACATGCCGCGGCAACTCCGGCCCCTGCAGCCAGCGCGCCCGCGACGCCTGCACCTTGTTGTAGAGGTCGTCGGGCATCGCCGCGCCGTCTTCCGGCACCAGCGCCTCGATCTCGGCGACGGCGGTATCGCGGTCGACGAACTTCGTCTGGATGGCTTCCTGGTCGCGGTTCTTGAAACGCTCGAAGAACAGATCGCAGGCGGCGCGGAACTTCTCCCACACCTGGTCGGACTTGCTCTTCTTGACCGGACCAACCGTCTTCCACTCCACCTGTAACGCCTTGAGCCGCGAAGCCGCCTGGTCCCAGTTGGTCGACTGCGCGAGCTGTTCGGCCTCGGCGATCAGGGCTTCCTTCTTCGCCAGGTTCTCACCCCAGTCGTTCTTGCGCTGCTTCATGTCGGCCTGCCGGCGCGTGAAGAACGCGTCGCAGGCCTTGCGGAACCGCTCCCAGATCGCCTTCTCGCGGCCGCGCGTAACCGGGCCAATGGCCTTCCATTCGGCCTGCAGCGCCTTCATGGACTCGGCCGTGCGCACCCAGTCGGTCGAATTCGACAACGCCTCAGCCTGGTCGCAGAGCGCCTCCTTCTTCTTGAGCGCCTCCTGCCGGTCGGCGGCCTGCTGCGCGAAGAAGTCCTTGCACTTGTCGTAGACCTGCGACTGCGCGGCCTTGAAGCGGGTCCACAGCGCCTCGCCCTGCGAGCGCGGGGCGGCCGCGACCGGCTTCCACTTCTCCTGCAGCTGCCGCATTTCCTCGGCCGCCTTGGCCGGATCGGTGTCGGCCTGCGGGATGAGGGCTTCCATCTTGCCGCACAGCTCTTCCTGCACCTGGACGTTGGCCCAGCGCTTCCACTCCTCGGCGTTGCGCAGCTCGTCGAGCCGCGGCTGCACGGCGGCGCGCACGGCCGAGAGACGCACCGTCAGGTCTTCGCGATCCTGCGGCGCCGGCAGCGGGCCCATCGTGCCCACCAGCAGCTTGACGTCCTTGACGACCGCGTCGGCGTCCTTGAGCGAGAGGGTCTCGGCGGCCGCCCGCGCCTCGAGCGCCTGCACGGCGGCCTGCAACCGCTGCAGGTTCTCCTGCTGTTGCTGCTGCTTGCCCTCGCGAACGGTGGCTTCGCGCGCCTCGAAGGCCGCCGCCGCCGCCTGGAAACGCTCGTGCAGCGCGGAATCGACCTCGCCGGCGCGCTGAATCGCCTGCCATTTGCGCCGCAGAGCCTGCCACTGCCCGCGCACGACGGCGTAGTCTTCGGCGACCAGCTTCTCGACCTCGTCGACCACAGCCGGCGCCTGCGCACGCAGTTCGCGCGCCTGTTCCACCTGTTCGTGCCGCCGCTCGGCGGCCTTGCCGGCGTCGTCGAAACGACGCTGCAGATCGGCGGCCCAGGCGTCGGGCATCGGCGCCAGGGCGGCCCAGGCGGCGCGGGCTTCTTCGAGCGCGGCCGGCAGTCCGTCGACCGGCAGCGCCTCGACCGTCTCGCACCAGCGCACCCGCTCGGCCTGCTCGTGACGCAGGGCGGCGGCCGCCTTCGCGGCCTGGGTGCGTGCCGCCTCGTCGGCGGCCAGTGCCGCGCGCACCCGGTCGGACAGCGTCTCGAACTCGCCGACGATCGACGGCTCGATGTCGGCGTCGGCGTTCAACTCGACCCACGCCACGCGGGCCGCGGCATAACCGTCGCGGACGGCCGCCAGGTCCAAGGTACTGCCGAGCGACTCCATCTGGCGGCAGAGATCGCGCGCCGTCTGCTGTTCAGTCTCGCGATACTGCGGCGTAGGAGGCGCCACGGTGTCGACCGGCGGGGCGGTCATCGCGGTGGCGAGCGCCTTGGCACGCTTGGCCACGGCCCGCGATTTCGCGCGCTGGGCGATGGTGCCCAACTGCTCGGCCGTGAGCCCAGACAGCCGGTCGAAGGCGGCGACGGCGGCCTCGGCATGCTCGCCGTTGACGGCGACGGCTTCGAGTTCACCGGCATCCGACAGACGCTCCAGCGCGAGCAGGCGAGTGCTGGCGTCGACCGCGTGCCGGGCGATGCCGCCGAGCAGTTTCGCGTCGCTCAGCTCCGCCACCGCCGCGTGCCGGGCGGGCTCGGGCGCGGTCGAACGCGCCAGGATCGCCAGATCCTTGGTGCGGCCGAGGGCGCCGAGAACGCGCACCGCGGCTGCGCCGCCCGGCTCGCCGGCGACGGCCACGATCCGCTGCACGGCGGCGTCGCGGACCCCGGTGTCGCTGTCGTTGCGCGTCACCGCGGCCAGCACGTCGGCGTCCGCCAGCTGGCCGACGGCCGCCCGGCGCACGCGCGCATCAGTGTCTTCAGTGACCACCTGAACAAGCGCGTCGGTCTCCGAGGCGTCAAGAGCCTGCACGGCCTCCAGACGGACCATCGGATCGCCGTGCTTCCAGCGGGCCTGCGGGCGGAGTTTGTCGAGAATACCCATGCGTATATGTCCGGCCGGTCTCGGTCACAGTGACGGGCACGGAGCCCCCTAGTCTACTTCACCGGTCGGCCACTGGTCTCCGGCCATTCGAGCGCAGCGGCGCCCGAGGCCGCCGCCCGGACGTCGGTCTGCCAGGTCCGCGGCCCTGGCCCCGCTTGGGATGCGGACCCCGTCTGTCATATCATTAATTGTGGATTCGTCGATATGATTGAAGCCTCCGCCCTCTTTCGCGTGCTCGGCGATCCGGCCCGGCTGCGCCTGCTGCGCGCCCTGTCGGTCGATCGCTTCAACGTCACCGAGCTGACGGGCATTCTGGGCCTGGCGCAGTCGGGCGTGTCGCGCCACCTCGGCCTGCTGAAGGACGCCGGCCTGGTCAACGAAGACCGCGACGGCATCTACGTCTACTACCGCCTCGCCCGGGCCAACGGCACCGACTCGCCGCTCTGGCAGCTGCTCGACGGCGAGTTCACGCGGGCCGCGGCCATTCCCGATGTGCGCGCCGACGACACCCGCATCCAGGAAGTGCGGCGGCTGCGCCGCGAAAACTTCGACCAGCACGCCGGCGCCGACACGCGCGACGGACGGCAACTGGTGCCGGGGCGCAGCTGGGCGGCGTGGTCGCGCGCACTCGGCCTGCTCCTGCCACCGCTCGACGTCGTCGACATCGGCTGCGGCGAGGGTTACCTGACGATCGAGGCCGCGCGATGGGCCCGGCGGGTCGTCGGCGTCGACCGGTCGCCCGCCGTGCTGGCGCGGGCGCGGCTGCTGGCTGAACGCCGGCGCGTCGCCAACATCGTCTGGAAGCGCGGCGAAATCGAACGCGTGCCGGCGGCCGACGCCTCATTCGACGTGGCGCTGCTGTCGCAGACACTGCACCATGCCGCCGATCCCGGCCGCGCCCTCCACGAGGCCGCGCGGGTGTTGCGGCCCGGCGGTCGCGTCATCATCCTCGACCTCCGCACCCACGACGAATCGTGGGTGCGCCACAAGCTCGGCGACCGTTGGCAGGGGTTCGACGACCAGACGCTCTCGACCTGGCTTTCCGCCGCCGGCCTGGTGGCGCCGCGCGTTCAGGTGGGTGCGCGAGGCGCTGGCGATCCGTTCGTCGTGCTGGTCGCCGGCGCCTCCAAACCCGACGCGATCCCCCTTTCCGCTCCCCGCCCCGCCCGTCGCGGCCAGCGGGCGCGCGGGACTGCTCAGGACCCTCGATGACCACACACACCTTGACCGAGCTCGTCACGCGCCGCATCCTCATCCTCGACGGCGCGATGGGCACCATGATCCAGCGGCGGGCGCTGACGCCGGCCGATTTCCGCGGGCCGCGGTTCGCCGACCACCCGCACGATCTGACCGGCAACAACGACCTGCTGGTGTTGACGCGGCCGGATGTCATCGCCGACATCCATGGCGAGTACCTCGCCGCCGGCGCCGACATCATCGAGACCAACACCTTCTCGAGCACCGCCATCGCCCAGGCCGACTACGGGCTGGAAGCACTGGCCTACGAGCTGAACGTCGAGGCCGCCCGGCTGGCCAAGAGCGTCGCCGAGCAGTGGTCGAGGAAGACCCCAGACCGTCCGCGCGTCGTCGCCGGCTCGGTGGGCCCGACGAACAAAGCGTTGTCGCTCTCGCCCAAGGTTGACGACCCGGCGTTCCGATCGGCCAGCTTCGACGACGTGCGGCTCGCCTATCGCGACCAGGTGCGGGGCCTGCTCGACGGCGGCTCCGACGTGCTGCTCGTCGAGACGATCTTCGACACGCTCACGGCCAAGGCGGCGCTGGTCGCCATCGAGGAGGAATTCGAGGCCCGCGGCGCCCGTGTGCCCGTGATGATCTCGGTCACCATCACCGACCGGAGCGGCCGCACCTTGTCGGGCCAGACGGTGGACGCGTTCTACACGTCGATCGAGCACGTCAGACCGTTCAGCGTCGGCATCAACTGTGCCCTCGGCGCCGGCGAGATGCGCCCGTACATGGCGGAGTTGTCGCGCCTCGCGACATGCTTCGTCAGCTGCTACCCCAACGCCGGGCTGCCGAACGCCTTCGGCGAGTACGACGAGCAGGCCGACGAGACCGGTGCGCTGCTGGCGGAGTTCGCCCAGGCGGGCTTCCTCAACATCGTCGGCGGCTGCTGCGGCACGACGCCGGCTCACATTGCCGCCATCGCTCGCGCGGTCGGCCGCCAGTCGCCCCGCGTGCCGCCTTCACGCGAGGACACGCACCACGCCATTTACTCGCGCTACAGCGGGCTCGAGACGCTCGTCGTGCGCGACGACAGCAACTTCCAGATGATCGGCGAGCGCACCAACGTCACCGGCTCGAAGCGGTTCGCGCGCCTCATCCAGTCCAACGACTGGACGGCGGCGGCCGAGGTGGCGGTCGACCAGGTACGCGGCGGCGCCAACATCCTCGACGTCAACATGGACGAGGGCATGCTCGACTCGGAAGCCAGCATGACCCGCTTCCTCAATTACATCGCCACCGAGCCGGAGATCGCCAGACTGCCGATCATGATCGACAGCTCGAAGTGGTCGGTGCTCGAGGCGGGCCTCAAGTGCGTGCAGGGCAAGGGCATCGTCAACTCGATCAGTCTCAAGGAGGGCGAAGCCGACTTCCTGCACAAAGCGCAGACCGTGCGCCGCTACGGCGCGGCGATGATCGTCATGGCCTTCGACGAGCAGGGCCAGGCCGACACCATCGCCCGCAAGGTCGCGATCTGCCAGCGGGCCTACCGCCTGCTCACCGAGCAGGCGGGCGTCGACCCGACCGACATCATCTTCGACCCCAACATCCTGGCGATCGCGACCGGACTCGAGGAACACAACGACTATGCGGTCAACTTCATCGAGGCGACGCGCCAGATCAAGGCCACGTGTCCGGGCGTCAAGGTGAGCGGCGGCGTCAGCAACCTGTCGTTCTCGTTCCGCGGGAACGACGTGGTGCGCGAGGCGATTCACTCGTCGTTTCTGTTCCATGCCATCAAGGCCGGTATGGACATGGGCATCGTGAACGCCGGCCAGCTGGTGGTCTACGAAGACATCCCGAAGACGCTCCTCACCCACGTCGAGGACATCATCTTCAACCGGCGTCCCGACGCCACCGAGCGCCTGGTCACCTACGCCGAGCAGGTGAGGGGCGCCGGCGCCAAGCGCGAGGTCGACCTGAGCTGGCGCCAAGCGCCGGTCGGCTCGCGTCTCGCCCACGCCCTCGTGCACGGCGTCGTCGACTTCATCGAACAGGACACCGAGGAAGCCCGCGTGGCCCTCGGCAAGCCGCTCGCCGTCATCGAGGGGCCGCTGATGGACGGCATGAAGGTGGTGGGCGATCTGTTCGGCGCCGGCAAGATGTTCCTGCCTCAGGTCGTCAAGAGCGCCCGCGCCATGAAGCGGGCGGTGGCTTATCTCGAGCCCTTCATGGATGCCGAGAAGCAGGCAGGCGGCCGCCGCAAGGCCGGCACGGTGCTGCTGGCGACGGTGAAAGGCGACGTGCACGACATCGGCAAGAACATCGTCGGCGTCGTGCTCGGCTGCAACGGCTACGAGGTCATCGACCTCGGCGTGATGGTGCACTGCGACACGATTCTCAAGACCGCGGCTGAGCGGCAGGTCGATGTCGTTGGCCTGAGCGGCCTCATCACGCCGTCGCTCGACGAGATGGCCTACGTGGCACGCGAGATGCGCACGCGGGGGCCGAAGGTGCCGCTGCTCATCGGCGGCGCCACGACCAGTCGCCAGCACACGGCGGTCAAGATCGCGCCGGCTTATGACGGGCCCGTCGTCTACGTGCCGGACGCCTCGCGCGTCGTGGACGCGATGAACAACCTGCTCGGGAGCGAGGGCCGCGATCGCTTCGATCGGGCCAACCGGCAGGAGCAGGAGGAACTGCGGGTCAAGCACGCGCAGCGCCTGGAGCGGCCGACCCTGGCCTACACCCGCGCGGTGGCCAACCGGCTCAGGCTCGACCTCTCGACACCGCCGCCGGTGCCGTCGTTCCTCGGCGCCCGCCAGGTCGAGGTGCCGATCGAGACGCTCGTGCCCTACATCGATTGGACGTTCTTCTTCTCGGCGTGGGAACTGAAGGGACGCTTCCCCGCCATCCTCGACGATCCGGCCCAGGGCGCGGCCGCTCGCGAGCTCTACGAGCACGCACAGGCGCTGCTCTCAAGGGTCATCAAGGACCAATCGCTGACCGCGCGCGGTATCTACGGCTTCTGGCCGGCGGCGAGCGACGGCGACGACATCGTGGTCTACCGTGCAGGAAACAGGGAACGGGGAGCGGGGAACGGGGAACGGGAAACGGGGAACAGGGAGTACGAAACGGGCGGCCGGGTGGAGCTGACGCGCTTCCCGATGCTGCGCCAGCAGGAGGTCATCGCCGACGACAAGCCGAACCGCTCGCTGGCCGACTTCGTGGCGCCGCACGCCGGCGGCGTGGCCGACTACATCGGCGCCTTCGCGGTGACCGCCGGTCTCGGCGCCGAGGCCCTCGCCAGCCGCTACGAAGCGGCCCACGACGACTACAGCGCCATCATCGCCAAGGCCCTTGCCGATCGGCTGGCCGAGGCGCTGGCGGAGTACCTGCACGCCCAGGCTCGTCGCGACTGGGGCTACGGCGCCGACGAGCACTTGTCGCCGGCGGATCTGGCCGCCGAGGGGTATCGCGGCATCCGCCCGGCCTTTGGCTATCCGGCCTGCCCCGACCACACCGAGAAGCGCCGGCTGTTCGACCTGCTCGGCGCCGAGGCGATCGGCATGGGCCTCACCGAGTCGTTCGCCATGACCCCGGCGGCCAGCGTCAGCGGCATCTATCTTTCACACCCGCAGGCGAAGTACTTCGTCATCCAGCGCGTGGCCGCCGACCAGATGGCCGACTACGCCAGGCGCAAGGGCATGCCACTGCGCGAGGCCGAGCGCTGGCTGCGACCGGTGCTGAACTACGAGCCCGACGGGCTGTAGGGCGTGCGGGCGTCTAACCGTTCCGGGGCACTCTAGGAGTGCACCGGGGTGCCCGGCGGGAGCACCCTCGGTTCGACCGTCAGAAAGTAGGGCACGGTCAGCAACGCCAGGGCGGCCGCCGCGCCGAAGGCGCTGCGATAGCCGTAGTGCTGCACGAGCCAGCCGAGCACCATCGACCCGGTGCCGATGCCGGTGTCGAAGGCCGCGATGATGCTGCCGAAGGCGGCGCCGCGGCGCTCGGGCGCTACGTGACGCATCACGTGGCCGAGGAAGAGCGGATACGCCGAGCCGAAGCCGGTGCCGAAGACGAGCGCCGAGACGACGAACATCGCGCGGCTGCCACCCACCGAGAGCAGTGCGAACCCGGCGACGACCAGGGCCAGGCACGGCACGAGCACTTTCTTGTGGCCAATGCGATCGCCGAGTCGCGCCACGTACGGCCGCGTGACGAGAATGGCCACCGAGAAGACCGTGAAGTAGAGGGAGACGGGATGCACGCCCGACGCTTCGCTGTACATCGCGACGAAGCTCGTGATGCCGCCGTAGCCGAACGAATACAGGAACATCGTGATCGAGAGCGCCAGCACTTTCCACTCGACGAGCGCCGACCACGACCAGGCGGCCACCTCGGTCTGGCGCGGCTCGTCCTTCGGCAACATGGTCCAGGCAATGACCAGCATCAGCACACTGAGGGCCGCGGCCTCGAGGCACAGCACACGCCAGCCGCCGCGACCGTAGACCCACAGTCCGATGGCCGGCGCCATCGACACGGCGAAGATCGTCGACATGCCCCAGTAGCTCAGGCCCTCGGCGCGGCGGCTCGGCGGCACGATATCGGTCACATAGGAGGCGGCGGCCACGAGCAGTCCCGACCAGAACAGGCCGTGCGCGATGGCCAGGGCCAGCATCGCCTCGTAGCGCGGCAGCACGGCATACACCAGCGAGAAGCACGCGATGGCGGCGCTCGACACGATGAGCACGCGGCGCTTGCCGATCCGGTCGACGATGCCGCCCGTGATGGGGCCGGTCGCCGCCGACGAATAGGTGAGGAAGCCCAGGAACAACCCGGCCGCGACGGCGCTGCCGCCAAGGTCGCGGATGCGGAAGGGTGCCGTCGGCAGCAGTTGGAAGGCCGACAGGAAGACCACGAAGTTGAAGCCGCACATCACGAAGAAGCGGGGTGTGAAGAGGCGGTCCGGCGCGGCCATGGCAGTCGACCAGTATAGCCGCGGCGGGCCGGGACATCGCAGCACCGCTGCCGCGACGGGTCGCTAGGCTGTGGCGTCGAGCACGATCTTGCCGATGTGCCGTCCTTCTTCCATCATGCGGTGCGCGTCGGCGGCCCGGGAGAGTGGCAGCACCGCGTGAATCACGGGCCGCACGGCGCCCGAGGCCAGCAGCGGCCACACCTGTTGCTCGAGGGCGCGGGCGAGCGCGCCTTTCTCGGCCACGCTACGTGGCCTGAGTGTCGAGCCGGTGATCGTCAGGCGGCGGCGCATCACCTGCATCAGGTCGATCTCCGCCTTCGATGACTCGAGGAACGCGATCTGCACGAGCCGGCCATCGACGGCGAGCAGCGCCAGGTTCCTCCCGACGTAGTCACCACCGACCATGTCGAGGATGACGTCCACGCCGCCGCCGCCGGTCGCCGCCGTGAGGACGGCCACCCAGTCGTCGTCCCGGTAGTTGATGGCCCGCGCCGCGCCGAGTGCAACACAGGCGGCGCACTTCTCGGCCGAGCCTGCCGTGGCGAACACCGTGGCGCCGAAGGCCCGCCCGAGTTGGATGGCCGTCGTGCCGATGCCGCTCGACCCGCCGTGCACCAGCAGCGATTCACGGGGCTGGAGCCGCCCACGCTCGAAGACGTTGGTCCACACGGTGAAGAACGTTTCTGGGATCGCCGCCGCCTCGACCATCGAATGGCCAGGCGGCACGGGCAGACATTGCGCTGCCGGTGCCAGGCAGAACTCGGCGTATCCGCCGCCGGCGACCAGCGCGCACACGGCGTCGCCCACCCGCCAGCGCGACACTGCGCCATCGGCGGTGGGAGCCACATCGGCGATCGTCCCGGCGACCTCGAGGCCCGGTACGTCCGACGCGCCGGGCGGCGGCGCGTACTTGCCGAGCCGCTGCAGGACGTCGGGCCTGTTCACGCCGGCGGCGGCCACGGCGATGAGGACGTCGCCGGCCGCCATGACGGGCCGGGGTCGGTCAACGAGACAGAGACCCGACGGCGGTCCGAAGGCGCCGATCGCAACCGCCCGCACGCCGTCAGTCCTCGAGATCCGAGGGCAGACGGGGCGACGAGAGCAGCTCGATGAAGACCTGCCACCGTTTCGCTGGGTCGTCGCCGGCTCTCTTCTCGACATAGGCCCGCGCCATGTCCTCGCCCAGGTTGTAGTTGATGACGTAGCTGCGGTAGGTATCGAAGAACTTCACCCGCTGGGCGGCCTGCGCCGGCGTGTTCATGGCAAAGCGCACGAGCCAGTCGGCCGCGCGCGCCGCGTCCATGCGGCCGTCGAGGTAACCGCGCGCGGCCTCGTTGCCGGCATACGTCAGTTGCTTCGAGAGCGCCAGCACGTCGTAGTACTCGTCGACCCTGGCAGGATCGAGACCCGCCAGGGGAAACAACGACTCGCGTTCGAAGGCCCGCCGCTCGGCATCACTGAAGGCCACCTGGATGCCGTAGTTGGCCGTGCCCTCGGCGATGAGCGATTGCGGAGAGAAGAGCGGGTAGACCGAGAACTCGACCCAGCCGCGATCCCGCACGAGATTCTTCTCGAGCAGCGTGTTGTAGACATGATGGCCCGGATAGCCCTCGTGACACGCCAGGTCGATCGCTCGATCGATGAACACCGGCAGGTCGGTGTTCACCTCGATGAGGCTCTTGAACCCTCCCTGGTACCAGTTGTAGGCGCTCCACGGCTTGTCGGTCACGTAGGAAACCGCGAACGCCTCGCCGGCCGGCAACGAGACGTGTGCCAGCGTGCGCCGCCGGCACTCGGCAATCGCCGCCGTGAACACGGCGTCGAGCTTGCCCGGAGGAATCACGAACGCCTGCCGGAAGGCGCCGTAGCGTGCCGGCAGGTCGCCGTCGCCGCCAATCCTGGCGCCGATGGCGGCCAGCGCCGCCTCGAACGACGCCTCGGTGTTGCGCGGCGCCACGGCATCGTAGAGTTCGCGGGACTCCTCGTCGAACGGATACCGTTTCCCCTGCAACATGCTGACGCGGGCCCGCAGCGCGTTCAGCTGGCGCGCCAGGTAGGCTCGACGCAGCCGGCGCATCTCGGCATCGGGTGCCGACGCCTCGAGCGCCGGCAACCGCCGCAGGTCCACTTCGAGCACCGCGGCCCGCTTGTTGATGTCGGCGAAGGTCCAGGCCGCCTGCTCCACCTCCTGGCGCAGCGTCGGCGGGCCGTAGTAGGCGTCGACGAAATTGGCATCGTGCTGGCCGAGCGCGAGCACGAGCCGCACGTAGGTCTCGGCCGCCGCGTGCTCGGACTCGGCCATCGGAATCGCAGTGCCCATGCAGCCTCCCAGGAGCGCTAAGAACGCGAGCAAGGCGAGGAGCATCAGTCGCGGTGCGTTCATCGGCGCCTCAGTTACGCGCATACCGAGCGAGAATCGTGGGAATCAGGTACTCGTCGAAGGCGCGCGCGAAGTCGTAGGCGGGGGCAAAGCCCCAGTCGCGCCGCGCCGCCCCATCATCGACGTCGGCGGGCCACGAATCCAGGATGCCCTGGCGTTTGAGGTCGGTCTTCCAGGTGATCTCGGCCACCGGGAAGGCGGCGTGCACGCGATCGTAGATCTCGCCGGCCGACAGGCTGAACGCGCCCAGATTGTAGGTCGTGCGCGTCAGGGCGCTCAGCGGCGCCGCCGCCAGCGCCAGCAGCGCCGCGACGCCGTCGGGCATCGCCATGAAGGGGATCCGGGTGTCGGGCCGGACGAAGCACTCATAGGGCTCGCCCCGGGCCGCGGCGTGGATCATCTCGGGCGCGTAGTCGCTCGTGCCGCCCGATGGCACGGTCAGCGCGCTGATGAGCCCCGGGAATCGCACCGCGCGGAAGTCCACACGGCCCGCCTGCGACTCGGCCGACAGCTGCTTGTAGTGGCGCGCGTAGTAGCGGCCGAGCTGCTCGCAATACAGCTTGTTGCAGCCATACATCGTCGTCGGGGTGGCGAACGCATCCTCGGTCACGCGGCCGGCGCGCGCTTTGGTGTCGAGGTCGGGAATGCCGTAGGCGGCAATCGACGAGGGGTAGACGAACATCACTGGCCGACCGTGCGACTCTGCCTCGCGTTGGGAGAACTCCAGCAGGCGCAGCGTGCCTTCGACGTTGACCTGGTGCGCCGTCATCGGCGTGAACTCGGAGCGTGTCGACAGCAGGGCCGCCAGGTGGAAGACCGTATCGACCTCGAACTCGGCCAGGATCCGTTCGAGGAGCGGCGCGTCGAGAATCGAGCCCGTGAACTCACGCTGTACCAGGCGGCCCAGCGCCGGCTCGAGCGGATTGAGGTCGAGCGTGACGACCGACTGACGTCCAGACTCCGTGATCGTCGCAATCAGGCCGTGACCGATTTCCCCGCCGGCGCCCGTGATGAGCACCACTGGCTTGCGCATCGTGCCTCCCAACCCGCCGGCATTCTAGTCGGACGAAAACCGTCGAGGCCGCTGCGGCGAATCCAAAAATATGGACATCGCCGCAAAAAACAAACTTGTATCGAGGATGTGACATGCCTAGAATACGCGCCACCCCTCCTGACTTGCACATCTCGGCTTCGGCAAGGGGGCCAGGGCGATCCGCGCGGCGTTGGCAGGTCTCGGCGTCGTGACGGCTGTCGAGCGCACGGACTAGGGCAACTCGCATCAGCTAGATGGAGGAGTACGGCATGCTTCGTGTCACCACACTTGGCCTCAGCGTTCTCTTGGCCGCAACAACGGCATTCGCGCAGGTCTCGGCTACCACGGGCGCGATCAACGGCAAGGTCACCGACAACACGGGCGGCGTGCTGCCGGGTGTCACCGTCACGGCTTCGAGCCCCAGTATGCAGGGAGTCCGTACCGACGTCACGAACGAGGCTGGCGAATACCGCTTCCCGGCGGTGCCGCCGGGCACCTATAGCCTGGTCTTCGAGTTGGCCGGCTTCGGCTCCGTCAACCGCGAAGGGTTGCGCGTCGGCCTCGGCTTCACCGCCACGGTGAACATCGAGCTCGGCGTGGCCAGCCTGCAGGAGACGGTCACGGTCAGTGGCCAGTCGCCCGTCGTGGACATCTCCACCACGACCACGGCCGAGAACTTCGGCCAGGAACGGCTCGCGGCGTTGCCCAACGCCCGCGACTTCTGGGCCGTGCTGGCGGCCTCACCCGCCATGGTGATGACCCGCATCGACGTGGGCGGCAGCGCCGCCGGCACGCAGACCGGGTATGCCGCCTACGATACCAAGCAGGATCAGCATCGCCCGATGGTCGAAGGGATCGTGAACACCGAGGGCACGAACGGTTCGGGCTTCTACTACGACTACGGCTCGATCGACGAAGTGGCCATCGAGACCAAGGGGCACACGGCCGAGATGCCGTGGCCGGGCGTGTGGTCGAACTTCGTCGCCAAGTCGGGGGGTAACGAGTATCACGCTAAGCTCTACGCCGACTACCAGAACGAGGGCATTCAGCGTACCAACATCGACAACAGCTTCGTGTCGCTGTGTCCGAGGAGCGACTGTGGCGAACTCACCCCGTCGGACCTGAACCGCATCTCCCGCTACTACGATCTCAACGGCGACATCGGCGGCTACCTCAAGAAGGACAAGCTGTGGTGGTACGGGTCGGCGCGCAACCAGAACGTCCAGGGGCGGCTGCCCAACTTCCCGGTCAAGCCGTTCGAAACCGGCCTGACGAACTACACGGGCAAGCTCACCTACGCAGTGTCCCAGAACAACAAGCTGACGGCCTACGCCATGTGGGGTAACAAGAGCCAACCCAACCGGCTCGACACGTTCGTCGTCGGGGCCACCGCGGCCCGCCACAACTCGGCGGATTCGACGTGGAACCAGAACTACTGGGCCCACACCTACAAGGCGGGCTACGAGTCCGTGGTCAGCGGCAGCACCTTCTTCGAGGTGCGCGGCGGGCAGTTCCGCTATATCTGGCCCAACAGCCGCTATACCGAGGAGACGGCCTACCAGGATATCGGCACGAACCTCGTGAGCGGCGGCAACCGCGACGGCTGGTTCCGTACCCCCTCGCGCAACCAGGTGTCGGGGTCGCTCACCTATTTCAAGAGCGGCTGGGCCGGCTCCCACAACTTCAAGGTGGGCGGCGAGTGGTTCCGCGAGACGTTCACCGACGAACGCGGTCGGGGCGGCGTCGGCAACGTGCCCGGCGACGTGCTGCACATCCTGAACAACGGCAACGCCTCCGAGGTCTACCTCTTCGCGACGCCGTCGATCTCCGAGCAGGGGCTCGGTACCGTCGGGCTATACCTGCAGGACACCTGGCGGCTCAACTCGCGGCTGACCATCAACGCGGGCATCCGGTTCGATCGCTACCGCGCCTTCCTGCCGGAACAGGAGGGCCCGCCGGTCGGCCGGTTCAACCCGACGCAGCAGACGTTTGCCGCCGTCGACAACCTGAAGACCTTCAACAACCCGGTGCCGCGCCTGGGCCTGATCTTCGACCTCACCGGCCAGGGCCGCACCGTGCTCAAGGCCAATATCGGCCAGTACTACTGGAATCCAGGCGCCAGCGGCCTGACGGCGGGAGCGAACCCGAACTTCGCCGACTGGTACTCGCGCTATCGCTGGGTCGACGCCAACGGCGATCTGCTGTATCAGCCGGGTGAAGAGGGCGTGATCATCGCCCAGCGCGGCGGCGCGGCGACGGCACTCGACCCCAACCTGAAGAACACGCGCACCGACGAGGTCTCGGCCTGGGTCGAGCACGAACTGATGCCGGGCCTGGCACTCTCGGGCGGCTACGTCTACCGGGCCATCGACAACTTCCGCGTGAATGCGAACTCGAACCGCCCGCTCGACGCCTTCAACGTGCCGATCACGATCCGTGACCCCGGCCCGGACGGTGTGCTGGGCAACGGGGACGACGGGGCCGGCATTCCCGGCTTCAACCTGAACCCGGCCAACCTGGCGCTGCCGGTCCGCAACCTCACGACGGCCCTTCCCGGCAAGGGTGAGTACCACACGCTGGAGGTGCAGGCCACCAAGCGTCAGGCCGGTCGCTGGTCGCTGTCGGCGGCGTTTGCGAAGCGCTGGAACAAGGACCACGAGACCGGCTACTTCGGCCAGAATCTGCGCTCGATCACCACGCCGTCCACCGCCAACGACCTCATCAACACCAACAACGGCCGCTTCGACTTCACGATGTGGACGGCGAAGGTGAACGGCAGCTACGAAGGCCCGTGGGGCGTGCGGATCACGCCGGCGCTGCGCTTCCAGCAGGGCCAGCCCTACGGCCGCACGTTCTTGGCCGGCGCCGCCAACGGCATCAACTACGGCACGCAGCGCATCCTGGCCGAGCCGCTCGGCACGCGCCGGATGGACAACATCACGCTGCTCGACGTGCGGCTGGAGAAGTTCATCGCCCTGCAGGCGAGCCGGCGAATCGGGCTGTTCCTGGATGCCTACAACCTGACCAATACCGATGCCGCGCAGAACATCGGGTGGAACAGCGGGTCGGCCTTCGAACAGCCGATCAGCATCGTCGGACCTTCGATCATGCGCTTCGGCGTGAAGTTCGACTGGTAGACCGGCGTCGCGGCTAGCGGCCGACTTCATCACCCTGCAAGGGCCCGGTGGCATATCCACCGGGCCCTTCGCCGTTCATGGCTTGTGTGGCTCGGCGCCAGGATTCGGCTGGCCCCCAGCCCCGATTACAATGAACGTCGATGACCGACGAGGAGCGCGCCGAGGTCGAGCGCATCATCGGCGCCCACGAGCAGACGCTGGCCGTGTGCCGCGCCTGCGCCGAGACGACGCGCGACCTGGCGTGGGAAGTGAAGCGCGGCGCCACGCCGCCGCCAGACGCGCTGGCCCAGACGATTACCGAAGCTGAGGACGTACTGCGCGATCTCGCACAGTTCGAGATCGCGATCGCGCGGATGAAGGCCGCGCTCTGGTAGGACGCTAGCCCGCGTCTGGCAGCACCGGCCCACCGGCCGGCGGCGGCACCTGGCGCGCGTTGAGCGTGAAGGCGACGAGCGTGTAGTAGCCGACCAGGGCGATGAGGTCCACGACCGCCGCTTCTCCCAGGGCTGCAATCGCGTCGTCGTAGCGCTCATCGGAGACGCGTCCGGTCACGACCAGCTCGCGCGCCAAGGCGTGCACGGCCCGGTCGGCGCCCTCGAGCGGGAGCCCCGGCGCGTCTTGGGCGATCGCCTCGACGATCGCCGGCTCGAGTCCGGCTCGTGCCGCCTCGACGGCGTGCACGGCCCACTCGTAGGCGCACGACCATCGCCGGGCCACGACCAGGACCGCGAGTTCTGACAACCGGGGCGGCAGCGCCGTATCGTAGCGCACGAGCTCGCCCAGCGCCGCAGCCCGCCGCGCCAGCTCCGGGTGCGCCAACCACGCCACGACGTTGGCCGGCACCGTGCCGCGGCGTCCGCGCCGCACTTCGTCGACCACCGCCCGCTGGGCCGCGGTGAGCGCGGGAGGATCGAGCGGCGTGAAACGCGGCCTCACACGGTCGTCCAGGGGGCTAGGTGCGCATGTAATCGGGCCGCCACTGCCTGACGGCCTGCTTGATGGTCGCCGGCGTCATCTGTTCGCTCACGGCACGCTGCAGCAGGTCGCCCAGTTCGTCGTCCGGCGCGAAGCGCAGGGCCACAATCTGCTTCGGCGAGAGCTGCGCCAGCAACTCGTCCTGGCCGGCCGGGAGCACGCGGGCGCAGCGCACCTGCATCTCGACCTGAATGATGCGGTCCTGCAGCTTCACGACGTACCAGCGGCTGATGCCGATCACCGGCAGGAGCGTCAGGCCCAACATCAACAGGCCCAGATCGCGCAGATTCCAGCCGAACCACATCGACCCGCCGATGAAGACCATCGCCAGCACCCACAGCACGGTGGCGATGTAGGTGGGCACCGGATGGTGCGCGTGATTGGAGTTCGATTGGCTCGTCACTTCAACTTCCCTTCCAGTTCGTCGTAGATCCGGCGGATGGCGATGATGCCCTGCTGGTCGGCGAGCATCCAGGCCGCGTACTCGCCCCAGTTGGCCTGCTTCGCCGCCTCGTCCGCCGAGAGTTCGAGTCGATGCAGCCGCTTCACTTCCTCGATCACGTAGTGCAGGGCCTTCTGGAACGCCACCAGCTCCTCGCGCGAGGCCGCCGGCGCCTCGATGAAGCCGTGCCCGGGCACGTAGCGGTCGATATCCATGGCCAGCGCCCGATCGAGCATCTTGACCCACTCGCTTGGATAGGCCGACCGCAGCGCCGGAAACACGCGGTTGAGGAACGCCTCACTCATGAAGAGGATGCGCTGCTTCGGCAGGTAGGCGTGCAGGTCGCCGCCGGTGTGCGCGCGCCCGAGGAACAGAATCTGCACCTCGATGCCGCCGACGTCGATGGTCTGCCGTTCGCCGGTCATCGCCGTGGGCGGCACGATGACCGGGGGCCGCGGCGCCGGCGGCGTAGCGCCCTTGGTCAGCGCTTCAGCCGCCGCCTTCAGGTTCTGCCCCATCACCGTCGCGGCATCACGCTCCATCTGCGCCCGCGATGTCGGGTGGATGACGTAGGTCACGTCGGCCGGCAGGACCGAGTTGCCGCCCGTGTGATCGCCGTGGTCGGAGCCGACGACGTACCAGCGCACCGGCTTCGGCGTGATGGACTTGATCTTGTCGAGCAGCGTCTGGGTCGCCGCGACGCTGCCTTGCCCGTCGACGACCAGCACGCCGTCGGCACCGACGACGATGAGGCTGACCGTCGTGAAGCCGGGAACGCGGATTTCCTCGTAGCCGTAGACGTTCTCGGCCAGGGTGACGAGACGGGGGAAATCCGACAGCGCGAAGCCGCGTTTGTCTGGGAATGCCGTTCGCGGTTGGGCGGCGGCCGGCCAGGCGGCAAACGTCAGGAGCACCGCCGCGAGAGCGGAACGACAAACACGCATGGCGGGCATCTTACCGGGGCCCGGGTGCCAGCGGCTAGGGGCCGCGTCATGCCGACGCGCATGGCAGGGTCCCGGCCGCCCGCTACCGTCCATCGATCAGATCGCCGATGCCCCCGAGGATCGAGCCTTCTTCCTTGCGACGGCCAGTCTGCGGCGCCGCCTTGTAGATCCGGTCGGCCAGACGGCTGAGGGGCAACGACTGCAGCCACACCTTGCCGGGACCGCGCAGCGTGGCAAAGAACAGACCCTCGCCGCCGAAGAGCGCAGTCTTCACCTTGCCGACCAACTGGATGTCGTAGGAGACGCTCGGCTGCAGCGCGACCAGGCAGCCGGTGTCGACGCGCAGCGACTCGCCGGCGCCGAGTTCCAGGGCGTGAATCGAGCCGCCGGCGTGCACGAAGCACAGGCCGTCGCCTTCGAGCTTCTGCATGATGAAGCCCTCGCCGCCGAACAGGCCCGCGCCGATCTTCCGTTGAAAGGCGATGCCCACCGAGACGCCACGGGCGGCACACAGGAACGAGTCCTTCTGGCACACCAGTTGGCCGCCAATGGCGGCCAGGTCCATCGGGAGGATCTTCCCGGCGTACGGCGCGGCGAACGCCACCTTGTGCTTGCCGGTGCCCTTGTTGGTGAACACCGTCATGAACAGGCTCTCACCCGTCAGGACGCGCTTGCCGGCCCCGAGCAGCGCGTCGAGCACGCCGGCGCTCTGCTGTCGGCTGCCGTCGCCGAAGATCGTGTCGAGGTGGATGCCGTCGGTCATGTACATCATCGACCCGGCCTCGGCCACCGCCGCCTCGCCCGGATCGAGCTCGACTTCGACAAACTGCATCTCGTTGCCGTGAATCGTGAAGTCGATATCGTGGGCACGGCGGCCCGGGGCCAGGGGCGGCGGCGAGATAGCGCCGGCCCCAGCGGTGCCGTCGACGAAAGCGGCAAACACGGCAACGTCCTTGACGGCCTGCCAGTTGGCCATGCCCGACGTGAAGACGAGCGTCGATTGGTCGATGCTGCCGTTGCGGAGGTTGGCGAGGATCTCGTCCTGGCTGACCGGCCCCACCTGGTGGCCGCCGATGGCCATGTACCACTGCTGCACGCCTTGCATCACGTCTCGTCTCCTGGCGCAGGAAGAATCGGCCACGCGCGCCGCGCCTGGCAACGCGCCCATGAACGGGAACGACGTCCTCGCCGATCGTATTGTCTCAGACCGGCGCCGGTTGGGCGAGGTCGATGGCGGCGGACGTGTCGCGCTCGAGACCAGCGGCCGCCCCGGCATCGAGGCCGAGCGCATACGCCAGCTGCGCCAGGTAGATACGCTCGGCGCCCGACACGCCTTCGTCGGCGCGAACGATCGTGAACGCCAGGACGTAGAGATCGCGCCGCTCGCCGTCGCTGGCGACACCGGCCACGATCTCGGCCAGCGCGTGGCGGGCCAGGAGCTGGTCGTCGGCCGGCAGGTCCACGCCGGCCCGGTGCGCCTCAGCAGCCACGGCACGGCGTTCGGTGGCGCTCAACGAGCCGTCGGCGTTGGCGGCCGAGACGGCCAGCCGCACCAGGCGGGCGACCTCCGCCGGTACGACCAGCGGCGGGACGACAGCTGCCCCGGGCAGGGGCGGGGGCACCGAAGCGCCGCTTGACGGCAGCGCAGGGCCGGCGGCCGGCACCTGCTGCGACCGCAGGTGGTCGTAGAGGCCCCATGCCACCCCGACGGCCGCCATGACGGTGCTGGCGGTGAGGAAGCCGCCCCGGCCGCCCAAAAACGTCTGGGCGCGACGCGCGCGCTTGCGCCCCGACCTGCCCAGAGCGCCGCGCACGAACATCTCGAGCAGTTGGTCGCCGTCCAGGTGTGTTGCTCCTTCCTGCAGGAAAGAATACTGCGGCCCGCCCCGAAAGGTTCCGGGGCAGGCGCTGGCACGGCGACGCTTGCCGCCGCTAGCGGCCCGTCGCCGACGCGTTCGGCACCACGACCTTCGGCGGCTCCGGCGTCCAGTCTTCGCCCGGGTTGATGAAGCGGTTGGTTTCGAGCTTGTACTGCTTGTCGTAGAGCTGGCGGTAACGGCCGTTCTTCGCCAGCAGCTCGTCGTGCGTGCCGCGCTCGACGATCTCGCCGCCTTCGAGCACCAGAATCTGGTCGGCACTGCGGATCGTCGACAGCCGGTGCGCAATGACGAAGGTCGTGCGCCCGTGCCGCAGCCGCTTGAGCGCGTCCTGGATCATCTCTTCGCTCTCGCTGTCGAGCGACGACGTGGCCTCGTCGAGGATCAGGATGCGCGGCTCCTTGAGCAGCGCGCGCGCGATCGAGACCCGCTGCCGCTGCCCGCCCGACAGCTTGACGCCACGCTCGCCCACGACCGTCTCGTAGCCCTCGGCAAAGCGCAGGATGAACTCCTCGCAGTGCGCCAGCCGGCACGCCGCTTCAATCTCTTCCCGCGATGCCTGCGGCCGGGCGTAGGCGATGTTCTCAGCGATGGTGCCGTCGAACAGGAAGTTCTCCTGCAGCACCGAGGCGACCTGGTTGCGGTAGTCGCGCAGCTTGACGGTGGTCAGGTCGAAGCCGTCGACCAGCACGCGGCCCGAGAGCGGCCGGTTGAAGGCCATCACCAGGCTGATGAGCGTGCTCTTGCCGGAGCCGCTCGAACCGACGAGCGCCGTCGTCGAGCCGGCGGGCGCGCGGAACGTGACGTCGGTGAGCACGGGGCGGCCGGCGTCGTACTCGAAGCTCACGCGGTCGAACTCGACATCGCCTCGGATGGCGCCCATCGCGGCGTTGCTGGCGTCGATGTCGTCCTCGGTCTTCATGTCGAGGATCTCACGGATGCGGTCGAGCCCGGCGAACGCCTCGGTAATCTGCGTGCCAATCGAGGCGATCGAGACCAGCGGCGCGGCCACCAGCCCGATGAAGAAGATGTACATCACGAAGTCGCCGAGCGTCATGCGTCCAGCCAGGATGTCGTTGCCACCGAGCCAGACCATCAGCACACCGACGACGCCGATGACGACGGTGCTGCCGGCCGTCGTCGCCGAGACACCCGTCATCGACTGCGCGATGTTCCGGAACAGGCGGTGCGCGCCGTGGGTGAAGACGATCTCTTCACGCTTCTCGGCGGTGTAGCTCTTGACGACGCGGATGCCCCCGAGCGCCTCGGTGAGGCGGCCCGTCACCTCGGCATTGATCTTTCCGCGCTCGCGGAAGAGCGGCCGCAGCGTCTTGAAGGCATAGGCCATGCCGCCGCCGAACAGTCCGAGTACGATGACGGTGACGATGGTCAGCCGCCAGTTGAGGTAGAGCAGCACGCCGAGGCCGATGACCGCCGTGACGAGCCCTCCTACCAGCTGCACGAGGCCGCTGCCGACCAGGTTGCGCAGGCCTTCGGCGTCGTTCATGATGCGGGCGACGAGCACGCCGGTCTGGGTCGAATCGAAGTAGCGCACGGGCAGGCGCATCACGTGCGCCTGGACGCGGCGCCGCATGTCGGTGATGGCGCGCTGCGCGGCCACGCCGAGCAGCTGCGACAGGCCGAACGAGGCCACGGCCTGCACGAGCGTGGCGGCGCCGGCCACGAGCGCAATCGGCATCAGCAGGTCGTGGCGGCCTTTCCCGATCACGTCGTCAATCACGTACTTCGCCGACGACGGGAGCACCAGGCCCGCCAGGCGGCTCACGAGCATGAGCGCGAGACCAGTGGCCAGGCGGCCGCGGTGCTGGTGGATGAGCAGCCGGGCCTCCCGCCAGGCGGCACCAGGCGAGACCTTCTTCTTCGCTGGTGTGGCTCCGAACGAGGCAGGAGGAGCGCCGACCCGTTCGGCCCTTCGTGCACTCGGGGTGGGAGGTCGTAGGACGGACATCCAGCAAGTATGTCCCAACTGGCGGGCGGGCTCCCCCGTCCCGTCTTGCCGGGTGGCCGGCGGCCGCTAGTTCAGGGCGTGTGGCATGGCCAGCGTGAACGGCGCGATCGAAGCGTCGAACGTATCGCCGGCCGGCGTCGACATGGTGTAACTGCCCTGCATCGTCCCCACCGCCGTCGTCAGCGGGCAGTAGCTGGTGTACTCGAACGCCGCTCCGGGCGCCAGCAGCGGCGTCTCGCCCACGACCCCGGGGCCGCGCACCTCCTGCACGTCGCCGTTGGCGTCGGTGATGACCCAATGACGGCTCTGGAGCTGGGCCGTCTCGCTGCCCTCGTTCGAGATCCGGACGTGGTAGGCGAAAAAGAAGTGCTGCTCGCGCGGCGCGCTGCGTTCGGGGACGAACACGCTGCGCACCTGCACACGGATGCCTCGGGTGACGGTATCGCTCACTGACTCGTATCGTACTACGGGAACGGTCGTCGCCTAATCGAGGTGGCCGCGTTCGGCATCGCCCATGGTCACCTTGCCGTCAGGGAAGTAGTCGTGCCAGCGGCGCGTGACGAGTTCGGCGGTCACCGGATCGCACGACACCTCGGCCGGGTACCACGGCTTCATGCGGGCGTCGATGGCCACCGGCGGCGTGAAGGTCACGTGGTTGCGCTCGAGCATCACCCGCGCCGCATGGATGTCGGCCGCCGGCTCGAAACGCGTGAAGGTCGTCCACAGGAAGTTGACGGTGCTTCTGGTGGCCCGCTCCGGTTCATCCGAGACGACGACCAGCGGCCAGCCCTCGAAGGCGGGATGCGCGGCCAGGCGCGGCGCCGCGTCAGGGTCTGCCGCGAACGGGCGCGCACCGACGACGAGACAACCGCCACAGAAGACACGCACGTCGGTCACGTCGGCGGGCGGCGGCACAGCGGGGCGGAACTCGCGCGGCAGCTCGCGGATGGCGTCGCCCAGGCCCATCCACACGCCCTTCGAGCCCTTGTTCACCGCCGGACCTGCGTAGTCGAGCGTATCCATCGAGAGATGGCCGAACACGTAGAGGTCGGTGCGCGGATCGGTGCGCGCGAGCACGTGCTCGAGCGTGGCGCGGAAGTCTTTCACGTCCACGGGCCGGTCGGTGAGCAACAGGAACTTCTGCAGTGAGAGCTGTCCCTCGCCGAGGATGCGGAAGGCGCTGGCCATGGCTTCCCGCGGATAGCGCTGCTTCACGACGGCTGCGGCCAGGGCGTGGTACCCGGTCTCGCCATACGACCAGAGCTGCTCCACCGCCGGCATCACCAGCGGGAACAGCGGCGACAGCAGCTCCTGCAGCAGATCGCCGATGAAGAAGTCCTCCTGGCGCGGCTTCCCCACCACCGTCGCCGGATACACGGCATCGTGACGGTGGGCCACAGAATGGACGCGGAACACCGGGTAGTCATGCCGCAACGAGTAGTAGCCGTAGTGGTCGCCGAACGGCCCCTCGGGCCGCCGCTCGAACGGCCGCACCTCCCCCATCAGCGCGAACTCGCAATTGGCGACGAGCGGATGCGGGTGGCCGAACGACCCCGGCACGCGCGCCAGGCGCTCGCCGGCGATGAGCGAGGCCAGCATCAGCTCGGGCACGTTCTCGGGCAGCGGCGCAATCGCCGACAGGATGAGCGCCGGCGGGCCGCCCAGGAACACCGTGGCCGGCAGCGGCTGGTTCATCCGCTCGGCGAGCGCATAGTGAAAGCCACCCCCCTTGCCGATCTGCCAGTGCATGCCGGTGGAGGTGGCATCGTGCACGTGCAGGCGGTACATCGCCAGGTTGTGGCCGTGGCCCCCGGGATGCTCGGTGTAGACGAGCGGCAAGGTCACGAACGGGCCGCCGTCGTCGGGCCAGCAGGTGAGCGCCGGGAGCTGGTCGAGCCGGGGAGCGCGCGTGACCACTTCGGTGACCGGCCCCATCGACTGCCGCTTGAGCCCGACCTTCAGCAGGCTGCCAGCCACGTCGCGCGCGCCCCAGAGCTTGGCGGCATCGGGCGGCATGATGGTCTCGGCCAGGCCGACCAGCCGCTTGATGAGCCGGATCGGATGCTCGCCAAAGGCCAGCGACGCGCGCCTGCTGGTGCCGAAGAGGTTGGTGACGAGCGGGAAGCCACGGCCCTTGACGCTCGTGAAGAGCAGGGCGGGCCCGCCGGCCGCAATCACCCGGCGATGGATCTCGGCGGCTTCGAGGTGCGCATCGACGGACGCGGTGATGGTGACGAGATCGGCGTCGGCGCGCAGCCGATCCATGAAGGTGCGGAGGTCTGGGAACATGCGTTACTTGGAGAGAACGCCCGCATCGTACACGATGGTCCCGCCGACCAGCGTCAGCACGCTCGTGATGCCGGCCAGGCGCTCGGCCGGCATGGTGAAGATGTCGCCTGAGAGCACCGCGAGATCGGCGAGCGTGCCGGGGGCGAGCCAGCCCTTGTCACGTTCCGCCCGCTCGGCATAGGCGCTGCCCCACGTCATGGCGCGAACGGCTTCTTCACGGGTGAGCGTACGCACCCTTGGCCCCGGCATCTCGGGCTGGACCCACGTCATCGCTTCCAGCGCCAGGCTCGGTGTCAGCGCCCGTGATGAACCTGCCGCAAGGACGACACCGCCATCGGCGAAGGGTGCCCACGGATACCATGCGCGCCGTCCCGCCCCAACCGGCGTGGCCCCGGGCATGGTGACGGCCAGTACTGCGCCGTATCGAGCCAGGTCTGGGACCCATCGGTCGTCGTAGTCAACAGGATTATCGAACCGCGGCCGCTTGCGCTTCCATACCTCCGCCAGTCCCGCTTGCTCCATTGCTCGCAGCCACGGCTCAACAGCGCCGGTCATGACGATCGGATCCTCAGCGCCGTAGGCCCAGCCGAGTACGGTCGTCAGTCGAGTCGGGTCGATCTGGCGACGGTCGGCCGCTCCCGAGGTCGCCCACGCGACACCATTCGCCACCAGCCGCACACCCGGCTGTGGCGGAAGGAAGGGATCCTCGTCCTGCCGCACGGTGGTCGGGTCGCTGGTCGAGAGCGTCGTCGTGTCCTCAGGAGATCGAATCAGCCGCCAGCGCGCCCGCCGCGTGGCCTGCTGCGCGGCCACGACGAGCGAGCGCATGGGTCCGCCAGCGACGACCTGCAGGCTGGTGACGCCCTGCGAGATGGCGTCCCGGTCGAGGGCAGACAGGGCAGCGGATGTCGGCGGCCCGAGCGGCAGATCGATGCGCACTTCGTTGAAGCCCGGCACGACGACACGCCCACCGGCGTCGATGACGCGCGTGGACGGCCCCGCGCTGGCCCTCAACGCCTCAGTGTCGCCGATTGCCACCACGCGCTCGCGCCTGATGGCAATCGCTTCGGCCCATGGCCGCGCGGCGTCGTTGGTGAACACCCGCGCGTTGGTGATGACGAGATCCGGCGTGACCGGAGTCGCGCAGCGGGCCAGGCACGCGGCCGCCAGGATCGCGGCGAGCATTCTACCAGCGCTGGTCACGGTCACTCGCGTCCAGGCGGCGTCGCGCTGCCGGGAGATTGCTCCCGTCTGGCAGTGAAGTTGGCGTGTGGACCCATCGCTTCGTCCGGCGGAGATGATCGTACTGCGTCAGTTGGCGAAGCCGGAGGAAGTGATGGTCCGCACGTCAACTCGAGGAGCGGCCGAGACCTACCGACGGCGCGGTGAGCCGCGTCGACTCGCGGGCCTGCTCCGTGACCAACGGCTAGCTGGCCGGCCCCTGCCAGGTCTCGTCGGCGCTGCCGCCGTAGATGCTCGGCACCTTGCCGCCCATCGGCCTGAGGTAACTGGAGAGCTGTCCGCGGTGATGCACGCCGTGCACGAGCGCGAAATTGAGGTAGACGATGGCGGGGTTCTTCATCCCGTAGAAGTCGATCACCTCGGTGAACTTGTGGTCGGGCAGCGCCAGCACCTGCTCGAGTTTCTTCGGGAACTCGTGCTTGTACCACTCGGCCAGCTTCGCCGGCGTCGGCGCGGCGGCCTTGAGCTTCGTTTCCCCATCGGGGTCGCTCGTGAACTTGCCGTCGAGTATCGCGCTCAGGAACCAGATGTCGGCGCCGGCCAGGTGAATGGCCAGCTCCCAGGCCGAACGGCTCTTGGCTTCGGGCTTCCAATCCTTGTTGGCTTCGGGAATCGCCGCCAGCACCTTGGCGGTGGTCATCCACTCGTGCTGCAACTGGGTGCCGATCACGTTGGCAGCGGCGCGTGCTTCCTGGGGTGTCATTGGCGACCTCCTAGCGGGTGAGCTTACGGTACTTGATGCGATGCGGCTGGTCGGCGGCAGCGCCCAGGCGGCGCTTCCGGTCGGCCTCGTAGTCCTGGTAGTTGCCCTCGAACCACGTCACCTGCGAGTCGCCCTCGAAGGCCAGGATGTGGGTGGCGATGCGGTCGAGGAACCAGCGGTCGTGGCTGATGACGACGGCGCAGCCCGGGAAGTCGAGCAGCGCATCTTCGAGCGCCCGCAAGGTATCGACGTCGAGATCGTTGGTCGGCTCGTCGAGCAGCAGCAGATTGCAGCCCTTGCGCAGCAGTTTCGCCAGATGGACGCGATTGCGCTCGCCGCCCGAGAGCTGCCCGACCTTGCGCTGCTGGCCGGCGCCCTTGAAGTTGAACCACGAGACGTAGGCCCGTGACGGCACCTTGCGCTTGCCGAGTTCGAGCTCGTCCTCGCCGCCGGTGATGACGTCGAACACGCTCTTGTTCGGATCGAGGGCGTCGCGGTTCTGATCGACGTAGCCGATCTGCACGGTCTCGCCGAGCCGCATGGCGCCGGCGTCGGGCTGCTCTTCGCCCGTGATCAAGCGGAAGGTCGTGGTCTTGCCGGCCC
The DNA here is from genome assembly GCA_018000455.1 of Acidobacteriota bacterium. Classification (GTDB taxonomy): domain Bacteria; phylum Acidobacteriota; class Vicinamibacteria; order Vicinamibacterales; family UBA2999; genus CADEFD01. The sequence goes on from JAGNJW010000018.1 coordinate 44,304, forward strand.
CGTTCGGGCCGATCACGCCGACGATGCCGCCACGCGGCAGCGTGAAGGTGAGGTCGTCGAACAGCATGTTGTCGCCGTACGACTTCTTCACCCCGCGCGCTTCGACGACGATGTCGCCCAACCGCGGGCCGGGCGGAATGTAGATCTCGACCTTGTCGAGGTTTTCGTTCGTGTCTTCGGCCAGTAGCTGTTCGTAGGCATTGAGACGCGCTTTGCCCTTGGCCTGGCGTGCCCGCGGCGACATGCGGATCCAGTCGAGCTCGCGCTGCAGCGTCCGCTGGCGCTTGCTCTCGGACTTCTCTTCCTGCGCCAGCCGCGACGACTTCTGTTCGAGCCAGCCCGTGTAGTTGCCCTGGTACGGGATGCCGCTGCCGCGATCGAGCTCGAGGATCCAGCCGGCGACGTTGTCGAGAAAGTAGCGGTCGTGGGTGACGGCGACGACGGTGCCCGGATAGTCCTTCAGGAAGCGTTCGAGCCACCCGACCGACTCGGCGTCGAGGTGGTTGGTCGGCTCGTCGAGCAGCAGCAGATCGGGCGACTGCAGCAGCAGCCGGCAGAGCGCCACGCGGCGGCGCTCGCCGCCCGAGAGCGTCGCCACATCCGCATCCGACGGCGGCAGGCGCAGCGAGTCCATCGCCAGATCGAGCCGGCTGTCGAGATCCCAGGCGTTGGTGGCGTCGATCTTGTCCTGCAGCCGTGATTGCTCCTCGAGGACCTTGTCCATCGCCTCGGGCGTAAGCTCCTCGCCGAGTTTCATGTTGGCCGCGTCGTAGGCATCGAGGATGGCGCGGATCGACGCCACGCCTTCCTCGACATTGCCACGCACGTCCTTGGCGGGATTGAGCTGCGGCTCCTGCGGCAGGTAGCCGACGGTGACACCCTCGCCGAGGAAGGCCTCGCCGCGGAAGTTCAGATCGAGGCCGGCCATGATCTTGAGCAGCGTCGACTTGCCGGAGCCATTCAGGCCGAGCACGCCGATCTTGGCGCCCGGCAGGAACGAGAGCCAGATGTCCTTCAGAACCTGGTGGTCTGGCTCGTGGACCTTCCCGAGCCCTTTCATGGTGTAGACGAATTGAGGCATTGAAGGTGGTTGACTGGGAACGCGTTGGTGGACCGAGAGGGGACCTGAACTCACGCCGGAGCTCGCCGGGTGCCTTGCTCATTCTAATCGACGCCGGCGTGCGCCCGACAAGTCGACGCCTGCCGTATGATCGGTGCGCCCTCTCAAATCGGAGTCAATTCCAATGTCCAATTTCAGCCTCGCGTATCGGTCTGGCGTCGTTGTTGCGGTGGCGTGTGTCGCCAGTGTCTGTCTGACCAGTCACGCGGCTGCGCAGCCGCCAACGCTCGCCGTCTCGCAGTCCAACGTCGCGCCAGGCGCCACCATCTCGGTCGCCATCGCGGGCACACCCGGTGAGTACTTCGCGCTCATCGGCAGCATCGTCGGCGCCGGCGGGTCGTTCGCTGGACAACCCCTCGCCGTGGGGGCGGACTACGCGGTCATCCGGCAGGGCGTGCTCGATTCCGCCGGACGCGCCCTCGTCCCGTTCACACCGCCGTTTCTCGGCTCGGTGATTGACCGGGTCTACATCCAGGTCGGCACCTCGCCCTCTGCCAGCTTCGCGCCGCTGGCACTCTCGGGCGGGCAGATCCTTCGCAACAACGACCTGGTCTCCGGACTTAGCGGACCGGCCGGGCCGGCCGGGCCGGCCGGGCCAGCGGGGCCAGCAGGCCCGCAGGGCCCGGTGGGCGCAACCGGTGCGACGGGAACGGCGGGACCGCAGGGCGTGACCGGGGCCCAGGGACCGCCCGGGCCCGCAGGACCAACCGGCCCACAAGGTCCGGCCGGCACGGTCGCGTTGTTCGGTACGAACACCAGCATGGCGCAGTCGTCATCCGGTGGGGAATGCACGCTCGGCGAGGTCATCTTGTCGGCGGGTATCAGAGGCGTGGGACTGCCGGCTGACGGCCGGCTCCTGAGCATCGCATCCAATCCGGCGCTCTTCTCGCTGATGGGCACGACCTACGGAGGCAACGGCACGTCAACCTTCGCCCTACCGGATCTGAGGGCGGCGGCGCCAAATGGTCTGACCTACACCATCTGCGACTTGGGTATCTACCCGTCGGCACGATAGCCGCGCGGTGCTCCTCGGCAGTGGCGACCGTCGTCCTTGGGCGCTCGACGCACACGGACGGCGGCCGGCCTCGTCTTACTCCGGCTTGAGCGTCACCACCACGTAACGGTCGAGCGGGAAGTACTTGGTGATCGCCTGGTGCAGCATCGGCACCGTCAGGGCGTTCGTCCGCTCGAGGCGCCGGGCGATCCCGGTGGCATCCCAGCCGAGCATGTGGACGGTCTGCAGCGAGCCGAGCCAATACTGGTTCTGCTTGGCGTTGGTCTCCAGATCGCGCCGCTCCATTTCCTGCACCTTCTGCAGGTCGTCGGCCGACGGCCCCTCGGTGCCCAGACGACGGACTTCGTCGAGCACGGCCTTCTGCAGCATCTCGACCCGGTCGGGCGCGCTGCCGAAGGACACGGTCATGGTGCCGTAGCCCTTCTGGGGCGCCGTGTTGCCGTAGTTGACGCTGACGCCGTAGGTGCCGCCGAGCTGCTCGCGCAGGATGTCGCGCAGCCGCATCCCGACCAGCGTCGCCGCCGCGCGCGCCCGGTGCATCTCGCGCTCGTCGAGGCCGGTGTCGGCGAAGAACGCCATCGCGGTCTGGCTCGCCGGCTCCTTGCCTTTTGTGACCTCGGCACGCTCGATCCCTTTCGGAAAGGTCATCCCCATGTCGCGAAAGGCGGTGCGGCGTGGACCGGTCGATGGCAGCGGCGCCAGCCACCGCTCCACCATCGGCACGACCGTCGCTTCGTCGAATGCGCCCACCATGAAGAAGGTGAAGTCGGCGGCATTGGCGAAGCGCGCGGCGTAGTCTCGACGCATCACCGCGAGATCGAGGGCCTGGACGTCGGCCGGCGTGAGGCTCTTGGCCGAGTAGTGCCCCGATGTCGTGAGCTCGCGCACTTTCTCGCCGAACAGATAGCGCGGGCTCTGCCGCTGGTTCTCGAGCAGCGCGCCGAAGCGGCGCTGCAGGAGCGCAAAGCCCTCGTCGGTCAGGCCGGGCGCCGTGAACGTGAGGTAGACGAGCTGGAGCGCCGTCTCGAGATCCTTCGGCGTCGACGAGCCCGAGAGCCCGTGCGTGAAGCTGTCGATGTCGGGCGAGGCCGACGCGATCCGCCCGGCCAGCACTTTCTCGAGGTCCACGGGTGAGAGGCCGCCCACGCCGCCCATGGCGACGAGCGCCGGCGCCAGCGCGGCCTCGCGGAAGTCGGCCTCGGAGGCGAGCGAGCCGCCCCCGTAGGCATAGGCGCTGAACACCACCTGGTCGGCCTTGAACGTCGTGGGCTTGAGCCAGACCTCCATGCCATTCGACAGGGTGAGCACGGTCACCCCGATCTCGGCAATCTGCCGCCGGCTGGTTACCTGACCCGGGGTTGGCGGCGTCGGCACGAGCTCGCGGCCGGCGAGGCCCTCGCTCCACGGCGTCACCGCTCCGGCAAAGGCCGCGGCGAATGCCGTCCGCAGCGTGTCGTCGGTGGGGGCGGGGCCAGCCGAGACGGCGGGCGCCACGCCGAGCACGACGCGGCTGTCGTCGCCGACGAGTCGACCGATCTCGGCCGTGAGGTCGTCGGCCGTGATACCCGGAAGGGCACCACGCACCATCTGGAACTCGTAGGCGATCCCGGGCGCCGGCTCGCCCTGCAGGAAGTGCCGCACGAGCTCGTTGGCGAGCGACGGGCTCTCGGCGTTGCCCCGCTCGTTGAACGCACGCTCGTAGTCGGCCAGGAGCGCGCGCTTGGCCCGGTCGATCTCGGGTGCCGTGAAGCCGAACTGCTCGGCCCGGCGCGCCTCGCGCACCACGGAATCGAGGCCTTCGGCCGTACGCCCGGCCGGCACCTCGGCACTCAGTTCGAAGAGCGACAGCGCCCGCCCCAGGCCCGAGGCGCCGGCCTGGGCCGCGAGAAACGGCGCATCGGGCCGCCGGGCGAGCTCCGCCAGCCGCTGGTTCAGCATCGAGAGCGCCAGCCCGCGCACGATCGAACGCCGGTACGCGCCCACGGTCCCCTCCGGCTCCGGGGTGCTCTTGAATGCGGCCGTGACGCTCCAGCGCTGGGCCTCACTGTCGGTGACCATGTTGTAGAGCGTCTCGGCATGCGGTGGCACGACACGGGTGACGACCGGCGCCGGTCCGGCCGGCGTGGGCAAGTCGCCGAAACGCAGGCGCACCAGGCGCTCGGCCTCGTCGAGTGGCAGATCGCCGGCCACGACGACGGCCATGCGGTCGGCGCGGTACCAGGTGCGGTAGAAGTCACGCAGGCGTTCGGGTGGGAAGGTGCGCAGGGTGTCGGGCAGCCCGATCGGCAAGCGATCGGCGTAGCGCGAGCCGGCAAAGAGCACCGGTAGCTGCTGGTCGGTCACACGCGAGCCGGCGCCGAGGCGGCCGCGCCACTCCTCGAGCACGACGCCCCGTTCCTTGTCGATCTCCTCGTCGGTGAGTGACGCGCCGCCGGCGAAGTCGCTGAGCGCGAGCAGGCCCTTGTCGACGTAGCCCTCGCGGTCGGTCGGGACGTCGAGCATGTAGATCGTCTCGTCGAAGGACGTCGACGCGTTGACGTGCGGACCAAAGCGCGCCCCGATCGACTCGAGGAAGGCCACCAGTTCACCGGGCTTGAAGTGCGTGCTGCCGTTGAACGCCATGTGCTCCAGGAAGTGCGCCAGTCCGCGCTGGTCGTCCTCCTCGTGGATGCTGCCGACATCCACCGCCAGGCGCAGAGACACACGACTGGCGGGCCGCCCGTTGTGTCGCAGGAAGTAGCGGACGCCGTTTGGCAGCCGGCCGCTGCGAATGACCGGGTCGAGCGGCAGCACGGCGGCCGGGTCGGTTGCCACGACGGGCAGCGCGGAAGGTGGCGCTCCCGGTGCGGCCACCTGGGCACTGGCAACGGCGGCCACCACTCCGGCGAGGATGACGAGGGCAGGGAGGAACGGCAGGCGAAGAGTCATGGGTGTCCTTGAGACGCCGCCGCCGGACTGATGGTCGCCCGGCCGGCGCGCGACCATCATGCCCCGGTTCCCTCACAAAGCGTGCGCCGGATGCCTCCCCGCCCGCCGCTACAATCACCATCCATGACGCTCACCATCACGCGCCTCGCCCCCCACGTCCCATTCCCCTCCTACGGCACCCCAGGCGCCGCGGCCTTCGACCTGGCGGCCTCGACCGACACCGAGGTGCCGCCGCACGCCATCGCGCTCGTGCCCACGGGGCTGGTCGTCCGGGTGCCGGCAGGACATTTCCTGGCGATTCTGGCGCGCAGCAGCACGCCGCTCAAGCGCGGCCTGATGGTCGCCAACGGCGTCGGCGTCATCGACAGCGACTACTGCGGTCCGGCCGACGAGGTGAAGATCCAGGTCATCAACGTGACCGACGCGCCTGTCACGGTGGCCGCCGGCGAGCGGATCGCACAGGGCATGCTCCTGGCGGCCCCGCGAGTCGAGTTCATGGAGGCGACGACCTCTGATGGCCCGTCGCGTGGCGGCTTCGGCAGCACCGGCCGCTGACGGTCTGGCCACGGTCTTGGGCGTCCGAGGTGGCGCTCGGACGCGACCGCGATCTAGGATGACGTCGTGCATGCCGAAATCGTCCGTGCCTCGGTGGCGCGGCGGCGCGGCGCGCGGCTCGTCGTGCTCTCGGATTTCGATGGCACACTGGCCGAGTTCGAACTCGACCCCACCCTTCCCCGGATTCGGTCGGACGCGTTCGCTGCGCTCGTCGCGTTGTCGTCGCTGCCACGCGTAACAGTCGGGCTCGTCAGCGGCCGCCGGGTCGCCGATCTGGCCGATCGTGTTGCGCTCGACCCCGGGGTCTACCTGGCCGGCCTGCACGGCCTCGAGATCGTCGTCGGCAATCGCCAATGGCGTCACGACGCCGTCGAGCGCGCGCTGGCGGCGGTGCCGTCGCTCTCGGCCGCGCTCGCTCCCGTCGTGGCCGCAGTACCCGGGGCGCGCCTTGAAGCCAAGGGCGCCGCCGTCGCCGTCCACGTGCGCGGCGCAGCGGCAGAGGACCGCGCACGCGTGCTGGCGGCCGCCGATGCCGTCGCCGAACCGTGGCTCGCCACCGGCGCCCTGGCCCGGCAAGCCGGCTCCAACGTGCACGAGTACCTGCCGGCGGCCGCCTGGAACAAGGGCGACGCCGTCCGCTGGATCGCCGACGACGTCGAACGCGTGACCGGTGAGGCGCCATGGCTGGTCTACTTCGGCGACGATCTCACCGACGAACACGCCTTCCTCGCCGTCGGCGACGGGGTGTCGGTGGTGGTCGGCCAGCGGGCGTCCGCAGCGCGCTTCCGCCTCGACGCGCCGGCCGACGTGGCGAGGGTGCTCGCCCAGCTTGCCGAGGCGGTCGCCCGCGAGGACGGCCCGTGACGGCATCGGCCCTGGCCTCGGACATCGTCGAGCGACTGGGTGACACCCGGCTCGTCGTCGTCGCCAATCGCGAACCGTACGTCCACCTGGCGCACCTCACGCAACCGGGCCTGGTCGGCCGGCTCCTCGGCCGCACACCCGCCACCCGCCTCTCGTGGATGCAGCCGGCCAGTGGCCTGGTCACCGCGCTCGATCCGGTGATGCGCGCCTGCGGCGGCACCTGGGTCGCCCACGGCAGCGGTTCTGGTGACCGGGCTACGGCGGATGCCGATGGCCGCGTCGCCGTACCGCCCGACGATCCGTCCTACACGCTCAGGCGGGTGTGGCTCACCGACCGCGAGGAAGAGGGCTACTACTACGGCCTCGCCAACAGCGCCCTGTGGCCGCTGTGTCACATCGCCTACGCCAGGCCCGTCTTCGACGAGCCCGACTGGCGTGAGTACGTCGCCGTCAACCGCCGCTTCGCCGACACGGTCATCGACGAGATCGGCGACCGCAAGGCCATCGTCTTCGTGCAGGACTACCACTTCGCGCTGCTGCCGCGGATGGTCAAGGACGCGCGGCCCGATGCCGTCGTCTGCCAGTTCTGGCACATCCCGTGGCCCAACGCCGAAGCCTTTCGCATCTGCCCGTGGGGCGACGCGATTCTCGAGGGGTTGCTCGGCAACGACCTGCTGGCCTTCCACATCCAGTACCACTGCAACAACTTCCTGCAGACCGTCGACCGGGCACTCGAGGCCCGCATCGATCGCGAGCACTTCGCGGTCTACCGTGGCGGGCACCGCACCTACGTCAAACCGTACCCCATCAGCATCGATCCCGGGCTGTGGGACACGGTCGCCCCGGGCCGCGACTGGACGCGCGACGTGGCCGCGACCAGACGGCGGCTCGGCGTCGGTGACGCGAAGCTCGTGATGGGCGTCGACCGGCTCGACTACACCAAGGGCATTCCCGAGCGCCTCCACGCCTTCGCCCGCATGCTGGAGCGATGGCCGGCATGGCACGGGCGCGTCGTATTCCTCCAGATCGGCGCGCCGACGCGCGATCGCATCGACCGCTACCACCAGCTCGGCGAAGAAGTGAAAGCACTGGTCGACCAGATCAATCAGCGTTTCGGCACGAAGACGTGGACGCCGGTGCTGTTCCGGCACGAACACCACACGCCGGAGGAGGTGGGCGCCTGTTATCGCGCCGCCGACGTCTGCGTGGTGTCGTCGCTGCACGACGGCATGAATCTCGTGGCCAAGGAGTTCATCGCCGCCCGCACCGACGAACGGGGCGTGCTGGTGCTCTCGGAGTTCACCGGCGCGGCGCGCGCGCTGGCCGACGTCGTCGCCGTGAATCCCTTTGCGCCGGACGACTTCGCGGCCGCCATCGAGAACGCGCTGCAGATGCCGGTGCCGGAACAGCGCCGGCGGATGCGGGCCCTGCGCGCGGAAGTCCTCTCGCACACGGTCTTCGACTGGGCGGGCCAGCTGCTCTCCGAGGCCTGCCGGCTGGCCGACCACAGCCGCTGACGACAGAAGCAGCCGGGCCGATGCGGCGCATCCTCCACATCGACATGGACGCTTTCTACGCGTCGGTCGAGCAGCGCGACAATCCGGAGCTGCGCGGACGCCCGGTGGCCGTCGGCGGCGCCCCGGATCAACGCGGCGTCGTCGCGGCCGCCAGCTATGAGGCGCGGACGTTCGGCGTGCGCTCGGCCCTGCCGATGTCGCGCGCCGTCCGCCTCTGTCCGTCGCTGGTCATCGTGCGGCCCGACTTCCAGAAGTACCGGCAGATCTCGCAACAGGTCTTCGCGCTCTACCGCGAGGTCACGCCGCTGGTCGAACCGCTCTCGCTCGACGAGGCCTACCTCGACGTGACCGAGAACACCTGGGGCGAGCCGCTCGCCGTCACCGTCGCCAGGCGCCTCAAAGCCGCGATCCGCGAGGCCACAGGGCTCACGGCCTCGGCCGGCGTCGCCCCCAACAAGTTCCTCGCCAAGATCGCCTCGGGCTGGCAGAAGCCCGACGGCCTGACCGTGATCGCTCCCGAGCGCGTCGAGCGCTTCCTGCGCGAGTTGCCGGTCGACGCGCTATGGGGCGTCGGCCCGGTCACCGCCAAGAAGCTCGCGGCGCACGGCATCACGCGCCTGCTCGACGTGCGGACGGCCGACCTCGACCAACTACGCTCGATCGTCGGCACGCTCGCGGACTGGTTGAAGGATCTGTCGGAAGGCCGTGACGCCCGGGCGGTCGAACCCGACCGGCCATCGAAGTCGTCGGGCTCGGAGTGCACCTACGAGCACGACCTCACGCAGCTGGACGAGATCCGGCGCGAAGTGGCGGAGATGGCCGGCGAGTGCGCGGCCTGGCTCGAGAAGCGGGCACTTTATGCCCGCACCGTCACCATCAAGGTGCGCTACGCCGACTTCGAGACCGTGACCAGAAGTCACAGCGCTGAGCCGACGCGCGACCTGCCCTCGCTGGTCGCACGGGCCAACGACCTGCTGACCAAGACCGAGGCAGCCGCGCGCGCGGTGCGGCTGCTCGGCGTCAGCGTGCACAACCTCACGGAGACGACCGCCCCGCCGCCGGCCTCGGCGCCGCGCTCACGCAAGGGCGCCGAGCTGCCCCGGCTGCCCTTCGACGACGATTCCGCCGGCGGGTAGGCGCACCGGGCTGCGCGACGCTCTCACGTCAGGGGGTGATGACGCGCACCCGTGTGAGTACGACGTCGTCGACCGGCGTTTCGCCGTTCACGGCAACGGCCTCGATGGCCTTCACGACCTCGAGCCCCGAGCGCACGCGGCCGAACACGGTGTATTTCTGATCGAGTGACGACGCCGGAGCCGTCACGATGAAGAACGACGTCGTGGCCGAGTCCACCTCGGCCTGACGCGCCATCGACACGATGCCGACATCGTGCGCCTGGTCGTTGAACTCGGCCTTCAGTGGCTGGATGTGTCGTTCCTGCGTCTCGGTCAGCGGCGTCTTTCGGGTGGACATCATGCCAGTCTGGACGACGAACCCCCGCACCACGCGGTGCCAGGTGGTGCCGTCGTAGGCGCCGAGCGCGGCCAGCCGAAGGAAGTTGCGGACGTGCTCCGGCGCCTTGTCAGGCGTGAAGCCGATGGTGATGTCGCCGAGTGAGGTCTCGAGCACGGCGGTCACCTGCGCCAGCGCCTCGACCGTCTCGGTCGCAAACGGCGGCGGCACCTCGGCAGGTCTGTCGCGGATGACGACGGCGGTCACCGTCACCGGCTCGAGCGGCACGCCCGTGTCATCGGCGGCACCTTCTGAAATCGTCTGCGCGACGCGCAGCCCCTCGCTGACGCGCCCGAACACCGTGTGCTGGCCGTCGAGTGACGGCTGATCGACGATGCAGATGAAGAACTGCGTGCCGCCGCTGTCGGGGCGTCCCGGGACGACCACGGCGGACACCGCGCCGCGTGTGTGTTTCTCGGTCAGGCCCTCCCGGGCCAGACGATTCAGGCCGCCGGTGCCGGCCCTGTCGCGCGTCGCGGGATCGCGGGTGAGCGGGTCGCCGCCCTGCACGACGCCCTGACGCACCACGCGGTGAAACGTCGTGCCCGTCAGGCCACCCTCGCGCGCCGTCTTGATGAAGAGGCCGACATGGTTGGGCGCGTGCTCGGGCAGCAGATCGATCACGATGTCGCCCGCCACCGTGGTCAGCACGGCCTGTTTGCCACGCATCTCATCGAGCGTGAGCGGCGTGGAGAAGAGCGGCTGAGGCGGGGTGGCACCCGGCCGGGCCGGACGTGCCGCTTCTTGCGCGGCGGCGCTGCTGCCGGTCGCCACCACGCCCACCACCATCAGCCATACCAGCCTGCGCATGATACCGCCTCCGCCGCTGATTGTAGCCGCGGTCCCAACGTCCGTCACCGCCATCGACGCCGGCCGGCGAACCGGCGTTGGGAGGTGGCCGTCTAACCCGGACGATTGCGACCTGGGTGTGGGGTTGCCTCTTGACCTGACGGGATCGGTGAAGGGCGGGAGGACACTGCCATGACCGTTCCCGTGCTCGTGCTCGTCGCCGCCTTCGTCATCGCGCCTGTGCCGTTCAGCGTGCCACTGCGTGCCGTGGCGCCCGCCAGCTTCGGCGCTCCAGGAGGCGCGGCCTACGGCTCAGCCGATCGCCTTCGCCCACAGGGAGCCCGGGTGCAGGCATGGCTCCGCGAAGCGCGCCGGCGTTCGCCCACCGTAAGTCGCCTCGCCGACCGCATCGAGCAGAGCGACGTCATGGTCTACCTCGAGATCGGCCACCGGCTCTCGCCGAACGTCTCGGCCTGTCTCACGTGGATGGCCACGGTCAGCACACGCCGGATCGTGCGCGCGACGTTCAGAGACGATCTCGGCACCAACGAGGTCATCGCCCTGCTGGCGCACGAACTGCAACACGTGGTCGAACTCATCGAGCATCCTGAAGTGCGATCGACAGAGACGCTACTCGACCTCTACAGGCGAATCGGCCACTCCACCGGGAGCGACGGCCTTCACTGGGATACCGCGGACGCCGTCGCCGCCGGTACCCTCGCGCGGCTCGAGGCCACTATGCCCGTGCGTCCCGGCCCGAACACCTCTACGAAAGGAACGTAGCGATCGCGTCGAGCCCCTTGCGGGTGATGTCTGGCACCTGAGCGTCCGGAGCCGGATAGCCTGCCACGAGCAGCAGAAACGGCCGCTCCTTCGACGGGCGGCCGAGCAGCGTGTTCAAGAAGCCCATCGGACTCGGCGTGTGCGTGAGCGTGGCCAGCCCCGCGTCGTGCAACGCCGTGATCAGGATGCCGGTGGCCAGACCCACCGATTCGGTCGCGTAGTAGTGCTTCACGACAGCACCGTCGGCGGTTACGCCATGCGGCTGCACGAAGACCGCGATGAGCCACGGCGCGATCTCGAGGAACGGCTTGTCGGCGTCGGTGCCAAGCGGCGCCAGCGCCGCCAGCCACTCCTCGGGCGCGCGGTTCTCGTAGAACTCCCGCTCTTCCTCCTCGGCGGCCACGCGGAGCCGGTGCCGGAGGCTGGCATCCTCGCGCCCGATGGCGACGAAGTGCCACGGCTGCTGGTTGGCGCCGCTCGGCGCCGAGCCGGCCGCCGCCAGGCAGTGCTCGATAAGAGCCCGGGGCACCGGGTCAGGCGCGAAGTCGCGCACGGTTCTGCGCCGTGAGGCGCGGGCGGCGAACGCTTCGGCACGTTGGATGGATTCGGCTTCGGGCAGGCGCTGGAAGTCGAGCGGACGAAGGCGCAGGGGCATCAAGGATCCTCGTGGTTAGTCGCGATCGCGTGCGCGGTAGAGCTGCCGGAGCGACCGGGCAATAGCTTTCGACTGCGCGCGTTCCTGCACCCGCTCCCGGACGTCCTGCTTGCCGATGAGCGCCCGCGCTTCGGCCTGGAGCTTGTGGAAGCTCGCCAGCCTCGAGGCCTCGAGGCGCCCGGTCTCGACGGCGGCGCGAACCGCGCATCGCGGCTCACTGCGATGGCCGCAATCGGTGAAGTGGCAGCCGGCGGCGATCTCGTCGATATCCTCGAAGCTGGCGTCGGCGATGTCGGGCGCGGCCCAGAGCTGCAGCTCGCGCATGCCCGGTGTGTCGATGAGCAGCCCCCCCCACGGCAGGCGCACCAGCTGCCGGTGCCGGGTCGTGTGCCGGCCGCGCGAGTCGGACGCCCGCACGGCCCCTACCGCCAGCAGTTCCTCGCCGACGAGGTGATTGATGAGCGTGGACTTCCCCGCTCCGGAGCTGCCGAGCAGCGCGCCGGTGTGCCCAGGAAGCAGCGCCGCGCGCACCTGGGCCACACCACGTTTGTCGCGAACGCTCACGGCGTAGATGTCGGCACCCGGCGCCACGGCCTGGCATTCCGCGATCTGCGGCGCCACGTCGTCGACGAGATCGGCTTTGCTCAGGAGCACCTGCGGTGTGGCGCCACTGTCTTTGGCCAGCACCAGATAGCGCTCCAGCCGCCGCGGATTGTAGTCGCGGTCGAGGCCCATCACGATGAAGACGACGTCGATATTGGCGGCGACGACCTGTTGCTCGGTGAGCTCGCCGGCGGCCTTGCGCGAGAAGTGCGTCCGGCGTGGCAAGATCGCTTCGATGGTGGCCGTGCGCTCGCCGGCCCGCGTGCGGATGGCAACCCAGTCGCCCACCGCGGCCATGGCGTGCCGCCCGGCGGCCTCGTGCAGCAGCTTGCCTGAGTGCTGGGCTCGGACATCGCCCGCGGTAGTGTAGAGACGCAGCAGATGGTTGTACTCGATTGCGACGCGCGCCGGCGTGAGCCCCTGGTCGGCGAACGGACCGAACGCCGCCGCCCACCCGTCATCCCAGCCGTAGATCGCCAGATCCACGGCCATCGCGGATGGCTCGGCCTCGGCGTCGGTTGGCGGTGGCCCTGGCATCGCGGTAGTGTCCCGCGTCTTGCGGCGCCTGACAAGGGTGGCGCGGAGCCTTCGGCGCCGGGTCGGCCTCGTGAGCGATCAGCTCTACCTCTGTCGATCGGCTGATCGCCTATCTGCTCGAGCCGCTGGCGGTGGCGTTCCTCTCCCACACCGGCCCCATCGTGCTCGAGTTCCCCGCCGGCGCACGCGACCAGACACGGCCGCCTTCCGCCTTCCTCGACGACAACGAGGCCGAGGGCTCGTCACCGCTGACGGTGGAAGCGCTGGCCGCCCGCCTCACCGCGGTGCTCGCGCGAACCTGACGAGAGCGTCAGCCGCGGCGCGCTGCCAGCCAGCTCCGCGCGGCCTCGACGAAGACCTCGCCCCACTCGTGACCGCCATCGAACTCACAGACGGCGTAGGCGACGCCAGCCTCGGCCAAGCGGGCTTCATCGGCGGCGAGCTTGGCGGCCGAATACCAGGTGTCGGCCCGACCGCGGCCAATGAGCACCGGCGGCAGGCCCTCTCGGTCGACAGCGACGTCGGGCGGCAGGTCGCCGCCCAGCGCGATGATGCCCGCACACGTTGGGTTCGCCACGAGGCCCGTGCGGTAGGCCTGTGCGGCGCCTTGCGAGAAACCGGCCACGATGAGCGGCGCCCGCGTGGCGTAGTCACGCGTCACCGCCGCGCGCACGGCGTCTGCGTAGGCCAGGTTGTCGGCGATGGCGAGGTCGCGATCCTCGCGCGTCATCCACGAGGCCACGACGTCCTGCGCGCGATTGTAGAAGCGGTGCAGCCCCTGCACGCTCACACGCAGCCACTGGTGCTGCGGGTCGAGTCGCACCAGCGCCTGGAGATGCGCGGCCGCGGTTTCGCCGTAGCCGTGGAAACCCATCAGCACGGGCCACGGCCCATCGCCGCGCGGGGCGTCCACCAGAAAGCGGCCGTGCGTGCCGGTGGCGATCGTGACCGTCGTGGGCTCGGTGCTCACTGCAGCAGGTCGAACATCCGGCTGAACTTGATGACGAGACTGCGGTCCTGGCGCTCGGGCGTCGGCCTGAGGTCGTAGAGGCCGCGCGTGTCGTTGTAGACGACGAACAGGCCGGTATTGGCCGCCTGCAGCCAGCCGAGGCGGAGGTTCATCGACCACACGTCGGCCCGGTCGTTGTACTGCACGAGCGACTGAACGAACATCCGCGGCGTGAACGAGAACGAGAGGCGCGTGCGCACGAGATTGGTCACGAAGTCGCCCTGCGGCAAGTCGACGTCGTTGCGCTGGTAGGAGACCTCGCCGGTGAGCTGCTGGCCGGCGCGGAAGCGCAGTGTCGGGCTGATCGTCTTGCGATGACCGCTGAAGAAGCCGCCGAAGTTGGTCTGCAGGTTCAGGCTCACTGCCCGTCCCTGGTTGGTCATCATGACCGGCTGCACTTCGACGTTGTTGTAGGAGCCGGCCGGCACGAAAATCCCGGGAAAAATCTGGAACGGCTCCCGCACGCCTTCCTGGGTCAGGTTGATGCCGGTGTGCACCTCGGTCGAGTCCTTGAACTGCCAGTGGTTGTCGATGTGGGTGTAACCAGTCTCCTGGAAGCCGTCGAGCCCCCAGAAGCCCCGATACGTGACGTGTGGCCGCAGCTCCTGAAAGATTCGCTTCGGGCGGAAGCGCGTCATCACCCGTACGTCCGGCTTGCGGTAGCCGCCACGCGACAGGAAGCCGATCTCGGGATTGAAGGCGTCGCCCACCTGCTGGTAGCCGGCATCGAAGTCGATGCGCTGCAGGTTGGTGCGAGAGCGGATGTTGAAGGCGGTGTCGTCGCCGCTCCGGCCGGGCGTCTCTGTTTTGGCGAAGAAGCCCGATACGACGGTGTTCTGCTTGATGCCCCAGCGGCCGTCGAGCGCGTAGGTGCGGCCGTAGTCGTCGACGCCGGCGAGATCGCCGGTGGCCTGCCGCTGCGTGATGAGGCCGCCGAACTGCGAGCGGTTCGGCAGGTCGCGGCTCACGCGCACGACCGAAAAGTTGTTGCTGGCAATCCGGCTGTCGAGATCGCTGGTCTGCATGTTCAGCAGGCCGACGTTGTACTTGCCCGCCTTGCCAGACATGCGGCCACCGGCCACGATCGGCACCGACTCGCCGTCGGCCGAGAGGCCGATCCGGCGGCTGAAGAAGAGGTCGACCTCGCCCTGGTTGCCGACCGAGAAGAAGCCCGCGTTCTCGAGGAAGAACGGGCGCTTCTCGGGAAAGAACAGATTGAAGCGATCAAGGTTGACTTGCTGGTCGTCCACTTCGACCTGCGCGAAGTCGGTGTTGATGGTGGCGTCGAGCGTCAGGCTCGGCGTGACGCTGTACTTGAGGTCGCCGCCGAACTCGGCCGAGTTGTCGGTCGGCGCCGGCTTCACCCCAGACGTGATCGTCTGGCCGAGTGCGTAGGGCATGATCTTGAGGTTGCGGACGCCCGGCGTCTTGATGCCCGACACCGACCCCGCCAGCGAGACGCGATAGAGGTTGAACTGCCGTGGAATCGGCGCCCAGTAGGCGCGCTCGTTCTTGCGGCGGATGTTGCGCTGGAAGTTCATGCCCCAGGTCTGGTCGGGCGAGCCGGGAAAACGCAGCGTCTTGAAGGGGATGGCGAATTCCGCCGTCCAGCCGATGTCCGAGATTCTCGTGCGCACGGTCCAGGCGCCGTCCCAGTTCACGTTGAACCCGCCACCCGAACCCGCCGACGAGGTGCCCCCGAACGCGAGTCCACCGCCGCCCTGTCCTTCGTTGGTCACCTGGCCGTCGTACTCGCCGCCGGCCGCGCTGGTGCCGAAGACGAACCCGTTCTGGCGGTCGCGGTAGGTGTCAAACACCATGCGGAAGCTGTCCACCTCCTCGAGCGAGGTGTCGCGCCGCGCATCGGCGGTCACGATGCCGCCGACCTCGGCGTCGTACATGACGGCACCGATGTAGAGCGTGTCCTTGGTGAAGATGAGGCGCACTTCCGTCTTCTCGGTTGACGGCGCGCCTTCGCTCGGCTGCTCCTGCCAGAAGCCGGTGAGCGGCGGCGCCGCCTTCCAGGCCGGATCGTTCAGCACCTCGCCGTCGAGCGTCGGCGCTTCCGAAACCGCCACCGCCTCGCCGGCAGGCCGCGGACGCTGGGCGGGCGACCCCGGCGGCGGCTGGGCGGCGGCCGGCAGACTGGCAACCACGACACCGGCGAGACACACGACGCGCAGGAGACGCCGCGGGCTGGCCACGGACGCCACGGGCAGGGAGAATCGCATATGGTTGGGATGGCCGCTCGACCGCGAGGGGCCGCAGCTCCTCGTAATATAGCGGTCGGACCTCGCGAGCCGTGTCATCACTTGTCATACACATCCCCTTCGTCACGGGTGCGGGCGCTGGCGAACTGACGACAACCGAGGCACCGGCCGCTCCGCTCGTCGTGTTCGCCCACGGCGCCGGCGCCGGCCACCAATCGCCGTTCATTCGGCGTTTCGCGGCGCTCTTGGCCGCGCGCGGCATGAACGTGCTGACCTTCGATTTCCCCTACATGGCCGCCGGGAGGAAGCTGCCTGACCGGCCTCCGGCCCTCGAAGCCGCGTTCCGGGCGGCCATCGATGCCGGCATCGGTTGCCTCGAGGGGCGGATTCGCGGCGTGGTCGTCGCCGGCAAGTCCATGGGCGGACGCATGGCCACCCACGTAGCCGCCCAGCCCGATGAATGGACGTCGCCCGTGCCGCTCATCGCGGCCGTGGCCTTCGGCTATCCTCTACGTCCACCGGGCCCGCGCGGCGGCGACCGCGTGTCGCACCTGGCGCGGCTCACCGTGCCGACGCTCATCGTGCAGGGCACGCGCGACACCTTCGGTGGGCCCGGGGACGTGCGGGCCGCGGTGCCGGCCACCTCGAGGCTGCACGTCATTGGCGTCGAGTCGGGCGATCACTCGCTGAAAGTGCTGGCCTCCGGCCAGCGGCCGCAGGCCGAGGTCGACAACGAGGTGTCCGACCAGGTGGCACGCTGGATACTCGAGGCGGCCGAGCACGCCCGCCCGGCGACGTCCGTGCCGTGAAACATTTGGCGTCCACGGGCAGTCTAGTCCCCACATGACGCTCGCTTCCGATGTCTGGTACGGCGTGCGCGGCGCAGCGCGGTCACCGGCATTCGCCCTGACGACCGTGGCCTCGCTGGCCCTCGGCATCGCCGCCAGCAGCACCGTCTTCAGCGTGGCCGACGCGCTGCTGGCGCCGGCCGCGGGCGTCGCCGACTCGGGGCGGGTCGTCGACATCGGCCGCGCCAACGCCGGCAGCGGATTCGACAACATGTCGCACCCGGCGTTCGAGTACCTGCGCCAGCACGCCACGTCGTTTTCCGACATGGCATCGGTGGAGTTCGGCGGACGGCCAATGAGCTTGACGATGGCGGGGTCGAGCGAGCGGGTGTTCGGCAATCTGGTCTCGGCGAACTTCTTCGACGTGTTGGGCACACGCGCGGCCCTCGGCCGTTTCTTCAGGGCCGACGAAGACGCCGTGCCCGGTGAGC
Source organism: Acidobacteriota bacterium (assembly GCA_018000455.1). Classification (GTDB taxonomy): domain Bacteria; phylum Acidobacteriota; class Vicinamibacteria; order Vicinamibacterales; family UBA2999; genus CADEFD01. Next base: position 61,680 of record JAGNJW010000018.1, read on the forward strand.
GGCCGGTGGTCGTCTTGACGCATCGGTTCTGGACCCGGCGTCTCGGAGCCGATCCCACGATCCTCGACCGTCCGCTGGTTCTGAACAACCGCGAGTTCGCCGTGGTCGGAGTGGCCGAGCCTGGTTTCGAAGGCGTGACCCTGGCCGGGACCGACCTGTGGGTGCCCATGGCGATGGTGGCGGAGGCCCGCGGTCTCGCGAGCACCAGCCTGTTGACCGACGTGCGTGGCGTCTGGCACATGGGCGTCGGCCGGCTGGCGCCGGGCGTCGCGCGCGCTCAAGCGCAGGCCGAGCTGAACACGCTCATGGAGCAGTTCAAGGCCGCCAACCGGGAGGCGAACCAGCGCCACACGATCGCGATTCTGCCCACGAGCCGCGTGCCCGGACCCATGCGCACGCCGTTTCTCGCCTTCATCGCCGCCCTCTTCGCCCTGACCGGCGCTCTGCTGGCGATCGCCTGCAGCAACGTCGCCGGCATGCTGCTGGCGCGCGCCAGCGCCCGCCGGCGCGAGATGGCCACGCGTCTGGCCATCGGCGCCAGTCGCGGCCGGCTCATCGCGCAGTTGCTCACCGAGACCGGCGTGCTCTTCGTGGCTGGCGGACTGCTGGCGGTGCCGCTCACGCTGGCGTGCGTGCAGATGATGAACGCGTCACTGCCGGCCATTCCCATTGCGCTCAATCTTGCCGTCGAGGTCAACGGTCGCGTCGTGGCCTTCGCGCTCGCCGTGTCGCTCTTGACGGCCATCGCGTTCGGTCTCGCGCCGGCGCGCCACGCCCTCGCCATCAACCTGGCGCCCCTGCTCCACGGCGCCGCGGCCACGGCCGACCTGCGACGCCTGCGGCTTCGTCATGCCCTCGTGGTGGCCCAGGTGGCACTCTCGCTCATGCTGGTGGTGACGGCGGGCCTGTTCGTGCGCACGCTGCAGCAGGCGGCTCGCATCGATCCCGGATTCACCACCGCCGGCGTCGTGCTCGCCAATGTCGACCTCGCGCTGTCAGGCTACCGCGGACCGGCGGCGGTAGCGCTCGTCGGCCGATATCAGCAGCGCATCGCCGCGCTGAACGGCGTCGAGTCAGTGGCCGCGGCCCGGATGATTCCGCTGCAGGGCAGCGGATTCGGACTCGGACGCATCCGCGTTCCCGGCCTCGTCGGCCCGTCTGGCGACGACACGCTGGACGCCGACTGGAACGTCGTGTCGCCCGAGTACTTCGACACGGTCAAGATGCGCCTGGTGGAAGGGCGCGGTCTCAGCGACAGCGACGAGGCCGGCAGCATGCCGGTCGCGGTCGTCAACCAATCGTTTGCCCGTGCAGCCTGGCCCGGACGTCCGGCGGTCGGGCAGTCGTTCCTGCATCGGGATCGCGACGACCACGAGGTGGCGGTCCACGTCGTCGGCGTGGCCGTCGACGCCAAGTACCGCTACATCAGCGACGCGCCGGCCCCGTTCGTGTTCGTGCCCATGGCGCAGCAGCCGGTCGGCGACGTCACGTTCTTCGTGCGGCACCGTCCGGGACGTTCGCCCGAAGGCGACTTGCGGGCGGCCATGGCGCAAGTGGAGCCGAGCGTCCCGGCGATGTTCGTGCAATCGTTTGACGACGCGGTGGCCATCGGCCTGACGCCGCAACGGCTCACGGCTTGGATTGCCGGTCTCGTCGGCGCGCTCGGCGTCGGCCTCGCCGCACTCGGCCTCTACGGTCTGATGGCGTTCATCGTCACGCAGCGCACGCGCGAGCTCGCCATCCGGATGGCGCTCGGCGCGTCGGTTCACGAGGTGCGGGCGATGGTCGGGCGACAGGCGGCACGGCTGGCGGTGGCCGGCGTGGTGCTCGGTGCGGTGCTGGCGGCGGGCATCGGCACGCTGCTGCGCGGTCTGCTCGTGGGAGTCGCTGCCGTCGACCCCGTGTCGTACGGTAGCGCGGCTCTGCTCTTTGCCACCGTGCTCACCGCGGCATGCTGGGGGCCCGCGACCCGGGCGGCGACCACCAACCCGGCCGCCGCCCTCAGGGCCGAGTAGGCTTTTGCGGTCCGGCGGAGATGGCGGCACGGAGCCCGACCGGCACGCCCGCGTTGCGCAGGCGCAGGTTGATCATCTCCACGAATACCGAGAAGCCCATCGCGAAATAGATGTAGCCCTTCGGGATGTGCTGCCCCAGCCCCTCGCCAACGAGCGACATGCCGATGAGCAGCAAGAAGCTGAGCGCCAGCACCTTCACGGTCGGGTGCCGCTGCACGAACTCCGAGACGGCGCCGGCCGACACCATCATGATGCCGACGGCGACGACGACGGCGATGACCATCACCACGATCGACTCGGCCATGCCGATGGCGGTGATCACCGAGTCGAGCGAGAACACGATGTCGAGCAGCATGATCTGCACGATGACCGCGCTGAACGACGGTGCCACCTTCGCCGAGCGGGAACCCTCAACGCCCTCGAGCTTCTCGTGAATCTCGATCGTGGCCTTGGCGATGAGGAACAGGCCGCCGCCGAGCAGGATGAGATCGCGGCCCGAGACGTCCTGGCCGAGCACGGTGACGAGCGGTGCCGTGAGGCGGATGATCCAGGCCAGCGAGAACAGCAGCAGGATGCGCATGACCATCGCCGCCAGCAGCCCGACCCGGCGGGCCCGCGCCTGATCGGCCTCCGGCAGCTTGCCGGCCAGGATCGAGATGAAGATCACGTTGTCGACGCCGAGCACGACCTCCAGGGCGGTCAGCGTGAGCAGCGCAATGGCATTGTCGACTGTGAGCAGAGCATCCATCGGCATGGCACCGTCGTCTAGCAGCCCGTGGTGGACGTCCCGGCGAGCACCGAGACCGATGAGGCGCGCCGCTCGCGAGGCGCGGCAACTGAGGATGCCGGCCTGTATTCGAAGGCGGAGCAACGACGCGAGCGGTGATGCCTCATCGGTCGAATGCCGGTGGGACGTCCACCACGGGCTGCGCGACCGGACTCGGCCGCGGCTTGTGCTCGCAGCCGCCGGTGTTGATGCAGTCGGCGGCCAGACGCAGGCGCGCCACCGGGTCACCGGCCATGAGGTGCGTGGCGACGATCTCGTCGACATCGGCCGCCGTCACGCCGCCGTACCAGACCGCGTCAGGATAGACGACCACCGTCGGTCCGTGCTCGCACTGATCGAGGCAGCCGGCGCGATTGGCCCGGACCCGCCGGCTCAATCCGTGATCGGCAATCGCCTTCTTGAAGCGCTGGTGCAGCGCCTCGCCGCCCGCCGGATCGCAGCAGCCTCGTGGATGATCGGCGGCGCGCTGATTGCCACACACGAAGAGGTGGCGCTCGAAGGCCGCCATCACGCCAGCTCGGAGAGTTCCGGGCGGGTCTGCAGCGCGCCCCACGTCTCCGGGTCCTGCCAGAGCAGCGTCCAGAAGTAGCGGCCGACGTCGCCTTTCGGAAACGCGGCGGCGAGCTGGTCGGCCGCGCTGGTGATGGCCTCGGGCGTGGGCGTCTTGGGCGTCTCGTCCTCGATGAGCCCGTCGACGTGCGCGATGCCGAGCGCGTCGAGAAAGGCACCCATCATCGGGCGCTGGAACTCGAGGTGGTAGACGACGAGCAGACGCGCCGCCAGCAGATCGGAGACCTGCGCGATGCCGCCCAGGTACTTGGCGCGCTTGTCGACGCCGAGTGCCTGCACGCTGCGCGGGCGGAACTTGATCTGACGGGCGATGAGGGCAATCGCCTCGGTCTGTTCGAGGGCGGCGTTCTCATCGGTCCAGAACGCAGTGGCGGCGGCAATCCGGCGGTCGGTGGGCATCGTCCGCCACAACCTGGCGGGCCGCATTTCCTCGAGTGTGGACGACATAGGCGACCACAGGATAGCAAACAGGCACGGCGGCGCGGCGTGCGACGGGGAATCCCGGCGGAAAAACGGTCTGGAGAGCGCTCAGGCGACCCAGGCCACGCGGCGCAGCAGCGCCGTATCGCCGAGCATGCGCCCGGCGCCCTTCACGACCGACGTCAGCGGCTCGTCGGCGACCCGGACGGGCACGCCCGTCTCCTGCCGCAGGCGCTCGTCGAGCCGCGTCAGCAGGGCGCCGCCACCGGTGAGCACCATGCCCTGCTCGTAGATGTCGGCGGCGATCTCGGGCGGCACGCACTCGAGCGCGCCGCGCACGGCACCGACGATCGCCCTTAGCGGCTCGGCGAGCGCGTCGCGTACCTCGGGCTCGGTCACCTCGACGATGCGCGGGCGGCCCTCGCGCATGCAGCGGCCGCGCACTTCCATGTCGCGCACCGGTTCGCCCGGGCAGGCCGAGCCGAGCCGGATCTTGACGTTCTCGGCCGTGCGTTCGCCGATGAGCAAGCCATGTCGACGACGCATGAAATTGATGATCGCGTCGTCCATGTGGTTGCCGGCGGTGCGGATAGCGCTCGTATAGACCATGCCGCCGAGTGAGATGACCGCGATGTCGGTGGTGCCGCCGCCGATGTCCACGACCATGCTGCCGGCGGCGTCGGTGATCGGCAGACCGGCGCCGATCGCGGCGGCCATGGGCTCCTCGACCAGATGCACCTCACTCGCCTTGGCTCGATAGGCGCTGTCGACGACGGCCCGCCGTTCAACCTGCGTGATGCTGGAGGGGATGCCAATGACCAGCCGGGTACGGCGCCACGTGACGCTACCTTGCGCTTTCCGGATGAGATGACTCAGCAGGCGCTCGGCGGCTTCGAAGTCGGCAATGACGCCGTCGCGTAGCGGCCGGATGGTGGTGATATTCGCGGGCGTTCGCCCGAGCATGGCGTGGGCCTCGTGCCCGACGGCCTCGGTCTTGTCGCTCTGGGTATTGATCGCAACGATGGACGGCTCGTCGACGACGATGCCCCGTCCAGGCGCGAACACAACCGTGTTTGCCGTGCCAAGATCGACGGCGAAATCACGGGCGGCGAATGGCAATATGTTCAGCAACATGGCACTTGTCGGTCGTTGGCACGCGGAGTCTAGCCGCAATTGTGGCAAGTCGTGTGCCGTTGCAGATTCGGCCAGTCATTTTTCAGGTCAGATCGTGCAATCATGGGACGATTCCTAGAGGTAGTCGCCAATCGCCTTAGGGCGAAGCCCTGAACCCAGGGCTACGTCACCTACGATTCGTGTCCTCGGAAGAGCAAATCTGTCATTTTGAGTCAGCCGGCTGACACTTTCGCTTCCTGCGGGCGTTCGACCGATAGCCAGTCACACGGAGACCCACGCGATGATGCCGACCGAGACGTTTTTCGATCAGGTGACCCGGTACTTCAACGACGCCGCCCGCTTCACCGACTACCCCGAAGGCCTGTTGGCACAGATTCGCTGCTGCAACAGCATCTACCGCTTCGACTTCCCGCTCAGACGGGCCGACGGCTCGATCGAGGTCATCCACGGATGGCGCGTCGAACACAGCCATCACAAGCTTCCGACCAAGGGCGGCATCCGCTACGCGCCTGACGTCCACGAGGAAGAGGTGATGGCCCTGGCGGCCCTCATGACCTACAAGTGCTCGATCGTGGACGTGCCGTACGGCGGCGCCAAGGGCGGCATCAAGATCGATCCGAAGAAGTACACCGTCGAAGAGCTCGAACGCATCACGCGGCGTTACACCCACGAGCTCGTGAAGAAGAACTTCATCGGCCCCGGCATCGACGTGCCGGCGCCCGACTACGGCACCGGCGAACGCGAGATGGCGTGGATTGCCGACACGTATTCGGCGCTGCATCCTGGCCAGCTCGACGCTATTGGCTGCGTGACCGGCAAGCCCCTCGCCCAGGGCGGGGTGAACGGCCGCCGTGAAGCGACGGGCCGGGGCCTCTTCTTCGCCATCCGCGAGGCCTGTTCGCACGCCGACGACATGAAGGCGATCGGCCTCACCACCGGCCTCGAGGGTAAACGCGTCGTCGTGCAGGGCCTGGGGAACGTCGGCTATCACGCCGCGAAGTTCTGCCGGGAAGCCGGCGCACTGGTCATCGCCATCGCCGAACGCGAGGGCGCGATCACGAACCCGAAGGGGCTCAACGAAGAGGAGGTCTTCCAGCACCGCAAGGGCGGGGCCTCGATCCTGACGTTTCCTGGCGCGACGGCGCTGGCCGACACCGCGGCGGCGCTCGAGATGGAGTGCGACATCCTGATCCCGGCGGCCCTCGAGAACCAGTTCACCGCCGACAACGCCCCGCGCGTGCAGGCCAAGATCATCCTCGAGGGCGCCAACGGCCCGACCACGCCAGACGCCGATCCGATCTTCCGGAGGAAGGGCGTGCTGGTCATCCCCGACATCTATGCCAATGCCGGCGGCGTTACGGTGTCGTACTTCGAGTGGCTCAAGAACCTCTCGCACGTCCGCTTCGGACGCCTGTCGAAGCGCCATGAGGAAGCCAACGAACGGCAGATGCTCAAGGCCATCGAGCTGGCGACGGGCACCGCCTTCAGCGACGAGCAGCGGTCGGCGCTCGCCAAGGGGCCCGACGAACTGGATCTCGTGAACTCAGGCCTCGAGGAGACCATGGTCAACGCCTACAACGGCCTGCGCGAGACGCGGAAGCAGCATCCCGACGTGCCCGACCTGCGCACCGCCGCCTTCCTCACCGCCATCCACAAGGTGGCGCGGTGCTACATGGATCTCGGAATCTTCCCCTAGCCGGAGCGCGTGCCTCGAGGGCGGGGCCAGGGCCCCGCACTACGGCGCCAGGTAGCGCTCGAAGTGCTGAACGATCTTGCGGAAGAAGTAGACCGCGTAGTGCTCGCGCGAGGACCAGGCGTGCGTGGCCGCTGGCGCGGTGGTCAGATCGAAGTCCTTGCCGAGCAGCATCAGGCGCTCGGCCAGCTGCATGGTCGTGCGGAACGGCACGACGTCGTCCATCATGCCGTGAATGAAGAGCAGATGGTCCTGCAAGTTGGCCCCGAGCTCCATGGCCGAGTTGCGGATGAAGGCGTCCGGATGGGTCTCGGGTGACCGTGTGATGGCGACATCGTCGGGACCGAAGGCGTAGGGGTCGAGCGCCGGTGCGGCGGCGACACCGGCGGCGAACATGCCGGGCCGCTTGAGCAGTGCATAGGCGCTCAGCAGACCGCCGTAGCTGCTGCCGTAGATACCCATGCGGGCCCGGTCCACGTACGGCAGCGCTGCCAGGCCTTCGGCAACGGCGGCGAGGTCGTCGAGGTCCTTGCCGCCGTAGTCCATGAGGAAGGCCTCGCGGAAGGCGCGGCCGTAACCGACGCTGCCTCGCACGTCCACCTGCACGACGATGAAGCCCCGCTGCACGAGGAGCTGCTGTAGCGTGCCATTGGCGCTGCCCCACCGGTTGCGCACCGTGTTCGAGTAGACGGGTCCGAAGATGACCGGATGGCGCGTGGTGCGATCGAGTCCTGGCGGCTCGAGGATTCGGGCGTGCACCGCGAAGCCGTCGACGGCGTTCAGGAAGGTCTGGTATCGCGGACGCACCCAGGGGTAGCGTTCGAAGCCGGCGGGCGGCGACGTGGTCACCCGCTCGAGCGCCGCGCCGGCGCTCGCCGTGCCGACGAGCAGTTCCGGCGGCGTGAGATCGTCGGACCAGACCGAGGCCAGCGCGCGGCCATCGGGCGACACGACGGGCGCGTGCACACCGGCCAGGGTCGTCAGTAGCGTGGGCGTCGAGTCCCCTTCACCCAGGCGATAGACATGGCGCTCGGCGGGGCCGCGTCCGGTGCCCGTGAAGAAGACGGCCTTGGCGCCGGCGACGACCTGCACGATCGGGGCGCCGCGCTCCCCGGCCACGTCCCAGGCCGTGGGCGTGAGCGCGGCTGGCGCGGGCGTCGCCTGGTCGGGGTCGATGACGAAGAGTCGGTCGCGATCGTCGAGATCCGCCACGACCAGGATGCGTCGGCCGTCCCAGTGCCAGCGCGCAACGTAGGCAGGATAGATGCGCGTGTCGCGGCGGTCGTGCCAGACGAGCCGGAGCGCGGTCGCGCCGGGCTCGACGACGTAGAGCCAGCGCTCGGCGCCGGTGTCGGAGACATGGTCGATGAGCAAGCGCCCGGACGGCGACCATGCGTAGTCGCTCACCGCCCGGCGTCCCGGCTCGGGCACGGCGAGCTCCACGATGGCACGCGTCGCCAGCGTGATGACGTGCAACGTGCGCCGCTCGTTCTCGTCTCCAGGGTAGCCGCGGCGCAACTGGCTTTCGACCGTCTGCGTGCCGAGATACGACGGGAAGGGCACGGGGCGGATGTGGCGGCGGTCGACCGCGTGGAACACGACGCGAGCGCCATCGGGCGACCACGCAAACACCGGCCAGTCGGCGCCCCAGATGCCGGTGCCCACCTCGCGGTCGGCACGGTTGTAGGTACCCACGGCCGTCTTGCCAATCCCGGGGATCCCAAGATCGGTGAGTTTCTCAGCTGCGGACGCGCCGCGCGTCCACACCCACAGGTCGCCGTCACGCAGGAACGCGAGGCGCGTGCGATCGGGTGACAGCGCCACCTCCGACAGGTCGTCGCCGACACCGAGTGGTTCGGGTGCCTCGTTGCCGGCACCCAGCGCCAGACGCAACAATCGGCCGCGATAGACGATGAGCAGCGCGTCGGCGCCGTCCCACAGCACCTCGCTGATACCGCCACGCGCCCGCGCCAGGACGCGGGCCGCGAGGGCCGCGGTCGTGGGGCCCTCGGGCGGCGCCGGGTCGCCCGTTTTTAGCGAGGTCAGGCGGCGCAGCCCGCGACCATCGGCCCCGACGAGCCACAGGTCGCGGAACGGCCACCCGGCGTCGTTCCAGAGGAAGGCCAGCCTGGTGCCATCGGGCGACCAGGCGATGCCGGATGGCGGCGTGCCGATGAGGCTCGGCAGCGACGCGACGCGCTCGACGGTCAAGCGAGAGGCCGGAAGGGCCGCCTGGCCAATCGCCTGGCGCGGAAGCAGTGACACGACGGCGGCCACGACGATGATCAACAGACGATGGCGCATGTCCGCCCACGATAGACCGGATTGCCGAGTGCTGTAACCCAACCGCGGGTGACGCGCGGCCCCAGGGTGGCTCGCGCCGTCGCCGGTCGGCTACACTGCGCTCCATGCGCCGTGCCCTGACGCTGCTCGTGACGCTGGCGCTCCCGCTCCTGACAGCAGGCTTGGCGTGTGCCGATCCGCTCGACGACCTGGCGCGCGACGTGTGGGCCTGGCGTGCCGCGACCCAGCCATCGTCGGGCGACGACATCCCGCGCCTCGAGCGGCCCGCGGGCTGGCGGCCCGACTGGTCGCGCGAGGCGATGGCGGCCCGCCGCACGGCCCTGGCCGACTTCACCCGCCGTCATCAGGCGCTCGACCCAGCGAGCTGGCCGGCGACGCGGCAGGTCGACTACCGTCTCATCGGCTCGGCGCTGGCCCGCGTCAGGTGGGAACTCGACGGCGCGCCGGCCTGGCGGCGCGATCCGGCGTTCTACATCCAACAGGCGCTCGGCCCGGTCTTCGAGGTGCTGCTGCCGCCGCCGCCGGTCGGCGCCGCGCGCGCCGACCAGGTCGTGACCCGGCTCGGCCAGGTCGCGACCATCGTCGCCCAGGCCAAGGCGAATCTCGACGACCCGCGAGCGCCGTTCGCCCGGCTCGCGATCGACACGCTGTCGGATATCGAGGCACGCCTGGCGACGCTCGCCAGCGAGCTCGACATCGCCGTGCCCGATCATGGCGGGCGCTTTGCCGCGCCGGCCACGGCCGCGGCCGCCGCGCTCGTCGATCTGCGAGGCTGGCTCGAGGGCAAGGCCGCCTCGATGGCCACCGACACGGCGGTCGGCCGCGACGCCTACGTCACGTTCCTGCGCGAGGTTGCCCTCGTGCCCTTCTCGCCCGAAGAGATCGTGACGATGGGCCGTCAGGAGTGGGAGCGGGCCGTGGCCTTCGAAGCCCTGGAGCAGGGCAGGAACCGGGCGCTGCCCGAGATGCCGATCTTTCCGAACGCGCTCACGCAGGTCACCGCCTCCGCCTTCCAGGAACAGGCAATCCGGCTGTTCCTCGAACGCGAGGGCCTGCTCACGGTGCCGCCGTGGGTGAAGCACTACCGCAATCGGCTGCTGCCGCTGTATCTGGCGCCACTCTCGTTTCTCGGCGTGACCGACGATCTCACCGGGCCGTCACGTCTGGCCGAGGACGGCTACGCCTACATCCGTGAACCGCGTCGCGATCTGCCCTACTTCTACCTGTCGACGGCGCGCGATCCGCGGCCGATCATCGTGCACGAAGGCGTGCCCGGTCACTACCTGCAACTGGTGCTCTCCTGGGCGCACGAGAATCCGATTCGGCGCCACTACTACGATTCTGGGGCCAACGAAGGCCTCGGCTTCTACGCCGAGGAAATGATGCTGCAGGCGGGCCTGTGGCACGAGAGTCCGCGCTCGCGCGAGATCATCTACAACTTCGCGCGGCTGCGCGCGCTGCGCGTCGAAGTGGACGTCAAGCTGGCGACGGGCGTGTTCACGATTCCGCAGGCGGCCGAGTACCTCGAGAAGACCGTGCCCATGGATATTGCGACGGCACTCGAGGAAGCAGCGTCGTTTGCCGCCGGCCCGGGCCAGGCCATCACCTATCAGATCGGCAAGCTGCAGGTGACGAGCCTGCTGGCCGACCGCCGCCGCGCCCAGGGTGGGGCGTTCTCGCTGCGCGCCTTTCACGACTACGTCTGGAAGAACGGCAACGTGCCGTTCTCGCTCCTGCGCTGGGAGCTGCTCGGCGATCGCCGCGACATCGATCGCCTCCGCACGCTCAGGTAGGTCCCGGCGCCATGCCCATCGTACGTCTCGCGCTCGCCAATCTCGCTTTCCCCAGGACGCCCGCCGCGGCGGTCACCGGGGCCGAGCAGGCGATCGCCGAGGCCGGCCGCCAGGGCGCGGGTCTGGTGTGCTTTCCCGAGTGCTACCTCCCCGGTTACCGCACCGCCGCGCGGGCCATGGCGCCGCCCGAGGCGGCGTACCTCGAAGACGCGTGGACCCGCGTGGCAGCGGCGGCCAGGGCCGCCGGTCTCGCGGTCGTCGTCGGCACCGAGCGGATCGTGAACGGCCGGCATCGCATCTCGACCCTCATCATCAATGCTGACGGTTCGAGAGCAGGCTTCCACGACAAGGTACAGCTCGATCCGTCGGAAGAACCGACCTGGGAGGCCGGTCGCGAGCGCCACGTCTACACTGCCGGAACGTTGACCTTCGGCCTGGCCATCTGTCACGAGGCCTGGCGCTACCCCGAAACCGTGCGCTGGGCGGTCTTGCACGGCGCCCAGGTGGTGCTCCTGCCACATTTCCACGAGGCCGAGCCCGGCGGCGTCCGGGCGACCACCTTCGCCGACCCGGCCAACACCTTTCACGAGAAGGCCATGCTCTGCCGCGCCGCCGAGAACACGTGCTGGATCGCAGCCGTGAACTTCGCCAGCGACGGCTCACCCACCACCTCGGCGGTCGTGAGGCCCGACGGCACGCTGCACGCGTTCCAGCCGTACGGCCTCGCCGGCCTGCTCGTCGTCGACATCGATCCTGCCGAGGCCACCGGCCTGCTGGCCTCCAGGCTCCGTGCCTGCTGACCTGCCGCGCGCGGCCGCGTCAGGAGGCGCGCAGCGAGGTCGCCGGATCGATCCGCGCGGCACGGGCGGCGGGAATGGCGCAGGCCGCGAGGCTGGCGGCCAGCAGCACGACGAGCGCGGATCCGACGGCGACCGGATCCACCGCCGGCCCGTCGACCAATTGTCCGCCGAAGAGCCGGGCCGCGACCAGCGCTCCGGCAGCACCGAGCGCCAGGCCGAGGGCCACCGGGCCGAGGCCGTGGCGCAGCACCAGGCGACGTACCTGGCGGGGGTCGGCGCCCATCGCGAGCCGGATGCCGATCTCGATGCGACGCTGGGCGACGTTGACGCTGAGGGCGCCGTAGAGTCCGACAACCGCCAGCAGCAGCGCCAGGGACGCGAACACGCCGAGCGTGCCCGCCACGAAGCGCCGTGTGCTGGTCGTGCTCGCGACAACGTCGGCATAGGGCCGGATGTCGGTCACTGGCTGTCCGGCGTCGACGTCGCGGACCACCGCGCGCAGCGTCGGTGCGAGCGCGGCCGGATCGCCGCTCGTGCGCACGACCAGCGTCATCAGCGTCTCGGCCCACGCCCACTGGGCCTGCGCCACGTAGACCTGCGGCCGCAGCGCTCGGTCGAGCCCGTGGTGGCGCACGTCGCCGACCACGCCGACGATCGTCCGCGGCGGCCCGTCAGGGCCGCCGAGCACCACCTGGCGTCCGATCGGGTCCTCGCCGGGAAACAGCATGGTCGCAGCGAACTGGCTGATGACCGCCGTGGGTGCCGCCTGCTGCGAGTCGCGCGCCTCGAGCAGCCGGCCGGCAGCGAGCGGGATACGCAGCGTGGCGAAGTAGTCGGGCGTGACCACGAAGCGATCGGCGGTCGGCGCGTCCTCAGGATTCGCCGTGGGACGGCCGACGATGTGCAGCCCGTAGCCATCGACGCCGCCGCCAAGCGGCAATGTCGTAACCGCCGCCGCCGACAGCACGCCGGGCACCGCGCGCGTCTCTGCCAGCACGGCGTCGTAGAACCGCGTGGCGGTGGCTACCTGTTCCTCGGCCGTGCCGGCGGAGAACCGCGGACCGCCGGCCCACAAGCGCAGCGTCAGCACGCCCTCTGGCGAAAAGCCGGGCTCGACCAGCAGCAGGCGGTTGACGCTGCGCACGAGCAGCCCGGCGCCGGCCAGCAGCATCGCGGCCATGGCGACGTTGGCCGTGACGAGTCCGGCGCGCGCCCGCCACGTCGCCAGCGAGGCGGTGTGCCGTCCGCTTCCCGCCAGGTCGACCGCCGCGTTGCGCCGCAGCAGACGCCGCGTCGGCGCCACGGCGAACAGCGCGCCGCTCACCGCCGCCAGCAGCACGGCCACGGCAACGGCACGGGCGTCGAGGGCGATCGACGTCAGGCGCGGCAGTTCGAGCGGCCCATAGGCGCCAATCAGTCGCACGGCCGCCCACGCCGGCGCCAACCCGGCCACCGCCCCGGCCACCGAGAGAACGAGCGACTCGGTAACGAGTTGACGCGCGAGACGGGCGCGGGTCACGCCGAGGGCGGTGCGCACGGCCACCTCGCTCGCGCGGTCGCTCCCCCTCATCAGCAGCAGGCTCGCGACGTTGGCGCAGGCGATGACCAGCAGCAACGCGACGCCCGCCCAGAGCAGCCACAGGGCCGGCCGCACCGGGCCGAGCAGGACGTCACCGATGGTCCGCACCTGCGCCCCGGCGCTGGTGTACTCGGCCGGGTGCGCACGTTCGAGGTCCTGGAAGACGGCGGTGAGTTCGGCTTCCGCCACGGCCGGCGACACTCCAGGCGCCAGACGGCCGAAGACGCGCAGATGGCGGCACGTACGGCAGGCGAACGACGCGGCCGGGTCGTAGCCGAGCGGAAACCACACGGCCGCGTCGTGGTAAAAGCGAGTGGCCAGCAAGTCGTCGAAGCCGCGCGGCATCACCCCGACGATGGTGAACGGTTCGCCGGCGATCGCCACCACCCGCCCGACCACCCGCGGATCGGCCGCGAAGCGCCGGCGCCACAGACCGTCGCTCAGCACGAGCACCTGCCGCGCCGCGCCGGGGCGATCTTCGGCCGAGGTGAAGGCGCGCCCGAGCACCGGCTGCACGCCGATGAGGTCGAAGTAGTTGCGCGAGACGCGCATCGCGTTCACTCGCAGGGCGTCCTGACCGTCGGCGTCGAAGGTGGCGGTCGATTGCGAGGCCGCGACCAGTTCGGTCACCGTGCGTGCGCGGCTCGACAGGTCGACGAATGAGAGGTAGCCGAGGTTGGCAGGGCTGCCCCCCTGACGCGTCTCGCTCACGGCCACCAGGCGGCCGGCGTCGCGGTAGTCGAGCGGCGCCAGCAGCACGGCGTCGATGACGGCGAACATCGCCACGTTGGCGCCGATGCCGATGGCGAGCGTGACGACCGCCGTGAGGGCGTGCGCCGGACGGGCCAGCAGGCCGCGAACGCCCACCGAGAGGTCGCGCCACAGGATGTCAGCGTGCTGAGCCGGCGCCGCCGCCAGAACATCGAGGGCGGTGCCAAGCCAGATGCGCAGCGCCCTGGCGCGCCCGGCCTCGCGTGCCTCCGCCGACACCGTCAGCTCGATCTCGCGCGCATAGCCATCGCGAAACTCCGCCGGCAGCAGGCGCAGCAGCCAGTGCAGCAGGCGCGGGCCCATTACGACACCCCCAGCTTTGCTTGCGCCTGGGCGAGGGTCTCGGCCATGCGCCGCGCTTCCGCCACCGCCACGGCGCGGCCGCGATCGGTCAGGCGGTAGTAACGCCGGCGCTCGTCGTCGAGCGCCGGGTCGGGCCGCGCCGTCGATTCCTGGATGAACCCGTCGTCGACGAAGCGGCGGATCACCGTGTAGAGCGTGGCCGCGCGCAGCCGCACCTTGCCGTCGGTGCGCCGGGCTACCTCCTTGATGACGCCGTAGCCGTGCTTCTCGCCGTCGGCCAGCGCCACGAGCACCTGGAACATCGCCGGCGTGAGCGGCAGGTATGCCGATGGATCGAATCGAACCACGGCGGCCATACTATATCTATTGATGATACATATGCAACCCGGCGCGATGGCTCGCACCGTACAAACGAAAAGGCCGGGCCCCGTCGGGGATCCGGCCTCTTCGGGAGGTCTTGTCGAACGCCGCGAGCGTGCCCGTTAGGGCAGCGCCAGCGTCGTGTAGCCGCCGCTCACCGGCAGCACCACGTACTGCTTGCCCTGGTGCAAGTAGGTCATCAGGCCGTACTGGCCCAGGCGCGGCGTCGGCACGGCGCCCACGCGCTTGCCCGTCTTCTTGTCGATGGCGAACAGATTGGGCTTGTTGTCGGCCGTCTGGCCCGTGGCCAGCAGCAGCGTCGAGGTGGCGGCCAGCGCCGGGTGGCCGCGTCGGCCCCAGTTGGCGTCGAACTCGATGCCCTTCATCAGCGGGTTGGCCTTGAAGTTGTCCTGGTCGCGCTGCGCCATGTCGCCGTGGGGAATCATCCAGGCATGCTCGCCGGAATTCATGTCGATGGCCACGATACGGCCGATCGGGCCCTTGAAGATGTCGGGGATTCCCACCAGCGGGTGACCCTCAGGGGGCGGCGGCACGCGCGGCAGGCCCGAGCGCATCGGCACCCAGTCGGCCAGCGTCTTGCCGGTCATCTGGTCGTTGTCGACTTCGCTGGCCGGCTGCAGCAGCGTCGGCGAGCAGCCGTTGAACGACGCGATGTAGATAATGCCCGTGACCGGGTCGGCCGCCGGCGGCCCGGTGATATTGGCGCCGCCACCGCCGCCGGGGCAGATGTTGGCCGGCCCGCGGCCCTCGGCGTTGCCGCGATGACGCGGCGGTTCGAAGAGCTCGGCCAGCAGGTCGTACTTCTTGGCGTACTCGAGGGCGGCCTGCTTGATCTCGGGCGTGTAGTCGATGAGATCCGATTCCTTGCGCCCCTGGAAGTCGAACGGCTTCGGCTTAGTCGGGAACGGCTGCACCTTCGAGAGCTTCTCGCCGGGCACCTTCGACTGCGGCACCGGCCGCATCTCGATTGGCCAGATCGGCTCGCCCGTGTGGCGGTTGTAGGAGTAGACGAACGACTGCTTGGTGATCTGGAAAATGCCCGGGATGCGCCGGCCGCCGACGTTCACGTCGAGCAGGACGGGCGCGGTGGGCGTGTCGTAGTTCCAGATGTCGTGCTTCACGAGCTGCTGGTGCCAGACACGCTTGCCGGTCTTGACGTCGAGCGCGATGATGCTCGTGCTGAACAGGTTGTCGCCCGGCCGGAAGCCGCCGTAGTAGTCGATGGTGGCGCCGTTGGTCGGGATGTAGACGAGGCCGCGCGACGGGTCAGCCGACATCGGCGCCCACGACGAGACGTCGCCGGTCCAGCGCCAGGCGTCGTTTTCCCACGTATCGTGGCCGAACTCGCCGGGCCGTGGAATGACGTGGAACTTCCACAGGAACTTACCGGTCTTGAGGTCGTAGCCCAGGATGTCACCGGGCACGTTCTCGACGCGCGTCTGGTGATAGCCCTGCTCGGCCGAATTCCCGACCACGAGCACGTCGTTCACGACGATGGCCGGCGACGAGCTCGTGATGTAGCCGAGCCCGAGGGGCAGGCCCTTGGCCGCGTCGTACTTGAGCTCGGCCTGGTTCCAGACCGGCCAGTCGCCAATGACGTCCTTCAGCAGGTCGATCGAACCCGACTTGGGGAAGCCCGCGACGGGCACGGCCTGGCCCCATCCTTCGAGGGGCTTGCCGGTCTTGGCGTCGAGCACGTGGAGGAAGAAGGCCGGCGTGACGACGATGACGACGCCCTTGCCGTTGATCTTCGTGTAGACGACACCCTTGCCGTGGTTCGAGCGCATCGAGTACTCGTGGCGCGGGGTCAGGGGCTCCTGGAACGCCCAGATCGTCTTGCCGGTCGCCGGATCCAGCGACAGCACCGTGCGCCGCGAGCCCGACACGGTGAACAGCATGCCGTCGACGTAGATCGGCAGGCCGCGCGCGTTGATTTCGCCGAGTTCCATGCCCGAAGGCACGTCGCTGCCGTTCCATTCCCAGGCGATCTTCAGGTTGTTGAAGTTCGCGGCATTGATCTGGTCGAGAGCGGAATACCGCGTCGCGGAGTCGCCACCCGTGATCAAGGGCCAGTCGCCCTTCTGCTGGGCGCCGCCCGGCAGTCCGGCCACCGCGATCGAGACGATCACCGCCAGAACCCCCACGAGGACGTGTGGCACCCAGCTGCGCGTAGTTCTGTTCATCATGAGTTGTTGGGCTCCCGAGCTTGGGGACGTTCGAAAAATCACATGAGGATGGCCCGTTCGACCCGCTTTTGTCAACCGCCGGCTCGGGGCTGATGTTGCGTCGGGCCCGCATGCGGTGGTACAAGCAGGCGACGCTCCGTGGCCTCCACTTCCCCGGCGCGGCGAGGCGACCGCCGCCCGACGCCCGCCGCTCACAGCCCTGCTCGACACGATTCCGGCACGTCCGGTCCGGCGGCCTTTGCCGGCCCGCTGCTGCTGACCGCGGCGCTGCTGAGCATGAGCCTGCTCGAGCGCGTGCGGGAGAACCGCTCGCTCACCCTGGCATTCTGGGGCGCCGGCGCCGTCCTGCTGGCGTGGCAGGCACTGCTGGCGGTCCGCGCCAGCGGGCGGGTACCTGGCTTCGTCCAGACGCCCCCGCGGCCGCAGCACTACATCCAGATGTGCTGTCACCTGGCGGTCTACGCCTACTGGGGCTACTACTGGGCGCCGGTGTATCCCTACCTGCCGCTGCTGGCCGCCCAGGTGCTGTTCGCCTACGCCTTCGACACGCTGCTTTCGTGGTCGCGCGGGCGGCCCTTCGGCGTGGGCTTCGGGCCGGTGCCCATCGTCTTCAGCACGAATCTCTTCCTGTGGTTCAAGGACGACTGGTTCGCCTTCCAGTTCCTGCTCATCGCCGCCGGCTTCGTCGGCAAGGCCTTCATCCACTGGGAACGCGAAGGTCGGCGCGTCCACATCTTCAATCCCTCGGCCTTCGCCCTGGCGCTCTTCTCCCTCGCCCTCATCCTCACGGGCACCACGTCGATGACCTGGGCGCAGGAGATCAACACCACGTTCGGGCTGGGCCCGCGCATCTACCTCGTGCTCTTCCTCATCGGGCTGGTCGTGATGTACTTCTTCTCGACCACCTATGTGACGGCGTCGGCCGCCGTGACCCTGTTCGGCCTGAGCGCGCTCTACGGCGCCGTCACGGGCGTGCCGTATTTCGTCGACAGCGAGATTCCGACGGCGGTGTTCCTCGGCCTCCACCTGCTCGTGACCGATCCGTCCACCTCGCCGCGCACGCCGCTTGGCCGCGTGATTTTCGGCGTCGCCTACGGTGTCGGCGTCTTCGGCCTCTACGCGCTCTTGGGCGTGCTCGGCGTGCCGACCTTCTACGACAAGCTGCTCTGTGTGCCGCTGCTCAACCTGCTCGCGCCGTCGATCGACCGGCTGGTGACGCGCCTCGGGGAGCGCCCGATCGTAGCGCTGCTCGGCCTCGAACCGCCGCTCGGACGGCGCAACCTGGTCCACATGGCGGCCTGGATCGTCTTCTTCGCCGTGATGACCGCCGCCGGACGCACCGACGGCATGCACCGCGGCGACGCTCTGCCGTTCTGGATCGAGGCCTGTCGGGCCGACCGGCCGCAGGCCTGCCGGCACCTGCTGAGCATCGAGGACAGCTACTGCGCCGACAACGCCGGCTGGGCCTGCAACGACCTCGGCCGGCACTATCTCGAGGGCCGCCTGGTGGCGCCCGATCCCGATCGGGCCCAGGCCTACTTCGCCCGGGCCTGCGAAGGCCGCTTCCAGGCCGGCTGCGTCAACCTGCTCGACGCGACCACGCCGGCCACGGCGAATCCGCGCGCGCTCGACCTCAGGCTGCTCACGCGCGAAGGCGGACTGAACCTCGTCGATCTGCCGGAGCCGGCACTCTACGAGCGCGCGTGCCGCCACGGCTGGGCGTTTGCCTGCGGCAAGGCGTCGGCCGCGCGATGACCCTGTCCGCCCGTCCTCAGGGCCACGCCGTCCTGGCCGTGCTCGTCATCGCCGTCTCCGGCGCCGCCCTGTCGTCGCGACAGGCCGCGCCGCCAGCGCCCGCCGACCTGGGCGGCTTCGTCGAGATTCCGGGAGGGCCGTTCACGATGGGGACCGGCCGGACCACCTCGCCCGAGGCCTTCGACAACGAGCGCTGGTCGGCCGCGAGCGAGGAAGGCACGGTCGACGTGCCGACGTTCTATCTGGCACGGCGCGAAGTCACCGTGGCGGAATTCGCCGCCTTCGCGACGGCCACCGGCTGGAGGGCAGAACCGCGGGCGCTCACCGCGCCCCCGACTCATCCGGTGGGGTTCGTGGCCTGGACCGACGCGCTGGCCTATACGCGCTGGCTCACGGCGTCGCTCGGGGCCTCGGCATCGACGCCGCCACGCCTGGCGCAGTTACTGCGCGATGGTTGGCGCGTCACGCTGCCGACCGAAGCCCAGTGGGAGAAGGCGGCACGCGGCACCGACCGTCGCATCTATCCCTGGGGCAACGACCCCCGGCACGACCGCGCGACCTTCGGCGCGTCGGCCCCGACGCCGGCCGGCCAGCACGCGTGCCCCGAGTGCGCTCACGGCCTGGCCGACATGGCCGGCAACGTCTGGGAATGGACGCGCAGCCCCTACCAGCCGTATCCCTACGACGAGACCGACGACCGCAGCGGCCTCGACGCTGACGCACTGTGGGTCATGCGTGGCGGCGGCTTCGCCGATCCGCTGCGCCTCGTGCGCACGACGGCGCGCGGCGCCGCCGACCCGGGCGCCCGGCGCCCCTTCATTGGCCTCCGCGTCGCGCTGGTCCCGCGCTGAACCGCCGCTCGCGATTGACGCGGGCCTCCTAGCAGCGGGGTCCAGCCCTGCGCCCACCCGCACGCACGTCGGCGACGAGTCGACGCGCGTGGCACGGTTCCATCGCGAGACCGTCAAGAGCTTCTTCGAGGTGCTGGGCGCGGCCGGCCTGCGCGAGCCGGGCGAGCTCAAGCCGTGGTTCGTGCTGCGCACCTTCTAGTCGTGAAGCAACTGAGTCCTTAGGCCGTCGCCCACCCGGCGGCAATCCTGCCGACCTCGGCCAGCGTCGCCTGATCGTCGTCCCGCGTCTCCGCCGAGCGCCGGCTGCTGTCGAAGTATGCGGTGATGGCGAGGGCCGACCGGCCTGGCGGCCACGCCATGCCGATGTCGTTGACTTTGTCGGTCATCGCCGCCGCCTGCGCCGTGCCGGTCTTGTCGCCGGCCTGCCACGACGCCGGTAGTCCGGCGCGCAGGCGCTTGGTACCGGTGGTCGTCGCCCGCATCCAGCCGATGAGCCGCTCACGGGACGCAGCGGCCAGGCCGTCGCCCGCGAGCACGCGCGCCAGCGTCTGGGCCATCGCCCGCGGCGTCGTCGTGTCGAGCACCTCGCCGGCCTTGACGAGGTTCAACATCGGCTCGGTGCGATCGAGGCGCGTCACGTCGTCACCGAGCGCGCGCAGCGCCGCGGTGAAGGTCGCCGGACCGCCCAGACGCGCCAGCAGCAGGTTGGCGGCGACGTTGTCGCTCGTGACCTGCGCCGCCTCGGCCAGTGCCGAGATGGTCATGCCCTGCCCCACCTTCGGCTCTGTCACAGGAGCAAACGACACGAGGTCGGCCTTCGTGATGGGCAGCACCTCGTCGAGCCGCAGCCGGCCCTGCTCTGCCTTGCGCAGCACGATGGCCGCCAGCGGCAGCTTGAAGGTCGAGCACATCGCGAAGCGCTCGTCGAGGCGGTGTCCCACCATCTGGCCCGAGGCGGTGTCGAGCAGGCACACCCCCAAACGACCGCCCGCGCGCGACTCCAGCGCCGCCAGCGCCCGCTCGGCCGCTGTCGCCGCCGACGCGCCCTGGCCACGCCCGGCGACGAGCGTCGCCGGCACGACCCACGCAGCGGCGGCGAGGATGGCCTCGCGTCTCGTCGGCGCCGCCCTCATCAGTTGTCGTCCTGCTTCTTCGGCCGCATGTTGCTCGCCAGCACCTTCTTGCGCAGCCGGATGTTCTTGGGCGTGATCTCGACCAGCTCGTCGTCGTTGATGAACTCGATGGCCTTCTCGAGGCCCATGATGCGAGGCGGCACGATGCGGATGGCTTCATCGGCCGACGACGCGCGCATGTTGGTCTGCTTCTTCTCTTTCGTGATGTTGACGTCGAGGTCGTTGTCGCGCGAGTTCTCGCCGACGATCATGCCTTCGTAGACTTCGGTCGTCGGCTCGATCATCATGATCGCCCGCTCCTGCAGGTTCGACATCGCAAACGGCGTGGCGATGCCGGAGCGGTCGGCCACCATCGCGCCGGTGGCGCGCGACGGGATCGGACCGTGCCACGGCTCCCACTCGGCGAACACGTGATTCATGATGCCGGTGCCCTTGGTGTCGGTGAGGAACTGCGAGCGGAAGCCGATCAGCCCGCGCGCCGGGATGCGGAACTCGAGGCGCACGCGGCCGCTGCCGTGGTTCACCATCTTCGTAAGCACGCCACGGCGCATGCCGGTGCCGGCGATGACCGCGCCCTGGAACTCTTCGGCCACGTCGATGACGAGGTCCTCGACCGGTTCCATCTTCACGCCGCCGAAGTCCTTGGTCACGATTTCCGGACGCGACACCTGTACTTCGTAGCCTTCGCGCCGCATCATCTCGATGAGAATCGCCAGCTGCAGTTCGCCGCGGCCGAGCACCTTCATCTGCTCGGGCGTCGCCGTCGGCTCGACCCTGAGCGAGACGTTGCCGAGCAGCTCGCGGTCGAGCCGATCGCGCAGGTGTCGCGACGTCACGTACTGGCCATCGCGGCCGGCCAGCGGCGAGGTGTTCACGCCGAAGATCATCGAGACGGTGGGCTCGTCGATGGCGATCGGCGGGATGACCTCCGGGTGCTCGGGGTTGGCGATGGTTTCGCCGATGTTGATGTCCTCGATGCCGGCCAGGCACACGATGTCGCCGGCGCCGGCGCTCTCGACCTCGATGCGCTTCAGCCCGTCGAAGGCGAAGAGCTTGGTGACGCGCGTCTGCTGCGCGGCGCCGTCGAGCTTCAGCACCGCGATCGGATCGCCAACCTTGACCCGGCCGCGGAACACGCGGCCGATGGCGATGCGGCCGAGGTAGTCGCTCGAGTCGAGGTTCGCCACCAGCATCTGGAACGGCAGTTCGGGATCGCCGGAGGGCGGCGGCACGTGCGACATGATGGCGTCGAACAGCGGCTGGAGGTTGGTGCCAGGCACGTCGAGATCGGTGGTGGCCGTGCCGGCGCGGCCGCTGGTGTAGAGCACCGGGAACTCGATCTGCTCCTCGGTGGCGTCGAGATCGATGAACAGGTCGTAGACCTCGTTCAACACCTCCTTGACGCGGGCGTCGGCGCGGTCGATCTTGTTGACGACCACCACTGGCGGCAACCCACGCTCGAAGGCCTTCTTGAGCACGAAGCGGGTCTGCGGCAGCGGGCCCTCGGCGGCGTCGACCAGCAACACGACACCGTCCACCATCGACAGCACGCGCTCCACTTCGCCGCCGAAGTCGGCATGGCCCGGCGTGTCGACGATGTTGATGAGTACCTCGCCGTAGTGCACGGCGCAGTTCTTGGCCAGGATCGTGATGCCGCGCTCGCGCTCGAGCTCGTTGCTGTCCATGGCGCGCTCGGTGATGCGCTCGTTGGCCCGGAAGACGCCCGACTGGCGGAACATCGCGTCGACGAGCGTGGTCTTGCCATGGTCGACGTGCGCGATGATAGCGACGTTCCGGCGCAGCGGATTGGCGATGGTGCGCTCGCTCACGACGGCCGTTCGAGGTTCAGACATCCTCTCAGTATACAGGCCGGTTCGCCGCCGCCCTGGAGGATTCTGCGGGCCTCGCCGCGGGGTTACGCCCGGCGTTGTGGCGCGACGAGCGCCTTCGGAATCGCGTACGACGCCGCGGCGGCCAGCGCCTGGTTGAGCTCGTCGAGGGCATAAATTCGCGCCCCGATGTCGCGAAACGGTACGGCGCCGGCGTGGCGCTCGAGCACCTGCAGCGCGCGCAGGAAGTGCCCGGCCTCGCTGCCCCAGCAGCCACGGATTTCGAGGTGTTTCCTGTTGATGTGGTGGTGGGCGTTCATGGCGCTCGGCCCGGCGTCGGTGTAGTGCCCGGCGATGACGTAGCGTCCGCCGTCCCGGATCAGTCCCGGACCTTCCTCCACCGCGGCGGGCGCTCCCGAGGCCTCGACGCCGACATCCACGCCGCGACCACCGGTCAACGCCAGGACGCGCTCGAGCCGTTCGGCGGGCGACGTCGTTGTGACGTCGAGCGTGACGTCGGCGCCCATGCGGCCGGCCAGCGCCAGTCGATCGCCAGGCGCGCCAATGGCGATGACGACCCCGGCGCCCGACAGCCGCGCCAGCGCCACGATGCTGAGCCCGACGGCGCCCGTGCCCTGCACGAGCACGGCATCGGCGAGCCTGATGGCGCCGCGATCGATGGCGTGCACCGCGGTGATGAGTCCGCAGCCGCCGCCGATGTAGTCCTCAGGGCGCACGCTGCCAGGCAGCCGCGCCGCGACGACGCCGGGTTCGAGATAGATCGCCTCGCTCCAGCCGCCGAACAGGCCGTCACTGGCGCCATCGGTGATGCCGTAAACCCTGCGCGACAAACACTTCGTGGGCGTGCCGCTCACGGCGCACGCGTAGCAGCGGCCGCACGTCCGGTGCACGTCGTAGAAGACGATGCGATCGCCCTCCTTGAGGCGCTGGCCATCACCGCCGATGACCTCGCCGCGGATCTTCTCGGCGTGCCCGACCGACACGTGCCCCGGGATGAGGGGGTAGGGCACGCCCGACAACCGTCCGTGCCAGAGATGGACGTCGGTGCCACAGACTTCGGAGTACTCGGTGCGCAGCAGCATCCCACCAGGCGCCAGATCGGGCTCGGCGAACTCGCGGATCTCGACCGGCTGGTGCGGGGCGGGGATGACGGCGGCGAAGGGCATCCGCGGAGTCTATCGCTCTCCCTGTTCCCTGTTCCCTGTTCCCTGTTCCCTGCCCCCTGCCGTATCCTGTGCCTATGCCGCTCTACGAATATCGCTGCCAGGAGTGCGACCACGGCTTCGAGCTGCTCGTGCGCGAGTCAACGACGTTTGAGTGTCCGGCATGCCGCGGACAGAAGCTCGAGAAGCAGCTTTCGGTGTTCGCCGTGTCGGCGCCCGCCAGTGGCGGCGCCCGCCAGCCGATGGCTGCCGGCCCCTGCGGATCGTGCGGACATCCCGATGGCCCCGGCTCCTGCTCGGTCAACTGACCGCTCGCCGGCGGGAGCTGGAGCGAGACCGTGACGCTGATCCGTCTGCTCTGGCATGGCCTGGCGGTAGTGGGCCTGGCGACCCTCACCGGGGCGCTGTGGTTCGCGTCGCAGGGCGTGGTCGCGACAGCGACACCGGGGGCGATCGAAACCGTCGCTGCGCGCACCGCGCGCCACTGGCTGGTGCCGGCCAGCCAACGGGCCCGTCCCAATCCCGAAGCCGATACCGCCGAGGCGCTCGCCGACGGCTTGGCGCACTGGGCCGACCACTGCGCCAGCTGCCACGGCAACGACGGTGCCGGCGACACGGCGATGGGCCGTGGCCTCTATCCGAGGGCGCCCGACATGCGCCTCCCCGCCACGCAGCAGCTCAGCGACGGCGAGCTGTTCGCCCTCATCGAGCACGGCGTGAAGCTTACCGGCATGCCGGCCTGGACCACAGGCACTGCTGAGGGCGAACGCTCGACGTGGCGCCTCGTGCACTTCGTTCGCCGTCTGCCATCCCTCACCGACGAGGAGATCGTCGAGATGGAGGACCTGAATCCGCGCGGCCGCGCCGAATGGCGGGCGCTCGAGGAAGAACGGCGCTTCCTGTCTGGTACACTGGACGTGCCCGACCCGCTGCCTGGGCATCCGCACTGACTACGACACGGGAGCTGCCATGAACCGTCGCGCCTTCGTCTACGCCCTCGCGCTCGCCGCCGCGCCGCTCGCCCCTGCCCTGGCACACGAAGGGCACGATCACAAGCTGCTCGGCACGGTCACCGAGGTAACGGCCGAGCGCCTCGTCGTGCGGGCCACCAAAGACGGCCAGGTCTCCACCATCGCACTGGTCGCCACGACCAAGATCACGCGCGGCAAGCTCAAGCTCGGGGCCGGCGACCTCAAGGTCGGCGACCGGGTCGTCGTGAACATCGGCAGCGGCAAGGCGCCGCTCACGGCCAAGGCCGTGCAGGTGGGCGCCGCGCCCGCGACCTCCTAGCCGCCACGAGCCTCGCGGCTTCCTACTGTCATGGCCCTCCCGACGTCCCTGCTCTGCCCGGTCGACTTCTCGACCCACAGCGAGCGCGCCCTGCGCCACGCCTTGGCGCTCGCCGGCGCCTTCAGCGCGCACCTCACGGTTGTGACGATCAACGATCCGATGCTGGTGGCCGGCGCTGCCGCGGCCGGCTACGGCGCGACGCTGCGCGACCAGGTCGAGGCGGCGCTGCAGGACACGCTCAGCCGCATGCCGGCGGCGGCTTCGCCACTGCTGCCCGCCATCGACATCGCTACGGGGGCGCCGGCGGCCGAGATCCTGGCGTCTGCCGGCCGCGCCGGTGTCGACCTCATCGTGATGGGCACGCGCGGTCTCGGCAGCGCCGGCCGCATGGTGTTCGGCTCGACGACCGAGCGGGTCGTGCGCGAGGCGCCGGTGCCGGTGCTGGCCGTGCCCGAGTACTCTCCGGAGCGGATGAGCGTGGAACAAGGCGAAGCGCGATTCACCGTCGGAGAAGTCATCGCAGCCGTCGGCCTCGACGGCGCCGATACGGCCGTGACTCGCGCCGGCGGCGAATGGGCCCGCGCGTGCGGTGCCGCGCTTACCGTCGGCCACGTCTGCCACGACGTCCCGGCCCCGGCCTGGTGGCCGTTTGGCCCGGCGGCCCAGTCCGCCCCGTCGAGCGATGCCGCGCGGGAGCAGCTCGAGGCGCTCGCCAGCAGCGTCGCTGGCGCGGCCAGGGCGACCGTCGACGTGCGGCGGGGCAACGTGCCGGCCGGCATCGCGGCCATCGTGCGCGACAGGGATGCCGGCCTGCTGGTGGTGTCGCGCGGCGGCGGCCAACACCGGCTCGGCGCCACCGCCTACCGGGTAATGACCGAAGCGGCGGTGCCGACGCTGGTCGTCGCTGGCGCTTGAGTCGCGCCTGGCCGGTGGTGCACGCGGGCTGTCAGTAGGCCGAAAGCAGCGCCGCTGCCGACGGGAAGCGTGGCGCGATGTCTACCGGCACGTCCTTCAGCTTGTCGAGCACAGCCTGCGTCGACGGACGGATGACGCCGAGCGTGTCGAGCATCGTCTTGGCCGCGGCGTAGTCGCCCACGGCCTGCAGCGTCATGATGTCGCGCGCCAACGCCGCCACGGCATCGCGGATCTTGTCTGGCACCACGGCGAACGTGCCGTCGGCATTCACCGTGAAGGCGCCCTGGTCGAGCAGGTAGTTGAGCTGCACCGCCTGCCCCTTCCCGTGGGCCTCGCTGATGCCGAAGCGGATCGAGCGGAAAGCCGAGGCGAGGAACGTCGTGTACATCGTGCGCTCCATCTCCTTCGGCAGCTGGCCCTTGTCGATGAGGAACTGCAGCGCGAACAGGCCGGTGATGTCGGCCTTGGCCTCTTCGACGGCACTCGACGTCTCCTTCAGCTCCTGACGCACCGTCGTGGCGCGCCCCCCGACGGTGATGCTGTGGGGCCCGAGCCCGTGTACCAGTTCATGCATGAGGATGTGCGTGAAGAAGGCGTCGAAGGCGACGTTGCCGCGATCGGCCGTTCCGAGCGCGACCTGAGCGATCGGCAGGAGCACGGTGTCGAACTTCGTCTGCTGGTTGTTCTTCAACATCACTCGCTTGCTGCCCTTCGCGGCCACGACGCGCTCGTCGTTGGGCAGGTTGAAGGCGGCCGTCTGCACGCCGCGGTTGCCGTCTCCGGCCGAGAACACCGTGTTCACGACGGCGATGGGCGCCAGCGTGCCCAGCTTGGGATTGCGGAACCGCGGGTCGATTGGCAGGTGGTCTTCGATCTCCTGGAGCGAGGCAGCGAACTGCTGCAACTTGGCCGACTCGGCCTCGTCCTTGACGGTGATGAAGGCCTCGAACGACGCCTTGTAGTTGAACCACTCGTCTTCGTAGACCTCGTACGGCCCGATCGTCGGTTCAAGCGTGGCGTCGAGCTCCATCCACTTCACGTCGCTGTCGTAGTAGTCGTTCGACAGAAAGGCCGCCGCCCGCGCCTCGAGAAAGGCCTTGAGCGTAGGCTGGGCGGTGGCGGCCGCTGCGGCCCGCAGGTGCGACGCGGCCAGCGTCAGCTCCGTTTGGTACTCGAGGCTGTACGGGACGGCGACCAACTGCCCGCTGGCGCCGCGCCGGATGGTCGTGAAGAAGCCGGTGGCAGCCTGCCGGGCAGGACCTGCCAGCGTGCCAAGCCACTGCTCGACCTCGGCCTTGGTGGCGTCGGCGGGATAGAAGTTCGCCGCCGCGGGCTTGGCCGGCACGCCGGGCATGAACGGTTCGTTGTGATCGAGCCGCGACCACGGCCCCTTGTTGATGAGAAAGTAGCGCAAACGCGCCTGAGCGCGGGCCGAGTCGTCGCCGGCCAGCATCGCGAGCATCGGCGTGTTGCCGGCCCACACCTGGCGCAGGAACAGCGCGTCCATGACCTGCGCGGCTCGAATCATGTGCGCGAGCGCTGTCCGCTCCGACTCGGGCAGTCCCGAGACATCGGCCGAGAGATCCGTCGGCGCGAATCGCGCCGTCTGGGTTGCCAGTGCCGTCGTCACCGCGTCGACTCGTTCTGGCGTGGGCGAGGCCGGCGGCGCGCCGGGGCTGCCGCACGCGGCCAGGACGACAGAGAAGGCAGTGGCAAGAGCAAGTGGCGCGGGCGATGTGGACATGGGTGGGAGGAGTTGGACGGCACGAACACCGATCAGTGCACGCCAGGACTGCCGAGGAGATGGGCGGGGTCGGAGCCCAGGCGCGCGATCGCCTTGTCCCACATCCGCTCCGGTTGACTGCCGAAGATGAGGTCGGCCCCGACCGGCGCCATCAGCCAGGAGGCCTGCGCCAGTTCCACGTCGAGTTGCCCGGCCTCCCAGCCGGCATAGCCGACCACGACACGCACGTCGCTCGCCGGCGGCGACTGCAGGGCGGCGCGGAGGGCCGAGGGCGAGGCGGTGAGATACACGCCGTCGGCCACTTCGGTGGCATCGGTATCGAGCGTCGGCCGCGACGTGAGTACCCAGGCGCGCCGCTGGTCGACCGGCCCGCCGGTGAAGAGATACACGTCGTCGCGGATCGACACGGCCGGCACCGTCTCGACCACCTCGTTGGCGGGCTTCTCCATGGGCCGGTTGACCACGAGGCCGAAGGCGCCCTCGGGCCCGTAGGCGCACAAGAGCACAACCGTCCGCTCGAAGTTCGGGTCGGCCAGCTGCGGCATCGAGATGAGCATCAGCGGGGTGATGGACGATGCGTCATCGGTCATTGACCCATCCTACTCCAGCGGCGCATGACTGCGGGTATAGTGCCGCCATGGCCCTCCGCTTCGTCGTTCTGGCCGGCTTGCTGGCCGTGCTGCCGGTCTCGGCCGTGGCCCAGCCGGCGCCGCGCCCGATGGCGCTTGCCGACTACAACCGCATCGTCACGCTCGGCGATCCGCAGCGCTCCCCCGACGGCGCCTGGATCGCCTACACGGCGATGACGCTCGACGCCGAGAAGGACGCGCGTAACACCGATATCTGGATGGCGCGGTGGGACGGCACGGCCCAGCAGCAGCTCACCTCGTCGGCCGACGACGAGACGTCGCCGCGCTGGAGCCCCGACGGCAAGTACCTGGCGTTCCTCGCCTCGCGCGGCTCCGACGACGAGAAGAAGCAGGGCGCGCAGCTGTGGCTGCTGCCCCGCCAAGGCGGCGAGGCCGTGAAGGTCAGCGACGTGAAAGGCGGAGTGAGCGACATCCAGTGGTCGCCCGACAGCACCCGTCTGGCGTTCGTGATGAGCGACGTCAATCCGGCCGACGAACCCGAGAAGATGGACGGCTGGAAGCGCAAGACGATGCCACCCATCGTCGTCGACCGCTACCACTTCAAGGAGGACAAGGCCGGTTATCTGACGCGGCACTACGGGCACATCGCCGTGTTCGATCTGGCGACCAAGACGGCCACGCCGCTGACCTCCGGCCCGGTGGACGACGAGCTGCCGGCGTGGTCGCCCGACGGCACGCGCATCGCATTTCTCAGCAAGCGCGCGCATGCCGATCCCGACCGAACGATGAACGCCGACGTCTGGGTCGTCGACGCCAAGCCCGGCGCTGCGCCGCAGCAGATGACCAACACGCCGGAGCGCGAGAGCGGGCGCCCTTCCTGGAGCCCCGACGGCTCGCGCATCGCGATCCTCGTCGGCGACCTCGACAGCAACTACGCCTACGACCTCAACAAGCTCGGTGTCGTCGCGGCCAACGCGCCCTACCCGGCGGCCGTGCGACTGCTCTCCCCCGCGCTCGACCGGGCGGTCTTCGCCCCGTCGTGGTCCACCGACGGCCAGCGCATCTCCTTCCTGCTCGAGGACGATCGGTCGCAACACGCGGCCAGCGTGCCGGCCGAAGGCGGCGGGCCGCGACGGCTCACGGGCGAGCGCATGGTGGTCGAGGCCATCAGTCCCGGCGCCACCGGCGATCGGCAGGCCGCCATCTTCAGCACCTCGAACACGCTGCCTGAGCTCTATGCCCTCGACGGCCGCGCACCGCGCAAGCTCACCCATCACAACCAGGCCTTGCAGGCCGAGGTGGCCTTCGTGGCCGCCGAGGACCTGACCTCCACCAGCAAGGACGGCACCGAAGTACACGCCGTCCTGCTCAAGCCGGTGGGCTACGTGGCCGGCCGCCGCTATCCGCTCGTGCTCTACCTCCACGGAGGACCGAACGGGCAGGACGACCACAGCTTCTTCGCCGTCCACCAGTGGCTGGCGGCCAACGGCTACCTCGTGCTCGCGCCCAACTACCGAGGCAGTTCCGGACGCGGCGCCGCCCACCAGAAGGCCATCCACAACGACTGGGGACGCTTCGAAGTCGTCGACGTGCTGGGTGCCGTCGACGAGGTGGTCAAGCAGGGCCTCGCCGACCCGGAACGGCTCGGCATCGGCGGTTGGAGCTACGGTGGCATCACGACCAACTACACGATCGCGAGCGACAGCCGCTTCAAGGCTGCGGTGAGTGGCGCCGGCAGTTCGCTGCAGCTCACGATGTACGGCACCGACCAGTACGTCGTGCAGTACGAACGCGAGATCGGCGCGCCGTGGAAGAATCCCGATGCCTGGATTCGAATGTCGTATCCCTTCTTCCATGCCGACCGCATCAAGACGCCGACGCTGTTCCTCGGCGGCGAGAAGGACTTCAACGTGCCGATTGCCGGCGGCGAGCAGATGTACCAGGCCCTCAAGTCGCAGGGGGTGGAGACGCAACTCGTCATCTACCCGGGCCAGTTCCACGAGCTGAACATCCCGAGCTACGAACGCGATCGGCTGCAACGCTACGTCGATTGGTTCAACAAGTTCCTGCAACCGGCATCAGCGACCTCGGCGCGACAGTAGCGCCTGCCGGCCGCCCGGCCTGGGCTCACGTGTCCCTGACGCGCGGCTCGCGGTTCTGCCAGATGAACCGTGCAGATCTGGTTTGCGAGCTGTGCAATTCCTGTTGCGCATCTGAAGCACTCGGCCGACTCTGGTTCTATGACCGCCTGGGAAACGATTCGTCGTGGGGTTTCGATATTTGTCGCGCTGATGGCTGCCGCCCCGCCGTCAGGTGCACAGCCCGGCGCGTCTGCGATCGCGCCCTACGGAATTGTCGTTCGGCCCGCGGCGAATGGGCGGGGCTGGCACAACGCCCCTGTCACGATCGCGTTTCCTTGTGCCGACGCCGCATCGGGAGCCGATTGCCGACCGCCGGTTGTGATGGACCGCGACGGGACCGGGCAGCGCCTCGACATCCGGGCCGCGGGCGACCACTCGAGCGTTGTCGTGAACATCGATCGGACCCCGCCGACGGTGTCCCTGGTAACTCCCGTCGATGGCACCTCGACAGCGTTGGGGCACGTCGAGGTCAGCGGACATGTCAGCGATAGCCTCTCAGGGCTGTCGTGGGCAGCCTGCAACGGCGCGCGCGCGCAGATCGTGGGGGACATCGTGCGCTGCTCTGTCGCACTGTCACCCGGCATAAACGCTGTCGTGCTGCACGCGATGGACCTCGCCGGCAACAGCGCATCCGCTGCCGCCCGTGTCATTCGCCTCACACCATCTGGTCCTGTTTCGGTAGTCCCGGCGTCCATGACGATTGCGATCGACGGCGCCTTCGGAGGCTCCTTCGCGGCGATGACGGAGGCCGGAGTATCGGCAGCTGGCGTGACCTGGACGACGGACTCACCGGACGTCGTGACACTCAAGGTGGAAGGCGACTCGGCGCACGTCACGCCCAGGGCGGCCGGCGCCGCGACGCTGACCGCACGGTTGGGCAATCGCACATCCTCGGCCACTATCACCGTGGTCGATGGCTACGAGACGCCGGCTGGAGCGACGAACTGGGCGATTGCCCCGCTCGCCGGCCGTGCCGACGACCGCGTCCTTCACACACCGTACAGCAACGACTTGAACGTGGTTGCTGCTCTAGTGACGGACGGCCCCGCGAACACCGCCGTCGTACGAACCGTCTCGATGCTCGGCGACGGCGCTCGCGAAGTCTGGCGTGCCCACATCGACGGCCGGCCGCTCACTATCGACCGCGCCGGTGGAATCATCAGTCTTCTCGACGGACCCGGGGCTCACGGCCTGGTCCGCTACGATGGCCCCGGAGGAGGACCATTGTGGCGATTCGACTCCGACTGGTCCCTGAGCGAAATCGACAGCGACGAGCAGGGTCGCATTTATGTGGTCGAGGCGACGGCCGAAGGCACACCAACGGGCGACGCATTGACCCGCGTGGCCATCGTTGACGCGGCTACAGGGCAACCCATCACCAGGGTGCCCCTCCCAGAGTCGACGCTGGTCGAAGTGCGCTGCGACGGGACGCGTACGATGCGCCCGCAAGCCAGCAGCGTCGGAGCTCTGCTCGGCCTCGACGAAGGCGTTCTTGCCACGGTGATGACCAGCCGCATCACGCAGGTCAGAGGCTGCGTCGCGAATCGGCCAGTGCCTGGTGGTGGGCGGCTGGAGTTGGCACGGTCCATGACGGTCGTGCTCATAACCACCGATGGCGTCGCGCCAATGCAAACCCTCTGGGAATGGCGCGGCGAAGGACCGGACACGACCGACTTTCTGCGCGCGGCAGAGGACGCCGTCGCCGGACCAGCCATCCCGACGATGAGCCGCGAACTGCTCATCCTCTGGCGCCATGTAACTGGCGCTGGCGACGCGACCCTGCACCTCTCGAGAGCCACGCCCGACCGGCTGGTGGACGTCGTCCCAATCGCCGCCGGGCGACCGTGGCGCACCATGCTGATCGACGTATTCCAGGAGCCCAGGGTCCTGCTCGACGACGGAGGCGCGCTGCACGCCATCGACATGGACTCCGGCCGCACCAAGTGGCGGACCGACTTGGCCGCCCGACCGGTTCTCGCCTCGAACGGCGGGCACGTCATCGTCAACGACGAGCGGCGTGGCGAACTCGTCGAACTGGACGACGAAGGCCGCCTCGTGAGACAGCTGCCGTTCAGGCTACGCGACGCCGAGATCCTGAGTCGTGACAGCGGCGTGATCCACGGCTTCGACCAGCTCACTGGAGCCTTCGTCGAACTGGCGATCGAGCTTGATACCCTAGCGAGCGCCTACGGTGTCCTCGATCTTGGCAACCTTCCGACGTCGTCTGCCTGGATCAACTCTCTCCGCGCGCTGGTGCGTTAGACGAGCGACTGCGCCCACGCCACGGCGTCTCGCACCGCCGGCGCTTCGGCACTGAACGCGGCATTCTTCACCCCGCCGCCCGGCCGGCCGAGGGCGCCGACCGCTGCCGGGTCGCCCGTGTGTCCGATGGCGGTCGCGAGATTCCGCCGCAGTTGCGCCATGGAGGCGTGCGTGAGCGCGCTGCCCCCGGCGAACTGGTGCAGGCGGTCGTCGGGGCGCTGCCAGAGTTCGACGGCATCCGGTGCGTCGCGTCCCGCCTGCGGCTGCCAGGCGGCATCGGTGGCGACTGCGGGTGCCAGGTTCCACGGGCACACTTCCTGGCAGACGTCACAGCCGAAGAGATGGCCAGCCACGGCGCTCTTCTCGCTGTCGGTGAGCATCCCGTCCTTCTCGATCGTCAGGTAGCTGATGCACTTCCTGGCGTCGACCTCGCGCTCCTCCACGATCGCCCCGGTGGGACACGCGTCGATGCACAGAGTGCACGCGCCGCACTGATCGGCGATGAGCGTGTCGGGCGGAAGCGGCAGGGTCGTCGCGATGCCCGCGAGCAGCAGCCACGATCCGGCTTCAGGATTGATGAGCAGCGAGTGCTTGCCGATCCAGCCAAGGCCGGCATACGCCGCCACCACGCGCTCCTGCACCCAGTGCTTGTCGACGAAGACCGCCGCCTCGAACGGCTGATTCGTTTCGCGCCGCATCCACGCCAGCAGCACGTCGAGGCGAGCCTGCAGCACGACATGATAGTCCTCGCCGCGCGCGTAGCGGGCCACCGTGGCGGTCGACGGCGACGCCTGGTCGGGACCGGTGTAGTAGTTGGTGGCGGTCACGACGACCGACCGCGCGCCGGGCAGGAACTTCGTGACGTCGGCCCGCACGTCGGCCGAGCGTTCGAGATAGCGCATCTCGCCGTGCTGCCCGCGCGCCACCCAGTCGTGGATGCGCCCGAGCTCCGGCATTCCCGTGGCCGGCGCAATCCCGCACAAATCGAACCCGAGGGTGCGTGCGTAGTCCTTGACGGCCGACGAGGTCAGCATCCGCGGCTCGCATCGCGAACGCTGAACGGCGGGGCCAAGAGATGGCGAGCAGCGTCCGACCGGCGGTGACTATGAGCCGTCGTCGATCGGAGACCGGACACTCGCGCCGGAAGTGCGGGTGACACACACCCTTGGGGATGGGGGCCCCCAAGAGTGCTTTGGACGCCGGACAAGTCGCCGGGAGGCGCGAGTGACCGACGCGGCGAATCGGAGCCGCCAGGCGGGCACTGCTCGCCATCTATCGGTGGTGCCGTGCTGAAACGACGGCGCGCGCCAGCCGTCATCGTGACGCGCTACTTCTTCCCCACCAGCTGGCGCAGCACGTAGGGCAGGATGCCGCCGTGGCTGAAGGCCGTCAGTTCTTCCGGCGTGTCGATGCGGCACATCGCCTGGAAGGTCGTGACGCTGCCGTCCTCGGCCGTGGCCGCCACCGTCACGAGCGCTCGCGCCTTGAGCGCGGCGCCGGCGCCCGTGAACGCAAACGTCTCGCGGCCGGTGAGGCCGAGCGAGGCCGCCGACTCGCCGTCCTTGAACTGCAGCGGCAGCACGCCCATGTTGACGAGGTTGCTGCGATGAATGCGCTCGTAGCTCTCGGCGATGACCGCCTTCACGCCGAGCAGCATCGTGCCCTTGGCCGCCCAGTCGCGCGAGCTGCCCGAGCCGTACTCCTTGCCGGCCAGCACCACCAGCGGCACGCCGGCGGCCTGATACGTCATCGCCGCCTCGTAGATCGACATCACCTCGCCCCCAGGCAGGTAGGCGGTCACGCCGCCCTCGACGCCGGGCACGAGCTGATTCTTGATGCGGGTGTTGGCGAAGGTGCCACGCATCATCACCTCGTGGTTGCCGCGCCGGGCGCCGTAGGAGTTGAAGTCTTTCGGCGCCACGCCGTGTTCGACCAGGTACTTGCCGGCCGGGCTGTCGGCCTTGATGTTGCCGGCCGGCGAGATGTGGTCGGTGGTGATGCTGTCGCCGAGCAGCGCCAGCACACGCGCCCCGGCGATGTCGACCGGCGGCGCCGGCTGCATCGACAGCCCTTCGAGGAACGGCGGCCGGCGAATGTAGGTCGAGTCGGTCTCCCATGCAAAGCGGTCACCGGTCGGCACCGGCAGGCCGCGCCACCGCTCATCGCCCTCGAAGACCTTGGCATACTGCGACGTGAACGCCTTGGAGGTGACGCTGGCCGCCATCGCCTCGGCGATTTCCTTGTCGCTGGGCCAGACGTCCTTGAGAAACACCGGCTTGCCGTCCTTGCCTGTGCCCAGCGGCTCGGTCGTGAGATCGAGATTCATGGTGCCGGCAATGGCGTAGGCAACGACGAGCGGCGGTGATGCCAGGTAGTTGGCGCGCACGTCCTGCTGGATTCTGCCCTCAAAGTTTCGGTTGCCCGAGAGCACCGACGCCACGACCAGTCCGCGCTCGCGGATCTCAGCCGCCACCTCCTCGGGCAGCGGACCCGAGTTGCCGATGCAGGTCGTGCAGCCGTAGCCGACGAGGTTGAAGCCAATCTGGTCGAGATACGTATCGAGGCCGGCCGCCCGCAGGTACTCGGTGACCACCTTCGAGCCGGGCGCCAGCGACGTCTTGACCCAGGGCTTGCGTGTCAGGCCGCGTTCGGCGGCCTTCTTCGCCACCAGCCCGGCGCCGATCATCACGCCCGGGTTCGAGGTGTTCGTGCAGCTGGTGATGGCGGCGATGACGACCGAGCCGTGTTCGAGCTGGGTCTTGGTGGCCAGCGCGGTCCCAGTGCCCTGCCCTGAGCCCGTCGATGGGACTTTGACGCCCTTCTTGAGCTCGTCGAGCGATCCGGCAAACGAGGTCTTGGCGGCGGTGAGCGGCACGCGGTCCTGCGGGCGGCGCGGGCCGGCCAGGCTCGGTACGATTGTGGCCAGGTCGATCTCGAGGCGCTCGGAATAGACGGCGTCCGGCGTCGTATCGGTGCGGAAGAGACCCTGCGCCTTCGCGTAGGCCTCGACGAGCGTCACCTGTTCGGGGGTGCGGCCGGTGAGGCGCAGGTAGTCGAGTGTGAGCGAGTCGATCGGGAAGATCGCCACCGTGGCGCCGTACTCGGGGCACATGTTGCCGAGCGTGGCGCGGTCGGCGATCGTCAGGTGGCCGAGGCCCGGGCCGTAGAACTCGACGAATTTGCCCACCACCTTGTGCTTGCGCAGCGCCTCGGTGATCGTGAGCACGAGGTCGGTGGCGGTCGCGCCCTCGGGCAGCTTGCCGGTGAGCCG
Organism: Acidobacteriota bacterium; assembly: GCA_018000455.1. GTDB lineage: Bacteria > Acidobacteriota > Vicinamibacteria > Vicinamibacterales > UBA2999 > CADEFD01. Next base: position 97,381 of record JAGNJW010000018.1, read on the forward strand.
GCATCCGACGACCGGCGGAATCAGCATCGAACTTGGTTGGCCGAGCATCGCCGCCTCGGCTTCGATGCCGCCGACGCCCCAGCCCACGACGCCCAGCCCATTCACCATCGTGGTGTGCGAGTCGGTGCCGAAGCAGGTGTCGGGATAGAGCATCCCGCCCCCGGTGCAGACCACGCGTGCCAGGTACTCGATGTTCACCTGGTGCACGATGCCGGTCTCGGGCGGCACCACGCGGAAGTTCTCGAAGGCGCTCTGGCCCCAGCGTAGGAACACGTAGCGCTCGCGGTTACGCTGGTACTCGAGTTCTGCGTTCAGGCCCAACGCGTTGGCGGTCGCGAAGTGGTCGACCTGTACCGAGTGGTCGATGACGAGCTCGACCGGCTGCAACGGGTTCACCTTGGCCGGATCGCCCCCGAGAGCGGCGATGCCATCGCGCATGGCGGCCAGATCGACCACACACGGCACGCCGGTGAAGTCCTGCAGGATGACGCGCGCCGGCATGAACGAGATTTCCGTGTCAGGGTTCGCGGCCGCTGGGTCCCAGGCAGCCAGCGCCCGGACGTCGTCGGCCTTGACGAAGGCCTCGTCCTCGCGGCGCAGCAGGTTCTCGAGCAGGATCTTCAGCGAGAACGGCAGGCGCTCCACCGAGGGATAGGCCTTGGCCAGCGCGGTCAGGCTGAAGTAGTCGTACGACTGGCTCTCTGCGCGGAGCGACATCCGGGTGTTGAACGAGTTTCGGCTGGACATGATCGGAGGAATTCTAGCAGGTGGCACACGCCAGCGTCCGGTCGCGAGCGGTCAGCGGGGGTGCGCGCGCGGACACCGGTGGCCGGCGGCGGCCCACGCGGTGCGCAATGCTCGGGCGTTTTCCCTGACATTTCGCCGACCGGCGTCTTTCACGGCGGCAAGGGCGATGTGCTCTTCGGCCTTCGCAGCCTCGGCCGTCGTCCTGGCCTGGCCGTCGCCGCCATCCTGTCGATTGCCCTCGGCATCGGCGCCTCGACCGCCATTTTCGGGGTGGTCCGGCACGTGCTCCTCAGGCCCCTGCCCTATCCGGCCCCGGATCATCGCCTGGCTCGGCGGAAGCCGGCTCGACGGGCTGCTCTTCGGCGTCACGACACGCGAGCCGTGGCTGCTCCTCGGCGCGGCCGCCACCGTGACCGTGTCGGCGCTGGCAGCCGCGTGGCCGGCGGCATCGAGAGCCGGCCGCACGACGCCCGATGGACGCCCTGCGCCTCGACTAACGTCCCGGCTTCTTGACCAGCGCCGGCGGCACGCGGGCACCGAGGCTGGTCGCTCCCGCGATCTGCGTGAAGTAGGTGTAGGCCGCCGCCGACGCCTCTCGCACGACGTCCGGCGCCGTGGCATCACCGTAGGTCACCATCACGGCGATGGCGTAGGGCGCGCCGTCGACCGCCACGAGCCCCCAGGCCGTGCTCACGCCGTCGAGCGAGCCCGGCTTCCAGGCGACCCGCACGGTGCCCGGAATCGGCTCGCGGAATGCGCCGCTCTTCGGCAGCTCCAACAGCCGGGTAACCTCCGCGCACGACGCCGCCGTGAGCGGCACGTCGCACCGCGACAGCCGCGCCATCAGATCTGCGGCCTCTCGCGGCGTCGAAATGTTCTCACGGCCCGCCGCCTGATCCTCGGGCCGGATCATCTTGCGCCGGAATCTGGTGTTGGGCAGGCCCAGGGTCGCCATCGTGGCGTTCACCTTCTCCAGCCCCACCGCGTCGATGAGCATGTTGGTTGCCGTGTTGTCCGACAGCACGATCATCGGCACGGCCAGGTCGTGCAGCGAGAAAGCCGAACCGCCGTCAGCGAAGTACTGCAACAGGCTGCTGCCACCGGTCTTGTCGGCAGCCGTCAGCGTGACGCGGTCGGTGAGTGCCAGTTCCTTCGCGTCGGCGCGACGGAAGAGTTCGAGCAGGAGCGACACCTTGATGGCGCTGCCCTGCGGGAAGACCGTCGTGCCGTTGACGTCCCAGCGCCGGCCGCTCGTCACATCCACCACGCTGATGCCAACCACGCCGCGGGCCGATGCCGCCAGCTGGTCGAGCGTGCGCTGGAACTTGCCGGCCAGCTGGTCGCCGAGCGTGGCCTGCGCGGCCGCCACGCCGGGCACGATCAGGGCGCCTGTGGCGACGAGCGCGGCGAGGCGACGGAGCCTCATCGCGGCATCGACATCAAGGCGGCCAGCATCTCGATGCCCTCCCACAGGTTCTGCAGCCGCAGGTTCTCATCCGGCCCGTGCTGGTTGTTGTCGAAGTTCACGATCGAGACGCCGACGGTCGGCATCTGGTACTGATCGCTGAAGGTGCCAAACGGCAGGCCGCCGCCGAGCGTCGGCAATTGCACCGGCGGCACGCCGCGCAACGTCAGCGCCGTCACCACGGCCTGGGCCTTCGGATCGTCCATCGACACGCGCGAGGCCGTCGAGCCGCGCCGGGCGTCGACGCGGGCAATCAGGCGATGGGTGCGCCGCTCGTCGTCGGTCGGGTCGCGGCCGCTGACGATGACGTAGCCCTGCTGGCGGATGTGCTCGGTGATGAGCGCGTTCTGCGTGTCGGGCACGAGATCCTTCACCATCCGCACCTCGATGCGCGCGGTGGCCGAACCCGGAATCGCCGAGCGCCCGGAGATGCCGCTGGTCGACATCTCGAGGATGCTGAGCGTGGGCTGGTTGAGCTTCGCCTCCAAGCGCTCGTCTGGCCGTTCGGGCGTGGCGACGGCGAAGTCCCGCGCCAGCACGGCCTCGACATCGGGTGCCGCAGCCAGCGCCGCCTTCTCGGTCGCGGTCAGCGGGCGCACGTCACGGTAGAAGTCCTTGATGAGCACATGGCCGGCGTCGTCTTTCATCGTCGCCAACAGTTTCGCCAGGCGCATCGACGGGTCGGGCGCCCAGTTGCCGTAGTTCCCCGAGTGCAGGTCACCCCTGGCGCCGTAGACCGTCACCGTCACGCCAGCACCGCCGCGCACGCCGAAGTAGACCGTGGGCCGGCCGCTGGGATGCCGCGGGCCGTCGAGCGTGACCGCCAGGTCCGTCTTGAGCGCGCCGGCGCGGGCGGTGGCGAAGCGGTGGAAGTTCGCCGAGCCGGCCTCCTCCTCACCGTCGAGCACGACCCGCACGTTCCACCGCGGGCCGCTCGCGGTCGCCCGGAGCGCATCGACGGCATTGAGGAGCGCCACGATCGGCCCTTTGTCGTCGGAGGTCGATCGCCCGTACATCCGCCACTCGGGGTCAAACGACGTGCGGGCGGGATCGTCGGCCACCGGCCCGTTCGCGCCCCACAAGCAGGGGGTGAACGGCTGGCAGCGCGTCCACTCGGAGGCATCCACCGGCTGGCCGTCGTAGTGGATGTAGAAGGTCAGCGTGCCTGCCGCGTTGGCCACGTCGAGACTGGCGAAGACGATCGGCGAGCCCGGTCCGCCCACGGTCTCGACCTTGAACTGGCGCGCCGTGAACAGCCGCTGCAGGTGTGCCGCGTTCTGCTGCATGTCGGCATCGTTGCCGGCCACGTTCGGCAACGAGACCAGGCCCCGCAGTTCCTCGACGATGGCCGCCTCATGGGCGGAACGCCATTCGGCGATGCCCGCTGGTTGGGCGGCCCCCGTCGTCGCGCCGAGCACGACGGCCAGCACGCCCGCGACGCCAGTAAGTTTCAGTTGCATTCGTTGCCTCCTGGCCGCGCCATGCGGCATCGTCCACTTCACTTTCGGAGGAGCCCCGGCGGCGTGAGCCAGCGCTGCGCACGCGCCAGCACCAGGTCGACGGTGATGGCGAGCAGGGCCGCCGGCACCGCCCCCGAGAGAATCATGCGCGTGTCGGCGAGGGCCAGCCCGGCCACGATCGGATCGCCAAGACCGCCGCCGCCGACAAAGGCGGCCAGCGTCGCCGTGCCGACGTTGGTCACGGCCGCCGTGCGCACGCCGGCCATGATGACCGGCACCGCCAGCGGCATCTGCACCCACGTCAGGACCTGGCGCGGCGTCATACCCAGTGCGACGGCGGCCTCGACCGCACTCGGGTCGGCCTGGCGCACGCCGGTCACGGTGCCGCGCACGATCGGGTAGAGCGAGTAGAGAAACAGGGCCACGATCGCGGGCACCACGCCAATGCCGAGCACCGGCAACATGAAGGCGAGAAGCGCGATGCCGGGCACCGTCTGCAGCACGCCGATGCCGCGCGTGGCAACCTCGGCGGCGCGGCGCCTCGCCAACAGCAGGCCGAGCCCGACCCCGGCCACGATCGCCGCGGCCAGCGACACGCCGACGAGCCACAGATGCCGGGCGCTCAGCGACGCAATCGCGTCGCGTCTGGACCACAGGTAGCGCACAAAAGAGGGCGACGCCGTGCCGGGTGACACGACCGCCACCGAGGTGTCCGACCGACCGCGCGCAACGACGAGACCGAGGTCTGCCAAGGCGGCCCGCGCGACGTCGGCCGCCGCCTGCCCTTCCACTTCCACCTGCGCGTTGAGCCGGCGCATGCGCGTGACATCGATCCGTCCGCTCAGTTCGCCGAGCGCCGACACCGCCGCCGGCTGCTCACGAGCCAGCGCCCCGCGCACCACCGCCGCCGCATCGTAGGGCGGGAAGACATGGCGGTCGTCGACGAGCACGGTGAGCGGATAGCGATCGAGCAGGCCGTCGGTCGAATAGGCGTCGATGATGTCGACGTCGCCGGCGGCCAGCGCCTGGTACTTGAGCGCTGGCGCCAGCGCGCTCACGCTGGCGGGCGCCAGCCCGTAGACGCGGCGCAGCGCTGGCAATCCGTCGGGCAGGCCGATGAAGTCGGCCGTGAAACCGGCGCGCAGCTGGCTGCTGACCCGGGCCGCATCGCTCAGCGTGCGCAGACCGAGCCGCGTCGCCATCTCGGTACGGACCGACATGGCGTAGGTGTTCTCGAAGCCGAGCGGCGCCAGCCAGCGCACGTCGTAGCGGGCGGTGAACTCACGGGACACCGTGTCGAAGACGGCCGCCGGATCGGTCGCGACGGGTGCCTTCAGCACGACCAGCAGGCCCGAGCCGGTGTACTCCGGAAAGACGTCGATGGCGCCCTGCCGCAAGGCCGGGAAGATGATCTCGGTGCCGCCCAGGCCGAAGCGGCGCGTGACCCTGAGACCGCGCGCTTCGAGAATCTGCGCGAAGAGCTCGGCCAGCAGGTACGACTCGCCGAAGGGCTTGGAGCCGACCACCACCGGACGGGCGCGCTCGGTGGCCTGCGCCTGCAGGGCCGGCATCGCGGCGGCCGCGCAGGCCACGACGGCGGTCAGCCCGACGGCCTGACACAGGCGCCGGGTCATGCGGAGACTCCGGCGAGCCGCGCACGCGCCAGCAGCTCGGCGACGTACGGTGTCGCCGGCGCCGCAGCCAGGGCCTGAGGTGTGCTGGTCTGCTCGAGACGTCCACTGCGGATGACGGCGATGCGGTCGGCGAGCAGCGCGGCTTCGTGGAGATCGTGCGTGACGAGCAGCGCCGCCGCCTTGGTGCGCCGGCGCAGCGCCAGGAACATGGCCTGCAGATCGCCGCGCGTGATGGCGTCGAGCGCGCCAAACGGCTCGTCGAGCAGCACGACCGGCGCGCCTGCGGCCAGGGCCCGGGCAAACGCCACGCGCTGCCGCTGGCCGCCGGAAAGCTGATGGGGCCAGCGCGCGCCGAATTGCTCGACCGGCAGGCTAACGAGTTCGAGCGCCGCCGCTGCCAGGGCGGCCGCGTCAGGCCGCGAGGTCAGCCGCGGCACCAGCGCCGCATTGGCCGCAACCGACCAATGTGGCAGCAGGCCACCGTCCTGGGGGACGTAGCCGAGCCCGCGCCTGAGCGTGACGGGATCGACCGTCCGCAGATCGCGACCTCCGACCCACGCCTGACCGGCATCGAGTACCGTCAGGCCATTGAAGACGCGCAGCAGCGTGCTTTTGCCCGATCCGCTCTCGCCGACGAGCGCAACGCACTCGCCCGAGGCGACCTCGAGCGTGACGTCGTCGAGTGCGACGACGTTGCCGTAACGCTTCGAGACGCCGACGGCGCTGAGGGCAGCGTCGCTCATCGCGTCACAGCCCGGCGAAGAGGCGCACCGAGGCCGTCGGCACACCGCGCACTCCGTCCACGAGGGCGATTCCCCCGGTGCGCCAGTGCCAACCCAGTTCGGTTGTCACGCCGAGCGAGCGGCCCGGTGGCGCGCCCAGGAGCCAGAGGCGCAGGCCGGCGGCCGCCGTCCACACCTGTCCGGTTTCAACGAGCACCCGCGCCTCGTGCAGCTGACGCAGGTAAGCGCCGCCGGCGGCCAGGTACGGTCTGCCGCGGCGTCCCAGTGACCACCGCGGCAGCGCGTAGAGTACTCGCGCGCCGACGGTGTACTCGTCGATGCGTTCGCTGGCCACGGCCGGCGGCGTCCCTTCGGCATCGCCCCTGATCGACGTCTCGAGTGTGGGGCGCGCCGAGGTGCCAACGATCTCGACCGCGATCCTGGCCGTGACCGGCACCGCCAGCCCGATCTCCAGGCGCGTCGTGTTGCCGAGCGTCGAGTCGGTCTGGAAGAGCGTGAAGGGCGACGGCGTGAGGGTGCCGAGCCCACTGGCCCGGGTGTCGGCGGTGACGGCGCCGAGCGACTCGGCGCCGGCCCAGCCCCCGCCAATGCTCACGACCGGATACCAGGCCCGCCACCCGGCCGGGCCCGCGGTCGCTGTCTGCGCCGACGCGCTCCCCACGCTCGCGAGCACGAGCCACGCCAGCGCGCAGGTGACGCACGTTGCTCGCCTCACTTCGGCCTGACCTCGATCGTCACGACGCTGGTCGCCCCGCCTGGCTGCACGACGGCGAGCCGTGAGCCGTAGGCCACCCCGAAGTCGATGTCGACATCGGCCGGCCCGAAGAAACTCTCGAGATCGGCGTCATCGAGTGGCTCGACCCTGAGCACGTACGGCCCCTTGGTCAGGCCCGCGATGACGAACTCGCCGGCGGCATTGAGCGTGTAGCCGCCGACCATCCGGCCCGATTCAAGGCCGAAGGCGACGATGTGCGCGCCATAGACGCCGCTGCCGTTCTTCGTGACCCGCCCCTGGATACTGCCGAACTCGCTGGCCGGCAGGGCGTCGTAGAGATCGCGCACGCCGGCGATGTCGTCGGGTTGCAGCACCCGGTCGGCGATGCTGCCGGCCGGCCAGGCAATCGGGAACATGACGGCGCCGGTCGACAGCACGCGCCGGCCGCTGCCGCTGACCTCGGTTTCGCCGAGCGCGGAGTGCCCGAGGCCGAGCAGGTGTCCCAGCTCGTGCAGCGCCACCGATTCGAGGTCGTGCGCGCCGGCTTCGCCTGTGGCCGACGTCGACCAGCGGAAGCGCGTGTTGAAATAGATGTCTGACTCGAGCAGCGCGCCGGTGGTCGCATCGAGCAGAAACGTCGCGGCCCCGAGCACGCGCTCCTGGTCCGGGCGATCGAGGAAGCCGAGCGTCGAGCGGCCGTCCGACTCGAGCGGCTGGCTGCGGGTGAGCCCCTGGCCGCTGAACGACACCGGCAACCCGGGCACGCGGTTCCAGGTGGCGGCGGCGCGGCCGACGGCGTCACTGAAGGCTTGTGGGGAGATGCCGTTGAAGTCGCGCTCGAAGACGAAGTACGAGATCGGGCCAGATGCCCAGCGCACGGGCACGGTGCGGCCGCCCACCTCGACACCGAACTTCAAGTAGGCGTGAAGCGGCGAGGTGGTGGCGGCCACGGCGATGACGACGGTCACGAGCGACGCCAGGCGGCGCCTCATCGCGCGTCTCCAACCGCGCGGACGTCGGCGGCGAAGCTCACGAGCGGTCGTATCCGACGGGCCGCAGTGCCCCGCCGCACGATCGTCGGTGCCCCAGCCGCATGCACGGGCGACGGCACCACCATGGCCATACCGCCCGCCGCGCCGGGTGCCACCCGGTAGACACCGAGCGAGAGACCGACAGGCTGCGGCATCGACGGTGCCTGCCCGCGCAGGAAGATCACCACTTCGTCGCCGGGACGGAAGGTCGGTGCCCCGGGCATCACCAGGATGCGGCCGCCGGCTTCCCCACCGGGCACGACGAAGGTGGCCGTGTCGGTCCGAGCGCCCTTGAAGGCAGCGTAGACGTCGAGCGTGATCGTCGACTCGATCGTGCGCCGGTCGCTCGTCCAGTGGCCCTGCACCTCACGCACGCGGCCGTGCACGACCGATACCGACTCGCGGACGAGTTCTTCGAAGGTGGCCGGTAGCACCGTCAAGGCCCGCGCCGGCACGGTGACGGCCAGGAGCGCGCTCAGCAGGAACAGCGGGAACATGCGCATGGCCTGAGTCTACTTCGATGCCGCGCCGGCCCGCGGCACCGGCCACGGCACTACGGCACTGGCAAGCGGCGGGCCACGGCCAGCACCGCGTCGGCGATACGGTCGGTCGCGCCCGGAGGGCCGAGCTTGGCACGCGTCTCGGCAAGGCGGGTGCGGGTCGTCGCCCATCGCTCGGGCTCGCGAAGGTAGGCAATCGTCTCGGCGGCGATCGCCTCGGGCGTGCAGCCATCCTGAATCAGCTCTGGTACGACACGCTCCCCGGCGATGAGGTTCGCCATCGCGTAGGTGTCCACGGTGACGAGCGGCTTGCCGAGCGCGTAGGTGAGCGGCGACAGCTTGTAGATGACCACCATCGGCCGCTCGTGCAGCGCGGTCTGCGCCGTGGCCGTGCCCGAGGCCGTGATGACGACATCCGCGGCGGCAAGCACGTCGTCGGTCCGGTGCTGCACGACCGGTGTCGTCGGCGCCGCCGCCAGGATCGCAGCGAACTCCTCAGGACGGCGTCCGGGGGCCGACGCCACGATGAACTGCACGGCCGGCACGGCCGCGCCGATGGCCGGCAGCGCTGCGGCAACGACCGGCACGAGCCGCGCCAGCTCGTTGTGCCGGCTGCCAGGCAGGAGCGCCACGACGGGGCGCGACCCGACCAGTCCAAGCGAGAGGCGCAATGCCTGCTGGTGCCGCGCGGCCTCGGCCGGGTCGGCACTCGGGGCGGGTACGCGATCGACGAGCGGGTGCCCGAGGAAACGGACGGGTACGCCGGCCTTCTCGTAGAGCGGCGCTTCGAACGGGAAGATCGGCAGGGCCAGTGCGACATCGCGCTGCATGGCCTTCATCCGGCCCGGCCGCCAGGCCCAGAGCTGCGGGGTCACGTAGTAGACGACCGGCACGCCTCTGGCCGCGACCAGCGACATGAGGCGGAAGTTGAAGTCCGGATAGTCCACGACGACGAGCGCATCGGGCGGAGTCTCGGCGGCAGCCCGCCCGAGCCGCCGCAGCATGGCGTAGGTGGCCGGCAGGACGCGCACGGCCTCAGTCAGCCCGGTCACCGAGAGGCCGGTGTAGTCGCCGATGAGGCGCACGCCGGCCTCGCGGCACAGCGGCCCGCCGAAGCCGAAGACGTCGAGCCCGGGCTCGCGCGACCGAAGCGCCTGTGTCAGCGCGCCGGCATATAGATCGCCGGACGGCTCACCGCACGAGACCATCACCCGCATCTGAGAGGTCCGCGGCGGCTGCCCGACCGTCAGTCCTGTGGTCCGCGGGCCGGACGACGCAGGTCCGCGGCCGTGAGGTCGAGCTGGTCGAGCGGAATGCGCTCGACGCTCGAAAAGCCGGCGCCCGCCAGGTCCTTCATGAAGCGATCGGCATCGCCGACGAGCACGACCGAGAGCGCCGCGGGCTTGAGCCAGGCCTGCGCCACCCGCTGCACGTCGTCCACCGTCACCGAGCGCACACGCTCGGGATACGCCGGCAGGTCGTCGAGCGGCAGGTCGTAGAAGAGCTGGTTGAGCACGCGCGTCGCGATCGCGTCGGGCGACTCGATCGAGAGCGGGAAGCTCCCAGCCAGGAAGTCCTGCGCGCCGGTCAGCTCGGCTTCGTAGACACGCTCGCGCTGCAGGCGGAAGAACTCGTCGACCACCGTGCGCAACGCCTCGGCCGTCGCTTCCGTACGGGTATCGGTTTCGGCGATGACGGCGCCCGTGAGTTTGTAGGCGTCGAGGTCCGCCGAAGCCCCGTAGGTCAGCGACTTCTGGGTGCGCAGCACCTGCTGCAGCCGGTTGCCGCCTTCCCCGCCCAGGATCTTTACCACCTGATCCATCACCAGGTGATCGGCGTGGCGGCGCGCGAAGGCGAGATGCCCGGCCCGAATCTCGGTCTGCACGGCACCCGGCTTGTCGATGACGATGAGGCGCTTGACCGGCGGCGGCGGTTCCATGGGCGCGAAGACCGGCACGGCACCCTCGGCCCAGTCGCCGAACACGCGCTGCACGTGCTCGAACGCCACCTCCGGCGTGACGTCGCCGACGATGGCGATGAGCGCGTTGTTCGGCACGAACCACGCCTTGTGGAAGTTGACGAAGTCTTGCCGGGTGAGGGACAGGAGCGACGGCACGGTACCGCCCGACGGCATCCCGTAGGGATGGAAGCCGAAGACCAGCCGGTCGATGACCTGCGAGGCGACGGTGTCGGGATCCTCGGCCGCCACTGTCAGCGACGAGAGCGCCTGCTGGCGCTGCCGTTCGATCTCGGCTTCGGCAAACGCGGGCTGGCGCACGACGTCGCCCATCAGCGCCAGCGCCTGACCGAGCCCGTCGGTCATGCTGACGGTGTTGACGAAGCTCAGATCGGTGCCGGCGCCGGTGCCGAGCAGGCCGCCCATGAAGTCGATCTCTTCGGCAATCTGCGCCGAACTGCGCGTGGCGGTGCCCTGGTCGAGCAGGGCGGCCGTCAGCATCGCGAGCCCTTCCTTGCCCTTCGGGTCCTGCGCCGCGCCGGCGCGCACGAGCATCCGGGCGCTGACAATCGGCTGCTCGTTCTGGCTGACGAGCACGACCTTGAGGCCGTTGGGCAGGGTGCGAATCTCGTAGGGCGGAAACGTCACCGCCTTGGCGCGGAGCGGGCGCGGCGGCCGCTCCGTCGGCCAGCGCAGGGCATCGGCCACGGTCGGCGTCCGCGCCTGGCCGGCCACGAGCCCGACTGACGCCACCAGCACGGCGATCGAGACGACGAGCGACGACTGCACGACGTGAAAGGCGCGGCGGCTCATGGGCGGGTGCCCCCGTTCTTCGGCATGACGTGCATGACGACACGCGACTCCGGCGTGAAGTACTTCTTCGCCACGCGCAGGACATCGGCGCGCGACATGTTCTGGAAGATGGTGAATTCGCCGTCGGCGGTCGCAAGGTCGGCGTGCAGGACTTCGGCGTGGGCAAGAATCTGTGCCTTCTGCTGCACGGTCTCGCGCATCAGGATGTAGTCGCGCGCGAACTGGTTCTTGGCGCGCTGGAGTTCGCGGTCGGTGATGCCCTCGGAGGCGGTCTTGTCGAGTTCGGCGATCAGGGCCTTCTCGACCGCGTCCGGCGACTCTCCGGGCGCGACCAGGGCCACCGCATAGAAGAGATTGGGGTGTTCGATCAGGTTGGCGCTGCCGAAGGCCGCAACGGCCAGTCGCTTCTCGTAGACGAGGGAGCTGTGAATCCGCGAGCTGTTGCCGTCCGACAGCACCTTGGCGAGCACGTGCATCGGATACGAATCCGGGTGGCCGTCGTAGGTGATGTGGTGTGCCACGATCACCGCCGGCAGCGGCCAGGCCTCTTCGAGCACGATCCGCTTCTCGGCCTTCTGCACGGGCTCGGGCGCGATGTCACGCGGCACTTTGCCAGCCCCGGGTGGGATGCGGCCGAAGTATCGGGTCACCAGGTCGGTCGTCTCGGCGACGTCGAAATCGCCGGCGATGACCATGGTGGCGTTGGCCGGGATATAGAAGGTGTCGAAGAACGCGCGGACGTCAGCGATGGTCGCCGCGTCGAGGTCGGCCATGCTGCCGATGACCGGGTTCTTGTAGGGGTGCGTCGTGAAGGCGTGCCGGTAGAGCAGCTCGTTCAGGTTGCCGAACGGCTGGTTGTCGACGCGCATGCGGCGCTCTTCCTTGACGACCTCGCGTTCGCTCACGAAGGTCTGCTCGTCGATGCGCAGCGAGCCGAGCCGGTCGGCCTCCATCCACAGCACGAGCGGCAGGTACTGCGCCGGCACGGTGTTCCAGTAGACGGTCGCATCTTCGTTCGTGTAGGCGTTGGCGCGCCCGCCGACCGATGACACGATCGACGTGTGTTGCTCGGGCTCGACGTTCTTCGAGCCCTTGAACATCATGTGTTCGAAGAGGTGGGCGAAGCCGGTACGCCCCTCACGCTCGTTCTTCGAGCCGACGTGGTACCAGAGCTGCACGTGCGCGATCGGGGTGGATCGATCCGAGTGCAGGATGACGGTCAGGCCGTTGGGCAGCGTGAGGCGCTGGTACTGCAGCTTCGGCGGCGCGACCGCCGCGGTGAGCGGCACCAGGCACGCTGCCACCGCCAGCAGGGCCACGCCGGCCGCCGCAAACACGCGGCGCCGCAGGAAGGAAACGACCGGCGCGAGTGTGCTCATAGTCTTGGTTCGATTATGGCACGGGGGTCGGGGCCCCACCGTCCTTGCCTTCGAGCGCCGCGAGGCGGCGTTCCAGTTCCAGCAGCTGCCGCCGCAACTCGGGCAGGCGTCCGACCAGCACCGACGCCTTGCGCCAGGCCCGATTGTCGATGGCCGGCAGGCCCGACACGAAGAGGCCCGGTGCCAGCGAGTTGGTGATCCCGGTCTGCCCGGTCGCCTTCACGCCGTCGCCCACCGTGATGTGCCCGGCCACCCCGACCTGGCCGCCGAGCATCACGTCGTCGCCAATGGTCGTGCTGCCGGAAATCCCCACTTGTGCGGCCAGCAGCGTGCGCGCACCCACCACCACGCCGTGCGCGATCTGTACCAGGTTGTCGATCTTCGCGCCCGCCTTGATGCGCGTTTCGCCGACCGCTGGACGATCGATGGTCGTGTTGGCGCCGATCTCGACATCGTCTTCGACGACCACCGGGGCGGTCTGCGGAATCTTCTCGTGGGTGCCGTCGGGCCGGCGGGCGAACCCATAACCGTCGGCGCCGATGACCACGCCGTCCTGGACGACCACGCGCGCTCCCAGGCGGCAGCGTTCGCGGATCGAGACGTGCGCGTGAATGACGCAGTCGGGGCCGATCTCGGTACCAGCGCCGATGACGGCGTGCGAGGCAATTGCCGTGCGCGCGCCGATGACCGCGCCGGCCCCGATGACGGCCAGCGGGCCGATGCCGACGCCCTCGCCGATGACGGCATCGGACGCCACGATCGCCGACGGGTGCACGCCGACTGGCAGCGTCGAGGGCGGCGCCAGTGCGGCCGCGGCACGTGCGAAGGCCAGATACGGGTCGCTCGCGCGCAGCACCGCGCAGGGCGCGGTCGGACCGTGGGTGCCGAGAATCAGCGCCGAGGCCCGCGTCTCGCCGACCTTGGTGGCGTAGGCGGCGCTGGCCAGGAAACTGACGTCGCCCGGGCCGGCCGACTCCAGTCCGGCCACGCGTGAGACCTCCAGGCCCGGGTCGCCTTCGAGGGTGGCACCGATGCGCTCGGCCAGCTCGTGGAGCGTCACGCGGCTCAGCCTATCACGCGGTTGGAACGGCCAGCCGCTCGACGAACGTCGCCAGGTGCTGCAGTCCGAGCGTGGACGCCGCCGCATGGATGCGGCTCTCCTTGTCCGGCGACGACAGTTGCACGGCAGCCCTCAGTTCTGTGAGCACCGCGTTGGGCGCCACCTGCCAGGCCACCCGGCGATCACCGCGAGCGGCGCCGCGCCACGACAGCAGGTGTCCGACCGTCGTGAACGTGAAGAAGTAGCCGATGAGATTCGGGCCCGGAACGAAGAAGAACACACCGGACGCGACGAGGGCCGCGAGGTTGACGAGGAACCAGCGGAAGTGGCGATCGCCATCGCGGCGCAGGCCCAGGCGCATGATACCCAGGGCGTCGGCGCTGGCCAGATCGTCGGGCACCTGGAGCGTCGCGGCATCGGCCGTGCGAAGGTGCCACAACAGGCGCTGTTCGGCGGCCCGCTCGACGATCCACCGCATCAACTTGCGCTTGAGGCGCGCGGCCAGCCCGGGTGATGGTTCGGCAGCGCCTTCGTGGCGCCGGTGCCGCTCGGCCTCGGCTTCGCGAAGCGCCTCGGCCAGTCGCCGCCGCTGCCGCGCCAGCCAGCCGGTCTCCTCCGCCGGCGGCGCGTCGTCGCCGTCGACCGGTTCGTAGTACGGCTCGTAGCGACCTGAGCCGATGGGAATGAGGAACACCTGCATGAGGGGTGGGACGGCGGCAGCGCCGCCGCGGTTCGGCGTTATCGCGCCGGCGGCGGTGCCGGCACCCGTCGCGGTGGCCGCGTGATGGCCGCTGGCACCTTGGGACGGCCCGCTTTCTCCCAGGCACCAGTGATGAACGCCGCCGTGGCGGCGATCGAGTCGGCGACGCGCTGGTCGACAATCGGCAGCGCGTCGGTGCGGAACGCGGCGTAGAAGGCGTCGTCGTAGTAGGCGCGGCTCTTCGCGGCGTTCCTGTCGGCCGCCAGCACGCGCTCGGCCAGGCGGTTGCTCTCGAGCAGGATGCGAAACATCTCGCCGCGCGGATCGGTCACCGGCGGGCGCGGCGTCGGTACCACCGTGAGCTCGGGTAGATAGCGCTCGAAGAGATCGGACTCGAAGCGCCCGTGCGCGCCGGGCTGGCCGGTGAGCTGCCCGTCGTAGTTCTTCACGGCGTGCAGCGGCACGTGGCCATCGCTCACGTAGTGGGCCAGCACGGCCGAGAAGAGCGCGATGTCGTCGAGCGCGTAGGGCGACGGCGATGGCCGGGCGAGCGACCGGAAGGCGCGCTCGAGTTTGCCGTAGAACTCAGCGGTGCGCCAGGGCAGCAGACCCTCGCGATGGACGACGTCGCGACCGAACTTCTCCACCGCCTGATCGTACTGACGTGGCAGCGCCTCGAACGGATAGGCGCCGTAGGGCTCGGCGTCCAGGTCGAGGAAGTGATTGGGCGGTTCCTCCTCCCAGCCGACATTGCGCCACAGGTCCGGGTCGACGGCACGCTCGACGATGAAGGCGCGTCGCTGGTCGAACAACGGGCGGATCTCAGCGGGCAAGAGCGCAATCATGCGGTCGGCGACGTGCCGGTGCGCCGGGAACCCCCAGGCGCCGAGCCCGGCCGGCATCACGACGATGAACGCGAGAAGGGCGAGCGGAAGCGGCAACGCGCGCATGAGCCTCATTGTAATGGCCGGGCGACCCGCCGTCACCGCGGGCCGGCGCCGAGCGGAATTCGCAGCGCCGCCCAGCCGTCGGCGCCGGAGGGACCGGCGTAGCGCGCGTCGTTCAGGTAGACCACCGTGCCGGTGGCGGTTTCCTCGACGACGAAGAACGGGAAGCGCGACCAGGTGAGGAACTGACGGCCAAGCGCGGTCTCGGCGGCGGCGATGGCGGCTGGATGGTCGGCGTGGCGATCGACGCCGTAGCCGGCCGGCCGGAACCGCGGCAGCGGCGTGAACG
>JAGNJW010000054.1 GCA_018000455.1 Acidobacteriota bacterium
GCGCCGCTCTTCGTCTATCCCTGCAGCTTCATGGTCTACGCCCCGGCCTTCGATGGCCTGCCGGCAACCGTGAAGGCGGCGGTTTACCGGCGGCTGTTCGCGGTGCTGCGCGGGCAGGTGACCGGCCCCCGGTATGCCCGTCTCACGCCGCCGCGGCGCCAGGCGGTCAGCGAAATCCTGCTCGATACCAAGACCGACATCCCGCCGGATCTCAGGTCCGCTCCGCCCGTGGGTCAGTAGTAGAAAGCCGAGAGCAGCGTCACCGCCACGATCCCGCAAATGAGCGTGAGCGGCCCGCCGTAACGCAGGTAGTCGGCGAAGCGGTAGCCACCGGGTCCCTGCACCATCAGGTTCGTCTGATAGCCGATGGGCGTCGTGAACTCGCACGAGGCCGCGATGGCAATCGCCATGGCGAGCGGTTCGAAGGCCACCCCAGCCGTGTGCGCCGCCCGCAGCGCAACCGGGAACACGAGCACCGCGGCCGCCGTGTTGCTGAGCACGCTCGTGAGCGCCCAGGTGAGCGCGTAAACGCCGCCGAGCAGCCACACGGGCCCGCCGCCGGCGGTCATACCCAGCACGATCCCGGATGCGACGGCGGCCAGACCGCTGGCCTCGACAGCCTTCCCCATGCCGATCCCGGCTCCAATCACGATGAGCACTGGCCAGTCGACCGTCTGGCGGGCCACCGTCAGATCGGCACACCCGACGAGCACCATGGCCCCGGCGGCCAGCATCGCCGCCGTCAGCGTCGCCACCCATCCTGTGGCCGACAGCACGACGAACGCCACGAGGACGGCGGCGGCGAGCCAGGCGCGGTCGTGGCGCGGCAGGAGCGGTCCCTCCGGACCGGTCACCAGGTGGAAGGCCGGCTGGTGCTCGTGCCTGGCGGCGAACCCTGGCGGCGCCTCGATGAGCACCGCATCGCCCGGCCGCAGGCGGATGTCGCCGAGCTTGCCGGTCAGGCGCTCGCCCTGCCGGTGCACGGCCACGATGACGCCGCCGTAGTTGGTGCGGAAGCCGCCATCGCGAATCGTCTGGCCCACCACCAGCGACGACGGTGGGATGACGGCTTCGATGAGGCGGTGGTCGTGCCGGGTCCCGGCGGCCGGATCCCAAGCCACCGGCAGCAGGCCCGGAATCTGGTGCAGCTCCACGACCGACGCGCGCACGCCGACGAAGACCAGGACATCGCCGGCGCGCACGACCTCGTCTGGCGCGACCGCGTGCAGCACGTCGTGCTCGCGCTCGATGTGCGCGAGGAAGAGCCCGGTGAGATGCCTGAGCCCGGCGGCCTCGAGGCTCAGGCCGACCACCGCCGCGCCGGGCCCGGCCCTGAGCGCCACCATGTAGTCGCGGCGTTCGTCCTCGTCGCCGAAGGGCGCCGGCCGCACCTTTAGCAGGCGCCGCCCGGCCAGCAGCAAGTAGGCGATGCCGGCCAGCGCCACGGGCACGCCGACGCGGCTCAGCGTGAACATCGTGAACGGCGCCAGCGGCGGCCCGGAGGCCGTGCGGTTGTAGTCGAGGATGAGCCCGTTCACGATGACGTTCGTGCTCGTGCCGACCAGCGTGCACACGCCGCCCAGGATGGCGGCGTACGAGAGCGGCAGGAACAGCTGCGACGACGCCACGCCCGACCGCCGCGCCAGGCTCGAGACGAGCGGCAGGTAGACCGCGACGAGCGGCGTGTTGTTGACGAAGGCGCTCATGACGGCCACGGGGCCGACCAGGCGCACCTGTGCGGCCAGCGCCGAGGCGGGACGGCCCATGAGTCGCGCAGCCACCCTGGCCACGGCCCCGCTCTGGCGCAGGCCGGCGACGATGACGTAGAGGAAGGCCACCGTGAGCAGCCCCTCGTTGGCGAATCCGCTGAAGGCATCGGCGGGGGAAATCACACCCAGCACCACCAGCACCGCCAGCGCCACCAGGAGCACCAGGTCGGCGCCGAAGCGGTTGCTGGCGAGCGCCGCCATGATGGCGGCGACGACGGTCGCCGTCACCCACGCCTGAACCGTCATCGGGTCACATGTAGCCGCCGCGACGCAACGACTCGAGGCCGCCGCCGTCGGCCGCGTCCTGGGCCCGCCCCGAGCGCTCGGCCACCTGCTTGAGCGCGCCCGTCTCGAGCTCGCGCACGATCTCGTCCACCGTTCGGGCCGTGGACGCGATCGGTGCCGTGCACGGCGCGCAGCCGAGCGAGCGATAGCGGCTGCCCTTCCCCTGGTCGAAGTAGAGCGAGACCACCGGGATCGACTCCCGCGCGATGTACTGCCAGATGTTCAGCTCGGTCCAGTCGAGCAGCGGATGGATGCGCACGTGCGTGCCGGGCGCGAACTCGGTCTTGTAGTGCTGCCAGAACTCTGGCGGCTGCTCGCCGACATCCCAGTGATTGTGCGTCGATCGGGGCGAGAAGTAGCGCTCCTTCGAGCGGCTCCCCTCTTCGTCGGCCCGCGCACCGACGATGACGCCGGTGTAGGCCTCGGTATCGGGATCGCGTTCGTAGGCGCCGCTGGCGTGGTTGAAGCGGAAGCGCGGCCCGTCGCCGCTCAGCGTGCGCGTGAGCGCCTCGGTCTTGAGCAACCCGCAGCAGGTCAGCCGATCGACGGCCCCGTGCGGAAACGTGCGACCGGCCGCGAGGGCCTCGTGATGCTGCCCGTAGACGAGATTCAGCCCCCACTCGGCGACGAGCCGATCGCGATAGGCGATCATCTCGGGAATCTTGTAGGACGTGTCGATGTGCACGAGTGGAAACGGCACGTGGCCGAAGAACGCCTTACGAGCCAGCCACAGCAGCACCGTGCTGTCTTTGCCGATCGACCACAGCATGCACAGC
>JAGNJW010000019.1 GCA_018000455.1 Acidobacteriota bacterium
GCGAAGGTCAGCGTCCCGCGTGTGCCATTCGGCAGCAGGAGTGTGAAGGCTTCGTGCGACGCGTACTTCACGGCGCACTCACGCACCAGACTCGCCACCGTGCCCCAGGGCCGGGGGGGCAGGTCCTGGGCCGTGGCCGGCGCATAGAATCGAGTCCAGGGGCGGGTAGAAAGGTCTGTCATGGGGTGGCAGTCGTCGTCAGCGCATTGTATTGAACTCGGCTCCGCCAGCCGAAAGATCAGCCGAAAGATCGCTGAGCCCGCCGGGACTCGACCCAGGCACCAACCTTGCAGAGGCTGCCACCCATGTCACGCTCGCTTCGCCTCGCCATCCTGGCGGTCGCCCTCGGGGTCGCGGGCTGCAGCAAGACGCCTGATTCGCCCACCTCGCCCTCGCCGACCGGGCCGGGCAGCGCCACCCTGAGCCAGACCAACCTCGGGGCCAGCGACGCGGCCGGCGTCGGGTCCTCCGTCCCTTGCTTCCCGTTCACGACCTGCGAACCGAACGCCACCAGCTGGGTGCAGGTGCTCTTCCGGCGCCTGCAGCAGAACGGCACGGCGGCCCTGCTCAACCTCGGCGTGCCGGGCTCGGTGCTGAGCCAGAACATCGAGGAACTGGGGCGGCGGGTCGGCCGCACCTACCCCGGAAACTTCATCACCAACCAGGCACCGTTCACGAAGCCCGATTCCACGGTGGTGACGATCTTCGCTGGCGGCAACGACGCCAACACCATCGGACAAGTGGTGCAGGCGCAACTGGCTGGGGACGATGTCCGCGGTTTCATCGACCAACAGGTTCGTCAGTGGGGCGACGATCTTGCCAGTCTCGTCCGCGCCGTGCGCCTGAAGGCGCCGAACACCAAGGTCGTGATCCTCAACCTGCCGAACCTGGCGGGCGCCCCGTATATCGCTCGCAACTCGGCTCTCGAGCGCGGCGTGATGCAGCGCATCGTCGTCGGCATGACCGACCGGGTCAATGCCCAGGTGGGACCCAATACCTTCGTCGTCGACCTGATGTGCGATGCGCGCATCATCGAGCCCTCCAGCTTCTCGAGCGACGGCTTCCACCCGAGCGACCGGGGCTATGCCTTGATGGCGGAACTCGCCTACCCGGCCGTCGTCAACGCCTCCCACACGGCGCCGTCGGCCGATTGCGCCCTGCGCCGCCTCGCCCCGGTGTACTAGCACGGCGACGGCGCTTCGCCGCCTTCTCCCCCCTGATTTCGTCCCTTCGTCGGCCAGGCCGGCGGCGGCCCCGTGGGCCCGTACGCATGCCCTGGCCGACATTACATTTTCGTGAGATATGGTCGATTGGTGCGATTGATGCACGTATACGACCTCACTTCGCAATAAACGCCATAAAATATTTGAAATCTGGCGTCTCGATCGCGCACAATAGGCGCGCGCTGACCATCGGACAGAGTTCGCCGCCCCAAGTCATCGTGGTTCTTGCGCTAAAGAGGAGTCGTTTTCATGGGATCTGACACGCTGAGCGCCGCCATCGACCACATGCGCCGATGGGCCATGCATGAGGGCCGAGTCATGCACAAGCCCGCGCAGGTGGGCGAGATCTTCGGATCGCTGGTCTTCAACGACGCCGTGCAGCAGGCCCGGCTCCCCAAGGCGGTCTGCCAGGCGCTCCGCGACACGGTCAACAAGGGGATCCCACTCGAGATGTCGGCGGCCGACGCCGTGGCCTCGGCCCTCAAGGACTGGGCCGTCGAACACGGCGCGTCGCACTACACGCACTGGTTCCAGCCCATGACCGGCATCACTGCCGAGAAGCACGACTCGTTCTACGCGCCGACGAGCGACGGCCGCTCGATGGCCGAGTTCAGCGGCAAGGAGCTGGTGCGCGGCGAGCCCGATGCCTCGAGCTTCCCGTCCGGTGGCATGCGCAGCACCTTCGAGGCGCGCGGCTACACGGCCTGGGATCCGACCAGCCCGCCGTGGCTGCTCGTGAACGGCAACTCCGCCACGCTGGTGATTCCCACGGCCTTTGTCAGCTGGACCGGCCACTCGCTCGACAAGAAGACGCCGCTCCTGCGTTCGATGGAGGCCCTGTCGACGCAGGCCGTGCGCGCCCTGAAGCTCTTCGGCGTGCCGGCCTCGCGGGTCACCGCGACGTGCGGGCCCGAGCAGGAGTACTTCCTCATCGACCGCCACTTCTACTACAACCGGCCCGATCTCATCAACGCCGGCCGCACCTTGTTCGGCGCGCGCCCGCCCAAGGGCCAGGAACTCGAAGACCAGTACTTCGGCTCCATTCCGGAGCGCGTGCTCGCCTACATGGCGGAAGTGGAGACCGAACTCTACAAGGTGGGCGTGCCGATCAAGACGCGCCACAACGAGGTGGCGCCGTCGCAGTACGAGCTGGCCCCCATCTTCGAGAGCATGAACGTCGCCACCGACCATCAGATGATGACGATGGAGACGCTCAAGCGCATCGCGCCGAAGTACGGCCTCGCCTGCCTCACCCACGAGAAGCCGTTTGCCGGCGTGAACGGCTCCGGCAAGCACGTCAACTGGAGCATGAGCGACGACCTCGGCAACAACCTGCTCAATCCAGGTGAGACGCCGCACGACAACATGCAGTTCCTGTTCTTCTGCACGGCGGTCACCCGGGCAGTCGACACCTTCCAGGGCCTGCTGCGCATGAGCATCGCCAGCGCCGGCAACGATCACCGGCTCGGTGCCAACGAAGCACCCCCGGCGATTCTGTCGATCTTCCTCGGCGACATGCTCACCGACGTACTCGAGCAGGTCGAGTCGGGCGGCGTCAGGTCGAGCAAGCACGGCGGCGTGCTCGACATCGGCGTCTCGGTGCTGCCGAAGCTGCCGCGCGATGCCGGCGACCGCAACCGCACGTCGCCGTTCGCGTTCACCGGCAACAAATTCGAGTTCCGCGCCGTGTCGTCGAACCAGAGCATCGCGTTCCCGTCCACTTGCCTCAACGTGGCGGTGTCGGAGTCGCTCGACGTCATGTGCACGGAGCTGGAAGCGGCGCTGGCCAAGGGCGTGGGCCTCGAAGAGGCCGTCGCCGCGCTGCTCAAGGCGACCCTCAAGAAGCACAAGCGGATCATCTTCAACGGCAACGGCTACTCGATGGAGTGGCAGAAGGAAGCGGCAAAGCGCGGGCTGCTCAACCACAAGAACACCGTCGACGCGCTGCCAGAGATCACGTCGCCGCTGGTCGTCAAGACCTTCGAGAGGTTCAAGGTGCTCACCGGACGCGAACTCCACGCGCGCTACGAGGTGAACCTCGAGGCCTACAACAAGACGATCAACGTCGAGGCGCAGCTCATGGTGCTCATGGCCAATCGGTACATCGCGCCGGCCGCGCTCGACTACCAGCGTGCCGTCGCGGCGAGCGTCACGGCCGTCAGGCAGGCCGGCGGCACCAGCCGCGAAGGCAAGAAGCTGCTCGCCAAGCTCGTCAAGCTGGTGGACCAGTTCCGCGCGCAGACCGATGCCCTGGCCGCCGCGCTCGACCACGTCGCGCCGTCGTCCGAGAAGCACGCGAAATTCATGCGCGACAAG
This sequence comes from Acidobacteriota bacterium, assembly GCA_018000455.1. GTDB lineage: Bacteria > Acidobacteriota > Vicinamibacteria > Vicinamibacterales > UBA2999 > CADEFD01. The sequence goes on from JAGNJW010000019.1 coordinate 3,540, forward strand.
GTCGTGCCGGCGATGGTGCGCCTGCGCGAGGTGGGCGACCAGCTCGAGGTCATGGCGCCGCACGCAACCTGGCCGCTGCCCACCTATCGGGAGATGCTCTTCATCAAGTGATACTGGCCAGGAACCGAGGTCGCTGACATCGGCCGGGGGCCGAGGCTCGCCACTGGTATCCTTACCGGGTCGTGTCTCGGCGCTCCGAGCTTGTCCTGTGCTTAACGATCGCGGCGCTGGCCGTCAGCGTCCGCAGCGCGCCGTTCATGGCGCCGGGCGTGCGCTTCGACGCCGATCAGGCCGTGGTCGGGCTGATGGCGAAACACATCAGCGAGGGGCGCGCCTTCCCCGTCTACTTCTACGGGCAGAGCTATCTGCTGGCCGTCGAGGCCTATCTCGCCGCGCCGGTGATGTGGGTGCTCGGACCAACGGAGGTCGCGCTCAAGCTGCCGCTCCTGGCGATGAACGTCGCGACGGTGCTGCTGCTGGTGTGGCGGGCCCATCGCGACCTCGGCCTGGCGCCGTGGCTGGCCCTGGCCGGTGCGCTGCCGCTGGCGCTGCCGGCCATCACACCGGGCTCGCGGCTGATGGACGCCATGGGCGGGAACATCGAACCCCTGCTCTACACGCTCATTCTGTGGACGCTGCGGGCGCGGCCCTGGGCGTTCGGCCTGGCCCTCGGCGTGTTCGTCGCTCACCGCGAGTTCTCGCTGCTGGCCGCCGCGGCGCTGGGCGCGCTCGACCTGTGGCACCGGCGCGCCACGCCCGGGCCGCTGGCGCGTCACTGGATGATCGCCGCGCTGCTGGTCGTCGCCACGCAGGCCGGCGTCGCTGCCGTGGCGCCCCATGGCGACATGTACGGGCCTGACAGTGCTCGGCGCGCGGGTGCGGCGAGCCACACGGTCGGCGACGCGATCGCGGCCCAGGTATGCCTGACGCCGTCTGCCTGGCCCGCGCGCGCGCGACGGCTCGTCACTGAGCACCTGCCGCTGATGGCCGGCGGCCGGCCCGGCCCGATGTTCGAGGTCTCGATCAGTTCCGGCATGGGCCACGGCAATCCCGGTCTGGCCGTCTGGGTGCTCGCGCTCATCGTGGCTGGCTTCGGAGCCCGCTTGCTGGCCCTGCGTGGCCGGACGCGGCCGCTCGAGCCCCGGCCCGGCGTTCCCGCCACGGCTCTGCCGGGCTTCCTCGTCGCCGTCGGCCTGCTTTCGACCTGCGTCTACGCGTTGGTCGCCTGTTCCCAGATCACGCAGGCCACGCTCCGCTATGACCTGCTCGTGCTGTTCCTGCCGGTGGGCGCGCTGCTCGGCGGCTTGACCCAGCCGACCGCAGCAGTGCGCGCCGGCCTGGTCACGGCGACGGTGCTCTGGGCCGGCCTGAACCTCGACGACTACGGCGCGCTGGCGCGCGAGATTCGCGCCGGTCGGTGGCCCGACCACCGGGGCGATGCGGTGGCGGCACTCGAGTCCCGCGGGCTGCAGACACTGTGGGGCGATTTCCGGCTCGCCTACGTCCTCAGCTTCCGCTCGCAGGAACGCTTGAGGGTCGCCTCGACGACCGTGCACCGGATCGACGAGTACGTGCGCCGCGCCGCCGAGCGGGACGTCCCCATGGTGAAACAAGGGATCTGCGCCAACGGCACGGAGCTCGTAACCGGCATCTGGTTGTGCCCCCCGCCCCCGCCCGAGGCACGACCGCCGGTATACTGAGAGCGCCACCCTGGCCCCGCTGACACGACCCAATGTTCCAACCCACACGTTTCGCGCTCATCCTGCTGCTTTCGGCCACGACCATCGCCTGCGGCGGCGGCGGCAACGACACGCCGACCTCGGCGACGCCGCCGTCGCTGGGGATTCCCTTCTCGACCACCGACCTTCTCGTGGGGACCGGCCTTGAAGCCCTGAACGGACGCCGGATCACGGTGAACTACACCGGCTGGCTGTACTCGACGACAGCCGCCGACAACAAGGGCACCCAGTTCGACACCAGCGCCGGACGTGGCCCGTTCGCGTTCCTGCTCGGCGCCCGCCAGGTCATCGCCGGCTGGGACCAGGGCGTGTCGGGCATGCGCGTCGGGGGCCAGCGTCGGCTGGTGATTCCGCCGGAGCTTGGCTACGGTGCCGCCGGCAGCGGCACGACGATTCCCGGCAACGCCACGCTGCTCTTCGAAATCGAAGTGCTGGCGGTGCAGTAGCTGGCGGCGCGGCGGCCTACGAAGCGCCGCGCGGAATCGGCGGGTGCTCGCGCATCCCGCGGCGGCTGATCCCCGCCAGCTCGAAGGTGTCGCCGTCCCGGCTGCGATTGTACATCACCCACGTCTGCACGCCGCCGCGCCCAGCCACGGCGATGCCCAGCGGGTGACGGCGAGGGATGCGGATGTACTCCTCATAGGAATTGAAAGTCGCCGGCCGCGCGCCGACGACGACCGGGGCGGTCCCCGCCTGCGGCAACACCCACGCACCGACGACGGCGCCGCGCCACTCGGGCTCAGGCGTGCGCAGCGTGAGATCGACGTAGACGGTACTGGCGCCCGCGCCGCCCGGCACGTACATCGACACTTCGGTCACCCGCCGCTCGCCGATCCCGGCGGCGCGCGCCGCCACCTCTTCGACCGCGCGCTGCGCCCAGCGCCAGGGCTCGCCACTGGCGGCGAACACGCGCACGGTGGTGACGGGAAGGCCTTCACTCGTCTCGAGCCCGACGATGGCCGGCGGGGCGGGCGACGGTGGGCCGACCAGTTGGCGCGGGGCGTCGACGAGCCAGCTGCGCCCGTCGAAGACGGCAATCGGGTGACGGCGGCCCGAGACGTCCACCGCGCGCACGGCAAACGACTCGGCCTGCAGCACGATGAGTGTAGGGTCGGGTCCGAGATCCAGACTCTGCAGACCCATCCAGCCGGCACAGAACGCCAGCCACCATCGCCCGCTGCGACCGCGCCGCCGTGTCATGGCGTCAGTCTACGCCTCGTTGGCCTCCGAGACCAGTACTCGCGAGGGTGCGGCCGTGGCTAGCCCGGGAACCGTCCCAGGGCCACGAGCAGCGCGAGCCGCGCCAGCCGGCCGCGGTCTTCGGCCTGGCGCACGGACGTCTCGGCGTCGCGCGAGCGCCGCTGCGCGTCCACCAGCTCGATGTTGGTGGTGGCCCCGGCACGAAACGCGATGTCGGTGATGCGCAGCACCTCGGCCGCATGCACGGCCGCTTCACGAGCCCGCTCGAGGGCCCGGGCTTCGGCGTCGATCGACGCCCGCGCCGCGCGCACTCCCGACTTGGCCTGCAGTTCGGCCTCGCGCCGCTCGACGCGGGCCACCGACACCTCCACCTCGCGGGCCGCCTTCACAGCGCGCCGCTGACCGCCGTCGAAGATCGGCACCGCTGCCGAGAGCAGCGCCCGCCAGGTGCCGGAGGGCGCAAACAGCCCCGACGGTGTGAGGTAGGACGGTTCAAACGAGGCGCGCACCGTGGGCACCCAGTCGCGCCAGCTATCGGCCACCACCTGCCCGGCCAGGTCGATGCGCGCGTCGAAGAGCTTGATGTCGGTGCGGTCGAGCAGCCATGCCTCGCCTTCGGCCACTGGCGTCTCGAGGCCCGGCTCGCCCGCCGCGTCGGCCGGGCGATCGGCCGCCATCAGCAGTCCGAGCGCTTCCTGACCAAGTGACACTGCCAGCCGCGCGCGTTCAACCAGTTCCTGCACCACCGCCAGCTCCTGGGCGGCCCGCAGTTCGTTGAGGCGGCTGCCGACGCCGCCCTCCCGCCGGGCCGTGGCGTAGTCGAGCTGCGCTTGGGCGTTGTCCCTGGCCCGCTCGTTCACTTCCACCTGCCGCTTGGCTCCGATAATCGACAGGTAGGCTTCGGCCGTCGCCACACCTACCTGGCGGCGGATATCGTCGACGGCGAGATTGGCGATGTCGACGCGCCGGGCCGCCTGAGCGCGGGCCGCCCACTGGGCCATCGCCAGTACCGGCACGGCCGCCGAGCCGGCGAAGAGCACTTGTGTCTGCGGGGTGACGACCTGACCGCTGAAGCCCCGCTCTCCGTCGAGCACGGTCGTGACGACGCTGCCGTCCACGGTTGGTCGCGTCGCCGCACGCGCCTGGGCCAGCAGCGCCTGCGCCGTGCGCACCGACGTGGCGGCACGCTCCACCGTCGGATTGGCGGCAATGGCCCGCTGCACCGCGTCCTCGAACGAGACCGGTTCTGCCGACCCGACCTGCCCGGCCGCCGGCGCGCCCATCAGGGCGACGAGCGACAGCCCGAGCGCCGCGCGGCGCCACGCCAGGTTACGCATGCGCCACCTCCGGTGCTGCGGCGCTGTGCCGCGGTTGGCCGGGGACCAGGCTTCGGATGAGGACATAGAGAACCGGAATGAACACGATGGACAGGAACGTGGAGGCGAGCATGCCGCCCGCCACTGTCGTTCCCACGGAGTTGCGTGCCGCCGCGCCGGCGCCGGTGGCGTAGGCCAGCGGCAGCACGCCGAGGATGAAGGCAATTGACGTCATGAGAATCGGACGCAGCCGGATGCGCGAGGCCTCCACGGCCGCGTCGATGATCGAGTACCCGCTGCCGCGCAGCTGTTCGGCGAACTCCACGATGAGGATCGCGTTCTTGGCGGCCAGGCCGACCAGCAGCACGAGACCGACCTGGCAGAAGACGTCGTTGGCGAGTCCGCGCATGTACTGCGCGCCGAGCCCCCCGAGAACCGCCAGCGGCACGCCCAGCAGGATGATGACCGGCAGGACCCAGCTCTCGTACTGCGCGGCCAGCACCAGATAGACCAGCAGCACGCTCAGCGCGAAGATGTAGACCGACTGCGATCCGGCGCTGATCTCCTCGAGCGACTGTCCGGCCCACGCGAAGGTGAACCCTGGCGGCAGCGCCGTGGCCGCAATCTCCTCCATCGCCTGCAGGGCTTCGCCCGAACTCAGCCCCGGCGCCGGCACGCCGGTGATCTCGGCCGATCGGAACAGGTTGAAGTGGCTGATCACCTGAGGCGCCGTCGTCTCGCTGACCCGCACCACCGTATCGAGCGACACCATCTGCCCGTTGGTCGTTCGGGCGTAGAGCTGCTTGAGATTGTCGGGCGAGGCCCGGAATCGCTGATCGGCCTGCGCGTAGACGCGGTAGGCCCGGCTGTTGAAGTCGAAGTCGTTGATGTACTGGGAGCCGAGGAAGATCTGCAGCGCGTCGGTGATCTCCCTGAGCGGCAGGCCCAGCGCGCGCGCCTTGTCGCGGTCGATGTCGACGACGAGCTGCGGGTCGTCGGCCCGGAAGCTGCTGAAGAGGCCGGCCACGCGACCCGACTGGTTGCCCTGCCGGGCCATGGCGGCGGTGGCGTCCGCCAGGCCGGTGATGTCGCCCCCGGTCTGATCGAGCACCTCGAACTGGAAACCGCCGAACACCGACAGCCCCTGAATCGCCGGCGGCGCAAACGGCACCACGATCGCCCCGGGAATGCCGAACATCGCGCCGCGGACGCGGTTGAGCACCGCGCCGAGCGACTGATCGGCCCGCCGACGCTCGTCGTACGGTTTGAGCATCGTGAAGATGAGGCCGTTGTTAGGGGCGGCGCCACTGAAGCTGAACCCCATCACCGAGAACGCCGAGGCGATGTCGGGATCCGCGTAGAGGATCTTCTCCGCTTCCTTGGCAATCCCGTCGGTGTACTCGAGCGACGCACCGCCCGGAGCCTGCACCACGGTGATGAAGTAGCCCTCGTCTTCCTCCGGCACGAACGCCGTCGGCACCACCTGCGAGACGGCCCAGGTGGCCCACAGGCCGAGCCCGAAGACGAGCAGCATCGCCCACCGCCAGCGCAGCGCCCAGCGGACGACCTGGACGTAGCCGTTGGTGCCACTCTCGATCCCGCGGTTCACCAAGGTAAAGAAGCGGCCGTGGGTGTGCACTTCCTTGTCGAGCAGCAGGGCCGCCAGCGCCGGCGTCAGCGTGATGGCGTTGAACACCGACAACACCACCGCGAAGGCGATGGTGAGCGAGAACTGCTGGTAGAGGCGACCGGTCGTGCCCGGGAAGAAGGCCACCGGCACGAACACCGCCACCAGCACGATCCCGATCACGATGACCGCGCTCAGCACTTCGTGCATGCCGTCGACCGACGCCTTGAACGCCGTCTTGCCGTACTCCCGCATGTGGCGTTCGATGTTCTCCACGACCACGATGGCGTCGTCGACGACGATGCCGATCGACAGCACGATACCGAAGAGCGTCAGGGTGTTGATCGAAAAGCCGAACAGCTTGACGAAGGCGAAGGTGCCGATGAGCGACACCGGGATGGTCAGGGCCGGGATGAGCGTGCTCCGCCAGTTCTGCAGGAAGAGGAACATCACGAGGATGACCAGTCCCAGCGCCTCGGCGAGCGTCTTCAGCACCTCGACGATCGACTCGCGCACGACGGTGACGTTGTCGAACGCCAGGCGCCACTCGAGTCCGGGCGGGAAGCTCTTCTCGATGCGCGTCATCTCGGCCAGAACGCCGTCGTAAACGGCCAGCGCGTTGGCCGTGGGCAGCAGCTGGACGCCGAGGCCCGAGGCCTCGAGTCCGAGGAAACGCAGGTTGGCGGTGTAGTTCTCCGACCCGAGCTCGACGCGGCCGATGTCGGAGATGCGGACCAGGGCGCCGTCCTTGCCGCCGGCGACGACCACGTCGGCGAACTCGTCCACTTCGGTCAGGCGGCCCTGGGCGCGGACGCTCAAATTGAACATCTGCCCGGCCGACGCCGGCGACTCCCCGAGCGCACCTGCGGCTACCTGGACGTTCTGCTCGCGCAACGCGTCCACGACATCGCTGGCGGTGAGCCCACGGGCCGCCAGCTTGGCCGGATCGATCCACAGCCGCATCGCGTAGCGGCGCTCGCCGAAGATGATGACGTCGCCCACGCCGGGCACGCGCTTGACCGCGTCTCGGACGTAGCGGTCGACGTAGTTGCTGATGAACTGGGCGTCGTAGCGGTTGTCCCGCGAGAAGAACCCGAGGCCGCCCATGAACCCGGCGGTGTTCTTCGTGACGGTGATGCCGTTGGTACGCACGTCGGCCGGCATGCGGCCGAGGGCCTGGTTGACCCGGTTCTGGACGTCGATGGCCGCCAGGTCGGGATCGCGGTCGATGTTGAAGGTGGCGGTGATGGTACTGATCCCGCTGTTGGTGCTCGACGACTGCAGGTAGGCGAGGCCCTCGACGCCGTTGATCACCTGTTCAAGTGGTGTCGTGACGGCCGACTCCACGGCCTGTGCGTTGGCGCCGGTATAGACGGCGAGCACCGTCACCGACGGCGGCGCCAGTTCGGGGAAGCGGGCGATCGGCAGGGTCGGAATCGCAATCGCACCGGCGATCACGACCACGAGCGCCAGCACGGTGGACAGAATCGGCCGGCTGATGAAGACGTCGGTACGCATGCCGGCCGCCCTACTTCGCCGCCGGTGAGGCCGGGACCGCGGCCGCGGCATCGGCGGCCTGGGGAGCGACAGGCGCGCCGTCGCCGATCTTCTGTATCCCCGAGACGATCAACTGGTCCCCGGCACTCAGGCCGTTGAGGACGACGTAGTCGTTACCGACGAGCGGGCCGAGTTCCACCCCACGCTGGCGCGCGATGGTCGACTCGCCATCCTTTTCGGCCGTGAACACGAAGAAGCGACCGTTGATGCGCGTCACGGCGACTAGCGGCACCGTCAGGCCGCTGGTCGAGCGCCATACGAGGCGCACCCTGACGTATTGATCGTGCCGCAGGCCGTCAGGACGATCGAGCGCCGCCTTCGCCAGTACCGACTGCGTGGCGGGATCAACCGACGGCGCGACGAATGAAATCGCCGTCTCACGGAGTGTCGCGCCGCGATCGTCGACCAGCCGCACGGGCAGACCGACCCGGAGATCGGGCGCCTGCTGCACCGGCACCTGCACGTAGACCTCGAGGCCCTGGTTGTCGTCGAGCGTCGTCAGCACCGACGACCTCGTGACGCGGTCGCCAACCCGCACCGGGATGTCGCCGACGATGCCGGCCGCCGGCGCCAGCACGCGATGATAGTCGAGCTCGACCTTCTGCTCGCGAATCTGCTGGTCCAGAGCCGCCAGCTGCGCCTCGCCCGACTTCACCGTCGCGTCGGCCTGATCGAACTCCTGCTGGCTCACGGCACCAGCCTCGAGCAGGGTCTTGAGGCGCGCCGACTGCTGACGCCAGTAGGCGAGATCGGCATCGCGTGAGCCGCGCTGCGCTTCGAGGGTGGCCACGGCGGCTTCCTGCCGGCCGGCATCGATCTCCATGAGCACGGAGCCGGTGCGCACGCGGTCCCCCGAAGTGGCCAGGATGCGCGTGACGAAGCCCTCGACCTGCGGCTGCACGGTGACGGAGCGGCGCGACTTGACCGTGCCGATGAACTCGCTCGACTGCTCGACCGCGCCCTCGACCATCGGCGCGACGGTGACGGCCATGGCCGGCATGCCGCCTCTCGGCGGGCCACCTTGGCCCCCGCCTTCCGGGCCCGACCGGCAACTGGCCACGAGAAGAGCCGCGAGGCCTACGGCAAGAGCCCTATCGACACGCTGAGCCATGAGGTAATCAATCTCCAGTAACGCCACGGAACCGCCACGGGACGCGGCGGCTGGAACCCGCTGGCAGGCCAAGGGTTCGGTGGCGGAACAACGGCATATTGTAAATCGGGAGCTCGCCCCACGGCATCCACGCGTGCAGCTTCGTGGTACGATTCCCGAGATGACTGAGACGCCACTGGACGCTGCGGAGATACATCGCCTCGCCGCCCTTGCGCATCTCGCCCTCACCGACGACGAAGTCCACCTCTTCAGTCGGCAACTCGGCGACATCCTCGAATACGTGCGCCAGGTCCAGGCCGTTCCTACCGCCGGCGTCACCCCGATGTCACACGTGGGCGGTGGGGACGCTCACGAGCGCGCCGATAGGCCCGCGCCGACGCTCGACCGGCGTGCCGCGCTCGACAATGCCCCCGATGCGGCACCCGAGGCCGGGTTCTTCAAGGTCCCGCGAGTCATCGGGTGACCGAACGCAGGGGTCCAGTCGAGATCGTGCGCGACGAGGTCGCCCGCGGCGAGCGTACGGCCGAGGCGGTCACGCGCGAGGCGCTGGCAGCCATTGCCCGTCAGGAGCCGGCGCTTTCGGCCTTCACGCTCGTGGCCGCCGAACACGCACAGGCGCAGGCCGTGGCGCTGGATCGAGCCAGAGCTGGCGGGGCCGCCCTGGGGCCGCTCGCCGGCGTGCCGATCGCCGTCAAGGACAACATCTGCACCCGCGGTGTCCAGACCACCGGGGGCTCGAAGATCCTGGCCGGCTTCGTACCGCCCTACGACGCGACCGTCGTCGAGCGGCTCTCCGCGGCCGGTGCGGTGATCATCGGCAAGACCAACTGCGACGAGTTCGCGATGGGTTCCTCCACCGAGAACTCGGCGTTCGGACCCACGGCCAATCCTTGGTCCTTGATTCACGCGCCGGGTGGCTCGAGCGGCGGGTCGGCAGCCACGGTCGCGGCGCGCGCGGTGCCGGCAGCTCTCGGCTCCGACACCGGTGGTTCAATCCGCCAGCCGGCGGCTTTCTGCGGCATCGTCGGCCTCAAACCAACCTACGGGCGCGTCTCACGCTACGGCCTGCTGGCCTTTGCCTCGTCGCTCGATCAGATCGGGCCATTCACGACCACCGCCGATGATGCGGCAATCGTGCTGGCCGCGATTGCCGGCCACGACCAGCGTGATGCGACGAGCGCCAACCAGCCGGTGCCGGTACCGGGGGGGGGGCGGCAGCGTGACATGCGCGGCCTTCGCATTGGCGTGCCTCGTGCTTTCATCGAGGGTGTGGACCCGTCGGTCGCGTCCGCCTTCGACGCCACGCTCGACGTCTGGCGCGCACTCGGTGCCGTCGTCGTCGACATCAGCCTGCCCAACGTGTCGCTGGCGATTCCGGTCTACTACCTGGTGGCCACGGCCGAAGCCAGTTCCAACCTCGCGCGCTACGACGGCGTCCGCTATGGCTTCCGCGCGCCGCTGGCCTCCGACGACTCGCTGAGAACGATGTACGAGCGCAGCCGCGATGCCGGTTTCGGCGCCGAGGTGAAGCGCCGCATCATGCTCGGCACCTACGTGCTGAGCGCCGGCTACTACGACGCCTACTACCTGAAGGCACAGCAGGTGCGCGCCACGCTGCGCGACGACTACGCGACGGCGCTTGCCACCGTCGACGTCATCGCGACGCCGACGACGCCGACGCCGGCCTTCAAGCTGGGTGAAAAAGTCGCCGACCCGCTGCAGATGTACCTGGCGGATATCTTCACGGTCAGCGCGAATCTGGTGGGATTGCCCGCTATCAGCCTGCCGTGCGGCATGTCGCCCGACGGCCTGCCGATTGGGTGTCAACTGACGGGTCGCATGTGGGACGAATCGACCCTGATTGATGCGACCGCCAGCTTCCAGTCGGCCACGGAATGGCACCTCCTGGCACCGCCCATCGCGGTTGCCTGACCTGGCCCCGGCCTCAGGCAGCCACAGCCGGGCGCTTCAGGAGCGACCAGACGATCAGGCCGAGCAGGACGAAGGGCACGAGCGGCAGCAGGGCCGCCAGTGCCGCCACGGTCAGCCCGACGACCAGCGCTCCACCGACCCCCACGAGCAGCAGTGGGGCGAAGACCAGCATTGCCAGCATGCCGAGCGCACCGGCCACCACGCCCACGACCAGTTTCATGACAGCGAAGGCGAGGCGGATCGGCAGGAAGACGATCTTCAGGACGAGCCAGACCAACCCGAGGATACCGACGACGACCGCGCCGGCCAACGCGACCGCGCCGAGTGCGAGTAGTGCGCCCATCCTGCCCTCCCGACGGGCGGCGGCGGCCACCCACTGGAAGGGACGTGCGCGCGCTGGCGGCGGTTCCGTCCGCGCGCCTAGCGCTTCTCGACCAGCACGGCGAACTCGGGGAGATCCCACTCCACGAGTTGTTGATTCACTTCTTCCATCGCGAGACGTTCTGGCTTCACGGCCCGAGGCGCACCGGCATCAAGTCGCACTTTGGCGCCCTTGCGCAGCTGTTTGGCCCGGGCTGCCGCTACGTCGACATACAGGAAGCGGCTCTCGATTGGACGCGCCTGGTGGCGCACCACAGGATTCTCGGCCTCACCATCCACGAGTTCTGATTCCGGCATAGCTTTTCAGTTTACAGAATGAACCGCCCCACTATCAACCCCTGGATTGGGGGCCGGGCATGGGCCGGGGCGTCACGATGCCTCCGACGATCCATGACGCCAGGCCGGTCACCAGGGCCCCCAGCATCGCCGACAGGAAGGACGCCACGGCGAACCCGGGCACCAGGGCAGCCGCCAGGCCAAAGGCGGCGCCATTCACGACCAGATAGAAGAGCCCCAGCGTCAGGATGGTGATGGGCAGGGTCAGCAGCGTGAGCACCGGCCGGACGACCGTATTCACGAGGCCAAGCACCGCCGCACCGACCACGAGCGCCCCCCACGACGACACCGACACGCCGGATACGATCTGGCTGCTCACCCACAGCGCCAGCGCCAGCACCGCCCAATGCACCACGAAGCTCGCCATGACGCTTCCCCTCTCCTGGAAAAAGAACGGGGTGCCGAGCGGACCTGCCGCCCGGCACCCCACATATCCTAAGGCCCGTGCCTACGACGCCACGGCAACGGGCACGGTGCGTGGCCTGGCGTCCTCGCGCATCGGCAGGCGCACCGTGAGGACGCCGTCCTTGTAGTCGGCCGCGACCCGGCTGGCATCGACGGCCGTAGGCAGCGTGAAGCGGCGGCTGAAGCGGCCGTACGCCCGTTCGACGCGCCGCACGTCGTCCTTCGGCACCTCGGCCGGCCAGCGCCGCTCGCCGCTGATCGTGAGCGCCCCGTTCTCGACCGTGACGGCAATCGCCTCGCGCTGCATTTCGGGCAGCTCCGCCTTGATGACGAGCGCCTTGTCGGAGGCCTCGAAGATATCGACAGGCGGCACCCACGTGCCCTCGCCAACGAGTGCATCCTGTAACCGGGTCAATTCACGAAACGGATCGAATCGCACGATAGCCATGGGCCTGTTCCTCTCACTCCTGTTCCCTGTTCCCTGTTCCCTGTTCCCTGTTCCCTGCTACTTCGTTTCCGAGAACTCCGCGTCGACCACATCGCCGTCGGTGGGCGTGGCGTCGGCATCAGCCCCCGGTGCCCCCGGGGCGCCGCCGCCGGCTGCCTGCGTGGCCTTGTAAAGCGTCTCAGCAATCTTGTGTGACGCTTTCTGAAGGTCACTCGACGCGCTGGTGATGGCCCCGAGGTCGTCGCCCTGAGTGGCCTTCTTCGCCGCTTCGACCGCGACTTGCACCTTCTCGACCTCCTCCGCAGGCAGCTTGTCCTTCGAGTCGTTCAACATCTTCTCGACCGAGTAGACGAGCGAGTCGAGCTGGTTGCGCTGGTCGATGAGCTCCCGCTTGGTCTGGTCGTCACTGGCGTGCGCCTCGGCATCCTTCACCATGCGGTCCACTTCGTCCTTCGCCAGGCCGCTCGAGCCGCTGATCGTGATCTTCTGTTCCTTGCCGGTGGCCTTGTCCTTGGCCGACACGTTGACGATGCCATTGGCGTCGATGTCGAACGTGACCTCGACCTGGGGCACGCCACGCGGCGCCGGGGGCAGCCCGACGAGTTGGAACTTGCCCAGCGTGCGGTTGTCGCGGGCGAACTGCCGCTCGCCCTGAAGCACGTGGACCTCGACGCTCGTCTGGCTGTCGGCCGCAGTGGAGAACGTCTCGCTCTTGCGCGTCGGAATCGTGGTGTTGCGCGTGATGAGCGTCGTCATCACGCCGCCAAGTGTCTCGATACCGAGCGAGAGCGGCGTGACGTCGAGCAGCAGCAGATCCTTGACATCGCCGGCGAGCACGCCGCCCTGGAGTGCCGCGCCGACGGCCACGACCTCGTCAGGATTGACGCCCTTGTGTGGATCCTTCCCGAAGTAATCCTTCACCGCCTGCTGCACGCGCGGCATCCGGGTCGAACCGCCGACCAGCACGACCTCGTCGATGTCCGACGGCTTGACGCCGGCATCCGCCAGGGCCTGCTTCACCGGCCCCATCGTGCGCTGCACGAGATCTTCGACCAGCGATTCGAGCTTAGCCCGCGTCAGCTTCACGCTGAGGTGCTTGGGGCCAGTCGCGTCGCCGCTGATGAAGGGCAGCGAGATCTCGGTCTCCATCGCCGACGAGAGCTCGATCTTGGCCTTCTCGGCCCCTTCCTTCAGGCGCTGCAGGGCCATCCGATCCTTCGAGAGGTCGATGCCCTCGGCCTTCTTGAACTCGGCCACCAGCCAGTCGATGATGTTGTGGTCGAAGTCGTCGCCGCCCAGGTGCGTGTCGCCGTTGGTGGATTTCACCTCGACGACACCCTCGCCCACCTCGAGCACCGAGATGTCGAACGTACCGCCGCCCAGGTCGTACACGGCGATGGTTTCGTCTTTCTTCTTGTCGAGGCCATAGGCGAGCGCCGCCGCGGTCGGCTCGTTCACGATGCGGAGCACGTTCAGGCCGGCGATCGTGCCGGCGTCCTTGGTGGCCTGGCGCTGCGCGTCGTTGAAGTAGGCCGGCACCGTGATGACGGCGTCGGTGACGGGCTGACCGAGGTGGTCCTCGGCGGCTTTCTTGAGCTTGCCGAGAATCATCGCGGAAATTTCCGGCGGCGAGTACTGCTTGCCGCGGATATCGACCCAGGCATCGCCGTTGCTGTTCTGGCCGACCTTGTAGGGCACGCGACGTGACTCGACTTCGACCTCGCTGAACTTGCGGCCCATGAATCGCTTGACCGAGAACACCGTGTTCTCGGGGTTGGTCACGGCCTGCCGTTTGGCCACCTGGCCGACCAGGCGATCGCCATCCTTGGCGACGGCCACGACCGAGGGCGTCGTCCGAGCGCCCTCCTGATTGACCACCACCACTGCCTCGCCGCTCTCCATGACCGCGACCACCGAGTTCGTGGTGCCCAGGTCGATGCCGATCACTTTGCCCTTCGTTGCCATGCGCCCGTCTCCTTCTCTGTAAGTCTGAGATGAGGATAGCATAGGATTAGTTTCACAACAGCATATTATTTGATATCGATAGACTCATATTTGCGAGCTCTCTGGGCGATCGACCTGCCTCTCGCAACCCGCAGCAGCTCGGCGACGTCGACCCGGACCCTCCACACAGCGTTCGCACTCGCTCAGAAGCGGCGCAGACGCCATTCCTGAATGGCGTACCTGAAGGGGCCTCTAGGCGTCAACGTAGCCATCAACGGCGATGCGGGAGGCGCGACACTGCCCGCCGCGCAGCGCGACCCGGCGAGCTGCTCGTCGCTCCTCGGCGACTTATGGCGCGGCCGGCGATTCGCCGCCGCTGCACGGTCTCTGCGCGAGCCTGGCGATACAATGACGCCAGGTCACGCGAGCCCGATATGCGCCCACTCAGCCGCCTTCCCATTTCGACTGATGTCGGTGACGTCTCGGCCGATGTACGCCGCCTGTTCGAGGAGCTGCTGAAGCAGCGTCCCGATCGCCGCCATCAGATCGCCGGCGAGTGCCTGCCGCTGCTCGATGTCTTCGAAACCCACGACGCGCTGGACCTGCTGCTCGATCTGCCCGGCGTGGCGGCTGCGAGCATCCGCGTGCTGGTCAAGGCCGGCGTGGTCATCATCGCCGGCGAAAAAGATCGCCCGGAACCGGGTGCCCGCGGCCCGGCGAGTTACCACCTCGTCGAACGCGACTTCGGCCGCTTCGCCCGGGCAGTGCGCGTGCACGTCGCCATCGACGCGGCGCGGGCCACGGCGACGCTCGCCAGCGGCGAGCTCCGGGTGCGCCTCCCGAAGATCGAAGAGCGGCGTGGCCAGGCATTGAGCGTGCCCATCACCACGGACGCGGTGCGATGAAGCTGCTGTTCATCGGTGACATCGTCGGCAAGCCCGGCCGGGAACTGGTGCGGCGCGGCGTGGCTCCGATCGTCGCCGCTCATGGCATCGACTTCGTCATCGCCAACGGCGAGAACTCCGCCGCCGGCTTCGGTATCACGCGCGAGATCGGCGATCAGCTCCTCAGCTACGGTGTCGAGGTCCTCACCTCGGGTAATCACATCTGGGACAAGAAAGAGGCGCTCGACTACATCGCGCGCGAACCGCGCCTCCTGCGCCCGGCCAACTACCCGACCGGCGTGCCCGGCAAGGGCGCCTACCTGGCCACAGCGGCCAACGGTGTGAAGGTTGGAGTCGTGAACGTGATGGGCCGCGTGTTCCTGGCCGCCATCGATGACCCTTTCACGACCGCCTCGCGCGAGATCGCCGCGCTCAAACAGAGCGGCGCGCAGATCGTGTTCGTGGACGTGCACGCGGAAGTGACCTCCGAGAAGATCGCCATGGGCTGGTATCTCGATGGCCACGCCACAGCGGTCGTCGGCACCCATACGCACGTCCAGACCGCCGACGAGCGCGTGCTGCCCAAGGGCACGGCCTACCTGACCGACGTCGGGATGACGGGTCCACACGACGGCGTCATCGGCGTCGAGAAAGAGGCGGTCATCACCAAGTTCCTGAACGCCCTGCCGACGCGTTTCGAGACGGCCAGCGGCGATCCGCGCCTGAACGCGGTCGTCATCACCGCCGATCCGGCCACCGGACGTGCCACCACCATCGAACGCCTGAGTCTCTCCGCCGCCGAGATCGACCATCTGGCCGCCGGCGTGACCGCGCCTTCGGACGTCCGCGCGTGACGCCGACCCGCCTGCCCTTCGACGAGCCAGCGCCCCCACCGCCGCCGCCCCGGCGCCGCGTCCTCAGCGTCGGCGAACTCACGGCCACCCTGCGCGCGCTGGTCGAATCCGAGTTCCCTGAGGTGTGGGTGGAGGGCGAGCTGTCGGGCGCCAGGGTGTGGAATACCGGGCACCTCTATTTCACGCTCAAGGACACCCAGGCCCAGATCAAGGGGGTCATGTTCCGCACCTCGCTGAGGCTGCTCAAGTTCAAGCCCGAGGACGGCGCCCACGTCATCGCGCGAGGGCGACTCAGCGTCTACGATCCGCGCGGAGAGTATCAACTCGTCTGCGAGCACATGGAGCCGAAAGGCCTCGGCGCGCTCCAACTCGCCTACGAACAGCTCCGCAAGCGGCTCGCCGCCGAGGGGCTGTTCGAACCGGCGCGCAAGCGGGCGCTGCCGGCCCTGCCGCGTCGCATCGGCATCGTCACCTCGCGTGACGGCGCGGCACTGCGCGACATCATTCGTGTGCTGCGCCGCCGTTATCCGAATGCCCATCTCGTCATCGCGCCGACGCGCGTCCAGGGCGATGGCTCGGCCACCGAGATCGCCCGCGCAATCGCGAACATTGGCGCCGTCGCCGGCGTGGACGTGGTCATCGCCGGACGCGGCGGCGGCTCGATCGAAGACCTGTGGGCGTTCAATGAAGAGGTCGTGGCCCGCGCGATCGCCGCCTGCCAGGTGCCGGTCATCTCAGCCGTCGGCCATGAGACCGACGTCACGATTGCCGACTTCGTCGCCGACCTGCGGGCGCCGACGCCATCGGCGGCCGCCGAGCTCGTGGTCGGGCGCAAGGACGAGTTCGTGCGCCAGATCGACGCCATCGGCGGTCGGGCCCGCGCGGCGATGCGTTCGCGCGTGCAGCGCCTCGACTCGCGTTTCCACCAGCTCTCGGCCCGGCCCGCCTTCGCCGGCCTGCCCGGGCGCCTCGCCCTCCGCCAGCGCCACGTCAGCGAGCTCGCCGCCGCGCTGCACGCCGCCGCGGCAACCGGCCTGGCCCTCAGACAGCGCCGACTCCTGGTGCTCGGCCGGACGCTCGACACGTTCCGCCCGCAGGAGCGTCTAGGTCGCGTGCGCGCCGCGCTCGTCGGCCACCGCACACGGCTCGACGCGGCCATGCGGGCCGTCCAGCATCGCGCCGTGGGGCGAACCGGCGAGGCGGCGGCACGCCTCCATGCACTCAGTCCCCTGGCGGTGCTGGGACGCGGCTACGCCGTCTGCTGGACCGCCGACCGCACGACGCTCGTGCGCCAAGCCGACCAGGTCGCCCCCGGCGACCGGGTGCGCGTGACGCTCGGCGTGGGGGAAGTGGGCTGCGAGGTGCGTGAGGTGTTCGGCGACGGGCGCGAACGAGGAACGGCGTGATGGACGAGACGATCAAAGACTTCGAGGCCGCGCTGGCGGAACTGGCCGGCATCGTGAAGAAGCTTGAGGAGGGCGACCTCGCGCTCGAGACCTCGCTGGCGCTCTACGAGCGTGGCGTGCAGCTGCAACGCTACTGTCATGAGCGGCTCGAAGCCGCCGAGCGTCGTATCGACATCCTGAACGATCGCGGCGAACTGGTAGCGGCGCCCCGCGATCTCACCGAAGTCGGCCAGGACGAGGACCAGTAGGTGCAGGCGTTCGAGGAGTTCGCGCGCGACTGCCGCGTGGCCATCGAAGAGACGCTCGAGCGCGTGCTGCCGAAGGCGCCACAGTGCCCGCCGGTCATCGCAGGCGCCATGCGCTACAGCGTGATGGCCGGCGGCAAGCGCCTGCGGCCGATCCTCGTACTCGCCGCTGCCGATGCCGTAGCCAAACGGCGCGGCGACGACGCCGTCGCCGCGCGCACGCGGGCCCTGGCCGCCGCCTGCGCGCTCGAACTCATCCACACCTACTCGCTCATCCACGATGACCTGCCGGCCATGGACGACGACGATCTCAGGCGCGGGCGTCCGACGCTGCACACGGTGGTCGGCGAGGGGCAGGCGATTCTGGCCGGCGACGGGCTGCAGGCCGAAGCGTTCCACCTCATCGTGCGCGAGCCGCACACCGACGACCCGGCACTCATCGCGCGCAAGCTGCGGGTACTCGACGCCGTCACGCAGGCGGCCGGGCCCACCGGCATGGTCGGCGGCCAAGCCATCGACCTGCAGGCCGCCGGTAAGGGTCGGGACCGCGTGGCCGCGCTCGACGGCGCCACGCTGGCCGACATGCACGCGCGCAAGACCGGAGCCCTCATCCGCGCTGCGGCCGCCGCTGGCGCGATCATGGCGGGTGCCGACGACACGACGCTGGCGCACCTGGACCGATGGGCCGCCGAAGTGGGGCTGGCCTTCCAGATCGTCGACGACATCCTCGACGTGGAAGGCGCGTCCGAGACGCTCGGCAAGACCTCGGGGAAGGACGCCAGCGACGGCAAGCCGACCTTCCCGGCGCTCTACGGCCTGGAGGCGTCGAAGCGGATGGCGGTCGAGGCCACCACACGTGCCGAGGCGGCCCTGGCCGAGGCTGACCTCCGGCCCTCGCACCTCGACGCCATCGCGCAGTGGATTGTCCACCGCCGCTCGTAGCCACCCGTCAACCGATGAAGCTCCGACTCGACCAGCTCCTGGTGCGGCGCGGCCTCGTCGAGTCGCGCGAACGCGCGCAGGCCCTCATCATGGCCGGCCAGGTGGACCTCGGCGGCCGCGCCGCGGCGAAGGCCGGCACCATGGTCTCCGAGCACGCCGATGTCACCGTGATCGGTCCCGACCATCCCTGGGTCAGCCGCGGCGGCGTGAAACTCGCGCATGCCCTCGAGACCTTCGGCATCGACGTCAGCGGGCGCCTGGGCCTCGACATCGGCGCCTCGACGGGCGGCTTCACCGACGTGCTGCTGACGCGCGGCGCGACGGCGGTCATCGCGGTGGACGTCGGTCACGGACAGCTGCACTGGCGCTTGCGCACCGACCCGAGGGTCACCCTCGTCGAGGGCCTCAACGCCCGCTACCTCACGCCAGCCGCGTTGCCGGGGCTCGGCGACGGCGCCGGCATCGTCACCGTCGACGTCTCGTTCATCTCGCTCGCACTGATCCTCCCGCCGCTGCTCACCGTCGTCGGGCCGGGCGTCGACCTCGTCGCGCTCGTCAAGCCGCAGTTCGAGGCCGGCCGGCGCGAGGCGCCGAAGGGCGTCGTGCGCGATCCGGCCGTGCACGCGCGCGTGCAGGCCGACATCACCGCGAAGGCGGCTGCGATAGGATGGACGCGCCTGGCCGTGACGCCCTCGCCGATTGTCGGCGCGCAAGGCAATCGGGAGTTCCTGATGCACTTCACGCCCGGCCCACAGCCCTGACCCCATGCGCATCGGCATCGTCACCAAGCCCGACCTCGCCAACGCCCGCGACACCCTGAGCCAGCTCCGCGCCTGGCTCGAGATGCGCGGCGCTACCGCCTGCTGGTCGCCGGAGGCCGCGGCGCTGCTGGCCGAGCCGCCCGACACCGTGGTCTCGCGGGATGACATGCCGGAAGCGGCCGACCTCATCGTCGTGCTCGGCGGAGACGGCACGCTGCTGGCGATGGCCGACCGCATCGCCCGCGGTCGTCGCGACGTGCCGATTCTCGGTGTGAACTTCGGCAGCCTCGGCTTCCTGACCGAGATCACGCGGCCGGAGCTCTTCGACGCGCTCGGCGACGTGCTCGAAGGCCGCGCGTCGCTCGACGAGCGGATGATGCTCGTCGCGCAGGTGCGGCGCACCGGCGCGGCACTCACCGAAACCACCGTCCTGAACGACGTGGTCTTCACCCGCACGGCCCTGTCGCGCATCATCGATCTCTCGGTGTGGGTCGGCGATCAGTTCGTGACCGACGTCAAGGCCGATGGCCTCATCGTGGCGAGCCCCACCGGCTCCACGGCCTATAACCTGGCGGCCGGCGGGCCGATCGTGCATCCCGCCATGGAGGCCTTCATCCTCACGCCAATCGCCCCGCACACCCTGAGTAATCGTCCGATTGTCGTGCCGGCCCACCGCGACGTGCGTGTCGCGGTCAGCACCGACAACGGCGGCGAGGTCTACGTGACCTTCGACGGCCAGACGGGCGGTCCGCTCGGCATCGGCGACGAAGTCGTCATCCGCCGCGCGGCCCGCCGCGTGAAGCTGGTGCGCGCGACCACCCGCACCTACTTCGAAGTGCTGCGCGAGAAGCTCAAGTGGGGCGAACGCTGAGCGCGGTGTGATGGGTGCCGGCCGCCGACCCCGGAGAGACGACGATGGCACTGCAGGACGAATTGCTCGAGCTGGCGGCACACATGGAATGGGCCGATGCGCTCGTGTGGAGCACGACGCTGCAGTCGGGTCCCGCGCGCGGCGATGAACGCCTGCGTGGCTGGCTCCACCACATCCACACCGTGCAGCACGCCTTCACCGCCATCTGGCTGGGCGCGACGCCCGCCCCGGTCGGCGTCGGATCGTTCGCCGATCTGCCGGCCCTCGCCAGCTGGGGGCGCGGCGCCCATGCCGGCGTCCGCGCGTTCCTGTCGAGTGCCGACGACGAGTCGCTGGGCAAGACCATCGAACTGCCGTGGGCCGGGCGCGCCATCGAACGGCATGAAGCCGTGTCGCATCCGACGCTGGCTGAGACGGCCCGGCAAGTGGCGATGCACAGCATGCACCACCGGGGGCAGGTCAACGCCCGCCTGCGGGAGCTTGGCGCCGAGGCCCCACTGGTCGACTACATCGCGTGGATCTGGCGGGGACGGCCGGAGCCGATGTGGCCCCGCAACGTCGCGGCCCCCGGCGCCTGATGGCTAGCGGTCCTGGCCCTGCTGCCTGGCCCGGCGGTCGCGGAAGAACTTGACCTGCCACTCGTAGACATTGCGGTTGTGCTCGGCGAGCGTCGTCGCAAACACATGGGTGCCGTCGTTCTTGCTGACGAAGTACAGGTAGTCGACCGGCGCCGGAGCGACCACCGCCTCGAGCGCGCGCTTCCCCGGCGCCGCGATCGGCCCGGGTGGCAGGCCGCCGTAGCGATACGTGTTGTAGGGCGAATCGAACTGCAGATCCTCGCGCGAGATATTGCCATCCCACTTGCCGGCCTTCTGCAAGGCGAAGATCACGGTCGGATCGGCCTGCATCCCCATCCCGATCCGGTGACGGTTGCGGTAGACCGCCGCCACGATCGGCCGCTCGGCGTCCTGCGCCGTCTCTTTTTCGACCAGCGCCGCCAGCGTCACGACCTGCCGCACGACGAGGCCATCGGCGGCCGCCCGGGCGATGAGGTCGGGCGTGAGGGCGGCACGGAAACCGCGCACCATCTGTCCCACCAGTGTCGCCGCCGGTGTCTGCCGTGGCACGGGATAGGTATCTGGAAACAGGTAACCCTCGAGATCGGTCGCCTCGGGGTCGAGGTCGCGGATGAGAGAGACGTGTCGCGCGGCCTCGACGAAGGCCTCGCGCGAGCCGAGACCGCTCGAGGCATAGACGTCGGCCATCTCGTCGATGGTGAGCCCTTCGCGAAACGTCACCGGGCGCGTATAGATGGCGCCACTGGCCAGCGTGCCAACCACGTCCACGGCGCTGGCCGCCGCAGTGAAGCGATACTCGCCCGCTTTGAGCTCACGGGCCCGCCCCGTCAGCCACAACGCGACACGGAACGTGCGCGCGTCCTTGACGACCCCCGACGCCGCCAGCCGCGCACCAATCGCGCGGGGCCCGGAGCCCGA
The DNA here is from genome assembly GCA_018000455.1 of Acidobacteriota bacterium. Lineage (GTDB taxonomy): Bacteria > Acidobacteriota > Vicinamibacteria > Vicinamibacterales > UBA2999 > CADEFD01. Next base: position 24,995 of record JAGNJW010000019.1, read on the forward strand.
CGGCACGTCCACGAAGACGGCGTCGCCGTCGAAGCCGCGGTAGGGCGCGAGCGCCTCGGCGCGCAACCACCAGGCGGCGCCGCCAGCCGCCACCGCGGCGGTCACGACGACGAGCGCCAGACGCCGCAGCCACTTACCCACGCGGCCTCGCGTCGAGATAGTCCTGCAGCACGATGGCGGCCGCCGCGGCGTCGAGCTTGCGCTTCCGCTTCCGCCAGTCGCGCTCGCCGACGGCCAGTCGCTCGTCGGCCTCGTGTGACGTGAGGCGCTCGTCCTGCAGAACGACGGGCATCGTGACGGCGGCGCCGAGGGCGCGGGCGAACGCCTCCACGAGCGGCGTCTGATCGTTGGGCGTGCCGTCGAGCCGGCGCGGCCACCCGACGACAACGGCCTCCAGGCCGTCGTCTTCGGCTGCCAGGCGCGCGACTTCGGCGCTCACGATGCGTAACGTTTCCTTGCCGCTGGCCGGACGCTGGAGCACGGCGAATGGCGAGGCCAGGGTGCCCGACCGATCGCTCAGCGCAAGCCCGATGCGGCGGAGACCGTAGTCGATGCCGAGGGCCCGCACACCGCGATTATAGCGGCCACCCCGACCGCCACCTCAGGCCCGCGCGGCGCCGACCAGCACCAGCAGGGTCTCGCGCACGTAGTAGGCCAGCATCGCGGCCGAGGCCACCAGGGCCAGCATGCGAACGAAGGCGCGCTTGGGACCGACGGCGCGCTGCGTCAGGCGCTGGATGGGCTGCCAGGCGATGAAGAAGAGCACGTACGACACGGCGAGGGCGGCGGCGGGGCCGACCCATGGGGCCAGCATCACCGGCATCAGGGCCAGCAGGCACGCGCCGCTCAGCCAGGAGCCGGCGGTGATCCAGAAGAGCTCGGCCGGCGTCACGGTAACCAGGGCCGGGGGTGGGATCGGCGCAGAGTCGGACATCGGCAAAGTGTATCCTTCGGAGAGATGCCGATGGAACGCCGAGACCCCTGGTTGGGGAGGCTGCGATGGCGCCGGGCACGACTGGCCGCAATGGCGGGGGCCGCCGTCTTGGCGGCGTTCAATGCCACCGCGCAGACGCAGCCGCCGTTGGCAGGCATTCAAGAGCGGTCGGCCGTGGTCGAGCCGCCGCCGCCGCCGATCTCACGCGACGAGGCCACGGCGCTGGCGGCCCGCGCCGCCGACCGCATCAAGGCGCTGCAGCGGGAATCGGACACGCTCGCGGCGCAGTCGCGCACGGTGCTGACGGAGCTGCGCCAGCTCGAGGTCACGCGCGCCCTGCGTGGTGAGGAACTCGCGGCGGTCAACGCCCGGCTCGTCGCCGTCTCCGAGAAAGCCACAGCGTCGGAAGCACGCGTGGCCGAGCTCGAACGCCAGCGCATCGCCCGCACGCCGGCGCTCGAAGGACGGCTCGAGGCCCTCTACAAGCGTGGCGGCAGCGATGGCTACGTACGGCTGCTGCTGGCCACGACCGAAGGGCGCGATCTGGCCAGGGCCAGCCGCGGCGTAGTCGCGCTGGCGCGGGTCGAGGAACTGCGCATCGCCGCCCACCGCCGGCTGATCGCGAACGAACGGACGGCGCGCGATCAGCTGGCGTCCGAACAGCGCCAGGTTACGCGCCTGCGCGCCGAGGCTGCAGCGCTCGATCAGGCGGCGCGACGGGCCGTGGCAGAGCGCACACGGCTCCTCGACCAGCTCGACACGCGGCGTGAGATGGCCGCTCAGTATGTGGGGGAACTGGAACAGGCGCGGACGCGTCTCCAAGCCACCCTCGCCGGCCTGGCCACGACCGGCCCCACGGACCTGCCGCTCCGGCCGTTCCAGGGCGACCTCGCCTGGCCCGTCAGAGGGCCGCTCGTCTCGCGCTTCGGACGCGCGCCAAGCAGCTTCGGCACGGCCATCCAGAAGAATGGCATCGAGATCGGCGCGCCGATCGGCTCGCCCGTACTGGCCGTCCATGGCGGCACGGTCGCCTACGCGGCGCCGTTCACCGGCTTCGGGGTGCTGGTCATCCTCGACCACGGCGACAATGCCTTCACGGTCTATGGGCACCTGGCCGGCACGGCCCTGCGGCCTGGCACGTCGCTGGCCAGAGGCCAGGCCGTGGGCGCCTCGGGCGCCAACCCGACAGGCGAGCCGGTCGCCTACTTCGAAGTGCGCATCGACGGCCGTCCCGTCAATCCCCTACAATGGTTGAAGTCCACTCCATGACGTCCCGCCTGCGCGTCGCCGTCCTCGCTATCTCGCTGCCGGTACTGGCCTTCGCGGTCGTCGGCGGATTTCTGGGCCGCGACGCCGCCGCCCAGGACGGCAACTACCAGCACCTGAAGATCTTCGAAGACGTCGTCACCCTCATCCTCAACAACTACGTTGAAGAGGTCGACATCGACCGGGTGATGCACGGCGCGATGCACGGCCTGGCCGACGGACTCGATCCCGATTCGGCGTATCTCGACGCGCGGCAGATGAAAGCGGTCGGCGCCTCCACGGCGGGCCTGGCCGATCCCGGCCTGGAACTCACGCGGCAGTATTACCTGCGTGTCATCGCCGCGCGCGACGGTTCCCCGGCGGCCAAGGCCGGGCTCATGCCGGGCGACTACGTGCGCTCGATTGACGGCCAGTCCACGCGCGACACCACCGTCTTCGAGGGCATGCAGCTCCTGCGCGGCAAGGCGGGCTCGAAAGTGACGCTCACGATCTTGCGCGGCAGCGCCGCCGAGCCCCACGAGGTCGAACTCGTGCGCGCCACAGCGCATCCACTGACGCCGAAGGGCCGGGTGCTTGGCGGCGGCACCGGCTACCTGCGCGTGCCAGAGTTCTCCGCGGCCTCAGCGGCCCAGATCCGCAGCGAAGTGGCCGCGCTCACGAAGGGTGGCGCCGTCAGGCTCGTGCTCGATCTGCGAGGCACCGCCACCGGCGATCTCGACCTCGGCTACGAAGCAGCGAAGCTGTTCGTGCCCTCAGGCGTGCTCGGTTACCGTCAGGCACGCGGTCAGGACAAGGTGCCGGTGTCGGGGGCGGCGGGCGATGGCGCGCTGACGCTGCCACTGGCCGTGCTGACCAACAACGGCACGGCCGGCGCTGCGGAGGTCTTCGCGGCGGCGCTGGCGGGAAACAAGCGCGCCACCGTCGTCGGCGAGCGCACGATCGGACGCGCCGGACGCCAGAAAGTTGTCACTCTGCCAGACGGCGCCGGCTTGATGCTGACGCATGTGCTGTACCTCGGCCCGGGCGGCGGGTCGCTGCACGAGCGCGGCCTCTCACCCGACGTTGCCGTCGACATCCCGACCGTGGATTTCGGCGTCGAGCCCACGCCCGGCGATCCTGTTCTCGACAAGGCGGTCGAGACCCTCACCACCGTCAAGAAAGCAGCCTGACGCCAGTCGAACGCCGTCATCGCAGTGCTATACTGCTGCTTCCCGTGAGGCCGGGCGAAACGCACGATAGGCGCGTAGCTCAGTTGGTTAGAGCGCCTGCTTGACACGCAGGAGGTCGGCAGTTCGAGTCTGCCCGTGCCTACCATTCGACTCGGCCTCGAGACGTGGAATCCCACCTCATGATTACGGTCACGCTCCCCGACGGCTCCAGCCGGCAGGTGGCGGCCGGCACGCCCGCCGGCGCCATCGCGGCCGATATCTCACCTCGCCTCGCCCAGGCCGCCCTGGCCGCGGTGGTCGATGACCAGCTCGTCGACCTCAGTCATCCGCTCGCCACGGACACGCGCGTCCGGATCGTGACCGACAAGAGCCCCGAAGCGCTCGCGCTCTGCCGTCACTCGACGGCACATCTCATGGCAGCGGCCGTGACGGCGCTCTTCCCGGGCGCGCAGTGCGGCATCGGCCCGGCCATCGACGAGGGCTATTTCTACGACTTCGTCGTGCCGCAACCGTTCGTGCCGGAGGATCTCGAACGCATCGAGGCCAAGATGCGCGAGCTGGCGGCGCAGGACCTGGTATACGAGCGGCAGCTGTGGCCGCGCGACGAGGCGCTGGCATTCTTTGCCGCGCGCGGCGAGCCGCTCAAGGTACAGCTCATCGAGGAGAAGACGGCCGGCCAGAGCCACGTCTCCTGCTACACGATCAAGGACCGCGACACGTTCGTCGACTTCTGCGTCGGCCCCCACGTGCCGAGCACGTCCCGCCTCAAGGCGTTCAAGGTGCTCTCGACGTCGAGCGCCTACTGGAAGGGCGACGCGAAGGGCCAGCCGATGCAGCGCCTCTACGGCACGGCCTTCCTCTCGCAGAAGGATCTCGATCAGCACCTGATGCGCCTCGAGGAGGCGAAGAAGCGCGATCACCGCAAGGTCGGCAAGGAACTCGGGCTCTTCACCTTCCACCACTTCGCGCCGGGCGCCACGTTCTGGCTCGCCAAGGGCGCCACGCTCTACAACACCCTGGCCGACTACATGCGCTCGCGGCTCTTCCCGGCCGGCTACGTCGAGGTGAAGACGCCGATCATCTTCAACAAGGGCCTGTGGGAGACCTCCGGCCACTGGTCGCACTACCGCGAGAACATGTTCCTCGTGAAGTCGGCCGACGGCGAGGAGATGGGTCTCAAGCCCATGAACTGCCCCGGCCACATGCTTGTGTTCGGCAGCGAAAAGCGCAGCTACAAGGACTTGCCGCTGCGCCTCCACGAGCAGACGCCCCTGCACCGCAACGAGGCCTCCGGCGTGCTCGCCGGCCTCACCCGCGTGCGCCAGTTCTCACAGGACGACGCCCACTGCTTCGTGACCGAGGACCAGATCGGCTCCGAGGCCGAGGCCCTGCTGAAGCTCGTCCAGGGGGTCTATCGTGACTTCGGCCTGGAATACACGGCCAAGCTCGCCACCCGGCCCGAGAAGTTCCTCGGCGAGGTGGCCACCTGGGACAAGGCCGAGGCAGCCCTCCGCCAGGCCCTCGACAACGCCGGCCAGCCCTACCTGCTCGAGGCCGGTGAAGGCGCGTTCTACGGGCCGAAGATCGACTTCGACATCACCGACGCCCTCGGCCGGAAGTGGCAGTGCGGCACCATCCAGCTCGACTACCAGATTCCGGCCCGCTTCGAGCTCTCCTACGTGGGCCCCGACAACGCCCCGCACATGCCGGTGGTGATCCACCGTGCCATCTTCGGCAGTTTCGAGCGCTTCATCGGCATCCTGATCGAGCACTTCGCCGGGGCGTTCCCCCTGTGGCTGGCGCCGATCCAGGTGACGGTGCTGCCCATCACCGACCGTGCCAACGCCTATGCCCAGGAGGTCCTGGCGGCGCTCAAGACGGCCGGCCTGCGGGCGACGCTCGACCAGCGTCCCGAGAAGGTCAACTACAAGATTCGGGAAGCCCAGCTGCAGAAAGTGCCCTACATGCTGGTCATTGGCGACCGTGAGGCGGCCGACCGGGCCGTGGCGGTGCGCAGCCGCTCGAAGGGCGACCTCGGAGCCACCCCACTGGCGACCTTCGTGGCGGAAGCCCTTGCCGAGGTTACCGAGAAGCGGCTATCCTAAACTCTTTCCGTCTGGAGGCTGAGTATCGCATTCGATCGCAACCGCTCCGGTCGTCGTGACGACCGCGTCCGCACCAACGAACGCATCCGGGTCCGCGAGATCCGGGTGATCGACGAAACGGGCCAGCAATTGGGCATCATGCCGCCGCCGCAGGCGCTGACGATTGCCAGGTCCAAAGGACTCGACCTCGTGGAGATCTCCCCCACCGCCGTGCCGCCGGTCTGCCGGATCATGGACTACGGGAAGTATCAGTACCAGGAGGCCAAGCGGGCACGCGAAGCGAAGAAGCACCAGAAGGTGATCGAGGTCAAGGAGATCAAGTTCCGTCCCAAGGTGGACGAACACGATTACCAGTTCAAGAAGAAGCACATCGAGCGCTTCCTCGAAGAAGGCGACAAGGTCAAGGCGACGGTGTTCTTCCGTGGGCGCGAGATGGCGCACCCGGAGATCGGGCACCGCATCCTGACGCGCCTCATCGAGGACCTGACCGAGGTGGCCCTGCCCGAGACGATGCCCCGGCAGGAAGGCAACCAGATGCACACGATCCTGACGCAGAAACGCAGCAGCAAGCCAGCCGCCCGCACGGCGCGGCCGGCCGAAGGTGACGAAGAGAGGGCGGGGAGTTAGAGCGATGCCGAAGATGAAGAGCCACCGGGGCGCCGCCAAGCGCTTCAAGAAGACCGGCACGGGCAAGTTCGTCCGCGCCGCCGCCTTCAAGCGCCATCAGTTGACGTGCAAGTCGACCCAGATGAAGCGTCACGCGCGCGGCAACAAGCTGGTCTCGGATTCCGAGCAGGCCAAACTGCGCCGCATGCTGCCCTACGACTAGTACGACGGGGAGCAGGGAGCAGGGAGCAGGGAGCAGGAAAGACACTGGCAGCGTTTCCCTGCTCCCCGCTCCCGGCTCCCCGCTCCCTGACATGATGACCGGCGGTTAGGGCACTTCCGTCATCGCGTCACGGTCCCCCAGAATCTTGCGGGACCAAGTCCGACACCATCGGCCCCTAACCGCTCACCGGAGTCACAATGCCTCGCGTCAAACGCGGCACGGTACGTCGTGCCAAGCGGAAGAAGCTCGAAAAACTCACCAAGGGCTACTTCCAGAACAAGTCCAAGCTCTACAAGTTCATGAAGGAAGCGGCCGACAAGGCAGGCGTTTACGCCTATGCCGGCCGTAAGCAGAAGAAGCGCGACTACCGCAGCCTGTGGGTGATGCGCATCAACGCGGCCGCCCGGGAGCACGGGCTGTCCTACAGCGTCTTCATCAAGGGCATCAAGGCGGCCGGCATCGAGCTCGATCGCAAAAGCCTGGCGGAACTGGCGGCGCGCGACGCGGCCGCCTTTGCCGTCATCGCCGCCAAGGCCAAGGCCGCGGCGGGCGTGGCCTGAGACGATCGGCTAGCCGCTCGCGGCTAGAGACGCGGCCGTCACACGGCCAGTTCAAAGCACCAGAGACGGGCTCCCGTTCTTGGTGCTTTTCGCTGTACGCGTCACACCTCGGATCCAGCCGCGAGCCCACGTGGCCAAAGCCGCCCACTCCTCGTCGCGACCTCCAGCCGCTAGAATAGGGTCCCATGTCGTCACTCGATGAGCTGACACGGCTCATTTCCACGCACGAAGAGACCTTCCGACGCGCGCTCGAGGAAGCCGATGCCGTCGCTCCCGCCTCTCGCACGAGCGCGATCGACGGGCTGAAGGTGGCCTGGACGGGACGCAAGTCTGGCAGAATCGCCGAGCTGATGGCGCACCTGCCGTCGCTGCCGCCAGCGGATCGCAAGGCGTTCGGACAGCAGGTCAACGCGCTCAAGGTCACCGTGGAACAGGCGCTGGCCGAGCGGGACGCGGCGCTCGCCGCCACGCGCCGCCCCGCCGACGCGGTCGACATCACGCTGCCCGGCCGCGCGCCGGCCATCGGCCATCGTCATCCGCTCAGCCTCGTCCGCGAGGAGGTGCAGCAGATCTTCACCCGGCTCGGTTATCAGGTGCTCGAAGGCCCGGAGATCGAGGACGACTACCACAACTTCGAAGCGCTCAACATGCCCGACGAGCATCCCGCGCGCGACATGCAGGACACGCTGTATCTCGCTTCGCCGGTGCAGGCCGCGCCGCTCACGCCGTGGGCGGCAGCAACGGCACCGCGCGCCCGCGGCCCGCAGCCGCTGACGCTGTTGCGCACGCACACGTCGGCCATGCAGATCCGCTACATGGAGCAGCACGCACCGCCGGTGCGGCTGGTGGCGATCGGCCCCGTCTACCGGCGCGACAACCTCGATCTCACGCATACGCCGATGTTCCACCAGTGTGAAGGTCTCGTCGTCGGCAAGGGCATCACGCTGGCGCACTTGAAGGGCACGCTGCTCGCCATGGCCGAAGCTCTCTTCGGCGCCGGCACCAGTGTGCGCTTCCGTCCGAGCTTCTTCCCCTACACCGAGCCGAGCGCGGAGGTGGACGTGGCCTGCATCCGCTGCCGGGGCGCCGGTTGCCCGGTCTGCAAGCACACCGGTTGGCTCGAAATTCTCGGCAGCGGTATGGTGCATCCTGCCGTCTTCGAGGCGGTCGGCTACGACCCCGCCGAGGTGACGGGCTTCGCATTCGGCATGGGCATCGAGCGGGTGGCGATGCTCAAGTGGGACGTCGGCGACATCCGCCTCTTCTACGAGAACGACCTGCGCTTCCTGGAGCAGTTCTCCGTATGAAGGTCCTGTACTCGTGGCTCCGCGACTTCGTGGACGTCGCCGATGGGCCGGCCGAGGTCGGGCGGCGGCTGTCGCTGCGCGGCCTCGCGCTGGAAGGGATTGAACCGGCGCCGCCGGGCGATGCGGCGCCAGGACAGCCGGCGATCGAGGGCGACGCCGTCCTCGACTTCGACGTCACCGCCAACCGGCCCGACTGCATGTCGGTCGTGGGCATCGCGCGCGAAATCGCGGCCGTCTACCGCCTACCGCTGCGCCTGCCCGCACCCGACGCGCCGTCGTACCTGCGCGCCGCCGCCCTCGCTAAAGCCGATCGCACCACGTTCTCGGTGACGCTCGACGCTCCCGAGTTGTGTCCGCGCTATGTCGGGGCCGGGGCGACCGTAAAGATCGCACCTTCGCCCGGCTGGATGCAGCGCCGCCTGCTCGCGCTCGGCGTGCGCCCGATCAGCAACGTCGTCGACGTCACCAACTACGTGCTCCTCGAACTCGGACAGCCGATGCACGCCTTCGACCACACCCGGCTGGCCGGCAATGCCATCGTCGTGCGCACGGCCCGCGCCGGCGAGGGCCTGACCACGCTCGACGGCAAGGCGCGCACGCTGTCGCCGGCCATGCTCGTCATCGCCGACGCCGAACGCGCCGCCGCCATTGGCGGCGTGATGGGCGGCCTCGACTCCGAGGTGCACGCCGGCACCACGCGCATCGTGTTCGAGAGCGCATGGTTCACACCGGGATCGGTGCGCGCCACGAGCAAGGCACTCGGTCTGCGTTCGGAGGCCTCGATGCGCTTCGAGCGCGGCGCCGATCCGACCGGTGCCGCGCTCGGCATGGCGCGCGCCTGCGCCCTGCTCGAGTTCATCGGCGCGGGCACGGCCGACGGCACGATGGTCGACCAGCAGGCGCGGCCGTTCGAACGCCGCCTCGTGCCGCTGAGGCACGACCACGTCGAAGGCCTGCTGGGCATGCCCGTCCCGATCGTCGACGTGGAGCGCATCCTCGCAGCGCTCGGGTTCACGACGGCCGCCGAGGCCGCCGGCAGCGCCTGGAGCGTCGCGGTGCCGGGCTGGCGGCCCGACATCGCTCGGCCGGAGGACCTCATCGAAGAAGTGGGACGGCATTACGGTTTCGAGCATCTGCCGGCGACGTTCCCGCCGGTGCACCAGGCGCCGCCGCCATCGGACGCGCGCATCGCTCGCGACGCCGCGGCCCGCCGCGCCATGCTCGCCATGGGCTTCTCGGAAGCCATCAGCTTCGCCTTCATCGAGGCGGCAGCCGCGGCGGCCTTCAGCGACGGCGGCGCGCCGATCGCCCTCGCCAATCCGTTGTCGGAGACCTTCGCCGTGATGCGACCCAGCGTCTTGGCGGGTGTCGTCGACGCGGTGAGCCACAACCGCCGGCACGGCCGGCGCGACGTGCGCCTGTTCGAGATCGCGACCGCCTTCGGCGCCGACGGCGAACGTCGATCGCTGGCCGCTGCCTGGACGGGTGACGCGGCCGGCGAGCACTGGAGCGGTGGAGGTCGCGAGGTCGATTTCTTCGACCTGAAGGGCGCCGTCGAGCAGGTCGGCGCCGCCCTCGGCGTCGCCCTCGCGTTCGAGCTCGTCGAGCCACCGTACCTGGTGGCCGGACGGGCGGCCGGCGTCCTGGCCGGCGCCCGCTCGGTCGGCGTGTGCGGGCTGCTCTCCCCGTCCCTGGCCGATGCCCGCGGCATTCCACGCGCCGACGGCATCTACGTCCTCGAACTGAATCTCGACGCCATGGCCGGTGTCGCGCCGCCCGGGGCGACGCGCGTCGTGCCGCTGCCGCGCTTCCCTGCCGTCGTGAGGGATGTGTCGCTGCTGGTCGACGACTCCTTGTCTAGCGCCACGGTTCGTGACACGATCCGACACGCCGCGCCCGCCACGCTCGTCTCGCTCCGCGAGTTCGATCGCTATCAGGGCCGCGGTGTGCCGGTCGGCAAGGTCAGTGTGTCGCTGCGACTCACCTTCCGCGCCGACGACCGCACGTTGACCGACGAGGAAGTTGGCACGGCGATGACAGCGGTGCTGGCCGCGACGCGGTCGGCCCTGAACGCGGAACAGCGATAGTCGCGGAAGGTCAGACGATGGCGAAGACGATGGCAGGCGTGGAACCGTTCGACCGGCTCGAAGAGAAGATCAAGCTGCTCGTCAGCACGATCGCGCGCCTGAAGGGTGAACACACGCGCCTTAGCGAAGACAACGGGCGGCTCCAGCGCGAGATCGCCGCGCTCACCGAGCGCGCGACCCAGGCCGAGTCCGCCGGATCGGAAGTTACCGCGCTCAAGGAAGAGCGCGACCTCATCCGGAGCCGCGTGGGCGAAATCCTCGCCGAGCTCGACACCCTGAAGCTGTAGCGTACTGCCATGGCCGAGCCGCGTGTCGTGCACGTCGAGGTGAACGGGCAGCGGTATCCCATCCGTAGCTCCCTCGACCCGTCGTACGTCCAGGAACTGGCGTCCTACGTCGACCGCAAGCTGAAGGTGGCCTTCGACTCCGCACCCTCGAGCGACACGCTCGGCCTGGCAATCCTGGCCGCGCTCAACATCGCCGATGAGTTCTTTCGCGCCCGCGACTCCCAAGTGCAGGTCGATGGCTCGGTGGCGGCGCGCGCCGGCGAACTCGAGCGGATCGTCGATCAGGCCCTCGAACTAGCCGAACCCCGCCGCTAGTCCCGCAACCGGCGCTCCACATTCCGGCCGCCCTGGCTCAACTGGGCACTGGCCTCGACTGGCGTGGTTCCGCTAGGATGGTCTCCGTTTGTCACCGGGGTCCCGCCCCAAGGAGTTGGGATGACTGCTCGACGTCTGCGTTCGTGGTCGTTCGCGCTCGCCATCGGCACCTTCGCCGCCTCGGCCCTCTCGCCGGCTGCTGTGCAGGCCCAACCGCCCGCGGCGCCGCCGGCCGAGGTGACCTTTGCCAAGCACATCGCGCCCATTCTCCAGCGCAGCTGTGAGAACTGCCACCGCACGGGCGGCGTCGCGCCGATGGCCCTGCAGACCTACGAGCAGGCGCGGCCGTGGGCGCGCTCGATCAAGGCGCGCACGGGCATCGGCCCGCGGGCCGGCGTGATGCCGCCGTGGTACGTCGAGAAAGAGATCGGCATCCAGCACTTCAAGAACGACCCCTCGCTCTCGGACGAGGAGATCTCGCTCATCGCGAAATGGGCCGACACTGGCGCCGCGCGCGGCAACCCGGCCGATCTGCCGGCGGCGCGCGTGTGGAACGACTCCACGCGCTGGTCGATCGGGGAACCCGACCTCGTCGTGCGCACGTCCGACATCCTGGTCAAGGGCGCCGCTCCGGACTGGTGGGGCGAGATTCCGCCAACCCGGACCGGCCTCACCGAAGATCGCTATGTCTCGGCTCTCGAAGTGCGCGAAGTGAACGACGTCGATTCGGCCGGCACCGGCCGCGAGACGGTCGGCGGCCGCTACGTGTTCCACCACATGATCTGGAGCACGCGCGTCATCGACGCTCCCGACGAGCCGATCAATCCCAACGAGCCGTTCAGCCTGGCCGCGCTCTTCGGCGTCACCCCCGGCACCACCACCTGGCCGGTGCATGAGGTCGGCCGCGAAGCCGACTTCTTCGACCCCAAGTCGGCACGCCTGCTCAAGGCCGGCGCGTCGGTCGTCTCCGACTCGATCCACCTGCACTCCAATGGCCGCGACACCAAGGCGCACCTCGAAATCGGCTTCAAGTTCATGCCCAAGGGCTACAAGCCCGAGTACCGCACCTCCAACGTCAGCCTCGGCAACGGCGTCGACATCGACATCAGGGGCATGGACGCCAGCCAACAGCTCAATGCCTACGCCGTGCTGACCGAGCACACCAAGATCCTGTCCTTCGAGCCGCACCTGCATGCGCCTGGCTCGCGCATGTGCCTGGAAGCGTCGTGGGGCTACACCGTCGAGACCATCAACTGCGTCGGCTACGACCACAACTGGGTGCGCGGCTACGACTACGACGACGACCATGCGCCGCTGCTGCCCAAGGGGACGGTACTGCACATCGTCGGTTACATGAACAACTCGCCGACCAACAAGAACGTGCCTGATCCGCGCAACTGGCAAGGCTCCGGGAACCGGTCGGTCGCGAACATGTTCATCGACCTGGGCAACCGCGTGTCGCTCACCGACGAGCAGTTCCTCGCCGAGATGAAGGCCCGCAAAGAGAAGCTGCAGCTGACCCGCAGCTCCGTCATGATCGGCTGCCCGTTCTGCAATCTCGACCTGCCCGACGAGATCCCGGCGGCGCCCGGAGCGGCCTCTGCCACGCGTACGCCGCAGCCGCAACCGCGACAGCAACAGCAGCACTGAGTCGCCAGGAGCAGACCGCATGACCCGCCGAGCTGTTGGAATTGCGTGCTTCGTCGTGCTGGGCGTGGCTGTCACGGCGCGCGCGCAGAACCTGACCTACGCGAAGGGCCAGAACGTCTCCCCCGCCTACGAGGGCTGGGAAGAAGATTCGGCGGGTCGCAAGTTCTTCGTCTTCGGCTATATGAACCGCAACTGGCAGGAAGAGCTCGACGTGCCGGTCGGAGCCGACAACACGTTCACCAGCGGCACGCCCGACCAGGGCCAGCCCACGCACTTCCTGCCGCGCCGCAACCGCTTCGTCTTCCGCGTTCCGGTGCCACCGGGGTTCACCGAGAAGGACGAGGTCGTCTGGTCGCTGACGACCCGCGGCAAGACCGAGATGGCGTACGCCAGCCTGCGTCTCGACTACAAGATCGACGATGTCGTGAAGGCGTCCGAGACAGGCGCCCTGGGCGCCGGCAGCAGCAGCCCCGAAGTGCGCGCCAACACGCCGCCGGTGCTCGAGGTGCAGGGCCCGCGCCGGGTCGAGGTGCGCGTCGGCGAAGCGGTACCGCTTTCCGTCATGGTGCGTGACGACGGCATTCCCAAGGCGCGCGCGATCGGCGCCGGCGCAGCGGTGGAGAACGAAGGGTCGGCCACGAACCTGTCGGCGGCCAACCGGGCAAGCATCGAACAGCTGCGGGCGCGCCGGCTGATGCAGCCGCCATCGCGGGTCACCGTGGGCAAGAATGTCGGCCTCCACGTGGGCTGGTTCGTTTACCGCGGCGCTGGCACCGTGAAATTCGACGCCGATCAGATCGCCTCATGGGAAGACACGCGCACGGGCGGCAACTCGCCGTGGGCGCCGCACTGGCGAGCCCCCGAACTGCCGCCAGACGGCAGGGTTACGACAACTGCCTGGTTCAACACGCCTGGCGAGTACGTGCTGCGGGCGCGCGCCGATGATGGCGCGCTGACCGCCGACCAGCAGGTCATCATCGTCGTCAAGCCGTAGTATCTCGCTTGACCGCGACGGCCCGCGGCCCTAAGATCGTCGTGTTCCTGCGGTGCTCGTGATGGATCTTAGGAGGCTCGTCTGAGCCAATGTTCCTTCCAAGCGAGCTGCGTCCGCTGCGTGGTGTGCATGCCTCCGTCGTGAGGAAGCCTGAAGCGCGGTGTTCCAGCGGCTCCACCTGTTAACGCAGGTTCAGCGATCCTCCCCACACGGCACCGCGGGACATTTTGAGTCGCCACCCGCTTCGATCCAGGGCGGGCTCCGAGGCTTTCTGTGACTGTCGGCGAACGCGGAGAACACGCCCTCATCGAGTGGCTTCGCCGGCACCTGCCAGCGCCAGGCCCCGACGTCCTCGTCGGCATTGGCGACGACGCCGCCGTGCTGCGCCCGCCCCGCGGCGAGTTCCTGGTCCAGACCACCGACGCGCTCGTGGACGGCGTCCACCTGAGCACGCGCTTCATGTCGCCAGATCAGATTGGCCGCCGCGCCGTGGCCGTCAACCTGAGCGACGTGGCGGCCATGGCCGCGCGGCCGTCCTGGCTGCTCCTCTCGCTCGTCCTGCCCGACTCGTTCCCCGTTACCAGCTTCGAGGGCCTGGTCGCGGGCGCCGCCGAAGCCTCGCGCGCCGCCGGCGCGTCGATCGTCGGTGGCAACATCACGCGTACGACCGGCCCGCTCGTGGTCGACGTGACCCTGACGGGCCATGTACGGCCGAAGCGTCTGCTGCGCAGAAGCACCGCCCGCGCCGGCGATGAGCTGTGGCTCACAGGGACCATCGGCGGCGGCGCCGCCGGCCTGGCCATGCTCACGGCCGGCGAACTTTCCGACGCTGCCTGCATCGCGCGCTACATCTCGCCCACGCCCCGCCTGCGGGAAGCCTGGGCCATGGCACGCGACGGCGCCGCACGGGCGGCGATCGATCTGAGCGACGGATTCGCCGACGCCGTGCGCCAACTGGCGGGCGCCTCGTCCACCGGCGCGCGGATCGAGGCCGCCGCGCTGCCACTCGAACCTGGCGCACGGCGGTGGTCGGAGTCGCGCGGTCTGGATCCAGTGGCGGCGGCCATCGGCGGGAGCGACGACTACGAACTGCTCTTCGCGGTGAGCCCGAAGGCCGGGGGACGGCTGCGCGCGGCGCGCGGCTCGTTCGGGACGGCCCTCACGAAAGTCGGCCACCTGACCGCCACTCCAGCATTGCTGCTGCGCACGGACGGTATCGACACGCCCCTGCCGACCGGATTCGAGCACTTCGCGAGCGCCTGATGGCAGACGTGCCCCGGCTGCTACGGCGGGTGCTGGCGATCATCGTGGTGGCTCTGCTCGTGCTGGCCGTCTTCACCACCAGTACCCGCGACTCGACGGAAGAGGTGTTCGACAGCGGCGGTCGACCGCGCCTCGGCACCGCGATCAACTTCCAGGCCACGGCCTACTGCAAGGGTGAGACGACCGCGGCGGGCGTGGCCGTGCGCCACGGCATGGCAGCGGCCGATCCGACGCTGCTGCCGCTCGGCAGCGTGGTGCGGATCGACACACCCGACACGCGCTACAGTGGCATCTGGACCGTGCTCGACACGGGCCCCGAGGTGAAGGGCCGCGAGCTCGATCTCTACATGTGGAGCTGCATCGACGCCCTCGCCTTCGGGCGCCAGTCGGTGCAGGTCACGATTCTGCGGCTGGGGTGGGACCCCCGCGCCAGCGCACCAGAGCCCCTGGACCAGTGGTTCCGCCGTCGAGAGCGGGCGCAGTCGCCGCCGGCGACGCCGACGCCGCCTCCATCGCCGGGCCAGGTTCCGCCGCCGCCAGAAGACTGACGCGGCGCTCGAATCCCGCCAGGTCTCGCCCGGGCTTTGCTATCATCGCCCCCTTATGCACGCGTTGTACATCGTTCTGCAGGCCCTTTGCATTCTGGCCATCGCATATCGCTACTACAGCGCGTTCATCGCCACACGCCTCTGGGTGCTGGACGACAGCCGCCAGACGCCGGCGCACACCAAGTACGACGGCTCCAACTTCTATCCGACATCGAAGTGGGTGCTCTTCGGCCACCACTTCGCCGCCATCACCGGCGCCGGGCCGCTGGTGGGCCCGATGCTGGCCGCGCAGTACGGCTGGGCACCGGGGTTCATCTGGCTGGTCGCTGGCGTGTGTCTGGCTGGCGCCGTGCACGACTCGATGATTCTCTGGGCCTCGACCCGCCGCGGCGGCAAGTCGATGTCCGATCTCGTGAAGATCGAGATCGGCCCGGTGGCCGGGGCCGCCGGCACGGTCGCCATCCTCGCCATCCTGATCATCGCCATCGCCGGCCTCGGCATCACCGTCGTGAACGCCCTGACCGACAGTGCCTGGGGCACGTTCACCATCGCCATGACCATCCCGATCGGCATGTTCATGGGCTTCTGGATGTACGTCTGGCGCAAGGGACGGATTGCCGAAGCCACCGTGATCGGTGTCATCGCGATGCTCCTGGCGGTGGCCGGTGGCGAGCCGCTCAACCATCCTGACTCGTGGCTCGGGAGCTTCTTCCATCTCTCCCGCACGCAGCTGGTCATCGCCCTCTGCATCTACGGCTTCCTGGCCTCGGTGCTGCCGGTCTGGCTGCTGCTGGCGCCGCGCGGCTACCTCAGCTCGTTCACTAAGATCGGCACCATCGCGCTGCTGGCGCTCGGCGTGATGATCGTCAATCCGGAACTGCAGATGCCCGCGCTCACGGAGTTCGCCTCCGGCGGCGGCCCGATCATCCCCGGCCCCCTGTTCCCGTTCTGCTTCATCACCATCGCCTGCGGCGCCATCTCCGGCTTCCACGCGCTCATCAGTTCCGGCACGACCTCGAAGATGATCGACAAGGAAACCGATATCCGGCCGATCGGATTCGGCGCGATGCTCGTCGAAGGCGTGGTCGGCATCATGGCCCTCATCGCCGCGACCGCGATGCCTCCCGGCGACTACTTCGCCATTAACGTGCCGCCGGCGATCTACCAGAACCTGACCTTCGAAGGCCAGCCGATGCAGCACGTGAACCTCGACGCCATCGAGCAGGCCGTCGGCGAGGAGGTCGAGGGCCGCACGGGCGGGGCCGTGTCACTCGCCGTCGGCATGGCCATGATCTTCACGGCGCTGCCGGGCATGTCGGGCCTGCTGGCCTACTGGTATCACTTCGCGATCATGTTCGAGGCGCTGTTCATCTTGACGACCATCGATTCAGGGACGAGAGTCGGGCGCTTCCTGTTACAGGAGGCGCTCGGCAAGGTCTGGGCGCCGTTTGCGCGACCAGACTGGATGCCCGGCGCCCTCATCTCGACCGGCCTGCTGGTGGCGTCGTGGGGATACTTCATCTACACCGGCCAGATCGATACCATCTGGCCGATGTTCGGCATCGCTAACCAGTTGCTCGGCTGCGTGGCGCTGGCCGTGGCCACGACCATCCTCATCGCGCAAGGCAAGGCGCGCTACACCTGGGTAACGGTCGCGCCGCTGACCTTCCTGGCCGTCAACACCCTCTACGGCGGGTTCCTGAGCATTCGCGACAACTTCTGGCCGCTGGCGATGAGCCCGGAGGGAGCCGTGAGCACGCAGGGCTACATCCTGTCGATCTGCACCGCGATCATGATGGTGCTGGCGGTCGTCATCCTCACGGCCGCCGTGAGCAAGTGGGTCAGCCTGCTCTCGGACGACGACCGGACACCGATGCCGGCCGAAAGCTAGTCGAACTCCTGCGCGCTGGCTGACGGCCAACTCGACCGCTGCCAGCGTGCCCGCCACCCGTATCCCTCCGTCCCGCGCGGCCGGAGGGCCTGTCCCCCCGGCCCCTGTAGTCCGCCCCGCTGCTGCCGATAGTTCACGTACTGGCGCTTGGCAACGCGTCTCCCCGCGGCCGGGCCCGTTACCGACGTACATCGCCAGCCAAGGGGTCGCAGTCCATGGTCACGTTCCGCTCACCGCTCGTCGCACTCGCCGCCCTCGCTCTCGTCGCCGCCACCGCCACGTCCGCCCGCGCGCAGTTCCCGATGCGCGGATCCGACGTGATCGGTGAGGACTACAACGTGGAGGTGTCGTTCAATTTCTGGAGCCCGACGCCCACCGCCATCATCAGCAGCGAGGCCCTCGGTATCCTCGGCACCAACGTCGACCTGGTGGGCGATCTCGGCATCGAGAAGCAGCTGCTCAAGGACGTCCGCGTCGTGCTGCGTCCGGCCAAGAAGCACCGCTTCCGCATCAACTACCTGCCCATGACCTACGACGCGCAGAACACGCTGACGCGCGAGTTCATCTTCAACGGGCTGCGCTATCGTCCCGGACTCCCGGTGGCCACCACCGCACAATTCAAGGCGTGGCGCTTCGGCTACGAATACGACTTCCTCTATCGCGAGCGCGGCTTCCTCGGCGTGCTCTTCGACGTGAAATACACCGACGTGAACGTCGGCCTCAACAGCCCGATCGGCGACGAGTTCACCAAGGCGGTGGCGCCGCTACCGACCATCGGCGGCGTGGCGCGCGTCTACGCGGCGAGGAACCTGGCGCTCAACGCCGAGATGAGCTACGTCAAGGTGCCAGAGAACCTCTCGGACACCGTCGATGGCCGCTACGTCGACTTCGACATCAACGCCACCTTCAACCCGCACAAGAACTTCGGTGTGCAGGCCGGCTACCGCAGCATCGACCTCACCTACGCGGTCGACCTCGATTCGGGTTCTCTGACGTTCAAAGGCCTGTACTTCGGCGGCACCGTCCGCTTCTGAGCCTCTACGGCACGGCGGGGCCCGATGGCGGCACTGGCATGTCGGGCCAGGTCACGAATACTCCCAGTCGGCGCCGGTCGCCGCTGCCGTCGTGATCCGCCGGCCGGAAGCCCGAGCGGCTGCCAATCGCCAGCGTGGCGGGCGCGAGCGCGTCGTCGGGCAGTGTGACGTCGGCGGCCGCGTGGGCCGCAAGCGACACCGTCCGGGTCCAGGCGCCAGCACTGAGTCGAATCTCGTTCGGCACCGGCCCGCCCGTCAGACGCAGCACGGCGGACCGGTCGTCGTCAGTCTGCACGACGAACGAGGCGACACGCTCGCCCCTGATCCAGATCGCCGCGGGTTCCAGATACGCGTTGTCGTCGAGGGCGTAGGCGACGACAAAGCCATAGCGCGCCGCCGCCCTGGCCCACGCCGCCTGGTGCCGCCCAACCAGCACCCGGGGCCGCACCGTCATGCGGCGCACCGACGCCCTGGCCGCACCGTCGCCGCTCACCGCAATCGAATGCGCATCCACCGGCAGGCGCAGCACCAGTCCCGAGAACCCGGCGGGACGCCCGTCCAACTGCCAACGCTCGATCGGTACGTCCTGCCGCCCCAGGCGCACCGTGAGCTCGCCGGCCAGCGGCCCGGGCGGCTCGATGACGAGGTCGTACTCCCCGGCCGGCAACTCGGGAATTCTCAGTAGCGGCGCGTCGGCGGCGCCGCGCGGGCCCCGGATACTGGTGGCGATGTTGAGGCGGCGAGGCGCGTCGTCGAGCGAGAGTGCCCGAGTGGGCGTCAGCTGCCACACGTGCGGCTGCTCCTCGGGAGACCAGCGCGCCAGCCACGACATCTGCGACGTGGACGGCGTCGGGGCGGCGCGCCCGAGGCCGGTCCAGACCACCGTCGACGCCAGCATCACGACGACGGGTACCACCAAGGCGCCGGCGACGGCGCCCGCCCGTGGCACTGTGCGGACCGCCAGCATGGCGACGGCGATGCCCCAGACCGACGTCACCAGCCACACGGCCGCGTCGTCGAGCGCAGCGACCATGCCATCGCGGTGCACGCTCGGCATCGCCAGGGTCAGATCGGCCGAGCGGCTGAGCCAGTCGAGCAACAACGCGTAGCCGTCACGGCCGTTGTAGATGAAAGCACCGCGGTCGACACCCACCATCGCCGCGGTGACCGCGGCCGATATTGCCGCGAGCGCGACAATCCCGCCGCGGATGGCCGCGCTGCTACGGACCCACACGACGGCCAGTGGCAGGCCCAACATCGGCACCAGCACGACGGCGAAGCGCGCCGGGGCGCTGTAACCACCCCACCACATCGGATAGCTGGCGGCCGTCGCCAGATACACCGCGACGACGGCCAGGATCTCGGCGGCCAGGCGCGGCCGCTGGCGCGCGAGGACGGCGAGACCGACCACGGCCACGACCAGCACGGGGGCCGTGGCCAGCAGACCGAACTGCTGGTCGACGAGCAGGCCCGCGAGGCCGGTCGGGATGAACGTCAGTCCGCCTTCAGGGCGACTGCCGTATGGAGCCGCGGGATTCGGCGTGCCGTAGATCACCCAGAAGTAGCCGAACCAGGCGATCGCGGAAACCACCGGCACGCTGAGAAACCGCACTGCGTCGGAGCGGCCGTCGTCGCGCCACCAGAGCCGCATGACGATGGCTGCCGCGAGCACACCGGCGACGAGGGCGAACCGGGTGTGTAACCAGGGCAGGATCGCCAGCGCGGCGCCCACGCCTATCCATGAGGCGGCCGACACGCGTCGGCCGCCGGCATCGAGCACCACGAGCGCGCCGACACCCGCCAAGGCCAGCGCTCCGCCGATCGGATCGGGATAGATCGTGAAGGCGTGCAGCGCCCACGGCACCGAGGTGGCGACGGCGCCGGCCGCCATCCAGGCGGCGTCAGACGACTGCGTGAGCAGAAATGCGATCCGCCACAGCGCGGCGATCCCCAGCGCACCAACGAAGACCACGACCAGCACGGCCGCCGGGTAGCCACCCAGCGCGAACGCCGGCAGCACCAGGACCGACACGCCCGGTGCGTGGACCGAATAGATCGCCCGGTCGGTGCCACGGCGCATGAAGTCGGGCTTGAGCGCGGCGTCGTAGTACTCGAGGTAGTGCCCATCGCGATGGTTGTTCTCGATCCGCAGATCGCCGTCGTGGAGGAGGCTCTGGGTGATGATGAGGTAGTGCGGCTCGTCGCCCGCCGGGACGCGCGGACGCGCCACGCTCCAGGCCGTGAGCGTCATGACCGCCGCCAGCACCGCGGCGATCCACGGTGCTCGTCGCGGTGAGCGCCACAGGTCACGCAGAGGATGGGCCAGCGCGAGCTGCGCGACGGCCGGCCACGCGGCGCCGGTCAGCGCCGCCGTCCAGACGGCGCCCTCGAGGGGGCCGTCCCACAACAGGAACGCTGCCGGCACGGGCACCGGCAACCAGGGCAGCCACGGCAGCACGAGCAGCGCCAGCGGGGCCAGCCGGATCCGTCCCCCGAAGATCGCGCCAAGCGCCGCACCGACCACGGCCAGCACACCAAGCCAACCGTGGGGCGGCAGCGCGCCCACGCGCGTCATCCGCGCCGGGTCCACCAGCGCCAGCACGCCGAGCGAAAGCCAGGCAGTGGCGCCGACGGCCAGTCCCGCCAGCAGCGCGGCCAGCCGCGGCGCCCGCGCGCCGCCGGCCGTCGGCCTCATGGGCGCTTCCTGGCCAGGCAGATGATCGAACTGCCGACCGGCATGTTCATGACGCGCAGCAGCCCCGACTCGACGACCAGCAGCGCCGACAGCGCGAGATTCACCGGCGCGGTCGGCACGCTGATCTCGCTGGCGCTGGCCGCAGCCTGACCGCCGCCCTGCCATCGCTGCAGCGCCCGCACGGAATAGAGCAACGGAAACAGGAACGCGAACGTGTACGAGATCCGCACCACCTCGAGGCCGGCGCTCTCAACGAGGGCACGGAGCGAGGCGGTCGTGTAGCGGCGCAGTTCCTTGGCCAGCGTGCCGTGTCCGCCGCGCAGCGACTCGAGGGCAGCCGCCGTGATGAGCACATGCCCGCCCGGACGCGCGACGCGGGCCATCTCGCGAATCGCGGCCTGCTCGAGATCGTCGGGCAGTCCGTAGAGCACGTCGAACGACGTCACGATGTCGAATGACGCATCGGGACAGGGAATCTTCCCGATGCTGCCGCGCGCGACCCGCGTGAACCCGTGCGCGCGCGCGAAGCGCGGCCCGATGGCGGTGATATCGAAGCCGAAGGCGCGGCCATGGCGGCCGAGCAGTTGGAGGTTGGCGCCGGTGCCGCAACCGCAATCGAGCAGACGCAGATCGGTGCGTCCACCGGCCGCCACCGCCAACCACGGCGCGACGAACCGGCGAAACCCGCGGAACCAGAAGTGGGTGCGTTCGGCGCGGTAGGTGAGCTCGAGGAGGCGGTCGAGGTGGTCCATGCGGTCGCGCCGACCGCAGCGGCGCGGCGACGCCGTCATGGTACCATACGTCCCGCATGCGCCAGCGTGGGCTCGCCGAAGCCACGGCCGTCGTGGCCGCTGCCCTGCTCCTCACCGCGGCCCTGACCTACCCGCTGGTCCCGAAGCTCGATCGCGTGGGCCGGCTCAACACGGCCGATGGGCGCTACGCCATGTGGAACGTGGCGTGGGTGGCCGACGCGCTCATCGTGCACCCGTCACGCCTGTTCGACGCGAACATCTTCTATCCCGCTCGACAAGCACTCGCCTTCTCGGAAGCGAACATTGGCGCCGGCGTCATCGCCATTCCGGCCTGGGGCTTCAGCGGCAATCCGTACCTGGCCCACAACACCGTGGTGCTATTTGCGTTCGCGATGGGCTTGGCCGGCGCCTACTATCTGGTGCGCTACCTGACCGGCAGCCGTGGAGCCGCGGCCGTTGGCGGCGTGCTCTTCGCCTTCTGTCCGTTCGTCTTCGCGCGCACGGCGCACATCCAGCTGATGATGACGTTCGGTCTGCCGTTCTCCATGCTGGCGCTGCACCGGCTGGTCGACCGGCTCACCTTGGCGCGCGCGGTGACGCTCGGCGTCATCCTCTGGATCCAGGCGCTGTCGTGCGCCTACTACGGGATCTTCGCGGCGCTGATGGTGGGCTTGGGCACGATCGTGTTCGCCCTCACCCGTGGCCACTGGCGGTCGCCACGCTACTGGTTACTCATCGCCCTGGCCGCGGCGGTCTCGATCGGTCTGACGACGCCGTTCTTCCTGCCCTACGTGCAGGTGCAGCAGGAAGGGTTCGCGCGCACGCTCGACGACGCGCGCATGTACAGCGCCAATGCCGGCGCCTGGCTGGCCTCGTCGGCCTGGGCCCACCGCTGGTGGCTGAGGTGGCTCGACGGATTCTCCGAGGTCCTGTTCCCCGGCGCGCTGGCCACGCTGCTCGGTGGGTGGGGCGCCTGGCGCGTGCTGCGTCCATCGGCCGGCGCCGCCCCAGCCGGCGCCGGGATTCGGCGCGACGTCGCGGGTTTCTACCTCCTGCTCGCGCTCATCGCCTTCTGGGCCTCGTTCGGTCCCGACGCCGGTCTGTACCGCGTGCTCTTCGACACCATCCCGGTCTTCTCGTTCCTGCGGGCACCGGCGCGCATCGGTATCGTCGTCACGCTGGCGCTGGTCGTACTCGGCAGCCACGTGCTGGCGCCATGGCTTCGCGCGCGCACGCGCCCCGGGACCTGGGCGGCCGCGCTGGTCGTGCTGGCAGCGCTCGAACTGAATGGCGCACCGCTCACCGGGCTTCGTGAGGCGCCGCCCGTGCCCGAGGCCTACCGGCGCCTGGCAACGCTTCCCCGCGGCCCGCTCGCCGAGTTCCCCTACTACTACGAGCGCTCGGACTTCCCGCGGCACGCCGAGTACATGCTCGACTCGACCTATCACTTCCAGCCGCTCATCAACGGCTACTCGGATCACATCCCGGGCGAGTGGCGCGCCACCGTTGTGCCGCTCAGCTCGTTCCCCACCCGCGAGTCGTTCGCGATCCTGGGCCGGATTGGCGCGCGCTACGTCGTGTTCCATCTGCAGCGCTACGACAGTCGCAGCCGCGAACGGCTGCTGCAACGCCTCGTCACCTACCAGCAATACCTGCGACCCCTCGTGCAACAGGACGACGTGTGGCTCTACGAAATCGTCGACTGGCCCAACTAGCCCTGTTTGCGACCCTGGCCGTCGCACACACGTGGCCGCTGGCGACCGGACTCGCGTCGATGTCGCGCACCGACAACGCCGACACGGCGCTCAACGCCTGGATTCTGGCCTGGGTGGCGCACCAGTTGCCGGTGGCACCGCTGCACCTCTTCGACGCCAACATCTTCTATCCCGAGCCACGCACGCTGGCGTTCTCCGAGCACATGGTCGTGCAGGGGATCATGGGCCTGCCGCTCTTCGCGCTCGGGCTCTCGGCGGTGACCGTCTACAACCTGCTGGCGCTCGTCGGGTTCGCGACGAGCGGCCTGGCGATGACGATCGTAGCCGAGCGCTGGACCGGCAGCGCACGGGCCGGGCTCATCGCCGGGCTGGCCTACGCCTTCAACGCGCACACCCTCGTGCGCTTCGGGCACATGCAGGCCTTACACGTGCAGTTCCTGCCGTTTGCCGCCGCCGCCTTGCACGACCTGCTCGATCGGGCCGCGTGGCGGCACGCCGGGCGGATGGTGCTGGCCTGTGCGCTGCAGGCCCTCACGTCCAACTACCTGCTGGTGATGACGGCAATCGCGATGGCCTGCTCCGCCGTGGCGCATCCGGCCGCGTGGACCGGCCGCGAGGGCCGGCGCCGGCTCGCCATGACGCTCGCCGCAGCGGTGGGTTGCGGGCTGGTGCTCTTGCCGTTCCTCCTGCCCTACTACGAGGCCAAACAGGCGCAGGGACTGGTGCGCCCGTTCGATGAGGTCGCCCAGTATTCGGGCCACTGGCGCGACTACCTGGCCACGGGCGGCCGCCTGCACTACGCCCTGTGGAGCCACCGCTGGTTCGACGGATCGACGCCGCTCTTCCCGGGCGTGACCGTGCTGGCGCTCGCCCTCTGTGCCCTCGCTGCGCCACAGACGTGGCGGGCGCACCGCACACGCGCCATGGTCGTCGTGGCAGGCGTCGGCGTCGTCCTGTCGTTCGGCGCCGCGGTGCCCGGCTATCACTGGCTCTACGACCACGTGCCGATCCTCCAGGGCATTCGCGCCGTCGTGCGATTCGGCTGGCTGTGGCTCTTCGCGCTGGCAGTGCTCGCAGGCGTCGGCCTGGCCCGGCTCGAACGCCGATGGCCGGCCCACGCGGTGGCGATCACCCTGGTGGCTGGCACCCTGGTGACCTTCGAAGCCGCGCGCACGCCGATGGCGTTCACGCCGGTCGAACCAACGCCGGCGATCTACACGCACGTGGCGGCACTGGTCGACCCCGTGCTCATCGAACTGCCTTTTCCAACGCCGGCCGTCATCCAGGACAACGGGCCGTACGTGCTCGCCTCGGCCACGCACTTCCAGGCCATGCTCAACGGCTACAGCGGATTCACGCCCGCCAGCTACTTCCTGCATGCCGCGGTGGCCAAGCGCTTGCCTTCGGCCTCGGCCGTCACCGAGTTCGGGCTGCTCGGCGTGACACACATCGTCCTGCACGGCCGCAACCTCGGCGTCGAGGTCGTGCCGCAACTCGAGGCCACAGGTACCGTGCGACTCGTGGCCCGCGAGGGCAACGACCGCTTGTACGCGATTCTGCCCTCGCCATGACACGACGCACCGGCCTCGCGTTCCTGGCCGCATTGCTGGCGGCGGTACTCCATACCTGGCCGCTGGCCAGCGACCCGGTCGGACTGTCGCGGCACGACAACGCCGACACGACACTCACGACGTGGATCGTGAGCTGGGTCGCACATGCGCTGCCGCGCGATCCTCTCCAGGTGTTCGACGCGCCGATCTTCCACCCGGAACGTCGCACGCTGGCCTACTCCGAACCGCTGCTCGTGCCGGGCGCGATGGCGATTCCGCTCGTCGCCGCCGGCCTTGACGCCACCGCCATCTACAACGTGCTGGTCATCCTCGGCTTCGCCCTGAGCGCCTGGGCGATGTGGCGGGTCTTGGCGCACTGGACAGGCGATGAGGCCGCCGGCGCCGTCGCCGGGCTGGCCTACGCCTTCAACGCGCACCTGCTCACGCGTTTCGGCCACCTGCAGGCGATTCATGCCGAGTGTCTGCCGATCGTGCTGTTTGCGATCGATCGCCTGGCCGCGCGCGGCCGGTTGCGCGACGGCGTGCTGCTCGGCGTTGGACTCGCCCTCGTCGGCCTGACCTCCATCTATCAGTTGGCGTTCGCCGCCGGCGCCACCGTCGCCGGGATGCTCGTGCGCGTTCCCGAGTGGCGGAAACGCTCGACCGCGACCAGCGTCGCCACGGGGCTCGGAGTCGGGCTCGGCGTGCTGTTCCTGGCGCCAATGCTGTGGCAGTACCTGACCGTCAGCCGAGAGTGGGGCCTGGCGCGGACAGTGGCCGACGCTGCTGCGTTCGGCGCCTCCTGGCGCGACTACCTCGCCACCGGTGGCCGCCTCCACTATGGGTGGTGGAGTGCGCCGTTCTTCAACGACACGGCGGCGCTGTTTCCGGGCGTCACCGTAACCCTGCTGGCGCTGGTCGGGTTGACCGCGCCGCGCGAGCAGCAGGGGCGCGTGCGGATGATGGCCGCCATCGGCGTCACCGGCGTGCTGATGTCGCTCGGGCCGGAGGTGCCGTTCTATACCTGGCTCTTCGAACACGTGCCGCTGCTCCAGGCGATCCGCGCCACCGACCGATGGGGGATGCTGGCGCTGACCGCGCTGGCCGTACTGGCGGGCTACGGGCTATCGGTGCTGCGCGCGCGGCTGGGCACGCGGCCCCGGCTGGCGCTCACGGCCGGTGCCATCGCCCTCATCACGATCGAAGCGCTACGGGCGCCACTGGCATTTACGCCGACGCCGGTCATCCCGCCAATCTACCAGCGCATCGCCGCCATCCCCGGCGCCGTGCTGCTCGAGTTCCCAACCTACGGGGGCCCGGAGTTCAGCCACAACGCGCCGTACATGCTGGCGCAAACCACGCACTTCAAACCGATCGTGGCCGGCTACAGCGGCTTCTTCACGCCGGGCTACACCGAACGCCTGGCGGAGCTGGCCACGTTTCCCTCCGAGGTGTCGCGACGCCGTCTCGAGGCGATCGGGGTCACGCACATCGTGCTGCACCTGGAACCGCTGCGGGCGGCCGTGGGCCAGGCCGCCATCGACCGGATCGACCAGGTACCGTGGGTGACGCGCGAATTCGAAGACGCGACCGCGCGCGTCTATCGAGTACGCCGCGACGCGCCATGAGCCGGGACACGTCCACCATGCAGCGTCTCACCCCCAGCCAGTGCTGGAGCGTCTCGACCAGGGGATACGGCACCGCGCGTATCGGGCGGGGCAAGGCCCAGCCGCCGGCGTGCCAAGAATGTGCCGGCGTTCCGCGAGGCCGGCGTTGACCTGAGGAATTCGGGGTGGTAGTCTCCGTGACCGTTGCGATCGAGGCCTTCGCGCGCCCTCGGTCTGTGCACCGAACCGCTGGACCCGAGACGTCGGTCGCTGTGTTACCCGGAGCTTGTCGTGGCAGACAGGCGGCTGCGACTTTGGACCAAAGGAGGTTGGTGTGGGCCGAATCCTTGCGAAGGTGTTTCTCGGGTGTGTGTTGGCAGTGGGAGCAGCGACCACCGTACAGGCGCAGGCGCTCGGTACCTTCCGCTGGCAGTTGCAGCCCTTCTGCAACGTCCTGACGTTGACCGTCACGCAGGTGGGCGCGACCTACCGGCTGGAGGGCCTGGATGACCGCTGCGGAGGAGGCGCGGCTCCGTCGTCCGCAATGGGCGTCGGCTACCCGAAGCCGGACGGCACAATTGGCTTCGGCATCACCATCGTCCTCGACCCCGGGGCGGCTCCGCTCCAGCTGACGAGTGCCATCTCGCTGTCGACGATCAGCGGCACATGGCAGGACAGCGCCAGCAATTCTGGCGCGTTCGTGTTCAATCCAGCGATTGCCCCGGGCTCCCCGAGGCCTGCACCTCGGGCCGTGTTCAGTGCCGGCCTCTCCGCTGGGGGAGCCACCGTCACGAATGTTGCCATGCCGAGTGCTTCGACCGACGCCGCCAACAAGACCTACGTCGACACCGCCGTGGGTAACGCCCCACGCGCCGGCTATGTGACAGTGAACGGGACCTCTGTATTCCAGAGCAACATCCCAGGCGTGGTCGTGCAGCGGGCTGCCACCTATCCGGCAGGGCTCTTTTGTCTGACGCTCCCGAGTCCCTACCAGGCGCGCGGCGCCGTCGGATCCATCCAGCAGGGCACCTCGGGCAACGGAACCGCGGGCATTCTGGTCATTTCGTCGTCGTTCTACACGGCCTGCCTGGAGCAGGGGTTCTCGCTGGGTGTTTACACCTACAACTCCAGTGGCACGTTGCAAGATTTCTCGTTCACGGTACTCGTGCCGCGATAGGTGGGCGGGGACGGCGAGCCGAGGCGGCGCGTCGCCGTAAGGCTCCTCAATTCATGGACGACGCCTGGCCGCCCGAAGCGTTCGTCGAACGAACACCCGCCCAGCTCCACTGGTTCCGGCGCCTGGACTTCCTCTACGAACGGCGTCCCTTCGTGCATGAAGGGTTCGTGAAAGGGCGCTCAGCTCGGGGGCCGGCGCCCGGTCGTCGAGGGACTCGTGGCTTCGCCAGGGCCCGCCCTAGCGGGCGCTGCCGCGGCCGGGGCGGGCCTGGGCACAGGCTTCAGCACGCCGCCGCCATAGAGCCGGCGATAGTCTTCCGCGGTGCCGAGAATGCGCTTCACGTAGTTCTGTGTCTCGGGAAACGGGATGTCGTCGATCCACTCGTCGACGGGAAGGTCCGGCCGCTCCGCTTTCCACCGCGTGACGCGATGGCCGCCGGCGTTGTAGCCCGCGAGCGCGTAGGCGGCGTGACCGTACTTGGCCATGAGATCGCTGAAGTACTCCGTGCCGATGGCCATGTTCACTTCGGGATCGGTGAGCCGGCGGGTCGAGAACGGCTTGATGCCGAGCTGTCTGGCGACACTGCGTCCGGTGGCCGGCATGATCTGCATCAGCCCGATCGCACCGGCCGATGACGAGATCCCCGCATCGAACGTGGACTCCTGCGCGGCCAGCGCCACGACCAGGTACGGATCGAGCCCGCGCCGTTTGGCGCTGCCCTCGAGCTGCTGCCAGTAGTCGATCGGGAAGATGACGCGCAGCACGTCTTGCGGCAGCGACTCCCCGCCCGAGGCGAGGTATTGCGGATAGGCGCGCTTCATCGCGTTGATGCCGGGGCGGAGGCGCCCGGCCCGATACTGCGCAAATGCCGCCGTGGCCTGGAGCACCGGCGAATCGCCGTGCACGCGCCGGGCGAACTGCACCTCGGCCAGGACCAGATCGTGGAGCCCGAGGGCCATCAGCAAGGCGATCTGCCGTTCGTTGGGTGGCGGCGGTGGCCTGAGGCCGGGCTGCGCCACGAGACTCGAGGGCACGCTGGCGCCGGCGCCGAGTTGCGCGACGGCGAGGCGGCCATAGTAGCTGTTGAGATAGTCGGTCGCGGTCAGCACGAAGCGCGCGCTGGCCCCGGCGGTGTCGCCGAGACGCTGCTTCGCGCGGGCACTCCAGTAGAGCCACGACGGGCGGTAGTCGGATCGCGGGAAGCTGCGCGCACCGGTCTCGAAGTAGGCGATGGCCGCCGCATCGTTCTTGTGGCGGTATGCCCACCAGCCGGCCTTCCAGGCCGCCCGCTCGGCAAAGCGGCCCGTCGGGAAGCGCTGCACCATCATCCCGAACACCTCGGCCGCCGAGGCATCGTCATCGGCAAGCACGTACCAGGTGGCCATGCCGTTGAGCGCCTCCTCGGCATACGGGTTCTGACGGTGGGCGTCGGCGAGCGCCGCCACGGCCTGCACGTAGCCGTTCACGTCGCCGAGTCCGCGCACGGCCAGCGCGTAGTGCAGTTGCGCCTCGGCTTGATGGGCGCCGGTACCGGTGAGCGGGCGCAGGCGATCCACGGCCGTGCGGAACTGCTTGGCCTGCACGTCGGCGGCGGCGATACGGACCTCGGCGCCGTCGTGGATCTCGCCGGTGGTGGCCGCGGCGACCTCGACGTAGGCGGCTCGCGCCAGCGCCCAGCGCCGCGCGGCATACAGCGCCGCCGCCCGGGCCCGCGTCTTGTCGAGCCTGGCCGGGAAGGCTACGGTCGCGTCGCCGAGACGCGCCAGCACGGCGCCGGAGGCCTCGGCATCCGGTGCCAGCGGATAGTCGTAGTAGACCAGCCGGTGCGCCTCGATGGCGCCGGCGGCATCGCCCGCCCGCTCGCGCGCGATGCCCAGGCGATGGGCGACGCGGTCGGCGTCGGCCGGTTTGGCGGCGAGGAGCCGCGCGAACGTCTCGCTTGCCCGGGCGTATTCCCCGCGCTGCTCCTGCACCTCGGCGAGCCGCCACAGCGCCTGCTCGGCAATGTAGCTGCGCGTGTTCGAGGTGTTGACGGACCCGAAGGTGGCGGCGGCGTCATCGAGACGACCGCCGCGCTGGGCCACGAGACCGCGGTAGTACTTCACGTGGTCGGCCAGCGGCGAAGCGTCGAGGGCAGCAGCCGCGACGAGCGCCGCGACCGACGAGGCATCACCGCCGCCGTCGATGACGACGACGGCGCGGGCGAAGTCCTTGAGCGGCGCCGTCACGGCGGAGGCCGGGGCGGGAGCGAGCCAGTAGGCCGACGGCGGCGCCGGTACCGGGT
The DNA here is from genome assembly GCA_018000455.1 of Acidobacteriota bacterium. Taxonomy (GTDB): domain Bacteria; phylum Acidobacteriota; class Vicinamibacteria; order Vicinamibacterales; family UBA2999; genus CADEFD01. The sequence goes on from JAGNJW010000019.1 coordinate 55,014, forward strand.
CGTGCGCGGTGGGTACGAGCGGCGGCGCCGCCTCCTGCCGGGCGGCGTCAGGGGACGCGCCGACGAGCGCGAGGACCGTCAGGACCGCGCCGACGCCCAACCGCCACCGGCGGCCGGACGCCCGCGCGACACCTGCGGCCCATGGCCTCACGCGGACGCAGCGACCCGCGGAACGGCGGCCTTGGGGGCCGTCACACGTTGTACGGCGAGACCCTCGAGGCATCGCGAGGCATGTCGCACGAGCACTTCGACCGGCGACGTCCAGCCCGAGGCGGGCGAGGCCGATCCGGGGTCGGCGTAGAGCACGGCCACCGGACGGCCGGCCACGAGCAGCGGCACGGCAAGCCCGGGCCGATCGGCGGGCGCATCACTGAACGGCGGCGCCGCCAGCGCCGAGCCCGTACCCGTAACCGCCGGGCGGCCGGTGTTGACGGCCGACGCGATGGCGCCGACGTCGTTGGTGCTCGACTCGATCGCCCGAGGTTCCTGATCGATCGGCCCGAAGCCGATCGTCCGCCATCCGATGACACGGTCCCCCTTCACGACGAGCATGGCGGCGCGGCCGGCCTCCTTGCTGGCGCTGATGGTGAGGGCATCGAGCACCTCGGTGAGCGAGGTGGCACCGTCGAGCGCGCGAACCGCCTCGAGCACACGCTGCGACCCGGTCTGCTGTGAGTCGACGGCGTGGCGGTAGAGGGTGGCCGCTGCCTGCGCCTCGGTGCGCAGCGACACAAGTGCCCCTTCGGACCGTTGCTGCGACTCGGCCGCCTTGACATCGAACTCGGAACGCATCCGCACGGCCGCCAACTCGAACTCATCGCGCAGTCTTGCCACTTCCGCGGCCTGCTCGTCTCGTTCGCGAGTGGCGACCTCGAGCGCCTGGCGAAGCTCGGCCGTGGCCGTGTTCTCGGCGTCGAGGCGGGCAGTCGCGGCCTGATGCTCGGACTGAAGCCGCGCCGTCGTGGCCTCGGATTCCTCGCGCTGGCGCACCGCGGTGGCCTGAGCGTCGCGCAGCTCGGTACGAATCGCCTCCACCGTGGCCTCCGCCTCGGCCTTGGCGCGTGTCATCGCCTCGTCGGCGCCAGCCAGGGCAGCCGCGCGGTCGCGCTCGGCGTCCGCCTTGACGCCCGTAAGGGCGGCGTCGAACTCGGCCTCCAGGCGGGTCTTCACCTCGGAGATCGTGTCGGTGAGCACTTGACGGAATCGGTCTTCGATCGACATGGCAGTCTCGAGCAGGGGCGGAGTTGCGAACGTCGACGCGGCGAAAAATGCGCGGTCCATCGGCCTGACGTGCCCCTGATGCCGACGGGCGTCCTGTTTCCAACGTATCGGAAGGACGCCCTGTTGGCATTATCGGAAGCGCAGGGTGCAGCGTCAAGCAGCACCGTGCAGCGCCGGCACCTTGGCCGGCACCGGTCCGGATTCGTCCAACGGTGCTACTATCAATCTGCGGTTGCGCGTGTGTGTCGGGTTCCAGCGCGCGGCGCTCTACGTGGGGGCGACCTGGCTTCGACGGGGGTGCAGAATCGTGGGATGCATGCCGAGCTCCACTAACTCGAAAATCTGGTGGGACATCCGTTAACTGCGGACAATCAGTACGCTCTCGCAGCCTAAACCGCTGTGAGCGTCTTGCCTGACCTAGCCTGGTGGTTGGGGTCAAGACGCCATTAAACAGGCTGGCTCTCGCGTGGCGCCACGGCGCGCGAGGGTGAGACTTACCGGGGCTGGCGCCTGACGGTACTTCGCCGCTTCCACACGGCGGGCGCGAGAAACACGAAGCGGACACGCATGTAGATTCCTGCGAGGACGCAATCTCGGACGCGGGTTCAACTCCCGCCGCCTCCACCACTTTTCCTCAAGAAATCGAGCAAATCAGCTCGATTTTCCCGCCGCCTCCATCATTCCTCCACGGCTGGACGGCCCCACGAGACTGGGGTCGCCATTTGCCAAATCGAGGAGCCGGATGGCAGCGTCGAGCGCCGCCGGGCTCAGGTGCATGTAGCGCTGGGTCGTGGTCAGGTCCTGGTGTCCAGCCAGTTCCTGGATGGCCCGAGCAGGTGCCCCACGCATCGCCAGGTGCGAACAGAACGTGTGCCGCAGGATGTGCACCCCTGGTTTTACGTTCGCCCGTTTAGCCGTGCGCCGCACCAGCACCTGCACCACCTTCTGCGTGAGCGGCACGCCCGCTCCGTCGCAGAGCACCCGCAGCCCGCGCAGATGCCGCGCGCTTCGCAGGGCCTCGCCCAACCGTTTCGTGAGCGGCAAGTGCCGCAGCCGCCCGCCCTTCGGCGTCGTAACGTGGCCCTTCCATTCGGAACGTGCCACCGTCATCTGCCGCTTGGCCAGGTCCACGTCGGACCATTCGAGCGCCATCATCTCGCCGCACCGCAGGCCCGCTTCCCCGCCGAGCAGTACCAGCAGCAGGGCCAGCGGTTCTGACTGCGCCGCCTTGACGAGCCGTTCGAACTCGTCGAAGTCGTAGAAGCTCGCCGCGCCCTTGGGCGCCTTGAGCAGCTTGATGGCGCACGGCACGCGCGCAATCACGCCCCACTCGACGGCCGTTCTCAGCACGACGCTGAGCGTAGTGAGGATGTTGTTCACGGTCTTCGGCGCGCGCTCAGTGAGCGCCGCCTTCAGCCGCTGCACATCCTCGGTGGTGATCTCGTCCAGGCGTGTGTTGCCGAACGCCTTCACGAGGTGCACCCGCATCACCGTCTCTTTCGAGGCGATGCCGCTGGGCTTCAACCGATTCGCCTTCGCGTATCCATCGAGGAACCGCACGGCGAAGTCGTTCAACGTGGGTGTTTGCTGGATCGCCTCCTTCTGCACCGGCTTGGGCTTGCCGTGGACGAGCAGCACGCGCTCGCGAGCCTCGGCCCATTTCTGCGCCGCCAGCTTGCTCGACGCCGAGGACTTCTTGCGCTCGCGGACTACGCGGCCGTCCGGGAGTTGGACCCGAATGTCCACCTCCCACCCACCATTCACGTACGGTCGTACTGTGACGCTCATCGCTGTTACTCCTTCAGCGATGGCGCGCGCTTCTGGTCGAGCCAGTCTAGCAAATCGTCGGAGCGGAACAGGACGCGGCGGCGCAGGCGAGTCACGCCCGGCAGTTGGCGCCGTTCGACCATTGCGTACACCGCGCGGCGGGTGGTACGGAGCAGGTCCGCCGCGTCGTCGACTGTGAGCAGCATCGGCAGGTTTGCACGTGATCTGTCCATGACTCAGCGTCCTCCGGTGGCGGCGGCAAGGCCGCGCCACGAGCGATTCGGAACTGGGGGCGCGCTGAACGCGTTGGGATTCGCGAGGCCTGAAGCCGGCGCGGAGAGAGAGGCGGGCGCAACGCTCGGGACGGCTGAGCCGTCGCGAGCGAAGTGCCCTCTACTACTCTGAACGCACCTGGAAGGGACTTTCTTGCACGGGTGACTGCCACAGCCCACTGGCCACCGCGTATTGGCCAGGACCGCGCGGCGCGCAGGCGACGTCAAGGCCCGAAGGCCCCGCGCGAGACGCGCGGGGGCAAAGCGAAGCGGAGCGCCTTGACGACGTCAAGCGGCGCGCGACGATTCAAAACGCGGTGGCGTTCCGGCGAGTTCGATAGGGTCGACACGGTCAAGTGCCCCATGTGGTCAGCAAGACACACTACTGTGGCTCGCTGGCCACAGTGGAAGTTTGAGATGGCGCGATCTCGTTTGAATTCGCGAACCGCCCGGGCGTCAAGATGGCACACCGTTCGCAATGGCGACCGGCGTGCGCCTCTGGAACCGTTCCGAGGCCCAGCCGACTGCGCCACCCTCCCTCGTGGTTTGTTCGGGTCTTGCCATATCGGCGGTAGCTCTGCTCTTGTCGATCCGGGTTGTGACGCCGGCGGCGACGTCAGGGCTGCTGCCCCGCTGGGATTTGGCCGCGCATCTGCTCAACGGCTGGACGACGTACGACCATGTGGTGCATGGCCGGGTCATCCGCTTCCTCTGGGACATCTGGAGCCAGGGCTACTGGCCTCGCGGCCAGTCATTGTTCCAAGTGCCGTTCTACGCGGCGGGCGGCGGGAGCATCTCCGGGGGCCTGCACAGCAGCACCGCCGCCTTCGCGCTCGCGACGGCAGGCGCAGTGGCAATGCTTGGCCACATCGCGGCTCGCCGGGCATGGTTGCCGGCCGCCCTTACCGTGGCCCTGATGACCACATCGCCGTTCTTCCTCGCCTATGCCACCGTGGCAATGTCCGAGATGGTAGGCGCGTTGGCACAGGTGATCGTGCTCGTGTGCTACGCGCGCTACGAACGCACCCGCGACGCCGTCGCCACGCGCTGGCTCGCCGTCTCGCTCTCGCTGCTCTTCTTCACGAAGTACAACTACTTCATCCTGCTGGCGGTCCCGCTGGTTTGCCACCTGTTCACAGTGGATGCGCTCGGGACGCCGGCCGGCGCCCGATCGCGGGGGGTGCTTCGGATCGCCGCCCGATGGTGTGCGACAGGGCCCGGACTGGTCACGGTCGTATACCTCCTCACCGTGGTGGCCATCCTGTCCGCGGGTGGCCTTTCGGTGCCGGTAGCGAACCATCGCATTGCGTTCAGGACCGTGGGCTATTCGCTGCATCCGCTTCTCTACGGATGGCTCGCCTACGCCTGGCACACCCATCACCAGGGCCGCTGGGACGTCAGGAGGCTTGCAGCGAAAGATCCACGACTGCAGCCGCTCCTGATGTGGTTCGTGGTGCCGGTTACCGTGTGGCTGGCGTCGCCATTCCCCAACCACATCAAGGATCTGGTGTACCTGGTCGTCAACGTCCCGATGGGACCCGCCTCGACGCAACTGGGCCTCGCCGCCTATCTGACAGCCATCCGTACGGACTACTTCGGGCATCCAGCGGTGTTCATCGCGGCACTGGGTGCCTTCCTTAGTGCTGGCGCGCGCTACCGGAGTCAACCACCTCTCGTGCGCTTGCTGATTGTCACCGCGGTGCTTCAGTTCGCCATGGTCACGGCGCACCACACGCGAGACGCGCGATTCCTGCTGCTGGCGATGCCGCCCTTCTGGATCGTCGGCGCCCATGAGCTCGGCGGCTGGCTCGCACGACGGCAACCGTCTGTCGCGACAACCGCAGCGGTCGTGACTCTTTGCGCGAGCGTAGCCGGCGCGCACGCGGTGATAGCGGCCCCTACCTTCAGGCGCCTGGCGGTCGAACATTACGTGACGAGCGAAGCGCTCGCCGACACTCTCTCGGCGATCCGCGATTTGCTTCCTGGGGAGGGCGACGTCGCGGTGATCGGGAGGCGCGACAGTGTGTCCCCGAGCCTGATGAAATGGCAGCTGGGTCCGCCGAGTGGGCAGCGCCAGTTCCCTCAGGAGATCACGCGCGAGGCCGATCTTCCCCGCCTCGATACGGCGGCCATGGTCGTGCTGATCGAGCCCTCGGAAGTCTCAACCATCGATGCCACCGCGCGCGTGATGGCTCAGGTCGATGCCGGCACGCTGGTGCCGACACGAGCGTTTTCGGTCACGGACAGTGGTGTCTCGATACGAGTGTTTCTGCGTGCGGATCTCGACTGACCGGACGCTCAGTTACGAGCATGCTCGCCACCCCACCTACTGAATCAGACTTGAGCCGGGTTCTGCGGCTGTCGCTCACGGGCATCGCCCTCCTGTTCTGGGGCGCGGCATTGGGCGCGGTGCTGGGACACGGCATGCAGATGTCGCTCGGCCCGGTCCGGATTTCAGTCCAGGATGCCTCCCGGGCGGCATTTCAGGCAGCGCTTGCGACTGCGGTCGCGCTGGTGTGCTGGCGCGTCTCAGCGCGCCGCAAGTTCGCGGTCGTGGCGACCGTTGGCGTCGTGATCGTGTCGGGCGTCATCGACTCCGCACCCCGCCGAGTGGGCGATGGCACCGAATACATGGCCATGTCCCTGCACGTGGCCGACGGGCACGGGCCGTCGTTCGACGAGGCGGCCTTGCAGCGGTCGACGTCCCGCCTCGAGTCACTGGGCTGGCTGGACGGCACGTCGCTGACGGGGCTGATCACGACCGCCGACGGCCGTTGGGAGTTCCAGCACTTCTGGCTGTACTCCGCCATCGTGGCGCCGTTCGCGAGCGCCCTGTCAGTGGTAGGCGCACACCCCAACGTCGCGTTCACATTTGTGAACGCGGCCATGCTGCTCGCGCTCGTCTGGCTGTTGAGCCACCGCGGGAACCATCTTCTGGCGCTCCTCGTCGGCATCGGACCGGTGGTCTGGTGGGTCGACAAGGCCCACTCCGAAGTGTTCATGGTGGCGGCGATTGGTGCAGCCTGCCTGCTCGCGGATGAGCAGCGGCGCTGGGGGTTCTGGGCGGCCGGAATTGCGGCCGCCCAGAACCCGGCGGCGCTCGGCCCACTGGTTGTACGCACCGTCTCCCTGGCCGCGTCCCGCAGCGCCAGACGTGGTGACTACGTCGCGCTGGCGGGCGGCGTCGCGATCGCCTCTATCTACCCGGCGTATTACCTCGTCGGGATTGGTCGGCTGTCTCCGCTCCTCCCCCCCGATGGCCCTCACTGGCCGGGCCTCCGCGCTCTCCTCACGCCACTCATCGATCCCAATGTCGGACTGTTGCCGTTCGCACCGATCTACTGCCTGTTGGTCGCCGCCGGCTTCATCGCCCAATCCGCCCGAGCGCGATTCGTGACGCTGAGTACGCTCGGACTCCTTCTGCTGGCGGCGGCACAGGCCGGCAACGTGAACCACGGTGGAACGCCGGGAATGAGCCGCTACGCCCTGTGGCTGTTCGCGGCGGGCCTGCCTGCGGCCGCGGTATCTGCCCGCCGACTACAGGATCTCGCGCCTGCGGCGGCCGTGGTGATTGGGACCACCGCGGCCCTGACTTGGGGAGCGTTTCGACCGGCGTTGACCGAGAGCCACAGCCTGAGGGCGACGGCCTTGGCCGAATCGCTGTGGGCGAGGTGGCCGGGGCTCGACAACCCCTTACCAGAGGTGTTCTCGGAACGCGCCAGCGGTCGAGACGGGGCCGCGCCCGTGCCGGCAACGGACGCCCAGTGTCGCAAGGTGTTGACCGTGGGTGCGGGCACCGAAGCCGTCTTTCCCTTTCCGTGTGAGCCCGCTCCGGCACCGCCGGCGTGCTCCGCAGCTGGGGCCCTCTGCTACGTAAATGCCGGGGCATTTGCGCCCGCGCCCCCACAGAGGGGCTTCGCCGGTCACGCGATTCCGGAACGCGTATGGACGGTCTCGACGCGGGAGCGACTTGCCGACATCGGCGTCGCGCTTGGAGACGACCTGCGTACTGAGCGCCTCGGCCGCGCACGCGACGTCGTGACGGGGACGGGCATCGACTACCTGTGGATTGTCGAGGGCCGCCGAGGCACCGCGGTTTGGGTCTATCCGCTGGCCGGGCGCATCCCGGAACTCACCGTCAGATTCGGCGTCACGACCGACGTATTAATCTTGGACGCGAACTCGCTTGCCGAACTCCAGCAGACGGTTCTGCCGCAGGGCGAAAGCCGACTGCGGCTGGCAGCGACGACTCCCGTCTTGGTCCTCGCCACGCTGTCGGCACAAGCCACTTCCGCCGCCCCCGGGACGCGACTACCAGCGACAATACGCCCCTCTGCAAAGTAAGGGCCCAGCACCGGCAGCAGCTCCGCCGGATCCCTCCCCTTGCTCCGGGGCGTGAGCGACCCCCTCGGGCGCCGGGGTGGCCCGGCGCCCTGCAAGTAGGGGGTCGCTCACGCCCCTCCGCCTTCAGGTGACTTCCGGCGGAGCTGCTGCCGCGGTCGGCACAGAACGCCGCCCGGCCGAGACGCGGACCAGCGCTAACTCGTGAAGCGAGGCCACCTTACGCGTCGAGTTCATCTCGCACGACGCCGTCTGCGGGGCCCGTGCGAACGGCGTGTTCATCGCCCGTGCTCGGGGGAACACTTGTCCCACGGGGTTCATCCCCCCGATGTTCACCTTGCTTCGAGGTGCGTAGCCCAGCCAAGGACCGCAAGTAGCCGTAATCGTGGGTCGCCTCCACGATCTCCACGGTGCCTCGCCCACGCTCCATCTGGTCGCGCAACACCTGGGAGTTCACGACATACAGCGCCGTGTCCCCGAGTTGGTGCCACAACCGGCGCAATGCGATGAACCGCGGCCCACGGAACGTTCGCCGTGCCGCCTGTAGTCGCTCGGCGTGCTGGCTGAGCTCGGCCGCGTCGGCGCGGGACGTCACCTCGAAGAACCACAGCAACTCGGGCAGCTCGTCCAGGCGAAGCGGCGACGCCAGCGTCATCTGTGCCGCCCACAGAAAGCTCCGCGCGTGGTGCATCAGCGGCTTCGGGCTGAGCACCCTGACGGTCCAGAACGGCAGCGAGTTCAGGAACCAGTGATGGCGCGCGAGGAACAGGCAGAAGTGGACGAGATCGATGCTGTGCACCGGGTAGAGGAACACGTGGGTGCGGCCGTACGCGTCGTGCCCGATGGGCAGCTTGTCCGGGAAGAAGCGGACGGTCTGCCGCGGCGCCCGTCCGAAGACCAGCCGCGGATACTCGTTGTCGCGCAGGTCGAGGCCCCGCAGTGCGCCGAAGTGCGCGCGCTTCTCGCGTTCGGTGGCGAGCCAGGTCAGCGATCGGTCCATGAGGACGCCGTCGAGCACGAGTAAACGCTCAAGGGCCTGCTCGATGGTGGGCCGGCGGCGGTGCCGATTGTCGGTCTCGCCGATGGCCCGGTAGAGCGGCTTGTAGTGGACGTGGAAGAGACGCGTCCGCCCGTTCGGCCCGAGGGCGATGGGCCGCGCGTACCCATGCGCCAACACGCGCCCGATGAAGTCGTGCACCTTTTGCCCGTGGGTGATGTTGGCGAAGGCCGCGTACTGGCGGCCGACGAAGACGCCGGAGTGGCGGAGGACAAGGTCGAGGAACTCGTTGTGACGGGGGGTCAGCGAGGCTCCGGCCATTGCCTGCCGGAATGCAAAGCGCCTGCCGCGCTGCAACAGCCAGCGACGCGCAGAAGGGACTCCGGAGGTGGCACGTCCTGCCATCACGCCGCCGTCTATTGATGGCAGATTCTGCGTCGAGCGACTTGGGCGAGCTGCATCTCGTCCGGCTGATCCTAGCCCGTGCGTTGCTCAGTAACCAACCGCAACACCCAGCCCCGCAGCGAGCAGCGCCCAGCCCACGCCTCGCGTCGGTGGCTAATTGCTCGGCGTGTCGTTCCCCCCGATGAAGCGCGCGCACGGATGGCACGAACGCCACGTTGTGGCGCACGCGCATCACTACGTCCATCCCAGCTCCGAAGGCGGGGACGAGGTCCATCAGGGTTTCTTCGTAGGCGACAGCACTCGGCGGGAACGACGTCCACGGAGGCCCACCAGCGTTGTCCGGCGTCGGGACACGCCGATCAACGCGACGGCGTGGGCACTGAGCGCCAGGCCCGGGTCTGTCAACGCGAACTTCAGACCGCCGGAGACCGGAACGTCACGATGCTGTACGGACAGCTCCAGGAAGCCGCCCGCCAGGCGACGTGTCTGTTCTGCGTGCAGGCTCGGCCCGAGCATTCCTTCGACGACCACGGCCGTCCGCGGAGACAGTCGAGCACCAGCACTGAGGCCGACGGCAAGACCAGCACCACCGACTGGCCCGCACACGTTCGGGCACTCTTCCTCGCCTTCTGCCTGACTGGCAATCGCGGCAGACACTGCGACCCAGGCGCGCGACGCCGCTGTGACAGCGCTTTGTGAGGTAGCCAGGCGCGGAACACAAAGCAGCATCGCGGCTGCCAGCCAGTAGACTCTCCGCGCACTCATGTCGCCGCTATGGATGGCCACTTCATTTTCTCCTCCGAGGGCGACAACGCACAGTCGCTATCGGTCAATCACGGTGCGCGCCAGTTCTGGCGTGACGATGGCCGCTTCTCCACCGCCTTCCACACGTGCCGTGATTGCCAAGCGATACGGTGTTCCCTGCGCGACGGGCGCCGCAAACGGGAGCTCAATTCTCGTGAACGATGTGAGATGGCGATAGGTGTCGCCGAGTGGCGCGACGATTGGCTGCCCCAGCTTCCGCCGATTCAACGCCCGCTCAATCACATACTCTTCAGCGCCAGCCGCCCGGCGCGCAGTGGTCGTCAGAACGAAACGCTGCACGCCACGGTCGACCCAGAAGGCAACTTCGCGGCGCACGTCAACCTGCCAGGTCACAGTCACTTGATCGTGCCCTCTGAGCCGCACGGCCAGGTCGTCAACGCGGTCGGGGAGGAGGTCAAAGGTCACGAGCAGCGACGAGCCAGCCCTTGACACCACCAGCTTTGGCTCCCGGGCTTCAAGGCCAACGGCAAGCACAAGAACGATGACGGCCCCACAGAGGCGTCCTGCTGCCATCAACCGACTCGAGAGTCTCGCTACCCGGATACGCTGCTCGCTATTTAGCATGACCCTATCCCTTTGAGCTGAGCTACGAAGCCACTGGACCACCTGCACCGCCCGCCCTCGACGCGCCGAGCCTCACGCGCTGCGCCAGACACTAAATCGTCGCCCCTCGGGTACTAGGAGTGACGGGGACATCGGGTAGGGCTGTCCCGCCCGCATGACGCAATCGCCTCGCGCATCGAGGTGCGCGCAGTGGACTCGCTGACGCCTATCTCGATGCTACTATCCCGCTTGCGTGGTTAGGCGTCGAAACTCATGACCTCCACCCGGGCGCTCAGCGCGATGGGTGTCCGCCCCTGGCTGCTCCTTTGTGCCGTAGTCGTAGGCGCCATTGCAACTAATGGGCTCGCCCGGTCGACACCCGAGGCGTTCCCATTCGGCGACGTGGCGGTCATCGAGATCGCGGTCGGAACAACCCTGAGAGACGCCGTCGCACTCGGGCCGTATTCACAGTTTGGGTGGCACCACCCGGGGCCGATGATGTTCTACCTGTTGGCGCCATTCTACGCGCTGGCGGGTTCGAACAGCATCGGCCTGGCGGTTGGGGCGCTCGTACTGAATGTGGGCGCGATCACTACGGTCGGATGGATGCTCGCGAAACACTGCGGGGCTGTCGTGGCCGGCACAGTGACACTCGTGCTGTCGGCGTACCTGCTTCGATGCGGCGACCTCGCCACCAGCGTGTGGAACCCACATCTCATCGTGCTCCCGCTGATCGCCGCGATCGTGTTTTGGGCTGCCGCAGGTGCGGGGAGCGGAGCGTCAGCTGTCGGCGCGGCTGCCTTCGTGTCATTCGTCGCGCAGAGCAGCGTGTCGGTCGTCCCCGTCGCCGCTGCTATTGTCGGGGGTGGCCTGGCGCTCTCCTCTTGGGTCGGTAGTTCTACGACTAATGCAGCAGAGAGCCGCCCGGCTCGATGGGCCTGGCGAGCACTCCTAATTGGGCTCGTCCTGTGGCTTCCGCCGCTCTTTGAGCAAATGAACGGCCGACCCGGAAATCTGTCGAAGCTGCTCGACTTCTTCATCGCCAGTCCATCCGGAGGACAGGACTGGCCCGAGGCGGTTTGGGCGTGGGGGGACGTGACGACAGCCGCCGTGCGGCCAGGATTCACGCTGCCGTGGGGCCAGACGTATGAACGTCGTGGCTCATGGCCAACGACGATGCTTGCCCTAGGCCAACTCGCGGCCCTGCTCTCGGTGGCGGTATTGACATGGCGACGAGGTCAAATGCTGTTCGCCCGCCTTTGCGTCTTGACGGCTCTCGCCTCAGGCGTCGCCGCCTGGTCGATCACGCGCATCAACGGCACCATCGGCGACTATCAGATCTTCTGGCTCTCTGCCGTTGGAGCCCTCAACTTGGCACTCGTGGCGGCGGCGGTTCTTCGGCGGCTTTCAATAGCGCCTCAACTCGTTCGACAAGTGGGCTGGGGCGCGGGCGTGCTCATCACCATATCGCTCGCTGCTGCTGCGTTCGGCGGCCTGACGCGCGCACGTCAGTACGGCTCGGGCCAGCGCGCTATGCAAGCGCCTCGACTTGTTGTCTCAAACGCGACGGTCGAATACCTTGAGCGCCACAACGTGGCCCGGCCGCTATTCAAACTCAATTCAACCAGTTGGCTGCAGGCTGCTGGGGTCGTGCTCCATGCGTACCGCCGCCACGGCGAGCTTGCGGTCTCGCCGGAATGGGTGGGGGTATTCGGAGAAGCTCTGGCTCCGAACGGGTCCGAGGACGTCGCGCTTGAGATTGGTGGAGGCTGCCCTCCTGGGCGATTCATCGTGGCCAGCGCCGACGGGTTGTGCGTGTACCGGAGCGAATGAAGTCCTGGCGCGCAAGCAACGGTCGGTTCGCTGGACTTGTGCGCGCGACATGTACACTTGATCCGAGCAGCGGACGGTTTAACTACGCCGCCTGACGCCTTCGCGGTTCGTCGATGCGCGCCAAGCTGAGCTTGAGCCTGAACGGCTTCAGCAGCCGGTTCATCGTCTCCTGCGTCGGGTTGTGCCTCGGGTTGATCGCGCGCAGCACGTTCGGCCCCGCCATCTTCACCTTCGCGGCGAATTCCTTCACGCCCATCGCGCGGATCACCTTTCCGAGCGCCACCTGAATCGGCACGCCTTCGTCCATGGCCGCCAGCAGGAACTCGCGGGCGAACTCCTGGTCTCGCAGGTCCTGCGCCAGCCCTTCGTTCCAGTCTCTGCTGCGTCGTGCCATGTCACTTCTCCCCGAGGTAGTCGCGCCAGTACTGCTGGGCTCGCCGGATGTCCTTCGCCTGAGTCCCCTTCGACCCGCCCACGAGCAGCAGTACCAGCGTCGCGCCGTCTTGGCCGAAGTAGAGGCGGTAGCCGGGTCCGAACATCACCCTGGCCTCCTGCACGCCGCCCCCGACACCCTTGTGGTCGCCCAGGTCGCCCGTCTCGAAGCGCACGACGCGAGCCTGCACTCTGGCGCGGGTGGCGCGGTCCAGCGTGTCCAGCCAGTCCCTGAAGGGGACTTTCCCGTCGGCCGTCTCGTACTCGCGGACCGTCACTACCATCGTGGAGGCCTCCACTAAACTATCACAAACGATACTTTTGGAGGCGGCGGGACAAGGCCCGTGGAACAGGGCACGGGCCCGGCGGAATCCGGTTCCCGCCGCCGAAATAGCAAGCGGCGGGACCACTGCCCCGCCGCCTCCAATATCCCTCCAGAATTTGGGTCGATTTTGGGTGTGTCCCGAGGACGCCGGTGAACTCGGCGAACGACGGCAACTGCCGCTGGCAGAACGCGTTAGCCCCAGAAGTCGCGCGCCATCAGTGAGTTACCGATCTCGCGCTTTTCGCGTTCAACTCCCGCCGCCTCCACCACTCCTTCACTGCGTTCAGTCGTGGTGTCGGCGCCGTAGTTAGGCGCGCAAGTCGCGCCAGCGGCGCGACTTAGCGGGCACAACTCCCGCCGACCACGACGAACGTTTCTCCCTCGAGCAGCTCGGTTTACCCGCCGCCTCCACGACTCTGCCGCAGCTGGACCGCCCCGCGATGCACAGCCTATTGGCGCCGGCGTCGCGGCGCGGCTGTGACGGCCCGGCCCAGGCGCCGCTACGCGGCGTGACGTCCTTGCGGCTCCTCGATCCGGGCCAGGCTGAGCTTTAGCCGGAACGGCTGCAGCAACCGGTTCATCGTGTCCTGCGTCGGGTTGTGCCTCGGATTGATCGCTCGCAGCACGTTCGGGCCCGCCATCTTCACCTTCGCCGCGAACTCCTTGACGCCCATCGCGCGGATCACTCTCCCCAGCGCGACCTGAATCGGCACGCCCTCGTCCATCGCCGCCAGCAGGAACTCGCGCGCGAACTCCTGGTCTCGGAGGTCCTGCGCCAGTCCTTCGTTCCAGTCTCTACTGCGTCGTGCCAGGTCACTCCTCCCCGAGGTAGTCGCGCCAGTAATGCTGGGCGCGCCGGATGTCCTTCGCCTGGGTTCCCTTCGACCCGCCCACCAACAGCAGCACCAGCGTTGCGCCGTCCTGGCCGAAGTAGATGCGGTAGCCTTGCCCGAACATCACCCTGGCCTCCTGCACGCCGCCCCCGACGCTCTTGTGGTCGCCCAGGTGCCCGTCTCGAAGCGAACGACGCTCGCCTGCACCCTGGCGCGGGCGGCGCGGTCCAGCGTCTCCAGCCAGTCCCTGAAGGGGACTTTTCCATCGGCCGTCTCGTACTCGCGGACCGTCACTGCCATCGTGGAGGCCTCACTTAAAATATCATAAACGATAGTTTAGGAGGCGGCGGCCCAGGGCTCGTCAAGCGGGCCAGGGCACGGCGGGATTTGTTTTCCGCCGCGCGAAATCAGCGCGATCGTCACGTTCGACAACGCCTAACGTCCGCGCCGTTGACGAGACCTCGGCGCGTGGACCTTCCCCTCCGTGCGAGCAATGCCGCGCAGCGGCGTGCTATCGGCGGCGCTGGGGCGGGCCGAAACACGATCACACCGTGGAGGGCCTGATCGTCCTCGTTGCCACTCTGATCGGCCTTGCCGTCGTCGCCGGCCCGATCTTCTCTGTACTGGGCTTCGTGCGCTCGCGCGACACGCGCAAGAAGCTGGAAGAGCTGCAGCGCACGGTGGAGTTCCTCGAGCGCCGTGTGGTCGAACTGAGCAAGCGCGACGCGGCCACAGCGCCAAACGTCGCACCTCCGCGGCTGGCGCCCGCGCCGATCCCGACCGCGCAGCCAGTGCTGGCCACGCCCATCCCGACCCCACCGCCAGTCCCGGCCACGGCTCCAGCAGCGCCGTTGCGGACCCCACCGCCGCCGAGCGTGGCGTCGCCTCGACCGCCGACGCCACTGCCGCGGGTGGAGTCGCCCCCGGCCGAGCCGCCACCCGCTCCACCCGCTCCGTCGTTCGACTGGGAGAGCATGCTGGGCGTGCGCGGCGCGGCCTGGATGGGCGGCATCACGCTGGTCATCGCGGCCGCGTTCTTCGCCAAGTGGAGCATCGACCAGGGCTTCTTCTCGCCGACGATCCGCATCGCCATGATGCTGCTAGCCGGCACGGGCGCCCTGGCGTGGGCCGAACTGAAGCTGCGCGAAGGCTTCGACAGCACCGCCAACGCCGTGTCGGGCGCCGGTGTGGTGACGCTCTACCTGGCGTTCTTTGCCGCCCACAGCCTGTATCAGCTCTTCGGGCTCACCGTGACCTTCGTCGCGATGATGCTCGTCACAGGCGTGGCCGCGGTGATTGCGGTCAGGCACGCCGCGCTCTTCACCGCCGTCATCGGCCTGGTCGGCGGTCTGGCCACACCGGTGCTGATCTCGACCGGTGTCGATCGCCCGCTCGGCTTCTTCTCGTATCTCCTGGTCCTCGCGGTGGGCTTCCTCCACGTGGCCGAGCGCCGGCAGTGGTCGGCCATCACGATGCTGTCGCTGGCCGGCACGGCGCTGCTGCAACTCGGCTGGTATGGCACCTACCTGGCGCCAGAGAAGCTGCTCGTGGCAATGGGCGCCTTTGCCGCGATCGGCGCCGCCTACCTATGGCACGCGCTACGGGTAGCGGACGCGAAGGAGCCACTCGCCTATCAGGTGAGTCTGGGCGGCGGGCTCGTGCCGCTCGTCTTCGTCGTAGCCGTAGCCGCCGATCCGCGCTTCGGGCCGCAGTGGGCGCTCGTGCTCGGTTATCTCGCCGCGCTCGGGGCGGGCCTCGCCTGGATTGCGCTGCGCCATACGCAGCCGGTGCTCGTGGCCGCGAGCGCTGCGGCCACGGGGCTTGCGCTGACCGTACAAGGGGCCGCCATCGAGCCGTCTCCTAACACGTGGGGACTGGCGGCCGCCGCCGTGGCCGTGGCCGCCGGTTACACGGAGCTGCCGCGCGTGGCGGTGCGAGCCGGCGCCGACTGGCTGGCCGAACCGCATCCGCTCGCCGGATTCGTCGGCTTCATGCCGGTCGCCGGGCTCTTCGCGCTGGCGTGGTTGCTCGTGCCGGGCGAGCCGTCCACCTGGCTATTCCTTGGCCTGCTGGCCGCGCTGTTTGCCGCGCTCGCCGAACGCACGCGCAGTGGGCGCTGGCCCGGCGCGCTCGCGCTCGGGTCGCTGCTGCTGGCCCTGCTGTGCGCGCGCTGGTTCGCGGTGATGGCCAGTCCGGGCGGCTACTTGGGCCATCTGGCCATTCCGCACCTGTTCGCCGTGTCGGCGGCCACCCTGGTGATGCGCCGCCAGCTGACCGGACCGCCCGACGCCGCGCTGGTGTGGTGGCGCCGCGACCTCGTGGCGGTTCTCGCGGCCAGCGCCGTCGCCTACCTGGGCCTGTTTGCAGGGGTGGACCGCACCGCGTACTCGGCGCCGGCGCCGCTCTTCGCGTTGCTCGCTCTCGACCTCGCGCTGGTGCTGATCGTCACGCTCCGCACCGGCTGGACGCCACTCGTGCCAGCAGCCGCGACCGCCGCCGTCGTCTTCGCCGCCGCCTGGCATTCCCACTTCTCGCTGATCGTGGCACCGCCGGCCGTCGTCGCCTACGTGGCCGTCTACGCGGTCTTCGTGACGCTGCCGTTCGCCGTGGTGCGCCGGCTGGCACCCGCGTGGACGACCGCACCGCTGCCGTGGCTCACCTCCGCGCTCATCGGGCCGGCCATGTTCCTGCTCTTCTACGACGCCTGGGCCCAGCTGTGGGGCAAGGCTTGGATCGGTGTGGTGCCGGTGTTGATGGCCACGGTGAGCGTGGCCGCACTGAACGGCGTCAGCCGTCACTTCGCGCCTGACACCAGCGCTGGAGCCACGCGGCGCTTGAACTACTTGGCGCTCTTTGCCGCGATCGCGCTGGGCTTTGTCGCGGCAGCGCTGCCCGTGCAGGTCAATCGCCAGTGGATCACGCTCGGCTGGGCGCTCGAGGCGTCGGCCGTGTGGTGGCTGTTCGGGCGGCTGCCGCATCCCGGCCTGAAGTACTTCGGCTGGGCACTCTTCGCGGCCGTGGGCGTGCGGCTGCTCGTGAATCCGGCAGTGTTGCGCTACGAGCCACGCGGCTACGCCATCCTCAACTGGCTGCTCTACACTTACGCGGTGCCGGCACTCGCGTGTCTGGTCGGCGCCGTGTGGCTGCGCCGGGCCGAAGCCCGCCGCGGCGAGTCGCCGCGCTTCGACTACGTCGCGCGCGACCGCGAGATCCCTGCCGCCTTCGTAGCCTTCCTGGGGCTGTTGCTCATCTTCTGGCTGATCAACCTCGAGATCGCCGATTTCTACTCGGCCGGACGTTACGTCGAGCTCGACCTGTCGCGCCATCTGCAGCGCGATCTCACCCGCTCGTTTGCATGGGGCCTCTACGCGATCGCGCTGCTCGTCATCGGTCTGTGGCGCGGCCAGCGCGGCCTGCGGCTCGTGTCGCTCGGTTTCCTGATGCTCACCGTGGCCAAGGTGTTCGTCTACGACCTGGGCCAGCTCACCGGGCTCTATCGCATCGTCTCGTTCATGGCGCTCGGCGCATCGCTGATTCTCGTGTCGCTGCTCTACCAGCGCTTCGCGGCGCGCGAGGAGTCTCCCGTATGACTCGCCGCTGGTTGGCCGCGGCAATGATGGCGCTGTCGGCGGTGGTGGCGGCGCAACCGGCTGGTAGCGTGGACGAGATCCGCGCCGCGTGGGCATTCAAGCGCGAGGTCGTCCTGCCGGCGAACGGCGACGGCGGCTTCGTAGCCATCGCCCTGCCGCCCGAGCTGGCATCGCGCAGCCAGCAGGGCTTGCGCGATCTGCGCCTGCTCGACGCCGGCGGACGCGAAACGCCGTTCATCGTGCTCGACGACATCGAACGGCGCGTCGAGCAGCGGACCGCTGGCAGGCTCGTCGAAGCGCGCCAGCAGCGGCGCGACGGCTCGGCCTGGACGGTGGACTTCGGACGTGTCGTCGCGTTCGACCGGCTTGTGCTGAACATCCGATCCGTCGACTTCACCAAACGCCTGCGCCTGGAGCTCTCTGCCGACGGCACCTCTTGGACCCCCACTGGTGCGGACTACTGGGTGTTCGCCCGCCTCTGGGAACAACACGCGGTGCACGGCACCACACTCGCGACGCCGGGGGCGGCGGCCCGCTTCGTGCGCGTGACCGCCGACGACGCGCGCTCGCGGCCGATCGACCTCATCGGCATCGAGGCCGTGTCGAGCACCGGCTTGGCCGGCTCGCGCTGGACCGAGGACGTCACGCTCGAACTGATTTCCACGGCCGCTGGCCACTCGAAGTACCGGGTGCCGGTGCCGGCGGGATTCCCGCTGCGGCGCCTGTCGCTCGACGCCGCCGACGCGGCCTTCGCGCGCCCGGTGACCGTGCTGGAACAGCGCGACGGTAACGAGCGCGAGGTCGGCCGGCTGCTCGCCTACCGATTTCGCCTGCCCGAGGCCACGGCCGATGTGGAAGCTCGTGACATCGACGTGGCAGGCCTGTCTGGCGGCACGCTCGTCGTGGATGTGACCGACGGCGACAACCCGCCGCTGACGCAGGCGCGCGCGCGGTTGTCGGCGCCCCAGACGCAGCTCATCACGGCCACTGCCGCACCGGTTCTGACGCTTTACTATGGCAACGCCGTCACGCGTCCGGCCGTCTACGACCTCGAGCGGCTCCGCGGGTCGCTGACCACGGTGGCGGCGTATCCCATGGCGACGCTCGGGGCCGAGACCGCCAATCCGCGCTACCGCGCCCCGGCGCCGCTGGCCTTTGTGTCCGCACGCGGCGCGGCCGTGGAGGCGGGCGGCTGGACCCACACCCGCGCCTTCCGCATCACCGGCAACGACGATCTCTACTCCCTCACGATCGCCGCGTCCGATGTGCCACACGTGCAGCCTGGGTTGGACGACTTGCGAGTCATCGATGCAGACAACCGCCAGGTGCCGTACATCGTCGAGCCGGTGCGTGACGTGGCCCGCGTGCCGTTGGTGCTGGCGCCGGCCGACTCGCCGCGCGGACTCGCCCGCACCTCCGCCTACCGGCTCGCGGCGCCGGCGACCGGGTTCCCGGCGCCCGTGCCCTTCACGGCCGTTGAACTCGAGGTGGCCGAAGGCTTCTTCACCCGCGACGCGGTCGTCCTTGTGCCAGACCCGGGCGCGGCCGGTGGCTACCGCGTGGCCGGATCTGGGACGCTTCGTTCGACGCTCCGCGACACACCCGCTGGTCCGGTCGTGACGTCGATTCCGGTGAGCGCAACCGCCACGATCCTGACGGTCGAGATCGCCGACGGTGACAACGCCCCTCTCACGGTCCGGACCGCCACCGGCCTGGTCGCTGTGCCGCGGCTGACCTTCAAGGCCGGCCCGGGAGAGTATCGCCTGCTCTTCGGTAACGACCGCGTACCGCCGCCGTCCTACGAACTCGGGCTGCTGCGCGAGGAAGTGCTGGCCTACTCCGCGTTGCCGATCGCGGCGGTCGACATCCAGCCTGCGGCGGCCAACCCCGAGCACACGCGCGCGCTGGCCGAGATGATGCGCCAAGCGCCGCCGACCGTCGTGCTGTGGAGCGCGCTCGGCCTCGCCGTGGTCGTGTTGCTGGCGTTGACCCGCCGTATTCTCGCCGCCGGCCCGCCCGAGCCGCCGGACCATGGAGGTTGACGCCACGGCTAACCGTGCAGCCGGTTCGCCGTACCAGCTCTTCATGCTGGCTCTGTGCCTTTGGGCGTTGGTGAGCCTGGCCGCTGACACCGCCCTGTCCCTGGACGCAGAGACGTCGGCGTTGCTCGAGCTGGCCGACCACGCCGTCTGCGGCCTGTTCCTGCTCGACTTCCTCGTCACCCTCTACAACGCGCCAAGGCGGTGGACATACCTGGCAACGTGGGGGTGGCTTGACCTGCTATCAAGCATCCCGACCATAGGAGCTTTGCGCTGGGGCCGGGCGGCGAGGGTCTTCCGCATTCTGCGCGTGCTTCGGGCCGTCAAGTCGGTGCGAGTCCTGGGCACGGCACTCATCGCCCAGCGCGCGCAGAGTGCCTTCCTGGCGGCGGTGCTGCTGACAGTGCTGCTACTGGTGTTCTCGTCCCTGGCGATGTTGCAGCTCGAAGCAGACGGCCCGGGCAACATCCGCACCGCGCAGGACGCGATGTGGTGGGCGGTCACGACCATGACCACCGTAGGCTACGGCGACACGTATCCGACCACGCCAGAGGGTCGACTGGTGGCCGTGTTTCTGATGATCGCGGGCATCGGCGTCTTCGGTACCTTCTCCGGCCTGGTGGCGTCGTGGTTCCTCGCGCCGAAAGCGGCCGACACGGAATCAGACCTCGACGAGATCAAGGCGACCCTGGTGGAGATCCAGCTGCGCCTGCCGTCGCCACCGGATGAGGCGTAGGGGTGTCGTCGGACCCTGACCAGGGACGGCGGTTCTCCTCGCCGAGCGGAGACCAGGCGGGCCAACCAGGTGTGGCGCGCGGCGCGCCCGTGCACGTTCGATGTGGTGTCTTATGTGTTACCATAACCGTTGGTGGTCATAGTCAAGCAGTAGGTCAGCCTTGAGGGGACGAGCTCGTTCGGGGAGTGGCTCGACGGCTTGGACGATCCGGCAGCCGCGCGGGTGCTCACCTCAGTAACGCGGATCGAGCAGGGGAACTTCTCGAGCGTCAAGGGCGTCGGGGCAACAAACGACGAAAGTGAATCACAGCCATGCCACTGACGAAAGACTTCAAAGAGACCGTGCGTGCCCGCTTGATCAAGTCGGCCGGCTTCAGGAAAGCCGTGTTGCAGGAGGCAATCGACGGCCTGCTCGCCGGCGATGTCGACACGGGCAAGGCGTTGCTGCGGGACTACGTCAACGGCACGATGGGGTTTGAGCGCCTGGACGAGCTCACGCACATCCCGGCGAAGAGCCTGATGCGGATGCTCGGGCCGAAAGGCAATCCGCAGGCGAAGAACTTGTTTGACGTCATCGCCCACCTTCAGCGCGCCGAGGGCGTGCGCTGTGAGGTATCCCTCAAGACCAGGGGCTAGAGGTCGAGCCGCTTGAAGGCGGCGTTCGACGGGAGCCGGGGTCGTCGTTCGTTCCTCGGCGACCTGAACCCTGGGTGGACGTGATCCGATCGGGTGGACGGCTTCGCTAGGCCGCGCGTCCCCCGCGCGGTTCCTCAATCCGCGCCAAGCTGAGCTTGAGCCTGAACGGCTTCAGCAGCCGGTTCATCGTGTCCTGCGTCGGGTTGTGCCTCGGCTTGATCGCTCGCAGCACGTTCGGGCCCGCCATCCTCACCTTCGCCGCGAACTCTTTCACGCCAATCGCTCGGATCACCTTCCCCAGTGCGACCTGAATCGGCACGCCCTCGTCCATGGCCGCCAGAAGGCATTCGCGCGCGAACTCCCGATCCCGGAGGTCCTGCGCCAAGCCTTCGTTCCAGTCTCTGCTGCGCCGTGCCATGTCACTTCTCCCCGAGGTAGTCCCGCTCGACATACGGCTCTGACGTATGCTCTCATCCATTGATGGCATCCCCAAGGCGAAACGTTGGGCGAGAGATCCTGGACGGGCTCCGGCAGCTCAAGCGGGGCGAGCAGGGCCGCGTCACCACGGTGCCGTCTGTCGGGTCGATCCGCGAAGGCACGGGGCTGTCGCAGCCGCGCTTCGCTGAACTGCTGGGCGTTTCGGTGCGCACGCTGCAGGAGTGGGAGCAGGGCCGCCGCGCGCCCTCCGGCGCAGCACGAACCCTGCTGCTCATCGCCGCCAAGAATCCGCGCGCGCTCTTGGACGTGGCGTAGGACGGCCAATCTAACGCCGCATAGCCTGAATCACGCCGCCCGCCGCGACTTGGCCGGTATCACCACGAGGCGCACGCCCACGCCCAGGCGCGCCAGCATGTCGATGAGTGCGTCCGTGCTGAAAAGATCGATCCGGCCGCGCAGCAGGTCGCTGACGCGCGGCTGCGTGACGCGCAGCAGCTTGGCCGCCTGCGCCTGTTTCAGCGCCTTGGCCTTGATCACCTTCTGGACCTGAATGAGCAGGTCGGCGCGGACGAGCAGGTGCTCGGCTTCCTCCTTCGCGAATCCCAGGTCGCGGAAGACGTTGCCGGTGGACAGCGTAACCCTAACGGCGCTTGGCTTTGCCATGTTCTTGCCTCAGTGTCCCAATCGCCCTGAAACGTTCGCGGCCAATCTCGAGGTCGCGCAGCGTGGTCTTCTGGGACTTCTTCTCGAACGCATGAAGCACATAGATCGCATCTGCCAGTGTCGCGACGTAGAACACCCGATGGGCGCCCTCCACGCGAATCCGAATCTCGCGGACACCGGGCCCAACTGCGGGCATCGGCTTCCAGTCGTCCGGGTCGAGGCCCTGCTGCACTCGGCGCAGCTGAAAGCCCGCCAGGCGACGCGGCAGTTCTGGAAAGGCCCGCAGGTCACGACGCGAGCTGCCGAGCAAGATCAGCGGCTTGTCGAGCATGGTGCACGTGTCACGTACTATACAAGTTTTTATATGTCAGATCCAGCCACGAGCGGAGCAGGGCATTTGTCCCTATCGCGCAAGCGGCGGGACCGCTGCCCCGCCGCCTCCAATATCCCTCCAAAACTTGAGTCGATTTCGGGTGTTTCCCGAGGACGCCGGTGAACTCGGCCAACGGCGGCAACTGCCGCCGAAAGAACGCGTTAGCCCCAGACGTCGCGCGCCATCAATAAGTTGCCGATCACGCGCTTTTCGCGTTCAACAACTCCCGCCGACCACGACGAGCGTTTCTCCCTCGATCAGCTCGGCTTTCCCGCCGCCTCCACTATTTCTGCACTGCTGGACGGCCCACGAGACTGGGGTGCCATTTGCCAGATCGAGGAGCCGGATGGCAGCGTCGAGCGCCGCCGGGCTCAAGTGGCCGCGCCACCGGCGCAGTTGCGGATTCCCCACGGCATCACCGGCTCGCGCGACGGGCTCAACCATCTAGCCGACCGCGGCAACAGTCGCGTCCAGGTGTTCCGACAGAACGGCGAGTTCGTGCGTGAGAAGATTCTGCGGCCCCTGTGCGGCGCGCAGGACCAGGCCACGTGGGTGCCGAAGCGCCCGTGCGGAGTCGAAGCAGCGTTCTCGGTGGGCTTGTCACACGACGCGCCGCAGACCTACCTGTACGTGGCCGACGGCGGCCCGCATGTCATCACCGTGCTCCGACGCAGCGATCTGGAAGTGGTGGACGAGTTCGCCGGCCGGCGTGGGTCCCGGTCAGCTCGGCAGACCCCACAACCTGAGCGTTGATCCGTCCGGCCACATCTTCGTAGCCAAGGCTGCCGGGCCGACGGTGACGCACCCGACCACGGGCGCGCAGGTTCAGGCCGGTTCCCGCGCGCAGAGGTTCACGTTCAAGGGCACCAAGTCGACGCGATAGCCGCCATGAGCCTCAGTCGCCGAGCACCTTCATCGTGTCCGCGTCGTCGTTCACAGGAATCACGTCGAACTCGAGCAAGTCGGTCCATTCCTGCATCCACTTGCCGATCGCAACACCGTCATTGCTCTCGGCCAGCAGGAAGCCGCTGTGTCCGCCGATGCAGTGCCACCGACCGAGCATCTTCACGCCGTCCCCAGGCAATCCGCCGGTCTTCTTGAAGCGGGCCTGAGCCTCGTCCCGCACCTCGGGACCGAATGAGTAGGCAATCATGAATTGCATGTGGGGCCTCCCTTCGAGTGTGTCCGGCAAGCGCATCGGACAGCCAGATCCTACGCCCGCGGCTGGTGCGTGACGAGGTATTTCCTGCCTGAAGCGAAGGGTGCGCGTTTCTCGCGCTCGGTGCTCGTCCGCTCGGCTGCCGCCACTTTCCCAGCGGCAGCCGCCGCAACTCGTCGGCGCAGTTCAGGAGCATGACGACCACGTGCTCTCGCTCGGGAGCCTGCGCGGACGCTTCCGGAATCACCGCCGCGACACGCGTGCCGTCGGGGGCGAGATCCCAATTGGAGCCCGGCAGAGCGCCGAGGGCGGCGACCCACACGCGGGGCTGGTCGGCGATGAGGGTGGCGCCGTTCACCGCGTTGCTGACGGTCAACACCCGCTGCTGGAGAGATCCATTGCACCGTCGCCAGCGCCGCCGCATCGCCGCGCGACCGGCGGTAGATCAACGTGCCGGTGCGGGAGACATCACATTGCCCGGTGCCTTGCACCGTGGCATAGGCGACATCATCCAGCACGGGCACGGCCGTGCCGCGCGTCTCCAGGGTGGCCAGGTCGAAGGGGACCGCAAACAGCGTGGCATTGTTGACATAGAGCAGATGCCCGCTCCCATTCGACAAGGACAGATAGTGGGGGACTGGCGCCTCGGACCAGGATCTTCCTGCGGCCATCCGCCAGTGTCAGCACTTCGATGGTCTTCAGATCCGCGCCGCCGGCTGCGTCGTTCGCCGCTACAAACACGGCCGCTTTACCACCCGGAAGTGCGTGCGGCTCAGCGAGCACGATTTCACCGTCGCCCAGAGGCGCCACGATGGTGAGGGAACCTCCGGCGGCGGGCAGCAGCAGTCCCTTCCCCACCTCACTCATAACGACGCGGCCATCCTCCGCCCAACTCGCACCGGCGACGACAGCGACCTCTCCCACCGGGACCACGGCGCCGCCGTCCACAGACATCTTGTTGATCTTGTTGCCAGCCGCGAAGCCGACCCACTGCCCGTCGGGCGAGAAGAACGGCCGGCCCGCTCCTTGCGTCCCCGGGAGTTCGGTGGCCGTCGGTTGATCCAGGCGACGGGTGAACAGACGTGTTGGCGTGCCGGAGGCGTAGACCAGCCGCGTGCATCGGACGAAATGGCAATGCTGCTCCCGGCGTTGTTGGCAGACGGGAACGCGACGTCCGCACCTGGATCGACATCGAGCCGCGCCAGCGGCCGATCGACCGGTGTCTTCCCGCGCCGCGGCGCCAACAATGCGACGCCGAGACCTACAACCAGCAGCGCCGCCATAGCCGGCAGGTCGCGCGTCACGATGGACCTTGGCGCGGCCACCACGGGCGGCGCCGCGTCTGCGGGTGCGACGGTTTCGAAAGCACCATCGAGCGCAGGCGAACCCCCTGCGCGCTGTCCATCTGCTGCTTAGGGTTCTTCCGCAAGCAGGCGCGGCACGGTTGTGGACAAGCGCGCCGACATCTGGGCGTTTGGGGAGACGTGCGATCGAGGTCGCCATTGTGAGGCCCGGTCGATGCGCTCCGGCGGCAACATCACCACCGGCATGAGCATTAGTTAAGGTGTCTTACAAGGACGGCGTCTTCGCACCGCTCGAACAGGTCGAGGGCGTAGAGCCCGACGCCGTCTATACGGTGTTCTCCGATGAGGAGCGTCGCGACGTCCGCGAGCCCGTCGGGTGGCTGAAGGCAGCCGAGAAGAGCTTCGTATCACCTCGCAAGGCGTCGAGGATGGTGCGCTCACCATTGAGCCGAGCGATTGCCTCGATGGCATCCTTCCGAAGCCATCGATCGTGAAGCCGGCACAACTCTTCACGATGTACACCACGTTGGTCCTCAAGAAGACTTGCACGCTCAGACCGGAGACGCTGTCGGTGGTGTTGGCCGACATTCGGCAGTTCTTCGCGAGAACGCCATCCCGCCGGCGTCATCGCGGGCGTGGTGATCGTTGGAGACTGCGACACGTTCGGCGACGATCCCACGGGCGGGCCATCGCCTTCGCCAGGCTGACTTCTTGACCACCAAGGCCACGGCCGAACCAGCCGGGCTCGGCTACTCGACCGCGTAGCCGAGCGCGAGCGCGTTCTCTCGCACGCGCGCGTCACGGGTGACGATCGTGACCAGGGCCGGGGGTTCGCCGAGCTGCTCGGCCGTCGCGAGATGTACGGCGTCGAGGGTGCGACTCGGCTCGATCGGACACGGACGAGCCACGCGAGCGAGCACGGCGTCGGTGACCTCCATCAGATCGCAGCGTCGCGCGAAGACCTGAAGCGCTCGAACGGCTGTGCGCTCGTCGGCCGCCGACAGCCGACCCGTCGTGCGTGCCCGGATGACGGCCCTGTTCGCCTCAGCCAGCGTGAGTGTCGACGACACGCGCCGTTCTGGGCCGCGAATCGCGGCCCTCGCGGCGGCGTCGCGTTCCAGCAGTGCCGCGACGAGCGCGCTCGACTCGACGTATCGGAGCGCCAGGTCCACTGCGGCGGTCGTGCCCACCGCGCGTGTGCGCCGACGCACTGGGGCGCCCGTCTGTGCTCTACGCTTCGCCACGGTCGCTGTCGATCAACGCGGCCACAGTGCCGCGCGGCAGCCGGATGTCAGGCCATTGCTCGAGCGGATCACCGTCTTCGCTCGCCGGCTGAATAATGCCAGCCGCCAGCAGCTCGTCGTAGCGACGACGGCCCGCGTTCGAAACGAGTGTCGGGGGCACCAGCTCGGCGACGACGCGTCCATGCGCAGTCACCGCGATCCGTTCTCCAGCCTCGATTCGGCGGATGTAGCGGCTCAGGTTGTCTTTGAGTTCTCTGACGCCGGTTGCCATCAATCACGTGTAGCTACATGTGGCCACATCTGGAACCGGGACACCAGAACTCAAGCGGGGCACGCCTGGCTGCGTTACCACAGTGCCGTCCGTCGCAGCGATCCGCGAAGGCACCGGGCTGTCGCAGCCGCGATTCGCTGAACTGCTGCGCGCGTCCCTGCGCACGCTACAGGAATGGAAGCAGGGCCGGCGCGCCCCCTCCGGCGCGGCGCGGACGCTGCTATTGATCACCGCAAGTACCCGCGTGCGCTGGTCGACCTGCCTTGGGGCTAGCGGCGCTTCGCCGGAATCACGCAGCCCGCCGCGACTTCGCCGGTATCACCACGAGGCGTCCGCTCACGCCCAGGCGCGACAGCATGTCGGTGAGAGCGTGCGTGCTGAAGAGATCGACAGGCGTCCGGCTCGAGAGCCCTGCTGCACTCGGCGCCGCTGACAGCCCTCCAGCGATCGGCTCCTGGGTATCCTCAGCAGTCTGTAGATGACACGCTGACCTTGCCGGGTACGTGACCCGACCGCCAATCGTTTCGAGTCGCGCACTTCGGCCTGAGCGCGTCCCACGTCCTCAGGCACCCCACCGTGGGTAACACCATTCATGGCGTAACACGGGACGTTGCTTCCGTCCACCTACCGTGCTAAGGTCCGCGCCTATGAGCGCCGCACGCAGCGCATCAAGCGCTCCGAGAGCAGGCTTCCGACCGTCGTCGTAGTCGAGGGGATCCTTGGAGCGCGACTCCTAGCAGATCGTTGATCGCACCGAACGAATCGGCACGGGCTTCGCACTCTGCGGGTGTGTCGCGTGAGGGAGGTCGAACATGCGCATTCTGGTTCTTGCGGCAGCGCTGGTCGTCGGCAGCGGACTGCCAGTTCTCGCACAACAGGCGTCGTCTGGGATGCAGGGCAAGGTGGTCGACGACTCCGGGCTTGCGTTGCCCGGCGCGACCATCCTCGTCACACACGAGCGGAGCGGCATGTTCCGCCAGGTCGTCAGCAACGACGACGGCACGTACTACGTGGCCGGCGTCCTGCCAGGCCCGTACAAGGTCACGGTCGAACTCAGTGGCTTCAGCAAGTTCGAGCGGTCCATCCAACTGACGGTCGGCAACGTCTCCACCGTCGACATCACGATGTCGATCAGCGGGCTGCAGGAGACAGTGACCGTGACCGGCCAGGTTCCGCTCGTTGACACCCACTCCACGCAAGTGGGCGCCAATATCAACCAGGAAGAGCTGGCGGCGTTGCCCATCCTGAACCGTAACTGGACGATGGCCGTCGGCCTGACACCCGGCGTGCAGGTCAGCCAGTCGTCCGCGTCGTTTGCGTGCGACTCGATCATCGTGGGTGGCGGCAGCAACCGGAGCGGCAACTTCACGGTCGATGGCGTCGGCAACAACGACGACTACCTCGGCAGCTCGTGCGGCAGCCAGGTGCGGCCGGCCCTCGAGTCCGTGCAGGAGTTCCAGGTCCTGACCAACCAGTACGACGCCGAGTTCGGCCGCACCGCAGGCGCCGTCATCAACGCGATCACGAAACAGGGCACCAATGCCATTCGCGGGTCGGCATTCTACAGCTACACGAACGACAAGGTGACGTCGATGGACTTCTTCGTACGTCAGGCGAACCTGCAGAAACCCGCGTCGTCCCAGGTCGACTGGGGCGGCACGGTCGGCGGCCCGATCATCAAGGACAGAATGCACTTCTTCTACAGCCTCGACCGCGTCGTCTACAAGGAAGGGCGCACCAACACCTTTGCCGCCCGTCCCGAGTTGAACTATGCCGCGACGCAAACCATGAAGCTGTGGAACCACCTCATTCGATTGGACGGCCAGCTCACGCCCAATCAGACCTGGAGCGCGCGCTACCTTCAGGAAGTCTCGCCAACCTACGACATCATCAACCCGCGCTACACCTATGCGGCCCGCCAGCAGGAGTACGACGTCGACCGGTCGGGCAACGCGTCGTACAACACCGTGTTCGGCAACAGCAAGTTCAACACGATCCGCGTGGGCTATACCTACGAGAAGAACGGCTTCACCAACAAGGACGTCCAGGGCTCGAATGCGGTGGCGTTGGCGGACCTGGCACCCACGTTCCAGATGCTCACGTTCACGGACAAGGTGCGCAACGGCGCCCTCTTCCGCATCAACGACTCGTACGAGATCTCGGACACCTACTCCCAGTTCATTCCCAACTGGCTCGGCGGGAACAACGACTTCAAGGCGGGCGTGAACTTCACCTACCTGCAGATCGGGTTACCCGACCAGACGGACATGAACGGACGGTTCGTCTTCAGGACCGACCTCCCGTTCGATCCGGAGAACCCGTCCACGTATCCCGAGCGGCTGTTCATCCGCGTGCCCTCGGCCAGCGACATCCTGTTGCCGACCAGCACGTTCGTGGCCTTTGCGCAGAACAAGTGGACGCGCGGTGATGTCACGCTGAACGTGGGCCTTCGCTACGACCTGGAGAAGACGCCGATCAAGCCGACGCTCGGAATGAACCCGTTCTTCGAGAATCCGCGCAGCTCCGTGGTCGACAAGAACAACATCGCACCCCGCCTCGGCCTCACCTGGAAGCCGGGCGGCAGCGCGAGCTCCGTCATTCGCGCCGGCTACGGTCGCTTCTTCGACAAGGTCAACCTCATCACGACCGCACCGTTCATCAACCAGAGCATCTACAACTCGTCCTTCACGGCGGCCTTCCCAACCACGGCGGCAGACCCGGGCCCGAGCCGCGGACAGCTGCCGACCGACCCGTTGCTCCTGAGCTACGGATCGGATGGGCCGATAGTCAACCGGGCGCTCATCAACGCGCTCGTCCCCCCCGGGTCGATTGCCCGCAATACGGGCGTCGTCTTCATCGACAACCCGGACCGCGTCGTGCCGAACCTGCACCAGGTGACCTTGGGCTACGAACGGCAGCTGATCGCGCAGATGGCCCTGACGCTCGACTACGTGCACACCTGGAACCGCGACCAGCTCGTGGAGTTCGACGTCAACCCTGGGACGCGCGTCAACACCTCCCGCACCGGCACGGTCACGTTCACCGATCTGTACGGCCTGGCGCCGAAGCTGGGGATCTCTCCGTTCGTGAACCCCGTGATCACCAGAAAGAACCTCGGCACGTCGGAATTCGACGGTCTGAACGTCGCCATCGAGAAGCGCTTCTCGAACTCCTGGGCGGCGCGGGCGGCGTACGCGGTCGGCTACGCCCGCGGAGACAGCGAGCCGAACCAGTTGTACGTCAACAACTACCAAGTGCTGGACGACCCGAACCTCGACCTGCAGTCCGGTCCCCTCGACAACGACCGAAGGCAGAACATCGTGTTGAGCGGGCGCGTCGAGGTGCCAAGAACTGGCGGTCTCATCCTGAGCGGCATCTATCGCTGGATGAGCGGCGTGCCGATGACGCTCTTCGACTCGACGGTGGACGCCGACCGTAACGGCCGGTTATTCGACATGATCCCCTCAGGTCGTTACTGCGGAGTCGGGGTGAACGCGATCTGCGTGGACAACAAGGGCGGTCGCAACGGAGCCCGCGGTCCGAGCTTCCAGAAGACCGACATGCGGGCCACGTATCGCCTGCGTCCAGGCCGGGGCAGCACGGTCGACCTCAACTTCGAGTTGTTCAACATCTTCAACAACTGGAACTTCGCGAACCCGACGTCGGACCGGCGGCTCACGGACTTCCTCACGTTGACGGCGTTCACGGGCGGGCAGGGCCAGCCGCGGGCCGCCCAGCTCAGCGTGCGCATGGGATTCTGATCCTCACCCATCGCCTCGGCTCGATTGATGCATCATCGCCCGGCTGAGATGGCTCAGCCGGGCGCTGCTGTCTGCTGCATGGCGCTGTGCGGTGCCACCCAGGCCGCTCGCCTTGCTCCTTCTCGTCCTGCGTCGCCAGCATCGCCACGTAAGGCTCCGGCGTCGTGGACCATCAGCTGGCCGGCGTCGCTGCGATGATGATCGGCG
Organism: Acidobacteriota bacterium; assembly: GCA_018000455.1. GTDB lineage: Bacteria > Acidobacteriota > Vicinamibacteria > Vicinamibacterales > UBA2999 > CADEFD01. The sequence continues at coordinate 85,228 of JAGNJW010000019.1, forward strand.
CGTCGCCCTCGAGCGACCCTCGTCGCTTTGAGCTTCGTCGGTGGGAGTCACGACCTCGGCCATGTCGGCAGCCCAGGATCGGGGTGCGGATTGCGCCGCGATGACCCCGTCGGGCCGCTGGCACTACGGAAGGATGGAGACCTCGATGCTGGAGCGCTGCGTGCCGGACCGGTAGACGCGCTCCGTCGCCTTCTGGAAATCGGCGTCGGTGGCCTTGTAGATGTCCACGAACTTCTGCGGATTGCGATCGACAAGGGGGAACCAGCTGCTCTGGATCTGGACCATGATCCGGTGACCGCGGCGGAAGGTGTGCAGCGCGTCCGGCATGACGTACTCGACCTTGGTCGGGGCATTCGGTTCGAAGGCCTCTGGCTTCTCGAAGCTATTGCGGAACCGACCCCGCATCAGCTCACCGCGGACCAGCTGCTGGTAGCCGCCCATGGTCGTGGCAGTCTGAGTGGACGGTGCCTCGGGCGTCGCTTGCGCGTCGGGATGATCATCGGGATAGACGTCGATGAGCTTCACCACCCAGTCCGAGTCCGTGCCGCTCGTCGACACGACGAGGCGGGGGCGAATCGGCCCGGCGATCGTCACGTCCTCGCCAAGCACCTCGGTCTGGTAGGTCAGCACGTCGGTGCGGGTCCCCGCGAATCGCTGATCGGCCACCATGTGCTCGCGGGTCATGCCCTGGGCGACGTCGGCCTGGAAGGGCACGGGTTTCATGGGGTCGCTGACGTACTCGTCATACGGTGTGGCGGCGTCGGCGCGCCCGGTGTCAAAGGCGAGACGGCCGCCCGCCTGCAGGTACAGCGATCGGGCCGCGGCGGACTTCGGCGGCCAGGCGTCGAAGGTCCGCCACTCGTTGCGGCCAGTGTCGAACACGTAGGCCTCCGGCAGCTTCGGGTCGGTACGGTCCTTCAGCAGGTGCGCGAAGAACGGGAACTCGATCTGCGTGCGAAAGAATTCGCCGGTCTTGGCATCGAAGCGAACCGGACCGATGCCTTCGCCCGAACTGCGCGACCAGCCGCCGTGGAACCACGGCCCCATCACGAGCTGATTACTCACGCCCGGGTTGTTCTTCTCGACCGTCTTGTATACCTCAAGGGCGCCGTACAGGTCTTCCGCGTCGAACCAGCCGCCGACCGTCAACACCGCGGGCTTGATGTTTGTGAGGTGCCGGCGGACGTCGCGCGCCTGCCAGAAAGCATCGTAGGTCGGGTGCGCCATCAGGTCGTTCCAGAATCCGATCTGGTTCTTGAAGTACTTCGCGTTGACGTTGCTGAGCGGCCCGATGTCCAGGTAGAAACGGTAGCCGTCCGGCGTGGGAATATCGACAGCGGGCGGGCGCGGCCTGGACGTCGGCTGCGGGCGCGGTGTCCCGAACCCGTTGTAGAAGCGGAACGCATGCGCCAGATAGAGCGCGCCGTTGTGGTGGAAGTCGTCGCCGAGGAACCACTCGGTGACAGGCGCCTGGGGAGACGCGGCCTTTAGGGCCGGATGCGCGGCGATCATCCCAGCCGACGTGTAGTAGCCGGGATACGAGATGCCCCACATACCAACCCGCCCGTTGTGGCCGGGCACGTTCTTGAGCAGCCACTCGATCGTGTCGTAGGCGTCGGTGCTCTCGTCGAGGCAAGCCGGCTTGCTCGCGGTGACCGAGGCCGCCTGGTCGGCGCAGAGCGGGCGGATGTCGGCGTACTGGCCGTCGGACATCCAGGCGCCCCGCACGTCCTGGTACACGAAGATGAAGCCGTCCTTCATGAACAGGTCTGACGGGCCGAGCAATGTCTTGTAGTTCTCCGGGCCGTACGGCGCCACGTTGTAGGGCGTGCGCGTCAGCATGACGGGATACGTCTGAGAGCGGTCTTTCGGCACATAGACCGCCGTGAAGAGCTTCGTGCCGTCTCGCATCGGCACCGCGAATTCGTACTTGGTGTAGTGCGCCTTCGCGAAGTCGGGCTCCTGCACGTGCACGCGCACCGGAACCACGACCATCAAGGCCACGAGAACGACCATCCGCATGAGTGCTCTCTTCATCACAGTCACCTTCACGCCGAACCGGCCGTCGGCATGCTGTCGAGCGTTATCTGCGACGGGCAGTGCCCTGGACCTAGCGCCCGCTGCACGTCCGATGCGGGCATCCCTGCCCGTCTGGCTACCACCGGCACGCCGGCCGCCCGGATGACCTCGCAAAGCGCGAGCTGGAGCGGCCCGCCGTCGTCCATGGCCGCCATCAGACACTCGCGCGCGAACGCCACATCGCGCAGGACCGCGTTCTTCACGCCACGAAGCATACAAGCTCTCGCCGCCCCAACCCGAGGAGAATGCCCTGAGCACGGGAGGGCGCAGCGCAACCGCGTCGAAGGGCCAATACCAATGCCCTTCTGCAACCGCCTCTGCTTCGCTGTTCGACGGTTCCGTCTCCCGATACACCGCCGCGCGACGCCCGGTGGCTCTCGTGTTCTCCGAGGCGTCGACTCGATCGACCTCGCCCGGGCGCGAGAGTAGCAGATCACGGGCTGGACTGGGCCGTCTCATGAGGGAGCCTCGGGTAGCTGCCGCGCCTCTTGGGTCATTGACTCGCTGCCCGGACGGTTCGCAGCGCCAATCGGCGGCGTCGGCGTCTCACGGCGCATGTGGCGGATGTGTCTCGCGCGCTCGAGCAGTTCCAGCACTCTGGAGCGCGCCGTCCCGGAGAACGCCGTGAGCATGACGTGGCCGCGAACGTCTCGGGTCCACTGCCGCTCCCATTGGTACGGTTCGCCGGGAAAGTCGACGAGCTGGATCCCGCGATCGATCAGATCCTCGACGAGCCTGGCGCGCAGGAACGTGGCCGCTCCTACCTCGCGGAACTCACTGCCAAACGTGGTCTTGAGATACGAATACTGGTCGTCGATGACATAGCCGAGGTTGTAGGCCGCCGGGCGGCCGCCGACCGACAGGAACTGCACGTGCATGCGGCCCTCAACCCAGGCAGTCGCGCATACTTGGCGCCAGAACTCGCCCGCCGCGCTGCCAGAGTACATGGCCGACGCGTGCGCGTGCTTCCAGCTGGTTCGCTCGATGGCGAGCATCCGCGTGAACGCCTCCGTGAATCCCGACGCACTCCCATCGCCGACGAGCACCGCCACGTCAATACGTCGCGACTGGATCTTCTTCTGGACGCGTTTGAGATGGTTGCGACACTTGGCGCTCCGGGCGGCGAGGTAGGCGGCGTAGCTGTGCGGCAGCCGTAGCACGTACGACGGCGCCTCCGTGCGCAGCACACACCGGAAGCCCCGACGGCGCAGGGCGGTGACGAAATGCGGCAGCAGGGCGTTGTGCTCCAGCACGCGCGACATTCGAAAGCGGTCCCAGTCGACGCCGGCGGCCGCGAGGCCTTGGACGAGCGCGTCGGCGATCTCGCCGGAGGGCTCGGCGACCAGCCAGTCGCTGTGGGTGCTGTGCTCCTCGGCGAGTGGTGTCAGGTGGCAGAAGGCGCGGCGAGCCGCCCGCGTGATGAGCGGCAGCACGCCGACGAGGGCCGCGTCGCGCCGAAGCGCGATCGTGCGGATCCGGTCGCTCGGAGCCGCATAGAGGGACACGACGGCTTGGGACCAGGCGTACGACAGCGAGAGTTCGCGTCCGCTCCGGCGATAGAGCGCCTGCCACTCGTCACGCAGACTCGAGACCCCTTCAACCCCGTCGAGGATGGCGACTGTGACTTGCGATCGTTTCGCGGCCGCCATGGGTTCGTCCTGGTCCGATTCGCGGACGGTCACGGCCGCCGCACCGCCTTCCGGAAAATATCACGAACGATGTTCGAGAGGCCGCTGGCCACGGCGCCACGCGGCGTGCTCACGCGCAACGAGTGACTTAGTGCTGCAACCGACCAGCTGTTCCTGTAACTGGATCGGCGCGAGTGAAGTAGCCACGATGACGGCGCTTCAACGGGGGGATCTCTGGCTGTTGACCTGGGCATGGCGGCCAAGGTCCGGCCGGCGGTTGAACCTGAGCACGAGTCCGCACGCAACGCTCGTGCGCCGGCTCGGCAGGCTTGGGGCGACTCAACTGTCCGCCGTCGACACGGGCCTACGCCACTGGCTCGGGCTCGAACCCACGAGATCCGAGGGCTGCCACGCGGCCGCACCAGACAGCGGCCGGGCGAGCGCTCGTGGTAGCGTAAGGCGCTGACGCGCGGCCGCTAAAGAGTGAACCGCAATCGTTGGGCGAGGAGCCGCACATGGCGAATAGTGAAGCGATTGAAATACGAACGCTTGCGCCATCTGAAGTGAGACTTGCAGCGGCGGTGCTAGGACGCGGCATGCGCGATAATCCTCTCCACATAGCCGCACTTGGCGTGGATTCGTCTTTTCGCGAGAAGGCACTCACGGGAGTGTTCCGTGCTTTCCTCGCCATGGAGGTGGCGACGAAAGGCCTCGTGGTAGCGGCCTTCAAGAATGGGTCAGTGGTGGGGGTGTGCGGCATGATGCGACCAGGCTGCTGTCAGTTGGCAGCGACTGAGAAGATCACCTTGCTGCCCACATTGCTCTGGAACTGCGGTGCACGTGAGACGGGAAAGCTCCTATCCCAATTCGGACACTGGTCGACACACGATCCTTCGACACCACATTGGCATCTCGGCCCAGTGGGCATTGAACGCGAGTTACAGGGGCAGGGCATTGGGTCGCTACTACTCCGGGAGTTCTCCCGAATCGTAGATCGCGAGAAGACGACGGCATGGCTGGAAACAGACAAGGAGGTCAATGTCTCGTTCTACCGAAAGCACGGGTTTGCCGTCGTAGCGCAGGACACAGTGAACGGCGTCCCGAACTGGTTCATGGAACGAAGCACCAAGACATAGGGACACGCCCGACAACCTGTGGCAGCTGGGGCGTCGCCGACAGCATGCACGAACCAAGAACGATGAACCGGCGAATCGGCCTGCTCGCCATGATGTCCCCGGTGTGGTTTGCCTCCGTCTACGGGATCATGGTCGCCCTTCGGCCGGACTTCAGCCATCTTACCAAGGCGATCAGTGAACTCGGCTCCGTTGGAGCGCCGAGAGCCTTGGCGTGGAACGTGCTCGGCTATATCGTGCCCGGGCTGTGTGTCGCGTTGCTCGGGTTCGGGATCCGGGATCGCTTTGCCAGGGTTCGCGGAGTCAGCATTCCGGCGTGGGGACTCATCGGTTCCGGGCTGCTGATGGCGCTGTCAGGGCTCTTCCCTGGAGATTTCGAGAACCGTATGTCGACGACGATGATCGTCCACGCCGTGGGCAGCATCGGAAGTTTCGCCGCGTTTCTCGTAGGCGCGCTTGCCCTTCCGCGCGTGGTTCGCCACGCCCACGCGTGGCGACCGTTCGTGGCGCCATCCTTGGCGCTCGTGGCTGGGTCGATCGCCACGGGGTTTCTGCGCAGCGGCAGCGCACCCGGATTGGGCCAGCGGCTCGGGTTCTTGTGCTTCTTTCTGTGGGTGGCCTTGATCGGCTACGCGCTGTACTCAGATCCGGCATCGAGCGACCGGGCCACGCCAGCGGGCACGATAGGATCGGCCTGAACGGCCGTACGCGGCGACACGGATCCACCGTTGCCGTTCCGAGGAACTCATGGACACGCACCGGATCTTCAAGATGTCATTTGCGAGCGTGTATCCCCTCTACATCCAGAAAGCAGAAAAGAAGGGGCGCAAGAAGAAGGAAGTGGACGAGGTCATCTGCTGGCTGACGGGCTACAGCCCGCCCACGCTGGCCGAGCAGATCAAGCGGGGGAAGGATTTCGCGGCCTTCTTCAGCGAGGCACCGGCGCTCCATCCCAACGCCAGCAAGATCACCGGCGTCATCTGCGGGGTTCGCATCGAGGAGATCGGGGATCCGCTGATGCGGAACATCCGCTACCTGGACAAGCTGGTGGATGAACTGGCCAAGGGAAGGCCGATGGAGAAGATCCTGCGCGGGTAGTGGAGCCGACGAATCGACCTAGAATGGCGGGCGCAGCGGACGTGCGGGAAGGCCGCGTGTCGGGCCAGCGCGCGCGAGGCGGGAGGTGGGATCGTGGCTTGGATCACGACGGTGTCGGAAACCGCGGCCACGGGGCTGGTGCGGGCCGAGTACGCGACCGCCTTGGCACGGGCCGGGCGCGTGTGGCAGATCATCAAGATCATGAGCCTCAACGCGCTGGCGCTGAAGCACTCGATCTCGCTCTATGGAACCGTGATGCACGGGCCGTCGCCCCTGACGCGCGCCCAACGCGAGATGCTCGCCGTGGTGGTGTCAAGAGCCAACGACTGCCACTATTGAGTCGAGGCACACGCCTACGACCTCCGTGCCGAGGTCGCCGACGCATCGCTCGTGGAGGCCGTGAAGACCGACTGGACCCGGGCATCGCTGGCAGAGGCCGACCGGGCCTTGATGGCGTTCGCCGTGGTGCTGACCAGAACGCCGGGCGAGATGACGCGCGGTCACGTTCAGGGGCTGCGCGACGTGGGATTCGACGACCGCGCGATTGCCGACGTGGTGCAGGTGGTGAGCTACTTCAACTACATCAACCGCGTGGCCGATGGCCTCGGTGTGGACCTCGAAGAGTGGATGCCGCCGCATCCGCATGCCGACCGGGAGCATCGCCCCACGCCTGGCGACGCATGAAGGCCATCACGTACTCCCGCTACGGCCCTCCCGACGTGCTGCAGCTCAGCCAGGTGCGCACGCCCGTCCCGAAGGATGATGAAGTCCTGGTCCGCGTGCGGGCTGCTGAAGCCACCAAAGCGGACTGCGAGATGCGCAGTTTCAAGTTCGCCGTGCAGTGGTTCTGGCTGCCCCTTCGGCTCGCTCTTGGCGTGACACGCCCCCGGCGCCAGATCCTCGGCGGCTACTTCGCGGGGGAGATCGCTGCGGTTGGGAGAGACGTCGCCACCTTCTCGGTCGGCGACGAGGTCTACGGCTCCACCGGCATGCGAATGGGCGCCTATGGCGAGTACGTGGCGCTTCCGGCGCGCAGCACGATCGCCGTCAAGCCCAAGAACATGAGTTTCTCGGAAGCGGCCGCGGTGCCGCTCGGCGGGCTGAACGCACTGCACTTCATGCGCCTGGCGGGCATCAATCTCGGAGAGCGCGTGCTCATCATCGGCGCCGGCGGCAGCATCGGCCTGCACGCCGTGCAGATCGCCAGGTCGATGGGCGCGGAGGTCACGGCCGTCGACAGCGCCATCAAGGAGGCGCTGGTGCGTCGCCTCGGCGCGGCGCATTTCGTGGACTACGCCAGGGAGGACTTGGCGCGTCGCACGGAGACCTACGACGTCATCTTCGACATGGTGCCGGCGAGCTCCTATCGCGCGTGCATCAAGGCCCTCAACGCCCACGGGCGCTACCTGTGCGGCAATCCCCGTCTGTCGGTCATGGTGCGGGCGCCACTCACGACGCGGTTCACGAGCAAGAGCGCGAGGTTCGCGTTCGCTGGCGAGACGAAAGACGAGCTGGTGGCCCTCACGGAGATGATCGAAGCGGGGGCCATCCATCCCATCGTCGATCGGGTCTTCCCCATGGAGCAGGCGCCCGCCGCGCATCGTCTGGTCGAGACCGAACGGCGCCTCGGGGCGATCGTCATCGCCATTGGCGACGACGCGGCGGCGCCGGGGTTGGCCTAGCACCCTTCCCAAGGACTTCGCGGCGGCTGGCTTTCGTGAACCTCGCTCGGATCGTCAACGGGCCGCCGTGTCCGGCCGACGTGGCATCGATGATGTGGACGCACGTCAAGCACCTCACGCCCGGCGCCAGCTGCGCGTTTTTCCTCGGCGATCCGGTCACCGATTCGGTGGCCGCCCGCTTTGTCGCCGGCGAGGCGTCGTCGGTGCTGCAGGGGCTGACGATGGGCGTCGGCGAGCGCCTCACCGGCTGGGTGGCCGCCAATCAGCAGCCGATCGTGAACTCGGACGCCGGCCTGGACCTGGGCCCGATCGCCGCGGTGGCTGGTTTGCGCTACTGCCTGGCGCTGCCGATGGTGTGCGAGGCGCGGCTGGTGGGCGTGCTGACGCTCTACGCCCGTGAGCAGTTCGCCGACGAGCAGACGCGCACGCTCGGAATGGTCACGCCGCATCTGGCCCGGATGTTCCTTGCCCTCGAGAGCCGCTCGGAGCCAGCCGCCGCGGCGCCGCTTTCGCGGCCCGCGCTCAGAGTGGTGGCCAGCCGATAGGCCGCCAGCGATCGCGCCGGCGACGGTGGCCCGGTCACGGCCGCCGCCGTCGCCGTTGTGAGCAGTTCAGAATCCGTGCAGTGTTTCTGCGCAACGGCCCACGCTGCAGCCGCGGCCTCAGGGTCCCTGTGTCAAGGCTCGAGGCCGGCGGTCGATTACCGGTGCGATGTCGAATCGGGCCTGTGGCACCTCGCGCGGGACGCCGGAACGCCACGACCCCGTGCTAACGTGCCCGGGCGTGCCCAGCGCGGCCGCAGGAGGCGTGATGCGCAAGGGTCTGCTCGTAGCCGTGAGTTTCTGGTTCGCCGGGTGCGGCACGACCGCACCACCACCCACACACGTCTGGCCCACCAAAGAGTGGACGTTGTCGACGCCCGAGGCGGAAGGCCTCGACCCGGCGCCGCTGGCCGCACTCGACCGCGAGTTCGCCGCTGGCACCCACGGCCAGGTCACCGGTCTCGTCGTGACCCGCCGCGGCCGCCTGGTGTTCGAGCGGCACTACACCCACGATTTCGATCGGCTGTTCGAGGGCCGCGATCCGGCGCGCGGCCCCTACAACTACTACGATCCCGAGTGGCATCCCTACTACCAGCACGGCCCGCTGCACACGATGCAATCCGTGAGCAAGAGCGTCACCTCGGCACTGGTGGGCATCGCCGTCGGACGCGGTGAACTGCCGGCGGTGACGACCAAGGTCATGCCGCTCCTCAGCACCTTCCGCCAACCCGCGCCCGATCCGCGGCGCGACCAGATGACGCTCGAGCACGTGCTCACGATGACGACGGGCATCCAGTGGGACGAAAGCACCGTCGCGTACACCGACCCGGCCAACAGCTGCGCCGGCATGGAGCAGAGCGCCGACTGGGTGCAGTTCGTTCTCGACCAGCCGATGGCGGATGCGCCCGGGACGCGCTTTGTCTACAACAGCGGCGCGACCGAGCTGCTCTCGCAGCTCCTCAAGCAGGGCACCGGCAAACAGGCGCACGAATACGCGGCCGAGCATCTGTTCGGCCCGCTCGGCATCACCGACACTTACTGGAAGACGACGCCGTCGGGTCTGGCCGACACCGAAGGCGGGTTGTACCTCACGGCCCGCGACCTGGCGAAGATCGGCTATCTGTATCTGCGCGACGGCGTCTGGGGCGACCGCCGGCTCCTGCCGGAGGGCTGGGTCGCCAAGTCGACGACGCCGCTCATCGACACGCGTCCCGGGCAGGCGCGATCGCGTAAGTACGGCTATCAGTGGTGGGTGCTGCCGACACTCGATGGCGCCGTTTCCGCCTACGCCGCGCTCGGCTACGGCGGGCAGCGCCTCATCGTCGTGCCGGAGCTCGAGCTGGTCGCCGTCGTCACCGGCTGGAACATCTACGAACACGCCGAGTTCGCCCCCTACGCCGCCCTCGATCGCATTCTGGAGTCTGTGCGTCGCTGATCGCATGGTGCCCCTCGCGATGAGTACGCCCCTGCCGCCGCCGTCGGCGTCCCTTACCGCACCGGCCTGGCCGCACGCGCTGCGCGCGGCGCCGGGCTGGATGCGTTGGTCGGGGGTCGCCCTCATCGTCTATACGTTGTTCCGGCTCACGCCCGCCGGAGCCGGCGTCGACGACACGGCCGTCGATTCGCTGAGCAGCATCGTCCGACTGAGCATCGAAGGCGGCGCCTTCCTGTGGGCCGCCCGACGCATCGATCTGCCGCCCCGGCTCGTGCTGGCGCTGCGCATCACCGGCTGGACGTCGCTGGCGACGGCCGTGAACTACGCCGCCTTGCTTCCGGCGCAATTCGGCGGGCCGGAGCTGACCTCGCCCACGGTCGACTCCTGGTTGACGCTGGTCGGCTACCTGGCGGCACTGGCAGCGCTGCTGGTCTACCCGCGGGCGCCGGCGGGCCCCGGCGAGCGCTCGGCGCTGGCCATCGATGCCATCGTCGCCGTCGGCGGTCTCGGGCTACTCAGCTGGACGCTGGTCACCGAGACCAGCGCCAGCATCGCGACCGACGCTGCGACGCTGGTCAACATCCGCGCGTTCGGCCTGGCGCAGCTGGCACTGATCGGCGGCTTGAACATCGTCGTCGTGCGCGGTCTTGCCGTGCCGTCGCCGCGCGCCTTCTGGTGGTTCATCGCCGGCCAGGCCCTATACCTGCCGGTGGTCTTTCTCTCGCAGATGCACACGGCCGGGCTGATCCCGTCATGGCCGGTGGACGTTGCGTACTACCTGGGCGTGTTGCCGACGCTGGTCGCCGTCTACCTGATTCGCGTCGACCCGATGAGCCTCTCTGGCCGCAGCCGTGGCCCGTCATGGCTGCGCGATCTCAACCCGATTCCGCTGTCGATGCCGCTCTTTGTCGGCGTCGCGCTGCTCGTCACGCTCACGGTCGGCCCCGCCGAGCGGGCTCTGCCGCTGGCCGTGGCGCTCATGGCCATCTCGCTGCTGCTCGCCGCTCGCCTGCTGCTCTCGGCGCGCCACGCGTCGCGGCTCGCCCGCGACGAGGCGGCGCGAGACGAGCGCCGGCAGGCGGATCGGCTGAAGGCGATTGGCCGGCTGGCCGGCGGCATCGCTCACGAGTTCAACAACCTGATGGCCCGCATCATCGGCAACACCGAGCTCGGCGAGGCGTCGCTGCCGCCAGACGTCGAGGCGCGGGACCACTTCGTGCGCGCCCGCATCGCAGCACTGCGGGCGGCCGACCTCACGGGCCAGCTGCTGGCCTTCAGCGGCCTGCAGAAGACATACGTCGAGATCGTCGACGCGGCAGGGGTCGTCGACGCCGGCTACGCCCGCGCGCTGCGCGAGCTGCCGGCCGCGATCGCCTCGGAGCTGCAGCACGGCGACGGCCCATACGGCGTGTTCGCCGACGCGGCGCAGTTCAGCGCTGCGCTCGGACAGGTGCTCACCAACGCCGTCGAAGCCATGCCGCACGGCGGACGGATGACGGTGCGCGTCGAACACGAGCGGCTCCGCGACGCCCTCGGCGCCGCCCTGCTCGCCGTGCCGGCCGGCAGCTACGTCGTGGTGACCGTGCGCGACACGGGCCTGGGCATGTCACCGGGCGCCGTGGCGGTGGCCTGCGATCCGTTCTACTCGACCAAGCCGGCCCATCTCGGCGCCGGCCTCGGCCTGGCGTCGGTGCACGGCTTCATCGCCTCACATTCCGGCGGCCTGGCCATCGAAAGCGCGCCGGGAGAGGGCACGACCGTCCGGCTGTATCTGCCCGCGGCGTGACACGCCAGGCCATCGCCGGGACTGCTAGAATCACGCCATGCCTTCAGGCGGCATTTCTGTTTCCGGTACCCTCATCCGCGTCGGACTCGCGCTGGTGCTGGTCATCGTCACGTTCAACCCCACCGGCGTTTCGCTCTTCCACTGGATCACGGCGGCGCCGGTGGCGGTGACGCCCGGCAAGGCCCTGGCCGTGCTGGCGCTGGCCATCAGCTGGCTCGTGTGCCTGCGGACGGCGTTCATCTCGCTCGGCGCCGTTGGCCTGCTGCTCGGTGCGGCGCTGTTTTCGGTGCTGGTGTGGTTCCTCGTCGACCGCGACGTCATGAGCCTCACGGGATCCGGCATCGTCTGGGTGGTGCTCATCGTGGTGGGAGTGCTGCTCGGGCTCGGCCTCTCCTGGTCGCTCCTGCGCGCCAAGGCCACCGGCCAGGTCGAAGTGAACTGACGACCGCTCGGGCCGCCTCGCCGGCGGGCCGTCGTCACGAGGCAGCGCGGGTCGCGAGGCGGTGCTTCATGGTGGGCGGCGAGAGCCCCATGAGCGCTGCCGCGTAGGTAATCGGCGTCGGCACATAGGTCAGCACGACCTCGAGCAGCAACGCCTCGGCGCGATCCGCCAGCGCCTCGCTCGGCAGGTCCGGCGCCGCCACGATGGCCGTGAGCGCCGCTTTCACCGCGATCCACGTCGCCGGCCGCGCCGTCAGCGACCGGTCGGTCTCGGCATGCCGCAGGCGCCGCGCGAAGGTGGTCTGCGGCAGGCCGATACGGGCGGCCGCACGGGCGCCGACTCCGGCCGTCTGGTCGTGCGCCACGAGCACTACTTCGTGTGCCAGCCAGCGGCCGAGCGGCAGGCTGAGGCGTGGCGCTGCCGCGGCGGCCCGCTGCACTTCCCCTTCGAGCGCGTTGCGCAACTGCTGCCAGGCCTCCTCGAAGCCGGCCGACTCCTCGGCCGGCCCGGGCCCGTCGGGTGCGAGGGCGCGCGGCCGCAGCGGCACGATTACAGCTCGCGCGCCGAGCGGCTCGGGCAGCCGCAGGTCTTCGACGTCCAGGCGATCGGCGTCCGACAGCACGACGGCCTGCAGGATCGTGTTCTGGAGTTCACGGATGTTGCCGGGCCAGGGGTAGGCAGTGAGCCGGCGTTCGGCCTCGGCAGTGAAGCCCTGCAGCGGCCGCCGCTGGTCGGCCGCCGCCGTGCGTGCAAAGTGATCGGCCAGCAGGCGCACGTCCTCGGGCCGCTCGCGCAGTGGCGGAATGTGCAGGCGGACGACGTTCAGGCGGTAGAACAAGTCCTCGCGGAAGCGGCCGGCCCTCACTTCGTCTTCGAGGCGCCGGTTGGTGGCGGCGATGATCCGCACGTCCACTTTTCGGGACCGTGTACCACCCACCATCGAGATGGTCTTCTCCTGCACGAAGCGCAGCAGGCGCGATTGCACGTCGAGCGGCAGCTCACCGATCTCGTCGAGGAACACGGTGCCGCCGTCGGCCATCGCCAGGCGGCCGCTCGATCGCTGCTGCGCGCCCGTGAAAGCGCCACGTTCGTGGCCGAAGAGCTCCGAGTCGATGAGCGTCGCTGGAATGGCGCCGCAGTCGACGATGACGAAGGGTTTGCTGCGGCGGCCGCTCAGCTGATGCAGCGTCTGCGCCAACATCTCCTTGCCGGTACCGCTCTCACCGGTCACGAGGACGGTCGTTTCGGTCGAGGCCACCTTGCGGGCGCGCGTCAGCACCTCGGCCATCGCTGCCGACTGGAAGACGATCGGGCTCTGCTGTGACCGGAGGCCCTGCACCTCGGCCTGCAGACGCCGTCGTTCGTGCTCGGCATGCACCCGGTGGCGTTCGGCCAGGTGTTCGCGGTCGAGCGCCACGGCCAGCTGCCCCGCCACACCCGTGAGCACGTGGATGTCGGTGCGATCGAGGTCGAGCACCTCGGGACTGCCGACCAGGCAGATGGCGCCGAGGGTGCGGCCATCCGTGACGAGCGGCACGGCGACGGCCACGTGCGGCCGCCGCTCGCCGTCGGGCGTGGCCAGCTCGGTCGAGCGCTGGCGCACGCTGCCGGCGCCGACGGCGGCGGTAACGACCACGCGTTCGTCTTCCGAGAGGTCGGCGGACTGCAGCAGGCGCGGCTCCACCCCGTCGTGCCGCTGCTGACCATAGACCAGGCGCTCGCCGGCATCGCCGGTCACGAAGAACGAGACGCGTGTGGGGTGCAGCACCGCGAACAGCCGGTCGACGACCTTGGACGCCAGGTCAGTCGATCCGGCCGCGCTCGACAGGGCCTGCAGCACGTCCCACAGGAGGCCCATGTTGCGGTAGTCCTTGTCAGTACGGCCGGTGAAGATGCCGAGCAGGCGGTCGGTCGACGGGTTTGTGACGTCGGCGGCCGCATCGTGCCACAGCACCGACTCCTCGCCGTTCGTCTGGCGCGCGGCGCCGAGCGCCTCGTTGGCGCGCTTCAGGAGGTCGAGCGGCTCGAGGCCATCGGCCTCGGCGGCTTCGCAGGCCACGATGCCGACGGCACAGCGCAGCTGTACGGTGTCTTGCAGGAAGGCACGCCCGACCATGTGATGGCGCACGCGTTCGGCGACCAGCCGCGCGGCGTCAGCGCCCACATTGCCGAGCGGCAGCGCGAAGATGGCGCCTCCGTAGCGCATGAGCACGTCGGTGCGCCTGAGCAACCCATGCATCGACTGCACGACTTCGCGGATGAGCCCGTCGCCGGCGCGTCGGCCGAATTGCTCGTTCACGGCGTCGAGGCCGAGCGGGTTCACGAGCAGCAGCGCGAAGGGCAGCCGTCGGCGGCGCGCCCGGTCCAGGTCGGCGCGCAGCACGCCCATGAGTTCATGGCGGCCCGGCAGGCCGGTGAGCGGATCGGTGAGCACCGAGTAGACGCTGACGATGGTCGAGGCCAGTGCGTGCGCCACCGAGATCATCGAGCCGGTCCCGGCAGTGGCGGCCGGCGGCGGCATAGATAGCGCGACCCAGCCGGCGGCCGGCGAGAGCCGGCGTTCGTCGGCGCTGCGGCGGCGCGCATGGTCCACGCTCGAGACGCTGGCGCCGGCACCGGCCCACAGACTCGTCAATAGCGGCGCCGCGATGAGCACACCGTGCCCGCCGCGACTCGCGATGAGACCGTCGGGGCTGACGGCGATGCCGTTCCAGGCGCCCGTTTCGAGCACCTCGGCCGCGAACGCCTCGGCCGCCTCAGGCGTAGCAAGCTCGGCCAGTGGCGGGGCGTCGCCGGCATGCACGAGCACGGCCGGTACAGCGGGGTTCCAGGGCGTCGGCAAATAGACCGAGGCCGAGTGTGCACCCGCTTGCTGCGCCAGATGTGCGAGCTGTGCCGCCAGTCGCTCTGATCCCGCCATGTCCTCCCTACATATCGGCCGCGCCTAGCCACAATTTAATGACGAGAAAGGCTTTGTACGATCCTGCACGGTCCTGCCCCCCCGATAAATTGACTGTGCCCAAGCTGAAATTTCGGGGCGACCGCCATTGCTGCCCCCGCACCGACACATCGTGCCGGGAGACCGCCCGCCGCCCTGAGTGATTCCTGAGGCATTTCGCCGATTGCGCCGACTGCGACGCCTGAGACGACGCCGCCCGATCCTGGCAGGGAGATTGCGAGATCCTCCTGCGGCCCCATGTCAACGCCCGCCACGACCGCCGCCGCCAGTCCGCCGCCGGACACGCGGGTGCTTGCTCGCTATGTGGCAGCGGTGACGGCGTTGGGCCTCTTCGCCATCGCGCAGTCGACGACCAGCCTCCCGACGACGCCCCGGCCGGCTGAATGGCTGCTCTTCTCGGGACTGGCGATCGCCTTCGGACGCCTGTCCCTGCGCCTTCCGGGCGTGCCCGTCCACGCCTCGATGTCCGACACCTTCCTGCTGACGTCGGCCGTCTTGTTCGGGCCGGGGCCGGCCACGGTCGCCATGGCGGCCGACGGCTTCATCCTCTCCTGGCGACGCGGCCACAGCGCCGATCGCATCCTCTTCAACGCGGCCAACCCGGCCCTGTCGGTCTGGCTCGGCGCGCAGGCCTACCTAGCCACGCTCGGCAGCTCGCCGCTGGCGAGCGGTGTGGTGTCGCTCGAAACCGTCGTGGTGCCGCTGGCGGTCATGGCAACCGTGCACTTCCTAGTGCACTCGGGACTGACCGCGACTGCGGCGGCCCTCGAGCGTGGCGGCCATCCTTTCGAGGTGTGGCGCAACCACTTCGCGATGCTGGGTGTGAGCCACG
The DNA here is from genome assembly GCA_018000455.1 of Acidobacteriota bacterium. Taxonomy (GTDB): domain Bacteria; phylum Acidobacteriota; class Vicinamibacteria; order Vicinamibacterales; family UBA2999; genus CADEFD01. Next base: position 100,844 of record JAGNJW010000019.1, read on the forward strand.
CCGCGTCGGCGTCTGCCGCACTCATCCTGGCGCTGCTGGCCGGGAAACTGGGAGTGCTGGCCCTGGCCGCCGCGGCGCCGCTCGTCGTGGTCGTGTATCTGGGCCTGCACTCGCGCTTCGGCCGGCTCGCCGATGCCGAGCGCCACGTAAAGCAGGTGGATCGCCTCTACATGTCGACGATCCAGGCGCTGTCGAGCGCCATCGACGCCAAGGACGGTGTGACGAGCAGCCACATCCGCCGCGTGCAGACCTACTCGGTGGCCCTGGCGCGCACTCTCGGTGTGGCGGCGACCGACGAGGTCAAGGCGATCGAAGCGGCCGCACTACTCCACGACACCGGCAAGCTGGCCGTGCCCGAGCACATCCTGAACAAACCCGGCAAGCTCACCACGGCCGAGTTCGAGGCGATGAAGCTCCATGTGGACGTGGGCGCCGACATCCTGTCGTCGATTGAGTTTCCGTATCCGGTGGTGCCGATCGTTCGCGCCCACCACGAGAACTGGGACGGCACGGGCTATCCGCGCGGACTGAAAGGCGAGGACATCCCGATCGGCGCCCGCATCCTGTCGGTCGTCGACTGCTACGACGCCCTGACGTCCGACCGGCCCTACCGCCCGGCGATGACCCAGGAGCAGGCGGTGGCGATCGTCGTCGAGCGCCGCGGCACGATGTACGACCCGCGCGTCGTTGATACCTTTCTCGACCTGTTGCCGACGCTCGGCAAGGTCATCGAGGCCGAGCCCACGCTCGGCCGCGCCATGCACAAGCTGGCGGCCGCGCGTGATGCCGCTTCCGCCACGACGCCTTCTGCCGTCACCGCCCCGCCGCTGCCGGTCTGCCTGACACCGCAAACGGCGATCGAGAGCGTGTCGCGGCTGCTCGCCGGCCCACCACGCGTCGCCGATGTGGCCAGCCTCCTTGCGCTCGACCTCAAGGCGCTGTCGCCGGCGACCGAGTTCGTGTTCTACCTCACCTCGCCGGGCGCCGAACGCCTCGTCGCCGAGTACGCGACGCGCGAGCATCCCGCCGGGCGCGGCTACGACGCCATCCCGCTCGGCGAGCGGGTGAGCGGCTGGGTCGCCGCCAATCGCCAGCAGATCATCAACTCCGATGCGCGGCTCGATCTCGGACCGTCGGCCTCGACAACGTCGCTGCGCTACTGCGTCGCGACACCGCTCGTCGACGACGGACACATCACGGGCGTGCTCGCGGCCTACAGCGACGTTCCGCTGGCGGCCGAAGTGGCGCATCAGCTGGCGCTGGTCGCACCCTCACTCGCCGCCGCGATAGCGCGCGCCGCCAGTGGCGTGCCGCTGCGCCCGGCCAAGGCGCACCTGGCGCGCCCCAGCCTGCGCGTTGCTTCCAGCCGCTAGCGGCGCGAGGCCGCCATCGCCTCACGCGCCGTCGCCAGCACCGGCGGAATGGTGTCGGCCACGATGTCCACCAGCCGGTCGAGATCGGCATCGCTCGTCATGAGCGGCGGCGCGATGCAGATGCAGTCCATCACCGCGCGCGTATAGAGGCCGCGCTCGAGCATGCCGTCCATGAGCTTCTGGCTCACGCCGAGCGCAGGTGGAAACAGCTGCTTGGTCGCCGGATCGGCTACCAGCTCGACGGCCCCCATCAGGCCGAGCGCCCGCACGTGGCCCACGCCGTCCATCGACTCGAGCTCGCGCAGGCGCGCCAGCAGGCGCACGCCGCCCCGGCGAGAGCGCTCGACGAGGCCCTCGTGCTCGATGATGTCGAGGTTGGCCAGCGCCACCGCGCAACACGTGGGATGCCCCGAATAGGTGAAGGCGTGCATCCACCGCTGCCCCGGCGCGACGCCGTTGACGACCTCGCGGATCCTGTCCGAGATGCCAATGCCGCCCAGTGGCACGTAGCCGCTCGTGATGCCCTTGGCGAACTGCATGATGTCGGGCTCGACGCTGTAGTGCTGCAGGCCGAACCAGGTGCCGGTGCGGCCAAAGCCGGTGATGACGTCGTCGGCGATGAGGAGCACGTCGTAGCGGTCGCAGATCTCGCGGATGCGCGGGAAGTAGTCGGGCGGCGGTACGATGACACCGCCGGCGCCCTGTACGGGCTCGGCGATGAAGGCCGCCACCGTGTCCGGGCCCTCGCGGAGGATCGCCGCCTCGAGCGTGTTGGCGGCGGCCACGCCCAGGCTCACGCTCGTGTCGGTGTGCTCGAAGCGGTAGGGATCGGGCGCCTCGATGTGGCTGAAGCCTGGCGTGCGCGGCTCGAACATCGGCCAGAACACCGGCAGGCCGGTGGCGCTCATCGCCGCGAGCGTCAGGCCATGGTAGGCACGGTGCCGCGAGATGACCTTGATCTTGTCGGGCTTGCCGAGCGCCTTCCAGTAGAAGCGGGCGGTCTTGAAGGAGCTCTCGGACGACTCGGCGCCGCCGCTCGTGAAGAAGAACGTGTTGATCGACGGGTAGGCCAGCCCGCTCAGCCGCTCGGCCAGCCTGATGGCCTGTTCGTTGGTGCCGCCGGCGTAGGCCGAGTGGAAGGCGAGCGTGGACATCTGCGCGTGCGCCGCATCGGCGAGTTCTCGGCGACCGTGTCCGATGTTGACGTTCCACAACCCCGACAGGCCGTCGAGGTACTCCCGCCCGGTGGCGTCGGTGATGCGCGCGCCATCGCCCTTCACCCACACCCGCGTGCTGGCGTAGGCCGACGGATGGTGAAGGGGGTGCATCAGGTGGGCCTGGTCGGCAGCAAGCGGCGTCGTGGACATGACCTGACATGCTACGCGCTGGCGCTCATCGGCTGCAATCCATGCCGGCCTCGAGCCGCCACCGCCGCCTCCCGTATTCCCGAGCATGGTGAACATGCAGCCACTCGTCCACGCGCCCCGGTACGACGAGGAGGCATCGGATCATCGACCGGATGCTAACCGGCTGGCGGCGACGAGCGCGGCGCTCAGTCGGCCGCCGGCAGGCCGAGCACGAAGCGGCAGCCGCCACCCTCGAGAGGCAAGACCTCCAGCGTGCCGCCGTGGGCCAGTGCGATCTTCTTCGCCGCCGCCAGCAGGAGCGCGCCCGACGGCCCGGCCGGATGATCGTGCCAGCCGGCGTCGAACGCGCGACCGTAAGCCGCGGCTGGCAGCCGCACGGCGGTCTGGCTGATCTCGATGGTGCGCGTCGCCGCGTCACGGCGCGGGCCGAGCGCCACGCTCACCTTCCGCGCATCGCCGCGATCTTCGATGAGGGCGCGGATGGCCGCCAGGATCGCGCCGAGGGCCGTCGTGAGCAGACGTTCGTCGCCGAATACGGCACAGGTGCCGGCGGGGACGCGCATGGCGTCGGCGCCGCCACTCAAACGATTCTCAGGACCCCACGCCTCGAGCACTCCGGCCAGCGCCCGCAGCAGATCGACTTCGTCGAGTGCCGGCAGCGGCTCGACCTGGAGGACGAGGGCCGCATCAGCCAGCCAGCGGCCGCGCGTCGCCTCGGCACGGGCCAGTTCAATTGCCACGCGGTCGCGCAGCGGGCGTCCGCGCAGGGGCACGTCGCGCAGGGCCGCCTGGATCGCATCGAAGGCCTCGGCGAGCGAGGCGGCCGCCGCCATGAGCGACGTCGTGGCCGCAGGATCGGCCGGCTCGAGCGGTGGCAGCGCGATCGATAGAGGCGTGACCGCCGATTCGAGTGACCTTGCTACCGGCGCGGCGGCCGCCTCGGCCTCGAACGTCGACCGCGACCGGTCGACCAGGGCCTCCACGTAGTGCGGCTCGGCCCGCATCCGATAGCTCGGTGGCAGCCCTTCACGCACGCGAGCCGGTAGGCCGGCGTGCACATCCGGGTCGGCGTCGGCCTCGAGCTCGGCGTCGTGGTCGACGGGGATCTCGTCGTCGAGATCACCATCGACCTCGTCACGCCCGACCGGCGAGGTGCGTAGCGGAAGACCGGCGTCACGAGTCGCACGAACGAACGGGGAGACGTACGCGGGGGATTCAGACACGTCAAGAGCCTCGTCGCGAAATACGGCAGCAAGTCTACATCAGCGGTGCTGAGATTCCGGTGCCGCGGACGAGCCGATCACGGCAGCGGCGACGACGATGACGAAGTCTGCGTCGGCCCCGACTTTGACACGCGCTTTGGCGGACATCAGCGGCGTCGGCCGCCCGCCACGAGGCGGATATGCGAGGTCTACTTCGCGCGAGCCAGGTCCATCACCACGTCGTACTGGAAGCGGACGAAGCGATGCAACTCTGCAATCAGGATCCGCTCCTGGTCGCTGTGCGCGCCGAAGCCCTTCTGGCCGTCTTCGCTGTCGAGCGCGGGTCCGATGCCGTAGCACTGCGGGCCCTTGGCCCGGATGTTCGACATGTCGGTGGCGCCGGTGCCCATGGTGGGCAGCGTGACGGTGTCGTAGTGCTTCGTGACCTGGGCTTCGATCACGGTGAACGCCTCGGTATTCAAGCGCGAGCCGCCGGCAGGCCGGTAGCGGTCGCGCACCCAGCGCACCTCGACCCTCGGATCGTTGATCACCTTGCGCACCTGCTCGAGAAACGCGTCCTGATCCTCGTCGGGATGCAGGCGCACGTCGAGCGTCGCCTTGGCTTCGGAAGGAATCACGTTGTAGCGGAACCCGGTCGTCATGATGGTGGGCACGAGCGAGGTATGGGTCATCGACCAGTGATGCGGTTCGTTGGCCAGCATCCAGTCCTCGGCCGGGCCGTGCACCTTGGGGTCAGGGTTCAGCAGATCGCGGTAGTGCTCGGCCACGGCGGGCTCGGCCAGCGTCGTCAGTCGCTTGAAGTAGGACGCCGTCGTCTCGTTCAGCCTCAGCGGCGGCTTCCACGCGCCGATCCGGCCCACGGCCGCGGCCACGCCGAGCACGGCACTGTTCTGATTGGGCACCGAGCCGTGACCGGCCGGCCCCGCCACGATGAGCTCGACCGGCCGGGGCTCCTTTTCGGTGGTGCCGACATTGGCTTGCACCACCTTGCCGCCCCGCCGCACGACGCCGCCGCCCTCGGCCAGACAGAACTCGGCATCGATGGCGTCGAAGTGGTTGTCGGCCATGAACTGCGCGCCGACGTCGGGGGCGCCTTCTTCACCTGCCTCCGCCAGCAGGATCACATCCCGATCGAGCGCCGCGCCCGTGCGCTTCAACTGCAGGACGAGCATCAGGCCGGCGACGAGATTGTCCTTGTCGTCGACCGTGCCGCGGCCATAGACATAGCCGCCATCGAGGTTGGCACCGAACGGGGGGAAGGTCCATTTCTTCGGATCCACCGTCACGACGTCGGTGTGACCCATGACGAGCACCGGCCGCTTCTTCCCGTTGCCCTTGATGCGCACGACCAGGTTCGGCCGCTGCGGGTCTTTCGCGAAGATCTGGTACGGAATGCCCTCGGCGTCGAGCACCTCGCGCAGGTACTCCACCGCCCGAACCTCGTTCCCCGGCGGGCTGCTGGTATCGCGCCGCAGCAGCGCCTGGAAGTGCTTGAGCGTCTCGGCTTCGAATGCCGCGGTGCCGGGCCCGCTCTGCGCCTGTGGCAGAGCCGCGGCACCGACGACGGCCAGGGTGATGGCGAGAAGGCGTCGGACCATGCCGACATGTTACACGCGGCGGCCGGCGCCGCGAGACAGCCACCACCGCTCGAACCGTGGCGTCACCCAGAGCACCCAGGGAACCAGGGCCGCACCGGCCAGCAGATCCACCACCCAGTGGTGGCGCAAGTAGATCGTCGACACGAGCAACGGCACGACGAAGGCGAGCAGCAGGGGGAAATAGCCGCGGGCGTGGCGCCAGGCGTAGACCAGGCTCAGGCAGCTCACGCCGGCGTGCAGGCTGGGGAACGCCGCCCGCGCCGCATGGTTCGGCATCATCTCGATGAGCGACTGCTGGAAGTTGGTGATCGCCCCGCCGCGCAGCGTGACCGAGAACAACCCCAGCGACTCGAAATACAGGCGCGGCGGCGCCGCCGGAAAGACGACGTAGAGCACGTAGCCCGAGTAGAAGCAGACGATAGTGCCAAGCAGCACCTGCCGCGCCTCGCTGTAGCGCCGGCGAACCCACAGCAGGATGACGACCGACGGCGCCACCACGAAGAAGTTGGCGTAGAAGAGGTTGAAGAATTCCGTCCGCTCGGGCGTGATGTAGCGCTCGGCCCACACGACCGGCTGGCCGCCGAACAACCACTCCTCCGCGGCGGCGAGGTAGTGGTGGATGTCGTGCGGGTTCAGGAAGCGCACGGTGTCGTGCAAGTTGGTATAGACGGCGATGCACATGACGAACGGCAACGCCATGCGGAAGAACTCGGCGAGGCCGCGGGCGCGCGATCCCGAGGGCGTCTTGTGCAGGTAGCGGTGAATCCAGCCGACCACCACCGCCAGCACGACGACCGCCCCGAGGCGGGCCAGGCCGCCTTCGATGCGGCGCGAGCTGACCCCGCTCGCGGCGAGCTGCAGATTGGCGTAGACGGTGACGATCGCTGAGGTGACGAAGCCGACGACCAGCAGGCCTTCTTCGGGTCGCAGCCGCCAGAGCCGATGCATCGCGCCAGCGTACTACGTGGCTAGCGCCAGCTGGCCGGCCGCGGCGCGCCGCCAGGCGGGCGCGGCCCCTTCCGGTGCGTCGTCGATCCGGGCCGGCCGCCGCTACGCGCCGGGGCGCCGCGATGGCCGGCAGGCCCCTTCGGATGGTGGCGCACCTCGCCTGGCCGCGGCGCGGCATGCGCGTGCGGGCGCGGCGCAGGTGACGAGGGCGTGAAGTCCGGAATCAGGGCGCGTTCGATCGGCGACGGCAGCAGTTTCTGGATGTCGTGGAGGAGGGCGCGCTCGGCGGTCGTGGCCAGCGAGATCGCCTCGCCCGTCTGACCGGCGCGGCCGGTACGGCCGACACGGTGAATGTAGTCCTGCGCGACGAGCGGCAGGTCGAAGTTGACGACCAGCGGGAGCTTCTCGATGTCGAGGCCCCGGGCGGCGACGTCGGTGGCCACGAGCACCGAGACGTGGCCGGCCTTGAAATCGGCCAGCGCGCGCTTGCGAGCGCCCTGATTCTTGTCGCCGTGGATGACGGCCGTGCGCAGGCCCGCGCCGGTGAGGAAGCGGCCCACGCGATCGGAGCCGTGTTTGGTGCGGCAGAAGACCAGCGTCTGGCGCGACGGGCCGGTCGTGAGCACGTGCGCCAGCAGATCGCGCTTGTGCTCCTGCGGTACGGCGAACACGCGGTGCACGACGGTAGAGGCGACGACGTGCTCGGGCGCCACGTCGATGCGCACCGGATCCTTCGTGAACGCCCTGGCGGCAGCGATGATCTCTTTGGAGAGCGTCGCCGACAGCAGCAGCGTCTGGCGCGAGGCCGGCACGAGGCTCATCACGCGCTTGAGAGGCGGCAGGAAGCCCATGTCGAGCATGCGGTCGGCCTCGTCGAGCGTCACGATCTCAATCGTGCGGAGGTCGATGGTCTTGCGGTCGAGATGGTCGATGAGCCGGCCCGGCGTCGCCACTACGATGTCGACGCCGCGGCGCAGCGTGCGCACCTGCGGCATGATGGGCTCCCCGCCCACCATCGTCATCACGCGCAGGCGGGTGCCCTGCGCCAGCTCGAACAGCGCTTCCTTCACCTGGAGGGCGAGCTCGCGCGTCGGCACCAGCACGAGACCGCGCGGGGCAATGCTCTGGCCGTGCGCCACGGCCGCCAGGCGCTCGATCATCGGCAGCCCGAACGCCGCCGTCTTGCCGGTGCCGGTCTGGGCCCGGGCGAGGACGTCGCGGCCCTGGAGGGCTGCGGGAATGGTCTGGGCCTGGACGTCGGTCGGCGTCTCATAGCCCAGGCGGGCCAGGGGACTGATGGTGCGGGGCGACAGCCCCAAAGCGGCAAACGGCATGCGACAACACTCCTGAACGTGCCTGGAGCGTTGTGAACCGCCCGAGGTCGAAGACGAAAACGAAACTGTGAGGCCCCTACGCGACCGGCTTGAGGTTGGGCGGCGCCGGTTCCCGAACCACGAGGCCGCCGGCCACTTCGGCACGCGCGGTGGTGGTGTGACGGTGCCCGGCGGGCACCCGGGGCGTCGATCCCTTGACAAGCTGCAAGGCCCGAAGCGAACTGACCACGACGAACTCAAAAGCAGCCATGTGGTCGGGTCGATCAATCACTTCGCACACTCCGAATGCCGTAAGGGAGCCGCAGCCGGCAGACAGAAAGGCCTCCGGGCCAGGCTCGCACGACTCGTTGCTTTGGGGTGTAAACGCCACCGCGGTGGCGGGGCGCTCAAAGAAGCGAGGTCATAAGTATAGCGTAGACTGTTGGTCCGGCGCCGGCCCAGGCGCCAGGCGGACCTCGAGGAGACGGCGCGTGGTGAAGTGGACACGAATGTCGGGGGCGGTAGTGGCCATGGTGGCCGCCGCAGGAATCGCACTGCTGGCCGCAGATCGCATCTTCACAAACCCCAAGCCGCAGGCGCATCTCAGGGCGCTCTTCCCCAAGGCGGCGGCCTTTTCCCCTCTCGAGGGCACGCCGATGCACTTCAAGGCCTACGGAACTGACCCCAAGGCGTCACCCGAGGCGCCCCTGCTCGGCTACGCCTTCTGGACCACCGATCTCGTGCCGGCCGAGTACGGCTACCACGGCCCGATCCACGTGCTGGTCGGCATGGACCTGACCGGGGTGCTCACCGGGGCGATTGTCGACTACGACTCGGAACCCTACGGCTACTTCTCGGTGCAACCGCCGGAGTTCGGCGGGCAGTTCGCCGGCAAGAGCGTGCGGGCGCCGTTCAAGGTCGGCGCCGACGTCCACGCCGTCTCGCGCGCCACGATTTCGATCTCGAGCGCGACGCGAGCCATCCGTGACAGCGCGCGCATCATGGCCAAGACCTTCCTCAACCCTGCCGACGTCAAGCCGTGAGTCAGCCAGACGACCCCTGGGGCTTCGAAGAGACGCCCGTCGAGACCTGGGGCGAACTGCTCACAACGCAGGGCATGGACCTGGCGCTGCTGGCGGCGTTCCTCCTCCTCGCCTACATCAGCTTCCGCCGCAAGAGCGTCCGCCTGAAGTACGTGACGCTCGTGGTGGCCGTGGCCTACATGGGGTTTGCGAAGAGCTACCTCATCTCGATCACGAACATCTTCAGCGCGCTCGACAACAGCTGGCCGATCTTCCGCCACAACTTGACG
>JAGNJW010000040.1 GCA_018000455.1 Acidobacteriota bacterium
GTCAGACCGTCGATCGGGGCGCGCTCGCCAGGCACGCCAACGTTATGCCAGTACCCTCACATTTGTACAAGTACGGAATCTTGGATTCGCAGCGCCCACCGTCGCCTCACCCGCTAAACAAAGACCACCCCGGTTCAACCGACCGTCACCCCACCGCGTTGGGCATTGTGCTCGTCCTTGGCATCTCGGACAAGCCCAATGGGCTCAGCGGCTCGCGGCGACGGCCCGTCGACTGACGCGCAATTGGCGCCAGCGCGACTGGGTAGTTCTGACAGCACTAGGTGGAGAGCGGGCAAGCCTCGGAGCGTGACGCGCTGGGCCACGCGCCAAACCCCGCAGAGTCAGGTGCGACGGCGTGGTGTCGGTCGGCGAGCGACTATGAGTCGTCGTCGCGCAGAAGGCCGACACTCGCGCCGGGAGTGCGGGCGACACGCAGGGCTGGGGATGGGGGTCCCTAGAAGTGTTGTGGACGGCAGGACACGTCGCCGAGAGGCGCGAGTGTCCGACGCGACTCATCGGAGCCGACGACGGGACGCCACGCCAACGCAGCTGCTGTCCGGGGAAGGCAACTGCAGGACGTAGGTTGCGCGCCTCGCACGCGGGCGAGGTATCCTCACCGCCGTGACCCGTCATCGCTACGCGCTCGTCGTCCTTGCTCTCGTCACACTGGCCGGCTGCAAAGCCGCGCCGCCACCGGCCGCATCCACGCCGCCGGTCGCCGCCCCGGTCGTGCCGGCCGTGCCGGACGGCTGGCCGCACGCCTTGACGACGCCCGCGGCCGAGGGCGAGCACGGCATGGTCGTCGCCGACCAGGCGCTGGCCACCGAGGTCGGTGTCGCCGTGCTGCGCGACGGCGGCAATGCCGTCGATGCCGCCGTGGCCACGGCGTTCGCGCTGGCGGTCGTGCTGCCGAGTGCCGGCAACATCGGTGGCGGTGGATTCATGGTGGCGTACGTTGGCGGCCAGAGCTACGCGCTCGACTTCCGTGAAACGGCGCCGGCCGCGGCCAGCCGGAACATGTACCTCGACGCCCGGGGCGAGACCGGCGATCGTTCGGTGACCGGCCATCTGGCGTCGGGCGTCCCCGGCAGCGTCGCCGGCCTGTGGGCCGCGCACCAGAAGCTTGGCTCGAAGCCGTGGGCCGCGCTCATCGCCCCGGCGATTCGCCTGGCCGAGGAGGGCTTCGAGGTCGACGACTACGCCGCCGGTGTCATCACCGCGGAAGCCGATCGTCTCCGGCGTTTCCCGGCGTCCGCCGCCCTCTATACGCCTGGCGGCCAGCCGCTCGCAAGAGGTGCGCGGCTCAGGAATCTAGAACTCGCCCGCACTCTCGAGCGCATCGCCGACGGCGGGCGCGACGGCTTCTACAAGGGCGAGACGGCGTCGTTGCTGCTGGCGGAGATGAAGCGCGGCAAGGGCATCATCACGGCGGCGGACCTCGACGGCTACGAGCCGAAGTGGCGGACGCCGATCACGTTCCAGTACCGCGGCCACGACATCATCTCGATGCCGCCGCCGTCCTCCGGCGGTATCACCCTCGCCCTCATCGCGCAGCAGCTCTCGGCCTACGACCTGGCGGGCCTCGGCTGGCACAGCGCGCCATCCGTGCATCTGATGGCCGAGAGCATGCGGCGGGCCTTTGCCGTGCGCAATGAGGTGATCGCCGATCCTGATTTCGTGACCTTCGATCAGGCGGAACTGCTGTCGCCGGCCTTCAGCGAGGGGCTGCGCCGCACGATCTCGACCGAACGCGCCACGCCGTCATCCGAGGTCACTGGCCGGCCCGCACCCGCCGAGAGCCGCCAGACGACGCACTTCTCGGTGGCCGACGGCGCCGGCAATGCGGTCGCGCTCACGACCACGATCAATGGCTGGTATGGGTCCGCCGTGACCGTGGCCGGCGCCGGTTTCCTCCTCAACAACGAGATGGACGACTTTGCCGCCAAACCCGGCACGCCGAACATGTACGGCCTCGTGCAGGGCGAGTCCAATGCCATCGCGCCCGGTAAGCGCATGCTTTCGGCCATGACGCCGACCATCGTACTCGGCAGTGGGAAACAGCCGGTGCTCGTGACCGGCGCCAGCGGCGGCCCGTTCATCATCACCACCACTTTCCAGGCGATCTCGAACTACCTCGACTACCGGCTGGGCGTCTCGGCGCTGATGCGGGCGCCGCGCATGCATCACCAGCACCTGCCCGACGCGCTCCTGCTCGAAGATGGCGGATTCAGCGCCGCCGACATCGCGGCACTGCGCCGGCTCGGGCACGACGTGAAGTTCTTTGCGGAGGTCGACGGCGGCAGCATCGGCGCGACCATCGAACGGCGGAGCGGCCACTGGCTCGGCCAGTCGGACCCGCGGCTCACGGGCCTCGCGAAGGGGTATTAGCCGATGACCGACTACGAACTCGGCGAGAAGCGCGTCGACTGGGTGTTCGCCCACATGCCCGTGATGCAGCGAATCCGGGCCGACTTCGCGCGGGAGCAGCCGTTCAAGGGGCTCACGGTGGCCATCTGCCTGCACCTCGAGCCGAAGACGGCGAACCTGGGGTTGACGATCAAGGCCGGCGGCGCCGAGGTCGTGATGTGCCCGAGCAACCCGCTCTCCACGCAGGACTCGACCGTGGCCTACCTGCAGCGCCACCTGACGTGTTTCGGCGCCCGCGGCGAAGACCCGGCAGCCTACCAGCGGCACTTCCACGAGACGCTCGACCGCGAGCCCGACCTCATCGTCGACGACGGCGCGCAACTGCTGTCGACGCTGCACAAGGAACGCCGCGCCTTGCTCGACCGCGTGATCGGTCTGTCGGAAGAGACGACCGGCGGCGTGAGCATCATCAAGGCCATCGAGCGGAAAGAAGGCCTGCGGTTCCCGTGCATGGGCGTCAACACCGGCCTGATGAAGCACCTGTTCGACAACCGCTACGGCACCGGGCAGAGTACGGTCGAAGGCCTGCTCGTGGCCACGAATCTCACCGTGTGCGGCAAGATGGTCACGGTGGCCGGCTACGGCTGGGTGGGCAAGGGCGTGGCGCTCAGGATGCGCGGCCTGGGTGCCGAGGTCATCGTGACCGAGGTGGATCCGACCAAGGCCCTCGACGCGCGGATGGAAGGCTTTCGCGTGATGCAGATGATCGAGGCCGCCGCCCTGTCGGACGTCATCATCACGACGACCGGCGGGCTCAACATCGTCGACGCGCCACATCTCGCAGTCGCGAAGGATCAGTGCATCCTCGCCAATGTCGGGCACTTCAACCGCGAGATCAACATCCCGGCCTTGCGCGGCAGCGCCACGCGAGAGCGTGTCGTGCGGCCCGACGTGGAGGAGTTCACCTTCGCCGACGGCCGTCGCGTCTACTTGCTGGCCAACGGCGAGCTCGTGAACATCGCCGTCGGCCAGGGGCACCCCGCCGAGATCATGGACATGACGTTCGCCCTGCAGTTGCTGGGGCCGCGTTATCTGCTCGAGCGCCGGGGTCAGCTGGAACCGCGGTTCTACGCGGTGCCGGCCGAGATGGATACACAGGTGGCACGGATGAAGCTCGAGACGCTTGGCATCGCCATCGACCGGCGCACGGACGAGCAGCGGGCCTACGACGACTACTACTGAGCCGGTGGCGGTCCCCGGGCAGCCCGGTCGGAGGCCGGGCCATCCCGCGGCTCTACTCCGACCCGGTCGTGCTCGCGCTGGATCAGGAGCGCGTCTTCGGGCGCAGCTGGCAGATCGCTGCATCGTCACCGGTGTCTCCTCCTTGAACGGCTACAACGTTGGCCGTCCTGAGGCTCATACCGGACACCGGCCGGGATATTCCCGCGCCCCCTCAGGGCTCCCGCACTTGCACGACGAGCGGCCTGGTCAGCGTGGTCGTGACCGGGGTTCCCGCGGCGAGCTCCACCTCGTCGCCGCGCGTGGCGAGCACGACGCCCGTGCCGGCGCCCGCCCCAACAGCGCCGCCCACGGCGGCGCCCTTCTTACCGCCGGTGATGGCGCCCACGATGGCCCCGGCGCCCGCCCCGATGCCGATCTTGGCCGCGTCGTCCTTCTTCGTGCCCTCGGCTTCCCGCGCGATGGCCGCCGTGCCAATGGTGGTGGGAGTGTCGTCCACCGTGAGCGATGTGAAGCGTAACGCGAGCCGCGCGCGTCCTTTGACGCGTCCGGCCTGCTGGGCCTCGGTCACCACGCCGCTGAGCCGGGCGCCTGCCGGCACGACCTCCACGCCGTCGACGACCAGCGCCCGCCTGAGCACGCCCTGCACCCGGTCTTCGACCGCGCTCGTGTTCGAGGCCACGGCCGTGCGGAGTTCCACCGAGAGCGTCGTACCCGAGGGAATCGTGACCTCGCGGTAGACCGGCGCCGGCGGCACGGCGGGCGCGGCGGGCGGAGACGCTGCCGGCGGAGCCGTCGTTGTCTCTACGACCGGCTGGGCAGCGGGCGGCGCGGCCACGACCGGCGAAGCTCGGCGGGCCGGCGTTGGGGAGGCGGTCGCGGCGGGCGCTTCACCCGGCGCCGTAGTGGGCGGTACCGCAACTGGTGCAGCCGTCTCCAGGGCCGGTACGGCGGCCGCACCGGCCGGCGCGGCAGCCGTGGGATCGGCCGTTGATCCCGGAGACGAGCACCCGGCTCCCGCGAGCATCACTCCCGACACGATCAACGCGATGACGCGCATCTCACCCTCCTTCGGGCGCAACAGGTGCGCCGATACCGATTGATCAAGCAAGGACGTGGCCAACTGCGGTCTGGAGGCGCTCCTGGTTCCAGGTGGGCACTGGGGCGACTCAGCCGTGGGTTGGAGTTCGTGTCAGGCCATCCGGCCACCCAGACCCGTGAGGGAATTCCACACCTGCTGCCGGATCTCGATACACCCGGACGGCCCCAACCACCGGGGTGGCGCGCCTGCCCAGGTGTAGCATGCGCGAAGAGGTCACCGTCATGAGACTCGCTGCCGCCCTGCTCTGTGTTTTCGTCGCCGCCCCCGCGTTTGCCCAGGGGCCGCTCACCACCGTCAATATCCAGCGCTACTACACACCCGTCCGGCTCTTCCTGCAAGGGGCGGCCGAGGTGATGCCGGCCGACAAGTACGCCTTCAGGCTGGCGCCAGAACAGATGGACTTCGGGCAGTGGATCAACCACGCCACCGAGCGAAACTACGTCGACTGCGCCATCCTTCGGGGCGAAGCGAACCCGATGCCGAAGGCGAAAACCGATCTGCTCAAGGCCAAGGCTGAGATCGCCGCTGCACTCGCCGCCTCATTCGAGTACTGCGACAGCGCGTTTGCCGCGCTCGACGATCAGAAGATCCTGGCCTCACGCGAGATGGTGCAGGCCTTTCTGCACACCACCGTCCACAACAACGAAATCTACGGCAACGTCGTCGGCTACCTGCGCGCGAACCACATCGTGCCGCCGTCGACCGAGATGATTCAGGAGATGATCAAGGCGAAGAAGACGCCCGAGCAGATGATGCGGGAAATGATGGAAAAGCACGGCAAGAAGCCGGGGCGGTAGGCTCGCGCCGTCAGTCGAGGTAGAGTCTTGGGGCGCGTGCCTCTCATTCCGCTCTCCCCGGAGCTGACCTACGTCCTGCTCGTCGTCGGCCTGTTCATCGTTCCCAGGGCGCTCCAGCGGTTCCGGCTGCCTGCTGCCATCACCGCCGTGGCTCTGGGCGGAGTGCTCGGGATCGGCTTCCACGCCTTCGACGGCGATGCCACCATCGAGCTCTTCGGAACCCTCGGCATCGTGGCGATGTTCCTGTTCGCCGGCCTGGAAGTAGACCTGCACGAGCTGCGCCGCGGGCAGCGGGTGCTGCTGCAGCACGTGGCCGTGCAACTCACCCTGCTCGCGGCCGGCGCGGCGGTGGTGATGCTGGTGTTCGGGCTCGAGATCCGGGTGGCGCTGCTCTTCGCACTGGCGCTCTTCACACCCTCGACCGGCTTCATCCTCGACTCGCTGCCCACCCTTGGCCTGGACAAGGACGAGCGCTACTGGGTGAAGTCGAACGCGATCGCCGCCGAGCTCGTGGCCCTGCTCACGCTGTTTGTCGTCGTGCAGAGCGCTGACGCCGTGAAGCTCGTCGTGTCGGCCGCGGCGCTGGTCGCGCTGGTACTGGTGCTGCCGCCGCTCTTCCGGCTGTTCGACCGCGTGATTGCGCCCTTCGCCCCGGGCGCCGAGTTCACGTTCCTGGTGCTCGTGGCCCTGCTCTGCGCCTTCGTCACCCGGGAACTCGGCGTCTACTATCTCGTCGGGGCGTTCGTCGTCGGCTTGACCGCGGTGCGCCTGCGCCAGGAGATCCCCGACCTCAGCTCGAAGAAGCTGCTCACGGGCGTCGAGCTCTTCGCGTCGTTCTTCATTCCGTTCTACTTCTTCAAGTCGGGACTCCACCTGAAGGCCGAGCATTTCTCGGCCGAAGCGCTCACCCTGGCGCTCGGCCTGCTGGTGGCGGTGGTGCCCCTGCGAATCATCCGCGTCGCCGCGCACCGGCGATGGAGCCTGGGCGAACCGTGGGCCGTCTGCGCTCGCATCGGCACGGCGGTCGTGCCGACGCTGGTCTTCACGATCGTCATCGCCGAGATCCTGCGCGACCGCTTCGCGCTGCCGCCGACGCTCTTCGGCGCCCTCATCGTCTTCACGCTCGTGAACACGCTCGTGCCAGGCATCGCGCTGCACCTGCCGCCGCCCGACTTCGAGCACCCGAGCGCCCACTTGCTCGACGAGCCGGTCGCGCCGCCCCCCACGCTCGACCAGGGGGTCGTACAGGCGCCGTCGATTCGCCCCGACCACCCCTGAAGCGGCGGCCGCCGTCGCTTTGCCACGGCGGTCGGGTGGGCGACCGTCTCGAGGGTGAGAAGACCGATGGCGGATCGTGCAACCCGCCACCGGGTTCCTGCACCTACTTGACGGAGTACTTCGTGAACGCGCCGCCCGCCTGCGTGAGCGAGTTCGGACCTTCGGCCGCGTAGACGTTGCCGTCGGCATCGACCGCCACGCCTTCGCCCGCCGTGCCCTGATATACCCGGTCCTCACGCTCGAACGGCGGGATGAAGGCGGTAACGCGGTCTTCGTCGAGCGGGCCGATGCGCACGCCGTTTCTCCAGTTCACGTGGTTGAAGGGGCCCGATTCCGAGTCGATTGCGTAGACCGTGTCGCCCTTGATGAAGATGCCGCTGATGCGGCCGTAGGCGTAGCGCGACTCGAGGTAGGTGCCTTCCTGGTCGAAGATCTCGAGACGGTGATTGCCGCGATCGGCCACCCACAGGCGACCCTGGCCGTCGAAGGCCAGGGCGTGCGGCGTGCGGAACTCGCCGTGGCGCACGCCGAGCTTGCCCCACGACTTGATGAACGTGCCGTCGGGCGAGAACTTGCTGATGCGGGCCGTGGCGCCGCGCGCCAGCCCCTCGGCCACCGCCGCCGGCGTCGTCATGCCCTGGCCGTCGTGCCCGTCGGAGACGTAGATGCTGCCGTCGGGACCGACTACGACGTCGTTCGGCTGGTTGAACTGGCCGTCGGCGTTGCCGGGCTTGCCGGCCATGCCGAGGCTCATCAGCTTCTCGCCCGCTGGGCTGAACTTGTGCACCTGGTGGCCCTTGGTGCCGGCCTTGTTCCCCGCGAAGTCGGCAATCCACACGTTGCCGTCCCTGTCGACCGAGATACCGTGCGGCGTCACCATCAGGCCCTTGCCGATGTTGGCGAGCACGGCGCCGGTCGCGCGGTCGAACTTGAAGACCGGGTCGACCGGATTGGTCTCGCAGTCCACAGGACCACCACCCGCGCCACCGCTGGCGCCCGCGCCGCAGCGTTCGTAGGCCCAGACGTGGCCGTCCTTCGGGTCGATGTCGATGCCGGCCGTCGTGCCCCACGTGCGGCCCGCGGGCAGCTCGCCCCAGTTACGGGTCACGTTTGGCGCCGGATTCGGCATCCCTTCACCCGAGATCGGGTTACCGGCCATCATGGCCGCCGGGGCCGCCGGCGCCGTTGGGGCGGGGCCTGACTGGCCACACCCGGTCAGTACTACGGCAGCGCAGGTGCCGAGGGCGGCGAGCGAGAGTCGTGACGATGACATGGCAGCTCCTTGGTTGGTTATGAATACTACTGTGCCGGCGGCGTGACGCCGGCGGCGGGCCTGGTGCCCCTGAGCACCCAGCGCTGCATACGCCGGCCGTTGCCGGCTTCGCCTGTGTACATCCGGTTCTTCGAGTCGATGGCAATCATGTGGGCGCGAATGAACTCGCCGGCTTGCCGGCCCGGCTTGCCGAAGCGATCGAGAATCGCCAGGTCTTTGCGCCGCAGCATCCAGACGCGCTGATTCGTGCCGTCCATCAGATACAGCAGGCTCTGTTCCGGATCGCGCGACACCTGCAGGCTGAAGCCGCTGCCCGATCCACCGGTTGCGGGCCGCACGAACTTCTCGAGCAGGAACTCGCCGTTCTGGCGGAACACCTGGATGCGGTTGCCGCGTCGGTCCGACACGTAGATGCGCCCGTCTTTCGTTCCCACCAGGCCGTGCAGCGTCGAGTACTGCTGCGGCGGGGCGTCCACCCTGACGGGATACTGATACTTCTCCGTGTCGTTCGGCGTCTTGCCGTAGGCGCCCCAGTGGCGCAAGTACTTGCCCGTAGCGGCGTCGTAAACGACGACACGTTTGTTGATGTAGCCGTCGGCGATGAAGATCTCGTTGGTCTTCGGTTCGACATAGAAGTTCGCCGGGCCGCCCAGATGATCGGGATCGTTGCTCCCCCTGTTGATGCCGGGCTCGCCAATCGTCATGACGTGCTGGCCGTCCTGGGTGAACTTCATCACGTGCATGCCGTTGCTCGTGCCCATCCACACGAAGCCGTTGTGGTCGATGTAGATGCCGTGCTCCTGGTCGAACCAGGTGTAGCCGTCGCCGGGGCCGCCCCACGACCTGAGCACCTTGCCGTCGGGGTCGAGTTCCAGCACCGGCGGCGCCGGGAAGCAGCAATCGGCAATCGGCGGCTTCACCGCCGCGCCGATCTCCTGCGGCGTCAGGCTCGACGGCATGTGGATCACCCACAGGTGATCGCGGTCGTCGACGAACAGGCCGCGGATGTCGCCGAGAATCCAGTCATTGGGCAGCGTCGGCGGCCAGGTGGGATCGATCTCGTAGATCGGCAGCCGGTCGGCCGTGGGCGAGCCGGGGGCCACCGCCGCTCCGGCGCTCTGCGCGCTGGCGGCGACGGGAAGGATCAGGCCGAGGGCGAGCGCCACGCAGCTCTCCGCTAAGGTCATGACCGGCGATTATCACTCACGCGCGGCGCCAGGCTATAGACTTCCAGGCACATGCACTACGCCACGGTCGAACGCCGCGAACACCTGAAACACGGCTTCACCCACGATCCGTTCAAGGCACTCGTGGCGCCGCGCCCGATTGGCTGGATCACCACCAGAAGCGTCGACGGCGTCGTCAACCTCGCTCCATACAGCTTCTTCAACGCCGTGTCGGACCAGCCGCCCATGGTGATGTTCTCGTCGTCGGGCCGCAAAGACAGCCTGCGGAACATCGAGGCCACCGGCGAGTTCACCTGTTCGATCGCCAGCCACGACCTGGTCGACGCGATGAATCTGAGCTCGGCGTCGGTAGCCAGCGAGACGAGCGAGTACGCCCTGACCGGGCTGGCCACGGCGCCGTCGCTCATCGTCGAGCCACCGCGCGTGGCGGCCAGCCCGGCCGCGCTCGAGTGCCGGGTGTGGAAGACCGTGACGCTGCCCGGCGGTGAAGGCGCAGGCGGGCCAACGGTCGTGTTCGGGCAGGTCGTGGCGATCTACGTCGACGCGCGCGTCGTGAAAGACGGCCTCGTCGACACGGCGGCGATGCGGCCGCTGGCGCGCATGGGCTACATGGACTACGCGGTGGTCACGCCCGAAACGACCTTCACACTGAACCGTCCGCGCGTCGATGCCGACCGGCGCTCGGCCCAGGTCACGCTCGGGCCGTGGGACGGCGTCTACCGCTGACCACGCCGATCTGCTAGCGTGCCCCCGGCACGATGACGAAGGTGGCGTACATCATGTCGGAGTCGAGTTGGATGGTGCGCAGACGCGTCGTCGCGTCGGCCGAGTAGACCTCGATCGTGCTTCCCGCTTCGTAGACGTAGAGCAGCCCCGTTGAACTCGTGCGCATCTGCATGCGGGTGCGGGTCGGCACCTCGACGCGCTTGGTGACCGCGCGCGCGGCCATGTCGATGGTCCAGAGTTCGTGCCGGCCGATCTCGGCCCGCAGCACGACGGCGTGCTGCCGGTCGGGCGACATGGTGAAACTCAGGCCGCCGCTGTCCGGCGCCGGTCCGAGCGTGAAGGTGTCGATGGTCTTGGCCGCCAGATCGATCTCGCCCACCACCAGCACCTTCCGGTGGGCCACCGTGTCGCGCATCGTGAACAGGCTGGTGACTTTGCCCTGCGGGTCGGCCGAGTCGTCCGACGGACCCTGGTCGAACCGTCCCATCACCGGATCGGCCGGCGTCGACAGGTCCCACACGTCGACCGGTGCCAGCGTGGCGGCGTCGAGGATCGTGATCTCGTTGCCGAAGACGTAGAGCAGCTTGCCGTCGGGCGAGAAGCGCAGGGATGTCGAGTAGTAGGTGGGCTCCGGATCGATCGTCCACGGGATGGTGCGCGTGATGGTGTGGGTGGTCAGGTCGTAGACGAGGAACACGGCCGCGCCGATCTCCCAGCGGTCGATGAGCTTGGTGGCGGGCTTGGCCACGACGACCATCGTCTTGTGCTGCGGATCGACTTCGAATCCCAGCGCCCGGATGTGCCGCTGACCGCTGCTGAGCGTGAAGGTGTCGAGGGACTTGCGGGTCTTGACGTCGACGACCTCGAAGCGCTCCTGATCGGCGCTCTGCACGTAGAACCGTGAGCGGTCGGGCGCCAGTCGCACCACCCACGGCCGACCGTTCTCGAGCGGAATCTTCGTGAACGTGCCCGTGGCCTCGTCCACGGCCGTGAGGTGGCCCGAATACGAGCCGACGTAGATGGTGCCGGTGCCGGCCTTGGGCGACTGGGCCGAGAGCGCGGCCGCGGCCAGACCGATCGCGGCGAGGAGCAGACCACTCATACGCGTCATCGGCGAATTCTGGCATGAAAACGGGGCCCGTGCCGCACGCACCGCGCGCCCGTGCCTGGCGGTGCACCCGGAGTGGTAGCATGCCGCCGGAACCATGACCCGAGCGCCTTTGACCTTCGCCGAGAAGCAGGCCCGATGCTGGCATCCCGTGGCCTACACCCACCAGGTCACCGCCACGCCCGTGGCCGCGACGCTGCTCGGTGAAGCGGTCGTGGTCTGGCGAAGCTCCGACGGCCGGGCACACGCCATGCGCGACCTGTGCATCCACCGCGGCACCGCGCTCTCGCTCGGCTGGATCGCCGACGATTGTCTCGTCTGTCCGTATCACGCGTGGCACTACGACGTTTCGGGCGCCTGCGTCCGCATTCCGCAGTCGGCCACGGCCACCATCCCGACCAAGGCACGCACGCCGGTCTACCGCTGCCAGGAGCGCTACGGCCTCATCTGGGTGTGTCTGGCCGGCGGCGAGCCCGCTTACGCGCTGCCCGAGATTCCCGAGTTCGAGTCTGGCCTCTTCAAGGTCGTCACGACCGGGCCGTTCGCCTGGCAGAGCGACGCCTCGCGGCAGGTCGAGAACTTCACCGATTTCGGGCACTTCCCGTGGGTGCATCCCGGTCTGCTCGGCGATCCCGAGCGGCCCATCGTGCCCGAGCACAGCGTGGAAACGCGCGAGCACGTGCTGCACTACACGATCGTGCGCCCCGAGGCGCCCAACAGCGACGACTTCCAGATCTTTGCCAACACCGCCACCGACAAGCCCGAGCGCCGGAGCCGCTACGAACTGCACCTGCCGTACACGATCGTGCTGCGGTTGGGGTGGGGCGGCGACAAGGGCATGGTCTACTTCTTCGCCTCGCAGCCCGAGACCGTCGACCGCTGCCGCGGCTACTGTCTCATCGGCCGCAACTACGACCTCGATGATCCCGACAGCACCCTCCAGGAGTTCGAGCGTGTGATCTTCGGACAGGACCAGCGCATCGTCGAGTCGCAGCGTCCCGAGCAGGTGCCCTTCGACCTGGCCGACGAGCTGCACCTGAAGTTCGACGCCGTGGCCGTGGCCTATCGCCGCGCCATGCGCACCCAGGAGCTGGCCAGCGTACCGAACGAGCGATGACGGCCCGCCATGGTCTCTGATGCACCGTCACCGTGCTGGGCCTGTTCTGCGCCCCCCTGACGGCGCAAACGGTGGCACCAGGCAGTGCTGACGCGAGCGCGGACCCAGCCATCGCCCTGCCGCCGGCCCTCGGTCGCGTGCTGCGCGACTACGAACGCGCCTGGCGCGACGGCGACGGACCCGGGCTGGCGGCACTCTTCACCGTCGATGGACTGGCCGTGCAGAGCGGCAGCGCCGTCGCCCGCGGACGCGAGGCGATTGCCAGAAACATCACCGGGCCCGGGGGCGCGCTGCAATTGGCGGCCTATGCGTTTTCCATCGCCGGCAGTGTCGGAAACATCGTGGGCGGCTACCGCTATCCAGGGGCCCAGGGCCCGGCGGGCGCTTCGTCCTAGCGCTCAGGCTGGAAGCCGACGGGCGCTGGCGTATCGCTGCGGACCTCGACAACGCGGGCCCGCTTCCGGCCACCGTCCCGGCCGACGATCGTGCCGAGCTCGCCCGACTGAACGACGACTACGTGCGCGCGGTGCTCACCTCCGACACGGCGCGATGCAGATCCTGGCGGCGGATTTCCGCAACACGAATCCAGACGGCACGATTCTCGATCGGCGCGGCTTCCTGGCGCAGGTGGCCAGACCCTCGAATCTCAAGAGTCTCAGCGCCGAAGACGTGGGGATTCGAATCATCGGCGACACCGCGATCGTCCACGCCCGTACGGTCTACGAAACGAGCGACGGCCGTGCCGGCGGCGGCCGCTACACCGACATCTGGCACAAGCACGACGGCCGCTGGCTGGCCGTCGCGGCCCATGTGACGCGCCTGGTGCGCTGAGGTGTCGCGTGGCCAGCGCGTGCTGCAGCCTGGCCCTGCTACGCCCGTGCCGCCACGAACGCGATCGCGCCGCCGGCGATTGCGAACCGCGCGGCGGAGAGCACGGGATCGATGAGCGTGGCCGTGAGGTTCATCATGTTCATCGTGCCGTAGACGTTGAAGTCGAACATGATCGCCGTGGCCAGACCGAACACGGCGCCGACCGTCGCCCCGGCGCCGACCCCGGTGACCCGGGCCCACGTTCCGAGGATCAATGTCAGCAGCGTGGCGGCTGCCACCTCACTGAGCGCGATGGCCCAGAGGAGCGGCGGCTCCTTGATCACGCCGACGGCGGTGGTGTTGGCGGCGAAAAAATCCGCCAGCAACACAGCGTAGATGAGACCCCCGAGCGTGAACGACACGACGGCGCCTGCGGCCGCAGAGAGCACGAACGTACGGGAAGACATGGGACCCTCCTCTGGCGTTCGATTCACCGACCGAATTTGAAGCGGGCTGACTATACACCGGCCGCCTGCGTCTGGTACCGGCGGCGTGCGTCACGGCGGCCCGTCGCTTTGAGGTGGACCTCGGCCGCGGCGGCCGGGTAGAGTCCACAACCAACAGGCCCTTCATGTCGCATGAACTCCCGTCGCCGCCGTCCTCAGCCGTCATCACCATCGAACGGCACATTCTCATGGAGCAGGCGCGCTTCCCCGATTCGTCGGGGTCGCTCACGAGCCTGCTCTACGACCTGGCCCTGGCGGCCAAGCTCATCGCCAGCCGCACCCAACGTGGCGCCCTCACCGACATCCTGGGGGCGGCGGGACACGAGAACGTGCAGGGCGAGGTCGTGCAGAAGCTGGACGTCTACGCGCAACGCATCATCTACCAGTTGACCGATCACACGGGACGCCTGTGCTGCATGGCCTCGGAGGAGGAGAAGGAAATCATCCCCATCCCGCCGCACTACCCGCTTGGCGA
Source organism: Acidobacteriota bacterium (assembly GCA_018000455.1). Taxonomy (GTDB): domain Bacteria; phylum Acidobacteriota; class Vicinamibacteria; order Vicinamibacterales; family UBA2999; genus CADEFD01. The sequence goes on from JAGNJW010000040.1 coordinate 13,986, forward strand.
CTACGTGCTGGTCTTCGATCCCCTCGATGGATCGAGCAACATCGACTACAACGTCGCGGTCGGCACCATCTTCACGATCTTCAAGCGCCGAACCGCGTCGGGGCCGGGCACGGCCGCCGACGTCCTGCAGAGCGGGCGCGAGATCGTGGCCGGCGGGTATCTGGTGTATGGCTCGAGCACCATGCTCGTCTACACGACCGGCCACGGCGTGAACGGGTTCACGCTCGATCCGAGCATCGGCGAGTTCCTGCTCACGCATCCGAACATCCGCATTCCCGAGCGGGGCAAGTACTACAGCGTGAACCAGGGCAACGAGAAGTACTGGTCCGAAGGCGTGCGGCGCTACACGAGGTGGCTGCAAGGCGAAGAAGGCAACCCGCGGGCCCTCGGGCTGCGCTACATCGGATCGATGGTGGCCGACGTGCATCGCACGCTGCTCGGCGGCGGCGTCTTCTACTACCCGGCCGACGCCAAAGACCCCGGCAAGCCGCACGGCAAACTGCGGCTGCTCTACGAGGCGGTGCCGATGGCCTACCTCATCGAGCAGGCCGGTGGTTACGGTTCGACCGGCCGCGGGCCGGTACTCGACGTGACGGCGAGGTCGCTGCACGAGCGCACGCCGGTCTACGTCGGCAACCGCGACCTGGTCGAACGAGCCGAAGCCTTCATCGCCAAGCACGACGCGTGAAGCCGGGAGGCGTTCGAATGTATCGTAGAAGCGGAGGCACTTCGAGCATGACCAGCGGACGACGGACTCTCGCATTCACGGCGCTTACCGCGCTCACCCTGGCGGTGGTCGCCCCTTTGGCCGAACAGACCGCGGTGCGCAAGTCGCTGATGGTGCCAGCCAACTTCAAGGAGGTTGCGCCCGACACCTACAACGTGAAGTTCGACACGAGCGTTGGCGAGTTCGTGGTCAAGGTCACGCGCGCCTGGGCACCCCATGGCGCCGACCGCTTCTATAACCTCGTCAAGCACGGCTTCTACGACGAGGCCCGCTTCTTCCGCGCCGTGCCCAACTTCATGGTGCAGTTCGGCCTCCACGCAAACCCGGCGATCACCCGGGTGTGGCAGCCGGCGCGCATCCCGGCCGACAAGGTCACCCAGAGCAACAAGAAGGGCTTCATCACCTTCGCCATGGGCGCCTCGCCCGACACCCGCACGACGCAGGTGTTCATCAACTTCCGCAACAACACCAACCTCGACGGCCTGGGCTTTGCGCCCTTCGGTGAAGTGGTGACCGGGATCGAGGTCGTGGACAAGATCTACACCGGCTACGGCGAAGGTGCGCCGAAGGGCAGCGGCCCGTCACAAACGCGGGTGGCCAACGAAGGCAACGCCTACCTCATCAAGGCGTTCCCGAAGATGGACTTCATCAAGACGGCCACCATCGAGCCCTAGCGCCGATGCCGTTCCACGCCATCCGCTCGTGGCTCGGGCTCGCCGACGGACCGCCGGCGGGGAGCGAGCCCGCCCCGCTCCGCGATCTCGTCGAGACCCTCGAGCACCTCGAACCAGCGCGCGCGCGCTACCTGGCGCGCTTTGCCTACGTGCTCGGCCGGGTCGCCCATGCCGACCGGCATATCACTCCCGAGGAAACCTGCGCGATGGAGACGATCGTCGCCGAGGAAGGGGCTCTCTCGTCCGACCAGGCCATGGTCGTCGTCGGACTCGCCAAGTCGAGCAATGCGATGTTCGGCGGCACGGCGGATTTCCAAGTGGCCCAGGAGTTCGCCGAGGCCGCCAGCTACGAGCAGAAGCTGGCGCTCGTGCGGTGCCTCTTCCGCGTCGCCGCGACCGACGCGTCGATCTCGATGGCCGAGGAGGCCGAGATTCACCGCGTGGCGAATCAGTTCAAGATCCTGCCGCCGGATCTGACGGCGCTGCGCCTGGCGCACGCCAGGTTCCTGCCCGGCCTGACGCCGCGGCCGGAGTAGCGAGCCGCCCGCCCGTGGGTTCGTAGGGCCCGATCGGACACAATGGCGTGTGTCCATCGTGTCGCGGCCGTGCGCCGCCATCTTCGATCTCGACGGCACCGTCGTCGACAACATGTTCCTGCACGCCGAGGCGTTCGCCGTCTTCGCTGAGCGCCATGGCCTGCCGCCCCTGACCGAGGCCGACCGCGCCAAGCTCGATGGCCGCCGCAACAGCGAAATCTTCCCGGTGCTCTTCGGCCGCCAGATGGCGCGCGACGAGTGGCTGGCCTACGAGACCGAGAAGGAAGGGCTGTACCGCGAGCTGTCACGTGGCCGGCTCAAAGTCGTGGCGGGCCTGCAGGCCCTGCTCGATCGTCTCACCGCGACGGGCGTCGCGGTGGCGCTGGCCACCTCCGCCCCGGCGCCGAACGTCACGCACACCCTGGGCGAGGTGGGCCTGACCCCGGCCTTTCCGATCGTCGTGCGCGGCGACCAGGTCGGGCGCGGCAAGCCGGCGCCCGATGTCTTCATCGAGGCCAGCCGTCAGTTGCACATTCCGGCAGTCGACTGCGTGGTGTTCGAGGACGCCCCGATGGGGGTTGTGGCGGCCCGGGCCGCCGGCATGCCGGTCGTGGCCATGACGACGAGCTTCAGCGCGGCGCATTTCGCCGCCCTGGCCCAGCCCCCAGATATGGCGTGCGCCGACTTCGAAGCGTTCCTGGCGATGGCGTCCTGGTGAAGGGGCGGCACCGGTGGTGGGCTCGAGTGTCCGAGGACTCACGAGAATCCGCCGCGAGCCGATAACGCCAGCGGGGGTCCTGCGAAGTTCGTCGGCCCTTCGGAGGCCGATGACCACGAGCGCGCACGATCTAGTGTCCACGCGGGCGACCGACCTACAGCGGCTGTTCGGCCCGCCGCCCCCGCCCAGCGAGACGTTGTCGCTGCCCGAACTCGTGTCGACCATGCTCGATGCCGGCGAAGGCGTCAGCGACCTCGTGTTCTCGCCCGGCCGCCCGCCACAGGTCGAGAAGCACGGCGAACTCACGCCGGTGGCCGTGCCCGGCGTCGGCATGCTGACCACCGACGACACGGCCAGCCTCGCCCGCCAGCTCGTGGCCGGCCACGATCAGGCGCTTGGCGCCTTGAAAGACCAGGGCGCGTGCGACCTGTCGTACTCGCTGCAGGCGCGGGCCCGCTTCCGCGTCAACGTCTTCCGCCAACGCGGCTCCTTCGCGATCGTGATGCGCGTCATTGCCAGCAAAGTGCCGACGTTGCAGGATCTTGGGCTGCCGGCCTCGCTGGCCGACGTGGCGGCGCTCAAGAGCGGCATCGTGCTCGTGACGGGTCCGACCGGCGCCGGCAAGTCGTCGACGCTGGCCGCCCTCATCAACCTCATCAACGAGACGCGCGCCGAGCACATCATCACGATCGAAGACCCCGTGGAGTTCATGCACGAGCACAAGAAAGCCACGGTGCACCAGCGCGAGCTGCACAGCGATACGCCGACCTTCGCGCTGGCGCTCAGAGCGGCACTGCGCCAGGCGCCGAAGGTGATTCTGGTCGGTGAGATGCGCGATCGCGAAACGATGGAGATCGCCCTCACGGCGGCCGAAACCGGCCATCTCGTTCTCTCGACGCTGCACACGATCGACGCCTCGCGCACCGTGGACCGCATCATCGGCGCCTTCGAGGTCGGCGACCAGCAAGCGATCCGCACCCGCCTGGCAGGATCATTCCGCTGCTTCATCTCGCAGCGGCTCGTCCCGCGCCTGGGCGGCGGCCGGATCGCCGTCCTCGAGATCCTGAAGTCCACCTTGCGGACGCGCGACTACATCGAGCGCGGCGACAGCGAAGGCCGCTCGCTGCTCGATGCCATGCGCGACGGTGCCATGGACGGCATGCAGCACTTCGACGCCGAGATCGAGCGGCTGGCGCGCGAGGGCGTCATCTCGACCGCCACCGCGCTCCTCCATGCCACCAACGCCGGCAATCTGCGCGTGATGATGGCCGACGTCCCCTTCGATGCCGTCGACGAGTCGCTCATCGAACGCTGAGCGGCAGCACAGCAGGGTCTACCAGCCGACGGCCTGTCCGTCCTTGCGGTGGTCGGAGCCGGCCCGGTAGACGCCGTTCACCGGGTGATCCTCGGTAATGCTGCGGCGATCGAAAACGGGCGCCGGTAGCCGCGCGTCGCGCGTGAACAGGATGCCCTGGTAGCCGCCCACGGCGCCGCCGTCGACGCCGCGCACCTTGTGACCCTTGGCCTCGAGGGCCTTGCCGACGAGCGCGAACAGGCTGTGTTCGAGCGACAGCATGTTGCTCGTCTGGTTGTGCGTGAAGCGTGCGGCGTCGGTGGTCATCTGGACGTTCATGCCGTGATCGATGACATTGACCATGTGCTGCGCGTGCGTCTCGGGCTGCACGCTGCCGCCCATGTTGCCGAAGGCCATGAGCGGCTGGTCGTCCTTCATCACGAAGCCGGCGATGATGCTGTGAAAGGGCCGCTTGCGTGGCGCCACCACGTTGGGGCTCTTCGGATCCAGCGAGAAGGCGGTGCCGCGGTTGTGCAGCACGAAGCCGTAGGGGCCGACGGTGGCGCGGCTGCCGTAAACGCTGAACACGCTGTGCACGAGCGACACCATGTTGCCCCAGCGGTCGGCGGTGGTCAGGTAGATGGTGCCGCCGTCGGTGCCGCCGCTCACCTTCGGCGTGGCCGCCCGGGCAGGATCGATCTTGTCGCACAGCGTAGCGGCGTGCTGCTTCGAGATGAGCTCGGCCACGGGCACCGGGCCGAACTTCGGATCGCCATTTCGCGCCAGTAAGTCGGCGTAAGCGAGTTTCTTGGCCTCGACCATCATGTGCCAGTACATCGGGTCTGCCGGGCCGAGCGCCGCCAGGTTCACGCCCAGCTTCGGCATGCACACCTCGAGGATGTTCAGCATCTCGAGCGCGGCAAAGCCCTGGCCCGGTGGCGGCAACTGGAAGATGTCGTAGCCGTGGTAGTTCGTGGTGATCGGCTCGACCCACTCGGCGGCGAAGCCGGCCAGGTCGTCGCCGGTCATCACGCCGCCGCCGGACCTGACCTTGGCCACGATGGCCTCGGCGATCTCGCCCTTGTAGAAGGCGTCCTTGCCCTGCGCCTGGATCAGCCGGAGCGCCTTTGCCAGGTTCGGATTGCGGATGATGCCGTAGAGCGGGGGCGCGTTGCTGCCGTCGAGGAACGTCGCGCGTGAATCGGCGTCCGCCGCCAGGCCCTTCGCCGCCCCGAGCACATCGCTGTGCCGACGTTCGGCCAGGCCCCAGCCTTCCTCGGCCACGCGCGCGGCGCGCTCGAACGTCTCCTTGAAGCTCATCGTGCCGAAGCGCGTGAGCAGCGCGTCGTAGCCGGCCACCGCTCCCGGCACCGTGGCGGCGTTCACGCCAGACCCTGGCACGCGCTTCTCACCGAGTTTCGCAAAGAACTCCGGCGTCCAGGCCGCCGGCGCCCACCCGGCAGCGTTCAGTGCGTAGAGTTTCTTGTCGCGGGCCACCCACACCAGTGCGAAGAGGTCGCCGCCGATGCCGGTGTCGTTCTGCGAGGTCACGTCGAGCATGGCGCCGGTGGCTACCGCGGCGTCGATGGCGTTGCCGCCCTGGCGCAGGATCTCGAGACCGGCCTGCGCGGCCAGCGGATCGCTCGTGGCCACCATGCCGTGGCGCGCCACCACTTCGGAACGGCCCTGGCTGAGCCACCCCTGCGCGCGCGAGCCTGGCACGGCCTTGATCGTTGCCGCCGGCTGCGGCGTATCCGCTGACGGTTGCCCGAAGGGGTGCTGCGACTGCGCGCGGCCGGTGACGGCCCAGGTGGTGGCGAGGGCGAGGACGACGGCGAGGGCGAGGCGGGTGGAACGCATGAGACCTCCAGGGACCGGCCTATGGTGCCGTACTTCGACGCCGGCGGGAGGCTAGCGCCAGGTGCCGAGCGCCCGGCGCACGGCCACGATCTGCCCCACGTGATAGGCGGCATGATCGGCCGCCAGCAGGATGGCCCGGAGGTAGGTCTGATTCGACTCGCCCGTTGGTACGCTGGCGGTCAGGTCCTCCACTTCTCGTGCCACCTGCTGAAGCCGGCGGCGACACTGCTGGCAGGCGGCAAGGCTGGCGTCCCAGGCGGCTTCATCGGGCGGCGCCGGAGCAACGGGCCAGTAGTCGTCCGGCCACGTCAGGTCATGCACGTACTTCTCGTCGAGGCAGAAGGCGAGGATATCGTCCTGCGCGATGCGCAGGTGCTCCAGCAGTTGCCAAGGGGAGTGCTCGAAGCCGGGCGACCGGGCGCCTCTGGCCGTGGGCGGTATGCCGGCCACAGATGTTTCGAGGCCGACGTGCGCGTCCTCCCAGTCCAGCAGGCGTATCAGGTGTTCGCGGACGGCATCGTTCGGCTCTCGCATAAGCGGTGCGCCTCCTGCCAGCGCAGCTTACCGCAGCGCAGGGCGCGTACGGCGGAGAGGGTGTCGCGCCGGCCGCTCGCAGTCAGCGCTGCAGGTGGAGCGGAAACGGGGTCCGGGCGACGAAGGCGGGGGGCGTTCTGAACTCGTTCGGAGTGACTGTGAAGCGTGGAACACCTCAGCAGCGCTGGCCGACTGCGCCGTCTCGATCACGGCGGTGCTGCCAGATGCCGACGCACCAAACTCGCCCGTGCCGCCCTTTGTCGTCGCCGGCGCTTCCGCCGTGTCGTGCACGACCGTGGACGAGGTGACCACCTGCGTCGATGGCACCACGCCGCAGTAGGCGCCGTCAGTCGAGAAGCGTCGTCCGAATCATCCGCCTCAGTGCGGCCATGGCAGTGGTGAGCGCCCGGCGACGGCGGACAGCGGCCCGGTCGGTGCCTGAGGCCGCGGCAACAGCCTCGGCCACCCGTTCGGCGAGCGGCAGAGACACACCTCGCCGGGGCTCGGCCGCGCCGAGGAGCGTCTTGACCCGCGTTACCTGTTTCCGCGCCTCCGCGACGCTTGCGAGTGCGTCAGCCACGGCGACGGTGCCCCGAACGGTCTCCTGCAGCAGGCGGCACTCGAACGTCCGACAGCACTGCGGCCGGTGAGCATAGACGCCGCAGCGTGTGTTCCGCAGCCCCGCGCACGGCAGCGCCAGCAGCTCGACATCGGCGTCGTCGGTGTCCACGTCGAGCCCGAGCGCCTCGAGCCGGGCCGCCTCGCGTCGTCCGGTGAGCTCGACGTCGCCGAACAGCGTGCCGTCGCAGCACAGTCCGCACCGGGTACACAGCGTGTCTATCAGCATGGCGCGTTCAGGTGAGCAGGCGCGGCTGCCGCCGTGTGCTGCACGGCCGTCGCCGCTGGCCCGCGCCGCATCCGACGGCTCAGCGCAGGAAGTCCATCATCAGCCGGGTGAGCGCCGGCCCCTGCGGCGTCGGGAACACGTTCTGCGCGTGACCGTCGCCGTCGAGCAGCTCGAGACGCTTGGGTTCAGGCGCCCGTTCGAACTGCCCCGACACGCCGGGGGCCATCGGCTCATCGCGACTCGCGATGTACAGGATGCGCCCGGCGTGCATACCGCCGGGGTTGTCGATCGACACCGGCGACAGCAGCAACAGCCGATCGATCTCGCCGGGCTTGGCCTCGACCGCCGCAAGGGCCGAGGCGCCGCCGCCCATGCTGGCCCCGACCACGCTGACCGTGCGCGCGCCGTGGCTGCGCGCATAGCGCACCGCCGCCAGCACGTCGTGATACAGCGCCTTGTCGTCGCGTCCGCCCTTCGAGGCGCCGTAGCCGCGGAAGTCGATGGCCAGCACCATGTGACCCTCGGCGGCCAGCGCCTCTGCCTGCGCCGCCCAGCTCGCCTTGTTGAACCGGGCGCCATGGGCGAGCACGACGGCATCCGCGCCCGAGCCCCAGCGATCGGCGACGACACGACCGCCATCCGCCGTGTCGAAGCTCACCTCCGTAGGGGTGACGGGCGCGACGGCAAGCAAGGTGACGACGAGCATCAGCACGGTCATGGGGTGGTCGCTCCTTCAGGCGACGACGGTATGCTCGAAGGGGCACGATCTCCAAACGGCGCCGCCCGACGTCTGGGGTGGATGTCCGTGCGCGGGCAGGTGGTGGCGAGGGGCGGTGCCTGAGACGCCGTCAACGCCGGACCAGATGAGCATCGGTTCGCCGTCCGGCCCGCCAGGCCTTGAAGCCATGCCACGAGAGGGCGAAGGCGCTCGTCAGCGCGATCACGAACATCGCGAGGGCGAGTGCCTTGGGCAGGTCGAGCGTCGGGCCGATGCGTCGCGCCAGCTCCACGCCGCCGCCGAAGAGCACGACCAGGTGGAACACGTACATCGAGAGCGTCTCGCTGGAGAGGATGCGCAGACGCCGCGGCAGCGACGTGAGCGGCGCCGAGACGACCGACAGCACGAGCGTCAGGAACAGCACGGCCGCCAGGTTCTCGACGGCGAAGGCGGGTCGGGTCGAGGGATGACTCGAAGCCTGCAACAGCGTCCACGGCAGCAGGTGGAACACCTGCCCGAGGATCCAGGTCGCCGCCGTCAGCATGGCGAGCCTCGACCACACCACCCTGAGCGGCGTGTGACCGCTGCCCGGCAACGCCACGGCGCCAATGACGACACCGGCAAAGACGTTGCCCGCCCACGGCAATAGTGGGAACGCCGAGCCGCCGGCATGCGAGATCCAGTTCAGCAAGGGATGCGCGCGCCCCGGCTCCAGACTGGCATCGGCCAGCGGCGCCAGCGCGAAGAAGCCCACCGTGAGCAGCCCCGCGGCCACCACCACCTGCCGCGCCGACCGCGACGCCAAAGTGAGCGCCTCGAGAAGCAGCAACGCCGCACCGATGCTGTGCAGGATGCCGACCGCGAAGAAGTACGTCCAGGCGAGCTGGGCCTGCACCGGGTCGGGGGAGTCGGCGGCCCAGGGAAACCCGAGGAAGTAGCCGGCGGCGATGATGAGCAGGGCCCTGCGAAATCGCCGCCAGATGGCGGCCGGGTTGGCGCGATGGCGTTCGTAGCGCGCCAGCGTGCTCAGGTGGAAAGCGATGCCGGCCACCATCAGGAAGCACACCGAGACCAGGCCGCGGCCCCAGTCGTAGGTATCGAAGAAGGCGCCCTGCTTGAGTGCCGGCAGCAGCACCGCGTCGAGCGTGTGCCCGTTGACCATCTGCAGCGAGGCGAGCAGCCGCACGATGTCGACGAACCACACGCGCTTCGTGCGCGGGGCACTCGGAGCAGCCACGCTCACCGGCGGACGATCTCTGCCGGGTCGATGTGCAGTACGCGCAAGTCGCCCAGGCGCTCGAGGATGAGGAGGAGGAAGGGCACGGCGACGACCAAGCCGATGGTGAACCACGTGACCGCAACGGGAGGAAGCCACAGCAGCATGTCGGGGTTCTCAACGCGCGCCCCGGTACTATACTGCGCCGTTTGCCGCCTCCCGCTTGCCGCCCGGCGCCGACGGTTACGCGACGCGGCGACGCGGCGTCGCGGCTCCTGATGCTGGCGGGGCCGCACCTCGATCCGCGTCGGTTCGATCGCCGGTGGCTCTGAGAAGGCTGTCGACGAGTTGGTCGCTATGCGCCGGCTTGACCAGATGCTCGGCCGCGCCGAGGGCCAGACTCCCGGCGCGGTCGTCGATGATCGAGACGACGATGACGGGCACGCCGCGCAGTGAGGGTGCGGCCCTCAGGGCATGCAGCAGCCGCCAGCCGTGGCTGTCGGGGAGCAGCAGGTCGAGCACGATGGCCAGGGGCCGGCGCGCCAGCGCCATCCGCAGGCCTTCGCCGGCCGACGACGCACCGATGGCCATGAAGTCCGCCTTCCGCAGCACGCGGATGGCGAGCTCTCGTGTCGGCCCGTCGTCGTCGACGACCAGCACTGCCGGCTGCAGGTGGACGTCGTCGTCGTCGAGGTCGGCCACGACGAGCGACGGTGCGTCAGACAGCTCCGGACCGGCGACCGGGACGCAGGCGCTGGCCGTGTAGCCTGGTGCGAGCGCGGGGACCCGCACCGTGAAGGTGGACCCCTGGCCCGCCTGACTCCGCACCGTGATGGCGCCGCCCATCAAGTGACACAGCTGCTGACTGATGGCCAGCCCCAGGCCTGTGCCGCCGAACCGGCGGGTCGTCGACGAGTCGGCCTGCATGAACTGGCCGAAGAGCCGCGACATCTCCTCGGGCGTCATGCCCAGGCCGGTGTCGCTGACGTCGAAGACCACCCAGTCCGAGGGGGCTGCCGGCTCGCGGCGGCCAGCCACACGGATGCGGCCGTTGCTCGTGAACTTGCAGGCATTCCCGACCAGGTTGAGCAGCACCTGCTGCAGCTTGAGCGCATCCGTCTGCAGCGTCCCCAGGGTCTCGAGGCCCTCGACGCTCAGGCGGTTGCCGCCGGCCGCCGCCAGCGTCTCGCTCGTGTCGATAACCTGGCGGACGACGCCGGCCGCGTCCACCGCGCCCACGTGCAGATCCATCCGGCCGGCCTCGATCTTCGACAGGTCGAGCACGTCGGTGATGAGAGCCAGCAAGTGCCGGCCGGCCCTTGCGATCTTCTCGAGATCGGCGGCTGTCGCGGCTGCGCCCTCAGCGCGCGCGTCCTCACACAGCATCTCGCTGTAGCCGAGGATGGCATTGAGGGGTGTTCTGAGCTCGTGGCTCATGTTGGCCAGGAACTCGCTCTTGGCGACGCTGGCCTGCTCGGCTGCGGAACGCGCCTCCACGGCCTCGGCGACGGCGGCCGAGAGTCGCAAGTCCGTGCGGATCAGGCTCGCCAGCTCCCGATGGGCGCGGAACACCGTGGCCACCAGGGCCACAACGCCGGCGACCACGGCCAACCCGGCGATGCGGACGACCGGGTCGGACGCCGCCATCATCTCGAGCGCGACGGGAGAGAGGATGACGACGATGAAGGTGACGGCCGACGGCAGGTGGGAGCCGAGAGGGTTGGCGCCGATGGCCGCCACCGCCAGCATCATGATCGCCAGCATCATCGATTCGCGCGGGTCGGCGCTTGCAAGAAGCGTCGTCGCTCCCCCCGCCCACGCCAGCGCCGCCGCCGCCGAGCTGCTCCAGAACATCATGCTCCAGCGGCCGAGGCCTGCCGGCTCGAACCCGGTGCGGCTCCAGCGGTACCACAGCAGCCAGCGCAGCAGAGCGGCCAGCCAGATCACGCCCAGCCACGAAACCAGCGCCCGGTCGGCGAAGAGCGGGCGCATCAGCCACGCGAACACCAGGGGCGCAAGCAGCGCCAACGCCACCGAGCGCGGCAGCCAGCGGTACGAGAGCTCCAGCTGCTCGCGCTTCACGAGCCGATCGAGTGCACGATCCTGCTCTGCCACCGTGCGCGCTGCCTCCTGGTCAGGGAATCGGCCGTAGGGCCCCGAACGTGAACCTGTGCCGTGCCGGCGATGCGGCCGGACTCGACGCGGTGCTCGGCCGGGAAGACCCGACGGGCTGCAGGTTCAGGCGTGCGGGTGCGGAGCGGTCACGCGATGTGCGCGCCGGCGGTATTCACGTAGACGGCATAGAGCGACTGGCTGGCGGTCATGAACAGCCGGTTGCGCTTGGTGCCGCCGAAGCAGACGTTGGCGCAGGTTTCCGGCAGACGAATCATGCCCAGCACCTCGCCCGTGGGCGCTATGACCTGCACGCCTGGCCGTGCGCCCGCCCAGATGTTGCCGTCGACGTCACACCTGATGCCGTCGGCGCCGCTCGGCGAGGTGGTTCCGGGAATCGTGAGGGTCGCCAGCGTGCGGCCGTTGCTCAGGGTCCTGCCCGACACCTCGAACGCTTTGATCTCGCGTGGCCCGCCCGTGTCGGCCACGTACAAGATCTTGTAGTCGGGCGAGAAGCAGAGGCCATTCGGCCCGCCGAACCCGTCCGCCGCTTTCTCGACCTGATTGGTGCGGCCGTCCACCCGGTAGACCGCCACCGGCAGTTCCGACTCGGCCTTGAACCCTTCGTAGTTGCCGTTGATGCCGTAGGGCGGGTCGGTGAACCAGATGTCGCCGCTCGGATGCACGACGACGTCGTTGGGCGAGTTGAGCCGCTTGCCCTGGTAGCGCTCGGCCAGCACCGTGACCGTGCCATCCGGCTCGTAGCGCACGACACGCCGGCCGCCGTGCTCGCACGACACCTGCCGGCCCTGGTAGTCGAAGGTGTTGCCGTTGCTGTTGCCGGACGGATGCCTGAAGGTCGTGACGTGGCCGTCTTCGTCGAGCCAGCGCAATTGCACGTCGTTCGGGATGTCGCTCCACACGAGATAGCGCCCGACGCCGTTCCACGCCGGACCCTCGGCCCACAGCGTGCCCGTGTGCAGGCGGCGGATCGGCGTGTTGCGCACGACATAGCGGTTGAAGCGCGGATCGAGCGTCACGATGTCGGGATCCGGATAGGGCAGCGGGTCCCCGTTCCAGTTGCGAGGCGTGGGCACGGGCGACACCGGCGTCTGCGCCGAGGTTGACGTGGCGGCGGCAATGCCGGCTGCCACGGCGAGAAACGCTCGGCGATTCATGGTTGTCGCTCCTTGGGAGCTGCCGGCCCGTAGGTGAATTCCAGCACGGCCCCCGGCTCGGCCAGCACCTCGGTGCGCCGCCCCTCGTCGTCTGCGGTCGGTCCGAAGCTGTCGGTCACGACGAAGATGCGGCGGCCGTCGGGTCCCACCGCCGTGTCGCGATAGCGATTCGCCCGCCGGAAGTACTCGAGCGGTGCTCCCGAGAGGGCGGCGCCGTCATCACTCAACTTCAGACGGTAGACGATGCCCGTGCGCATGCCGGTCACGAGCAGCGACGACCGCCAGCCGGGAATCGCCGGGGACGCGTAGACCTCGATGCTCCCCGGCGCGATTGTGGCGTTGCCGTAGGCAGCGAAGTCGTAGCCGGCCGGCACGGTGAAAAAGGTCGCCAACGGCGGCACGAAGTCCACGTGCTGCCAGGCCGACTCCTTCGCGATCGGCACTGAGGCCGGCGGGTTCAGGTTGTTGAACTTGAGCGTCGCGCACGGCTCTGGCGACGAGGCCGACCAGTTGGCATAGACGTAGCCGCGGTCGTCGTTGAAGCCGGCCACGTGCGGCCACCCGTAGTTCTTGCCCGCCTCGATGAGATCGACTTCGTCGTCGGTGCTCGGCCCATGCTCCGAGGCGTAGAGCCGCCCCGTCGCAGCGAACGACAGCCCCTGCGGATTGCGGAACCCGTAACTGTAGATGTGGCTGCGCACGCCGTTGATGACCGGGTTGTCGGCCGGGATCGCGCCATCGAGATCGAGGCGGAGGATCTTGCCCTGGTAGCTCGACCAGTCGCGCGCGGCCAAGGCGGCGGCAGTCGGGAGATCTTGCGCGCGAACCGGGTTGCAGTAGTTGGCGAGGAAGTTGCTGCCCTGATCGCCGCGCGAGAGATACAGCTTGCCGTCGGGCCCGATGATCAGCCGGCCACCGCCGTGGTCGTCGTGCGCGGGCAGGTTGTCGAGCACGACCTGCGGCGAGCCCAGCGTCTCTCCCGCACTGTCGTAGGTGTAGCGGCCGACGCGCAGGCGCCGGGTCACGCCCGCGCCCGGATCGGCGTCGTAGGTGTAGGCCAGATACACGTAGTCGCGGCCGCGTCCGGTCAGCAGATCCGGGTGCAACGCCAGGCCGAGCAGGCCGTCCTGTACCACCGACGAGTAGACGTCGTCGAGCGTGAGCGCCACCGTGCGCGAACCGTCCACCGGGTTCACGCGGGTGACGCGAAACGCCGTGCGCTCGGTGATCCACAAGTGCTGGTCGGGGCCCCACGTCACCTCCCACGGGTTCGCCAGGCCGGTGGTGACGACGCGGCTGGTGAACGTCTCGGGGCCGGGGCTGCCGAGCGTGCGCGGGTTCTGTCGTGAACTCAGCCCGGCCGTGGCGGCCACGACTCCCAGCAGCACGGCGGCGATCGTGCGACACGGCATCGGCACCCTCCGGATCCTGGCTTCGTGGCAAGCACTCGCCAGACGGCCGGATTATATGTCCGCGCCGGCCGGGTTGCGCGGTATGGTCGGCTCGTGGCCATGCGCCAGAACCGCCACCGCCACCGCTACCGTCGCTGTTGCTGGGTGCTGCTGATGGCGCTCGCGTTCGCCGCTCCGGCGTTGGCACAGCGATACGACGCGACCCGGCAGGGCGAGGTCGTGACGCTCACCGATCGCGAGACCGACACCGTGGTCTCGGTCGTGCCGTCGGTGGGTAACATCGTCACCGAGATGCGGGTCAAGGGCCACAACGTGCTGCGCTATCCGCACGCCTCGCTGGCCGACTTCAAGGCCCGGCCGGGAGCCACCGGCATTCCCTTCATGGGGCCGTGGGCCAACCGCCTCGACGAACCGGCCTTCTACGCCAACGGGCGCCGCCACGGCTTCGACATGACCCTCGGCAACATCCGCGGCGAGGTGCCGATTCACGGGTTCCTCACCACCACGAACCTGTGGCAGGTCACCGCGATGCGTGCGACGAGCGACGAGGCGCTCGTCACGAGCCGGCTCGACGTCTACCGGCAGCCGGCGTGGATGCGCCAGTGGCCTTTCGCGCACACCATCGAGATCACCTATCGACTCGCAAGCGGCGTGCTCGAAGTGGCGACCACGATCGAGAACCTGAGCGACGACCCGATGCCGGTGGCCGTCGGCTTTCATCCCTACTTTCAGCTCACCGACACACCGCGCGACGAGTGGAGAATCGCCGTGGGCGCGAAGACGCGCTGGCTGCTCGACGCGCGCAAGCTGCCGACCGGCGAGACCGAGCCGGCAGAGCGGCTGCTGGCGACACCGCCCGTGAGCCTCGGCGCCTACAACCTCGACGAGGTGTTCAGCGATCTCGTCCGTGATGCCGGCGGCAAGGCGACGATGACCGTGTGGGGAGCGGCGCAGCGGCTCGATGTGGTGCTCGGCCCGAACTACCGTGCCGTCGTGGTCTGGGCGCCGAGCCCCTCAGGCAAGGGTCGTGGCGGCCAGGGCGACTCGCCGCCGATGGAGCGCAACTTCCTCTGCTTCGAGCCGATGGCCGCCATCAGCAACGCCCTCAACATGGCGCATCGCGGTCAATACGGCGACCTGCAACAAATCGTGCCGGGGGGCACGTGGCGGGAGAGCTTCTGGGTGGCGCCGAGCGGATTCGTCGCCGCCCGATAGCGGCCGCCTCCACACCGCCTCACCGTTGGTGCGTGAAGGGCAGCATGCGACTGAGGTAGCGATCGCGGTGCCTCGGCTCGTGACGGGCCACGATGGTCCAGTGCGCGAGGAGCAGCACCACGAGCAGCCAGGCGCCGAGCTCGTGCATCCACTGGGCCGCCAGCGCCAGCGTGTCGTTCGGACCCACTACCTTCGGCAGGTGCCAGGTGTTGAAGAAGTGGACGCCGAAGTCGCCCGCCATGACGAACACGAAGCCGCTGAGCGGCATCATCAGCAGGTAGAGATACAACCCGCGCTCCACGACGTGAATGGCACGCTTCTCCCTCTCACCGAGGTTCGGCGCCCAGTGCAGGAGCTTCGTCATCCAGCTCGATCACCCAGAGGTCTGGCGCGTGTTCGGCCAGGAACGTCCTGACGGAGTACAGGCTCATCTTGGCGTCAGACGAAGGGCAGCAACCATGTTCGCTCAGTGCGCGCCCGGCGGCCACGCCGGCACGGGCCATCCCTCGGCCGCGCCTTCGGCAGACACCGTCGTCGTCACGCGGAACAGCTCGGCTTCGGCCGCCGGAATCACGTACGAGAATCCGACCGACGAGGAGCTGGCCACGGTGCTCCACGCGCCCTTCGCGCGGTCGAACCGGTCCACCGCGTACTTGTACTGCTTCGGCGTGTACCACGGCGGGATGCCCAGCCACTTCGATTGCAGCTTCACCACCACCGTCTGACTGTCACGGTAGTCGCGGTTCGTCACCATGGCGTAGTCGCGGCCCTCGCCGTCGGCGAACATCCCGAGCACCACTCCGGCCCCGCGTTGCTCGGGAATCGTCTGCACCCAGTGTTCCTTGGGCAGGCTGCGGGTGCCGGCCGGCAACGGCGCCGTGTGGAAGACCTCCACCGACGTGAGCCCGGCCAGCGCGCGGCCGAGCGGCGCAATCTCACGGTTGATGGCCGCCACGTCCACGCCCGCCGGCGTGAGCGCGCCGGCCTTCGTGAACACCATGTCGGTGTGGAACCACTCGATGCCGCTCACCCCATACGCGAGCGACGTGTAGACGCTCTGGCGCAGCCGCTGGCCGTTGTCGGGCAGGCGCGTCATGTCGCCCCACTCGACGCCGGGGTTGGCCGAGGCCTCGAAGCACGCCGCCAGCGGCACGCCCGCCCGTACGGCCGCTTCGCGGAACTGCTCGAGCTTTTCGAAGTAGCGATCGCTGCCCCACCACCACTGGTAGTAGTCGAAGCTCAGAAGCGGCGGTCGCGCCTCGCGCATGTAGGCGCGCAGGAACTCGCCCGTGGTCGAGAGCATGTTCACGAACGGCACCTGCCGCGGCGCCGCCTGCTCGAACTGCCGGAACTCGCGGCCGATGTCCGCGAACACGGCCTCGGGAAACGGCTCGTCGCCGAGGTGATAGCCCCATACCGTGGCGTTCGACGACAGCCGCGCGGCCACCGTCGGATCCTTGGTCATGACCATCGCCTTCACGCCGAGGCGCGCCACGGTGCCAAGCTCCGCCTCCGACGCGTTCACCACGGTGAATCCGGCATCGGCCATGGCCTTCACGCGGGCCTCGGTGCCCTCGATTGCCGGAGCACGCCAACCGTAGATCCAGAAGTCGTGTGAGGGCGCGGCGCCCGGCGCTGGCGCCTGGGCGAAGAGGGGCAGCGACCACACGGCCGCCATGAGGCACAGCACGTATACCGGCCGCGGGATCATCGGCAGCATCTTCATGGCGCCATCATACGCGCCAGCTCGGCCTCCCGTTGGGTCAGGGCTGAGCCCGACCGACGCGCCGCAGGAAGTAGTGATCCCCTTCTGCCGTGGCAAACCGCGTCGGCACTGCCGTGACTTCGCCCTGCCAGCCGCCGTTCCACTGCAGCGTGTCGGCGGTCGCCTCGTAGATGCCGATCCAGGTGCGGCCCTTCGACGGCCCGGCAGTCATCACGAACGTGATCTTGCCGAAGGGCTGACCAGGCTCCAGCGTGATCTCCGACTCGCCCACGGTGGCGCCGCCGAACTTCACCACGCAGTGGCTGCCCTCGATGACGTGCAGGTCGGCCCGGTCTTCGCCTGTCTGCTGGCGTTTGTCCGACTCGGTGGCCACGGAGTACCACGTGCCCTGGAATTTTTCCAGGTCGTCGTGGTGGGCGGACCGATCGGCGCAGGCGGCAAGCGCGAGCGCCGGCAGTAGCAGAAGGCTTCGAAGCCGCGTCAGTGGCCCATCCGGGCACTATACTGCGCCGCCACGTCGGGGCGCTTCGATCAGGAGCGAATCGTGAGCACGGGACAGTCGGCGCTTCGCACCACATGATTGGCGGTGGACCCGAAGAACCCGAGGTCCAGCGCGCCCCGGCCGCGCACGCCGAGCACGACGAGGTCGGCCTGCTCCCGGCGCGCCAGGTCGAGCAGCTCGACGTACGGCCGGCCGAACCTGACGCTCGTGACGACGGTGCCAGTGGGCAGGGCCGAAGCGGCGACCGCGTCGAGGCGTTCCAGCGCGCCGGACTCGAGGTAGCGCCGGTAGTCGGTGATGGCCTGCGCCTGCACGGGCGGCACGCCCGCCACCTCCGGCGTCTCTGATTCGTGCCACGGCCATTCGACGACGTGCAGCAGGCTCAGCGTGGCGCCGGTTTCTTTCGCCAGCGACGCGGCGACGGTCGCCGCCTTCAGCGAGCAGTCGGAGAAGTCGACCGCACAGACGATCCGCGTGAACGGCGGTGAGGCGGCGTGCGCCCGCGGCGGCACCGTGAGTACCGGGCACGAGGCGGCTCGCAGCACCTTCTCTGCCACCGACCCCAGCACGAAATGCTGGATGCCGCTCGTGCCGTGCGTGCCCATCACGACCAGGTCGGCCGGAAGAGCGGCGGCGCAGCGGAGGATCTCCGCCGCGGGAAGTCCCGCAGTGGCCAACGGCTCCACGTCCACGCCGGCTGCCGTGGCCTCGCGGCACGCGGCCGCCACGCGCTGCCGCAGCTCTTCCAGCTCCGCCACGAGCCACGGCGCCACCGGCCCCTCGGGTGACAGATCGGGGTGCGGCGTGACGGTCGGGCGCACGTGCAGTACGGTCAGACGCGCACCATACACGCGCGCCAGAGAGGTGGCCTGTTCGAGCGCGTGGGTTGAAGGATCCGAGAAGTCGATCGGGCACAGGATGCGCTGGACGTTCATGACCCGATGCTATCAGGGGCCGGCCTCGGGGGGTGCGCGGTCGAGCGTGCCCCGACCCGCGAGCGCGGCACTATACTGCGCCGCATGCCGAGCCCTGCCGTTCTCATGCGTTGCCTGTCGCTGGCCGGCCTGATGCTGCTCGCCTCAACCGCGGCCCGTGCCGACGTCACCCGCTTCGACATCACCAGTCGCGCGCTGGTCGGCACCTCCGGCTACGAGAAGATCATCGGCACGGCCCACTTCGCCGTGAACCCGAGAACGGCGGCCAACTCGGTGAGTCTTTGTTTAGCGGGTGAGGCGACGGTGGGCGCTGCGAATCCAAGATTCCGTACTTGTACAAATGTGAGGGTACTGGCATAACGTTGGCGTGCCTGGCGAGCGCGCCCCGATCGACGGTCTGACCC
>JAGNJW010000044.1:0-513 GCA_018000455.1 Acidobacteriota bacterium
CGGCGGGAGAGTCCGCCGGGCGGCCTTCCGCTTTTCGGCCCCGCCACGCACCCCTCGCCCTGCCGATGCACTTCGTCGTCCGGATTGTTGGATCAAGAACGCAATCGGCCCCTCCCGAGTTCCACGTTGATACAAGTTGCGACAAGTTGGTCTAGTGCAAACGTGCTACAAAGACGCCCGCACGTGGAAGCTGTGCCTGGGAGAACGGCGCGTGTTGCGCAGTCCCCGTGCGATGGTGCACTCGAATCCGGCTAACCGGAAAAGCCGAACCTGTTTCGGTGGAGGGGTCCGTGAATCATTCGACGATGCGTTGGTCCAAGACCGTGGCCTGCGGCTTGGCCGTGTTGGGGTATCTATCAGTCGGCGCGCCGGCCTGGGCGCAACAAGCCAGCGGTATTGCGGGTGTGGTTCGTGACACGTCAGGTCTGGCCATGCCGGGCGTCACGGTCGAGGCGGCCAGCCCGGCGCTGATTGAAAAGGTGCGCACCGTCACGACCGACGGTGAAGGGCGAT
>JAGNJW010000044.1:613-9353 GCA_018000455.1 Acidobacteriota bacterium
TCGAAGGGCAAGAAGGCGCTGATCTACATCGGCCTCGCGGCCGTGGCGGTCGGCGGCATCCTCACCATCGACAAGAATGTCCTCGACGTCACCCCCTCGAGCCTCGGCACCCGGCAGGACTAGCCTCTCGGGCTCAGGCGACCATCAACCCCACCGGAGGATTGGATCCTCCGGTAAGGTTCTTCTTGAACGAACAGTTCCGTGGGCGGTTGCGACAATTTGCGACAACAGTCGATAATACAAACGTGTTACAAAACGCCCCGGCTCAGAGTGTTCAGTTAGCGACAGCAAGCCACAGTTTCCCGGAGGGTTCAGTGACACAGTGGAGTAGGTTCCGATCGAGGGCGGTCGCCTTCGGTCTCGTTGCGTTGGGATTTCTGGTCCTGGATGCGCCCGCCTGGGCGCAGCAGGCCAGCGGTATTGCGGGTGTGGTTCGTGACACGTCAGGTCTGGCCATGCCGGGCGTCACGGTCGAGGCGGCCAGCCCGGCGCTGATTGAAAAGGTGCGCACCGTCACGACCGACGGTGAAGGGCGATACAACATCGTCGATCTCCGTCCGGGCACCTACACGGTGACGTTTGCGCTCGAAGGATTTTCCACGGTGAAGCGCGACGGTATCGAGCTGGGCACCGGCTTCACGGCCACGGTGAACATTGCGATGCAGGTGGGGTCGCTGTCCGAGACCATCACGGTCAGTGGAGCAGCGCCGGTTGTGGACACGACCAGCATGCGCAAGCAGGAGACGCTGAACAACAGCGAACTCGAGGCGCTGCCGAGCGGCAGCATCGGCCTGCAGACCCTCGCCTACGTGACGCCCGGCTTCGCGGCAACGCAGGCGGACGTCGGCGGCACCCGGGACACCTGGTCGGCCCAGGGCAACTACACCTTGTTCCACGGTAAATCCGGCACCCGCGCGTCGTTCGACGGTTTCCGCAACCAGTACTTCATCGGCCCGGCCTCGGGCGTCGGCTACATCACCGACCAGGGCAACATTGCCGAACTGCAGCTCGAAACGAGCGGCATGGGCGCGGAATCCGGTTCGGGCAGCGTGTCGATGAACGCCATTCCGAAGAGTGGGAGCAACACGTTCGCGGGCGGCCTGGACGGCTACTTCTCGAACGGCTCGATGCAGAGCGCCAACGTGCGCGACAACCTGAACGAATGGACGCTGGGCAACGCGGCGCTCGCCGCCAGCCAGGGCATCAACGCTGCATCCAAGGTCAGCCGCATCTACCGTCTGGGCGGCCAGCTTGGCGGCCCGATCATGCAGGACAAGATCTGGTTCTTTGCCGCCGTCGCGCGCTGGGGTTCCACCGTCGGTCAGCCGAGCGCCTTCTACAACCCGCTGCAGGGCCAGGCGAACATTCCCGGCAGGGGCGTGGTCGGTCCCACCCCCACGCTCTTCTACCCGGGGCAGCCGGGCTCGCCCTTCGCGAGCAGCAAGTACGAAGACTTCGGCGAGCCGAGGGTGGCGTCCAGCTTCGACTGGTACCGCAACCATGCCGGCCGCATCACCGCGCAGGTGTCGTCGAAGGATCGCATCAACGTCTACGCCGACCTCCAGAAGTCGTGCCGCTGCACCACGGGCCCCTTCACCGGCTCCGCCGCCATCGAGTCCGAGCGCGGCTGGGACTGGTATCCGTCGGGCGTTGTGCAGGGCACGTGGACCCGGCCGGTCAGCAGCCGCCTGCTGCTCGAGGCCGGCGCCTCCTGGCAGACCGCCAACTGGGTGAACTTCGCCGAAGACGGCGTGTCGCAGAACGACCGGTCGATCACCGAGACCGCGACCGGCTACGTCTACGGCGCGGCGCCGCTCCTCACGGCGCCGAAGGCGCGGACGGGCCGCAGCGCGGAGCGCTTCACCGTGTCGTACGTGACGGGCACGCACAACGTGAAGATCGGCGTGACCAACGAACAGGCGTTCAACGACGAGTCGCGCAGCCGCAACAACGTGGTTGACGGCCTGAACTACGACTTCCTGAATGGCAAGCCGCTGCGCCTGCAGTACTACGGCCTGCCATTTCTGCAGCAGGAGCGCCAGAACATGGAGCTCGGCGTGTTTGCGCAGGACGCCTGGAAGATCAAGCGCATGACGCTGAACCTGGGCCTGCGCTGGGACCGCGTCAGCATGGGCTACCCGGCGGCCAGCCTGCCGGCCGGCCTGTTCGTCCCGGCCCGCGAAGTGACCGAGCTGAAGGACGTGCCGCTCTGGAACGACATCAACCCGCGCCTCGGCGTGGCGTTCGATGTGTTCGGCAATGGGCGCACGGCGGTGAAGGCCTCCTTCGGTCGCTACAATCAGCTGAGCCGATCGGACCTGACGCGTCGTTTCCATCCGTTCAGCTCGTCCATCAACATAGCGTTCCGCAACTGGACCGACACCAACAACAACTACATCCCGGACTGCGACGTCCAGAACTTCTCGGCGCAGGATCTGAGCGGGAGCGGCGGCGACGTCTGCGGCGCCATCAACAACGCGAACTTCGGCAAGTTCATCCCGTCGGCGACGTTGTTCGACGACTCCGTGCTGAACGACAACCGCGACTTCCTGTGGGACATCAACCTCGACATCCAGCATGAAATCACCCGCGGGCTCTCGCTGAACGCCGGGTACAACCACAACTGGGACGGCAGCTTCACGGTCACCGAGAACACGCTCTATGGCCCGGAGGCCTACGACGAGTTCTGTGTCACGCTGCCCAACGACCCACGCCTCGGAGCGGGGGCCGGAACCCAGCAGTGCGGCTACTACGACCTCCAGCCCCAGTTCTTCGGGAGGGGCACCCTGCGCGTCACCAACGCGAAGGAGTTCGAGGGCCAGAACGGCAACGAGAAGCTGCCCCAGCGCTACTGGGACGGCTTCTGGCTCGGTCTGGACGGCAGGCTGCCGAAGAACATCCGGGTTGGCGGCGGCATCGACCTCGGCCGGCAGGTCGACGACCACTGCTTCACGGTGGACGCGCCGAACCAGCCGCGCGATATCAACGGTTCGGGTGGCACCATCACCACGTGGAACGGCTTCGCGATGTCGGGGACCGGCATGTGCCGGGTCGTGACCTCGTGGGCCGATACGTTGGACTTCCGCCTCAATGGCAGCATCCCGATCAAGGGCGGCTTCAACGGCAGCTTCATCTTCCGCAACACCGTGGGCGCGAACCAGAATGCCACCCTGACGGTGGCGGCGGCCAACGTCACGTTCAAGAACGGCCGTGCGGCGTCCACCTTGACGACGGCCCAGGCGATCGCCATCCGGACGCCGAACTCGGTCTACGGACCGCGGTTCAGCCAGCTCGACCTGGCCATCAACAAGACGCTCGACATCGGCTGGGGCAAGGTCCGCCTGGCGTTCGACGTCTACAACGCGCTGAACTCGAACTCGATTCAGAACGTCACCCAGGTCTACGGTCAGCGCTGGCTGCGGCCGGCGACGTTCCTCGATCCGCGCCTCGCGCGCGTGACCGCGGCGCTTTCGTTCTAAGGTGCATGTGAGCCGGGATGCAGAGGCGTCCCGGCTCTGTTTCGACAGTCTGGAGAATCTCCCCATGAAGCGTTTCTGCGCCATCGCGATCCTCACGTCGCTGCTGCCCACCTCGGCGTTCGCCGGTGAAGGCATCCTCGCGTCGGGTTCGCGTCACGTTCAACAGCTGGCCGCGGTGCCAGTTGAGGCCGCGGCGTCGGTCACCCCCGCCAGGGGCGCCCAGCCCGCGGCTGCGTATCAGCAGGGGGCGGGCACCCTCTCCAAGAGCGGCATGTCGAAGGGCAAGAAGGCGCTGATCTACATCGGCCTCGCGGCCGTGGCGGTCGGCGGCATCCTCACCATCGACAAGAATGTCCTCGACGTCACCCCCTCGAGCCTCGGCACCCGGCAGGACTAGCCTCCGGATGTGCGTGGCTACCGACGTTCAGGTCGGCCAGATACAGCGCACCTGAAGGAATTGAACGAGCCCCACCCGGCGCTATGGCGTCAGGTGGGGCTTTTTCTTTAAGCTGGCCTGTGCCCTTCTCAGTCTGCTGTCGCTCCTGGACCCTCCGCGCGAGCCTCTGCCTTGCGGTGGCGGTCGCCGCCTGCGGTTCGCCGCCCCCCCCAGCACGGAAGACGCCGACGCGCGAGACCCGGGAGCGTGCCTACCGCGCGAACAACGTTGGGGTGGCGCTGCTCGAGCAATTGAAGTACCCCGAGGCAGCCACCGCGTTCCGCGGCGCCCTCGGCATCGATTCCTCACTCGCCATCGGGCACCTCAACCTGAGCCTCGCGCTGATGTACGAGCAGGAGCTCGACGCCGCCGCGAAGGAGGCCACCGAGGCTGCCAGGCTCATGCCCACCGCGCCGCAGCCGGCCTACGTCCTCGGACTCATCGCGCGCGCGCAGAATCGCAACGACGATGCGCGGGCGCAGTTCGAGAAGGTGCGCCAGATCGATGCTGTCGACGTCGGCGCCAACGTGAACCTCGCGCAGATCAACCTCGAGGATCGCCGGTACGACGAAGCGATCGCCGCCCTGCAGCCGATCGTGGCGACCGAGCCGTACCACGTCACGGCCTCCTACGTGCTCGGGCTGGCCCTGACGCGCGGCGGCAAGGCCGAGGAGGGGCAGTTGCTCCTTCAGCGTGCCCAGGACCTCCGCCGGGCCAATTACGCGGTCACCTTCGGGACCGGCTACCTCGAACAGGGGCGCTACGCCGAAGCCATTGCGTCGACAGGCGCCGAACCGGAACTGATCGACCAGACGCCGCCCTCAGTTGCCTTCACACCGGTGGCGGTCGCCGACGCGCCGGATACGGCAGCTCCCGGCACTCCTTTCGGCCGTCGCTTCAGCGCCGCCGATCTCGGTGGTGCACGCGCCGGGGAGCTGACGGCAGCATTGGGCGGTGGCCAGGCGCTCGTCGATATCGACGGCGACGGCTCGCTCGAACTCGTCGTGGCCTCAGCGCCCGGCCCGCGGCTGTACCGGCGCGACGGACTGCGCTGGTTCGATGACAGCGCCGCCGCTGGGTTCGCCCCGGATGCGCGCACCGGGGCCGGTATCGGCGTGGTGAGCGCCGACTACGATAACGACGGCGCCCCCGACCTGTTCGTGCTGCGCGCCTCCGGCAGCAGCCTGTACCGCAACGACGGCAAGGGGCGCTTCAGCGACGCGACCCGCACGGCGAAGCTGCCCGCCTTCCACGGGCTCCCTGGCGCGGCCGCCTTCATCGACGCCGATCACGACGGCGACGTCGACCTGCTCATCGCCGGACTGGCCGAACTGGCAACCACGAGGCGGCAGGCGGACGGGCCATGGGCCTTCCCGGACGGCTTCGCGGCGGCGCCGCTGCAGTTGCTGCGCAACAACGGCAACGGCACCTTCACCGACATCACGAAGGCCGCACAGCTCGATGCCCGCGGGCATGTCATCGCGATCGTCCCGACCGACTTCGACAATCACCGCGATCTCGACCTGCTCATCGTCAGCACTGACGCCGCGCCGCGGCTCTATGCCAACCAGCGCGACGGCTCGTTCCGCGACGTGGCGGGCGAGGTCGGCCTGGCGGCGGTGATGAAGCCCGGCGAGACGATCACGGCGGTGGGCATCGGCGACGTGAACAAGGACGACTGGCCCGACCTGTTCTTCGGCCGCAGCGGCACGAGCGTCCTGGCGCTCAGCGACGGCCGTGGGCGGTTCACGGTGTCCGACGCGCCCGGGAGCCTGCGCGGGGTCACAGCCGCCCTCTTTGTCGACTACGACAACGACGGCCTGCTCGATCTGGTCGCGTCCGGACCGCAGGGACTCACCGTCTCACGCAACGCCGGCCCGAGTTGGAGCGACGTGACCGCCACGGCGGTGGCTGCTGGCGCGCCCGCTGGCCGGACCGCTGTGCGGTCGATCTCGTCCGCCGACCTGGACCGCGATGGCGATCCCGATATGGTGCTGACAGCTGGCGAGCAGACATGGGTCTGGACCAACAGCGGCAACGAGCGTAACCGGTCGCTGCGATTGCAGCTGCGTGGCCGCGTGACGAACCGCTCCGGTGTCGGCGCCAAGGTGCAGATTCGCGCCGGCAGCCTCAGCGCCCGCTTCGAGACGTCGGCGGCGACGCCGGCCGTGACGCCCGCCGAACCGCTGTTCGGACTGGGCGCCAGACCCGGCGCCGACGTTGCCCGCGTGCTCTGGCCGTCCGGCATTCTTCAGGCGGAGACCGCCGCGGCAGCCGACGGCAAAGAGCCGGCGCCGCTGGCGTCGCCGTTCCTGGTCGAGGAACTCGATCGCAAGCCCTCGTCGTGTCCGTTCCTGTTTGTCTGGAGCGGCGAGCGCTTCGAGTTCGTGACTGACTTCCTCGGTGGCGGCGAGATGGGTTACTGGGAAGGACCGGGCGCCTGGAACCATCCCGATCCGGTCGAGTATGTCCGCATCCGCGGCGACCAGCTGAAGCCGGTGAACGGGCGGCTCCAGCTCCGTGTCACCAATGAACTCGAGGAAGTGCTGTATCTCGATCGGCTCCGGCTGATGACGGTGACGCACCCGTCCGACGTGCAGGTGTACCCGAACGAGGGAATGACCGTTGCCGCCAAGCCGTTCCGCCTGCACGGCGTCCGCGCGCCGCATGCCCCGGTGCGTGTCACCGACGAGCACGGGCACGACGTGACCGCCCGCATCGCGCAGCTCGATCGCACCTGGCCGGACGATTTCACGGTGAAGGCGATTCGCGGCTACGCCGAACCGCACGCGCTCATCATCGATCTCGGAGTGACGGCCGCGCCGCAGACACTGCTCCTGACCGCGTGGACCGACTATGCGTTCTCGAGTGACAACGTTGCTGCGTATCAGGCCGGACTCGCCGCAGCCGAACCGAAACTCGAGGTCCGTGACGCGGCGGGCCGCTGGCGTCCGCTCGACATCGGCATCGGCATCCCGGTCGGCCGGCCGCAGACGATTCCGCTCGACCTGACCGGCCTGCTGCGCGCCGGCGAGCACGAACTGCGCCTCACCACGAACATGCGCATCTACTGGGACCAGATCCAGGTGGGCGATACGGTGCGCACCGACGGCTTTGCGCAGCAGGTGGCCGAGCCGCGCAGCGCGACGCTGCGCGAGCGTGGCTTCTCTGCCGAAGTGCGTCCCGACGGCGAAGACCCGCCCGGCTACGACTACACCCGCGTGTCGCAGCAATCGCCCTGGAAGGTGTTCTCCGGCAGCTACACGCGCGTCGGCGACGTGCTGCCGCTGCTGACGCAGGCCGACGACCAGTTCGTCATCGGCAAGACCGGCGATGAAGTGGCGCTCGAATTCGATGCCGCCACCGCGCCGCTCGCTTCGGGCATGAGCCGCACCTACCTGCTGCACGGTGACGGCTACAGCAAGGAGATGGACGTGAACTCGGCCAGCCCTGACGGCGTCGAGCCGCTGCCGTTCCACGGCATGTCGGGCTACCCCTATCCGGAGACCGAGCGCTATCCGGACACGCCGGTTCACAACCGTTACCGCGAGACCTGGAACACGCGCCGCGTCGTGCGGTCGGTGCCTCTGCCATGACGCACCTTCGCTACGCCGTCGCTGCCTGCCAGACCGACCTGCAGAACCCGGCCACCCGCGCCGGTATGCGGGCCAGCACCGACCGCATGGTCGCGATGATCGATGCCGCGGTCGGCGGCGCCGTGCCGTTCCTGCCGGTCCGCCTGGTGGTGTTCCCCGAGTTCGCCCATGCCGCGCCGGTGTACGCGACGGTGGGTGAACTGCTGACGCACCTCACCGTGCAGATTCCGAACGAGCATACGGAGCGTCTGCACGCCAAGGCGCGCGAACACGGCGTCTACATCCAGAGCGGCTCGATGCTGGAGGAGGATCCGAAGTACCCGGGCGTGGTGTTCAACACCACGTGCCTCATCGGTCCAGAGGGGATCCTCTACAAGTACCGCAAGGTGAACCCGTGGATCCCGTTCGAGGTGCACAGCAGCCCGCACGACATTCCCGGCTACGACGAGCCGCTGTTCCCCGTCGCGGACACGCCGATCGGCCGGCTCGGCTGCGCCATCTGCTACGACTGGCTCTTTCCGGAGGCGATCCGGCAGCTCGCCGCGAACGGGGCAGAGGTGCTGATCCGTGTGTCAGCCTACATGGACCCGTGGGGCGCGACCGAGCCGATGAACTGGTGGACGCTCATCAACCGCGCGCGCGCGATCGAGAACATGGCGTATGTGGTGGCCGCGAACCAGGGCGCCAGCCTGAAGCACTACCCGCCCTACTCGTGGCCCGGCGGATCGCAGGTGGTGGACTTCGACGGACGCCTGCTCGCCGAGGCCTCACCCGGCCCGGGCGAGCGCATCGTCGTGGCACCGGTGGACGTGTCGGCACTGCGCCACGAGCGCGCCTCGCGCATCGGGCACCACATGCTGTCGCATCTGCGGACCGAGGCGTACCCGGTCTACCGCGAGGGCGGCTACGGTCCGCGCGCCGATGCGGCCGCGCCGCTGTCGTACAACGAGAACAACGCCCGCATCGCCGAGGCGAAGCGCGCGTTCGAGCAGAGGAGTGGACGTGGCAGGTAGTCGCAGATACACAGGACGTAGCCGCGCGGCTTCAGCCGCGCTGATGCTTTCCGTCGTCGTCCTCAGCGCCTGCAATTCGAAGCCGCCTTCGAGTGCGCCAACGACCGTGGGCACCACCACTCCCGCGCCGGCCGCGGAGTGGTTCACCGACGCCGCCCAGGCCTCGGGCATCGACTTCACCCACGTCAATGGGGCAACGGGGAAGTTCTATTACCC
>JAGNJW010000004.1:0-279485 GCA_018000455.1 Acidobacteriota bacterium
CAACCACAATGACGTGGACATGCTGCAGTGGGCGGGCACGGGCGTCGTCATGGGCAACGCCGAACCGGCGCTGTTCGGCCTCGGCCTGCCGGTAACGGCCAGTAACGATCAGGCCGGCCTGGCGAAAGCGCTGCGGGACTACGTGCTCTAGGTTTCGGTCTTTCCATATCAGAACCCCGTCCCGAAGCGCACGTGCACGCGCCACTCACCGTTGCCGCGCCCCACGTCCACATAGGCGTTGACCGCCATCAGGTTGGCGAACCAGCCGACGCCGGCGCCGCGATCGAATTGCGCGTCGCCCACCTTGGTGCCGGCATCGTAGGCTGCGCCCCAGTCGACGAACGTGCGCACGCCGTGGCGGACGATGTCGAGCGGCGAGCCGAATGGACGGGCCAGCGTCAACGATCCACCGGCCGCGTTGTCGCCGACGCGGTAGCCGCGCCGGTAGCCGCGAGTGGCGAGGCCGCCGCCGATCATCGTCTGCTCGTAGCGGGGCAGCGCGCCGTCGACCGACGATAGGAAGCCTCGCACGGTGAGGGCCGCCTTGAAGGGCAGGCCGAGGGCCGCCGAGGCATCGACGCGGGCGCGGCGCCGGAGGCCGGTCACGACATCGAGCCGTTCGATCGACGCCCGGCCCCAGACGGCGTTGCGCGGGAACGCCGGGTCGAGGCGCGTGTCGACCATCAGGTCGGCCACCACCCGGTTGACATCGTCCCTGGCGCCGGCAAAGCGCACGCGGTCGTGGGCCGCTTCGACGCCCAGCCGGGTGCTCGGCGTCACCGCGCGTTCGACGCGGCCGAAGACGTGCGTCCGCTCCTCGACGAGGTCGAAGGCCGGGTGCTCGCGGCGCGTGAGGTCGGCGCCCGCCTGCAGCCGAGAGACGATCGGACTTCCGAACGACCGTGTGCCCTCGATGCCGATGCGTCGTTCGCCCCCCCAGGTGGCCGGCACCGCGAGCTGGCTCGTGCCGCCCAAGGCGCCGTCGAGCGCGGCTTGCAGGCCGTAGGTGGCGCCGTAGCCCTCGTCGTAGCGGAGCACGGGCACCCACAAGCCCTCGCTGGCCAGGCGTGAGACCCAGCCGGGCGTCAGGTTCTCGGGCGACACGCCGGCCCGCTCCTGCACCTCGATGAGCACCATGAAGTCGTCGGGCACGTCAATCGAGCGCTCGAGCCGGCGCACCGTGACCGACTCGAAGCGTCCGCTGGCCTCGACCTTCGCGCGTGCAGCGTCCAGCACGGCGTCGCTCGACGGTTGTCCGACTTCGAGCCCCGACAACGCGACGATCTCCTCGTTCGGCGTCGAGTGGTTGCCGTGCACGCGAATCTCGACGATCGGGGGCGCCGGGGCCGTCTGCGCGCCGGCGCTGGTCGCGACCAGCAGTGCGAGCGCCGTCGTGAGCCGTGTGAGCGCCGTCACTTCACGCGCACCGTCACGCCGGCCTGGCGGTAGTCGCTGTAGGTCACGTCGTAGGCGGCGCCGGTCTGGCCGAGGGCCGTGGCCAGCTTCACGCGCGCCGCGATCGACTGCGGCAGCCAGATCCCCGGGAAGGCCTCGTGCATGCGCATCGACGCCTTCACGTCGTCGAGCCGCACGATCGTGCGTCCGGGCAGAAACCCCCAGTCGACGTTGTCGAATGCGTAGCGCAGAATCTGTTTCTCGCTGCGCAGCACCCAGATGGTGACGAGCGACGTCTTGTTCATCTGCTGCTCGATACGGTCCCCGGTGTCGTGCTCGCGGCGGCGCTCACGCGCCTGTCGGCGCTCGCTGCGACTGGCGCTGGCGCCCTCCTTGCCCACTTCGACCCGGGTCTCGTCGTCGTCTTCGAACAGCCGCGCCGGGTGGTACTCGATACGCAGCACCTCCCGTCCGTCAAGGGTTTCGCGACCGGCCAGCGCGTAGCGGCCGGGCTCGAACTTGAACTCGAGGAAATACGCGGCCGAAACGAACGAGGGCTCGGCTTGCTGATTGAGCAGGTCGCCGACCGTGTCGGTGGGCCCGGAGGCAGGCGTCACGCCGCGTTCGGCGTCGCGTTTCGCCTTGCGCTCGTCGCGGGCCTTCATGCGCGTCAGGTAGTGCTCTTCGTAACGGCGGCGCTCACCGTCGGCGATGTTGACGCCGTTGGCTGCCAGCGGACTGCGGATGAAGAAGCCGTCCTTCACGAACCACTGGTAGTCGTGCACCGAGCCGTAGAGGCGAAGGCCGTCTGGACCGGTGACGGCCACCTTCTGGCGTTCGGTGAGGATGTACTGCTGCAGCTTCTTCCAGTTGTCGTCGCGGCGCTTGACGACATCTTCCATCAGGCGGTCGAGATCCGTTGGTGGCCGCACCACAGGTTGGGCGGCGGCGGGTATCGACAAGGCCGCCAGCAGACAGGTCACGATCCACAGACGCACGGCGGTTCTCCAGGGACGTTCGGCAGACGTCGGCCTCAGCTTAGACGAAGGCGCCAGGGTGGCGGTTCGGCCGCCTTCGTGGGTGCCTGGCCGGCGGCTGTGATAGAACCCCCACGATCAGGGCTGCCTGAGGTGGGCCCGCGGCGCGCACCTGGGCGCCATCCGCCGGGGCGGGCTGCAGGTGAAGAGCCCGGCGCTCGGCGACTTCGTCGCACAAGTCACGGCCGAGGACGACCCCAGGTCGATTGGCGTCGTCGAGCTGGTCGTGTTCGCCGTGAAGACCTGCGACACGGCGTCGGCGATGCCCTCCGTTCCGCCGCTCCTCGGGCCAGACCGGCACCCTCGTGCCGTTTGCCGGCTTCACTGGCGGCGCTCGCCTGCCGATCGGGCCGCTCTGGGCGCGGCCCGACGTGCGCGAAGTACTCTACGCTGCCGCCCGTGAGGTGGTGGCGCTTGCAGCGCGGTCGAGGGCGTCACCATCTCCGCCGACCGTTTCGACACGCTGGCCGCCCACATGGACGGGATTCCGGCGTCGGCACGGTCGTCACTGCTCGCCGATCTCGAGCAGGGCCGGCGCATCGAGGTCGCAGCCCTGCAAGGCGAGGCGATTCGCTGCGCCAGGAGCCACGGCGTGCCGACGCCTGTGCTCTCGACGCTCTACGCCCTCCTCGCCCCTGGAGCGATGGCCCGCCGGCGAGTGGCTAGATGAAATCTGGCAGCTGATCGTCACCCGCCTCGATGAGCAGCCGGTGGATCTTGGCGCCGTGCGCGTACTCGACCAGTGCCACCTCGGTTGGAATTCGGAACAGGCCACGCCAGAACCCGCGCTTGTCGACGCGACGCGGCGCCGGCGCCGGGTCGTCGACGACGGCGTGCGCCCAGGCCGCCAGCGGCACCGGACCACGCGGACGGCGCGGCGATGGGGCCGGCGGCCCCGCGGCCGGTTCGGGCGCTGTCGCGGTGAGGGCTCGTGAAGACGCCGGTTCCTCGACAGCTGCGGCCTGCAGCGCGCTCGCCTTGCCGGCGCTCTTTCGCGGGCGCGCGCGTCGCGTCGGCTGCTCGGCCGCCGCCGCGCTTCGCGTCGCCACCTTCTTCCGTGTCCTCGACTTCGGGCGTCGCTCCGCGGGTGCCGGGGTTACGGCCTCTGGCGCTGGCGCGACTGCCACTGGCGGTGGTGGTTGTGGCGGCGCCACGAATGGCTCGGCGGCCGGCGTCCCGATGGCGTTCACCGCGGCTTGCGCCCGCAGGGCAAGCCGCATGGCGCGTGCGGGATTGCCCCCGGCAATTGGAATCTCCGGGCTCTCGCCGCCGGCGCTGTTGAGCGCGACGCGCTTGAGCACCTCGGCAATCGCCAGTCCGACGCCTTCCGACGACCGCTCGGGCCGCAGGGCGCGCCGGCGTTCCTTGCGGGCGCTGGTCGGCGCGGCGCGCAGGATCGGGCGACCGAGACGTGCGAAGAGCGCCGGCATGCCGGCCTTGGCCGGATCGTAGATGCCCCACTCGTCGGTGATCTTCAACTCGCTGGAGGTGGACGGGGGCTTCGGAGACGGACGCTTTGCTGCCATATGGAGGAATACCCGGTGTCCCGCACAGCAATCCGTGTGCCCTGCCCGGCGCGTGGCGAACCCAATGGATTCATCGATGCCGCCGGCGATCCCGCGCTGGCCCGTGACCGAATTTGGTGCAGAGCCTTACAAAATGGACATGGGCGGCTGACCATTTCGGGAACCCGGGCCGATGCAACCACGGGCAAATCGCGTTGTGGCGCGGGTTGTGGTGTCGTGGCACACCCATTGCGTCCGCTGTCTGCATGGTGGTGTCGTTCCTTGGCACGAAGGGCGGAACCGGCACGACGACGCTCGCGGTGAACTGTGCCGCCGAGCTGCGCCGTGTGTCTGGTATGCCGACCGTCGTGGTCGATTTGAAGCCTGGTACCGGCGACGTCGGTCTGTTCCTTGGTGTGCGGTCGAAGTTCACGCTGCTCGATCTGCTCGACCAGTTGACGTGGCTCGACCCGCACGACATACCGGGCCTGCTGGCGCGGCACGACTGCGGCATCGACGTGCTGCCTGGCGCCTCCGACTACGGCCGCCCCGGTTCGTCCGATGCGGCCGACATCGAGCACGCGCTCGACACGTTAGGTCGCGCCTACGACTACGTCGTCGTCGATGCCGGCAGTACGCTCAGTCCATGCTCGGCGGCGGCGCTTCACGTGTCGGATGAGGTGCACTTGGTGGCGAATCCCGACCTGCCGTGCCTGCGCAATCTGCAGCGCCTCCGCGACCTGGTGCGGCTGGCGGGTGTGCCTGAAGACCGCGTCCGTTACGTCCTGAACCGTACGTCTGAGATGGAAGTCGTGCCGCTGCGCGAGATCGAGGAGGCGCTCGGTCGCCACATCGATCATCGCTTCACGAGCGACTACCGGACGGTGGCATCGGCGCTCAACGCCGGCGTGCCGCTGTCGACGCTACGTCCAGGGGCCCTACGTGCCGAGTTCGACACCTTCGCGCGCGCGATCGTCTCCCGCGCCGTGACTGCGGCCTGACCCGCGCCGCGGGGGCAGGTCAGGGCTTGAGGTAGTCGACCGTCACCCTGGTCGTGATGCCGCCGCGCGCCGTGAAGTCGCCCACGACGGTCATTCGCCGCGGCTGGCACGCGGCCACCAGGTCATCGAGAATCCGGTTGGTCGCCGCCTCGTAGAAGATGCCCTGATTGCGGAACGCCAGCAGGTAGTACTTCAGCGCCTTGAGCTCGAGACATGTCGCTTCCGGCACGTAGCGGATGGTGATCGTGCCGAAGTCGGGCAGGCCGGTCTTCGGGCACATCGACGTGAACTCGGCGCAAGCGATCGCCACCTCGAAGTCGCGCCCGGGCCGCGGGTTGGGGAACGTCTCGAGCGACGGCGCGCTTGACATGTCAGCGATCTTAGCATTCGCTTGGACGTCGGTTTCGTGCGGCGCCCGGCGCTCGTTGACACCTCGTACCGTGCGCGCTAGCATTACCGCGTTTTTCAAAGGTTTTCCGCAACGCCGCATCCGCGCGCGGACGTCGCGGGCTATGCCAGGCGGCGCGCGGACCAACCCAGGGGGACACGATGGCTGAGGCGCGCAGGATGGGCAAGTCGGAGCTCTTCTCGCATTTCTCCGAGAAGTTCGAGTTGAAACGGACGCAGGTGCGTGAGCTGTTCGACGAGCTGACGGCGCTCGGCGAGAAGGAACTCAAGCGCTCGGGAGAGTTCGTGATTCCCGGCATGGTGAAGCTCGTGGTGCAGAAGCGGAAGGCGCGGATGGGGCGCAACCCGGCCACCGGCGAGCCGATCAAGATTCCGGCCAAGACCGTCGTGAAGGCCAGGATCGTCAAGCAGCTCAAAGACGCCGTGCTGCCCCGCAAGTAGCCGCGCGCCTGTCACCCCCCCTCGGTGTCGCGACGACGGGAACCTTGGTTCCCGTCGTGCCGCACTGCCGTGTCCCCCCTACGCCCCGCCGCGGACCCTTCTTGCGAGCTCCTTGATCTCCAGCCGGTCGAGCTTGAACTTCAAGGTGCTGAGCGGAATGCCGAGGTACTTGGCGGTCTGCGTCACGTTCCAGCGGCTGCGTTCGAGCGCGCGGATGATGTAGTTGCGCTCGAAGATCGAGAGTGCCCGGTCGAGCAGGTTCGTCGTGCCGCCGCGGTCGGCATCGGCCACCTGCAGCTCGAGTGGCAGGTCGCCGTCGGTGATCCAGTCGTGATCGCAGGTGGCCACCAGGCGTTCGATCAGGTTCTCCAGCTCGCGGATGTTGCCTGGCCACCAGTAGTGCTGCAGCATCTGCAGCGTCGACGTCGAGATGCCCTGCACGTTCTTGCGAAAGCGGGTGTTGTAGCGCGTCAGGAAGAACTTCACGAGCTCGGCGAGGTCGTCGCCCCGTTCGCGCAACGGCGGCACCCGGATCGGGATGACGCGGATACGGTAGTAGAGGTCTTCGCGGAACGAGCCGTCCTTCACCGCGCGTTCGAGGTCGACGTTGGTCGCCGAGACGAGACGGAACTGGACCTTGAGCGGCTTGCCGCCGCCGACGCGTTCGATCTCGCCTTCCTGGATCGCGCGCAGCAGTTTGGCCTGCAGATCGACCTTCAGCTCCCCAATCTCGTCGAGGAAGAGCGTGCCGCCATGGGCGAGCTCGAACTTGCCGATCTGCTGCCGCACGGCGCCGGTGAACGCGCCCTTCTCGTGCCCGAAGAGCGTGCTCTCGACCAGCTCGCGCGGAATGGCCGCCAGGTTCACCGCCACGAACGGCCCGTCGGGAAACTCGGAGTGCCGATGGAGCATCCGCGCCACCAGCTCCTTGCCGGTGCCGCTCTCGCCCTGGATGAGCACCGTGGCCGAAAGCGTGGCCACCTTGTGCACGCTCTCGAGCACTTCGCGGATCGCCGGGCTCGGGCCCGACACGAACTCACGATCCCCGCTCTGGTCCCTGACCTCGTCGGAGAGCGCCATCACCTTGCGGTTCAAGTCCTGTCGTGCCGAAGCATGCGCGACGATCGATTGCACGGCCTCGGGCGAAGCTGACTTGACCAGGAAGTGGTAGGCGCCCAGCTTGATGGCTGCCACCGCCGCGTCGACGTCCGGGTCGTCGGCGAGCATCACGAACTCGGCCAGCGGATAGTTCTCGCGGACGATGCGCAGGAAGTCGAACCCGCTCACGCCGGGGAGCGCGCGGTCGGCCAGCACGACGTCCACTCCGTCCTTGCCGATGAGACCGAGCCCGGCCTCAGCAGACCCGGCGCGCAGTACGCGATGGTCGCGCCGCAGGATCTCGGCGACCCTCTCGCGGCTCGACTCGTCCGAGTCGACGACCATGACTGTCTTGCGTGCTGGGGGCATCTTCGGGAACCGTTTGCCGGTCAGTATAAGACGCCTCGCGCGGCCGTGCCGGCCTGTGCCTGGCGAGGCATACTGTGCGAGGGAGCGACAACGATGTCCGGGACGTGGCTCATGGCGGCGGTGGCGGCACTGGTAGCGGCGGCCAGCTGGATGGTGGCGCGGCGCGCGGCGCGCCAGGTGCGCGACGTCACGGCGATGTACTGGCAGCTGAAGTTCGAGCACGGCGAGCTCAAGGCGCGCGTCGACAAGGCGCTGCCCGATCCGGGAGCGCCGCCGCGCACCGCCCCAGGCACGCAGTTCGTTCCGCTCACCAGCGTGAAGCGATGAGGCATCTGGCGTTGAGATAGGACCGGCCGGCTGGTTGACGGCCCGGTCGGATCCAAGCGACATTGGGGAGTTATTCGGGCCCGGGCGGGGCGGCACATGCCGGGCCGACGCCACGCCCGGCCGAGGAGGAGAGACGCGTGGCCAGCGAATACGACGTAGTGGTGGTGGGCGCCGGAACCGGCGGCTACGTGGCGGCCATCCGTGCTGCGCAGCTCGGCCTCAAGGTCGCGGTCGTCGAGCGGCAGAAGGCGCTCGGTGGCACCTGCCTCATCTGGGGCTGCATTCCGACCAAGGCGTTGCTGGAACACGCGCACGCGCTCAAAGTGGCGCAGTCGGCGAAGGAATGGGGCCTCACCGGGGTCGACGGCGGCAAGGTGGGCATCGACATGCCGGCGGTGCACGCGCGCAAGGACAAGATGATCGCCGGGCTCACCGGCGGCATCGAGTCGCTGTTCAAGAAGCACAAGATCGAGTGGATCAAAGGCACCGCTCGGCTCACCAGCCCCAAGAGTGTCGAGGTCGCGCTCCATGCCGGCGGCAGTGCGGCGCTGACCGCCACCAAGCAGCTGGTCATCGCCACCGGCTCGGCGCCGCGCTCGATTCCCGGCATCGAGGTCGACGGCACCCGCATCATCTTCAGCGACCACGCCATCCACCTGCCGCAGGTGCCCAAGTCGATCGCCATCATGGGCAGCGGCGCCGTCGGCGTCGAGTTCGCGTCCGTCTTCAAGAGCTACGGTAGCGACGTCACGATCATCGAGCTCCTGCCGAAGCTCGTGCCGGCCGAGGACGAGGCCGTGTCCAACGAGCTCGAGCGCACCTTCAAGAAGCGGGGGATCAAGGCGCTCACCGGCACCCAGGTCACCGCCGCCAAGGCCTCGGCAACCGGCGTCGACCTCACCATGGAGCGCGGCGGCTCTTCGACGGGCTCAGGGCAGGGCAAGAGCGAGACGCTGAACGTCGAACTGCTGCTCGTGGCGACAGGCCGCGGGCCCGTCACCGACGGACTCGGCGTCGAGTCGATCGGTCTGGAAATGGACCGCGGCTACATCGTCGTCGATCCGCTGTTCCAGACCAACGTCGCCGGTGTCTCGGCCATTGGCGACGTCATCACGATGGGCGGCCCGCACTACCAGCTGGCCCACGTCTCGTCGATGGAGGGCATCCTGCTCGCCGAGAAGATTGCCGGCCATGAGGTCGCGCCCATCAACTACGATCACGTGCCGCGCTGCACCTACACCGAGCCTGAGATCGGCAGCGTCGGCCTGACCGAGGCGCAGGCGAAGGCCGCCGGCCACGACGTGCGCATCGGCAGCTTCCCGTTCCGGGCCCTGGCGCGCGCCCGTATGGCGGGCGAGACCGACGGTTTCGTGAAGATTGTGGCCGAGAAGAAGTACGACGAGGTGCTCGGCGTGCACATCATCGGCCCGCGCGCGACCGAACTCATCGCCGAAGCGGTGCTGGCGCTGCGGCTCGAGTGCACCGTGGAGGAGCTGGTGAAGACGATTCACGCCCATCCGACGATGTCGGAAGCGATGGGCGAGGCATCCCATGCCGCGCATGGGGCGGCGATTCACATCTGAGTTCTCGAGGGAACCGAGCATGTCCACTCCCGTTGTAATGCCCCAGATGGGTGAGTCGATTGCCGAGGGCACGATCGTGCGGTGGATCAAGAAAGTCGGCGAGAGTGTCGACCGCGACGAGCCGCTCTTCGAGATCTCGACCGACAAGGTGGACGCGGAGATTCCGTCGCCCTCGGCTGGCGTGCTCATCGAGATCGCCGTGAAGGAAGGCGAGACGGTGCCCGTCAACAGCGTCGTCGCGACGATCGGCGTAGCAGGCGCCAAGCCGGTCGCGACGGCGGCGCCGGGCGCGGATGCCGCGCCGGCAGTCGCCGCTCCCGCTGCCTCAGCACCTCCCGCGGCCACGCCACCTCCGATCACGGCACCAGTGGCTGCGGCGGCACCCGCCGCCTCGCCGCCGGCTGCCGGCCAGGTGAGCGCCGAGAGCCGCGCCCAGCGCTCGTCGCCACTCGTGCGGCGCATCGCCAAGGAACACGGCGTCGACATCGGCCAGATCGACGGCTCGGGTGCTGGCGGCCGCGTCACCAAGCACGACATCCTCGACTTCATCGAGAAGGGCTCGCCGGTGGCCGCGGCCCCGGCCGCTGCGGTTGGCGCGGCTGCTGCGGCTCAGGCGCCGGCCGCCATGAAGCCGGCCGCGCCGGTGGCCCGGCTGGCCGGCGATCGCGTCGAGGCGATGTCGGTGATGCGCAAGAAGATCGCCGAGCACATGGTGTTCAGCAAGCACACCTCGGCGCACGTCTACTCGGTGTTCGAGGTGAACTACACGCGCGTCGACGGGATTCGCAAGGCCAAGAAGGCCGACTACGAGCGGCAGGGTGTCAAGCTCACCTTCACCTCGTTCATCGCCAAGGCGGCGGTCGACTGCCTGCGCCGTCACTCCGTGATCAACGCCTCGATTGACGGTGACAGCGTCATCTACCGTGGCTCGGTGAATCTCGGCATCGCCGTGGCGCTCGAGGCCGGCCTCATCGTGCCGGTCGTGAAGGCGGCCGACGAGAAGAACATCCTCGGCCTGTCGCGGGCGATCGCCGACGTGGCCGACCGCGCCCGCGCCAGGAAGCTGAACCCCGACGAAGTACAAGGCGGCACGTTCACCATCACCAACCCCGGCACCTTCGGGGCGCAGTTCGGCCTGCCGGTCATCAATCAGCCGCAGGTCGCAATCCTCGGCGTGGGCACCATCGAGAAGCGTCCGGTCGTCATCGATGACATGATCGGCATCCGCACGATGGGCTACCTGACGCTCGGCTACGACCACCGGCTGGTCGACGGGGCGGTCGCCGACCAGTTCATGGCGGAGCTGAAGGCCCAGATCGAGAACTTCGACGCCAGCCAGGTCTAGCGCTCGGGAGACGACCCGCGGGACGCGCGGTGTCCGAACTTCATGGGGCAGACGCGGGCCGCAAGGGTGCGACACACGATGCGCGAGCTAGCCGTCAGGCGTCTGGGCGTGGTGCCGTACGGCGAGGCGCTGGTGATGCAGCGCGCGCTGGTCGAACGGCGCAAGCAGAGCGCCATCCCCGACACGCTGCTCCTGCTGCAGCACCCCCATGTGATCACGCTCGGCGTGAAGGGCGACGGCGGCAGGGGGCACATCATGGCGCCGGCGGAGCGGCTCGCGGCGCTCGGCGTCGAGGTTGCCGAGACCGGTCGCGGTGGTGACGTCACCTATCACGGGCCCGGGCAGCTCATCGCCTATCCGATCATCGACCTCGACCCCGATCGTCGCGACGTGCATCGCTATGTCCGCGATCTGGAGGAGGTGATGATTCGCGTGTGCGCTGCCTGCGGCGTCACGGCCGGGCGCATCGCCGGCAAGACCGGCACCTGGCTACGGGTGCCAGGCGAGGGCGCCGCCTCGCCCCCCGCGCCGCCGGCCGCCGGCGGCCGGTCGCCAGAGAAGATCGGCGCCATCGGCGTTCGAATTTCGAGATGGGTCACGAGCCACGGCATTGCCTTGAATGTCTGGACGGACCTTGAGTATTTTCGTTTGATTGTCCCCTGTGGGATCGCAGATTACGGCGTAACTTCGCTCGAACGTGAGATTGGCGTGCAGATCCCGATGGATCGAATCGAGGCACAGTTCGTGCAATCATTTGGCGATGTATTCGACCGACGGCCGGTGTCGATCGATGCATCGCCATCATGACAAGCGTCCCGCTCCGCTGCACCGAGTACACCCGCATCGCGGGGTGGATGAGCGCGCTCGTGACCACGGCGACGTTCTCATTCCTCCACGACGCCTACGATCGGCTGCCGCTGCTCGTGCCGATCCGGTTCGACGACGGCAACCCCAGCCAGTTCGCCTTCAAGTCGGTTGAGCTCGTCTACCTGCCATTCGGTCTGCAGGTGGCCCTGAGCCTCGTCTTCATGGCCATCGTGGCGGTGCTGATTCGCAGGTCCACCCGCCAGGACGACCGTGGGCTCGCGGCCGTCTCGACGCAGCACGCCGCCGAGGGCATCGCGCTCCTGGCCATGATCTGGATCGCCTTCCAGGGCGTGAACGCGTGGCGCCTCGCCATGCTCTACCGGCGCACCTTCGACGCCCATCAGGAGATCTTCGTCGTGGCGCTCATCACGGCCATCACGGCCAGCGTGGTGATCGTGGCGCGCGTCGTCCTCAAGGTGCAGGATGGCGAGGCGGGCAGCGGCGAGGCCAGCCAGCTTTCGGCCCCGGTGCTCGACCATCGTCGCCGGCCGCTCGCCGTCGCCGCTCTGGCCATCGCGCTCGGCGTCGGCATCGCGGCCCCCTTCTACATCCTGGCGTCCGTCTGGGGCGGCCTCCGGCCCATCTACTAGCCCGGCGCATCCCTGCCGCGGCTCCCGGCCGTTTCGTCCGTTTTCCTGCCCTTGTCCTCGCCGGCGCCTGCCGCGGGAATACCCGTCCGTTGTCTGGGGTTCATACCGGTAGACAACAAGATGAGGTAACCGTGACCCGCACCCCGAACGACATTGCCCTGATCAAACGCCTGCAGGCCGGAGACGACTCAGCCGTCGCCGAGTTGGCCCGCGACTATGGCGCCCGCGTCTTCCAACTGGCGCTGCGCTACACCCGCAACAAGGAAGACGCGGAGGAAGTGGTGCAGGACGTGCTGCTGAAGGTGCGCGACAAGATCGACGCCTTCCGCGGCGATGCCGCGCTGTCGTCCTGGATCTACCGCATCACCTTCAACACGGCCATGTCGCGCCTGCGTTCGACGCGCTCGACGCGCTACTACGAACTGCCGGACGAGGCGCCCACGCCGAACGAGGATGGCTCACCACGGATGACCGAGCCGGCCGACTGGTCGGGACTGGGCGACGACGCCGTGCACCGCGCCGAGCTGCGAGACGCGCTGCGTGTAGCGGTGGCGGAGCTGCCGGCCATCTACCGCGCGCCGGTCATCCTGCGCGATCTGCGTGGTCTGTCGACGGAAGAGGCCAGCCGTCGCCTCAGGGTGAAGGACCAGACGCTGAAGTCGCGCCTGCATCGCGGTCGCCTCATCCTGCGGGGGCGACTCGCCGACTTCGCCGACGGACTGTCGCTGCACCACGCCGCGACGGCGTAAACCACTCGCGGCGGCGTCAGCCTGCGAGCACCGAGTCGAGTCGGAGCTGGTCGCGTGGGGCCAGCGCCGGCCACACGGGCGTGATCGCCCCGTCGCCGACCACCGCCGGCACGGCCACTCCTCGCACGCGCTGGTCGCCGCTGACCGGCGGCACGAGGAACACCGCCACCCATCCCGGGGCGCGAGCGACCACGAGCTTCGTGACCTGCAGCGCTGCCGCCGCCAGGGCCAGGGGCCCCGGCGGCCACAGGTAGGGCAGCTGCCGGTCGAGCCGCGCAATGACGGCGGCCGGCAGCACGTCCGCGGCGCGCGAGCCGCCGATCGACGCCCCTTCCCAGGGCACGAACATCGCTGCCGGCGGACGTCCGAGCGCGACCAGTGAGATGTCGGCGGGCGCGGCGCCGGTCTCGAGGGCCGCCAGCGCGATCGTGGCGCTGCGCAGAGCCTCCGGCGCCGAGCCGACGATCAGGCGGCGATCGGCATCGCGTTCCCGAACCAGCGATTCCACGAGATCGGCCTGGTCGGCCCCGGCACACACGATGAGCGCCTGCGGATTCAGCTCACGGACGCTGACTAGCAGCGCCAAGCCCTCGTCGCCGCGCCACTCTCCGGCGTTACCGCCGCGGTCGGCGACGATGACGACGCGTGCGCCCACCACGGCGCCCACGTCGCTCGTGCCTTCGACGTGAGTGGAGGCGCCGGCAATCGCCCCCGCCTGCAGGATGTCGAGCCCGAGGCCACGGGCCACTTCGGCGGCCTCGTCGACGAGCACGACCCGGTGCACGAGACTGGCGGCCGAGGCCTGATGCGCGATGGCGCGACCGATCGGACCGGCACCGACGACGGCGAGGATGCTCACGGGGACTATTCTAGGAGCAGGGAGCAGGGAGCAGGGAACAGGGAACAGGGAGCAGGGAACGGGGAACGGGGAACGGGGAACAGGGAACAGGGAACAGGGAACAGGGAACAGGACACCGATATGGCAGTGGCATTCGTTACCGGGGGCACGCGGGGTATCGGCCTGGCGGTGGTGCAGGCGCTCGTCGGGCGGGGCGACCGCGTCGTCTTCACCGGCACGAGCGACGACGCGGTGCTGCGGGCCGAAGCGGCGGTGTCGCTGGCGGCCGGTGATGCCACGCGCGTCATGGGCGTGGCCTGCGACGTCCGCGATCGGAGCGCGGTGCGCCGGGCGATCGAGGCTGCGGTGCAACGCTTCGGTGGCCTGGACATCCTCGTCAACAACGCCGGCGTCGGTGTGGGCGGGCCCATCGAGTCGCTCGACGAGGCGGAGTGGGCTCGTCTCATCGACACCAACCTGACCGGCGTCTTCCATTGCAGCCAGGCGGTCATTCCTCACTTGAAGACCCGCGGTGGCGGCTGGATCGTCAACATCAGCAGCCTCGCCGGCAAGAACGCCTTCGCGGGCGGTGCCGCCTATTGCGCCACCAAGGCCGGCCTCGACGCCTTCAGCGAGGCGCTCATGCAGGAAGTGCGCTACGACGGCATTCGTGTCGCGCACGTGTGCCCGGGTTCGGTGGCGACCGGGTTCAACAATCGCCAGCCCGGCACGGGCGCCGACTGGAAGCTCCACGCCGAGGACGTTGCGGCCGTGGTGCTGCACCTGCTCTCGCATCCGGCGCGCAGCCTGCCGAGCCGGGTCGAGATCCGGCCGGCCCAGCCGCCGAGGAAGTAGCCGCGATGATCATCGAGTCTGCCTGCGCCCCGCCGTTTCTCAAGAACGGCTTCGTCGTGAGCTGCGAACGCACCCGCCAGGCCATCTACATCGACCCTGGCGACGAGGTGCAGGAGCTCATCGCCTACATCGAGCGCGAGTCGCTGGAGGTGACGGGCCTCCTGCTCACGCACGCCCACGTCGATCACGTCTCGGGCGTGGCGGCGGCCAAGCGCGCGCTCGGCGCGCCGGTCTGGCTGCATCCGGACGACCGTCTGATGTACGCGCACGCCGTCGAGCAGGGAGCGATGTTCGGCTACGAGCTCGAGGCGCCGCCGCCGCCCGACCGGTGGTACGAGCTGCCGGGGCCCATCGGGTTCGGCGACTATGACGTCTTCGTGCACCACACGCCCGGTCACTGCCCCGGCAACGTGTGCCTACAGGTGGGACGCCGCGGCACGGTCGGGATGGATCTGTTCGTGGGCGACACGCTCTTTGCCGGCTCCATCGGCCGCACCGACCTCCCCGGCGGCAACTACGAAACGCTGATGACGGCCATCACCGACGTGCTGCTGCCGTTTGGCGACGACGCCCGCGTCAGGCCGGGTCACGGACCCGACACCACCATCGGCCGCGAGCGCCAGACGAATCCGTTCTTGCTCGAGTGGGCCGCGGCCAGGCGGTAGTCAGGCGCCGTCCGCCGCGCGCACCGCGAACTCCATTCGCCCGACGCGGAGGGCGTCGCCGTGGCGCAGGAGCAGCTTGGTCACGCGCTCGCCGTTCACGAACGTTCCGTTCGTGCTCTCGAGGTCTTCGACGAGCAAGCCGTCGGTTTGCAGCGTGAGCCGGCAATGGAGCCGGGAGACGAGCGGCGCGTCCACGACGAAGTCCGCCCGGGGCGCGCGTCCCACGGTCTTGATGCTGCCAGGCAGCAGGCGGAACAGGAGGGTGGAGGGCGAGTCAGGCGTCGATTCGAGCAGCCACATATCGGAGAGTGATTCTACCAGCGGCCGAGCTGCGTGTCGTAGGTGCCGGTATCCTGATGGTGGCCGGCTCGTGAGCGCGTTCGTGCCCGCGCTTCGCACCGCGACCCCATCGAAGCGTTGCGCCACGAAAGCGCGGCTCGAACCACGTCGTGTTTACCGGCCAATGCCGTACCTGCTATCGTCGCGTCAGGCTGGTCGGTCGTCGACCGGTCTGCCTCCACGCCGCCCATGAAGAGCGCCCTGCGAATCCTGATCGTCGAGGACGACGCGGCGATCGCCTGCGTGCTCCGCGACAACCTGGTGTTCGAGGGGTTCGAAGTCGATTGCGTTGCCGATGGCCGTGAGGTGCTCGCGAAGGTCAATGCCTTCCTGCCACACCTCATCCTGCTCGATTTGACGCTTCCCGGCGACGACGGTTTCGAGGTGTGCCGGGTCGTCACCCAGCTCCTCGACCCGCCGTCGATCATCATGCTGACGGCTCGCGGTCAGCACGAGGACAAGGTACGCGGCCTCCGTCTCGGGGCCGATGACTACGTCACCAAGCCGTTCAAGCTCGACGAGCTGCTGGCG
The DNA here is from genome assembly GCA_018000455.1 of Acidobacteriota bacterium. Classification (GTDB taxonomy): domain Bacteria; phylum Acidobacteriota; class Vicinamibacteria; order Vicinamibacterales; family UBA2999; genus CADEFD01. Next base: position 15,944 of record JAGNJW010000004.1, read on the forward strand.
CGCGTCCAGGCCGTGTTGCGGCGGGCGCACCCGCCGGCCGACCAGCTCGTGCTGACCGAAGGCACGGTCGTCGATTTCCGCCGCCACCGCGTCATGCGCGATCAGGCCGAGGTCGACCTGACCGACCGCGAGTTCGATCTGCTGCGCTGCTTCGCCGAGCGGGTGGGCCGCACCGTGACCAGGGCGGAGCTGCTGCGGGTCGTGTGGGGGTACCGGGACATGCCGCTCACGCGGCTCGTCGACAACACGATCGTGCGGCTGCGGCGCAAGATCGAGAAAGATCCGCAGCAGCCTCGCATCATCCGCACGGTGCAGGGCGAAGGCTACTGCTTCCGCCCCGATGCCTCCTGAACCCGCCGGTCCGAGAGCCTAGCCTTCCGGCAGCGTCAGGCGGACGGTCGTCCCTGCGCCTTCCGTGCTGCGGATGGTGACCCGGCCGCCGTGGTCGGTCATGATCTGGTGCACGATGGCGAGTCCCAGGCCGCTGCCGCCCCCAGTGGCATGGCGACCGCGGAAGAACTTGTCGGTCACGTACCGCAAGTCGTCCGGGTGGATGCCGGCGCCGTGGTCTTCGACCTCGATGACGACCAGCCCGCCCTCGCGAAGGCCCCGCAGGCTGATGCAGCGGGCATCGCCGGAATACTTGATCGCGTTGTCGAGCAGGTTGTCGAGCACCAGGAGCAGGGCCGTCCGATCGCCCTTCAGAGATATCGCCTCGGGATTCACCTCGACCGCGAGGGTGAAGCCCAGTTGATCGAGGCGCGACCGGAAACTGGCGGCGGCCTCTTCCAGCAACTCCCCGAGGTCGAGCACCGCCGGAGTGTAGAAGTGGTCGACGCGATTGAGGCGCGCGAAAGACAACAGGTTGTCGATGAGGTGCGTCATGCGCGCCACCTCCGCCGACAGCAGCGCGCCGTACTCGGCCACCTTCGCCTGATCGGTGTAGCGGCCCGTCACCAGCGTGTCGGCGACCAGGTGCATCAGTGACAACGGCGTCTTCAGTTCGTGAGTCACCGTCGAGACGAACTCAGACTTCATCGCGATGAGCTCCGACGTCACCGTCAGGCCGCGGGCAATGACGAAGACGCTGACAATCGAGGCCAGTGCCGCCAGGCCCATCAGCGTGAACATGCGCAGGCCGCTCAGCATGCCCGGATCTCGGTCGGGGCCTGCTTGCACGACCTGCGCCGTCCAGAGTTGCGGCTGTTCGTCCGGCAGCACCTGGGTGAGGTTGCGATCGAAGAAGCGGAGCGGAAATCGATAGGCGGGACTTGCGCCGACCGCCGGCGCTGCGGGGGCCTGGCCGGACGCCGGCGCAATCGTGAAGGCCATCTCGTCGCCAGCGCCACCGATCTGCGCCACCTGGCGGGCAAGCTCTCCGAAATAGCGCTCCCGGACCCACGGCATGTTCACCGTGTAGCCGACCAGGCCGAACAGCCGCCCGGCACCCGTGAGATCGTCGTAGAGGAGGTGCACCACGACCTGATAGCGCACGCCGCCGACATCCATGTCGTAGGCGGCGAAGCGCTTGCCATGGGTGGCGTCGCGACGGATCTCGTCGATGAGCGGCCCCAGGGCCGTCGGGTCGCGATGCGTGACGACCGGATACCGCGCGGCCGCCTGTCCCGACGTCGTGTCCCACGGCGGCGGACGGTCGGCGCGGTTGAACACGTAGGTCAGCTCACGGCGCTGGCTCGGCTGACTCCACACGAAGAACGACTCGGGATACGGAAAGCGGGCAAAAGCACGGGCGAACAGGGTCGACAGGCCCGCAGGGCCGCCGCCCGCGAGCTGTTCCTGGTTGATGGGCACGAGCACCGACAGCTGAGCGCCCTTCATGTCGCGGTCGAGGGCCGCGGCGAGCAACGCGAGCTTCTCGCTGGCTCGCCGGTCTGCCAACTGACGTTCGGTGCGTGTCCACTCGGTGGTGGCGCGATAGCCGAGCAGCAGCAGGGCGGCCGTGGCCACGCACAGGGCACCGCTGAGTACGACGATCAGCCGAGACCGCGACCGGCGTTCCGGGAGTCCGCTCCGGCGGCGCGCGCCGACGAGCTGCTGCAGGAGCATGGCGCAGCCATCGTAGGCGCCGTCCGCCGGCGATGCAAGGTCGCGGGGTATACTCCGGCCGATCATGCGTCGGTTGTCCGTTCTCGCCACGGCGCTCTCAGGTGTCGCGCTCCTGCTGCCGGTGGCGTGCACGTCCACACCGGCCGCATCAACGCCGGTGCCCGTGTCGATCGCGACCGGGTCGCCGTCCGGCCTCTACTTCCCACTCGGCTCATCGCTGGCGCGCATCTACAACGCCCGCGTCCCCGGCGTGCTGGCCACGGCGGTGCAGACCGGCGCGTCGGCGGCCAACGTCGAGGCGCTCGAGGCGGGCTCTGCCGACATCGCCTTCGCCCTGGGCGACGCGGCCTACTTCGCCTACACCGACGGGACGCAGCTCACTGCCGCACCGCATCGCCGGCTGCGCAGCATCGCCGTGCTCTACCCGAACGCGCTGCATTTCTTCGTGGCACCGGAGAGCCGGATCCGCAGCCTGCGCGATCTGGCTGGCGCCCGTCTGGCGGTTGGCGTCGCCCGGGTGAGCGGTGGACGTTCGCGCAGCGTCGACCTGCTCATGCAGGCCCACGGCGTCGACCCCGCATCCGTGGACGTGAGGCTCGAAACCTTCGACGGAATCATCGCCGGGCTGGGTGCGGGCAGGCTCGACGTGGGCGTGATCTCCGCAGGCTTTCCGGTGCCGACGATCGAAGCCGCAGCCCACGCCGGCCTGCGCTTCCTGCGCGTCGATCCCGTCGCCCTCGAGCGCGTGCGCGAGGAGTATCCGTTCTTCCTGCCGCTGACGATTCCGGCGGCCACCTATTCCGGGCAAACGGCGGCGGTCGAAACGGTCGGTGTGGACAACGTGCTGCTGTGCCGCGAGGACCTCGACGACGAGCTCGTCTACCGGTTGACGCGGGCCTTCTTTGAAGCGTTGCCCGACCTGGCGGCAACCCACTCATCAGCGGCCCTCATCGATGCCGACCTGGCGCCAGCCACGGCCATTCCGCTGCACGCCGGCGCGGCGCGCTATTACCGCGAGCGCGAGCTGCTCCTCTACTGACCGGGACGCACGGCGTCCGGTACAAATCATTACAGCGCTCTCGACGGCGGTATGTGACAGCTGTGCCATCATCGCGCCTGGGCCGACCGGTGCGCGTGAGCTCCATGGCGTAGCGGACGTTCGTCCCCGGCCCTCCAACTGGGAGTTGTCACAATGCCGCCCGCCACCTCGCCGGCCCTGCGCCGCCGTTTGCTGCGCTCGTCGGTCGCCATCGTCGCCTTTGCTGCATTTGCCTGCCACGCCGCCACCGTCGGGGCGCAGCTCGTGGGCGCCAACCTCGGTGGCGTCATCACCGACCAGAGTGGCGGCGCACTGCCGGGCGTGACGGTGACGGTCACCAATCGCGGCACCGGCTTCGAGCACGTCCTCGTCACCGAGGCCGATGGCAAGTTCCGCGTCGTGGCGATGCAGCCGGGCGCCTACGACGTGATCGCGGATCTGACCGGCTTCACCCCGCAGCGCCGCCAGATCACTCTGACCGTGGGCGCCGATGCTACCCTCAACCTCGTGCTGGACGTCGGCGCGCTGTCGGAAACGGTGATGGTCAGCGCCAGTGCAGCGCTGGTGGAAGTGACGCGCTCGCAGCCGTCGTCGGCGGTAGTCGGCGACCAGATCGCCGCCCTACCGGTACTCGAGCGTAATTTCCTGTCGCTGGCGCAGCTGTTGCCAGGAGCCGCCCCCGATCAGCGGCCCAACCGCTTCAGCATCACCAAGTTCGGCGGCGCCGCCGACCAGCGCAACTCCTTCACCACGATCATCGATGGCGGCGACATCGACGACGTGGTCCAGGGCAACCCGACCATCAACCTGTCGCAGGACGCGGTGCAGGAATTCAAGGTGTTCCGCAATCAGTTCGACGCGCAGTACGGCAACGCGCTCACCGCGGTCGTGGCGGTGGTGTCGAAGTCGGGCACCAACCAGTTCCACGGCTCCGGGTACTACTTCGGCCGCGATGACGCGCTCAATGCCAAGAACGCGTTCGCGCGGGCCAAGCCCGAGTATCAGCAGGGCCGGGTCGGCGGCTCGGTGGGCGGACCGGCGCTGCGCAACCGGACGTTCTTCTTCACCAGCTACGAGTACAACGACGTCAACGACGTGCGGATCATCGCGCTGCCGGCGAACAACCCGTTTGCCAGCGCCGAGAACGGCACTTTCCCGTCCGGCAAGACCAATCACCTGTTCAACACCAAGGTGGACCACCGCTTCAACGATCGCCACTCGATGTTCGCGCGGTATGCCTTCGACGACCAGTTCACCCTGCGCAGCGGCAACCCGTCCTCGGATTCGCGTCAGGGTGACGACTTCAGCACCACCCACAGCGTGGTGGCTGAGGGCACCTCGGTCCTGTCGGACCGCCTGGTGAACAGCCTGCGGGTGCACTTCCTCACCCAGAACGTCGGCACGCTCGCCCATAGCACGGCCGCCGGCGTGACCCGGCCGTCGATCAGCACCGGCCCGGGCCCCACCTGGCCGCAGTATTTCCCACGCAAGAAGACCACCGTGGGCGAGACGGTCTACTACACGGCGGCGCGCCACGACATCAAGGCGGGCGCCGACTACTCCTACTCGACAGGCAGCTACGAATCGCACGCCAACGAAACCGGCCAGTTCACCTTTACCACCGACCTGCCGTTCGACGTGAACAACCGGGCCACCTGGCCCATTTCGCTGGTGATGCAGACGCCCGGGAAGTACTCGTTCGCGTCGAGCCAGATTGCGCTCTACGCCCAGGACAACTGGCGGATTGCCGACCGCGTCCGGCTGAACCTGGGCTTGCGCTACGACTACGACACCGACCTGCGCCACGAGAAGTTCTATAAGGACCTGCTGGCCAACCCGGCCTACGCGGGCATCGAGAACTTCGTGAGCAGCGATCGCGGCAACGACACCAATAACCTGCAGCCGCGCGTCGGTGCCACCTGGGATGTGTTCGGGACGACTCGGCTGGTAGCCCGTGCCGGCTACGGGATGTACGTGACGCGCAACCGCCCCTATTTTCAAATGGTCACGCAGGACGGCACGCTCAGCAGCGCCGTGCGCATCGAGGACCCGGCGCGGCTCAGCCGTTATCCCGACATCAACGCCATCCTCGGCGGGCAGTCGCTCAGCGAGTTCGTCTCCACGGGGGCGCGGTCGGTGCTGCTGCTCTCGAACGACTACGTGCTGCCCTACCAGCACAACTTCACGCTCGGCGCTGGCTGGCAGCTGACGCCCAGTTCTTCGCTCGACATCGACCTGGTGCGCGGCGAAGGCCGCAAGCAGCTGGGTTCGGTGGATCGCAACCTGCCGGCCAGCGGCGCCATCAGCGCTGCCAACCCGCGCCCGGTGAGCCGCTTCACGGTGGTCAAGTCGATTGAGAACTTCACCGACAGCCAGTACGACGCGTTGGAGATGCAGTTCCGTACCCGGGTGCGGGGCACCGACAGCCTCCAGGTGTCGTACACGCTATCGCGCACCTATCTCATGGGCGTGACCCACTACGCCACCTTCCGGGGCACGCAGCGCACTCCGCAGGAGGAGGGCTACAGCGGCCAGGACACGCGCCACAACCTGTCGATCGCAGCGTCCACCTCCCTCCCGTGGGGCTTCGAGGTGAGCGGCATCCTCAAGGCGCTGAGCGGCGCGCCCTACAACGTCCAGGCTGGCTTCGACCTCGACGGGGACGGCCAGACCCAGGGCGATCGGCCGCGCGGCCTGCCGATTACCGTCGGTCGCGAGGACGTCGACGAGTCGCTGGCGATCATCAACGCCTTGCGGGCGACTCGCAACCTGGCGCCGGTCAACGGCGACCTGCTGAAACTGGAGCCCTACGTGTCGCTCGACGGGCGCATCACCAAGGCCTTCGCGATGCCCGGCGGCAATTCGCTGCAGTTGTTCGCCGAGGGCTACAACCTCACCAACGTGGTCAACCTGTCCTCCACGCCCAACGGCAACATCATCTCGACGTCGTTCCTGGTGCGCAACAACGCCGCCGATGCCCGGCAGGTCCAGTTCGGCGCTCGCTTCGTGTTCTGACACCAGGCCGTCCGTTCGGGAGGTCTCGCCATGGGGACGCTGTCACGTCGTTCGATGCTTCGGACTGCCGGGGCCCTGGCTGGCACCGCACTGGCCACGCGACCGAGGGGCGCCACTGCCCAGGGCGGCGTCGCGCCGGGCCCGCCCACCATCACGCTCGTCGGCGCCGACTACGTGCGCTACATGCACATCGCCAACGGCGACGTGAAGCCGGAGGGCGTCACGCTGCGGTGGATCCGCGGCGAGCGCACGCCGATGCTGCGCCGGGCGGCCACCGACCAGAGCGTGGACGGCGGCGAGTCGTCGATGGCTCAGCACATCATCCGCATCGCCGCAGGCGATCGCTCGATGGTGGCGATTCCTATCTTCCCGCTGCGCAACTTCACCGCGCGCGACGCCTACGTGTCGGCCGGCTCGAAGCTCACGGCGACGACGCTCGAGGGCAGACGCATCGGCATCTACGGATGGGCGGCCAGCGGCGCGGTATGGAAGCGCCACATGATGCGTTGGAACAAGCAGGACCCGGCGAAGGTCACGTGGGTGGTGGGCGATGCCGACATCCCCTCCACCGGCACCGGACCCGCCAATCTGCCGTCGCACGTGAGCTACGCGCCCAAGGGCAAGAACCTCACCGATCTGCTGTTCGCCGGGAACATCGAGGCGATGATGGTGTCGCTCCCGCCGGCGAAGTTCTACGACGGGAGCGGCACGATGAGGCGGCTCGAGCCCAACTATCGAGAGACCGAACAGCGCTACTACAAGGACACCAAGTGCTTCCCGCCGCAGCACGTGATCCTCATCCGCAAGGCGGTGTGGGAGCGTAACCCCGGCGTGGGCAGGCGGCTGGTGGACGCCTTCGCCAGGGCCGACGAGATCTTCAACGCCATCCAGCGCCTCTACCCCTACAACTCCCCGTGGCTCATCGACGACGTGGAGCAGACCGACCGGCACATCGGTGCCAAGGGTTACGCCCCCGGCATGGAAGCCAACCGTCACGCGCTGGAGCAGTTCTGCGAGGGTGCGTTCCTGGACGGCATGATCAGGCGCAAGGTGACCGTGAACGAGATGTTCGCGGAGTATCTGGCGACGTAGGCAGCGCGTCGCCGGTCGAACAACAGCAGGGAGTGGATTCATGAGCAATACGAGACGCGGTTGGTTGGCGCTGACGCTCGGCGCCGCCGCCCTGGTGGTGGCAACCGCGGCCTGCGGCACCAGCAGCGCGCCCGGCGAGGCCGGGTCGGCCGCCCCGGCCCGCAACGAAATCCTGTGGGATACCTACGGCGTGCCGCACATCTACGGCACGACGACCACGGCGGTCTTCTACGGCTACGGGTACGCGCAGGCCCAGAGTCACGCCGACGAGATCTTCCGGCTCTACGGTGAGTCGCGTGGCCGTGGGGCCGAGTACTGGGGCGAAGACTACGAAGCCACCGCCCTCTGGCTGCTGAAGAACGGTGTGCCGGAACGGTCGCGGCGCTGGTACGACGCGCAGGAGCCGGCCTTCAAGGCCAACCTCGACGCTTTTGCCAAGGGCATGAACGACTACGCGACGGCTCACCCGGACGCTATCGACCCAGACGTGCGGGCCGTGCTGCCGGTCGGTGGAGTCGACGTCGTGGCCCATGCCCACCGCCTGATGAACTTCGTCTACGTGGCATCGCCGAACCTCGGCGGCGAGGGCGACGCTCCGGAGCTCGCTGAGCCTGGCACTGCCCGGGACGAGGGATACATCGGCGAAAACGGGTCCAATACCTGGGCGGTGTCTGGGAAGAAGACCGCCAGCGGCCACACGATGCTGCTCCAGAACCCGCACCTCGGCTGGGATGTGAACTTCTTCACCTACTACGAGGCGCATCTGGTCGCGCCCGACTTCGAGCTGTATGGCGCGACCCAGATCGGCCTGCCGGTCATCCGCTTCGCCTTCAGCCAGAACATGGGCATCTCGAACACGGTGAACGGGATGATGGGTGCAACCAGCTACGAGCTGACGCTCAAAGACAACGGCTACGTCTACGACGGCAAGGTCTTGCCGTTCGAGGTCGCAACGACGACCTACAAGGTGCGGCAGGCCGACGGCTCGGTGGTGGAGAAGTCACTGGAGATCAAGAGCACCGTGCACGGACCCGTCTTTGAGCGGCGTGACGGCGTGACCACGGCTCTGCGCGTGGCCGGACTCGACCGGCCCGGCATGCTGCACCAGTACTTCGACATGGTGACGGCCAAGAACTACGCCGCCTTCACGGCGGCGATGCAGCGCCTGCAGGTGCCGACCTTCAACATCAGCTATGCCGACAGGGACGGCAACGTCGAGTACATCTTCAACGGCATCGCACCGAAGCGCGCGTCGGGCGACTTCGCCTTCTGGCGCGGGCTCGTGCCGGGTGATTCGTCCGACTACCTGTGGACGGACGTGCACCCCTACGAGGACTTGCCGCGCGTGACGAACCCGCGCGCCGGATTCGTCCAGAACTCGAACGATCCGCCGTGGTTCCCGTCGTGGCCGACCGAGATTGACGCCGCCAACTACCCGTCCTACTTCGCGCCGCGAACGCCGGAATCGATGCGGGCGCAGAACGCGCTGAAGATGATGGCCGAGAACGACGGCATCACGTTCGAGAAGTTCAAGGCGCTGAAGCAGTCGACCCGGTCGCTCCTGGCCGACCGCACCCTTCCCGACCTGCTTGCCGCCGCCAAGAGCGACACGAGCGCCGACATGCATGCGGCGGTCAAGCTGTTGTCGGAGTGGGACCACTTCTATTCGAAGGAGAACCGTGCCGGCCTCCTCTTCGAGGAATGGGCCCGGCTCTTCGCCGGGCCGAGTTTCACCGGCCTGACCAACTACAAGGTGCCGTTCGACCCGGCCAATGCCACCTCGACGCCCACCGGCGTGAAGGATCCGGCAGCCGCGGTGAAGATGCTGCGAGAGGCCATCGTGACGACGAGGACGAAGTACGGAGTCCTCGACCGCGTCTTCGGTGAGGTGTCGCGATTCAAGCTCGGCGACGTCGACGTGCCCGGCGACGGCCACGTGGGCGGGCTCGGCCCCTTCCGCGTCATCACTTGGGGCCCTCTCGACGCCGAGGGCAAGCGCTACCCGCGGCACGGCGAGACCTGGATCGGTATGATTGAGTTCTCAACGCCTGTGAAGGCGTACGGACTCATGACCTACGGCAACTCGCGCCAGCGCGGCACGGCACATCGCAGCGACCAGCTCGCGCACCTGTCGAATCACGAGTTCCGCGAGTTGTGGATGCAGCGGGCGCAGGTCGAGGCCCACCTTTCGGAACGGACGGAGCTCAAGCCATGATGCGATCCCCCACGCGACTGTCTCTCGCCGTGCTGCTCCTGGCAGCCGGAGCCCTGGTGGCCGTGCCGCCGCCCCCTGGGGCGACCTTGCTGGCGCAGGGGGCCGCTCTGCCGTTCGCCGCGGTGCAGCCTGACCTCCTCGCCGTAGCGAATTCATATTCGAACGCCTGGGGCGACTACGACAACGACGGTGATCTCGATCTCGCCGTGTCGCTCGGCACCGGCGAGGTGCGCCTCTATCGGAACGACAAGGGCGTCCTCGTCAGCGTCGGCGCCCAGGTCGGCATGCCGCAGGCGGGCAGCCACGAGCTGCGCGGGCTGAGCTGGGGCGACTTCGACGGCGACGGGGACATCGATCTGCTCGGGGGCTCGACGCCCACCGACAAGCTCACGGTGGTGCTCCGCAACGACGGCGGCAAGCGCTTCACGGATGTAGCCGCCGAGATCGGTCTGACGATTCCAGGGCGCTCGGCGCGCCAGACCAACTGGATCGATTACGACAACGACGGCGACCTGGACGTCTACGCCGCCAATCGCGCCGGACAGAACAAGCTGTTCCAGAACACCGGCGGCAAGTTCACCCAGGTGTTCGCCGACGCCGGACCGACCGACCCGCGACCCACCGTCGGCGCCTGCTGGCTCGATGTCGACAACGACGGCGACCTCGATCTGTTCCTGGCCAACCAGTCGGGCGCCGCCGACGCCGTCTGGCGCAACGACCGCACCGGTTTCACCGACGTGGCGGTGGCGCTCGGCATGGCCGGCCCGACGCGCACCAAGGCGGAGGGCGGCGTCGGGTGCGCCGTCGGCGACTACGACAACGACGGCCACCTCGACATCTTCGTGCCCAACTACGGTCACAACCAGCTGTATCGCAACAACGGCAACGGCACCTTCACCGACGTGGCCGCCAAGGTCGGGGTCGGAGTCGAGAACCATGCGGTCGGCTCCGACTGGGGCGACTACGACAACGACGGCGATCTCGACCTCTCGGTCATCTCGTACGTCGGGGATCCCGGCGCGCAGACGCCGCTCAATGCGCTGTTCCGCAACGACGGCGCCGCCGGCTTCGTCAACGTGCTCACGAAGGACAGTCCCCTCAACGCCGCCGACCACGCCTCGCAGTTCGTGGACTTCGACAACGACGGCGGGCTCGACCTGTCGATCACCGATGGCTACGGCCCGAAGGGCGGCCACTTCGTGTTTCGCAACACCCTGCCGGACGACGTCAAGAAGCGAAGCCTCAGCGTGATCGTTCTCGACGCGAAGGGGCACCAGACTCGCTTCGGTGCGGAGGTGCGGCTGTTCGACGCGTCAGGCCGGATCCTGGGCAGCCGTCAGGTCGTGACCGGCGGCGGCTACAACTCACAGCGCGCTGCTCCGGTGCATTTCGGACTGGCCAAGCTCGCTCCCGTAACGGTCGAAGTGACCTTCATGAGCAACACCGGCAGGAAGACGCAGACGCTGAAGAACGTCCGGCCGGAAGATTTCGCCGGCAAGAGCCTGGTCATTCGTCAGGCCAACTGAATCGGGGCCAGGCACGGCGCGCAGCGCCGGGGCGCGGACACCAAGGTCTGTTGACGCCTTCGCGCCGGCCCCGTTCGCGCCACGTACAATTCATTACATCGCCGCCGTCGTGGGTGTCGGTCACCCGTGACACGATCCCACCTCGGAGGACCACGTGCACCACCGCACCACAGCCATTCGTCGATTTACCGCCCTCGGAGCGCTCTTCGCAGCGCTCCTGCTCTTGCCCGGTACAGCGGCCGCGCAGACCGCCGAGCTTCGCGGCACCGTCGCCGACTCGACCGGCAGCGCGCTGCCGGGCGTGACCGTCACCATCGTCAACGCCGCCACCGGCGTCGAGCGCCTGGTGATTACAGACGAGCAGGGCGCGTTCCGCGTCCCGGCGCTCCAGCCTGGACCCTACACGGTCGAATCGACGCTCTCGGGCTTCGGCACCGACACGCACAAAGTGGTGCTCACCGTCGGCCAGGTGGGCGACGTGAAGGTCGTATTGTCGGTAGGCGCCATCGAGGAGAGCATCCAGGTGGTCGGGCGGGCGGGCGTCGAGATCGAGACCACCAAGTCGGACTTGTCGGCGGTCGTGAACCAGGAGCAGCTCTCGGAGCTGCCGGTGCTCAACCGCGGGTTCGTCGGCCTGGCGCAGTTGCTGCCGGGCGGCGGCCCGGCCCGCTCGGGCGACGGCCGCTTCGGCATTTCAACCTCGTTCGGCGGCACCAACGTGCGCAGCATGTACTCGATGCAGATCGACGGCGGCATCATGGACCACCCGATCTACGGGTTTGCGATCGTCAACGTCAGCCAGGACGCGGTACAGGAGTTCCGCGTGCTCCGGAACCAGTTCGACGCCGAGTTCTCGCGCGCCGGAACGGCCGTCGTGAACGTCGTGACGCGGTCGGGCACCAATGACTTCTCCGGCCGGCTGTCGTACTTCGGGCGCGACGACTCGCTCAACGCCAAGAACGCGTTCGCCAAGTCGAAGCCGCAGTTCGATGCCGCCCGCTTCAGCGCCGCGGCAGGCGGTCCGCTCGTGCGCAACAAGGCGTTCCTGTTCGGGACCTTCGAGTACAACCGGCAGAATTCGGCGCGCATCATCGCCCTGCCGCCCACCAACCCGTTTGCCGGCCAGTTCAACGGCGTCTACGACAACGGCACCCGCGCCAAGCTCGGACAGGCGAAGGTGGACTACACGGCCAATCCGCGCCACGCCTTCAGTGTCCGCTATCTCTACGACAACGACGACATCGTCGAGGACTACGAGCTGGCCGAGAACACGGCGCTCGACTTCTCCGACATCTCGACCAACTGGAACTGGACCCTCGGCGGCTCGATGCTCAACAGCATGGTCGTGCAGGTGATGGACCAGGACACTCAGCGATTCCAGACCACTACCGACACGCAGGTGACCCGGCCGTCGTTCAGTTCGGGCCGCTCGCCCAACCTGCCGCAGGGCTTCCCTCGCAAGCGCTACACGCTCAACGACACCTTCTTCTGGTCGACCGGCCGGCACTCTGCCAAGGTCGGCCTGCGGATGGCCTACGAAGATCTCGACTACAACGCCGACTATTACGGCGCCGGCGTCTGGCTGTTCAACACCGACCGGCCGTTCGACGCCGCCGATCGCACCACCTGGCCGACCCGTTTCACGATCGGCAGCGGTCCCGCGACCCAGAACTACCGCAATACCGAATGGGGCTTCTTCGCCCAGGACGACGTGCGGCTCGGCAACGTCACGCTCAACTTCGGCCTGCGCTACGACTTCGACAGCAACCTGCGCAGTCCGGAGATGATTGCCGATCTGCTCGCTAATCCGCAGTTTGCGGGCCTCGAGAACCTGGTCACGGCCGACCGGGGCAACGACCTGAACAACATCCAGCCGCGTTTCGGGTTCGCCTGGGACGCGCGCGGTGACGGGCGCACGGTGGTGCGCGGCGGCTACGGGCTCTATTCGGGCCGCAACCGGCCGTGGTTCAACATCCGCGGCGACGTAGTGAGCAACCAGTTCACGGCCGAGATCACCGATCCGAACCTGCTGCAGTTCTACCCGAACCAGACGGCGGCCCTCGGCGGGCGGACCCTCGAGGACTACGTCCGCACGGCCGGCGGCCGCGCGCTCTACCTGCCCGGCGATGACCTCAACCTCCCCTACGTCGTGAGCGCCACGCTCGGCGTCGCCAAGATGCTGCCGTTCGATACCTCACTCGAGGTCGACCTGATCCACCAGGTGCAGAAGGACCTGCAGACCGGCCGCGACGCCAACCTGCCGGCCCGCGGGCCGCTGGCCACCAACCCCCGGCCGTACCCGCAGTTCTCGTCGGTCACGCTCATCAACTCGCTCACCGACTCGAGCTACGACGCACTGCAGGCGCAGCTGCGGCGCCGCTACCGGGGCTCCACCTGGCAGGTGTCGTACACGCTGTCGAAAGCCATCTCGAACGGCACCAACGACAACGCCAGCACCAAGTCCGATCCGTGGAACACCTTCGGCAACGACGACCGCGGGCTCGATGAGAACGACCGACGGCAGGCGCTCTCGGTATCGGTCATCGCGCCGTTGCCGCTGGGCATCCAGCTGGCCACGATCGTGTCGCTCCGGAACGGCACTCCCTGGGATGTGATCGCGGGCGTGGACCTCGATCGCGACGGCAACAACCAGGACCGTCCGGCCGGCCTGCAGAAGAACACCGGCGGCACCGAGAGCGAGACCAACCTGGCCATCATCAACGCCTTCCGGCAGTCGCGGAACCTGGCGCCCATTTCCATGGAGCAGCTGACGCGGTCGTCGGCCGATCGCGTGGTTGACCTGCGCGCGACCAAGATGTTCAACGCTCAAGGCCGGAAGCGCTTCGAGGTGTTCCTTGAGGCCTACAACCTGCTGAACACCGTGAACTTCGAGAATCCGAGCGGCGCCATCACGTCGGGGAGCTTCGCGACCTACACGACGGCACGGGATGCCCGCCAGATTCAGTGGGGCGCGCGCTTCCAGTTCTGACGATCGGGCCGGGGGCGGCGAGCGGCGCGCTCGAGCCGTAACGTACATGTAACGTCGCGGAGACGCGGTGGAAACGTCGGTGACCTACATGTAGGTGATGGTCTTCCGCGTGCGGGTGAGTCGGGCGGCTCGTGGCCTCCGGCCGATCGGTGTTGGGATTGTCCTCGTGGGCGTTCTGGCCGGGCTGCCGCGTCCGGCCGCCGCGGAGTCGAACGATGCGCTGTTGAAGCTCCTGCAGGTACTGCGTGACCGTGGCTCGATCACGGCGCAGGAGTACGATGCCATCCGCATGGTGGCCGAAGCGGACGACACGCCGGTCAGCCCGCCGGCGTCGTTGCCCGGCCTGCCGGCGGACCCGGGAAAGGACGCCGCCCAGGACGCGGCAATCGCCGAGTTGCAGACGGCCACGACAGGCGCGACGGCCCCGGTCGTGAGCCGCGCACTGGCGGGCAAGTGGTACGAGCGGATGGGCATTCGCGGCTATTCTCAGCTGCGCTACTCCGAGGCCGGCTCGCAGTCTGGCGCGGTGCTCGAGGTGCCGTCCGATCGTTCGGTCAACGCCCACGAGACCTTCGTGCTGCGCCGCGGCCGCGTTGTTATCAGCGGCGATGTCGCCGATCACCTTTCGCTCTACGCCCAGACCGACTTCGCCGGCTCGCCGGGGGCCGGCGACTTCGCGCTCCAGATGCGCGACCTCTACGGCGATGTGTGGCTCGACCGGGCCAAGGCCTACCGCGTGCGGGTGGGGCAGTCCAAGGTGCCGTTCGGGTTCGTCAACCTGCAGTCGAGCTCGAACCGCGCGGCCATGGAACGTCCCGACGCCCTCAATAGCGCCGTCGAGGGCGAGCGCGATCTGGGCGCGGCCCTGATGTGGGAGAGCGCAACCGCCAAGCAGCGCTTCCGCGAGCTCGGTAACGCGCGCTTCAAGGGTTCCGGCGACTACGGCGTCCTCTCGGCGGGCATTTACTCGGGCCAGGGGCTGAATCGATCGGACCTGAACGGTCACCCTCACGTCTTCGCCCGCGCGGCCTATCCGTTCAAGACCAGCGGTGGCCAGTACTACGAACTCGGCGTGCAGGCGTATCGTGGCCGATTCGTCGTACCCACGGCCGCTGTCACGGCCGGTGGCGTGTCCTTCACGCCGTCACAGGACGCTCGCGGCACGCTCGACGAGCGCCTGGCCTTCACCGCCATCCTTTACCCGCAGCCCTTCGGCATCGAGGCCGAGTGGAACGTCGGCAAGGGACCGCAGCTCTCGCCCGACTACCAGACAATCGGCCGCGATACCTTGCAGGGCGGCTACGTCCAGGTCAGCTACGCCGGCAAACGTGCCGTGGGGAACTGGCTCCCGTTCGCCCGCTGGCAGTATTTCGACGGCGCGCGCAAGTTCGGCAGAAACGCCCCCGTGAGCGAAGTGAACGAGGTCGACTTCGGCGTGGAGTTCGCCCGGTGGGCCGAGGTCGAGCTGGTGGGGATGTACACGCGCACCATTCGCCGCACGCGCACCAGCACCTTCCCTTACGGCCTCACCCGCGATGCCAATCGCGTGGGCATCCAGGTGCAATGGAACTACTGAGTGCCGCTTCGGGCGACAAGCGAGGTTAACATCCCAGCATGAGCGTTGCCTCGCATCTCGGAATCAAGACCGGGGAATACGACCGCCAGATCCTCACTTTCATTCCCTACTACGACGAGATCCTGGACGCGGCGGCCGACGCGCTGGTGGCGCTCGACCGTCCCGCGCGCCTGCTGCTCGATCTGGGCACCGGCTCCGGAGCTTTGGCGGCGCGGTGCCTGAAGCGCCTGCCCGGCGCGCGTGTGGTTGGCATCGACGGCGACCGGGCCATGCTGGCGATGGCGGAGAAGCGGCTGGGGAAGAAGCTCACGCCAGTCGTCGGCAACTTCGAGACCACGGCGTTCCCGCGCTGCGATGTCGTTTCTGCGTCGTTCTCGCTCCACCACGTGCCCGCGCCGTCGGCCAAGGCAAGGATCTTCGCACGCGCGTTCGCCGCCCTGCGGCCTGGGGGTATCCTCGTGGACGCCGACTGCACGCTCGCCTCCGATGCCAAGCTGCGGGCGCGAGACCACGAGACATGGCGCCGGCACCTGGCCGTCGGGCACGGGCCGGCCGGCGCCAGGAAGTTCCTGCGCGCCTGGGCAGACGAAGACACCTACTTCCCGCTGGAACTCGAGACGGCGCTGCTGAGGAAGGCCGGTTTCGACGTTGATGTCGTGTGGCGCCGGAGCTCGTTGTCGGTCATCGTCGCCGTCAAGGCCCGCCGTCGCTCGACTGGCCCCGGAGGGCGTTCAGCCTCCGTCCGCCGAACGCCCTGACCTACAATCGCCCGGCGTGTCCAACTTCTGGCAGACCTTCGATGACACCGCCCACCGATTCGCCGCCAACACCGCCATCGAAGTGCAGCGGGCCTCGGGCCTCGAGCGCGTTACCTACCACGACCTGAAGACGTGGGCGGAAGGGATCGCCGGCTGGCTCGTGGCCGTGGGCATCGGCCACGGCGACCGCTGCGCGATTCTCGCCGACAACGACGCGCGCTGGTGTGCCGTCTATCTCGGCGTAGTGCGCCTCGGCGCCATTGCCGTGCCGCTCGACACGAACTACTCGTCGTCGCAGGTGGCGACGATCCTCGAGGCGTCGGGCGCGCGGCTGCTGGTCGTCGGGACGCGCCTGCTGCCGGTGGCCGAGGCGGCGATGTCGACCGTGTCGCTCGTGCGAATGTACGGGACCGACGAAGATGCCCGTCCGTCAGTGGACGAGATGATCGGGCTCCCGGCGGGCCCGACGCCGCTGCCGCCCAGCCGCGCCAACGCCAGCGATCCCGCCGTCATCCTCTATACCTCGGGCACGACGTCCGATCCCAAGGGTGTCGTGCTGACGCACGGCAACCTGGCCAGCGAGCGCGAGGCGACCTTCGCCGCCGTGCACGTCGACGGGCAGGATGCCGTGCTCGGCGTGCTGCCGCTCTTCCATTCACTCGCCCAGATGGCGAATCTCTTGCTGCCGTTCGCCGTCGGCGCCCGCGTCGTGTATCTCGAGACCCTCAACACGACCGCTCTTCTCAAGGCGCTCACCGAGCGGCGCATCACGATCTTCGCCTGCGTCCCGCAGTTCTTCTATCTGATCCACCAGCGCGTCATGGGCGAAGTCGCCCGGGGCAGCTGGCTGAAGCGGCGCCTCTTCCGGACGCTGCTCTGGTTGAACCTGCAGACGCGCCGGCTGGGCGTGAACGTCGGACCGAAGCTGTTCGGCCGTGTGCACAAGGTGCTCGGCGGCCACATGCGGCTGCTCATCGCCGGCGGCTCGAAGTTCGATCCGGCCGTTGGCAGGGACCTCTACGCCCTCGGCTTCACCATTCAGCAGGCCTATGGGCTCACCGAGACGTCTGGTGCGGCCACGCTCAACCGGCCCGACGAGGCGCACATCGACACCGTGGGCCGGATCCTGCCGGGCAACGAGCTCAAGATCCTGCCGCCCGAAGGCGATGCCGAGGACGGCGAGATCGCCATCCGCGGGCCGATCGTCATGCAGGGTTACTACAACCGGCCGGATGCCAACGCCGAGGTCTTCCGCGACGGCTGGTTTCTCACTGGCGACCTCGGACGGACCGATGAGCAGGGCCGGCTGACGATCACCGGCCGCAAGAAGGAGGTCATCGTCCTCGCGTCCGGCAAGAACATCTATCCAGAGGAGGTCGAGGCGCAGTACCGGACGTCGGCGGTCGTCAAGGAGATCTGCGTCATGGGCGTGATGCGTCCAGGCGAGCCGACCACCGAGCGGCTGCATGCCGTGGTCGTGCTCGACGACGACGTGCTCAGGGCACGAAAGATCGCCAACGCCGGTGACCTGCTGCGCTTCGAGATGGAGAGCGCGGGCGCGGCGCTTCCCTCGCACAAGCGCGTGCTCGGCTACGACGTCTGGTTCGAACCGCTGCCGCGCACGACGACCGGTAAGCTCAAGCGCTTCCAGATCCACCGATCGCTGCTCGAGCGCGACCTAACCAGGGCAGCCGAGGCGAAGCGCCCGCTGAGTGGCGCCGACGAAGCGTGGCTCGACGACCCGCACGTGGCGGATGCTGTCGCGCTCGTTGGCCGGCATGCCAAGGGCGACTTGACACTGCGTCCCGATGCCAATCTCGAACTCGATCTCGGCCTCGACAGCATGGAGCGCGTCGAGCTGCTCACCGAGCTCGAGCAACGCTTCGGCATGAAGGTGCCAGAGGTGGTCGTGCACGAGATCGCGACCGTGCGCCAGCTGGTCGAGGCCGTCCGGCCGGCCGAGGGCGCCGCCGCCGGCGCGGTGGACGCGGCGTGGCCGACGCTTCTGGCCGACATCCCAGCGGCGACCGACCCGGTGCTCGGACGCCTGCTCGAGCCGCGCCAGGTCGTGACGCGTCTGCTGTGGCTGGTCGCGCAAGTCGCTGGCCGCGTGCTCTCGCGCGTCAGGGTCGAGGGACTCGACCACCTGCCGGCGGCCGGGCCCTACCTCATCTGCCCGAACCATCAGGGCTACCTCGATCCGCTCCTGCTCTGCAGCGTGCTGCCGTATCGCGTCTTCCGCGACATGTTCGTCGTGGGCGCGGCCGAGTACTTCCAGACGCCCTTCACACTGTGGCTGGCCCGGCTGGTGAACCTGGTGCCGGTCGACACCGATTCGGCCCTCGTCTCGGCGATGAAGGCCGGGGCCTTCGGTCTCGCGCACGGCCGCGTGCTGCTGCTTTTTCCCGAGGGCGAGCGCTCCATCGACGGCACGGTGCGGCGCTTCAAGAAGGGCGCGCCGATTCTCGCCGCCCACCTCGGCGTGCCGATCGTGCCGGTGGCCCTCAAGGGCCTCTGGGAGATGTGGCCGCGCACCAAGCCAATCGATTGGCGCTACGTCGGCGCGTGGCGCCGCCACCGCGTGCGGATCGCCATCGGCCCGCCGGTCACCGTGTCGGCGAGTGAGCCCTACGCCGATGCCGCCGCCCGACTGCGGGCCACCGTCGATGAGCTGTGGCAGCCACTGTAGCCATCGTCAGACCGTCGCCGTGCGCTACTTGTCGCCTCTGCTCGCGACGTCTCCGTTCTCGTCCACCGGCCGCCGCGCGCCGTCGACGACGCTCGTCCGCACCACCGTGACCATGCTCTCGGCGATCGGCCACGGCATCGCGTTCGCCACCGCCCAGAAGGTCACCCTGGCGGTCGCCGACGTCTTGCCCTTCGCCCACCGCTTGGTCATCGAGAAGTGCGGATAGATGAACAGGTTGTCGCGTGCGGCGGCGTCCACCAGCGGCGTGAAGGTGAAACGCGGCACGACATAGAGCAGATGGTCGTCGTCGCGGTCGATGCGTTCGTCGGCGAACTGGGCGCCGCGCCGGGCCACGTCCATGATGACGGCGACGAGCGTGTACCAGGAGACCTCGCCCGCGGCATTCAGGTGACGTCTCCGGACCTCGATGCCGTAAGGGTGGATCGGGGGATCTGGCGCCACCCCGTGGCGGCGCCGCCGGGTGCCTCGATGGATGGCGATCCGCGCCACCGGCACCTTGGTGGGCGTCTTCGTCCCTTCGGTCGTGCGCATCACGTGGAAGTCCATGACCAGGTCGTCGGCTTCAGGATGCGGCAGCGCGAAGTGAATCTGCTTGTCGGAGAGGCGTGCCGGCTGGCTGAACTCGACGTCGAAGCTGCCCACGCCCTGGAGCAGGTCGCGCTTGGCCAGGTAGTGCCACAGCGTCTCGATGTACCACTCGGCGCTGACGCTCCTGGCGGAGTTGAGCATGGCGGGCAGAATTGGCTTGTGCCGGGTATCGAGCGCCGCGGTGAGGGCGCGGCTGGCTGCGCCCACCGCGCGACGTACATCGGCCGCTCGCAGTGGCTTCATCGGCGCGTTCTCTCCCTTCGTCGGGCGGTTACTTCGCGACCGCGAGCGTGTTGGTCAACCACCTGGCCATGGCGCTCGTGGCGTCGGCACTCACTTCCCGCGCCGAGAGGGAACCGTACTCGCTCACTTCACCAGTCGTCGCCGGCACGAGCAGATGGTTGACGCCTGGAATCCGGACGACCTCCACCGCCACGCGTCGCTTGCGTCCGCTGGCCAGCTCGGCCAGCCGCTCGGCGTGGTGCGGCGGCACCTGGGTGTCGAGTTCGCCCTGCACGATGAGCAGCGGCTGCCGGACGTCCTTCATGAGCTTTTCCGGATCGAAGGCCAGGTAGCTGGCAAACCATGGCGTGTCGGCCTGGACCCGCAAGTCGTCCGAGACGCCGTCCCAGGGGCCGTTGCCGGTCGCGGCCAGGTTGATGCGCGTCTGCAGATCGGCCTTGGCCTGCTTTTCCTCGTCATCGACCTTCATGACATCGAGCAGGTGCTGCTGTTGTTCGAGCACGAGCGCGCCGCCCGTTTCCGAGGCGCCCGCCACCATCACGAGCGCGGCGACGTTCTTCTCCGTCGCCGCCAGTTGCATGGCCACCCAGGCGCCCTCGCTGTGACCGACGACGGCGATCCGGCGCCGGTCCACGTCCTTGCGGCGTTCCTTCCGCAGGTAGGTCACGACGGCTCTGGCATCTTCCGCGTAGTCGCGCAGCGTCGCTGTCTCGGATCGTCCGCCACTCTGGCCCACGCCGCGTTTGTCGTAGCGCACGACCACGAAGCCGGCCTTGACGAGGTCGCGCGCGATGTGCCCGAGCACTGGGATGCCGGCGACCGTGCCATCGCGATCCGCCGGCCCGGAGCCGCCGATGAGCACGACGGCCGGCTGCGGACGGCGCGCCGTGGGCGCCTTGGTCACCGTGGCCGCGATGTTGAAGCCGTTGGCCGGCACCATCACCGTCTCATCGCCCTCGATCGAGAACGCCGACATGCGCGAGGCGGCCGAGGCCACGTCGTCGCGGGCGATCTCGAGCGTTTGTGCCGGCACACTGAGCCGCACGAAACGGCCGTTCGGCTCGATCCACAGGTTCGTCGTGAGCTCGCCGCTCGGGTTCCTGAAGGTCAGCGTGAACCGCTTGGCGGTGAAGGCGCGTTTCGGCGTGTCGATCCGCTCGTCGGCCACGGCCACAACCACGATCGGGATCTCTGCCTGCGGAGCGATGTAGGCCTTGATCTCGGTGCCCGGCGTGGCGTCCACGAGCCTGGCTGCCAGGGCCGCGTAGCTGCCAAAGAATACGTTGGGCAACACGACCGCGTCGGCCGAGACGTCGTCGATTTTCTCCGTCGTGGCGTCGTCTTCCTTGAGGAGGTTGGTAGCCTTGCCGTCGGCGAAGGTCGTCTCGAGACCGACTTCCTTGTCCTGGATGGCTCCCTCGAGTGACAGCGACCGCGGCCGCCAGTTGGCGTCGTAGTGCACCTCGACACGTCGCACGGTCGTGGCGATGGGCGGGCTGACCCGCGACGACCCGCGCAGCACCCAGCCGTCGGGCTCGCGGGTGACGGTCACCTCTTCGCGTCCCACTGGCTGTCCCGTCAGGAAGATGACGTAGGAGTCGGCGCCGGCAAGGTCGGCCTGGGCGGCGGGCGCCGTCGCCGGGGGCGCGACTTGCGCAGACAATGTTGCGGCCAGCCACGCGGCCAGCCCGACGACCGCCCCCAGGCGGGTACAATCCTTGATTGTGGACAGCACTCGTGGCTCCACGGTCAAGGGTAGCACCGTTGACTGAACGCTCTGAGCACGACCTGTTGCGCGCCGGCGCAGCGCTCGTGGCACACGCGGATCGGGGCTGCGTACGCGTCTCGGGCGCCGAACGCGCCAGCTGGTTGCAGGGTCTGCTCACGAACGACATCGAGGCGCTCACGCCCGGCCACGGCTGCTATGCCGCCTGGCTCACGCCCCAGGGACGCATGATCACCGACCTCGTCGTCCTGGCCGACGACGAGTCTCTGTCGCTCGACGTGCCGGCGGCACTCAGCGAGGGCATCGTGCGTCAGCTGAACGCCGCGATCTTCGCCGAAGACGTCGTCCTCACCGACGAGACGGGTCAGTGGCGTACGCTCGGCATTCACGGCGCCGGCGCGGCTCAAGCGGTTGCGCGATCCGCCGTCGGGTCCCGCCCGTCGAACTCGACGCTGACCACCGAGCGTATCGATGCGTGGCCAGAGTTCACGAACGCGCCGGTCGGGACTTTCGGCCGCCTCGTCCGCACCTTCCCATATGGCGTGCCTGGTTTCACGTTGCGTGTGGCTGTTGACCAGGCCGACCTGTGGATCTCGCGGCTGCGCCTGGCCGGCGCCACCCTGACGCCGGCCGCCGCGCTCGAGTTCGCGCGCATCGAGGCGGGACGCCCGCAGTTTCTCGTCGACATGGACGCGGATACCATTCCCCTTGAAGCCGGCATCGAGGATCGCGCCATCTCGTTCACGAAGGGCTGTTACGTGGGCCAGGAAGTGATCGTGCGCGTCGTGCACCGCGGCGGTGGGCGCGTTGCGCGCAAGCTCGTCGGGCTGACCATCGACGGCGACAGCGTGCCGGTGGCGCGGGCCGGTGTGAAGGCCGAACGCGGCGAGATCGGCCGGGTGACCAGCGCGGCGTGGTCGCCCCGGCTCGAGAAGGCGGTGGCGCTGGCCTACGTGCACCGCGACTTCACCGAGCCCGGTACCGTGTTGAGCGTGGCCTGCGATGATAGCGACGTTGCTGCGGTGGTCGCGGCGTTTCCGCTGTCCTGAAACGAACAGCTGCGCCGGCAGGCGGGCGCTAGGATGGTTGTGATGTGGTCCTCAGCCAGGTGTGCGGGACACCGGCGGCGTGGACGGCGTCTGAATTGCAGCACTCACTGTCCGGGACGTTGCACGTCCCCTGAAGGAGACTATCTTGAATCAACGACTGACGACATCGATCGCCGCCCTGGCACTGGCCGTCTCCGGCGTGGCCGCCGCGCAGGAACAGGCTACCGTGCTGAAGCGCGACGGCACCCGGGTGTCGGGCCGCTTCGAAGCGTGGAACCGCGACACCAACACTCTCTTTCTGCGCCTGTCGCTGGCAGATCAGCGCAAGATTCCGGTGGGCGAGGCGGCGGTGTTCGAAGTAGCGGGCAACGCGGAAAATCTGCCGGCCAACGAGCTCGAGGCGGCCCGGGGCAGCGACCACGTGCTGGTGTTGAGAAACGGCGAAGTGCTGCGGGGCCGGCTCCTGAACATCGAAGGCGGCGAAGGATCGGGCAAAGAGGACGAGCCGCGCATCCTGTCGTTCAAGCCGAACGGCGCCGGTGAGAAGCGGGCGCCCTTTTCCGAGGTGCGGAGGTTGTACTTCGGGAATTTCCCGTCATCGCTCACTGCCTCGACATCCTCCACGACTGCAGAGCGGGCGGCCGAGGAGGCGTTGCCCCCCGGCGCGGTGCGTGTGGCGGCCAATGCCGGCTGGGTGAACACCGGCTTCACCTTGACCAAGAACGACCGCGTACAGTTCACCACCACGGGTCAGGTCCAGCTGTCGAACGACGCCGAAGACAAGGCCAGTTCGGCTGGCTCGCTGCGCGGCCGCTATGCCGCTAACGCCCCGGCCCCGGCGCTGCTGGCCGGCGCCCTCATCGGCCGCATCGGCAACGGACAGCCGTTCGCCATCGGCAACCAGACGGCCTACCTGCCGATGCCGGGTCAGGGCCAGCTCTTCCTCGCTGTGAACGACGACCCGATCAATGACAACCAGGGCGCGTTCGTGGTCACCCTGCGCGTGACGCGCGGTCGGCGCTAGCAGCGAGCGTGCACATCGTCGTGGTGGCGGCCGTCATCGAGCGTGACGGCCGCTTCCTGCTCACCCTGCGTCCCGACGGCACCCATCTGGCCGGCCACTGGGAGTTCCCCGGCGGCAAGTGCGAGCCGCACGAGTCGCACTCCGACGCGCTGCGACGCGAGCTGCGCGAAGAACTCGACATCCTCGCCGAAGTGGGCGGCCTCATGCACGAGGTGACGCACGTCTACCCTGAGCGCACCGTCGCACTGCACTTCTATGCCTGTTGCTTCGCCGGCGAGCCCACGCCGATGATCGGCCAGC
Source organism: Acidobacteriota bacterium (assembly GCA_018000455.1). Lineage (GTDB taxonomy): Bacteria > Acidobacteriota > Vicinamibacteria > Vicinamibacterales > UBA2999 > CADEFD01. The sequence continues at coordinate 39,861 of JAGNJW010000004.1, forward strand.
AGATGCGCTGGGTGTCCCGCGACGAGCTGGACACGTTGCCGTTTCCCGACGCCGACGCCGATCTCATTCGCCTGCTGACCGCCTGAACGTCAGGGGCAGCGCCTCGGTGATTGGCCAATCTGGCGCCACCCACGACCGGCGGGCCTCGCGACTGCGCGAAACGTCGAAGGCGTAGCAGATCGCGTGCAGGTCGCGGTCCTCGCCCAAGCGCTCGACGGCCAGACGCGCGGCCGCCCACTCGTCGTCGCAGCCGGCAATGAGGCGGGCGACCACCTCGGCCCAGAAGCGGGTGAGCGTCTCGTGATAGCCCGACGTGTCGGTGTTGGGCGTGCCGGCCGCCGTGTTGTAGCGCACGATCCCGGCGCGCGTGCGGTTGAGGGCGGCGGCACCGTGACGCACCGCGTAGCAGGCCGCCACGGCGACATGGGCGGCGTGCGTCCAGTCGGTGTGTGGCAACGTTCCAGCTTCCCAGGCCGCGATGAAGGCGGCGAACGCGGCCGGGGTGGCCAGGAACGGATAGTCGAGCCGCAGCAAATGGAAGCCGCGCCGCCAGTAGACGAGCGGGGCGCCGTCGCCAAGTCGCACCCGCGCCACACTCGCCAGCACCAGGAAGTGGTCGCCGAGCTGCTCGGCGCGCGTGATCTCGCAGTCGAGGGCGACCAGCGACGGGTCCGCCTGGTCCGCCTGGTCAGACGGTGCCGATGTCGATTGGGGCGCATGAGCCGCCTCGGTCGCACGCAGCACCCGCGCAAAGAAGCGTCCGGCCTCGCGGATCGCCCGTCCCTTTTGCGAAGCGTGGTCGAAGAAGACGCTCACGATGGGCGGGTCGAAGGACAGACACTGCAGGGTGCTGACCGTCATGACGACATCGCCGTGCGAGATGAGCGACACGCTGGATGGCATGAAACCGGCGGCGCGGCGCAGCAGGCGGGCGACGGGCGGGGGCGAGTGCAAGTCCACCATGGGTCGAATCCTTGCCGACGACGGCCGCGCAGGGGAAGAGGCGATTGACGGCGGTCGGCTCAGGCGGCGCGGCTCCGGCGCTTCACCGGCGGATCGGTCCAGGGGAACGACCGGCAGAACGTCGCCATCGGGCAGGCGATGCACTTCGGCTTCCGCGCCGTGCACGTCATGGCGCCGAAGTCCATCAGGGCCTGGTTGAAATCGAAGGCGCGGGCCCGCGGCACGAGCACGGCCGACACGGCCCACAGCAGCTTCGTCATCGCGTGCCCCCCGGCGTCGCCCTTGCCGACGAATACGCGATAGAGCACGCGCGCCACGTTGGTGTCGAGGATCGCCGCCCGCTGGCGGAACGCGAAGCTCAGGATGGCGCCGGCGGTGTATTCGCCGATGCCCTTGAACGAGAGCAGCGTCTGGCGATCCGATGGCAGCGACCCGCCGTAGTTGGCGACGGTTTCGCGGGCGATCGAGTGCAGCCGCTTGGGCCGGATGTTGTAGCCCAAAGGGCGCCACGTGGCTGCCACGTCGGTCTCGGCCGCCCCCGCCAGCACTTCGAACGTCGGGTACTTGGCCAGCCACTCGGAGTACTTGGGCACGACGCGATCCACCTGCGTCTGCTGCAGCATCAGCTCGCTCACGAGGATGTGATACGGGTCGTCAGTGGTGCGCCACGGCAGATCACGTCCGTGCCGGTCGTACCACTTGAGCAGCACCCGGCGAAAGCGGGCACGCGCCGCGGGCAAGGGCAGGCTGGGTTTTCGGGCGCGGGCTCCCCGCTGGCGGGCCATAATCCGGTGGGTGACGGTGAAAATCTACACGAAGACTGGCGACGACGGTACTACGAGTCTCTTCGACGGCACCCGCGTGTCGAAGGCGCACCCGCGGGTCGTGGCCTATGGTGCGGTCGACGAGTTGAATGCCCACCTCGGCTTGGCCATCGCCGCCGCACTCGCGCCGGCCCTGGCCGAGCAGGTCACACATATCCAGCGTGACCTCTTCGCGGTGGGTGCACGCCTGGCCGACCCGAGCCACAAGATTGCCGCCCGCGTGGAGAAGGCGTCGATTGGTGAGGCCGATGTCGCCCGGCTCGAAGGGTGGATCGACGCCCTCGAGGCGACACTTCCACCGCTCGGCCACTTCATCCTGGCCGGCGGCGCGCCCGGCGGCGCCGCGTTGCACGTGGCCCGCACGGTCTGCCGGCGGGCCGAGGCCGATGCCCTGCGCATCGTCGACGGCGAGGTCGAGGCCGTGGTACTCGTGTATCTCAACCGGCTCTCCGATCTGCTGTTCGTGATGGCCCGCGCGGCCAATGCGAGCGCCGGCGTGCCGGAGCAGATCTGGTGACGGCAGACGCCACGCTCGACACAGCCTACGCCCACTGCCTGCGCCTGGCGTCGTCGCACTACGAGAACTTCCCGGTGGCCTCGTGGCTCGTGCCGGCCGCCATCCGGCCGCACGTTGCGGCCGTCTACGCCTTTGCTCGCACTGCCGACGACTTCGCCGACGAAGACGGCTACACGGAACGCGAACGGCTGCGCCTTCTCGACGACTGGCTGGAACGGCTGCACGCGGCGGTCGGGGTCGCCAGCGGCGCCGCTGCCTTGCCCGGCGGCGGTGCCCATGTGTCGGAGAAAGCCACCGCCGGCTCGTACGACCGTATCTTTCTCGCGCTTGGTCACACGATTCAATCGCGCGCGCTGCCGGTCAGATTGTTCGAGGCGTTGCTGTCGGCCTTCCGGCAGGACGTCACCATCACCCGCTACGCCACCTGGGCCGACGTGGACGACTACTGCCGCCGCTCGGCCAATCCCGTCGGCCGCCTCGTGCTGCGGCTCTTCGGGCACCACGACGAGCGGCTCGACCAGTGGTCCGATGCCATCTGCACGGCGCTCCAGCTCACGAACTTCTGGCAGGACTTCGCCCTCGACTGGCGCCGCGGCCGGCTCTACGTGCCAGAAGCCCAGTGGACGGCCAGCGGCGCCAGTCCGGACCAGCTCTCGGCGGACATGACGACGACGCCGCGTGAGTGGCAGGCGGCGCTCGCCGCGTCGGCGGCGCGCACTCGCGCGCTGTTCGATCACGGACGCCCGCTCCTCTCGCACGTCAGCGGCCGGCTCCGCTGGGAACTCGAGGCCACCTGGCACGGCGGCCGGCGTGTGCTCGAACGGTTGGAACAGAGTCGCTTCGACCCGGTCGCGCATCGGCCGTCGCTCGGCGTCGGCGATGGGCTGGTGATAGGGTGGAGGATGCTGTCGTCGTGAGCCGCGATACCTCCTTCTACTACTCGTTCCTGGTGCTGCCAGACCAGCAGCGTGCCGCCATCGTGACGGTGTGGGACGCGTGCCGGGCCATCGACGACGCGGTGGATGAAGCGCCGGACCCGGCGCAGGCCGCCCGCCAGCTGGCGTTCTGGCGCGACGAGATCGCCCGCGTCTTCGATGGCGGCACGGCGCAGTCACCCCAGGGACAGGCCCTCGTGCCGGTGGCCCGTCAGTTCGATCTGCCACGGCGATCGTTCGACGACCTCATCGACGGCGTGCAGATGGATCTCGACCACCGCCGCTACGAGACGTTCGACGACTTGCGCGAGTACTGCTGGCGCGTGGCGTCGACGGTGGGCCTCATCTGCCTGAACATCTTCGGTTGCCGGCACCCCGGCGGGCGCGACTACGCCATGAATCTAGGATTGGCGCTGCAGCTCACCAACATCGTGCGCGATGTCAAGACCGACCTCGACCACGGGCGCATCTACCTGCCCCAGGACGAGTTGCGGCGGTTTGGCTGCACCGAGCAGGACCTGGCGGCTGGCCTCGTCACGCCCCAGATCCGGGCGCTGCTCCAGCACCAGCTCACACGCGCCCGGGCGTACTACGACCAGGCCGCCGCGGCGATGCCGGCTGGCGAGGCCAGGCACCTCGTGGCCGCTGAAATCATGGGCGCCATCTACTTCGCCATCCTCCGGCGAATCGAAGGGCGCGGCTACGATGTGTTCCACGAGGTGATACGCGTGCCTCGCCCCGAGCGCGCCTGGATCGCCGCCGCCACATGGACCAAGACGCTGCTGCGGGCCGGCGTCGAGGCACTGTCGCCGGCGCGCACGCCGTGACTTCCACCGATGTGGTCGTCATCGGCGCCGGCTGCGCCGGGCTGAGCGCCGCAACCACGCTCGTCGAGGCCGGCGCCCGCGTCGTCGTCGTCGAGGCGCGGCCCATCGCCGGCGGGCGGACGTTCGCGACCGAGGACCGCAGCACCGGCGACTGGGTCGACAACGGCCAGCACGTCCTCTTCGGCTGCTACTACGACACGCTCGCGTATCTCTCACGCATCGGCACCCGCCAGAAGCTCATGGTGCAGTCGTCGCTGGCCGTGCCCATGGTGGACATGAACGGCCGCCAGAGCGAATTGCGGTGCCCCGCCCTGCCGTCGCCCCTCCAACTCGTGGCCGGCGCGCTCGCCTGGGACGCGCTCACGTGGCGTGAGCGGCTGGCCATCACCGGCCTCGGCCGCGCGCTCCGCCGGTCGGCGCCGCCGCCCCCGCCGGACCAGACCGTGCGCGCGTGGCTCACGCGGCATGGACAGCCGGCGCGACTCTGTGACCTGCTCTGGGAGCCGCTGGCGGTTGCCGCGCTCAACCAGCCCATCGACCAAGCCACGGCAACGACCTTCGTCGAGGTCGTCCGGCGGATGCTGGGGCCCGGATCCGACGACGCGGCGCTGGTCATTCCTGCCGAGTCGCTCACGCACGTGCTGGTCGATCCGGCCGTCAAGTTCATCGAGGCGGGCGGCGGGGAAGTGCGGCGCGGCGCGCCCGCACGCGTCAGCGTCGGGCCGGGCGGCGTGGCGGGGGTGGAGGTGCGCGGCCAGGTCGTCACGGCACCCGTGGTCGTGTCGTCGGCGCCGTGGCACGCGCTTGCCGGGCTGTTCGCGCCCATGCCCGAGGTGCTCGTGCCGCTGGCGACACGGGCCGCGGCCATGCAGAGCGTACCGATCGTCACGGTGAACCTGTGGTTCGATCGTCCGGTGCTCGGCCGGCCGTTCGTGGGCCTGCCGGGACGCGCCTTCCAATGGGTGTTCGACAAGCGCCGCGTGTCGCCGGGTCAGGCCACGCACCTCTCGCTCGTCTGCAGCGGCGCGACCGACGTCGTGGGCCTCGACAACGACGCAATCGTCGAGCGGGCGCATCGCGAACTCGCCGCCGCCGTGCCGGCTGCCAGCCGCGCCCGGCTCGTGCGCGCGACGGCCGTGCGTGAACGGCGGGCGACCTTCTCGCTGGCCGCCGGCGAACCAGCGCGGCCGGCCTGTGTCACGCCGCTTCCGGGCTTCCTGCTCGCCGGAGACTGGACCGACACCGGGCTGCCGGCCACGATCGAGAGCGCCGTCTCGAGCGGCCACCGCGCCGCCAAAGCGGCGCTGGCATTTCTACGCACATGACGGCCGCCCCCCTCGAACCCCGCTGGTCCGACCCAGGCAACGGGCCCCACGGCCCGGAGCCAGCCCGTGTGCTCCTCGCGCACTACCAGGAGATCGCGCTCAAGGGACAGAACCGTCCCTGGTTCATCCGCCATCTTGCGCGCAACGTGCGCGACGCACTGGCCGGACTCGACGTCGGCGATGTGCGCCTGCCGATGGGACGCCTCGAACTGGCCATCGGCGAGGGCGTGGACGTGGCGGCGGTGTGCGCCAGGGTCGGCGCCGTGTTCGGTCTCGCCAACTACTCGGTTGCCCACCGGGTCGTGCCCACGGTGGAGGCCATTACCGCCGGCGTCATGCGCGACCTGCCGGCGACCCGTATCGTGCCGAGCTTCCGTGTCGAGGTCCGGCGCGCGCACAAGCAGTTTCCCGTGACCTCGCCCGAGCTCGAACGCCACATCGGTGCCGCCGTCGTCGCCAGGACCGGCTGGAGGGTCGATCTCTCGAACCCTGCCTTCACCGTCTGGGTCGAGATCGTGCCGAAGGCGGCCTACTACCACTTCGGCAAGGAGCCGGGCGCCGGCGGACTGCCATCGGGCACCGGCGGTCGCGTGCTCGTGCTGCTCTCGGGCGGCATCGACTCGCCGGTGGCGGCGTGGCGGATGATGCGCCGCGGGTGCCTGGCGACCTTCGTGCACTTCCACGGCCATCCGTTCACCTCCCACGCCTCGATCGACAAAGTGCGCGAACTCGTGCGGATGCTGGCGCCGTATCAACTCGGCGCGCATCTGATGCTGATTCCGTTCGGCGAACTGCAGCGCCAGGTGATGGTGAGCGTGCCGGGGCCGCTGCGGGTCGTCGTCTACCGCCGCCTGATGCTGCGCATCGCGGCGGCCCTCGCCAGCAAGGTGCACGCCCGCGCGCTGGTCACGGGCGAGGCCGTCGGCCAGGTGGCTTCGCAGACGCTCGACAACCTCGCGGTGATCGGCGCCGCCACCGATCGCCTCACCATCCGTCCACTCGTCGGGATGGCCAAAGAGGAGATCATGGCCGATGCCCGGCGTCTCGGTACCTTTCCGATCTCCATCCTCCCTGACGAGGACTGCTGCACGCTCTTCACGCCGCGGCATCCATCGACGCGGGCGAAACGGGCCGAGATCGAACAAGCCGAGGCCGACTTGCCGATCGAGCAGATGGTCGAGGCCGCCGCGGCCGACCCGCGCATCGAACGCGTCGACTGGCCGGGTGATAGAATTGGGTGACCGATCGTGACACCGCGCCAGATACTACGGCTGCCCGTCACGACTTCCGTGCCTTCTTCGCCCCGCGCCGCGGGGCGGGATATCTTCGAGTCGGCTCCCGATTGAAGATGTCGCGTCCGGGATTCACACACATGGTGTTCAACTCCGTCGCCGATCTCACGGCCGCACTCGAGGCCGTCGCCACCATCAGCCAGGATCAGATCACAATCACCGGCTCGCCGTCGGCCGACCTCGTCGACCGCCTCGCCCACACCGCCGCCTTGGGCGCGACGCCCGAAGCGAAGGGCACGGCCCGGTGGGCCATCCTGCACCTGGCAGCACACGCAGGCGTGCGTTTCGGTTCGATTCACGACCTCTACATGGCGATGGGCCGTGGCGAGGTGGGCGGTTTCACGGTGCCCGCCATCAACGTGCGCATGATGGCCTACGACACCGGCCGCGCCGTGATGCGGGCGGCCAAGGGCCTCGATGCCGGCGCCTTCATCCTCGAAATCGCGCGCTCCGAGATCGGCTACACCGAACAGCGGCCGCATGAGTATGCGGCCATCATGGCCGCGGCCGCGTTGCGCGAGGGCTTCCGCGGGCCGCTCTTCCTGCAGGGCGATCACGTGCAGGTGGCCCTCAAGAAGTACGCCTCGCCCGATCGCGACAAGGAGCTCGACACACTGCGCGGCCTCATCCGCGAAGAGATTGCCGCCGGCTTCTACAACATCGACATCGACACCTCGACGCTCGTCGATCTCGACAAGCCGACGCTTGAAGAGCAGCAGGCCGTCAACTGCGAACTCGCCGCCGATTTCGCGGCCTTCATCCGCCGCAACGAACCGAAGGACGTCACCGTCTCGGTGGGCGGCGAGATCGGCGAAGTGGGCGGCAAGAATTCCGACATCCACGAGCTGCATGCCTACATGCAGGGCTTCAACGTGGCGCTGGCCCGAAAGGGCAAGGACCTCGTCGGCATCAGCAAGATCAGCGTGCAAACCGGCACCGCCCACGGCGGCTTCGTCGGGCCCGACGGCAAGGTCCGCATGGACGTGAAGATCGACCTCGTGGCGCTCAAGGAGCTGTCGACTGCGGCGCGCGAGCACTACGGCCTTGGCGGCGCCGTCCAGCACGGCGCCTCGACGCTCAACGCCGAGGCCTTCGAGGCCTTTCCGCGCGCCGGCGCCTGCGAGATCCACCTGGCGACCAATTTCCAGAACATGGTCTACGACCACCCGAAGTTCCCGGCCGCGCTCAAGGCCGAGATGTACGACTGGGTTCGCGAGCACGCGAGCGACGAGAAGAAGGCGGCCGACACCGACGAGCAGTTCCTCTACAAGGCGCGCAAGAAGGCGATCGGGCCGTTCAAGGCCGAGCTGTGGAACCTGCCGGCCGATGTCCGCGCTGCCATCGGCGCCTCGCTCGAGGAGCAGTTCGCCTTTCTGATGAGCACGCTGAAGGTGAAGGGCACCGCGGCGACGGCGGTCAAGTATCTCGGCAAGACCGGGCCACTCCTGTCGCTCGACGCCTCCCGCAAGGCGGCAGCCGGCACCATCACGCTGGAAGAACGCAAGGCCGAGGGCCTGTCCGACTAGGCCGCGCCAGTACAATCTGGCGAATTGTCCCTGACCCCCCAGGCCGGCACCTCCGGGCATGAGCGGTGGTGGGCGCTCGCGCTGGCCACGGCCGGTGCGGCTGCGCTCGTCTGGATGGCGCCTGACCTGCTGCGGCCCGGCTACTCGCCAGACGAGGAGTTCACCCTCTTTGCGGTGCGTGGCATCGAGGCTCACGGACTGCCGCTCCTCCCCTCGGGTCTGCTCTACGATCGCGGGCTCGGCTATTCGTACGGCGCGTGGCTGGCCGGGCTCCTGGCCGGCCAGACGCTGCCGGCCTTCCGGGCCGTGAGCGCGCTGGCGTCGTTGCTCTCGCTAACCGTGCTCTTCCGTGAACTGCGTCGCGTCGCGTCCGCGCCAGCCGCCGCGCTGGCCCTCGTCGCCGCGGGTGCGTCGGTGCCCTTCTGGGTGTCGGCAACCTCCGCGCGGTTCTACGCGCCGTTCCTGCTCTGCTATCTCGTCGCCCTGGCCCTCCTGGCCCGGCCCGACCTCCGCACGCGCGGCGCGTTGGCCCTGGCGGCCGCGGCCCTCGGCGCCCGCTGGACGCACGAGCTCGCGTTCACGCTCGCCGCCGTGCCGATGGCGGCCGGCCTCTTCGCGGCGGCAGAGCGCCGCTCCGAGTGGACGCGCCGTGTGGCCTGGCTCCTCGCCGGTCTCGTCGCCGGACAGCTCGCCATCTTCGCCGTGCATGCCCTGGCGCCACCGACCAACGGCGACGTGATGGTGCGCCGCTTCTTCCTGTGGCAGGTGCTGAATCTCTTCGAGCGGCCGCCGCTCGACTTGCCGCGCCTGCTGCCGGTGGCGGCGCTGGCCGGCGTCACCGTGGTGAGCGTGCTGGCGTTCCTCGGTGCCCGGCGCCGCCCATGGTCGGGCGCGGTCTCGCTGGCCGCCGGAATCGCCTCGGCGCTCGGGCAGCTCGGACTGGCGCCGCTCGTGGCGCTTCTGGCGCTGCCGCTGGCGCCCTCACGCATCAGGTTGGCCATTGTCGACACGACCGTCGTCGTGCTGGGCGGCGCCCTGGCCTTCTGGATGACGGCGCTCGTGGCCGCCGGACTCGCTCCGGGCGCCGCGTGGGTCCGCCTGAGCGAGACCGCCTTCGTGTATCCGCTCGACATGTTCGCGCACCTCGTGCGCGAGTTCCCCGTACTCACCGGCTTCACGCTCGTCTCCCTCCTCCTGCGGTCGGCTGGTGCCGGTGGCACCTGGACCCCGGTCGAGCGCGCGCTCCACGTCCTCTGGATCGCCTGGGTGCTGTGGTTCGGGGTCATCGAGTCTGGCATCACGGTCCGCTACCTGCTCCTGCCCGTGACGTTCATGCTGACGGCGCTGGGGGTCGATGTCGGCGCCGTGGCGGCGGCGCGCACGCCGGCGCGGCGGTGGATGGTCGGTGCGCTCGGCATCGCGGTGGTCGGACTCGTGACGCTGGAGTCGTGGCGGGGAGGCAGCGCCGGGCCGCCGGCGATCGCCACCCGGCCTACCCTCGACACCACGGCTGCTGCCGCTCTCGTCGTGCCCACCGACCTCATCGCCGGTACCGACGAACTCGCCTGCCTGCTCACGGCCGGGCGCATCGACGCGTGGCTGGTGCTCGACGAGTTCTTCCGCGAGCGCTTCGTCGTGGTGCGTGACGGCCAGGCCAGCGGCACGTATGCCGGCGCGCCGGCAGCTCCCGCGCTCACGCCGCTGCTCGACAGGGCGGAGCGCGAAGGGCGGCGGCTGATTGTCGTGGACGCGATCAAGGACGTGCCAGGGTTCGGCTCATCCGTGGACCTCGTGCCGCGGCAGCTCGCCCGCGAGAACCTGCGCGGCGAGGTGCTGACGCCGCCCGGCCGGGTGCGCCTGGTGCGCATCGTGCGGGCGCCCGAGCGCACCCTCGCACGGCACTGACGCTTGCCCCGCGAGCGTGCTAGCATCCGCCTCCACGAAGGCGGAGGCCCCATGACCCGACTCCTGACGGCGATTTCCCTGTGCGGCGTGCTCCTGCTGTCGGTCCTGGCACTCGAGGCGCAGAGTCCCGCGCCGCAGGCGCCGGCCCGGCCCCCAGCGCCTGCGCCATCGGCCGATCCCTACGCCACGAGCGCCGCTCCGGGCACCAGCGAGTTCCCGCTGGCGGCGCCGGCCGGCACCGACAGCCGCGCCCGTGACACGGCGCCGGCAGGTGCGGCCAACGCCGGCCGCTTCGACCCCGGCACCTGGAAGTACGGCACGGCCTTCGATCCGCCGGCCGGCACGAAATTGTGGAATCCCGTGAAGCTCAAGATGCTCGCCGGCGGCAAGGTCACCGGCGGCACGGTCTTCGGCGCCACCGACCCGAGCGTCTACTGCGCGATGGCCAACGCCGGTTACGACTTCATCTGGACCGAGATGCAGCACGACCAGCGCGACTGGCAGGCGGCCGCGCGCATGTGGCGCACCTGCCCGCACGCCAGGGCCGTGCCGGGCGTGCGCGTTGCCTACACCGACGAGCGCGAGATCCAGCACGCCCTCGATGCCGGCGCGCTCGTCCTGGTCGTGCCCACCGTGGATACGGTCGAGGAGGCGCGCGAGGTCGTCGACTGGGCCTACTTCCCGCCGCTCGGCCGCCGCAGCAACGGTGGCGGGCAGGCCTTCGATGCCGCGATGTGGGGCGGCGTGCCCGGCGGCTACCGGGCGACGGCCAACGACAACCTGGTGCTCATCGTCATGATCGAGACGCTCGAGGGCGTGAAGAACGCCGAGGCCATCGCGAAGGTGCCGGGCGTGACAGGGGTGTTTGCGGCCAGTGGCGATCTCGCCAACTTCACCGGCTACCGGCAGGGACAACCAGACTACGAGCGCGTCATCAACATCGTGCACGACGCGGCGCTGGCCGCCGGTGTGCGTCTATGCGGGCCACTGGCCTGGCGCGATCGGCCCGACTTCACGTGCTTCCAGGCCGGGAGCGAGACGGCCGCCATCACGCGCGGCGTCGCGGCAGAACTCGGTCCGCTCGCCAATACACAGGGCCGTCCCGAGGTTGGCCCCCTGGCGGTCAGACCGAAGTAGCTGGAGGCGAAAGGTCGACGGTGCCGGCGCGGGCTGCGAAGTAGTCCCGCAGGGCGTCTTTCGTGCTCGGAAAGGCGAGTTCGTGCCAGGGGATGTCGGCGGCGGCGAACTGGCGGATCTCAGAACTCTCGTCGTCGATGGCCAGCGGGCCGCCCAGCCACACGGCGCTGTAGACGATGATCACGACCGTCGTGCCCGGATACGAGTAGATGCCGACCAGGCCGTCGATCCGGATGTCGATGCCGGCCTCCTCCCGAGCCTCGCGCATGGCAGCCGTGCGAATCTCTTCACCCCGGTCGACGTAGCCGCCGGGGAAGACCCACAGACCACGGCCCGGCTCGATGGCCCGACGCGTGAGCACGATCCGCCCGTCGGGCATGCCGATAATCGTGCCGACGGCAAGCTTCGGATCGAGGTAGAACACGAAGCCGCAGGTCGCCCCGGTGCAGACGAGCCGCATCGGCTCGCCCACCTTGAGTACACGCGGCTCCAGCGCCGTGCCGCACACAGCACAGAACCGGAAGTTCGGGCCGCGGCCATGGGCTGCCATGCCTGGTGCCTGGGACCGATCAGCGCCCGCCGCCGGCCGTCGCTTCCTTGCCGCGTGTCACGTAGATGTCACGCGCTTCCTTGAACTGGCCGAGCACGTGCGCCTTCTCCTGGTCGCTGCGCCAGCCAGGATCCTTGTCTGCCATGGCGGTGAGCTTGTCGATCCAGCGCACGAAGTAGTCGGCGGAGGCGGCACTGCGGATGGGCTGGGCGCCGACCGTGACGAAGATCGGATTCGTCACCGCCATCGGCCGCGTGTTCTCGACCGGGAACGTCCGCGGCGCACCGATCGCCCGCAGCGAGTACCAGCCGCTCGCCTTGATGTCGAGCGGCAGCTCGAAGGTCGCCGCGCGCTTGTCGCCGGTGAGCGGAATCGTGTGCACGACCGTGCCGCCCGACACCAGCTCGAAGCGCTCCAGGCCGACGATCGACTGCAGCGTGCCCTTGAAGGTCACGCGGCCGCCGCCGGCCGGCAGGGCCACCTCTTCGCCCATGGCCGCGTCGTTGGCGGTGAACTCGAGCAGTGGACCGTTGGTGACGAACCCCTTGCCCGCCAGCATGGTCTTCATCCAGTTCTCCCACGTGAGCGGCTGGTCGCCGAGCAGGAAGTAGCCGCGCGATACGCCGACCAGCTCGACGCGGTGGAGGCTCGAGATCGAGTCTTCACCGCCCGTGACCGGCACCCGGAAGCCGTTGTTGAGGGTGTGGTACCACACGGTGAGCACGGCGTCGCCGGCGCTCTGCGACCACAGCTCGTGGTAGCTCACGCTGCCGAGTGCGACATCGACCGGGAAGCCCTTGGCGGTTCCGAGGGTGCTCTCGAGCGGATCGGCGTCGCCGCCGTAGGGGTGGACGTAGGCGCCGATGCCGCCCTGCTCTTTCGCGTAGCGGAAGATGTCGGTGTTCGACGGATACAGGCTGCCGATGCCGGTGCCTTCGTAGCCGGTGACGAACGGCGAGATGAGGTTGTTCTTCAGATTGAAGAGCGAGATGTGACCGTAGAACGGGGGACGGTACTCCTGGCCCACGTGCATCACGTAGTCGCCCTTCGAGAGCGGGTGCAGTGACTGGCCTGGTGTGTAGTGCTGGTAGTCGAGGATGCGGTTGTCCTTGTTGGCAATCTGCAGGCTGGTCATCCCCATGTCCTCGGCCTTGGCCATCAGGATCATGTTCTCGGGCGTGTTGTGCAGGTTGCCGGCGTAGTTCATGTGCACGTGGTTGCTGCCCGAGCGCCAGCCACGGGCGCCGAAGTCCACCATGCGCTTCAGGCGCACGGTCACGTTGTTGGTCGAGCCGGCCTTGACGTCGATCGTCGTCTTCGCGATCTCGTATTCGAAGCCTTTGGTGACCTCGATGGTGAACGAGCCGACCGGGGCGTGGGTGGTGTAGCTGCCGGGCGTGTGAAAGAGGTGCCGGTTGAGCGTCGCCAGGCGTTCGTAGGAATCCGGCGGCGTGTAGGGCTTGCCGTCGGCCGCGGTCTGGTAGACGCGCGCCGGCGTCTCGGCGCCGGTCAGGTCATCGACGACCCGCACGGCGATCGTGCCCATCGGGCGCTTGTAGCGGCGCTCGGTGATGCGCACCAGGTGCTGCTCGCCACCCCACGACTTCATGAGCTTCAGCTGCGGGATGCCTTCCTCGTTCGAGATGTAGGCAATCCACTCGCCATCGGGCGACCACCGCGGCAGGAAGTGATCGTGCTCGCCGAAGGTCATCTTGTAGGGTTCGCCGCCCACCGTGGGCAGCACGAAGAGCTCGGTGTACTGCCCGCCGAGGTGCGAGGCGTAGACCATGCGCTTGCCGTCGGGCGACCACTGCGGACGGGTGCGGTAGAGCGTCTCTTCCTTGTGGATGAGCGTGGCGCGCGGTGTGGCCATGACGTTGGCCTCGACCGGCACCCGCCAGATGCCGCCCGAGCCGAGCGGAATACTGCGGTTCGACACCAGCAGCAGCTCCTTGCCGTCGGGAGACCACGACGGTGAGATGTGCACATCGACGTCACCGAAGTAGAGGCGGTCGCGGCCGAACGAGTTGTCGGTCGTGACCTGCACGCTCTTTCCGGCCTTGCCGTCCACGATGTCCATCACGTAGATGTTGAAGTAGCCGTTCGGCGCCGTCGACACGTAGGCCAGGCGCTTGCCGTCGGGCGACCAGGCCGGTTCGTGGTTCACGTGCGGGCCGGTCGTGAGGTCGACCGAGGCGCCCGTCGCCACGTTCAGCAGGCGCAGGTTGATGCTCTTCGCGTCGTCGTCGGCCGTGTAAGCCAGCCACTTGCCGTCGGGTGAGAACTCCGGCATCGACAGGTACTCGCGCGCCGAGTAGGCGAGTTCCTTCGCCACCGTGCCGCCCACCTCGACCGTCCAGATGGAGCCGTCCATCGCGAAGGCGATGCGCTTGCCGTCGGGAGACCACGACGGCCACCACGGCGTGCTGCTCGCCGCCGGCGCGAAGTAGTAGTTGTGCATGTAGTTCCCGCCCGTCTTGGCGTTCGGGTATACCTGCGCATCGACGCGCCCCACGGCGAGAGCGGCCAGCAGAGCGACGACGAGTCCCAACGAGCGCACGAGTGTCTTCACGAGCAACCTCCGAAGTAATCGATTCAGCGAACAGGCCGTGAGTCTACACCCGACGGCTCGCCGCCAGTCGTCCCGCGTGGCCCGACGCGGCGGTGGACAGACTCTGGCCAGTCTGTTGTACTTACGGCATGTCCATTCTGAAGGTCTCGCGCATGGGGCACCCGGTGCTGCGCCAGACGGCCCGGCCGGTGGAACGCTCCGAGATCAAGGACCCGCGGTTCCAGAAGTTCATCGACGACATGATCGAGACCATGCACGAGTACAGCGGGGTCGGACTGGCCGGCCCGCAGGTGCATGAAGGCCTGCGGCTGTTCGTCGCCATGCTCGATGACGACGACGAGGCCGAGGCGAGCGTCATCATCAATCCGGTCATCACTCCCTCCGACGCGAGGATCGTCGAAGGCTGGGAGGGCTGCCTGAGCATCCCCGAGGTTCGGGGGCGGGTGCCCCGAGCCCAGAAGATCGTCGTGCAGGCACTCGATCGCAGGGGACGGACGGTCGAGATCGAGGCCGAGGACCTTGCGGCCCGTGTCATCCAGCACGAGACCGACCATCTCGACGGCCTGCTGTTCCTCGATCGCATGCAGTCGCTGACTTCTCTGACGTATCTGGACGAGTACTCGCGCTACCACGCTCGCGGCGGCGACGACGAGTGACGGCCGGTCGGATGCCGCGATGAAGCGCACCATGCGACGTCTTGGCGTCCTGCTGGTCGTGGCGGGCACGGGGCTGGCCCTGTGGCGCGGCGTCGCCGAGCTGCCCGGCCTGCCCTACGCAGGTGCCATTGCGCGGCCTGTCTGGGCGGCCGACGGCCCGGCGGTGCTCATCGACAACGCCCACTGGAACGCGGGTACCGGCACCGGCCGGCTGCGGGCCTTCGCGGGCCTGCTGGCGGCCGACGGCTACACGGTGCTTCCGGAAGGCAACGCCACCCGTGCCGAGATGCTCGAGAACGCCAGGATTGCGGTGGTGGCCAACCCGCTCGGCGTGCTCGGGGCCGTGCGGCGGGTGGCCGACCGGGCCGGCCTGGCCGGTCTGACGTTCCTCGACGACGACGGTCTGCTCACCCAGGAGATCGAAACCACGGTGCAGTGGGTCGAGAACGGTGGGTCGCTGCTCGTTGCGGCAGACGAGTCACCGCTCGCCCGGGGCAGCCGGGGACTGGCCGCGCGTTTCGGCGTTGGCCTGCGCGGGCGGCTCGTCGTCGATCTCGGGCACTCGGATGGTCGCGATCCCTCGCGTCTGGTCTTCTCCCGCGAGAACGGTCTATTCGGTGTACACCCCGTCGTCGACGGCTTCCCCGACGCCCCGCCGGTGAACCGCGTGGTCACCTTCGGCGGGCAGGCGATCGAGCCGCCCCCGGGGGCTGCCGTGCTGCTGCGCCTCGGCACTTCGGCCGCCGAAGTCGACCGCCAGGGTGACCCGCCGACGACCGGCGAATCCGTGGCCGGCCTCGCCCAGGCCATCGCGTTCGAGCGCGGCCGCGGCCGCGTCGTGGTGCTCGGGGATACGCACCTGCTCACGGCCGATCCGGCGGCGGGCGGCGTGCCGACGGGACTCGACTGGGCCGCGACGAACAACGAGCGCTTCGTGCGCTATGTCATGCGCTGGTTGTCGAGACGAGACGACGCGCCAGTGCCCGGCCGCCAGACACTAAGATAGGCCCACCCATGCCTTCGCTGGCCCTAGCCACCGACGCCCCGAGAGTGACGCTGCGCAGTGCTCCGGCCGTGCCCTACGACGGCGCCATCGCCGCGGCACGGACGTGCTACTCGCCGCGCGTCATCGACCCGGGTGAAATCACCGACAAGCAGCGCGACTCGATCGGGCCGCTGACGTTCGAAGGCGGCCATCACACCGTCTTCCAGCACGCGCACTTCGAATTCGGGCTCGAGAACATCTCTCGCCAGTTCGTCTGGAGCGTGCTGCACGCCTACCCGTTCTACAACTCCGAGCAGTCTAGTCAGCGCTACGTCAAGCTCAAGGAGCCGCGCGCGTTCGTGCCGCCGATCGAGGGTGAGGCGCTGCGCGTCTACGAGCAGGCCGTGCTGGCCGCGTGGGACCACTACGCCGAGCTGTCTGCGCTGCTCAAGGACGACGCCTTGGCGATCTTGAAGGAGCTGCGCTACCTGCGGCCTTCCAACAACTCTGCGCGCCACGCGGCGGTCGAACGCGAGGCCGAGAAGAAGGCCATCGAGACGGCGCGCTACGTCATCCCGATTGCGGCCTTCACGTCGATGGTGCACACGGTCTCCGGGCTCGTGCTGCACCGCCTGCACCGCATGTTGAGCGCCGGCGATACGCCCCACGAAGCCCGCCTCGTCGTCGGTGCGATGGTCGACCTCGTCAAGGCGGTCGACCCGATGTTCTTCGAGAAGGTGGGCCTCGAGACGCTGGCGAGCGACGACCTGCCGGAAGCCTCGTTTCCGCGCGCGCGCGCCGGCGGCGACGCCTTCGCCGCGGCGTTCGATGCCCGGCTCGGCGGCAAGGTCTCGCGCCTGCGCGACTGGTCGTCGGATGCCGAAGCCGTGGTGGGCGATGCGGTGCGGGCGACGTTCGGTCTCGAGGCCGGCGATCTCGACGATGACGAGGCGCTCGAGCGCGTGATGGACCCGGCGCGCAATCGCTACCGCGTCGACATGCTGAACGTGTCGCACCACTCGCCGATGATGCGGGCGCTGCACCACGCGTCGTACGTCTTCGAGAAGAAGCTCAGCCACACCGCCGATTCGCAGGACCAGCGCCACCGGATGGTGCCGGCCTCGCGTCCGCTCATGACCTTCGCCGACACGACCGAGCCCGACGTCGTCACCCCGCGGCTGCTCAGCCGGAACCCGCGCGCCCTGGCCGTTTACGAGCGCGCGGTCGCCGGGGCGTGGCAGGCGAAGAACCGGCTGCTCGCCCTCGGCGTACCGCTCGAGTACGCGCTCTACCTGCTGCCGAACGCCAAGGCGCTGCGACTGGTCGAATCGGGCAGTTTCCTCGCCCTGCAACACAAGTGGACGTTGCGCACGTGCTTCAACGCGCAGGAGGAGATCTACCTCGCGTCGATGGACGAGATCGCCCAAGTGCGCGAGGTGCACCCGCGCCTCGGCAAGCACCTGGGCCCGCCGTGCGTGCTGCGCAACCAGGTCGTGTCGCCCCGCTGCACCGAAGGGTCGCATTTCTGCGGCGTGCCGGTGTGGAACAGCTTCCCGCTGGCCGTGCGACGGTTGTAGTGCCAGGCGAACCTCGTGCCCTGGCTCGCGCATCTCTACACGGCCTCGGGAGCAGCAGCGGCTCTGGCTGCGGTGCTGGCGCTCGAGGCCGGCGATATCCGTGCGACATTTCTGTGGCTGGCTTTGACCGTCGTCGTCGATGCCACCGACGGCCTGCTGGCGCGGGCGCTGCGTGTCAAGGAACGGCTGCCGTGGTTCGACGGCGCCACGCTCGACAACCTGGTCGACTTCCTCACCTACGTCTTCGTCCCGGCCCTCGTCATCGTACGGACCGGCGTGGTGCCGGCGCCGCTTGCCGTGCCGCTGGCCGTGGCCATCCTGCTCTCGAGCGCCTACGGCTTCAGTCGCGCCGATGCCAAGGCGGCGACCACCGATCACTTCTTCACCGGGTTCCCGTCGTACTGGAATATCGCCGCGCTCTACTTGTACGTCTGGCGTCTCCCTTCGGCGATGAACGCCGCGATCCTGATCCTGCTCGTGGTGTTGGTGTTCGTGCCGATCCGCTACGTCTACCCCTCCCGGACCACCAAGTGGCGGCTGGCCACGAACCTGCTCGGCGCGGTCTGGGGTGTCGCGATGGCGATGATCATCTGGCGCCTGCCCTCGGTGGACGGCCCGTGGATGCCGCTCTCGCTCGTGTTTCCCGTCTATTACCTCGGTCTGTCCGCGCGTCTGAGCCTCGACGAACGCCGCACTCGTCGATGAACTGCGCCACGGACGCCGCCGGCCGCCGCCAGCGCGCAGCCGCTGTAGACCGAACGGTCTAATCCGTGTATGCTCCCGTCCATAGACCGATCGGTCTAGACGCGCTCGGCCATCCCATTGACAGGAGCGATCATCATGCGAGTAGCCAAAGACGACGTCGACGTGAGAATGGAGATTCCCGGTGCCGTCGTTCGCCAGCGAATGAACTTCGGCGACGCCGGCAGCTTCGGCAAGTTGAGCGGCGAGTACTTCACGCTCGCCGCCGGCGTTGATACGACGCCGCTGTTCGTGGGTCTGAAGGGCAATCTTTGTCAGTGCCCACACTGGGGCTTCGTGCTGCGGGGGCGAATCACGACCACCGATGCGCACGGCGTAGAGGAGACGGTGACCGCCAACGACCTGTTCTACTGGCCGCCCGGGCACAACGTGAAGGTCGTAGACGACGCCGAGATCATCATGTTCAGCCCGCAGCACGAACACAGCGAGGTCATCGATCATATGATTGAGATGGTCAAGGCCTAGGTGACGCACTCCACCAAGCAGCGCCTGCTCGATGCCGGTTGGGCCATGCTCCTCGAGCATGGCTACAACGATCTCGGCATCCAGGCGCTGCTGACCGCGACCGGCACGCCCAAGGGGTCGTTCTACCACCACTTCAAGGACAAGCAGGACTTCGCCCTGCAGGTCGTCGACGAGTACATGCGCCAGGTGCACGCCGGCCTCGATGCCTGTCTCGGCGACGACGGTCGCGCCCCATTGGATCGCGTGCGCCACTTCTTCGAGACCACGCGGCAGAGCTATCGGAAGGAGGGCTATCTGGGGTGTCTGCTTGGCGGCCTCGGCCAGGAGTTGTCGGGTGCCAGCCCGGTGTTCCGCCGGCGAATCGAGGCCTGTCTCAACGAGATCGCCGACCAGATCGCCGGATGTCTCGAAGCCGCACGGCAGTGCGGCGACATTCCGCAGGACGCCGTGCCGCGGCAGATGGCCAACCTGCTCGTCGATTGCTGGGAAGGCGCCGCGCTACGCAGTCGGCTGCGCGAGAACCCGGCGCCGCTCAACGCCATGCTCGACTTCTATTTCACCGCCGCCGCCGCCGCCGTCGCCGCTCCAAGGAGCCGTCGCTCGACACACGCTAGAGCCGCCGTCAAGCGGTGAGCCGCGGCCGCCAGACCTGTTGCCTTGTCCCGTGCCGGGCGCCCTGGGGTCGGCGCCGACTCACGAATCCTGGAGCGCCAGCGCCTGGCGCACGTAGTCGGCAAACGACGTCGGGCGCACCGCGAACGTGTCGTACAGCGGCGTCGGGAGCGCGCCTGCCAGCGACGCCTGCCCGACGATCAAGCCGAGCAGCGAGCCGAGCGGTGGACTGAAAAGGCCCACGACAGGTCGCGCGATCCTGAGCACGGCCAGGGGTGCGCGCTGCACCTTGAAGCGTCGGCCGGTCACCTGCTCGGCGATGCTGATCGCCTCCAGGGCCGACAGCGGCTCCGGCCCCGCAAGCGGCAGATCGCGATTGAGCGCCGCCTGGTGCGTGACGGCGCTGGTCGCAAACGAGGCGACGTCGCCGACCGAGATGTAGCCGACAGGCGCCGTGCCTGCGCCGACGATGCGCGCGCGCCCGCGCGCCAGATCCCAGCCGGCCGGGGCGCCGGCGTGAACCTCCATGAACGCCGTCGGCTGCAGCACCGTCCAGGTCATGCCGCTCGCCCGCACCGCCCGTTCGACATCGCGCTTGTAGCGTACGAAGTCGTTGTTCGCGGGGGCGGAGGGGTCGAGAGATGTGTAGACGAAGCGGCCCACGCCAGCGCCTGCAGCCGTCTCAACCAGGGCCAGCGAGCCGCGGCGGTCGACCGCCTCCAGGGAATCGCCGCTTCGACGCGAGGTCATGGCGTTGGCGGTCGTAACGACGGCATCGGCACCCAGGCACGCGCGGACCAGGCTGTCGGGATCCTTGAGGTCGCCCTTGACCGTCTCGCAGCCGAGGCCGCGCAGGCTCACGGCCCGAGGCGACTCCTGGCGAATGAGGGCGCGCACGTCGAAGCCGGCCGTCCGTGCGCGCGCCGAGATCGCCGATCCGAGCAAGCCCGTGGCGCCGACGACGAGTACTCGTGGCATGTCGGCGGATTGTGACATAGCCGACAGGGTCTTCTGGCCTCGCCGTGGCGGCGTCTTCCACGGCTCACCGGCAGCCTGTTCGCGTAGGATCGGGGCATGAGCCCCGACCGCGGCGCTGTCGTCATCTACGGCAAAGACACCTGACCCTACACGCTCGACGCCCGTGAGGCGTATGCAGCCCGCGGTCCTGTCACCTATGTGAACGTGAAGAAGGACGCGGCCGGCCTGGCGCGCATGCTCGAGCACGCCGGGGGCAAGCGGCAGGTGCCGGTGATTGTCGAGGGTGACACGGTCACCATCGGCTACGGCGGCACCTGAGGCGTCTAGCCGGCCGCCGGTCTGGCGGCCACACCGCTCTGGAGTTCCACCGTTGAACGTCGTCCCCGTGCACGCCGGCAACCCCGGTCCGATGACCGGCACCGGCAACTGGACCTACCTCGTGCCAGGGGGCCGTCCCGTGCTCGTCGATGCCGGCGTCGGCCATGAGTCCCATCTCGATGCGGTGTTCAGCCTGGCACCGTCCGGCCTGGCAGCGGTCATCGTCACGCACGCCCATCCCGACCATGCGTCGGGAGCGCCGGCCCTGCGTCGGCGGGCCCCGGCGGCACCATTTCTCAAGATCCCGTGGCCGGAGTGCGACATCGCCATCGACGTGCCGTGGCAGGCGCTTGGCGACGGCATGGACATCGAGACAAGCGAGGGCCCGCTGCGCGTCGTCCATACGCCCGGCCACTCGCCCGACCACGTGATCCTGTGGCATGAGGCGTCGCGCACCGCCCTTACCGGCGATCTGCTGGTCGCCGGCAGTTCGGTCGTCATTCCGGCGTCGCGTGGAGGCGTGCTGGCCGACTACCTGCAGTCGCTCCAGCGCCTCGCGACCCTGGGCCCGGTGCGGGCCCTGCCGGCGCACGGCCCCGTCATCGACGATCCGCTGGCCGTCATCGACGCCTACCTGGCGCACCGCCGCGAGCGCGAGCAGCAGGTGCTCGAGGCCTTGTCGGCGGGCCCCGCGACGATTCCCGCGATGGTGTCCGCGATCTACGAGGGCGTGCGCCCCGCACTGGCCGCGGTGGCGGCAGAGAGCGTTCTGGCCCATCTCGTCATGCTCGAAAGCGCGGTGCGCGTCGTGCGCGAGGGCGAGGCGTGGCGCCTCACCGGTTCGGCCTCCGGGCGCCAGTGTTAGAGTGATCGGGCGCGTCCCGACAGCGCGGATGCGGAGATTCCCATGGACAAGATCGTCGACTTCATCAACCTCAACCGCGACCAGTTCGTCGAGCAGCTCAAGGGCTACCTGGCCATTCCCAGCATCTCGGCCCTGCCCGAGCACGCCGCCGACGTGCGTCGTTGCGCCGAGTGGACGGGGGCCGAACTGACACGGATCGGCCTGCACGGGGCCCGGCTGGTCGAGACCCCGGGACATCCTGTCGTCTACGCCGAGTGGCTCGGGGCGGCCGGTGCGCCGACCATCCTCTTCTACGGCCACTACGACGTGCAGCCGGTCGATCCGCTCGACTTGTGGACATCGCCGCCATTTGAAGCCACCGTCCGCGACGGCGAACTCTATGCGCGCGGCGCCGTCGACGACAAGGGCCAGGTCTTCATGCACATGAAGGCCATCGAGGCGCACCTGTCACAAACCGGCTCACTGCCGGTGAACATCAAGGTCGTGCTCGAAGGCGAGGAAGAGGTGGGCAGCGCCAACCTCGACGACTTCATCAAGGCCAACAAGGACCTGCTCAAGGCTGATGTCGTCGTCATCAGCGATTCACCGATGTTCGATCGCGACGTGCCGTCGATCTGCTACGGCTTGCGGGGGCTGGCCTACTTCCAGATCGACGTGCGTGGCAGCAAGTCGGATCTGCACTCGGGCTCCTTCGGCGGGGCGCTGGTGAACCCCGCCATGGCGCTGGCGCAGGCGCTGGCGCAGATGAAGGACAAGAGCGGCCGCATCAGGATTCCCGGGTTCTACGATGACGTCGTGGCCCTGCGCGACGAAGAGCGGGCCGAGTTCGCCAAGCTCCCCTTCAACGAGAAGCGCTACCGGATGGATCTGGGGGCGCCCAAGCTCTTCGGCGAGGCTGGCTACACGACGCTCGAACGTGTCTGGGCGCGTCCCACTTTCGAGATCAACGGCTTGCTGTCAGGGTTCACCGGCGACGGTGCCAAGACGGTGCTGCCGGCGGTCGCCATGGCCAAAGTCAGCATGCGCCTCGTACCCAACCAGGATCCGGCGAAGATCGGCGACCTGTTCGAAACCCACCTGAAGAAGGTGATGTCGAAAGCCGTCAGCTACTCCCTCATCCGCATGCACGGCGGCAAGCCCTGGATGACCTCCTTCGACAACCAGTACGTGCAGGCCGCGGGCCGGGCCATCGAGCGTGGTTTCGGCAAGACGCCGGTCTTCAACCGCGAGGGCGGATCGATTCCGGTCGTGGCGACGTTCCAGGAGGTGCTCGGTCTCCCGTGCGTGCTCTTCGGCGTGGGCCTGCCAGACGAGAACGCCCATGCGCCAGACGAGAAGATCGATCTGGGCAACTTCCACAATGGTGTCATCGCGTCGGCTGCCCTCTACGAGGAGATCGGCCGCCTCCGGTGAGATGGACGGTGTCCTGACCGCGCTGGCGGCCTTCTACGGTCCGCTCGCGCCGCCGCCCACGGACCTGTTCGCCTTCCTCGTCTGGGAGATCGTGTCGGCGCGTGCCCTGCCGGCGCGCCGCGACATCGCCTGGCAGGCGCTCAGGCGCATTCCCGCCCTCACGCCGGACGCGATGTTCAGGGTCGCAAGAGACGACCTCAAGGCCGCCATCAACGGCCTCGGCGGCTTCGACGAGCGACTCGACGCCCTGCGCGCCGGGAGCGGGCACTTCCGTCGCCATCGCGACCTGCCTGAGGTCGTGTCGGGTCCGCTCCTCCGGGCCACGCGGGCGCTCCGCGACGTGCCGCACCTGTCGCCCGCGGCACAGGTGCGGGCGCTCTTCTTCGCCGGGGGCCACACGGTGCCGGCGGTGGATGACGAGGTGGGACGCGTCGTGGGGCGGCTGCGCGGCGTGACCGCGGCCGCCGGGCCGCGGCGTCGGCGAGCGGCCCGGCAAGTGCTCGCTGGAGCGTTCGGGGCCGATCGCGACCGCCTGGCACAGGCGCTCGTGGTGCTGGGCCACCACGCCGGACACGCCTGCTCAGAGCACGCGCCGCACTGCACGGTGTGCCCGCTCAGGCCCGCGTGTGCCTACGCCGCCTCCCGCGAGCGGCCGGCGGCCGAGTAGCCCGAGCCCCGCCATCGGGCGTTCCTAGTTGAGCGAGGCGACGCGCCGGCGCAGCGATTTCACGTGGTCCCAGACCTGCGCGGTCTCGTCGCGCGCGTCGTCGCCCTTGTCGGTGAGCGTGAGCAGTCGGAGGTACTCCTCGAGATCGCGAAGCGCTGCGGCGTATTCGTGCAGGTGATACGACAGCAGCCCGCGGTCGCGCAGCTCGGCCAGCGACGACGGCGTCAGGGCCAGCAGGGCGTCGGTCACCGTGTGAGCCTGGGGAAACGATCGGTTCTCCACGTAGAGGCGCTTCAGGTTCACCAGCATCCGCACGAAGACCTGCCGTCGTGAGGCCCGCGCCAACAGTTCCGGCCGGAACTGGATGGCGTCTTCGTCGCGCGCGAGCAGGGCGCGGCAGTCCTGCTCGGTCAGGATCGCCCCGTCGTTGAAGGCATCGACGATGAGCCCGGCGTCACCATCGGCGCCGGCCGCGCCGTCCCAGACGCGCACCAGGAAGTGCCCGGGAAAGTTGATGCCTTCGGCACGAAGGCCGGCGCGGCGGGCCACTTCCATGTAGACGATCGCCATCGTGATCGGAATCCCAGTGCGGCGGTCGATGACCTGATTCAGGCAGCTGTTGCGGATGTCGCCGTATTGCTGCCGGTTGCCGCGGAAGCCGAGTGTGCCGAAGAGGCAGCGATTGATGGCCTCGATGCGGGTGTGCACCGGGCCCTCCACGCCGGCGTGTGCGGCCACCTCGGCGAGCGCCTGATCGCCGAGCGCGTCGAGCTCAGCCAGATAGCGGCTGGCCACCAGCGCCGGATACTCGACCGAGGCGATGACGAGCGCGCCCGGTGCGAATGTCGGCCCCGGCCTGGCATCGGCGTCCTCGAGGGCCCTGGCGATGGCGGTGCCGGTCGGCAGCACTTAGCTCGCCCTCGCGCGGCCGCACAATCGTTCGAGCGTGGCGACGTCGAGCGCATGAAGGCCGGCCACGACGAGCTCGGCGTGGCCGGCCAAGGCCTCGGCCGGATACGTGTTGGTGACGGCGACGGTGCGCAGCCCGGCCGCCGTCGCGGATTCGAGGCCCCAGCGGGAGTCTTCGATGGCCACCGTCCGCGCCGGCGCGAGCGTGCGGCCGGTGATGCGGCCGAGGCGCGCGAATGCCTCGAGGTAGGGATCGGGCGCCGGCTTCGACGCCGGCGTCTGGTCGGCGCCGATGATGGCCAGGAAATGCGTGCCGAGGCCCGCCCTGCCCAGCACGTCCTCGATTTCGTGGGTCTGAGCGCCGGAGGCGACGGCGATCGGCACGCTGGCCGAGGCCGTCCTGATGAACTCCGCAGCGCCCGGAAACAGCATCTCGCCGGCGGCCGCCAGCGCGTCGTAGCACCGGCCCTTGTCGGTCACGAGCGCCTCGAGCGTGGCGGCGTCGAGGGCGTGCCGCTGGTCGGCGGCCAGTTGGCGCAAGACGCCGAGATCGTCGAAACCGAGATAGTGCGCGTAGTACGCCTCATCGCTGAGCACCAGGGGCGTCGACGCCAGGGCCTGCTGGAAGGCGACCAGGTGCAGGCGCTCACTGTCGGCGATGACACCGTCGAAGTCGAAGATGATGGCGTCGAGTGCGCTCATCGGCCCGGCGTCAGCGCTTCGTCTGCTCGCAGGCGCTCGCCGGCACGGATCGGCACCTTGAGACGGTTCTCGGCGGGCGGATACGGACAGTCGTATTCGCTGTTGTAGTAGCAGTACGGGTGATAGGCGGTGTTGAAGTCGACGACGTAGACGCCGCTCGGCTGCGGGTCGATGTCCAGATAGCGACCGGCCTGATAGGTCTCGGTGCCGCTCGTCAGGTCACTGAAGGGCACGAACAGGCGCAAGACCTGCTGCCCGGCCTCGGCGAAGGCGGTGAGTTTCTGTGTCTGGCCGCGCAGCGTGAACTCGAGGTAGCCGACGCGCTCCATGTCGCGCTGCTTGCCCGTCGACGTGGGCATGACGAGACGGGTGCGGTCCTGCAGCAGACGCAGGGTCGCCGGCGTCGCGTAGTCGGGGTCGATATCGAAGTAGCTGATCGGGAGGAACTTGGCCTGCTCGGCCGGCGTCACCGGCGACTCGCTGCCGCCGGAGCGGAAGAAATCGTCCTTCCTGGTTCGCTCGTCGGCGACCTTGCGCACGTAGGCCGCTTCCGGCGGTTCCTGCGTGCATGCGACCGCCACTCCCAGCGCCACCACAAGTGCGGCCGTGCGCCCTCTCAACCAGCGTGACACGCCTCTCAGTGTGCCATAGCCGACAGACGCTCTGCCGCTCACGCGAATGGATAGCCGCCGCGTGCCACGGCGGCATCGGCGATGAGCCGGCGCCGGGTCACGAGGTTGGCCGGTGTGAGCTTGAGCAGCCGCCTCAGTGCCGCCAGGTGCGTGCGCAGGGTGTCGCCCTCGCCAAGGGCGGCCAGCGCCGCCCGCGCGGCCAGCTCGATCCGGCCGGCGGCTTCGTGGGCGACCACCGTAGCGGTGGCAGCGTGAAGGGCGGCCTCGGGCCCGCTGGCTGCGGCCAGCGCCCGCAAGACCGCGCTTTCGGCGGCGTAGGCGTCGATGACGATGTCGGCCAGCGACGACAGTACTTCCTGTTCGTGCTCCAGGGCGTCGCCGAAGCGCTGCATCGCGGCGCCGGCGACGAACAGGGCCACCTTCTTGAAGGCGGCCACGCCCCGGCGTTCGTCGGCCAGCGGCAGGTCGTCGCTTGCGGGCATGGCCGGCGGCGCCATGAGCTCGTCCTGAATGACCTTGGCCGCCTTCATGAGCGGCAGGTCGCCTCTCACCGACTTCTTGATGAGCATGCCGGGGATGAGCAGGCGGTTGATCTCGTTGGTGCCCTCGAAGATGCGATTGACGCGGGCATCACGGTAGCGCCGCTCCACCGGGTAGTCGGCGACGAAGCCGTTCCCGCCGAGGATCTGCACGCTCTCGTCGATGACGTAGTCCACGACCTCGCTGCCGTAGACCTTGGCGATCGAGGCTTCGACGGCGTACTCCTCGAGGGCCGCCAGTACCGCCGCCGGCGAGCCGCCGTTGGCCGCGACGGTCTCGTCGACGAGGCCGGCGGTGCGGTACATGAGGCTCTCGAGCGCGTACTCGCGGGCGGTCATCTCGCCGAGCTTGTGCTTGATGGCGCCGAAGGTCGCAATCGCCACGCCGAACTGCTTGCGGGAGGCGGCGTACTTCGCCGCATCCGCCAGCGCGTCCTTGGCCCCGCCGGAGGTCATCGCGCCGAGCTTGAAGCGCCCGAAGTTGAGCACGTTGAAGGCCACCTTGTGGCCCTTGCCGATCTCGCCGAGCACGGCGTCGGCCGGCACCTTGACGTCCTGCAGCAGGACGGGTGTGGTCGAGGAGCCGTGCAGGCCCATCTTGTGTTCTTCCTGGCCCGAGGACACCCCCGGCCACGCCCGCTCGACGATGAACGCGGTGAACTGCTGGCCGTCGACCTTGGCGAAGACGATGAAGACGTCGGCGAAGCCGCCGTTGGTGATCCACATCTTCTCGCCCGAGAGCACGAAGCTGCCGTCGGCCTGCCTGGTGGCTTTCGCGCGCGCGCCGAGCGCGTCCGATCCAGAGCCGGTCTCGCTCAGGCAGTAGGCCCCGGCGACGTCTCCGGCGACCAGCCCCGGCAGGTACTTTGCCTTCTGCGCCTCGGTGCCGAACATGAAGATCGGCAGGATGGTGAGGTTGGCCTGGGCGCCGAAGGTGGCGGCGAAGGAGGCGTTGACGGCGAGCCGCTCGCTCACGATCAGGGTCGCGACCTTGTCGAGGTCCACGCCGCCATAGGTGTCGGGCACGTTGGTGCCGAGCAGGCCGAGCGCACCGCACTTCTGCAGCAAGATGCGGTTGAGGGCCCACTCCTTCTGCTCCAGCCGGTCGAGCACGGGCAACACTTCGCCGTCCATGAACTCGCGGGCCGTCTGCTCGATGAGTCGGTGCTCGTCGGTGATGCGCTCCCGGGTCATCATCTTCGCCGGATCGGTGTCGGCGACGAGCCATTCGCCGCCGCGCGTGGTGGGTGCTGTCTCGGTCATCTCGTCCCCCACCTCTAAGCGACTCGCTCGAAGATTCCGGCCGCACCCATGCCGCCGCCAACGCACATCGTGACCAGGCCGTAGCGTGCTCCCCGACGCCGCATCTCGTAGAGCAGCGACGTGGTCATCCGCGCGCCGGTACAGCCGAGCGGATGGCCGAGTGCGATGGCGCCCCCGTTGACGTTGAGACGGTCCTCGGGAATGGCCAGCTCAGCCTGGCAGGCCAGCACCTGTGCGGCGAAGGCCTCGTTGAACTCCACGAGGTCGATCTCGCCGAGCGTGAGGCCTGCCTGCCTCAGCGCCTTGCCGACGGCGGGCACCGGACCCAGCCCGAAGAGCTCCGGTGCGACACCCGCCGTGGCGTAGGTGATAAAGCGCGCGAGCGGCGTGAGGCGGTGCTCGCGGGCGTAGTCGGCCGAGACGACGACCAGCGCTGCCGCCCCATCACTCATCTGAGACGAATTGCCCGCCGTGACCGTGCCGGCCACATGGAACGCTGGCGGTAGTGCGGCCAGGGCCTGGGCGGAGGTGCCGCGGCGCGGACCCTCGTCCACCGCGAAGACGATGTCACGCGCGACCGGAGCGCCGCTCACCGCGGGTTCCGCCAGGCGCGTCGTGACGGAGACGATCTCGTCGGCGAAACGACCGGCGTCGATGGCCGCCAGCGCCCGCTCGTGGGAGCGCAGCGCGAACGCGTCCTGCGCGCTGCGCGAGATGCCCGACTGACGCGCGTGGTTCTCGGCGACGAGACCGGTCGTGAGGTAGACGTCGGGATACCGCTCGACGAGCTCAGGATTGGGCGCAACTTTGTGGCCGCCCATCGGCACCAGGCTCATCGACTCGGTGCCGCCGGCCACGATGGCCCGTGCCTCACCGACGCGGATGCGATCGGCTGCGTTGGCGATCGCCTGCAGGCCCGAGGCGCAGAAGCGGTTGACGGTGACCGCCGAGGCCGTCACCGGCAGGCCCGCGCGCAGGCTGGCAATGCGGGCGACGTTCAGGCCCTGTTCGGCTTCGGGCATGGCGCAGCCCAGGACGACATCGTCGATGTCGTCGGCTGAGACGTTGCCGGCGCGGGCCAGCGCCTCGCCTATGACGAGCGCGGCCAGGTCGTCGGGCCGCGTGAAGCGCAGCGCGCCCTTCGGTGCCTTGCCCACCGGCGTGCGAACGGCGGAGACGATGACGGCGTCCTGCATGGTCAAGCCTTCCAGTCGGCCAGCAACCCCTCGACGGCATCGCCGACGAGCGTCGTGCGGCCTTCGAAGAGGTGGCTGGCGTCTTCGATCTGCACCAGTTCCTTCGGTTCGGCGAGCGTGGCGTAGAAGCGGCGGACAGCTGCCACCGAGATGAGCTCGTCGTCTTCCCCGTGCACGATGAAAGTGGGTTTTCCGGCGGTGGCGACGACGGAGTAGTCGTAGCGGTCGACCGCCGGCGCCACCAGCAGCAGCAGCGAGACGCGGGGGTCGACGGCACCGACCGAAGCGGCGATCCACGACCCGAACGACATGCCCACTGCCCATACGGGCAGGTCCGGGAAGCGCTGCTCGGCAAACGTGAGGGCGGCGCGGAAGTCCTCCTGCTCGCCCGGGCCCGCATCGAACGTGCCGGCGCTCATGCCGACGCCTCGGAAGTTGATGCGCAGCGCGGCGACGCCGGCGCGCGTCAGGCCCTTGGCGGTCTGGTAGAGGGCCTTGGTGTGCATCGTGCCGCCGTGCAGCGGGTGGGGATGGCCACACACCGCCACCGCGCGCACCGGCCCCGACGGCAGGTCGAGGCGGGCTTCGAGCGGTCCGGACGGGCCGGCGATCTCTCTAAGAAACTCGGTGGGCACGAACCTTCTCCAAGGGGGATGGCGGGCAATCGGTCATCGCGTCGGGTGCCTCCGGCAGTTCGGCGAGCAGGCTGGCGACCTCGTCGGCGAACTCACGCGCCTTCATGACCGTGCCGTTGTGGCCGGTATGGGCCATGGTGACGACGCGGGCGCCGGGCAGCCAGGCGCGGTAGGTGAGAGTGTCGGCCGGTGGCACGACCCGCTCGAGGCCCGGCTCGCCGGTCACGATCAGGGCCGGCACGTCGATCGGACGGTCGATCGAGAAGGCCGCCGATTCGAGCCAGCGCAGCCGCCGCGCCATCCTCGCCGCCGACGCGGGGGCGCCGGCGATGGTCATGCCGTGGCCCATGACGAACTGCCAGCGGTCTCGAGGCTCGGGTAGGGAGGCCCTGAGCTCGGGGTAGACACGCAGCGGGGCGCCGATCCAGAACACCGGTGCCAGGAGCCGCGGCGCCTTGAGATACCGCACGGCTCGCGCCGGCAGCCGCCAGGTCGGTGGCGGAGCCGAGGCCACGACCAGGGCCGAGAGCGCGCCGCGGTGTCGTGCGGCGTACTCGGCGGCGATGAGGCCGCCGTAGGAGACGCCGACGATGACCGGCCGCTCGAATCCTGTGGCGCGGATGACGTCGTCGAGTTGTGTCAGGTAGTTTTCGAAGCCGGCCGGCTCCGACCAGGCGAATCCACTCGTCGGTTCATCGGCCAGCGAGAACGTGACGACGTGGCCGAGCGAGGCCAGGGCCTCGACCGTCGGCAGGCCCCACTCGTAGCGTCCCTGGAGGCCGGGGACGACGACGATGGGGCGTCCTGCTCCACGCTCGATGATTCGTGGCATCACGTCAGTTCCTGAGCGGCTTGCCCGTCGTGAGCGTGTGCTGGATGCGGGCCAGGGTCTTTGGCTCGCCGAGCAGGCGCAGGAAGGCCTCGCGTTCGAGATCGAGCAGGTGCTGCTCGCTGACGCTGGTCGCGTGCGGCACGCCGCCCCCGGCGAACACGTGGGCGAGTGCCCGGCCGATGGTCAGGTCGTGGTCGGTGGCCCGTCCCGCCCGCCACGCCAGGTGGACACCGAGCTTGAGTGCCGCGCCGAGGGATTCGCCGCCCACCGGGATCGCCAGACGCGGCAGCGGCGCCCGGTAGCCTTCAGCCACGCGTTGGAGCGCCTGGGCCTTGGCGTCGGCCATGAGGCGCTCCCGGTTCATCGAGAAGGTGTCGAGTGGCGAGAGATAACCGAGGCGGACGGCGTCCGGCGCGCTCGCCGAGACTCTGGCCAGGGCCACCGTTTCGAACGCCTGTTGCACGAAGGGGAGGGGATCGGCGCCCGCCGACGGCAGACGTGACATGGCGCGCACCACCATTTCCTTGGTGCCGCCGCCGGCTGGAATGAGCCCGACGCCGACCTCGACGAGCCCTATGAAGGTGTCGCCCGCGGCGTGGACGCGGTCGGCGTGCAGCGCCACCTCGCAGCCGCCGCCCAGGGCCAGGCCGGCTGGCGCCACCACGACCGGCACCGGGCTGTAGCGCAGTGCCATCACCGCCCGCTGGAACTCCCGCACCATGAGATCCAGTTCGTCCCAGTTGCCTTCCTGCGCCTCGAGCAGCACCAGCATCAGGTTGGCGCCGGCCGAGAAATGCGGTGCTTCGTTGCCGACCACCAGTGCCCGGTGGTTCTTCGCGGCCTCGCTCACGCCCGCGTGGATCATGGCGATGGTGTCGCCGCCGATGGCGTTCATCTTCGAGTGGAACTGCACGGCGAGCACGCCGTCTTCGAGATCGACGAGGCTGGCGCCGGCGTTCTTCTTCACGATCCGGTTGTGGCGCACCGCTTCGGTGAGGATGAGGAGACCCGGCCGCCTCGGCGGGTCGGCCACGCGCAGCTGGTTTCGTCCGGCGGCGAGGGCCTCGGCGATGAGGGGCGGCACGTCGGCGACGCCGGCGGCCGCCGCCGCCTCCACGACCTCTCTGAGGCCGATGGCGTCGAGCGTCTGGAACGGGCCCAGCTCCCAGCCAAACCCCCAGCGCATCACCCGGTCGACGTCGTCGAGCGAATGGGCAATATCGGGCGCCACCCGTGCGGCGTAGACGAGCGTCGGAGCAAGCGTCTCGCGCAGGAACTGGCCGACCTTGTCGCGGCCGAGAAAGAGCGTGCGGATGCGCGTGGCGGTGTCGTCGATGGCCGCTGCTGCCGCGATCGACGGGAAGGAGGGCTTTCTCTGTGGCTGGTAGTCGAGCGTGGCCGGATCGAGGGTGAATACGGCCGATGCACCGGCCGCGTCCTTGCGGCGCTCGTAGAAGCCGCGGCCGGCCTTCTCACCGAGCGATCCGCGTTCGAGCAGCCGGGTCAGCAAGGCCGGCTGCCGGAACCAGGCGCGGTCGGCGTCGCCGGACAGCCGGTCCTCGAGGTTCCGCATTACGTGCGCCAGCACGTCGAGGCCGGCGATGTCCATCGTGCGGAAGGTGGCCGAGGCCGGCCGGCCGATGGCCGTGCCGGTCATCTGGTCGACCTCGTCGATCGAATAGCGGCCTTCGTCCACCGCGCGCAGGATCGTGGCGACGCCGTGCAGGCCGAGGTGATTGCCGATGAAGTTCGGCGTGTCCTTCGCCACGACGACGCCCTTGCCGAGCACCCGGTCGCCGAACTCGACCATTCGGGCGACCACCTCCAGATCGGTGTCGGGCGTCGGCACGATCTCGAGCAGCGCGAGATAGCGCGGTGGGTTGAAGAAGTGCGTCCCGAGCCAGCGGCGGCGCCGTTCGAGCGGCCAGCCCTCGGCGATGGCGCCAACGGGGATGCCCGACGTGTTGGTGGTGAAGACGGCATCGCCACGGCAGGCGGCGGCCACTCTCGTGATGAGGTCGCGCTTGACGTCGATGCGTTCGACGACGGCTTCGAGAATCCAGTCGGCGGACGCCAGCAGGCCGAGGTCCTCTTCGAAGCTGCCTGTCTTGACGAGGCGCCAGGTGTCGGGGGTGAACTGCGGATCGGGCTTGAGCTTGCGGGCCCGCTGCAACCCCGCGGCCGCCTGGTCGCGCGTCACGTCCAGCAGCACCACCGGCAGGCCAGCGTTGGCCAGGTGCAGCGCGATCTGCGCGCCCATCGTGCCGGCGCCGAGCACCCCCACGCTGGTGATCGTCATGCCGCGCCTCCGACAGCGCGTGGGCGCTCGCCCACGCCGTGCAGGAAGAGATCGATCACCGTGTCGGCGTCGTTCTCCAAAGGATAGTGACGGCGGCTGAGCATCCAGTTGGTGGCCATCTCGTCCAGCGCCCCGAAGAGAATCTTCGCGGCGGTAGTCGCGCTGATGTCGCGGCGGAAGAGCCCAGCGGCCTGGCCGGCCTCGACCGCCTCGCGGATGATGCCGAGGTACTCTCGCAGGTAGCTCGATGAGAACCGCTCCATGAACTTGGTCGACTGCCGCAGTTCGACCTGGAAGACCACCGCGAGATCGCGATCGCGTCCGAGCCGTTCGAGGTGCAGGCGCGCGATGCGGCTCAGGCGTTCGCAAGGGTCGGACGCGCCGACGAGCGCCGCGCGGCCTTCCGCGATGGCATCCTTCATCGTGCGCTCGAAGACCGAGACGAGCAGATCATCCTTGCTGCGGAAGTAGAGATACACGGTGCCGGCGGCGACGCCGGCGGCCCGAGCGACGTCGGCCACCTGGGCGTTGAAGAAGCCGCGTTGCGCGAATACTTGCGTAGCGGCGCGCATGATGGCGTCGCGCTTGTCGCCCACCGGCGGCCGGGGCGGTGCGAGACGACGGGGCAGGGCAGCGGGGGCAGCGCGTTTCATGAATGAATGTTCATTCATTGTTGTTCTGCAGCCCCACGATGTCAATCCTCAGACGGCCCGGCGCATCGAACGGCCGGCGCCGGCACGAATGGGGGTCGCTCGTCCGCTACGGGTTCTATAATCGCCGCTCATGTCCCCTCTTCCTCGCGGCGCCGCTCGATTCCCGAGCCTGGCGACCTGGCTCATGCTCGGCGCGTTCGCCCTCACGACCCTGCCCGGATGCGGCGGCGGCGATTCCCCGCCTCCGGCCCAGCGTGACCGGCTCATCTTCGCCGCCGCCGCCGACGCCACCACGCTCGACCCGCACAACACCACTGACACCGAGTCCGACCAGGTGATCATGATGGTCTACGAGCCGCTGCTCGCCTTCGACGACGCGATGAAGATCGTGCCGCGGCTGGCCGAGCGCTACGGTGTCGAGCCCGACGGCGTGACGTGGACCTTCCACCTGCGCCCGGGTGTCAGCTTCCATGACGGCGCGCCGTTCGATGCCGAGGCCGTCAAGGCCAACTTCACCCGCGTCCTCGACCCGGTCGCCAATCACAAGCGCGTGTCGCTCTTCACGATGATCGATCGCGTAGAGGTCGTTGGTCCGCTGACCATCCGCATCGTCACCAAGTACCCGTTCGGAGCCTTCGAGCCCACCATCGCCCACGTGTCGGCGGCGATCGTCAGCCCGAAGGCGGCCAGCACCTACGACAAGGCGTTTGGCAGCAGCGCCGAAGCCGTGGCGGGCACCGGGCCCTACCGGGTCGCCAGTTGGAAGAAGGACCAGGAGATCGTGCTCGAACGCTACGACGCCTACTGGGGCACCAAGGGCGTCACGAAGCAGATCGTGTATCGGCCGATTCCTGAAGCCGCCGCGCGGGTGCTCGCGCTCGAGAGCGGCGACGTCGACGTCATCAGCCGAATCCCGGCCACCGACATCCCACGCCTGGAAGCGCGCCAGGACATCAACGTCTACAAGCTGCCCGGGGTCGGCGCGCAGCAGTTTCGCTTCAACCTCGCGAAGAAGCCGTTCAAGGACGCCCGCGTTCGGCAAGCCATCTCGTACGCCATCAACCGGCCGTCGATCGTCGAGAATCTCGTTGGCAGCTTCGCCCGTCCGTCGACGAGTGCCTTGACGTCGATCATGCGCGGTTACACCAATCTCGGCGAGATTCCCTACGATCCGGACAAGGCCCGACAGCTCCTCGCCGAGGCCGGCTATCCGCGTGGCTTCAAGACGAAGATCGCCACGACACCACGCTATCCGATGGGCGTGGAGCTGGCCGAGGCCGTAGCGGCCGACCTGAAGAAGGTCGGCATCGAGGCGACGATCGAGGTCTTCGACTGGGCCACCATGGTGCAGTTCTGGGCTGGCCTGCCGCCCGAGAAGAACCCGCAGGAGATCTTCATCATGGGCGCTGGCGCCTCGACGGCCGATGCCGATTGGGGCCTCAGGCCGATCTTCAGAACGGCGGCGACCAACGAGAACAACTACGGTTACTACTCGAACGCGGAGTTCGACCGGGTGATCGAGGCGGCGATGCGGGAGACCGATCCGGCCAAGCGGCAGGCGCTCTATACGCGGGCGCAGCAGATTGTCTATCTCGAGGATCCCGGAGCGGTATGGCTCTTCGACACGCTCTACAGCGTGGCGGCCCGCGCCGCCGTGCGCGACCTCACGCCGCAGGCGCTCGGCGTGGTCACGTTCGAGCGTGCCGCCGTCAGCGGCTCCTGACCCGCTGATGCGCCAGGCCTTTCGGCTGTCGGTCGCCGCCATGGCGCGGCTCCTGCCCGTGCTGGTCGCGATCTCGGTGCTGGTGTTCTCGATCGTCCACATGATTCCAGGCGACCCGGCGGTCATCGCCGCCGGCCTCGAGGCGTCGCCGGCGACCGTCGAGGCCATTCGCCGCGACCTCGGGCTCGATCGGCCCCTCGGTGTGCAGTACGGACGCTTCGTGACGCGGGCCCTCCAGGGCGATTTCGGCACCTCGGTGCGCACCGGCGCGCCGGTGGGCCGCGAGATTCTCGATCGCCTGCCGCATACGATGATTCTCGCCGCCGGCGGCGTTGCCCTCGCCGTGCTGCTCGGCCTCCTGGTGGGCACCGCCTCGGCGCTGTCGCGACACGTCTTCGTCGATCGGCTGCTCACGGCCGCCAGCCTCATCGCGGCCTCCACGCCGTCGTACTGGCTGGCGCTCATGCTGATGCTGCTCTTCTCACTGGCCCTCGGCTGGCTGCCCGCGATCGGCGTGGGCACGCCGCTGCACTATGTGCTTCCGTGTCTCGCGCTCGGCCTGCAATCAGCCGGTGCCGTCGCCCGCATGACGCGCGCCTCGGTGCTCGAGGTGCTCACTCAAGACTTCCTGAGAGCGGCCAGGGCCAAGGGCCTGCCCTTCCGGCGCGTGCTTCTGGCGCATGGACTGCGCAACGCCCTCCTGCCGGTGCTGAGCCTCGTCGGTCTGCGCATCGGCGGTCTCCTCGCCGGCACCGTGCTCGTCGAGAGTGTCTTTGCCGTGCCCGGTGTCGGGCGCATGATGGCCGACGCCGTCGTCGCCCGTGACTTTCCGATGGTGCAGGGCGGAGTGCTCGTGGTGGCCGCCATGGTGGTGGCCGTCAACGGCCTGACCGACGTGGTGGCCGGGCTACTCGACCCGCGGGTGCGGGCGTGACCGGCATCTGGTCGCGTCTTCGCCGCGACACGTTCGCGCTCGGATCGCTGGGCGTGCTCGTCCTGGCCACGGCCGCCGCCCTGTTCGGACCCTGGCTCACGCCTTTCGACCCATTGGCCGTCGACCTGGCAGCCAACTACCAACCGAGTTCGGCCGCGCACCCGCTCGGCACCGACCATCTCGGCCGCGACACCTTGAGCCGCCTGATCGCCGGCGCGCGCGTGTCGCTTGGCATTGCCCTGGCAGCCACGGCCACGGGGCTCACCGCCGGCGGCGCCATCGGCCTGCTGGCAGCCTGGCGGCGGGGGCTCGTGGAGCGGGCGCTCCTGCAACTGGTCGACATACTGCTGGCGCTGCCCGAGCTGCTACTGGCCATGACGGCGATCACCATTCTCGGCCGGGGCACGATCTCCACCGTGGTCGCCGTGGCGGTCTACGCCGTGCCGAGCTTCGCACGCATCGTGAGGGCAGCGGCGCAGCCCCTGGTGCACGGAGAGTTCGTGGCCGCCGCTCGCGCCTCCGGCGCCTCGGACCTTCGCGTGCTCGTCTACCACGTGCTGCCCGGCTGCTGGTCGCCGATTCTCGCCCACACGACGGTGATGCTCGGCAGTGCCATCCTGCTCGCTTCTGGCCTCTCATTCCTCGGCCTCGGCGTGCAACCGCCGGCTGCGGAGTGGGGCGCGATGCTCTCGCGCGGACGAGAGCTGCTGCGGACGGCGCCGCTTGGCGCGGTGGCGCCTGGCGTGGCCATCACAGCGACCGTGCTCGGCTTCTCGGTACTCGGCGACGGGCTGCGCGACGCGGCCGAAGTGCGCCGCCGGCGCTAGCGGATCGCGCGGTCGGCGATCGCCTTGAATTTCTGCCGCAGGCCGTCGGGATTGGCAGGCGAGCTCTGCGTCATCAGCACGACGACGGTCTCTTTTGCCGGATCGTTCCAGAAGATCGTGCCAGCGGTGCCATCCCAGCCGTACTCGCCGAGGCTCGCCGTCGAACCGCCAGCGTCCATCACCACGTTGACGTTGGCCAAGCCCCACCCCATGCGGCCGCCGCGTGCTTTCAGCACATCGGCCGGCAGACCGTTGACGGTCATCCGCTGCGCTGTGTCGGCCTTCAGCAGGCGCCTGCCGTTGAACGTGCCCTTGTCGAGCAGCATCTGGCTGAAGCGCAGGAAGTCTGGCACGCTCGACACGAGACCGACGGCCCCCTCCAGTAGCGCGGGACGCTCCGTGAACGGCACCGCCTCGAGATCCACCGGCGCGAGTCCGCCGTCTGGGGCCGGGCCGTAAGCCGTGGCGAGGCGGCCGCGCCGCTCGCCCTCAACCCAGAACCCGGTGTCGGTCATGCCGAGGGGCCCGAAGACGCGCCGCGACAGGAACCGGTCGAACGCTTCGCCCGACCAGACCTCGACGAGACGGCCGAGCACGGTCGTCGCCTCGCTGTAGCGAAAGCGCGTGTGCGGGTCTTCCATGAGCGGCGCCCGGGTGATCTTGCCGACGAACTCGGGCAGCGTGTCGCTGCGCGAGCGAACGCCGAGCGCGCGATAGAGATCCGAGGTGCGATGACTGAGGCCCGAGGTATGCAGCAGCAAGTCCTCGACCGTGACTGGCCGCGCGGGTGGGCGCGGCGTGGCGCCCGGCGTGTCGACCACTTTGACGCCGGCGAATTCTGGCAGGTACTTCGAGACCGGGTCGTCGAGACGGAAGCGCCCCTCGTCGTGGAGCATCATCACCGCCACGGCGGTGACGGCCTTGGTCATCGAATAGATGCGGAAGAGCGACCGCTCCGTCATCGGCGCCTTCGATGTTCGGTCCTGCACTCCCACGGCTTTCAGGTAGCCCACATGGCCGCGGCGGGCGATGGCCGCCACGCCGCCGGCGATCCTCCCGTCGACGACGAACTGTTCGAGCAAGGCCGTCGCCTCCGCAAGCGCGTCTGGATCGAGGCCGATGGCGGCTGGAGGCGACTCGGGGAGTGGCCGCTGACCGGCGAGCGTCGCCGCCAGCAGCGTCGTGCCGAGAACGACGAGGGATGCGCGCATCACGCCCGTCCTTCTACAGGGCGCTGCCCGTCCTGGCGGTGCCAGACCTGCTCGAAGAGGCGCAGCGAGTGCTCGCCGAGAACGCCGCGAACGTCGTCTTCGCCCAGCCCACGGGCCAGCATTCTGTCGGCCAGGCCGAAGACGTGCGCGTAGTCGCTGAAGCCATCGAGCGACCGCTTCGCCGAGCGAGTGTCGGCGGTCACGTGCCTTCCGTACTCCTCGGCGATGTTCGGGAAGGGCGGCTCGCCCCACGGGTCAGCCTCGTGGCGTGGATAGGTGCCGAGCGACATGTCGGTCGAGAACGCCAGGCGCGACGTGCCGCCCAGGAGGTCGGCGGTGTAGACGACCATGTCGATGTACTCATCGAGCGTCGGCCAGTGCGTGGTGGCGGGGCGCATGACGAGCGGGCCCCACGCGACGAGACCTATGAGCCCGCCCCGCGCCGCACACGCGCGAATCAGCTCATCGTCGATGTTCCGGGGATTCGGGGCCAGCCGGCCGGGATTCGAGTGGCTGAAGATCACCGGATCGCGGCTCTGGTCGATGATCTCGAGGGCCGAGCGTTTGCCGACGTGTGTGCAGTCGAGCACCAGGCCGAGGCGATTGCATTCCTCGACGACCAGGCGCCCGAATCGCGTCACGCCGCCGCTGGTCGTGTCGAGCAGGCCGTCGCAGATCTCGTTCGTGCGGTTGTAGGCCGGAATCATCACCCGCAGGCCGAGCCGGTGCATGGCCTCGAGGCGGTGGAGCTTGCCGCCGATGAAGTCGCCGCCTTGCGAGAAGAGCAGCAAGGCGGCATTGCCGACGGCCCGTGCCTGCCGCACCTCGGTCACCGTCGTCGCCACCGTCAGGTGTGGGTGCTGGCGGGCCACGAGATGCCAGGACATCAGCCGTTCGACGGCCGCGTCGAAGGTGTCGTGCGGTTCGAAGGCCGTCACGCCGTAGGCCGTCACGCCGTGGCGGTGCGCGACGTCGAAACCGGCGTCGGGCCACGCCTGCATACAGAGGTCGACGACGAGGAACGGACACGGGCCGTTCACCACGCTGTGCATGCCGCCATTGTCACGATCGGGTGCCACGGTCATCGGATCACGTCCATCTGATCAGGATACGCTCTCGGTCGAACGCGCGCACGGCCACGACGGCCAGAGCGACAGCGATCGCCAGCAGGACCAAGGTGGCGACGACGAGGTCGACGGTGTGGAAGGTCGTCTGGCCGTTCAGTTGCGCCACGAACACGGCCACGAGCGGCAGCACGATCACGACGCCGGCCTGCTGTGCCGAGCGGGCGTCTTTCGCCCGCGTCGAGACGATGGCGCCGAGCGTGAGGGCGACGAGTGCTGCTGCCGGCGCCACCCCGCCAACGAGGGTCAGGGCGCGCCAGGTCACGAGCGTCGACGCGACACCCGGCTCGGCCGTGGTCGCGACCAGGCCCAGCAAGAGCGCGTAGCCGGTCAGCAGTGACGCCAGCGCCACGAGCAACGCCGCGCCCGTCTTGGCGAGCAGCAGCTCGCCCGTCGTGAGCGGAGTAGCCAGCAGTGGTTCGAGCGTCCGGGACTGTTTCTCGCCAACGATGGACGTCGTGACGAGCGTCATGGCGCCGACGACCGGCACCAGCGCCATCAAGGGCAGGAACTGGTGGAAGAGCAGCACCTGCACCACCGCCGTATCCGGCAGCCCATGGGTGCCGGGCAGGGCCAACTGCCGTGCCAGACGCACCACGTCTCCCGCTTCGTCGAGGGGCTCGCCCGACCATGCCGGTATCCCCACGGCGATGACGACCGGCATCAGGACGGCGGTGACGAGCATGGCCGCCGGTCCCAGGAACACGCCTTTCGTGGCGGCGAACTCGGCGAACTCCTTAGCCACGACCGCGGTGATGCGGGACAGCGAGGCCCTGATCATGCCTCACCCGTCAGGGCAAGATACACGTCCTCGAGCGTGACCCCGCCCGGCCGCACGCCGAGGCCGTACGGCGTGTCGAGGCCGAGAAGCCGTGTCTTCACGATGCCGATGCGGCCGGCAAGGGCCTCGGCTTCCGCCAGGTTGTGGGTGCAGACGAGGGCCGCCGCGCCGTCACGCGCCAGATTCGTCACGATCGCACGGACGTCCTTGGCCGCGGCCGGATCGAGGCCCGAGGTCGGTTCGTCGAGCAACAGCACGGCCGGCGCGTGCAGAATGGCGCGCGCGATGGCCACCCGCTGACGAAGTCCTTTCGACAGCACCGCCGCGACGTCGTTGGCGCGGCCGGCCAGGCCCAGCTGCTCGAGGACACGGCGAACGCGGGCCGCCGGCTCGGCCACGGCGTGGAGCCGCGCGTAGGTCATGAGATTCGTCCATACGCTCAGCCGATCCCAGAGCCCCGGCGTCTCCGTGAGCAGGCCAACGCGCGCCCTGAGCGTGGCTTGGTCGTGGCCTGCCAGCGCGACTCCTGCCACCGTGCCCTCACCTGAGCTCGGCCCGAGCAGCCCGGCGAGCAGGCGCAGAGTGGTGGTCTTGCCGGCGCCGTTTGGTCCGAGCAGCGCGACGATCTCGCCGGGTGCCACGGTGAGCGTCAGGTCCTCGACCGCGACCCGGTCGTCGAAGTGCCGGGTAAGGCGCCTGACATCGATGGCGGCGGTGGTGGCACCTGGCATCGTCGGTGGGGCGGGCGGCGCCAGGGGTCAGCGGCCCTCGAAGGCGTTGCGAATGGCCGCGAAGAACGTCTCGGCCATTCGCTGATAGCCAGCCTCGGTCGGGTGTAGACCGTCGATGCCGATGTAGAGCGGAACGTTCGGTGCGAGCGCCGCATAGAGGTCGACGAACGTGGCGCCTTCGGCTACGGCACCGCTGCTGATGAGGGCGTTCAGCGTCTGTACCTGCGGCCCCGAGAGCGTGTTCGCGCCGCCCGCACGCGGCGGAGGCAGCGATGCGACGAAGACGGCGGCTCCCCGGGCGCGCGCCGCTCGCACCATCGATCGGAGTGCGAGGAGTGCCGGCTCGATGCCCGCCACTCCGATGGCCTGGAGGTCGTTGGCGCCTTCGAGCAGCAGCACCACCTGCGGGCTGGTCGAGGCCAGGACGCCTGGCAGACGTCTGGCGCCGTCGACGACCCACTCGCGCGGCAGTCCGGCGTTGGTGACGACGAACTGCGAGGCCTGGGTCGTGTAGCGGCTGCGCAGGAGCGTCAGCAGTTTGGTCGGATACGACTGGCTCGGTACCAGGATCATCTTGAACTGTGGGAACCCGTTGACGTCGAGCGCCGTCGTCGTCGGCACGGTGATTTCGCCCGACGTCGTGCTGTCGCCGAAGGCCAGGAAGTTCGTTCGCGACAGTGGCGGTGGCGCGATGTTGATGTTGAACGTGCAGCTTGCGGCCGCACCACGCGCGTCGGTGGCCTGACAGGAGACGCGGGTCGACCCCACCGGGAAGGTCGTGCCGGTGGGTGAGCAGGAGCCCGTGACCGGCAACACGCCGCCGCTTGTCGTCGGTGTCGGCACCTGGATCGTCACCGGTGCGCCGGTGAACGACTGCCCGACGACGTCGGCGGGACACTGCAGCGCGAAGGGTTGGATGACCGGGCCGGTGGGAGTCGGCGGCGCATCCTCGCCGCAGGCGGCAGCAAGTGCGGCCACCACGGCGACGAGCAGCAGACGGAGCCACGCGCGT
This sequence comes from Acidobacteriota bacterium, assembly GCA_018000455.1. Taxonomy (GTDB): domain Bacteria; phylum Acidobacteriota; class Vicinamibacteria; order Vicinamibacterales; family UBA2999; genus CADEFD01. The sequence goes on from JAGNJW010000004.1 coordinate 81,535, forward strand.
CTGGCGGGGGCCTTGGCAATCGGCCAGCTCATGGGAGATCCAGATCATACCGGCCAGCAGCCACGCCGGCCAGAGGGGGCCGGTCGGCCGGGGGAGGCCCTAGTGGACGTCGAACTCGAAACAGCCCGGCGTCACGAGCAGGCGGCCGCCAGACTGGAAGCTGAGGCTGTTGGGGGCGGCGAGCCCTGCGGCCTGGAATTGCACCGTCCGCACCTTCTCGCCGAGGCCGTCGAAGACATAGGTGTAGGGCACGACGAACGACACCCAAGAGCTGGCCCGCCGGATCGAGCGCTGCTGTGCGCACGGTGGGCGACACGAGCGGCACTTCGCTGCCGTCGAACGCGCGTCGCGGCCACACGGCCGGAATCGCCGCCATCACCGGATCGAGTTCGCGGCCCTGGATGCGGCGGTGGAAGAGCAGCTTCCCGGTGGCATCGAACCGAGAGAGCGCCGGCTTGCCGGCGAGGAACACGAACCAGTAGCCGCCGTCGGCGCCCTTGAGCGGAATCCCGGCATTGAGCGCCAGGTGGAGCTCGCGGTCCGCTTCGTGTCCCGTCGCCCGCAGGCGGCCGATGGTGCGTACCGGCGTGCCCGCCAGCCCGTACTCGGTCATCAGACCGCCAGTCTCCGGCTGGCTGATGAGCACCGAGCGTCCCGTGAACTGCAGCGTGCCGACGCCGCTGAGCGACAGGCTGCCGAGCGTCACTCGCGCGGTGGCGCGTCCTGGCAACTGGAACCCGCCTGCTCGTCGGCCGTCGGGGGTGAAGATCTGCACCCGTTCGCGGCCGTTCGGAGCATCGGCCACGACGAAGATGCCGTCGGGCGTGGCGTCGAAGGCCGTTGGCTCGATCACCTTGCCGTCCTCGCCACCGATGGCGACGAGCTTCTGCGCGCCTGATCGATCGCGAGGCACCCGGTAGACGGCGTGGCCGCGGCGGTCGAACACCAGTTCGTCGCCCGAGGCGAGGCGCTCGTAGCCGAGCGGCTCGCGGAACTCGCCGACGATCTCGACCGGCAATGCCGCGACGGCGCGCAGCGTCTCGATGCGGCCGGGTGAGACACGAGCCGTGGCCTCCGGCGCCTGGGCCTGTCTGACGGGCCGCGCTTGCGTCGCGGCGAGCGCCGCCGCACCGCCCAGGATCGCCAGCCCGCATGCCGCCGCAACGCGGAGCACGCAGGGCCTAGTAGGCCGCCAGCGTACGGATGGCAGCCAGGACGTCGGAGGTCTGCGGCAGGATCGCTTCTTCGAGATCCGGATGGTAGGCCACCGGGCAGTCCAGGGCGGCCACCCGCTTGACGGGCGCGTCGAGGTGATCGAACAGCTCATCGCTGATGCGCGCGGCGATCTCGGCGCCGAAGCCGCACGTGAGCTGATCTTCGTGCACGACGATGACCTTGTTGGTCTGCTTCACGAGCGCGGCGATCCCATCCCAGTCGTACGGCATGATCGACCGCAGGTCGAAGACGGCGACGCTGGTGCCGTCTTTCTCCGCCTGCTGCGCCGCCAGAATCGAGCGCTGCACGAGCGCGCCCCAGGTAATCACCGCAATGTCGGTGCCGTCGCGCTTCAGGGCGCCCTTGCCGAACGGCACCATGTAGTTGGCGCCCGGATACGCCCCCTTGTTGTAGGTCTGGCGGTAGAGGTGCTTGTGCTCGAGGTACATCACGGGGTCGTCGCAGCGGATGGCGGTGCGAAGCAGGCCCGCGGCGTCGACGGCGTTGGACGGGAACGCGATGCGGATGCCCGGGCAATGCGCGAAGATGCTGACGCCCGACTGGCTGTGGTACGGCGCGCCACCGCGCAGGTAGCCGCCAATCGGGACGCGGATGACCATCGGGTTCGACCAGTTGTTGCCCGACCGGTAGCGCATCATCGACATCTCGTCCTTGATCTGCATCATGGCGGGCCAGATGTAGTCGAAGAACTGGATCTCGACGACCGGCTTGAGTCCGCGCTGCGCCATGCCCACCGCGCGGCCGACGATGTTGGCCTCGGCCAGCGGCGAGTTGAAGACCCGGTCGGAGCCGAACGTCCGCTGCAGCCCATGGGTAACCTTGAAGACGCCGCCCTTGCCCTGCACCACGGCGAGCGTGGCCGCGTGGCTGGCGTCGGCGACGTCTTGGCCGAAGACGACGATGCGGGGATTGGCCGCCATCTCGTCCTTCAGCGTGCGGTTGATGGCGGCGACCATCGTGTCGGGGCGGCCGTCAGGCTCTTCCGGCGTTTCGAAGGCGGATGAGGTCGGATCGACGTCCGGCGAGTAGACCCACAGCGTCGCGGTGTCGGGCGTGGGTTTCGGTGAGGCAATGGCCTCATCGGCGGCCTTCGCGATCAGACGGTCCACGTCGGCAGCCATCTGCACCAGGTCGGCCTCGGTGGCGAGGTCCTCGGCCAGCAGGTATGCGCGCATTCGCGCGATCGGGTCGCGAGCCGCTTCGGCCTGGCGTTCTTCCGGCGTCTTGTAGAGCCGCTCGTCGTCCGAGAGCGAGTGGGAGTAGGGACGCGTGACGGTGGCGTGCACGAGTGCCGGCTTGCGCTCGCGGCGCACCCACTGCACGGCCTCGTCGAGGGTACGGTAACTGTCGAGGTAGTCGGTACCGTCGCAGCGCAGCACCTTCAGGTTCGGGAAGCTCTCGACCAGGTGCGACACGCTGCCGCCGGGCGTCTGCGCGTCCACCGGCACCGAGATCGCGTAGCCGTTGTCTTCCACCAGGTAGAGCACCGGCGCCGGCTGCGTGCAGGCCGAGTTCAACGACTCCCAGAACTCGCCCTCGCTCGTCGCGCCGTCGCCGATCGAGACGTAGGTGACCTCGTCGGCATGGTGGCGCCCGTCGGCGTCGGTCACCCTGCCGAAGATCGTGCCGGCTTCGCCGCAGCCGACGGCCTGGAGGCACTGCGTGCCGGTTGGGCTGCCTTGCGACGGGATGTTCAGGGCCCGATGGCCCCAGTGCGACGGCATCTGCCGGCCGCCGGAGTTCGGATCGTCCTTGGCTCCCACCGCGCCCTGCAGCATCTCGAGCGGTGTCATGCCGAGCGCCAGGCACAGGGCGCGGTCGCGGTAGTACGGATAGAACCAGTCGTAGCCGGGCCTGAGATGGGCGGCGGCGGCCACCAGCACCGCCTCATGGCCCGCGCCGCTTATCTGAAAGAAGATCAGGCTCTGGTTCTTGAGCTGGATCTCCTTGTCGTCGAGACGCCGCGACAGCAGCATCAGCCGGTAGGCGGCGACGAGATCTTCGCGCGTGAGCTTCGTGTCTGACGCCACGGCGGCACCAGCCGCCCGGCGCACGGCGGTCTCGCTGTTCTTGGCGAGCGTCGAACCCTTCATGCGGCTTCCTTCCCGAGGGCGGCGATTGCCCTCGTGTGCGGCCTATCCCGCAGCGTCAGCAACGCGGAATTATACCACCCGGGTACGGATGTTATAATCCGCCCGCTCGCGCATGGCATGCATGCTGCGGTCACAGTCCCGCCGTGCGGCCGCGCTCGGCCGCGTCTCGAGGATCCTCATGCCGACACGCCCCGTTCGCCTGCATCGTTGGGACGAAATCGCACTCGAAAAGGTCACCGAAATGGTCTCGCGCAAGGTCGTGACCGGCGAGCGCGAGATGATTGGCCAGATCTACCTGAAGCGTGGGGCGATTGTGCCGATGCACTCGCACGAGAGCGAGCAGCTCACCTACGTGCTGCAGGGCGCACTGAAGTTCCTGATTCACGGCGAGGAAATCACGGTGCGTGAAGGCGAAGTGCTGCATATCCCGTCGTGGGTGCCACATCAGGCGGAAGCGCTCGAAGACACCTTCGAGATGGACGTCTTCAGTCCGATCCGTCAGGACTGGCTCGACGGCACCGACAGTTACTTCAGCGATACGCCCACGCCGGGCCCAGGCGGCACTGGCTCGAGCAGCTAGTGCACGTGTTTCTTCCACTCCTTCGTCCAGTCTCCCGAGGAGCCGGAGCCGGAGGGGCCGCGTTTGCCGCCGTCGTAGACATCGAACTTCGAGCGTGTCTGACCCAGGCGCCACTTCAGCCAGCGGTACTTCAGCTCGTCGAGTGGCCCGCGCCGACCTTTCAGGTAGAGGTAGCCGACGAGCAGCCCGCCGAGGTGTGCCACGTGCGCCACGCCGCCGCCCGACGAGCCGATCGACGACAGGAAAGCGATCGCCCCGAGGATCATGACGGCGTAGCGCGCCGGTACCGGAAACAGGTACAGCATCACGATGCGGTGCGGGAAGTACATTCCGTAAGCGATGAGCAGTCCGTAAATCGCGCCGGATGCGCCGACCACAATCGTGTTGTAGAGCGGCGCCGCATATGGCAGCGGCGTGAGCGACCAGGCGACGGTCACGAGCGCCGCGCCGATGCCAGTCACGAAGTAGTAACGGACGAAGAAACGCGTGCCCCACGTGCGTTCGAGGTCGGTGCCGAACATCCACAGCGCCAGCATGTTGAACAGCAGGTGACCGATGCCGCCGTGCAGGAACATGTAGGTGAGCGGCTGCCAGATCGCGAACTCACCGAGCACGGCCGCCGGCATCAAGCCCAGCCGCACTGTCAGCGCCGGCACGATCAGGGTCAGCAGGAACGCGCCGACGTTCAGCGCGATCAGGGTCTTGATGGCCTGACTGAGCGGTCCGGGGCCGAAGGCGTATCCGACGGTGCTGTAGCGCGCCATCTCAGGATTATAGGGGCGGCCTAGGACGGCTCGACAGGAACCGGGTGCGGCGCCACGCTGTCGTCTCCGCGCTCGGGCAACTGCGCGGCCAGAATCGCTGCGGCCAGCGGCATCACCGAAATCACGAGCAGCGCCGTCGGCAGCCCGACGCGGTCGCCCATCCAGCCGACCATGGGTACCATGACGCTCCCCATCCCCCACGCAAAACCCATCATCAGCGACGAGACGGTGGCCGCGCCGACCGGGGCGATCATCTGCGCGTAGGTGACGTTCACGGGCAGGGTTGATTGCAGCAGCAATCCACCGATCGAGACAGCCGCCGTCAGCCACCAGCCAGTCAGCTGCGACGCCGCCATCATGAAGGGCACAGAGGAGATGAGCGACGTCAGGATCACCCGTCGTGGGCCGAAGCGATCGGCCAGCGGCCCGCCAGAGAACCCACCGATGCCCGACACCAGCAGGTAGCACGTGACGGCGAGACTGGCGTGGGCGATCGACATGCCCTGGGAGGTGAGGATGACCGGCAAGAAGACCGAGAAACCCGCGGCCGTGAGGGTGCGCAGGACGACGGAGAAATAGAGCAGTGTTATCGGCCGGGCGTAGGGCCTGAGGCCGGCCAGGCCTTCACTGCCGGAATACGACGGCCGGACGATGGGCGGTACCCGCCGCAGCAGGAACCACAGGGCGACCAGCCCGGGTACGGCGATGATCGGCGACCAGTGCAGGCCGAGGCGCTCCAGTGTTGGCGCGAAGAAGAGCGGCGCCATCGCCATGCCGATCGAGCCGCCGGTGATGTGCACCGACATCGCAAAGCCCTTGTTGGCACCGGCCGCGCGATAGACCGCCGCCGCCGCCGGCGGATGGAAAGCGGCCCCCCCGAGACCGCCGAGCACGAGCAGTGCGCCCAGGGCCACCGGATTGGGTGCCAGCCCGACCAAGCTCAACACCACCACCGCCAGGACCGGACCTGCCATCAGCAGCACGTGCGGACGCCAGCGGTCGGCCAGGGCCCCGAAGACCAGCTGCGACATCGACGAGGCGAACTGGAAGCACATCGCCAGCATGCCCACTGCCGCCAGCGACAACCCGAAGTGCGGTATCAGGAGCGGCAGCAGTGGAGTGTAGATGTTGGTGTAGGCGTCGACGATGAAGTGGGTCGACGCGAGCGAGACGACCGTGGCAGGCAGTCCAGCCACCGGGCGGGCACTGGCGGCAGGTAAGTGCTCGGTCACAGCGTCTGCGGGTGTCACGACTGCGGCCCCATCCTGCCTAGTGTACACGCCGCTACCGCCGTGGCTGGTTGGCGCTAACATCTATCGTCATGCGGCTCTGTCGGCACGCGCTTCTGGTCGTCATCCTGGTGCTGGTCGCGGCGCCGTCCGGGGCGCAGTCCCAGGCCTGTACACCCCTTGGTCAGGCCACGTTCGTTCGGGACACCTTGCAGGAACTCTACTACTGGTATCGCGAGCTGCCAGACGCCGACCCCGCGCGCTTCCAGTCCCCCGAGGCCTACCTCGATGCCGTGCGCTTCCGGCCGGTGGATGCGTCGTTCAGCTACATCACGTCGCGCGCGGCCGATGACGCCTTCTACTCCGGGAGTCAGTTCACCGGCCTGGGTTTTTCGACCGCGGTCGTGGACGGCCAATTGCGCGTGCTGCAGGTGTTCGAGGGCAGTCCGGCCGATGAGTCTGGCCTGGACCGCGGCTCACGCATCGAGACCATCGACGAGCTGCGCGTGAGCGACCTCATTGCCGACGGTCGGCTCGACGGTGCCTTCGGACCCGCCGAGATCGGCCGCGAGGTGGCGCTCACCTTCGTGACGCGCGACGGCGAGCGGCGCTCGGCCTCCCCCAGTAAGCGCTCCGTCACGATTCCCACGGTGTCGCTCACGCGCGTGTTCGACGTGGGCTCCCGTCGAGTCGGGTATCTGTTCTTCCGCAACTTCGTGTGGCCGTCGATGGCCGCGCTTGACCAGGCGTTTACCGCTCTCGAGACCGCGGGAGTGGACGAACTCGTGCTCGACCTGCGCTACAACGGCGGTGGGCTCGTGGAAGTCGCGCGCTACCTGGCCACCCTGGTCGGCGGTGCTTCGCTGCGCGATCAGGTGTTTGCCGAATCGCGGCACAACGACCGCAACCGGCGGTTGAATTCAACGCTTCGCTTCGGCGGGCCGTCGTCGGCCCTGCGCCTGGATCGGCTGGTCGTGATCACCACGCGCGCGTCGGCTTCGGCGAGCGAGCTGCTCATCAACGGCCTGACGCCCTTTCTGCCGGTCGTCGTCGTCGGCGACCGCACCTATGGCAAACCAGTCGGTCAATACGGCCTGTCGTTCTGCGACAAGGTGCTGGCACCGGTGGCCTTCTCGATGGTGAACGCGCGCGGAGAGGGTGGCTACTTCGACGGCCTGCCGGCCGACTGCGAGGCTGCTGACGACATCGGCCACGAACTCGGCCGGCCGGAGGAGGCCTCGCTGGCCGCGGCGCTCGGATACATCGCGACGGGCCAGTGCCCGCCGCCCTCTGCACCACGCCTCGGCAAGAGCCGCGCCGCCGCCGCCGGCGTGCGGCCCGGCGGCTGGCGTGCATTGATCAACGCGCAGTGAGACGCGGCGAGGGCCGCGGGCAGCCGCCGTCGGCCGTCCGCCGGTCTCGAATCAGGTGCGGCCGAACATCCCGCGCACCCGCCTGAGCACCCCGTCGCGCACCTCCTCGAACTCGCGAATGCCGAGCAGCTGCGCGCTCACGCCGAGCATCGTCACAGCGGCGGCGATGGCGCCGCCGAGCCGCACGCTCTGCGCGGTGAGTGACGCGCCCGGGGCGAGGGCCCCAAGCCACTGCTCGCTCCACCACGCCGTGGCGGACATGACGAGGGCTGCCACCAGCACCTTGCCGAAGGTCGCCGCGACACGTGCGAGCTCGAGCCCTCCGAGCGAGCGTCGCAACAGGAAGGCCAGCGTTGCCGCATTGAACAGGGCAGCGATGGACGCACTGAACGCGAGGCCCTTGTAGCCGAAGACCGGCGCGGTGGTGACGCTGAGGAAGGCGTTCAGCAGCACGGCCGCCACGCCCACCGCGGCGGGCGTGCGGCTACGATTCAGGGCATAGAAGGCGGGCGACAGGATCTTGACGACCGAATAGCCCACGAGCCCGATCGCATAGAGCTGGACGGCGGCCGCCGTGGCCGCAGTATCGGCGGGACCGAAGCTGCCGCGCTCGAAGAGGATCCGCACGATCGGCGTCGCGAGCACGACCAGGCCGAGGGTGGCCGGCACGTTGAGCGTGAGCATCAGCGCCACCGCCGAGGCGAGCGTCGAGCGCATGCGCGGGGTATCAGCGGCCGCCGCCAGTCGAGCCAGGGCGGGCGTGGTCGCGGTCGCGATCGAGACGCCGAAGAGACCAATCGGCAGGTACATCACGCGAAACGCGTAGCCGAGCCACGACACGGCTCCCGTGCCCTCGCCGGTCGCGACGACGGTGTTGACGAAGACGTTGAGCTGGGTCGCGGCCAGCCCGACCATGCCTGGTCCCATGAGCACCAGCACCCGCCGCAGGCCTGGATCGGAAAAATCGAGCCGCGGCGACCAGCGGAAGCCGCGCGCGCGCAGCGGCGGCCACTGCAGCAGCACCTGGCCGATGCCTCCGACCAGCGTCCCGATCGCCATGGCGAGGATCGGCTGGACGCCGACCGTTATCGCCACCGGCACCAGTCCGACGCCGACCACGATCGAGGCCACGTTGAACATCGCCGGCGACAGTGCCGGAATGAAGAACACGTTCAGCGAGTTCAGCATCCCCATGCAGGCGGCAGCAACCGCGATCAGCACGAGAAAAGGCGCCATCGTCCGTGTCAGCGTGACGGTGAGCTCGAACTTGCCGGGCACGGACGCGTAGTCGCCGGCCAGCCAGTCGATCAGGGTCGGCGCGAACACCATCGCCCCGACCACGAATACACCCGTCACGAGCACGAGCGCGTTCATCACCGAGTTGCCGAGTTGCCACGCCCGTGCCTTCCCTTCATTGGCGAGCGTGCGGCTGAAGGTCGGCACCAGGGCCGCGCTCATCGCGCCCTCGGCGAACAGATCGCGAACGAGGTTCGGCACCCGGAACGCGACCAGGAAGGCGTCCATGGCGTCGCTGGCCCCGAACCAGTAGGCGAGGACCTGCTCGCGCATCAGTCCGAGCACCCGGCTCGTCATGGTGGCTGCGCCGACGACGCCCGCCGAGCGTGCCAGATGGGAGGATGACGTCGCGGATGAGCGGGCGGCGCTGCCGGAGGCCGGGTCCGGCTCACTTCCGCCCGGAATCGACTCCGAAGCTGACATGGAAACCGCCCGAAGCGTAGCACGGCCTCCGATGACCGGATTCGGACACCGTCCGCGAATGGATGGAAAAAAACGGGCTCCGACCTGGCGGTGGGAGCCCGAGGAGGATGGTGAGAGGCTGACTAGGCCTTTCAGTTCAATAGACGGAGTGAACCGCGAAATAGTTTGTTCACCTACGACAGTCTGGCCCGCACGAGCTCGTTGACCCGCTTGCCATCCACCGTCTTGCCGGCGAGCGTGCTCATCACGGTCTTCATCACCTTGCCCATGTCCTTCGCCGAGGCGGCGCCAGTGGCGGCGATGGCCGTCTCGACCGCTGTCGTCAGTTCGACATCGGTGGCTGCCGGCGGCAGATAGGTGTCGAGCACGGCGATCTCGGCGCGCTCTTTCTCGGCGAGCTCGCGGCGGCCAGCGGCCTCGAACTGCTCGATCGAATCACGGCGCTGCTTGACCAGCACGCCGACGACCTGTAGTTCCTCGGCGGCCTCGAGGCCGCGGTTCTTCTCGATGCTCTTGTTGGTGAGCGCCGTCTTGAGCATCCGCAGGGCCGTGAGTGTCGTGGCGTCCCTGGCCTTCATCGCGCGGGCGATGTCGGCGCTGAGCGTATCCGTGAGCGACATGTGATCTCCGATTCTGTCAGAACGCCGTGTCAGTGATCGACTGCGCCATCGCCCAGCGTGAAGTGCCAGTCGTCGGTGGTGAGGTAGAACGCGCTGGTCGCTCGCGTGTCGTTCAGCTTGACGGTCACGCTCGCTGACGAGCGCACGCCGAAGTAGCCCGAGCGCTTCAGCACACGGCGAAAGCCGGCGTGCAGCGCGTGGCAGCGAATCTTGTCGGAGTCGGCGACGCGGGCCTCGCGATCGACCCACCGCAGCAGTGTCTTGAGCGCGCGATCGTCGCCCGGCACGGCCAGGAAATCGACCACGTGGGTGACGCGTCCGCGCGGCTCGTGGGCGTGGCGGTAGACGACGTAGCCGGCGGCCGCACCTTGACGCCGCAGCACCGCGATGGCGTAGCGCACGTGCGGCGGTTCGGCGAACCGCCAGTTCAGGTAGGCCGCGTCACGGCGCACCGCCAGGGTGATCTTGTCAGCGGCCCGTGTCCACAGTTCGTCGGCACTCGTGTCGAGCCGTCGCACGACCTCGACCGACTCGCGCAGCGGCCGCTGGCGGGCGACGACTTTCACGATCGGCAGCGTCACCGCCGACACCAGCCGGTTCACTGGTTGCGGCCAGTCGGGCCGGCGCAGCGCGCGCCGGCTGAGTGGCTTCACGAGGCACGGCAGGGTCACTGCTGCCGGTAGCCGCAGGCGGTCCAGCACGGCGCGTGTCGAGTCGCTGAGATTCGAGGCCAGCGTGACGTCGTGGTCGCGATGGGCTGCGCGCAAGAGCAGTTCGTGCAGGCCCTGGCGGTCACGCTCGGCGGCGACCACCGGGTTGACCAGCCACGCACCGCGCCGCTCGGTGCCGCTGACCGACACGCGAACGGGCTGCGGCGCCAGCGCCCCGACAATCGCCGTGCCCTCGCGTACCACCCACGGGGCGTCGACCGCGCCCCGTGATCCGGGGTTCTGCCGGCGCTCCCACTGCCAGGTGAGCTTCAGGCGTTCGGCAGCCTCCACGCCGAGCGTGCGGCGATAGAGCGCCTCCAGCGCCCGGCGGTCATCCGAGCGGTAGCGATCGAGACCGGACATTCGGGGCGGTTATCCCTGCGGGCGAGGACGCGCGCCGGGCGGGGGCGGCTGCTGCACGACGCCCGGCGTGGGCGAGCCGATGATGCCGAAGGCTGGCTGCGTCTGTGGTTGCACGGGGACGAAGAGGTTCTGACCGTTTTGGGGCTGCAGCGGCTGGCCGAACGGATTCTGCGGCACCGGTTGCCCGAAGGGATTGGCCGGCGGCTGGCCGAATGCGTTGGTCGTTCCGGGCTGGCCGAACGCGTTGGCAAACGGATTGACCTGCGGCATCTCGGCTACCGGCTCGGGCTCCCCGACGCCGAGGTCGGACGAGTCCGGAGGTTCAACGGCGGGCGGCACACCGAATGGACGCGGCATGTTCCGCCCGCCCGCGCTGGCCGATGGCGCCGGGCCACCCCCGGCCGGGGGCGTGCTGGTTGCAAGGACCATGATTCGGTCGTAGCCGGAGCGGCCGCTGCCCGGGACCGAACGCGAGGCAGCCATATAGCCGGCCGCGCCACGAAGCACGATGTCGAGGGCCTTGGCTTCGGGGACGCCCTCGAGGCTGAGCGTGAGAGGCGCGCCGGTCACCCGATCACCACCGACCACGCGTGTGCCGCCGACGCGCGCCCATTCGGCGAGCACCTGGCTGACCGGGACGTTGGTGGCCTGCAGGGTCACCAGCCCGTCGCGGATGTCGAGGCTGAGCTGCTGCGCCGAGGCCGGGAGCGTGATGAGCAGTGCCAGAGCCGTGACGAAGGCGCGGACCATGATGGATCCAGTATACGCTCGTCCGCCGGACGTCAATGGGTGCGGAAGTGCTCCACGACCCGGCGGATGATTTCGTCCAGCCCGACCTTGGGCTCGTAGCCCACCAGCTGGCGGATCTTGGTCAGATCCGGCACCCGGCGCGGCATGTCCTCGAAGCCCGAATCGTAGGCCTGCTCGTAGGGAATCGTCACGATGTCGGAGCTCGACCCGGTGGCCGACTTGACCCGCTCGGCCAGGCCGCGGATGCTGACCTCCTCGACGTTGCCGATGTTGAAGACCTGCCCGATCGCCTTCGGCTCGAGCATCAGGGCTATCAGGCCGCGCACGACGTCGCCCACGTACGTGAAGCTGCGACTCTGCGTGCCGTCGCCGAACACGGTAATCGGCTCGTTGGCCAGCGCCTGGCGGACGAAGTTCGGCAGCACCATGCCGTACTGGCCGGTCTGGCGCGGGCCCACGGTATTGAATAGGCGGAAGACGATCGCTGGCAGCTTGCGTTCCTTGTAGTAGGCCAGGGCGTGGAACTCATCGAGCATCTTGCTGCAGGCGTAGGCCCAGCGATGACGTGTCGTCGCCCCGAGCACCAGGTCGGCGTCCTCCTGAAAGGGCACGTTGGTGCTCTTGCCGTAGACCTCGGAGGTGGAGGCGACGAGCACGAGCTTCTTCTTCTTGCTGGCGTGCCTCAGCACTACCTCGGTGCCGTGCACGTTGCACTCGATGGTGTGCACCGGGCGCTCCACGATGAGCTTCACGCCGACGGCCGCCGCGAGATGGAAGACCACGTCGGCGTGGTCGACGAGCTCGGCGGTGAGCTGCTCGTTGAAAACGGTGTCGATCGTGTAGCCGAAGTGCTGCTGCGGCTTCAGGTGCGAGATGTTGTCGATCGACCCCGTGGACAGGTCGTCCACGACGTGCACGTGGTGACCGGCGGAAAGCAGCGCCTCGGACAGATGGGAGCCGACGAAACCGGCGCCTCCGGTGATCAGGACTCGCATTGGGTCACCTCGAAAAAGCCGCGACAGCGGCGGTCACCTCGGCCTGGGCGTCTGGCGAGAGTGACGGATAGAGCGGTAAGGAGACGACCTCGGAGGTGACCCGGTCGGCCACCGGGCACATCGCCGGCGCCCACGGTGTGGCGGCCGGCTGTCGGGGAATCGGCACCGGATAGTGGATCAGGGTTTCGATGCCGGCAGCGCGCAGGTGCGCCTGGAAGCGATCTCGTTCCGCGACCAGCACTGGGAACAGATGGTACACGTGCCCAGCGTCGTACTCGGCCGGCACCTGCATGGCTGGCGAGCGCAGGCTCGCGCGGTAGGCGGCGGCGAGCCGCCGCCTGGCCGCTGTCGCGTTCCGAAGGCGCGGTAGTCGCGCCCGCAGCACGGCCGCCTGCAATTCATCCAGCCGGCTGTTCACGCCACGTTCCTGGTGATGGTAGCGCGTTACCTGACCGCCGTTGCGCAGGCGCCTGATGCGATCGGCCAGTGCCGGATCGTCAGTGGTCACGGCGCCGCCGTCCCCCAGTGCGCCGAGATTCTTCGTCGGGTAGAAACTGTAGGCGGCGGCAGCCGAGCCGCGCCCGACTGGTGCGCCGCCACAGGTCGCCAGATGCGCCTGGCAGGCGTCCTCGACGACCACCAGCATGTGCCGTGCAGCCACGGCGTGGATGCCGTCGAGGTCGGCCGGTTGTCCGTAGAGATGCACCGGCAGGATGGCGCGCGTGCGGCTCGTGACGGCGGCAGCCGCCGCGGCCGGATCCAGCGTCAGCCGGCCTGGATCGACATCGGCGAAGACCGGCGTGGCGCCCGCCATGTCGATCGCCAGCGCCGAATACGCGGCTGAGAGCGGCGACGTGATGACTTCGTCGCCCGGGCCGACGCCGAGGGCCCTGAGCGCCAAAGCGATGGCATCGGTGCCGGTGTTGACGCCGGCCGCGTGACCGGCGCCCATGGCCGCAGCGAATTCCGCCTCGAAGGCCGCCACTTCGGGGCCAAGGACGAACCATCCCGAATCGATGACGCGGGCGATGGCTGCCTCGACGTCGGTGCGGTCGTCGCCGAGCTGCAGCATGTTGAAAGGAACGCGGAATCCCTGCGCGCTCATGCCGAGCCGGCCTCGTCGACGTAGGCGGCGTAGTGCGCGCGGTAGTAGGCGAGGGTGTTGGCGAGTCCGTCGCGCAGGCGCACCTGCGGCGACCAGCCCGTGCGCGCCCGGAAGCGGCTCGAATCGGCATAGAAGCTGCCGATGTCGATGGCCTTCTTCTCGGGCGGCCATTCGACGAAGCGGCACGTGCCACCCCCACTCAGTTCGAGCAGCAGGTGCACGAGATCGGCGTGGCTGGTGGGTTCGTCGCCGCCGACGTTGAACACCTCGCCGTTGACCTCATCGGCGGCGCCGGCGCGCAGGAAGGCGTCGACGGCGTCGTCGACGTAGACGAAGTCGCGAATCTGCGACCCGTCACCGAACACCTGAATCTCACCGCCGTCGAGCGCTAGACGCACGAACCAGCCGATGAAGCCCTGGCGGTTGTGGGCAATGAGCTGCCGCGGCCCATAGACGTTGGTCAGTCGCAGCGAGCACGCCCGCACGCCGAAGACGTTGTTGTAGACCAGGTGGTAGTACTCACCGGCCACCTTGTTGATGCCGTTGACGTCGGTCGGCCGCACGAGATGGTCTTCGGTGACCGGCAGATGATCAGGCCGGCCGTAAACCTGCCGCGTCCCGGCGAACACGACCTTGGTGCCGGGGTTGTGATGGCGGCAGGCCTCGAGCAGCGTGAGCTGGGCCCGGCAGTTGACCTCGAGATCGGTGTGCGGGTCGCGCATGCTGTCGATGTGGCTGACCTGCCCGGCCAGGTTGAAGATGACGTCGTGCCCGCGCACGAGATAGTTCATCGTGTTGGCCTGGCGGATGTCGGCGACGTTCACCCGCACGAGATCCTTCACCGCCTCGATGTTGGCCAAGTTGCCACCGGAGCCTGGAATCAATGAATCCACCAGCAGGACGTCGGCGCCGAGCTGCACCAGCCGGATTGCGAGGTTGCTGCCGATGAAGCCGAGGCCGCCGGTGATCATCACGCGGCGGCTGCGGTAGTGGCCGGCGACGTCGATCATCGAGGCTTCCGCGCCGATCCGGACGTGGCTGCACGCGCTGGCCGCGCCCGCAGGTGTTCCCGCCGCACGACCAGCGCCCACCACAGCTTCAGCACATCAACGCCGGTCCGCGCGATTCTGGGGAAGTTGAAGAACTGCGAGGTGCCGTGCGTGCGGTGGTAGTGGTGCACCGGCACTTCGGCCACCCGGAACCCCGCGTCCTTGAACTTCTTCATCATCTCCAGGCAGATGACGCCGCTGCTCTTCTCGAGGCGGACGGTGTCGAAGATCCGGCGTCGCATGAGGCGGAAGTCACAGTCGACGTCGCGTACCGTGAGCCCGAACAGCGTCTTCACCGTGTGATGGTAGATGCGCCCGATGACGATGCGGTGCAGCGGGTCTGAGCGGCTGATCTTCCAGCCGTTCACCCAGTCGACGTCGTCGGTGAGCGCCTTCCAGAGTTGGGCGACCTCGCCCGGATCGTACTGCGCATCGCCGTCGGTGTAGAAGACCAGATCCTTAGTGGCCGACTCGAAGCCGCTCCGCAGGGCGCCGCCGTAGCCGCGATTCACGACGTGGTGGACGACCCGGAAGTGCTCCGGATAGAGCCGCGTCAACTCGTCGAGGATGTCGCCGGTGTCATCACCGCTTCCGTCGTTGACCACGATCACTTCGTAGTCAGGCGTCAGAGACTCGGCCACCTGCAGCGCCCGGATCACGAGACTGCCGATCGTGCCGCTGTCGTTGTAGGCGGGAAAGAAGATGGTGAGGCTGGCCGGGGCCGTCGACGAGTTCATGGTCACGAATCGGCCGAATTGTATCGTGTGCCCTCGGTCCGGCGGGGGCCAAACCATCGCCGCAGCAGCAGGCGCCAGGGTGTGAAGAACGACTCGCGGATGACACCGCCCGAGATTTTCGACGCGCCCACGCGGCGCTCCACGAAGATGATCGGCACTTCCGACACCGTGCAGCCGGCTTCGA
The DNA here is from genome assembly GCA_018000455.1 of Acidobacteriota bacterium. GTDB lineage: Bacteria > Acidobacteriota > Vicinamibacteria > Vicinamibacterales > UBA2999 > CADEFD01. The sequence goes on from JAGNJW010000004.1 coordinate 97,042, forward strand.
TCGCCAGGAACAACGTCTCGACCTGAAAGGAATAGCCATCCGAGGTGATGGCGTCGAGCGGCAGCTTGGCGACGCTCTCACGGCGCCAGCAGCGAAACCCCGCGGTGCAGTCGCGGACGGCCATGCCGGTGACGGTGCGCACGTACCAGTTCGCGAACGTGCTCAGCATGAGGCGCCGCAGCGGCCAGTTCACGACGCTGACGCCCTGCAGGTAGCGCGAGCCGATGACCAGGTCAGTTGCCGACGTGGCGCGCGCGAGCTCTGGCAGGTATTTCGGATCGTGCGAGAGGTCGGCGTCCATTTGAAAGACCACATCGACATCGGTGGCGAGCGCGGCGCGCATGCCGTCGAGGTAGGAGCGTCCCAGCCCGCGCTTACCGGTGCGATGCATCACCGACAGCCGGCCACCGCTGGCCGCTGCCAGCTCATTGGCCAGCTTTCCCGTGCCGTCGGGCGAGCCGTCGTCGATGACCAGCACGCGCACGTTCGGCTGCGCGAGCAGCAGGTCCACGATGGTCGGCAGATTCTCGCGCTCGTTGTAGGTGGGCAACAGCACGAGGGCGCGCGGCAGCGCGTCGGTCGGAGTCGGCTCAGCCATGTGACACGAGGCGGTCGACGACGCCGTCCCAGGTGATGGCCGCGGCGCGGGCGCGGCCTGCCTCTCCGAGTGAGGCCGCACGCCCGCGCGAGGCGTGCAGCGCCGCCACCGCGTCGCCGAGCGCTTCCGGTTCGGGCGGCGCCACCGCGCCGGTCACGCCGTCGTCCACGAACTCGAGCGTGCCGCCGGAATCGGCGGCCGTGACCACCGGCTTGGCCGCCAGGAACGCCTCGAGCGTCACCAGGCCGTAGTCCTCGTCGAACGGCACGTAGATGACGGCGAGCGCCTCGCGATAGAGCGCCGGGAGCGCGTCGTCGCCGACCGCGCCGAGGAACGAGACACGTCGAGCTACCCCCGCCTCCTCGGCGACGCGTTCGACCAGCCGGCGCTGACTGCCTTCACCGACGACGACCAGGCGCAGCGGCTCGGGCCAGTAGGCGACCGACCGCACGGCCAGGTCGACGCGCTTGTTCTGTTCGAGCCGGGCGACCGACAGCACGTAGTCGCCGTAGGGCCCAGGCGTGAGGTGGCGTGCGAGCAGCGGCGGGTGGTAGAGCGGGATCGAGTCGAGGCCGTTGTAGCGCGAGAGGCGGGCCGTCACCGTTTTCGAGATGGTATAGCGCCCGACACACTCGCCGAGTGCTCGCTCGTCGATCTGCATCAGCCGATCGCGCAGCGCCACGTCGACCTCTTCGTGCGCGAAGTCGGAGTAGGGCGTCGCCGCCAGCTCGTAGGCCGCCCGGTGCTGGTGCACGAGCCAGCAGACCTTGCGCGGATGGCGGGCGAGATAGGTCGGAAACTTCGTGGCGACGACCAAATCGACGGGCCGGCCGTTGCTCTCGCTCAGATCGAGCAGGCTCCAGGCCGCCGCGTGCGGCAGCAGTTCGTCCTTCGGATACCACTTGAAGGGCACCGACACCCGATCGGTCTCGAACCCGCGCCCCCGGAGCTCGTCGACGAGTTGCTGCACGAGCAACTCGGCGCCCCCGCGGACGAACGGAACCTGAGTTTCGCAAACGAGTACTGTGCGAACGGCCATTACGTGTGCAAAAATGGAACCGGTAATCGTAGCACGCGCCTGAAATGGCGAAACAAAAGCGATGGCCCTTGCGGTCTCGCGTTCGCCCGCTGCCACAAAAAGTAGGGCGAATCAAATACGTAAGCCCAATTTCCACGACAACTTACCGTTGACAGGTTCGCCTCGGTCCCATACGATTCGGGTGGATTTTTCTGGACCAAAGTGGACTCAAAGAACCTCCGGGGACGCGCGCAGGCCAAGATCGACGACAAGGGCCGGCTCAAGATCCCGAACGTCTTTCGTGCCGTGATCCAACAGGAGCACGGTCCGGAAGTCTTCGTCACCAGCCTGACCGGCGACTCGGTACGCGTGTATCCGATGCCGGTCTGGCTCGAAGTCGAGCGCAAGCTGGCCTTGGCGCCTTCCACGCACCCGGCCCGGCTCAAGTTCCTTGACCGCGTCAACTACTTCGGTCAGGTCGCCGAGATCGACACCCAGGGCCGGCTCCTCATCCAGCCTCACCTGCGTGATTCGGCGCTCATGAGCGGCGAGGTCGACGTGCTCGGGAAATACGACTATCTCGAAGTGTGGAACCACGATCGATTCCACGCCAAAATCCTGCGCGAGCCGTTCACTGATGACGACGCGCGTGCCCTCGCCGACTTCGGCGTCTAGCAGTAGCGGTCCAAACCGGTGTCGGACGTAAACCAGCCGCAGCATCTGCCGGTGATGGTCGACGAAACCACGCGGTTCCTGCTGCCCGAACGCGGGGGCACTTACGTGGATTGCACGCTCGGGCTCGGCGGCCACACGCGCGCCTTGCTCGAACTCGGCGCCGACCTCGTCGTTGGCATCGATCGCGATCCGACGGCGCTGGCCGCCGCCGCCCGCACGCTCGAGCCCTTTGGTTCGCGCGTGCGTCTCGTGCACGCCGACTACCGCGACCTCGACGACGTGCTCGATCGTCAGGCGATCGGCCAGGTGCAGGGAGCGCTGGCCGACCTCGGCGTCTCGTCGATGCAGTTCGACGCGCCCAGCCGTGGGTTCTCGTTCCGCCGCGACGAGCCGCTCGACATGCGGATGGATCAATCCCGCGGAGAGACGGCCGCCGAGCGGCTGGCCTCGGTGAGTGAAACGGACCTCGCCGACGTGATCTACCGCTTCGGCGAGGAGCGCAAGTCGCGGCGGGTCGCGCGGGCCATCGTGATGGCGCGCGAGCGCGAAGCCATCACGACCACCGGCCAGCTGGCGGCCATCGTCCGCCGCGCGGTCGCGGCGCGGGACTGGCAGCGGATCGATCCAGCGACCCGGACGTTCCAGGCGCTGCGGATCTGGGTGAACGGTGAGCTCGACCGGCTCGACGAGTTCATCCGCCGCGTCGCCGTCCGGCTCGCCACCGGGGGACGGATGGTGGTGATCAGTTTTCACTCGCTGGAGGATCGCATCGTGAAGCACACGCTACGCGCCCTCGATCGGGGGGAGGGCGTCGTCCGGGTCCTCACCGGGCGGCCGCTGGTGGCGTCGGAGGACGAGATCGCGCTGAATCCGCGGGCGCGCAGCGCCAAGCTGCGGGCCGCGGAACGTCTGGCATGAGTCGGCGGGGGAGGACAACGTGGCACACGCGGAAACCTTCGAGTATCAGATTCGCAAGGACGTCCGGAACAACCCGATCGTGCGCGAGTTCGACGAGCGCCGGCAACGCGAGTTGTGGAGTTCGCTCGTCATTGGCGCCGTGCTCGTGCTGGTCGTGATGTTCGACGCCTGGCAGCACTTCGAGCACATCCGCCACGGCTACGCGCTCGACGGTCTGCAGAAGTCACTGTCCGCCGAGGACGACGTGCGGCGGCACCTGCGTCTCGAGATCGAGACGCTGCGGGCGCCGCAGCGCATCGAACGGATCGCGGTCACGCAGCTGGGCATGATTCAGCCGAAGTCCGGCGACGCCATCGTGCTCGAACGGGTGCTGCCTGCCGAGCCGCCGGCCCGCTCGGTTGTTGCATCGCGCTGAATTCTCGTCGTGGGGAACACCGATGGCTGACCAACGTCCCAACGCCTGGCGCCAAACGATCCGGCAGCGCGCGCTCCTCGCCAGCGCTCTGCTGGCGCTGTGGGCGGTCGCCATCGAAGGACGTCTGATCCATCTGCAGGTCGTGCGCCATGCCGATCTCGTGGCCCGCGCCGACCGTCAGCAGAAGCGTACGATCGATGCGCCGGCCAAACGCGGCGAGATCCGCGATCGCAACAACCGTGTGCTCGCCTTCAGCGTGGACGTCGACACGATTTACGCCGTGCCGTCGGACATCGCCGACCCGGCGCGTGCCGCGCGCCAGTTGTGCAGCGCCCTCGACGATTGCACGCCGGCCGCTCGCGCCGACCTCGAGGAGCGGCTGGGCCGCAAGTCGCAGTTCACCTACGTGCAGCGGTTCGTGTCGCAGAGCGCCTACGAACGCGTCAAGGCGCTCGATCTCGAAGGCGTCGGCTTCATGAAGGAGAGCCGTCGCTTCTATCCGAACAAGAAACTCGCCAGCCAGGTGCTCGGCTACGTCGGCACCGACAACGTCGGTCTCGGGGGCCTCGAGGCGGCCTACAACAAGGTGATCCTCGGTCACGCGGGCACCGTGCTCGTGCAGACCGATGCCCGGCGCCGCGCCTTCAGCCGCATCGAGCGGCTGCCGACGTCGGGCGCGACGCTGGAACTCACGATCGACGAGTACCTGCAGCACATCGTCGAACGCGAGCTGGAGGCCGGCGTCAAGGCCCACAAGGCCGAAGGCGGCACCGCCGTCGTGATGGATCCGGCGACCGGCGAGATCCTGGCGATGGCCAGTTACCCGACGTTCAATCCGAACGCCTTCAAGGCGGCCACGCCGGAGGCCCGCAAGAACCGCGCCGTCACCGACCTCTACGAACCCGGATCGACCTTCAAGCTCGTCACGGCCTCGGCTGCGATCGAGGAGGGGGTCATGACACCGAACGACCCGATCGACGTCAGCGCCGGGCAGATCAGCTTCAAGGGCCGCGTCGTGCGCGACGACCACCGCTACGGCGTCCTGACCTTCGGCGACGTGATCGTGAAGTCGAGCAACGTCGGCGCCATCAAGATCGGGCTCGAACTCGGCGCCGACCGCCTCGGCGCCTACATCAGCCGCTTCGGCTTCGGCCGGCCGTCGTCGAGCGAGTTCCCGGGCGAAAGCCCCGGCATCGTCTGGAATCCATCGAAATTGAACGACTCGGCTCTGGCGTCGGTGTCGATGGGCTACCAGGTGGGTGTGACGCCCCTCCAGATGGTGGCGGCGACGGCCGCCGTGGCCAACGGCGGGCGCCTCATGAAGCCGCGCATCGTTGGCGCCATCGTGCGTGACGGTGTGCGCACGGCGACCGAGCCGATCGAGGTGCGGCGCGCCATCAGCGCCCGCACGGCCAGCGAGCTGACGACCATCATGGAAGACGTCGTCACACGCGGCACCGGCCGCAACTTCACGCAGGTCGAAGGGTTCACCGTAGCGGGCAAGACCGGCACGGCGCAGAAGCTCGTCAACGGTGCCTACTCGCATTCCGAGTTCAACGTCTCGTTCACGGCGTTCGTCCCGTCGCGCAAACCGGTCTTCGCCATCACCGTCGTCGTCGACACGCCGCGCAACGGCTTCTATTACGGCGCCTCGGTCGCCGGTCCGATCTTCCAGAAGATCGCCGACACGGCCCTCAGGCATCTCGGCGTGCCGCCGACCGTGTTCCCGGCGCCGCCAGTGCTGGTCGACCGCAAGGCACAGCGGCAGGCGGTGGCGCCGGGCCAGCCGGTGGTCGTGACGGTCGACGACGCCGGCGGCCGCGCCATGCCGGACCTCGTCGGCCTGAGCGCCCGCGAGGCGTTGCGGCGGATGGCCCGGCTCGGCGTGTCGCTGAAGATGCAGGGCGTCGGCCTCGTCGTGGCGCAGTATCCCGAAGCCGGCGACAGCGTCGCTGTCGGCGGCTCGTCGACGATCGTGCTCGCCCGTGATCTGGCGCGTATCGCCCGTGCCACCGCGGGAGGCACGCCGTGACGTTCGACCGCCTGACCGCCGCTCTCGGAGACCTGGTCGTCTCGACGACCCAGGCTCCCGGCAGCGACTCGCGGCGCGCCATCGCGGACGTGGCCTACGACTCGCGACGTGTCACGGCCGGCGCGGCTTTCGTCGCACTTCGCGGGCTCAAGGCGGATGGACTCGACTTCGTGCCCGAAGCCCTGGCGCGCGGCGCTGCCGTCGTCGTGAGCGAGGCAACGCGTCCGGCCGGCCTCGAGGTGCCGTGGCTGGTGGTGCGGGATGGCCGGCTGGCCCTCGCGCTACTCGGTGCCGAAGTGCACCAACACCCGAGCCACGAGATTCCAGTCATCGGCGTGACCGGCACCAACGGCAAGACCACAACGGCATACCTGCTGGCCGCCGTGCTCGATGCGGCCGGTCTTGCGCCCGGCGTGCTCGGCACGGTGAGCTACCGGATCGGGCGCCGGGCCCGCGAGGCGGCTCGCACTACGCCCGAGGCCTCGGACGTGCAGGCGCTGCTGCGTGAGATGGTTACGGCCGGTAACCGCGCCTGCGTGATGGAGGTGTCGTCGCACGCACTGGCGCTGCGCCGCGTCGACGGCGTGCGTTTCGTGGCGGCCGTGTTCACCAACCTGACGCGCGACCACCTCGACTTCCACGCCGACATGGAATCGTACTTCGCCGCCAAGCGCCGGTTGTTCGAGATGCTCGGCCCGGGCACGCCCGGCGTCATCAACGCCGACGACCCGCGCGCCGCCGCGCTGGTCGCCACCAGCCCGCGAGCGCTGACCTACGGCATCCAGAAGCCCGCGGACGTGCGTCCCGAGGGACTGGTGATGGACCTGGCCGGGGTGCGCTTCACGGCCATGACACCCGCCGGTCCCATCGCGATCCGCTCCGCGCTCGTCGGCCGTCCCAACGTCTACAACCTGCTGGCGGCCATTGCCACCGCCACCGCCATTGGCACCCCACGTGACGCGATTGGCGGCGGGCTCGAGCGGCAGACCGGCGTGCCCGGCCGGTTCGAGGTCGTCTCGAGTCCCGGCGACGGCGTGACGGTGGTGGTCGACTACGCGCACACCGACGATGCGCTTCGCAATCTCATCGAAACGGCACGGCCGCTCGCGACCGGTCGCGTCATCACGGTGTTCGGCTGCGGCGGCGACCGCGACCGCACCAAGCGGCCGCTGATGGGCATGGTGGCGGCGCGCCTCAGTGACGTGGTCGTCATCACCTCCGACAACCCTCGCAGCGAGGATCCGCTGGCGATTATCGACGAGATTCGCCGGGGCATCCCGGCCGGCGGGGCTGCCTCCGGCCGGACGCCTGACGTGACTTCGATCGTCGACCGCGCCGCGGCCATCGAGAAGGCCGTCCAACTGGCCCGCCCGGGCGACGTCGTGCTGGTGGCCGGCAAGGGCCACGAGAAGACCCAGCACATCGCCGACCGCGTTCTGGCCTTCGACGACGCCGATATCTCGCGTGCCGCGCTGGCCCGCCGCCATGCGAGGGCGATCTAGCGATGCAGCTGGCAGAGGGCACCTACTCCGCGTCGGATCTCGCAGCCGCCGTTGGCGGCCGCCAGGTCTCCGGTGCGCCGACGCGCCGTCTGGGCCGCGTGTCGATCGACTCACGCTCGCTGGCGCCGGGCGACCTCTTCTTCGCCATCGTCGCCGCGCGAGACGGCCACGACTTCGTGCCGGCCGCGGTGGCCAGGGGCGCCGCCGGAGTCGTCGTGCAACGCGCGACCGGCATGCCGGCAGGCGCCGAAGCCGTCGTCGTCGAAGTGCCCGATACCCTGCAGGCTCTGCAGTCGCTTGGACGGGCGGTGCGCCGCGCCTCGGCGGCGCGCGTCGTGGCTATCACGGGCAGCGCCGGCAAGACCACGACCAAGGACGCGATCGCCGCCGTCGTCGGCACGAAGTACCGCGTGGTCAAGAACCGCGGCAACCTCAACAACCATCTCGGCCTCCCGATCTCACTGGTCGAGCTCCGGGCGTGCCCTGAGGTGGCCGTGATGGAACTCGGCATGAACCACGCCGGCGAGATTCGCGTGCTCGTCGGTCTGGCCGAGCCCGACATCCGCGTTTGGACCAACGTCGGCGACGCCCATATCGGCTACTTCGGCTCCCGAGAGGCGATCGCCGACGCCAAGGCGGAGATTCTCGAGCAGGCCTCAGCATCGACGGTGTTCGTCGGCAACGCCGACGATCCGCTGGTGATGGCGCGCGCGGCCACGTTCGGCGGGCGCACGGTCACCTTCGGCGTGTCGGCCGGCGCCGACGTGCGGGCGGTCGACATCGACGACCGCGGCATTGCGGGCACCTCCGCCACCGTGCGCACGCCGGCGGGCGAGATGATGCTCACGATCGCGCTGCCCGGCCGGGGCCATCTGCTGAACGCGCTGGCCGCAACGGCCGTCGGCCTCGAGCTCGGGATCGACACCGCGACCATCGCCCGCGAACTGGCGGCGCTCGTGCCAACCGAACACCGCGGCGTCTCCCTCACGACGCCGTCGGGCGCCACGATTCTCGACGACAGCTACAACTCGAGCCCCGCGGCGCTGCTGCGCGCGCTCGATGTGCTCGGGGCCAGCCATCCGGCCGGCCGCCGGGTCGCCGTGCTGGGCGAGATGCTCGAACTGGGCGACCAGGCGATCACGCTCCACGAGGCCTGCGGCAGGCACGCCGCGGCCGCCGGCGTCGAGCGCCTCGTCACCGTGGGCGGCGAACCGGCGCGCCGGCTGGGCGAGGCCGCAGTGGCCGCTGGTCTCGGGTCCGGCCAGGTGCGCCATGCCGCCACCAGCGACGAGGCGGCCACGCTCGTGTCGCGCGAGCTTGGCGCCGGCGATCTCGTACTCGTGAAGGGTTCGCGCGGTATCAAGACCGATACCGTCGTGGCACGGCTCATGGCGGGAGGGGCGTAGTGCTCTATCACCTCCTCTTTCCGCTCGCTCCGCAGTTCGGCGTGCTCAACGTCACCCGCTACATCACGTTCCGGACGGCCGTCGCCAGCATCTCGGCGCTCGTCATCTCACTGGTCCTCGGGCCGTGGTTCATCCGCCGGCTCCGAGAGTTCCAGATCGGCCAGGTCATCCGGCAGGAAGGGCCGCAGTCGCATCGCGCCAAGGCTGGCACGCCGACGATGGGTGGCCTGCTCATCCTGACGGCGGCGCTCGTGCCGACACTGCTGTGGGCCGACCTGACGAACGTCTTCATCTGGATCGCCGTCGTCGCCACCACCGCCTTCGGCGCCATCGGCTTCCTCGACGACTACCTGAAGATCACGCGCCGCTCCTCGGGCGGACTGGCCGCGCGCTACAAGATGGGCTTGCAGCTCGTCGTCGCGGCCCTGGTCGGCCTGACGTTGCTCTGGCTCTCGGGGCACAACCAGTACACGACGCGCCTCACCTTCCCGTTCTTCAAACAGTTCGTTCCCGACCTCGGCTGGGGCTACGTGCCGTTTGCGACGTTGTTGCTGACCGGCGCCTCGAATGCCGTCAATCTCACCGACGGCCTCGACGGGCTGGCCATCAGCACCTTCGCGGTGGCCGCGGCCTGCTTCACGGCGCTGGCCTACGTCACCGGCCATGCCGTCTTCGCCGAGTACCTGCTGCTCGTGCGGATTCCGGCGACCGCAGAGCTCACCGTGTTCTGCGGCGCGCTGGTCGGCGCTGCCCTCGGGTTCCTCTGGTACAACTGCTATCCGGCCGAGATCTTCATGGGTGATGTCGGCTCGCTCGCCCTCGGCGGCGCGCTCGGCACCGTGGCCATCCTCATCAAGCAGGAGCTGCTGCTCGGTATCGTCGGTGGCGTCTTCGTGATGGAGGCGGTGTCGGTCATCCTCCAGGTCGGCTCCTTCAAGCTCACCGGCAAGCGCATCTTCCGCATGGCGCCGCTGCATCACCATTTCGAGCTCCTCGGCTGGAGTGAGCCCAAGATCATCACCCGGTTCCTGATCCTGGCGATCCTCTTCGCCCTGCTCAGCCTGACGACGCTGAAGCTTCGATGATGACAGCCACCACTCCCCTCGGGCCTCGCGGACGGGCGTTCTCGGTGACGGGACAGCGCGTCGTCGTGGTGGGCGCTGGGCGCAGCGGGCTGGCCGCCGCCCAGCTGCTGGTCTCGCGTGGCGCCGTGGTCACGCTGACCGATCGCGCGACCGCGATTCCCGACGAAGGACGGCTGCGATCCCTTGGCGTGGCGCTCGACCTGGGCGGCCACGATTGGTCACGCTTCATCGGCGCCGACCTCATCGTCACGAGTCCAGGCGTCCCGCCGGAGCTGGCGCCCCTGACGGCGGCGCGCGCCGCCGGCGTGCCGGTCATCGGCGAACTGGAGCTGGCGTCACGATGGCTCGCTGGCCGGATCATCGCCATCACCGGCACCAAGGGGAAGTCCACGACGACGACCCTGGTCGGCAAGATGCTCGACGCCTCGGGCAGGCGCGTGCTGGTCGGCGGCAACATCGGCGTGCCGCTCAGCGCGCACGTCGACCAGTCGACGCCCGAGACGCTGCACGTCGTCGAAGCCAGCAGCTTCCAGCTCGAGGCGACCGACACGTTCCACCCGACGATTGCGGCGCTGCTGAACCTCTCGGCCGACCACCTCGACCGCCATCCGGCCGAGGCGGCGTATGCCGCGGCGAAGGCGCGGATCTTCGCCAACCAGACCGCCGACGACTGGCGAGTCGTCAACGCCGATCAGCCCGAAACGGTCGCCCTGGCCAAGGGCTTCGCCGCGCGCGAGCTGCAGTACTCGTCGACCCAGGCACTGGCGGCCGGGGTGTCGGTGCGCGGTGGCGTCGTGTGGCGGCGCACCTCCGGCGGCGACGTGGCGCTGGCGCCGCTCGGCGCCGTGCGCCTGCCCGGGCGCCACATGACGTCGAACGTCGTGGCGGCTTGTGCCATCAGCGCGCTTGCCGGGGCCACGCCGGCCGGCATGGCAGCGGCGCTCGAGTCGTTCGATGGCCTCGAGCACGTGCTCGAGTTCGTGGCCGAGGTCGACGGCGTGCGCTACGTGAACGACTCGAAGGCCACCAACATCGACGCCGCCGGGCGCGCGATCGAAAGCTTCGACGATGTCGTCGTCATCGTCGGTGGCAGGTACAAGGGCGGCCGGTTCGAGGACCTGATCGAACCGCTGGCGTCTCGCGGACGGGCCGTCGTGGCCATCGGCGAGGCGCGTCCGCTGGTGCAAGCGGCGCTGGCGTCGGCGCTGCCGGTCGTCGAGGCGGCGACGATGGCCGAAGCAGTGGCCCGGGCCCGCCAGCTCGCGCGGCCCGGCGGAGTCGTGCTGCTGGCGCCAGCGTGCTCGAGTTTCGACATGTTTCAGGACTACGCGGCACGGGGCCGCGCGTTCAAGGAAGCGGTGCGGGGGCTCAGGAACAGCGGCTAGCGGCCGGGGGCTGGCGGCTACGCGGATGGTATTCGGGCGGGCGAGAGGTGAGCAGTCATCAGCCGGGTGGTGGCGATTGGGAGCTGGCCGCTGGGAGCGCAGGTCGTCTTGGCCTGCGAGGCTGGTGTCCCAGTCCCCCATCTGGCTGATGACTGCTGACCGCTCGCGGCCCATACGGTTCGCCGAGCGGCCGGACGCCTGATTCGCGTCCGGACAAGTGTTTCGGTTCAAGTCCTCCGGCACTTTAGGGGGCGGTTTCCCTTGAGGGCATCTGCCCTCCCGGGCGGGAGAGTATGGCGCGGAAGCTTCAATCTGACAAGTGGCTGTTCCTGGCGACCCTGGCGCTGGTCTGCGTCAGCATCGTCATGGTCTACAGCGCCTCGGCGGTGATGGCGTTGGAACGCTTCCAGCAGCCGTATCACTACGTCATCCGGCAGGCGATGTGGGCCCTGTTCGGCCTCGCCGTGCTGTCGATCGTCATGCGGATCGACTACCGCACCTACCGGAACGAACAGGTGATTTGGGCCGTGGTGGCAGTCGTGGTGCTGATGCTGGTGGCGGTGCTCTTCGCACGGCCGATCAAGGGCTCACGCCGCTGGTTCGGGGTGGGCGGGTTCGGCATCCAGCCGTCGGAACTGGCCAAGATGGCGGCCATCTTCTTCACCGCCTACACCCTCGATCGCCGCATGCACCGCATCAACGACGTGAAGTACGTCCTGGCGCCGATCGCCCTCATCGTCGGGGGGCTCGCCGGCCTCATCTTGCTCGAACCCGACTTCGGCACGTCGGTCGCCATGGGCATCGTCGTCGGCGCGATGGTGATGACGGCCGGCTTGAGCTATCGCTACATCTTCGGCCTTGCGCTCGTGCTGCTCCCGGCCGGATACCTGGTGCTCATCTCGGCGCCCTACCGTTGGCGTCGCATCGTGGCGTTCTGGAATCCCGAGGCCGATCCGCTCGGCGACGGCTTTCACCTGCTGCAATCGCTCATCGCCGTCGGCAGCGGCGGCTGGCTCGGACGCGGGTTGATGGGCGGGATTCAGAAGCTGTTCTACCTCCCGGAACCGCACAACGACTTCATCTTCGCGGTCATCGCCGAGGAACTCGGCTTCGTCGGCGCCACCCTCGTCGTGCTGTGCTTTGCGGTGATCGCCTGGCGCGGTCTCAGGACCGCCACCTCGGCGCCTGACAGGTTCGGGGCCCTCCTCGCCATGGGCATCACGATGATGGTCGTGGCCCAGGCGCTCGTGAACTTGAGCGTCGTGCTCGGCTTGATGCCGACCAAGGGCATTCCCCTGCCGCTCGTGAGCAGTGGTGGATCGTCGCTGCTGGTCAATCTGGCCGCCATCGGCGTGCTGCTCAACATCTCGCAGCACGCGGTGCGCGAGGGATCCGCCGTGGAGCCGGGAGCCGCGTGATCCGTGCGTATCCTCTTCGCGGGCGGCGGCACCGGGGGCCATCTGTACCCCGGCATCGCAGTGGCCGACGAGCTGGTTCGCCGCGATCCGTCGACCGTGGTGTCGTTCGTGGGCACCCATCGGGGCCTCGAGAGCCGGGCCGTGCCGGCGCGCGGGCTGCCACTGGACCTCATCCGCAGCGCCGGGCTGAAGGGCAAGTCGCTCGGGGCGCTGGCCCGCGGGCTGGTGCTCCTGCCGCTCTCGGCACTCGATGCCTGGCGCGTGCTGTCGTCGCGGCGTCCGGATGTCGTCGTCGGCGTGGGTGGCTACAGCTCGGGACCGGTGCTGCTGCTGGCGGCCCTGCGACGCATACCCACGCTGCTCATGGAGCAGAACACCGCACCAGGCTTCACGAACCGGCAACTCGCGCCCTTCGTGCGCGCTGCCGCCCTCAGCTACGACGAGACGCTGCGGTATTTCCCGGGCAAGGGCGTCGTCACGGGGAATCCCGTGCGGCAGGAATTCCTGCCGGCCCTGGAGACGGCCGATGACGTCGCGCCAGATGGCGGCGGAGAGGTGCGCGTGTTGATCATGGGCGGATCCCAGGGCGCGCGCGCCATCAACGACGCGATGATCGTCGCGGCGCCGCTCTTGGCCGGTCGCGGCCTGGCCGTCACGCATCAGACCGGCGAACGCGACCTGACGCGCGTTCGTCAAGGCTACGCGGCCGCGTCGGTGGCAGCCAACGTCGCAGCGTTCTTCGACGACCTGCACAGCCAGATGCGCGCGGCCGACATCGTCGTGGCCCGCGCCGGCGCGTCGACGCTTGCCGAGCTCACCGTGCTGGGCCGCGCGTCGGTGCTGGTGCCGCTCCCGACCTCTGCCGACGATCATCAACGCAAGAACGCGCGCGTGCTGGCGGCGGCCGGTGCCGCCGAGGTGATCGAGGAGGCGGAGCTGAAGGGCGGGCGCCTGGCAGAAACGCTGATCGCGCTGGCGGCCGATCCTCTGCGGCGGCGCTCGATGGCCGGCCGTGCCCGCGGGCTCGGGCGTCCCGACGCGGCGGCCCGCGTCGCCGACTGCATCATCGCGCTGGCGGGGGGGCACTGACATGGTGCTCGGACGTACCCGCCGCGTGCACTTCGTCGGCGTCGGCGGCATCGGCATGAGCGGTATCGCGGAGCTGCTCGTCAACCTCGGATACGACGTGTCGGGCTCGGACCAGGCGGCTTCGCCGACGCTCGAACGTCTGCACTCGATGGGCGTGGCGACGGCGGTGGGGCACGCGGCCGCCAACGTCGGCCCGGCCGATGTCGTCGTCTACTCCTCGGCCATCGAGCCCGACAACGCCGAGATCGTCGACGCCCGCGGCCGCCTCATCCCGGTCGTGTCGCGTGCCGAGATGCTGGCCGAGCTGATGCGCCTGCGGATCGGCATCGCCGTCGCGGGCGCCCACGGCAAGACCTCTACGACCTCGATGATTGCCCTCGTGCTCGAGCGCGCCGGCCTCGATCCCACCGCCGTCATCGGCGGGCGCCTGCGCGCCTTCGGCAGCAATGCCCGCCTGGGCCGCGGCCAGCACATGGTGGTCGAGGCCGACGAGAGCGACCGCTCGTTCCTGAAGCTCTCGCCGACGCTGGCCGTCATCACCAACATCGACCGCGAGCACATGGAGGCCTACGGCGGCTTCGAAGATCTGCAGCAGGCGTTTGTCGACTTCGCCAACAAAGTGCCGTTCTACGGCGCGGTCGTCGCCTGTGCCGACGATCAGGAGCTGGCGCGGATCCTGCCGCGGCTGACCCGTCGTGCCACCACCTACGGCATCGACGCGCCGGACGTGGCCGTCGGCGCCACCGAGGTCACCCTGGCGGGATTCGGCAGCACCTGTAGCGTCGTGCATCGCGATCTGCACCACCGGCACGCTCCGGCAACGCCCCTTGGGCGGCTACGCCTGCAGGTGCCAGGCCGCCACTCGGTGTTGAATGCGCTGGCGGCGGTGGCGGTGGGCCTCGAGCTCGGCGTCCCCTACGATGTCATCGCCAGCGCGCTCGAGGAGTTCGCCGGCGCCGAGCGCCGCTTCGAGGTGCGTGGCGCGGTCAATGGCATCACGGTGGTCGACGACTACGGCCACCATCCGACCGAGATCGCGGCCGTGCTCGCCGCCGCCCGGGCGGCGGCGCCGTCGCGCGTCGTGGTCGCGTTCCAGCCGCACCGCTATTCGCGCACCGCCCAGCTCATGCCGGACTTCGCCGCCGTTCTCGCGACCGCCGACGAGATCGTGCTGACCGACATCTACGCAGCGAGCGAGGCGCCGATCCCCGGCGTCACCGTCGAGGCGCTCGCCGACGCGGTGAACCGGCGGCGCGCCCGCCCGGTCCTGGTGGTCAAGGCGCTCGCCGGCATTCCCGCCGCCGTTGCCGACCTGGCGCGTCCCGGCGACCTCGTCATCACGCTCGGCGCCGGGTCGATCGCCAGCGTGCCGGCTGCCATCACACGCGAGCTCGAGCGGCGGCATGCGACGGAGGCGCGGTCGTGAAGCCCGGCTTGCCCGTCCCCGCCGACAAGCGCTTCCGTCGCGCGCAGGTACGCCCGACTGGCCGCCGCGGTTTGCTATGGCGCCGCGCCAAGCTCGCGCTGAAGTCGATCGTGATGATGCTGGTAGCCGGCCTGGCCGTCTGGCGCGCCGTGACCCTGGTGACCGAGTCGCCGACATTTCGGGTGGCGCAGATCGCCGTTCACGGCGCCGATCGGCTGTCGCGTGGAGAGGCGATGGCGCTCATTGGCGACCTGCGCGGCCAGAACATTCTCGCCATCCGGCTCGACGACTGGCGGCAGCGTCTCATGACGTCGCCGTGGGTGGAAGACGTTGTCGTGCGGCGGGTGCTGCCGAGCACGCTCGACGTCGTCGTGCGCGAGCGGACGCCGATGGGAATCGCGCGGATCGGCCGCGACCTGTATCTGGTGGATCAGCACGGCGCCGTCATCGACGAATTCGGGCCCAGCTACGCCGACCTCGATCTGCCGGTCATCGACGGCCTGGCGCAGCCGCCGCGCGAGGGTCCACCGGTGCTGGACCCGGGCCGGACGGCGCTTGCCGCTCGCCTGCTGGCCGATGTGGCGGCGCACGAGCAGATCGCCGCCCGCGTGTCGCAGATCGACGTGCGCGACCATCGCGACGCGGTCGTGCTGCTCGACGGCGACACCGTGATGCTCAGGCTTGGCGACCGTGATTTCGCCGCCCGCCTCCAGGACTACCTGGACGTGGCGACGTCGCTCAAGGATCGGATGTCAACCATCGACACCGTGGACCTGCGGTTCGGTGAACGGATGTACGTGCGCCCCGGGCGTGACGACCACGCCGCGGCGCTGGCCGCATCGCGCGATGCGGCGGGTCGGGGAGGACAGTAGTGGCACGAAGCGAGCGGTACATCGTGGGTCTCGACATCGGCACCTCGAAGGTGTGCACGGTGGTGGGCGAGGTGTCCGACGACGGCAGCCTCGACGTCATCGGCATCGGCGTGGCCGAGTCGAAAGGGCTCAAGCGCGGCGTCGTCGTGAACCTCGAAGCCGCCGTCGACTCGATCAAGAAGTCGGTCGAGCAGGCGGAACTGATGGCCGGCGTCGAGATCGACGCGGCGCACCTGGCGATCAGTGGCCCCCACATCAAGGGGTTCAACAGCCGCGGGGTCGTGGCGGTGGCGGGCAAGAACCGCGAGATCACCAGAGAGGACGTTCGCCGCGCGCTCGACGCCGCCCGGGCGGTGTCGCTGCCGGCTGGCCGCGAGGTGCTGCACGTGCTGCCGCAGGACTTCGTCGTCGACGATCAGGACGGCATCGGCGCGCCGGTCGGCATGACCGGCGCCAGGCTCGAGGTCAACGTCCACATCGTGACCGGCGCCACCACGTCCACCCAGAACCTCGTCTCGTGCGTGAACCGCGCGGGCATCGAGGTGAAGGAGATGGTGATCGGCCAGCTGGCCGCCGCCGAGGCCGTGCTGACGCCCGACGAGCGCGAACTGGGCGTGGCGCTGCTCGACATCGGTGGCGGCACGGCCGACCTGGCCATCTTCGAGCGGGGCGCCTTGTGGCACACCGCCGTGATCGGTGTCGGGGGCGACCATTTCACCAACGACATCGCCGTCGGCCTGCGCACGCCGATTCCCGAGGCCGAGAAGGTCAAGCGCCGCGCCGGCTGTGCGCTCTCGGGCATGGTCGACGAGGACGAGACGATCGAAGTGGCGAGCGTGGGCGGCCGCCGGCCACGCGTGATGGCGCGCCGGATCCTGTCGGACATCCTGCAGCCGCGCGCCGAAGAGCTCTTCCACCTGGCGTGGGACGAGATCAGCAAGGCGGGCTATGAGAAGTCGCTCAACTCCGGGCTCGTGCTGACCGGCGGCGGCGCGGTGCTCGATGGGCTCTCCGAAATCGCCGAGCAGATCTTCGACCTGCCGATGCGACGCGGGGTACCCGCAGGCGTCGGCGGCCTCGCCGATCACCTGAGCAATCCCGCCTGTGCGTCGGCGCTGGGCCTCGTGCTGTACGCCCATCGTCACCGCCAGCACGAAACCGCCGGCGTCGGTGGCGGCGCCCTTACCCGCATGGTCAGCCGGTTGCGAACCGTATTCAAGGAGTTCTTCTGATGGACGGATGGTTGAAACCTCAGGCCCACGAGGCCGACATGCAGAACGCACTCCGCCTCACGCTCGACGAGGAGCTGAGAAGCGGCGCGCGCATCAAGGTGGTGGGCGTGGGCGGCGGCGGCGGCAACGCCGTGTCGCGCATGGTGCAGGCCGGCCTCTCGGGCGTTGAGTTCATGGTGGCCAACACCGATGCTCAGGCGCTCAGGTCGAATCCGGCGCCGGTGAAGATTCAGATCGGCAGCAAGCTCACCAAGGGGCTTGGTGCCGGTGCGGATCCGAACGTCGGCCGGCAGGCCGCGCTCGAAGACACCGACGCGCTCATCTCGGCGCTGAGCGGCGCCGACATGGTGTTCGTGACGACGGGGCTGGGCGGTGGCACCGGGACTGGCGCCGCGCCCGTGATTGCGAGTCTTGCCACCGAACTGGGCGCGTTGACGATTGCGGTCGTCACCAAGCCCTTCAAATTCGAGGGCAAGAAGCGCCTTCTTCAGGCGGCGCACGGTCTCGAGGCGCTGCGCGACTCGGTCGACACGGTGATCACGATCCCGAACGAACGGCTGCTCACCGTCATCGACCGTCAGACGTCGATGCTCGACGCCTTCGTCACGGCCGACGACGTCCTGCGGCAGGCGATTCAGGGCATCTCCGATCTCATCCTGGTGCCGGGCATCATCAACCTCGACTTCGCCGACGTGAAGACCATCATGCAGGGGATGGGCGTGGCCATGATGGGCACGGCGATGGGCGATGGCCCGACGCGTGCCATCGATGCTGCCAACCGCGCCGTGTCGAGCCCGTTGCTCGAGGACGCCAACGTCAACGGCGCGCGGGGTGTCATCGTCAACGTGACCGGCGGCCCCGACATGTCGCTCATGGAGGTGAACGACGCGCTGTCGATCATCCAGGAGGCCGCCCACGAAGATGCCAACATCATCTTCGGGGCGGTCGTCGATCCGGAGCTCACGGGCAAGGTGAAGATCACCGTGATCGCCACGGGGTTCGAACTCGCGCGCTCGGGCCGCACGATTCCGGCCGCTCCGTCCACGACGCCCGTCGATCTGTCGAACTACGCCGCGCACCTGCGCACCGGCGCCGGCGTCAACGCCATCAACGCGGCTCCCGCGCCGCGCACCAGCATCACCCGGCGCCCGTCGATTGAAATGCCGATGCAGGGGCGGGCGATCGTTGGCGGCGTGCCGCTGGCCGAGACCTACCTCGAACCCGGGGAGGTGGATCTCACCGTCGAGCTCGACGTGCCGGCGTTCCTGCGACGGCAGAACGAATAGGGAGCACTACGGGACGCATCTGACTCTACGGACCCACTGGGCCAGGAGGAGTACACTACGAGCGGGGACCATACCGTCCCCGCCCATGGCCCACACCGATCAGCGCACCGCCGCCCGTCAGACACTCGCGCGCGAAGTTGGCTTCGTGCAGAAGCCGCACGTCGACAAGATGCGCGTCGGCCTGGCGTTTCCCAATACCTATTTCGTCGGGATGTCGAACCTCGGCTTCCAGACGGTGTATCGCCTTTTCAACGATCACCCAGGCACCGTGTGCGAGCGGGTGTTCCTGCCTCCCAAGCAGGAGCTCCAGGCGCTGGTTGCCCAGGACGCCCGGCTCGTCACGATCGAGTCGCAGACCCCGCTGAACGATCTCGACGTGCTGGCGTTCTCGGTGTCGTTCGAGTGGGACTACACCAACGTGCTGACGATGCTGCGCCTGGCGGGCCTGCCGCTGCGCGCCGCCGATCGCAACCACCGCCATCCTCTCGTCGTCATCGGCGGCGCCGTGACGTTCGTGAACCCGGAACCGCTGGCGCTCTTTGCCGACGTCGTCGCCGCCGGTGAGGGCGAGGTGCTCGTGCCGTCGCTGCTCGAGGCCGTGGCCGAGGCCACCTCGCGCGACGACCTGCTCAAGCAGCTCGCGACCCGGCGCGGTTTCTACGTCCCGTCGTTCTACGACGTGACCTATCGCGACGACGGCACCATCGACGCCTACGTGCCGCGCGAAGGCACCGGGGCACCGCCGGTCGTCAAGAAGGCCGCCCTCAAGACGACCGAGGCCGTCGACCCGCCCTGCACGTCGATCTTCACCCCCGATACGGAGTTCGGCTCGCGGTTCCTGATCGAGGTGGTGCGCGGGTGCGCCAACTTGTGCCGCTTCTGCTGGGCGGGCTACAACTACCTGCCGGTGCGGGCCTTTCCCACCGACCGCATCCTGGAGCTGGCCGAGGCAGCCCGCACGCACGCCAACCGGGTCGGCCTCGTGTCGATCGCCCTCTGCGATCACCCTGACATCGAACTCATCCTGACGCGGCTCTCGGAGATGGGCTACTCGATCAGCCCGGCTTCGCTCAGGCTCGACGACCTCACGCCCGCCATCGTGAACCTGCTGAGGCAGAGCGGTGAGCGCACGCTGACCATCGCGCCGGAAACCGGCTCCGATCGTTTGCGCCGGGTCATCAACAAGACGGTGACCAACGACGAGATTGTGGAGAAAGCCGACCTCATCTTCTCGAGCGGCTTCGAGAATCTCAAGCTCTACTACATGATCGGGCTGCCTACCGAGACCGACGACGATCTCGTGGCGATCCGCGATCAGACGGTGCAGTTGCGCGACATCATGTTGAAGCACGCCGTGGGCCGCGGGCACGTCGGCCGGATCGTGGGCAGCGTGAACCCGCTCGTGCCCAAGCCCGGCACCAGCTACCAGTGGCTGCCGATGACCGACACCAAGGAGATCGAGCGCAAGATGAAGCGCCTGCACGCGCTCGTCGACAACATCGACCACGTCTACTTCTCGATCAAGAGCGAGCGGCACTCTTACTATCAGGCGCTGATGTCGCTCGGCGACCGCCGCGTCGCGCCGGCCATCGAGGCGGCCGAGCGCAACGGGGGGCAGTGGCGCGCCGCCGTGCAGGAATCCGGCGTCGACGCCGAGTTCTACATCTACCGCGACCGCTCGAACGACAAAATGCTGCCGTGGGACATCATCGACGGTGGCATGAAGGACAACTTCTTCAGGAACGAACTGGAGAAGGGCCTGCGCGGCGAGTGGACGCTGCCGCCAAAGCGGCAACAGGAAAACGCCCGCCTCCTGCCGATGCTCTCGTAGCGCTCGCTACCACGGCGTCGCGGCCGCCTCGTCGGCCGGGTCTGGCGTGTGGTCGTCGGTGGTCTCAGCCTCGAACTTCGCGTAGGCGCTCAGCACCAGATCGCGGATGTGATCCTGCGCCTTCACTTCGGTCAGCGGCCGCAGCAGCGCGAAGCTGCGCCGTTCACCGTTCACGGAGTACTGCCGCGCCGGGAACGTCACGTTGCGGCCGCTGCCGTTCCTGCGTTCCCACACCGCGAAGCCGAGAAGCTTGAGGCCGGCGAGCGGTCCCTCGGTGAAATGAAGTTCGGCGTCGGCCAGCTTGCCGACGGGGCTGCCCTTGTCGTTCGGAGTGATCTTGACCTGCATGGCTGTGCTCCTGCCGCCATTAGTTTTGATGAAGCGGCTGTGCCAGGTCAGTTCAACCGCCGTGCCACTGGGCGATCACGTCCGTTATCCACGATAATCCCCGCAGGCCCGCGGCGGCCACTGCGGCCGGCCCCGCCGCCGAGGGCAACCGCCGTTGCCACACCACGTCGCCATCCTGACGACCACGCATGAGCTTGCCCACGCCACCTCCTGACTTCCACTGGACCAACGAGCCGTGGGGGCCGATGTTGCGCTGCCGGGCGCTCGACGGCGTCGCGCAACACGGGTTCACGTCGCGGCAACTGCAGTTGCGGCCCGGCGAAGGGGCCGGCGACGGCTGGGCGCGGGCGGCGGCGTCGGTTGGCTGCGCGCTGCCACGCATCGGTCGCGTGCGCCAGGTGCATGGCGCCGTCGTGCGGGTGGTGCACGTCAGCGAACTCGCCGCGCCCGTGCCCGACGCAGATGCCGTGGTCACGCGCGACGCCGGCACGGCCGTGGCGGTCGTGGCCGCCGACTGCGTGCCGATCCTGCTGGCCGACCCGGTCTCAGGTGCTGTGGCGGCGGTGCATGCCGGCTGGCGGGGCACGGCCGCCGACGTTGCCGGCGCCACCGTGGCGACGCTCACGCGCGAGTGGGGCGTCGCCGCCGCGTCGCTCGTCGCAGCGGTCGGACCGAGCATCGGTCCCTGCTGCTACACGGTCGGTCCGGAGTTGCTGACGAGCTTCGAAGCAGCCGGCCACGCGAAAGGCATGCTTGCACGCTGGTTCACCCTTCTCGACGATCGCCTCGTGCTCGATCTGTGGGCGGCCACCCGCGATCTGCTGGAGGCATCCGGCGTGACATCGGCGAACATCCACGTCGCGGGCCTGTGCACGCAGACCCACAACGACGTCTTCGAGTCGTTTCGCGCCGACGGCGACCGGGCAGGACGCATGGCCGCGCTCATCGTCGCGCCGTAGCGCGTCACGATGGCGGCTTGGCGTGGGCCCGGCCTACGGCGCGGGCGGGTCGGCGGGCGCGTCGTCGGATTTGGCCGGCGCGATCCAGTAAAGGATGCGCACGCAGCTCTCGCACTGGATGATCTGGTCGCCGGCGCGTATCTGATTGAAGAGATGCGGTCGCAGGCGCACGCGACAGGCCTCGCACAGGCCGTCGACGACGCGCGCGATCCCGATGCCCTTGCGTCCCTTGGCCACGGTCTCGTAGGTGGTGAGGAGCCGCGCCTCGATGGTCTTCACCAGCTCGGCGCGCGAGGCCTGCAGCCCGGCCAGCTCGGTCGTCACCGCGGCGGAGTCGGTCTCGATGGCGCTCTTCTCGGCGGCCACTCGCTTCTTCTCGGCGGCGAGTGTGACCTCGGCGGCCTTGACCACGGCGGCCAGCTCGTCGCCCTCGAGCATGCGGCCGATTTCGAGCTCTTCGACGCGCTGCACTTCGGCCGAAAAAGTGGCGATCTCGTGCTGCAGGGCGTGGAATTGCTTGTTGTCCTTCGCCTGCATCAGCTGCTCTTTGTACTTCGAGACGCGCTGCTCGGCGACGGCGGCTTCCTTCTCGAGGGCACGTCGTGCGGTGACCGACTCCGCGAGCGCCGCTCTGGCTTTCTCGAGCGCCTCGGTCGCGCCGGCCAAGGTCGCGTCGAGGGCGGCTACCCTGCCGGGGGCATCGCTGAGCCGGCGCCGTGCGGCCTCCGCCCGTGTATCCAGATCCTGCAGGGCGATAAGAGCGGTCAGGGCGGGAAGCATCGGCGTCAAGCATATCCCAGAGCATCTTCGGTTCCGGCCCTTGCACGCCTGCGAAGGCGGTCTGGGCCGCTACTGGGCTCGAAAACCACGACGGGCCAGACCCGGTCCGACTCACCCTGTACAATCACCGTGCCCGGGGTCGTGCCGCGCGGGACGACCGCGCCGACGGCGGCTTCGTGGCTGGAGTCCCGTGCACACCGAAACGCTCATCCCAGGCGCCGTATCGCTCTCGACGTGGCGACAGATCTACTTCGGCGCTGATTGCGCGCTCGACCCTGCCTGTCGTGCCGGCGTCGACGCCAGCGCGCGTGTCATCGACCAGGTCGTTGCGGCAGGTGCGCCGGTCTACGGCGTCAACACCGGCTTCGGCAAGCTCGCCTCAGTGCGCATCGACCTGAGCGATCTCACGGCGCTCCAGCGCAACATCGTGCTCTCGCACTGCGTCGGCGTGGGCGACGCGCTGCCACGGCCGGTAACGCGACTCATGATGGCGCTCAAGCTCGCCAGCCTTGCGCGCGGTGCCTCCGGCGTGCGCTGGCCGACACTGGACGCGCTCGGCCAATGCCTGGCCAAGGGACTGGTGCCGGTCGTGCCGGCGCAGGGTTCAGTGGGCGCCTCCGGCGACCTGGCACCGCTCGCGCACATGTCGGCGGCGCTGATCGGTATGGGTGAGTTCGAGGTGCGGGGCGTGCGCCTGCCAGCGGCGACGGCCCTGGCCGAGGCTGGCCTGGCGCCGGTGGTACTTGGACCCAAGGAGGGCTTGGCGCTGCTGAACGGCACGCAGGCGTCCACCGCCTTGGCCCTGGCTGGTCTCTTCGAAGCCGAGCGCGTGTTCCAGGCTGCGCTCGTGACCGGCGCGCTCACGACCGACGCCGCAAAGGGATCCGATGGGCCGTTCGATCCGCGCATTCAGGCACTGCGCGGGCAGCCTGGGCAGATCGCCGCGGCCGCCGCCTTGGCCGCGCTCATGAAGGGCAGCGCCATCCGGCAGTCGCACCTGGTCGGCGATACGCGCGTGCAGGATCCCTATTGCGTGCGCTGTCAGCCACAGGTCATGGGCGCCTGCCTCGACCTGCTGCGCCAGGCGGCGCGTACTCTCGCCATCGAGGCCAACGGCGTGTCCGACAATCCGCTGGTATTCACGGCCACCGGCGAGGTGATCTCGGGCGGCAACTTCCACGCCGAGCCGGTGGCCTTCGCGGCCGACATGGTCGCCCTGGCGCTGTGCGAGATCGGCTCGATCGCCGAACGGCGGATCGCCATGATCGTCGACCCGGCGCTCTCAGGGCTGCCGGCGTTCCTCACGCCCTCACCGGGCCTGAACTCGGGGCTGATGATGGCGCAGGTGACGGCCGCCGCCCTCGTGTCGGAGAACAAGCAGCGCGCCTATCCCGCCAGCGTCGACTCGATTCCGACCTCGGCCAACCAGGAAGACCACGTGTCGATGGCCACGCACGGCGCGCGGCGGCTGCTCGGCATGGCCGCCAACGCCGCCGGTGTGGTCGGCATCGAACTCATCGCAGCGGCGCAGGGCTGCGGCTTCCATGCGCCCCTTCGATCGAGCGCGCGTCTGGAGCGCGGCGTGACGCTCCTGCGCACCGGCGTGGCACCGCTCGGTCAGGATCGCTATCTGGCCGACGACATCCGTTTCGCGACCACGCTCGTGACGTCCGGAGGCCTGGCGGACGCCGTCGGTACCGACGACCTGCCGGGTCTCGAGACCGTAGATGGGCATGGAGCGCGCGGATGACGGCGGCCGACTGGCTCACGATCACGTCAGGTGCCGCGCCGCTCGTCGTCAGCCTGCCGCACGCCGGCACGCTACTGCCGCCCGACATCGAATCGCGGGTGGTGTCGCCGTGGCTGGCCAGGAAGGACGCCGACTGGTGGATCGACAGCCTCTACGGCTTTGCCGCCGAACTTGGCGCCACCGTCATCCATACCGCGATCTCGCGCACTGTCATCGACGTGAACCGCGATCCAAGTGGCGCGTCGCTCTATCCAGGACAGGCCACGACCGGTCTCTGTCCGGTCGAGACCTTCGACGGCGAGCCGCTCTATGCGGACGACGACGCCCCGACCTCGCGCGACATCGTCGAGCGCCGCCGCCGCTACTTCATGCCATACCACGCCGCGCTGAGCGAGCAGCTCACGCGCCTCATCGCCAGGCATCCGTGCGTCGTGCTCTACGATTGCCACTCGATCCGCTCGGTGATTCCCCGGCTCTTCGAGGGCGAGCTGCCGCACTTCAATCTCGGCACGAGCGACGGCGCGAGCTGCGATTGGACGCTCACCCGCGCGCTCGAGCGCGTGTGCGATCGGTCGGGACTGTCGCGGGTGACCAACGGCCGGTTCAAAGGCGGCTACATCACCCGCCACTACGGCCTTCGCGAGGCCGGTGTGCACGCAGTCCAGATGGAGCTGGCCTGTCGCGGCTACATGGACGAGCCGCCGGTGGTGGGTCCGGCCACCTGGCCCACGCCGTACAGCGAGGCGCGGGCCGCCGCCCTGCGCGCTACGCTCGTGGCCGTGCTCGAGCGGGCTCTAGGGTGGGCGGTGGATGGGCCCGCGGGGGAGCCGTCCACGAAAGGTGTCTCATGAGTCGAGTGATTCGCGCCCCGAGGGGCAGCGCGCTGACAGCGAAGACGTGGCTGACGGAAGCGCCGCTGCGCATGCTGATGAACAATCTAGACCCCGACGTGGCCGAGCGCCCCGAAGACCTCGTGGTCTACGGCGGTATCGGCAAGGCCGCGCGCAACTGGGCATCGTTCGACCGGATTGTCGAGACGCTGACCACGCTCGAAGACGACCAGACGCTGCTCGTGCAGTCGGGCAAGCCGGTCGGGGTTTTCCGCACGCACCGGGATGCCCCGCGCGTGCTCATCGCCAACTCCAACCTGGTGCCGCACTGGGCGACCTGGGAGCACTTCAACGCGCTCGATCGCCAGGGACTCATGATGTACGGGCAGATGACGGCCGGCTCCTGGATCTATATCGGCAGCCAGGGCATCGTGCAGGGCACCTTCGAGACCTTCGCCGAGATGGGACGCCAGCACTACGGCGGCGACCTCGGCGGCCGCTGGATCCTCACCGCCGGCCTCGGCGGCATGGGCGGCGCGCAGCCGCTGGCGGCTACGATGGCCGGGGCCTCGTGTCTGGCGGTGGAATGTCAGCAAAGCCGCATCGACATGCGCCTGCGCACCGGCTACATCGATCAGCAGGCGGCGACTCTCGACGAGGCGCTGGCGATGATCGAGGCCAGCGCCGGCCAGCGGCAGGCCCGCTCGATCGCGCTGCTCGGCAACGCTGCCGACATCTTTCCGGAGATTCATCGCCGCGGCGTGCGGCCGGATGCCGTCACCGATCAGACCTCCGCGCACGATCCCGTCAACGGCTACCTGCCGCAGGGCTGGACGGTCGAACAGTGGTTCGAGCGGCGCCTCAGCGATCCTGCCGGCACGGCGAAGGCCGCGAAGCGCTCGATGGCCGTGCACGTCGAGGCGATGCTCGCCTTCAAGGACGCCGGCGTCCCCACCTTCGACTACGGCAATAACATCCGGCAGATGGCGAAGGAAGAGGGCGTCGCGCGCGCCTTCGACTTCCCGGGCTTCGTGCCCGCCTACATCCGCCCGCTCTTCTGCCGCGGCGTCGGTCCCTTCCGCTGGGTGGCGCTCTCGGGCGACGCCGACGACATCCACAAGACCGACGAGGTGGTGAAGGCGCTCATGCCAGACGACCAGAACCTGCACCGCTGGCTCGACATGGCGAAAGCGCGCATCCACTTCCAGGGCCTGCCAGCACGCATCTGCTGGGTGGGTCTCGGCGATCGGCATCGGCTCGGACTCGCCTTCAACGAGATGGTGCGCACCGGCGCCGTGAAGGCGCCGATCGTCATCGGGCGGGATCATCTCGACTCCGGATCGGTCGCCTCTCCGAATCGCGAAACCGAGGCGATGCGCGACGGTTCCGATGCGGTGTCCGACTGGCCGCTCTTGAACGCGCTGCTCAATTGTGCGTCTGGCGCCACGTGGGTGTCGCTGCACCACGGTGGCGGCGTCGGCATGGGCTTCTCGCAGCACGCCGGCGTGGTCATCGTGTGTGATGGCACGACTGAGGCGGATGCGCGCATCGGCCGCGTGCTCTGGAACGATCCGGCCACCGGCGTGATGCGCCACGCCGATGCCGGCTACGACCAGGCGATCGCCTGCGCGAAGCAGCACGGCCTCAACCTGCCGATGATCGGCTGACGTGATGGCGCCGGGCATGCTGCACGCGGCCGATGCGCTGCTGCCCACCGGCTGGGCGCGCGACGTCGCGCTCGAGTGGGACGCGCGTGGCGTGCTCGTGGCCGTCCGGCCGGGCGTGCCGGCGCCGCCCCAGGCGGCCCGCGTCGTCGGGCCGGTTGTGCCGGGCATGCCGAACCTGCACTCGCACGCCTTCCAGCGTGTGTTTGCCGGCCTCGCGGAGGTCAGTGGCGCCGGCGACGACAGCTTCTGGAGCTGGCGCGAACGGATGTACGACGTCGCCAGCACGGTGACGCCAGAGGCCCTCGATGCCATCGCGACCTACGTCTACATCGAGATGCTCGAACAAGGCTACACCTCGGTGTGCGAGTTCCACTACCTGCACAACGCACCAGACGGCCGTCCCTACGCCGACAGGGCCACCTTGGCCGATGCCGTCGCACAGGCCGCCGGGCGCACCGGCATCGGCCTGACGCTGCTGCCGGTGCTGTACCAGCAGAGCGGGTTCGGCGGTGGGCCGCCCGGCGACGGCCAACGGCGTTTCGTGACCTCGACCGACGCGCTCCTCGACCTCGTCGGGACGCTTGGTCGACGTACCGGGAACGACATCCGCATTGGCCTGGCACTGCATTCGTTGCGCGCCGTGGCGCCCGAGGCGATGCGCGACGCGCTGACCGGACTGGCGTCGATCGACCCGGACGCACCCATCCACATCCATGTGGCCGAGCAGCGGCGCGAGGTCGAGGACTGTCTGACGTGGAGCGGCCAGCGGCCGGTGGAGTGGCTGCTCAACCACGCGCCCGTCGACGACCGCTGGTGCCTCGTGCACGCCACCAACCTGCGTGCCGACGAAGCGTGGCGGGCCGCCAGAACTGGCGCCGTCGCCGGGCTGTGTCCCACGACCGAGGCCAACCTGGGCGACGGGATCTTCGATCTGCCGGCGTGGACCTCCGTCGCGGCCGACGCGCGCGGGCGGTGGGGTGTCGGCTCCGACAGCCATGTCACGGTCGACGCGGCTGAGGAACTGCGGATGCTGGAGTACTCCCAGCGACTCGCCACGCGCCGGCGCAACGTCGGCGCATCGGCCGAGCAGCCGCACGTCGCCACTGCGCTGACGCTGGCCGCCGTCGCCGGTGGGGCGGCGGCCTCGGGGCGGCCGCTTGGCGGCCTGACCGTCGGCCAGCGCGCCGACCTGGTGGTGCTCGACATGGCCCATCCGATGCTTACCGGCCTGGCCGCGGCAGACGCGCTCGACGCGCATGTCTTCGCGGGTCGAGCGCATCCCACCGTCGACACGGTGATGGTGGGCGGCCGTATTGTGATCGAGCGCGGGCGCCATCCCCTGCGCCCGATGGCCGCCGAGGCGTTCTTGGTCGCTCGGAAGGCGCTGGCGTCCCGCCAGTGATTCGGCTCGCGTCCTCCGACCCTCGGAGGTTCACATGCGCGGCCGGATCGTGCTCCTGGCCGCTCTGTGCTGAAGCAGCGGCGCCAGGCTGAGCCGGCGCCGCCGCCAATCACCTGACAGTCACGGCAGGCGCGTCACGACTTGGCCGGCCGAGTGGCGCCGCAGCAGCTCATTGAAGGCCGCGACGTCCTTGTCCACGGTGGTGCGCAGCTGCGTGAGCTGCGTCTGCAGACGCTCTCCGAGCAGCTTGGCTACCTCCAGGTGCTGGTCGGTGGGCTTGAAGTCGCTGCCCGAAACGCCGTTGGCCAGGTAGTTGAACCGCGAGAGCAACTTGGCGGCGTACCGTACGCCGTCCTGACCGCCCGTGAGACGCAGATCGTAGAGGTTCATCTCCAGCTCGCTCAACGCGTCGTGCACCTTGGCCGCCATCTGCTTGACCTCGGTGTCCGACGCAGTGCGCTGGATGCTCTGTACCTGGGCGCGCATGAACTCGAGCTGGTTGACGGCATCGACCCCCGAGTTGAGGCCGTCGCGCAGGCTCATCAGCACCGTAGTCTGCGCGGTGATGTCCGCCTCGGTGCCGCCCGAATGCGGGTCCTTGAGGACCGTGAGCGGCTGCGTGTGGTCTTTGCCGCCGACGGTGAGCTTCACCGTGTACGCGCCCGGCGGCGCCAGCACGGAGATCTGGGGATTTCCGGCCGCGGCCGGCCGCGTGTCGTCCTCCCGCAGCGGCAACTCGTGGCCGTACATCGGGTCGGTGCGGAACGCCAGCGTCTTCGTGGGCGTGTAGCGCAGGTCCCAGTTCACGCGGTTCAGGCCGGCGCCGCCGGGGACGGGGAACGTGCGCACGACCTCGTTGCGCGCGTTCGAGATGGTCACCGTACCACCCGCCGCCACCGCACCCTTCAGGTAGTAGTTCAGGGTGGCGCCGTACTGCGGGTTCTCGCCCACGGTGGGATCGTCGTAGGGCGTGGAGGGCGCCGTGATACCACGGAAGCGGTAGGCGGCGCGCGGCGCGAAGAGGTGGCCGTCGGCGTTCAACACCTCGGCGGTCATCGCGCGCAGGGGGGTGAGGTCGTCGAGGATATAGAACCCGCGCCCGTAAGTGGAGATGACGAGGTCGTGGAAGTGCTCCTGCACGACGATGCCCGACACCGGCGCGTGGGGCAGGTCGTTCTGCAGTGATTGCCAGGTATCGCCGGCATCGAAGGTGACGTAGATGGCGTTCTCGGTGCCGAGATACAGCATCCCGCGCCGCACCGGATCCTCGTAGATCACCTTGGCGTAGCTCAGCATGCTCTTGGGGATGCCGTTGACGATGAGCTTCCAGGTAGCGCCGTAGTCGGTCGTGCGATAGACCCACGGATCGCGGTTGTTCACCTGGTGGCCGTCCACAGTCAGATACGCCGTGCCCGCGTCGTAGCGCGACGGCGCGATGCTGCGCACCGAGCCCCACGGGATGAGACCCGGCAGGTTCTTCGTCACGTTGGTCCAGGTCTTGCCGTTGTCGCGGGTCAACTGCACGAGCCCGTCGTTGGTGCCGGCCCAGATGAGCCCGCGCTCGCGCGGCGACTCGGCAATGCCGTAGACCACGCCCGCGTACTCGACGCCGATGTTGTCCGGGGTGAGGCCGCCGGAACTGCCCATCCGCGATCGGTCGTTCAGCGTGAGGTCGGGGCTGATGACCTCCCAGCTCTGTCCGCCGTTGGTGGTGCGATGGATGTGCTGGCTGCCCACGTAGATGGTGTTGCTGTCGTGGGGCGAGATCTGCAGCGGTGCGTCCCACACGAACCGGTAGCGGTTGCCTTCGGCCGGGCCGTTCGACTGATCGGGCCACACCTCGATGTTGCGGAACTGGCGCCGGTTCTGTTCGTAGCGCACGACGATGCCGCCCACCATTCCCGAGCCGGAGGCCGTGGACCAGACGATGTTCGAGTCCTTCGGGTCGGGTGTCGCCCAGCCGCTCTCGCCGCCGCCCACCGCGTTCCACATGGCGCGCGGAATGCCGGGGTCGCCGCCGAAGCCGCCGAGCAGGCGGCTGTTGCTCGGCCCGCGGTAGGTGGGCTCGTCCTGCTTGTTACCGAGCACGTTGTACGGGATCTCGTTGTCGACGGTGACGTGGTAGATCTGCGCGTTCTTCAGCCGCTGGCGATACCAGGTCTTGCCGCGGTTCACCGAGATCGACAGTCCCTGGTCGTGGGCGACGATCTGCCGGCTGGCGTTGGTCGGGTCGATCCAGATGTCGTGGTGGTCACCGCCTGGAGCCATCTCAGCGCCGCCGCCCCCGCGTGAGAGGACGTTGATCGTCTTGCCGCCGTCGATCGATTTCGCGAACGAGGCGGTGAGGAAGTAGGCCTCGTCCGGGTCGTCGGGCGCCACCGCCATGCGCGAGTAGTAGTGGGCGCGTCCCATGGCGTTGTGGTCGTAGCTCACCACCTGCCACGTCTCGCCGCCGTCGTCCGATCGCCACAGCTGGCCGCGCTCGGTCTCCTGTCCCTTCCACGGCACGCCGTCTCCGGTCTCGATGAGGGCGAAGACGCGCTGCGGGTTCGAAGCTGCGATCGCGACCGCCACCTTGCCGACGGTCTTGGTGGGCAGGCCGCGACCCTGCAGCCGGGTCCAGGTGACGCCGCCGTCGCGGGATGTGAAGAGCCCGCTGCCCGGTCCGCCGCTGTCGCGGCCCCAGGTGTGGATCTCGAGCGTCCACATGCCGGCAAACAGGATGCGTGGATTCGTCGGGTCCATCGCGATATCCGAGCAGCCGCTGTTCTCGTCCGTGAAGAGCGTCTTCGTCCACGTGATGCCGCCGTCGGTGGTCCGGAACACGCCGCGTTCCGGTTGCGGCCCGTAAGAGTGGCCCAGTGCACACGCCAGCACGATGTCGGGATCCTTGGGATGGATGAGGAGCCGCGGAATCCGTCCGGTCTGCTCGAGGCCCATCAGTGCCCACGTCTTGCCGGCGTCCTTCGACTTGTAGATGCCCTGGCCGAGCGAGATATGGCTGCGGATCTTGCCCTCGCCCGTGCCGGCCCACACGACGTTGGGATCGGACGGCGCCACGGCCAGCGAGCCAATCGACTGCACCGGGTGGTCGTCGAAGATCGGCTTCCAGTTCGTGCCGCCGTCGGTCGTCTTCCAGATCCCGCCAGACGCCGCGCCGACGTAGTAGATGTGCGGATTGCCGGCGATGCCCGCAGCGGCGGAGAAGCGGTTGCCCTCCGGGCCAATCGTACGCCAGTGCAGGCGGCTGTAGTGCTCGGGACTCGGGCCAGGACGGGACTGCGCCGATGGCGCTGCCAGCGCCAGGCACACCAGCAGCAGTGCTAGGACGGAATTACGTATCACAGCCATCGCGCCTCCTTACAGGAACCGCCTGAGTTCTACTTCGCGCGCCCGGCCACGTGCAAGCCCGTTCACGCCCGTCGCCAACTCTGTCGTCGACGGCCGTCAGTGCGTCAGCGTGTAGAGCACGGCGTTGATGCCAACGGCGTAGCCCTCGGGCGAGAACTGCAGGAAGTACTCGTGGTCCTCGCCTTCTCGCTCCCAGGCGTCACCGATGTCGGTGTTGTGGGTCATCAGGACCATGATGCGGCCGTGGGCATCGACGATCATGCGGAAGTTCGCTGTCGGGCTGTCGGACCCGCGTTCGGACGAGCTGCCGCCGCTGCGGCGCCAGAAGTTGATGCTCGTGATCTGCGGCAGCGCCGCCACGGTGAACATCGTGGTTCGGATCGGATGGTCCGGCGGGACGTCCACGATCTGGTACTCCGGCAGCGCCTTGCCGATCTCACCCGACCACTGCTCCCACGCGCGCGTACCCCAGAAGTCGTCGACCCACAGGAATCCGCCCTTGAGCAGGTAGGCGCGCAGGTGGGCGGCCTCCTCGTCGCTGAAAGCGGCCGTGCCGATGTCACTCGCCATCGTGAAGGGACAGTCGAAGAGCGCATCGTCGGTGAGGCGCACGACCCAGTAGTTGGGTTCGCCGTCGGCGTTTCGGCTGATGCGCGTCTTGGTGAGCTCGCCTACGCGCGTCAACAGGTTGATGGCGGCGTAGGGATAGTCGGTGGCCCAGCCCATGCCGTTGGCCTCGCGACGCACGCTGCGGTACATGATCTTGCAGTGCGTGAAGCCGCCATCCTGCACGCCGGGTGGCTTGAAGCGGGGTGGCACCCATGGGCCTTCCGGCAGCCGGCCCCACTGTGCCGCGGCGGCGACGGCGAGCCCGCAGGCCGCGACCAGGGCCAGCCCCAGGGCCAGGCTTGTCCGTGGTCGCCCTGTCGGGAGCGGGAGGGGACTCATGCCGCGATGCTAGCGCGGCGTCGGGCGGGCTGGATGCGGATTCTTCTGAACGCGCCCCGGGCATGTGATTCGCGCCCGACACTTGGCCGGCAGTTTCGCTGCGCCGCTGCACGCGCTACGCTGAAGCAATGGTTCTGTCGAGTCCCGCGCGTCTGGTCGCCGTGCTGTTGCTGGCAGCCGCAGGCCCTGCCTGGGCTGCAGCGCGAGTCGTCGACACCCGAGCCAGCCAGGGGGCACCCGTTGCCTCGACGCGCGCTGCCGCGGTCGAGGCGGTCGTCCTGCTCCAGGGCTACTCGATGACGGGCGTCGGCGGCGCCATCCTGCTCAAGTACAGACCGGCCGTCCTCTACCGCGATGGCACCTACAGCACGGACGCCGAACGCGCGCTTCTGATCGATGCGCCGGTCGCCGGCCGCTGGCTCCGTGACACCAGCGGCTGGACCCTGACCGACGGCGGCGGCAAGACGATCAAGGTCAAGGACGCGATTCGCGCCATGCCGGCCGAACACGGCAGTCGTCTGGAGGGAAGCTATCGCAGCCTTGGTGGGGTCGGCAGTTCAGCGCGGGGTGTTGCCGTCATGACGGCGTGGTCGGCCATGCAGTTCGAGGCCGACGGCCGCGTGAGCGTGGGTCAGGGCGCCGGCGCCACGACGGGCGACGTCGCGACCGGTGCGAGCAGCCAGGACACGGGACACTACCTGCTCGACGGCCACGTCATCACGCTGACGTTTGCTGACGGCCGGCGCGAGCAGCGCCTGTTCTATTTCCTGCCGGGCAGAGAGGGCGAGCAGGCCATCGGTATCGGCGCCCGCACCTTGTCGAGGCGCCGTCCGGGTCGGCCGCGTTAGTTGGTTCTCGTCGAACAACTGCGTGTGGGTGCCCGGCAGCGTCCGCCACAGGCCGACCGGTCCACGCGACAGGAGGCGGTGGCGCCCGCCGGCATTGGCAAGGTGCATCTGGCAACGATACCAGCGACACCGCCACGCCGGGCGCGGGCCGCGGGTTGCTGGCGACGAGGGTGGTGGGCCCACCTGGATTTGAACCAGGGACCGACCGGTTATGAGCCGGCTGCTCTAACCGCTGAGCTATGGGCCCGCAGGGCGCGGGGCTCGGGTTCCGGTTTCGGGACTCGAGCACGAACGGTCGCCGATCATTCTAGGCGACCGCGCCTGGATACGGCGCGCTACATCCACTTTGCCTGGCGGAACCGGTAGACCAGGTAAGCATCCACCACCACCATGGTGCCGAGGGCGAGCGGATAGCCCCACATCCAGTCGAGTTCAGGCATGTGGGTAAAGTTCATGCCGTAGATGCCGGCCACCATCGTCGGCACGGCCACGAGCGCGGCATAGGCGGCCAGACGCTTGGTAACCTCGCTTTCGGAGATGGTGATGAGTGACAGGTTGAGCGAGGCGGCCGTCGTCACCATGTCGCGCAGGTTGTCGATCGATTGCTTGAGGCGCAGCAGGTGGTCGTAAACGTCGCGGAAGTAGTCTGGCAGCCCGGCACAGACGGGCGGCACGCGGCCCCCGTGCAGCTTGCCGGCGACTTCGAGCAGGGGCCCGGTCGCGTGGTCGAGCACCAGCAGCTTCCGCTTGAGGGTATAGAGCGCTTCGATCTGCGCCCGCGACGTGTCGCTGGCGAAGATGCGCTCCTCGATGGCTTCGATTTCCTCGGTGATGCGATCGAGCACCGGGAAATAGCGGTCGACGACCGTGTCCATCAGCGCATAGAGCACGTAGGCGGGTCCGTGCCGCAGCAGCTCCGGCTCCTGCTCACAGCGCCGTCGCACCTCGGTGAAGCCATGCTGCGCGTCGCGCCTGACCGAGATGATGTACTGCGGGCCGACGAAGATGGCGACTTCGCCCGTCTGCAGATCGTCACCCGGCCACTCCACCATCCGCAACACGACGAACAGTGACGCGCCGTACTCGTCGAGTTTCGGGCGCTGGTGGCCGTGGCGGGCGTCTTCGACGGCCAGCTCGTGCAGACCGAACTCGTTCTGGAGCGTCTCGAGCTCGGCCGGGTCGGGATCCTTCAGCGCGATCCAGACGAAGCACTCCGGTCGTTTCAGGTGCTCCGCGATTGCCGATACCTGAATGTCGGCCAGCCGCTCTCCCCGGTCGTAGACGACGCAGTTGACGAGCACGGCGCTCAGGCGTCCCAGGCGCCGGCTGCTGCGGGGGCGCCGAGCGCGATGATGTCGTTCAGGATGCCCGCCGCGGTCACCGCCGGGCCGGCGCCCGGGCCGCTCACGACCAGCGGCTCGTCGTTGTAGCGCGCCGATGTGAACGTGATGAGGTTCCTGGCGCCGCCGGCCGAGCCGAGCGGGCTCGTGCCGGGCACCGAGACCAGCCGGGCGAAGGCTCGCTTTCGCGTGGCGCTCACCACATAGCGCAACACATGGCCGCGTGCGGCCGCGCGCGCGACCCGGCGCGTCCAGTCGGCGTCGAGTTTCGGCAGCCGCGCCATGAAGGTGGCGAGCGGCAGGCGCTGGAAGGCCGGCGGCACGAGGTTCTCGGGCACCGGTGCCGCCCCGCGATAACCGAGCAGGCGGGCGAGGATGAGGCCCTTGCGAGCCGCGTCCTGGCCCGAGAGGTCGTCGCGCGGGTCGGGTTCGGCATAGCCGCGGCCGACCGCGTCCTTCACGGCCTCCGAGAACGGGCGCCCCCCGCACACCTCCGACAGCACGAACATGAGCGTGCCGCTCACGCAGCCGTCGACCCGCATGACCTGGTCGCCGGTTTCCACGAGCTTCTTGTGCGTGTCGATGACGGGGAGACCCGCGCCCACCGTGGCCTCGAAGCGGACGGTGCGACCGGCGGAGGCCGCCGCCTCGAGCAGTCGCGTGTAGGACTCCCACGAACCGGCCAGGGGCCGCTTGTTCGCCAGCACGACATCGAAGCCGCGCTCCAGGGCGGCGTGGAGGATCGGGCTCGTCTCGTCGCTCGTGACGTCCACGAGCACGGGACGCGACACCGCGTGGCTCGACATGAAGCCGAGCGCCTCGAGCGCACCAGCCGGTTTGCCGCCGATTGCGGTCAGCAGCGCGCCGGCATCTTTCTTCCCGGCCAGCGAGCGCAGCCGCTTCTCCGCCAGGCCGCGGGCATCGAAGACATAGCCCGAGCGATCGAGCAGGCCTACGATCCGCACGCGGTGCTTGGCCGGCGACGTCGCGATGAGCGTCGCCAGCGCCCGGCCGACGCGACCGAAGCCGAGCAGCACCACGTCGGTCGACGGCCGCGCCGGTGGACGTCCGCCGCCGATCTTCGCAAGCTGGAAGGCGCTGTGGACCTTGCGCGCCGCCAGGGCGGCATCCGCCCCCCTCACCACGAACGAGATGTTGCGTTCGGACGAGCCCTGCGCGATGGCCACGACGTTGATGGCGCTGGTCTCGAGCGCCGTGAAGACGCGGGCGGCGATCCCGGGCGTGCCGGCCATGCCGTCGCCGACCACGGCGATGACCGACATGTCTGGTTTGGCCGTCACGCCGTCGATGAGGCCACCGGCGATCTCGTCCCGGAAGGCCCGGCGCAGGCTGGCCACCGCGCGCTCGGCTTCCGCCTCGGGCAGTGTGAAGCCGATGGAGCTTTCCGACGAGCCCTGGAAGATCGTCGACACCGACAGACGCTCGACATCCACGGCCGCGAAGGTGCGGGCGGCGATGCCGGGCACGCCGACCATACCCTTGCCGGCCACCGTGACCACGGCCTGCTTCGGCAACACCGCCACGGCCTTCACCGGGTACGACGTCGACACATGGCGTCCGGCCACCAGCGTCCCCGGCCGCGTCGGGTCGAGGAACGAGCGCACTTCGAGCACGACCTTGGTGCCGGAGATCGGGATGAGCGCCCGCGGATGCAACACCTTGGCACCGTAGTGGGCCACCTCGGCCGCTTCCTGGTGGTGCAATTGGGGGATGAGGCGCGTGTCGGGCACGAGCTTCGGATCCGACGTGAGGATGCCGGGGACGTCCTTCCACAACGTGACCATCGGCGCCTTGAAGGCACGGCCCAGAAGCGTGGCGGTGAGGTCGGAGCCGCCGCGACCGAGCGTGGCCACGCCGCCATCGGGGGCCCGGCCGATGAAGCCTGGCACGACCGGCACGGTCTTCGCCCTGAGCAGCGGCTGAAGAGTCTTTCTGGCCGTGGCTGCCGACTCGGCGATGAGGGGGCTGGCGCCGCCGAAGTGGCCATCGGTCGTCACGAAGTCGATGGCGTCCACGAGCTGTGCTCGGCGTCCGGCGCGGGTGACGGCCGACGCGAGCAGCATCGCCGCGAGCCGCTCGCCCCGCGCCACCAGCAGATCGCGGGTGCGCGGCGCCAGGTCTCCCAGGATGCCGACGGCGGTGCAGATGTCGGCGTAGTCACCGATCGACGCTTCGATCTCGGCCAGCGCCGCGCGTCGTGCCGGGCCGCGCGGCAGCACCGACTCGGCCACCCGCCGATGCTGCTGCCAGAGCGCGACGGCCGTGGCCGCCGACTCGCGGGCCCGCCCCTGCAGCGCGTGCTCTGCCCCCAGCAGCAGCAGGTCGGTGACGCCGGCCAGCGCCGAGGCCACCACGACGAGCGGGCCGTCGTGGTCGGCGATTCGCGCGGCCGCGGCCTGCACTGCCGACGCGTCGGCCAGCGACGCTCCACCGAACTTCCACACGTGCGGCGCGCGCGTGGAACGGGATGCGCGTTTCGGCGCGCGGACAGTATTTCGGAGCGGCGACTTGGTGGGTGTTGGCATGGGCGGCGGGTCGGGTTCACACATCCTACCGCGTGAATCGCATGGCGCTGGTTGCGTAATTGCAACGAACGCTCTATCGTCGCTTCCGATGAGCCACTTCGATCGCGTCACGGCACGAGGCGCTCTCGCGCTCGTGCTCACGCTCGGCGCAGCCTGGGTGGCCACCGCGCCGGCCTCAGGGCAGGGCGCCGGCGTCAACGTCCGAGACGCGGCGGTGCCCATGCGCGACGGCGTCGTCCTGCGCGCCGATGTCTGGCGTCCGGCGCCGGAGGGCCGCTACCCCACGCTGGTTCACCGCACGCCCTACGGCAAGACAGGCACGTCCGACAGCGCGCTCGTGGCCAAGGCCGTGGCGCGCGGCTACGCGGTGGTCGTGCAGGATGTCCGCGGGCGCTACGCGTCCGACGGCGCCTACCTCGCCTACCAGCACGAAGGCCGCGACGGTTACGACACGATCGAATGGGCGGCACGACAGCCGTGGTCGAACGGACGTGTCGGCACGTTCGGCCTGTCCTATCCGGGGGCGGTGCAGTGGCTGGCCGCGATTGAGTCGCCGCCGCACCTGGTGGCGATGGTGCCGGCGATGACCTTTGCCTCGCCCACGCACTTCTGGTACTCGGGCGGTGTCTGGGATGGCTCGTGGCTGCTGTGGACCTGGCAGAACATCGCGCCCGACCTGCGACGCCGGGCAGGCGTGGCTGGCCACCAGACCGTCCGTGAGGCGGCGGCCACCTGGTCCACCGACGGCGTCGCGGCGCTAGGTTTCCTACCGCGGCTCGAGTTGCCGGCCTTCAAGGGCGTGGCGGAGTGGTACTACGATTGGATGCGGCACGGACCGTACGATCCGTGGTGGGAGTGGGCGGAACTGGCCGGAAAGTACGGCCGCGTGTCGGCCGCGGTGCTCAACGTGAGCGGCTGGCACGACGAGATGTACGGTCCGGTTGGCGCGACGACGAACTTCACGGAACTCGTCAAGGCCCGCGGCGGTAGCCCGCAGACGGCGCGGACGCAGCTGGTCGTCGGCCCGTGGACGCACGGCACCAACTGGAGGAATCCGCGCGTCGGTGCCCGCGACATGGGCCCGGAATCGGTACTCGACTACGACGACCTGGTGCTCGACTGGATGGACCACTGGCTGCAGGAGAAGAGGAACGGCGTCGATCGTCAGCCGCCAGTCAGGACCTACGTGATGGGCGCCAACCAGTGGCGCACCGGGGACCAATGGCCGCCCGCTGCCGAACGGCAGGCGCTCTATCTGAGCGGTGTTGCAACTCCGGGCGGGTCCGCCGGCAGGCTGTCGCAGACAGCGCCGGCCGACGACTCACGCTCGACCTTCGTCTCGGACGCGGCAGCGCCCGTGCGCGACCCGCACGATGGCCGGTTCGGTGGCCTCGACTACCGGGCGCTTTCACGCGACCCCGGCGTGGTCACCTTCGAGACGGCGCCGCTCGGCGACGACCTGGAGGTGCTGGGGCCGATCGAGGCCTCGATCTACATCTCGGTCGATGCGCCCGACACGGATCTGTGGCTGAAGATCCTCGACGTGCATCCCGACGGCACGGCCTACAACGTGATGAGCGCGGGCCTCGACGTGGTGCGGGCGAGCTATCGCAATCGCGCGGCCGAGCGGGAACTGCTCGCGCCTGGGAAGGTGTATCGCCTCGACTTCCCGACCTTGATGACGGGCAACCGCTTCCTGAAGGGCCACCGCGTGCGTGTGGCCCTGATGGCGTCGTTTGCGCCGAACATGTCCTGGAACCTGCACACCGGCGCGCTCGAGTTCGACTCGGCCAAGACCGCGCGCGCCCGCATTACCGTCCACGGCGGCGGGGAGTACCGGTCGCGGCTGGCGCTGCCGGTCACCCGTCGATGACGTTGCTGGCGCCCTACGCCGTCAGCAGGAACATCAGCATCACGGCCCCGAGGATGAAGAGGAGGCCGGCGGGAATCCAGAGCAGCGTCAGATCTTCCATGGCCTGAAAGTG
The DNA here is from genome assembly GCA_018000455.1 of Acidobacteriota bacterium. Classification (GTDB taxonomy): domain Bacteria; phylum Acidobacteriota; class Vicinamibacteria; order Vicinamibacterales; family UBA2999; genus CADEFD01. The sequence continues at coordinate 135,984 of JAGNJW010000004.1, forward strand.
TAGCCCAAAAAGAGAAGAGCCGGCGCGCGTGAGCGCTGCCGGCCCTGATGTCTGAACGTTCGCCGCAGGTCCCTGCGGCGGCTCCTATGTTCGCCCTTCGAGGAACGCGCGCAGCTTGCGGCTGCGCGAGGGGTGGCGCAGCTTGCGCAGCGCCTTGGCTTCGATCTGGCGAATGCGCTCGCGGGTCACGGCGAAGTTCTGGCCCACTTCCTCGAGCGTGTGTTCCGAGCCCTCGCCGACGCCGAAGCGCAGCTTGATGACGCGCTCTTCGCGCGGCGTCAGCGTCTTCAGCACCGTCTCGGTCTGCTCGCGCAGGTTCAGGTTGATCACCGCGTCCGACGGCGAGACGGCGCTCCGGTCTTCGATGAAGTCGCCGAGATGCGAGTCTTCCTCTTCGCCGATCGGCGTTTCGAGGGAGATCGGCTCCTGTGCGATCTTCAGCACCTTACGCACTTTCGAGACGGGGATGTCCATCCGCCGCGCGATCTCCTCGGACGTGGGCTCGCGGCCCAGCTCCTGCACCAGCGCGCGCGAGGTGCGGATCAGCTTGTTGATCGTCTCGATCATGTGGACCGGGATGCGGATCGTGCGCGCCTGGTCGGCGATGGCGCGCGTAATCGCCTGCCGGATCCACCACGTGGCGTAGGTCGAGAACTTGTAACCGCGGCGGTACTCGAACTTGTCGACCGCCTTCATCAGGCCGATGTTGCCTTCCTGAATCAGGTCGAGGAACTGCAGGCCGCGGTTGGTGTACTTCTTGGCGATCGAGACCACCAGGCGCAGGTTGGCTTCGACCAGTTCCTTCTTCGCCTGCTCGGCCTGCGCCTCGCCGCGCATGATGACCTCGAGCGTGTGACGCAGGTTCTCGGGGCTCTCCTCGAGCCCGTCACTCATGCGCTTCACCTCAGCCTTCAGGTCCTTCTCGCGCTTGAGGAGGTTCTTCCTCTCCTCTTCCTTCAGTTTCGGCGTCCGCTTCGTGACGACCTTCGGGTTGAGGATGCGGCGCACCTGATCCAGCTCGCGCTGCACCTTCTGCACGGCCTCGACCGCGTCCTTCACTTCCTCGATCATCCGGCGCTTCACCGCCTCGGTGAACTCGATCTTGCGGATGAGCCGAGACACCTCGACGTGCGCGCGCATCTGCTTCCAGCTGGCGCGGCGATACTTCTTCTTGTCTTTCTTGAGGACGGTGCCGAGCTTCTCGCGCAGCTTCTCCTCGACCGTGCGCGCCTTGCGCACGGCCTCGACCTGCTTGAGGAACTGCTGGGCGCGCTGCTCGATGCGGTCGTCGGTGATCTCTTCGTCGTTGAAGATCACCAGCTCGCGCACGGTGCGTTCGCCGGCCTTGAGCTGGTCTCCCATCCGGATGACGGCCTTGATGATGGCCGGCATGCGCGAGATCGACTTGATGACCGAGAGCTTGCCGCGCTCGATTCGCTTGGCGATCGCCACTTCGCCCTCGCGGGTGAGCAGCGGCACCGTGCCCATCTCGCGCAGGTACATGCGGACGGGGTCGTTGGTCTTGTCGAGGGCGCCCGGCGTGAGGTCGAGCTCCATGCCTTCTTCGGTCGTGGCAGGCCCCTCGCCGCGCTCCATCGTGTCGCGCTCGCGGTAGCCCTTTTCGGTATCGACCAGGTCGATGCCGGCATTGCCGAAGACGGTGAACAGCTCGTCCAGTTCTTCCGGGTTGGACGTCAGCTCCGCGGGCAGCACGTCGTTCACTTCGTCGTAGAGGAGATAGCCTTTCTCCTTGCCGACGAGGATCAGATGTCGAACCTCTTCGAAGCGTTCTTCGAGGGACGACAAGGGCGCGGCCTCCGACGAATATGGCGGGCGGCCTTTGGAACTAGGATGGAGAGATCGTGTGCGGGACAATTCTTTATTGTACCTCGGCGGGCCGTTATGTTTCGCCAAGTTGGCGCCTCATCGCAATCTTTTTCATGACCAGCTCGGTAAGCCGAGCCGATCCCGGGTCTTTCGAAGCCAGACCCAGTATTTCGCGATCGATGTCTGCCAGTTCGCGCTTCGTGCGCTCCCGCCGGAGCGCCTCGGCGCATGCCTTCAAGTCGGTTACGGGCGCCTGGCGTTCGGCGCCCGCCTGAGCCAGCATCCGTGCCTCTCGATCAGTTAGACGCTCCATCAGGGCATTTGGCAGCACCATCGGATCCCCCCACGAGAGCTCGGCGGCCTTCTTGAGCACCTCCTCCGAGGCAAGCCCTTCCAAATCAGCCTCTTGCAGCGACCCAATGACCTTGGCGGCCTCTTCAGGGGTATGCAAAATTGCCCACAACAGCCCGCGTTCGGTTTCCGTCAAGTGAGTGGCTGTCGACACCATGCGGGCCGGCAGCGTGGTCTTGCGCGCGGCCGCTGCCTTGCGGATCTCGACGCGCACCACCTCTTCGGTGACGCGGGCCTTGTGCGCCAGCCGGTCGGCGAACTGGTCGCGGGCGGCCGGGTCGGGGATGCGCGCGGCCACGGCGAGCATCTGCTGGAGGAACTCGCGGCGGCCCTCGTCGCGGGTGAGATTATGTGCAGCCGCGCCGCGGTCGAGCAGGAAGTCGAGGTAGCGCTGCGACCCCTTGAGCGCGTTGAAGTAGGCGTCGCGCCCGTGCTTCTGCACGAACGTGTCGGGGTCGTCGCCGCCCGGCAGGCGCAGCACGTTCACGTCGAACCCGGCTTCCACCAGCATCTCGCTGGAGCGTTCTGCTGCGTTCTGCCCGGCGGTGTCGGGATCGAAGTTGATGATGACCTTCGGCGCGAAGCGCCGCAGCATCTGCGCCTGCTGCGTCGTGAGGGCCGTGCCGCACGTGGCCACGACCGGCAGGCCGCCGGCTTGGAAGAGCTGCGCGAAGTCGAAGTACCCCTCGACCACGATGGCAAAGCCCGCCTTGCGCAGATCGCTCTTCGAGAGGTTGAGCCCGTAGAGCGTGCGGCTCTTGGTGTAGATCGGCGTCTCTGGCGAGTTCAGGTACTTCGGTACTTGATCGGGTTCGAGCGCGCGTCCCCCGAAGGCCACAATCGAACCGCTGTCGCGTGAGATCGGCACCATCAGGCGGTTGCGGAACCGATCGACGACGGTGCCGTCGTCACGCACGCTCACGAGGCCGCTCTGACGGATGAGCCCCTCGGCGAACCCCTGCGCCTTGAGCCGCGTGTGCAGGCCGTCGCGCGACGGCGGCGCCCAGCCGAGCTTCAGCGCGGCGACCGTCTCGTTTGTGAGACCGCGATCGCGCTGCAGGTACTCACGGTGACGCGTGCCGGCAAGCGAGGCCAGCTGTTCGGCGAAGTAGGCCGCGGCCACCTCGTGCATCTTGAGCAACGCTTCACGCTCGGCCGCGCTCTCGGTCTGGCCGCTGCCGGCTTCCAGCTCGGGAATCGGGATGCCGAACCTTCCGGCCACGTGCTTGACGGTGTCCTGGAAGCCGAGCTTCTCCTGCAACTCGACGAACTTGAAGACATCGCCGCCGACGTTGCACCCGAAGCAGTGGAAGAAACCCTTGTCGCGGTTGACGGTGAACGACGGTGACTTCTCGGAGTGGAACGGGCACAGGCCCTTGTAGTTCGCCCCCGCTTTCCTCAGCGACACGTAGTCCTGAATCACCGCGACGATGTCGGCGACGGCGCGCACCTCATCGATGAAGGTCTGGGGGAACTTGGGCATTGCTGACGGGGTTCGGATGCCGCGATCAGGAATACTTTACCGCGCCCGGGCGGCGGCGGCCGCCAGACTGCTATACTCCGGCCTTCCCCTGCCTGAGTGTGTAGTCCGTACGGCAAGACTTCCCCCGTCTTCGCTCGTGGCGCATCGCGCCCGGAGGTGACAGGTGACGTACTGGATCGAGTTCAAGAACACCATCCTTCCCTGGATGCTGGCCGGAGGGGTCGTGACGTTTCTCATCCACGAACATCGGCAGACGACCGAAGCGCTCCTCGGCGCCAACGCCCGGCTGGCGGCGGCAGTCGAGCAGCAGGGCCAGGCGCTCGAAGGGGTGCGCCAGCTGCTTGCGACTCAGGGGTACACGGTGCCCCCTCCCGGCGCTCCGCAGTAGTCCGCGGCCTGCGTGAGCACGTCCGGGTCACATCGCGGATCGCACTGAGGATGTTCGACGTGGCCGACATCTGGGCCACCCGTACCGGCGAGAGCGTGCGCCTGGTATCGGCCAACGACCATGTGCACAGCCGCCGGTCGGCCCACTACGCGGGCCAGGCGATCGACCTCCACAGCTCGGCCAACGGCCGTCTGGCGGGCATGCTGCGCGGTCTCGGCTATCTGGTGTTGTGGAACGTGCCGGGCCACTTCAGCCACGTGCACGTCGAGGCGCCGGCCGCCAGCGCGCCGCCAATGCTCAGCCCGCCTCGAAACCCGTCAGCACCGCCACAGCGTTGATGCCGAGGTCGTCCACCGCGTAGCCGCCCTCCATGACGAAGAGCGTCGGGCGGCCAAGAGCGGCGATCCGCGCGCCAAGGCGCGGGAAATCGTCGCGCGTGAGGCGGAAGTGCGAGATCGGGTCGTGCTCGTAGGTGTCCACGCCGAGTGAGACCACGACCGCATCGGGCCCCCACGCGGCCACGCTGTCGCAGGCGTCGGTGAGTGCCGCGTCGTAGGCCGCCCACGACGTGCCGCGGGGGAGCGGGTAGTTGCGCGTCGCCCCTTCGCCCGGTCCGCTGCCGCGCTCGTCGCCGTAACCCAGGAAGTAGGGATAGGCGACGCTCGGGTCGCCGTGCAGCGAGACGAAGAGCACGTCGGCTCGCGCCTCGAAGATCTGCTGCGTGCCGTTGCCGTGGTGATAGTCGACGTCGAGGATGGCGACGCGCGCGCACCCGTGGTCGCGCAGGTATTGCGCGGAAATCGCCGCGTTGTTCAGATAGCAGTAGCCGCCCATCGCGGCGGCGGATGCGTGATGCCCCGGCGGGCGGCACAAGGCAAACACGCCCGCTGCCCCCTGCGCCAGCGCCTCAGCACCGGTGAGCGCGACGTCGGCGGCACCCTGCACTGCGTCCCACGTGCCGGCAGTGATGGGCGCTCCGGCATCGAACGAGTAGTAGCCAAGGCGCCCGTCGATGTGCTCCGGGACGCGGTCGTAGCGAACGCTCGGCACCGGCCACACGAGCGGCAGGGCGTCGTGGCTGCGGCCGAGGGCCGTCCAATCGGTCCACGCCGTTGCCAGGAAGTCGACGAAGCCCTCGTCGTGCACCCGTCGCACCGGACCGAGGCCGAATGCCGAGGGCGCGACGACCTCGCCCAGGCCCACCTCCCGCACGCGCGAGAGGATCATCTCGGCCCGGCGCGGCATCTCGAAGCATGGCTGCAGCGTGCCGCCGATGAGCTCGGCCGTACCGTGGTGATGGTGATGGCGCTCGGAGTAAACGGTGCGCATGGGTGACCCGGACTACCAGTCGGTCGGCCGGTAGTCCTTGAGGAACTTCCCCCACACGTGGCTGCCGGTGTTGATGCCGGTGATGATGGGATCGACGATGCGGGCGGCGCCATCGACGATATCGAGTGGCGGATGGAAGCCCTGTTCCACGGTCTTGCGCGCGGCGATGTGCGCCGGATCCTCGTCGGTCACCCATCCCGTGTCGACGCTGTTCATGTGGATGCCGTCGGCGTGGTAGTCGGCCGCCGAGGTCCGCGTCATCATGTTGAGGGCGGCCTTGGCCATGTTCGTGTGCGGGTGGCGCGTGGTCTTGAACTTCCGGTAGAACTGGCCCTCGACGGCCGACACGTTCACGATGTGCTTGTCGCGCTCCGGTGTGCGCAGCAGCAGCGGCTTGAGACGTGCGTTGAGCAGGAACGGCGCCACCGCGTTCACCAGGTGCACCTCGAGCAGCTCCACCGCCGCCACCTCGTCGAGCCTGAGGCGCCACGAATTCCGTTCCCGCAGGTCGATCTGCTGCAGATCCTGATCGAGGCGCCCTTCGGGAAACAGATCCGCGCCGCCAACGAGGTCGTCGGGCAGGAGCCGCACCTGCGACAGGGCCGCCGCGTGCGTCATGCCGGCCATGGCGAGCGCTGGCTGCGGCGCAAGCGTCGCGGCACCCTCCGGAAGCATGTGCGCGCCGCGCAGGCCTTCGTAGGCGCCGATCAACCCGCGTGCGTCGGCCGGGAGGGCGCTGGCCGCCGCCGCTTCGCCCTCCAGCATGTGCTCGTAGAACCCCGACGGGCGCCTGACGGTCTGGCAGGCGTTGTTGATGATGAAGTCGAGCCGTGATCGGGTGGCGAGCAGATGACGGCAGAAACCCTCGACGCTCGGGGTGTGGCGCAGATCCAGGCCGAAGATCTCCAGCCGGTGGCCCCAGTCGCGGAAGTCTGGCTCGGCCGCGTAGCGGGCCGCCGAATCGCGTGGGAAGCGCGTCGTCACGATGAGATGGGCGCCAGCCCGCAGCAGCTTGATGCCCGCCTGATAGCCGATCTTCACACGGCCGCCGGTGAGCAGGGCGACCTTGCCGCCGAGGTCGGCGAGCTCGCTGCGTTTCTGCAGGTTGAACTCGGCGCACGGCGGACACAACTGGTCGTAGAAGTGGTGGATCGTCGAGTAGTGCTGCTTGCAGACGTAGCAGTTCTGCGCCTCGACGACCTCCCGGAACTCCGGAGGGCTGGTGACTTCGTGCTGAACGAAGCCGGCTGGCGGAAACACGTTGGGCGTCGTGAACACCGGCTTGGTGCGCAACCGCCGGATGCCGGTTTCGGTCAGCACGCTGTCGTCGCGCTGCTGCCGAGCCGCCTCCCGCCGCCGCCCAATCGCTCTCGAGAGCCGTCGTCGCTCGATCACATCCGGGCAGAAAATGTCCCCGGCGGCGCGGATGAGGTGATGCCGCTCGTCGGCCGACAGGGCGGCCATCAGCGCGCGGTCTCTAGCGATGGCCTGCAGCAGTTCGGTTGCGGCCAGCAGCCGTTCGCGCAGGTCCGAGTGTGGCGAAGCTGCGGCGGGCGGCGCGGCCGGCGTCGGAGAGGAGTCTGGAGGTGTCATGGTGGCGGTTGTCATGTGCTGTCGCGTGCGGTGGCGCGGCACATATCGCGGGGTGCGGCGGCGCCGACCTCGGCCGTTGGGCGGTTCACGAACGTACTGAGGAAGGCGAGGAAGCGCTCGACGTCGGCTGTGTTGCTGGCAATGCCAACGGAGGCGCGGATGGCGCCGATCTCGACGCCGTAGGCGTCGCGCACGCTCATCCGCAACTGGTCGAAGCTCATGCCCTCGGCCAGGTGGAAGAACGTGCCGATCTGTTCGGCGCTCAGACCATACGTGGCCTCGCCGGCGCCGGGATTGCAGAAGCAGCCGGTGCGCAGCGAGATGCGCTCGCTGCCAGCGAGTTCCTCGACGCGCCGGATGTCGTACGACCGGCCGTCTGGATCGAGCAGGTTGAAGGCCATCGTGCCGCCCCGCGCCAACGTCCCACGCGGTCCGTGCAGGCGGACGAGGGGCTGGCCGACGGCGTGCCGAAGGTCGAGGGCGCCGGCCAGCATTCGTGCCGTCAAAGACTCGACGCGGGCGTGAATGAGATCGATGCCGACCGTCTGCAGGTGGCGCAGGCCGTGCTCGACGGCCGGGATGTTGAGGTAGTCGACGGTGCCGTCCTCGAACGCCGCCTCGTCGGCCGCGCGGTAGAACCCGTCGCCCTGCACGCTGGCGATCTGGATGGTGCCGCCGGCAAACCACGGCCGCTGCAGGCGGGCGGCCATCGGCTTGCGCATCAGCAAGGCGCCAATCCCGGTGGGGTAGCCGAACATCTTGTAGAACGACAGGCAGACGAGGTCGGGATGCCAGCGCGACAAGTCGAGCCGGTTGGTGGGCACGAACGCCGCCGCATCGAGCAGCACGTCCCAGCCGGCCGCCTGTGCCTCGGCGATGAGATCGAGCGGGTGCTGAACGCCGCTGAAGTTCGATTGCGCCGGAAACGCGAACAGGTTGCGACGGCCGGCCGCTGGTCGTGCCAACTCGGTGGCGGCGGCGGCGCGGTCGAGCCTGAGCTCGCCGCACTCGAGCGGCAGATAGGTCGTCAGGGCGCCGGCGGAGCGGGCGAACTCGCGAATGCCGTTGACCGAGTTGTGGTTGTCGAACGTCAGCAGGTAACGGCTGCCGGGCGAGAAGGGATACGACTCGCCAACCTGCCGGAGGGCGCCGCTGGCATTGGGCGTGAAGACGACCAGATACTCATCGGGCGAGGCGTTGAAGTACTCGAGCACGAAGGCGCGAGCGTGTTCGACCCGCTCGGTCATCGCCTGCGACGTCGGGTTGTTCGAGTGCGGGTTGCCGAACACGTTGGCGGCCAGCTCAGCCTGATGGCTGGCCAGCTGCGAAGCCGCATAGAGACCGCCGCCCGTGTAGTCGAGGTAAACGTGCCCGTGAGCGTCGAGCCGGCCATAGTCGGTGGCCCGGAGCGCGTCGAGAGTCGCGAAGTCCATGCCCTCGATTATCGCAGGGCTGGTTGCCCGCTGCCGGTCAAGGATCGGCCCCGGCAGCCGATTGAGGGCAGGTGCAGGCCTCGTCATTCGCGGACGTGCTCGACCTCGCGCTCGGTCGCACCCCGGCCGCGCCGTCCACCGCGCCGGCGAGGGCGGCCAGGTCCCAGCCGTTCGGGGTCGCGCCGTTCCTCTTCGGCCGTCCGTTGACGTCGGCAAGGCCGCGCTGGGCGCAGCCGCCTGATGCCCGGCCGCGCCGGCCCCGCCACGAACTGAACCAGGCGCAGCAGGCGGCCTTCAACCGCTTCGCCGACCTCGGCGCGTCGCTCGGCGCAGACTTCAGCGCCGACGAACTCCGGCGCGCCTATCGGCACCTGGCGCAGCGCTACCACCCTGATCGGCACGTGGCCGTCAGCGCCGGCCAACGCGCGATCCTGGCAGGCGGGTTCGCGGATGCGGCGGCCAGCTATCGCGCCCTGAGGGCGCTGGTCGATCCACGCCACTGAGGCGCCCGTTCCGAGGCTAGTCCTTGAGCTCCACGATCGTGGCTCCGCCACCGCCCTGGCTGGGCGGAGCTGGGGAGGCCTTCAGCACCAGCGGGTGGTCCTTGAGGAACCGTTCGAGGCCGCGCCGCAGGCTGCCCGTGCCGTGGCCATGCACGATGCGGATCTCGCGCACGTCGGTCACGAGCGCGCCGTCGAGGAACTTCGACACGCGATCGACCGCCTGATCCACCGTGCAGCCGATCACGTTCAGTTCGCTCAGCAGGCCTTCCCGTGGCTGCAGATCGACCTTCACGCGCACGGACGCGGGCTGTGACGCGGTCGAGACCGACGGCGCTCCGGCGATGACGCGCAGGTCCTGGGCCTTGGCGCGCATCCGCTTGCCACGCACGTCCACCGCCACGTTCTTGCCGTCGAGCGCCACGACCACCCCTTCGAGGCCCAGCCCGCCCACGGTCACCCTGGCGCCGATGGCCAGCGGGCGCGACGGCTCGGGCGGGACGGCGGGGCCCGCCGCCGGTTGCCGGAGGCCCTCGATGATGCGGTTGACCGCCGTCGCCGCACCGGCGCGGACGGCGCCGGCCTCGCCGGTTGAAATCGTGGCTCGCTGTGCCCGGGCCGAGGCTTGCTCGACCAGCGTCTCGGACTTCTCCCTGAGCTGCGCGATGACCTCGTCGATGTCCCGGCGCGCCTGGCGCAGCCGATCGTCGAGCTTCTCGTTGACCCGCTTGGCCAGGCGGCCTTCGCGTTCCGCCACGGCGCTTTCCCGCTGCCGGAGTGCCTGGTTCTGGTCGGCCAGCCCGGTGCGCTCGCGTTCGAGCTTGCGGCGTTCGGTGTCGAGGGCGCGCGCCTGCGCGTCGACACGTTCGAGGTGGGCGTCAAGACGCTTGCGGTCGTCGGAGAGGTGGTTGCGTGCGGCGGCGACGACCGACGCCGGCAGCCCCAGCCGTTGTGAGATCTCGATGGCGAGGCTGCGCCCCGGCGCGCCGTAGATGAGGCGATAGCTCGGCGCGAAGGTGTGCGGATCGAAGGCGAAGGCAGCCGTCATGACGCCGTCGGTGGCCGTGCCCCAGGTCTTCAGCGCGTCGTAGTGCGTCGTCGCGAAGATGAGGGCGCCCCGCTCTTTGAAGTGCGCGATGATGGCGGTGGCCAGCGCGCCGCCTTCGGCGGGATCCGTGCCCGTGCCCACTTCATCGAGCAGCACGAGTGCCGGCAACTGCATGGCCCGGTCCATCGCCGCGATGTTCGTGATGTGCGCGGAAAACGTGCTCAGGCTCGCCGAGATCGACTGCTCGTCACCGATGTCGGCAAAGAGCGTGCGGAACACGGGTAGCGTCGAGCCCGGGGCGGCCGGCACGTGCAGGCCCGCCTGGGCCATGAGCGCGAGCAGGCCCGTGGTCTTGAGCGCCACGGTCTTGCCGCCCGTGTTCGGCCCGGTGATGAGCAGCACCCGCGACGGCGGCGTCAGCAGCACGTCCACTGGTACGGGCGTCGTCGCGCGCCGCTGGGCCGCGTCGTCGAGGCGGGCGACGACCGCCTGTTGCAGCAGCGGATGCCGGGCTTCACGCAGTTCCAGATGCCCGGTCGTCGACAGCGCCGGCTCGACCGCGTCCATGAGGTGCGCGAGCCTGGCGCGCGCCTGCAGCAGATCCAGCTCCTCGGCCACGCCCAGGCAGACGCGGAAATCGCCAGGACGATGGCGGAAGCGCTCGGTGAGCTCGAGGAGGATGCGGAAGATCTCCTCGGCTTCCTCGTCCTCTGCCGCCACGATGTCGTTGTTGATCTCGACGCCGGCCATCGGCTCGAGGAAGAGCGTGGCGCCGGTGGCCGAGGTGCCGTGCACGATGCCCGGAATGTTGACGCGGTGTTCGGCGCGCACCATCAGCACGGCGCGGCCATTGCGCTGGGTGACGATCGTTTCCTGCAGGTACTTCGCCGTGTCACGGCCCTTCACGAACTGCTCGAGGGTGGTGCGAAGCTTCGTGCGCTGGCGCCGCAGCCGCTCGCGGATCGAGGCCAGCCGTGGGCTGGCATCGTCCATCACCTCGCCGTTGACGTCGATGGCGCGGCGCACGGCGGCCACTTCGTCGGTGAAGGGAGCCAGTCGCGAGACCAGCGCCTGCAGGATCGGGTAGGCACCGGGCGCGCGCCCGACGGCCGTCTGGGCGTCGGCGATCGAGGCCACGAAGTCGGCCAGGATACGCAGCTGCAGCGCCTCGAGCGGACGCCCCTCGACTGCGAGTCCTTCGAGCGCCTGGGCCAGCCCGGCGCCTGCACGCAGCGGAAACACCGAGTTCTGCCCGACGTAGCGTGCGGTCTCCGAAGTGGCAGCGAGCGCCTGGGCGACGACCGCGTGGTCCGTCGCCGGCGTCTCGGCCAGCATTCGCGCTTTGCCTACCGGCGTCAGGGCGAAGCTGGCGAGCGCTTCGATAACGCGATCGAACTCGAGCGCGCGCAGGAGGACGGGGTTCATAGGTGCCGCTAGCCGCCGTGATTGATCAAGCTGGCCATGCAGCCGGCGCCGAAACCGTTGTCGATGTTGACGACGGCCACGCCGTTGGCGCAGGTGTTGAGCATGCCGAGCAGCGCCGCCAGGCCGCCGAAGCTCGCTCCGTAGCCGACGCTCGTCGGCACGGCAATGACCGGCACGTTGACCAAGCCGGCGACCACGCTCGGCAAGGCACCCTCCATTCCGGCCACGACGATGATGACGCGAGCCGAAGCGAGCCGTTCCCGTTCGGCGAGCACGCGGTGGATGCCGGCGACGCCGACGTCGTAGATCCGCACGACGTCGTTGCCCATGATGTCGGCCGTGACGGCGGCCTCCTCGGCCACCGGCAGGTCGGACGTGCCGGCCGACGCGATGGCGATCATGCCGGTCGCCCGCGGCAGGGGCCTCTTCACGGTGATGGCCCGCGCCAGCTCATGGTATTCGGCCCCGGGCACACGGGTCCGCACGGCCTCCCACGCCTCGGCACTCGCCCGCGTCACCAGCAGCGGGACGTCCTTGTCGGCGATCCGGGCCGAGATTTCGGCGATCTGGGCCGGGGTCTTGCCAAGGCCCAGCACGACTTCGGGGAAGCCCTGGCGCACGGCGCGGTGGTGATCCACCCTGGCGTAGCCCAGATCCTCGAAGGGTTGGCGCCGGAGTTCCTCCAGCAACTGGACTTCCGCCTCGGCCGTGGGCACCGTGGCCGTGCGGACGCCCTCGAGCAGGGCCCGGATCTCACCTGGTGTCATGACTGTAATCGCCTGCGTTTGGTTGACTTAGCCGGCCTGTCCCATATAATCGAGGTTTGTTCCGCGCTGCGGTCCGACGGCTCTAGACTATGACGCTTCCCGAGTCTCTCATTCTCGCCTCTTACTTCTTCGTACTGGTCATCCTGGCCGTGTACGGGTGGCACCGCTACTACATGGTGTACCTCTACATGAAGCACAAGGATGAGGTGCCGGTGCCCCAGGGGCACTTCGACGACCTGCCGGTCGTCACCATCCAGCTGCCGATTTATAACGAGATGTACGTGGTGGATCGGCTGGTGGACTCGGTGTGTGCCATCGACTACCCGCGCGAGAAGCTCGAGATTCAGGTGCTCGACGACTCGACCGACGAGACCTGCGCCATTGCCTCGGCGGCCGTGCGACGCCACGCTGCCGCAGGCATCGACATCAAATACATCCACCGCACCGACCGCTCGGGCTACAAGGCGGGCGCCCTCGAAGCGGCCATGCACGTGGCGCGCGGCACCTACATCGCGATTTTCGACGCCGACTTCATCCCCAATCCCGACTTCCTCATGGCGACCGTGCATCACTTCACCGATCCGAAGGTCGCGATGGTGCAGACGCGCTGGGGACACCTGAATGAAGACTACTCGCTGCTCACCAAGATTCAGGCCATCCTGCTCGACGCCCACTTCGTGCTCGAACACGGCAGCCGCAACCGTGGCGGCTGCTTCTTCAACTTCAACGGCACCGCAGGGATCTGGCGCCGCGAGGCGATCAGCGATGCTGGCGGCTGGCAGCACGACACGCTGACCGAAGACCTCGACCTCAGCTACCGCGCGCAGCTGCGTGGCTGGCGTTTCGTCTTCCTGCCAGGCCATGTGGCGCCGGCTGAACTGCCGGTCGAGATGAACGCCTTCAAGAGTCAGCAGCATCGCTGGGCCAAGGGCTCGATCCAGACCTTCCTGAAGCTGATGCCGCAGATCCTGCAATCGGATCAATCTCTCAAGGTGAAGACCGAGGCGTTCTTTCACCTCTCCGCCAACTTCAACTACCCGCTGATGTGCGTGCTCTCGGTCTTGATGGCACCGTCGATGATCATCCGCTACAACATGGGGTGGTACGAGATGCTGCTGATCGACATCCCGCTGTTCCTGGCGGCGACCGCGTCGGTGGCCAACTTCTACATGGTCTGTCAGCGGGAGCTGTATCCGCAGAGCTGGACCGAGCGTCTTCGCTACCTGCCGATCCTGATGTCGATCGGTATCGGCCTGGCGGTGAACAACACCAAGGCCGTGCTCGAAGCCATCTTCCACAAGCCGAGCGAGTTCAAGCGCACGCCGAAATACCGCATCGAGGGCGGCGGCGGCGAGTGGATGGGCAAGAAGTACCGCCAGGCGGTGGCCATCCAGCCGCTGGTCGAACTGGGCCTCGGGCTCTACTTCACCGGCACGCTGTTCTACGCCATGGCCAACGGCATCTACGGCACCGTGCCCTTCCTGATGTTGTTCCAGGTGGGCTTCCTCTACACCGGCCTGCTGTCGATCGTCCAGCAGCTCGGCGGCGACTTCGACTTCAAGCCGGTCGCCAGCAAACAGGTCTAGGGGCCCCTGCCCCGAATGGTACGAATGCTGCGCCGGTTCCATGCCAAATGGGACAGGGCGAAAGCGCGCACCTCCTGTTGCGGCGCTTCACGCGCGTTGATCTCGACCTGCTGGCACGGCTATTCGCCGACCCGCTCGTAGCAGAGCACCTTGGGGGCGTGAAAGACCGCGCCGGCGCCGAGGTCACACTGCGCACGCGCGCGCTCGACTACTACGACCAGCATCCCGGACTCGGTATGTGGTGCACCGTCGAGCGGGCCAGCGGACGGGCTGTCGGCTTCCACGTGCTGAACCACATCCACGGCGAGACCGACATCCAGGTCGGCTACGCGCTCCTCGCCGACGCGTGGGGCAAGGGCTACGCCACCGAGATGGCCGTCCGCCTGCTCCGCTACGGTTTAGCCGACCTCGGCCTGCCGCAAATCTGCGCCATCACCAATCCCGACAACATCGCGTCGCAGCGCGTTCTGTTGAAGGCCGGACTGACGCGGCGTGGGGAGCGATCGTTTGCCCACCCCAGCCTCGCCGGCGCAGGGCCGATGGCCTGGTTCGAGGCCGCGCGCGACACCTGGAACGTCGACGGCGGTTGATGCCCGCCCGGCAGGGTCCCCTCGCCAGGTGCTATCGTGACGGCGTGTTGCGCCAGATCCTGCGCCTGCCCGGACTGCTGCTCGTGCTCGCTGTTGTGTCTGGCGCGGGCGCCCGTGCCGTCGGCCAGCCGGCGCCCGGACTCTTCGACGTCATCGTCGCCGGCGGACGCGTGGTGGACGGCACCGGCGCTGCCTGGTTCCGCGCCGATGTCGGTGTGCGCGGCGACCGCATCGCCGCGATCGGTGACCTCCACGCCGCCGCCGCGTCCCTGCGCATCGACGCCACGGGCCTCGTCGTCGCGCCGGGGTTCATCGACCCGCACGTCCACGCGCGCGAGCGGCTCCGCGATCTGCCGACGGCGGAAGGCTACCTGCTGCAGGGCCTGACGACCGTCGTCGACGGCAACGACGGCAGCTCGCCGCTGCCGATCGCGCCCTGGTTCGAGGAGCTGCAGACGGCGACGATGTCCCCGAATGTGGCGCTCTTTGTCGGCCACGGCACCGTCCGCGAGGCGGTGATGGGCGCGGCCAATCGCAAGGCGACGCCCGCCGAACTGGCGAAGATGCAGGCGCTCGTGGCCGAAGCGATGCGTGAGGGCGCCCTCGGACTGTCGAGCGGCCTGGCCTACGTGCCCGGCGCCTATGCGCCCACCGACGAGCTCGTCGCTCTGGCCAGGACGGCCGGCGAGCACGGTGGCATCTACATCTCGCACATGCGTGACGAGGGCGGCGGCGTGCTCGACTCCGTGCGCGAGACGATCGCCATCGGAGAGGGCGCGAAGCTCCCCGTGCAGATCAGCCATCACAAGGTGGGCGGCCGCCGGCAGTTCGGCCAGAGCGTGCAGTCGCTCGAACTCATTGCCGCGGCGCGCCGACGCGGCGTCGACGTCACCTTCGACCAGTACCCCTACACCGCGTCGCAAACGGGTCTCGCGATTGTCTTCCCGCGGTGGGCCCTGGCCGACGGCAAGCTGAACGAGCGCCTCGCCAGCCCGGGCCAGCGGCGGGAGATCAAGACCGGCATGCTCTCGTTCATCGACGAGCGGTTCGGCGACGACCCGTCCAGGATCCAGCTGGTGCGCTGCGGACACGACCCGTCACTGGCTGGGAAGACGATCGCCGATCTGCTGACGGCCGCCAAGCAGCCGTTGACGCAGTCGGCCACGGCCGAGGCAGTGATCGAGCTGCAGCTCAAGGGCGGTTGCAGCGCGATCCTCCATTCCTACGACGAGCCCGACGTCGAGCGGTTCATGCAATCACCCTACGGGATGATCGGCTCGGACGGCAGCCTCACGACGCCCGGCGACGGCTCGCCGCATCCACGGGCCTTCGGCACCTATCCTCGCGTGCTCGGCCGATACGTGCGCGAGCGCGGCGTGCTCACGCTCGAGGACGCCATCCGCAAGATGACGTCGTTCCCGGCGGCCCGGCTGGGGCTCACAGGTCGCGGCGTGCTCAAGACCGGACTGGTCGCCGACATCACCGTGTTCGATGCGGAGACGATCGCCGACGTGGCCACCTTCAGCGATCCCCATCACTACTCGGTCGGCGTGCGCTACGT
Organism: Acidobacteriota bacterium; assembly: GCA_018000455.1. Taxonomy (GTDB): domain Bacteria; phylum Acidobacteriota; class Vicinamibacteria; order Vicinamibacterales; family UBA2999; genus CADEFD01. The sequence goes on from JAGNJW010000004.1 coordinate 151,865, forward strand.
GCTCGTCAACGGGCAGGTGACGGTGGCCATGGGCGCGCACACCGGCGTGCGTGCGGGCCGCGTGGTGCGTGGACCGGCGGCCGCGGGCCGCTAGCGTCGGGCCTGGCGGTGGCGACCGGACCGGCGAGGGCTACGGCTGCAGCGGCTGCCCAGGCCCGACCGTCTGGCTCGGCGGCGGCGCCTCGCCGCGCTCGACCCACGATACGAGCCGGTCGAAGGCTTCCTGCACGGTGGGCAAGTACGATGGGCCCTCGCTCATCGCCCTGGCGACGTCCGCATCGAGCCCCATGCGTGAGGCGATGTACATGAACGACTGCACGCCGTCGTCGTCACCCGACATGTGCCAGACGCCGTCCACCAGATAGAGTCGATGCCGTTCGGCCGGCGAAACGCGGGCGCGGTAGGCCTTCAGCTCGGGCGTGACGAAGTCATCCCAGGTACCGGCCACTTCGATGGTCGGCACCTGCACGACGCCCGTCGAGTTGGCGCTCACCGCTGGAGGCGACGTGCTGGCGGCCGCTCGCACGGCGCCGGCGGCCGTGAAGGGCCAGAGCCGTCGCGCCGCGACTGGGGTGCCGATGGCCGCCGCGAAGGCCGCCACCTTCGGATCGCTGTCAGGAATCCCCGGATGCGCCAGTGGGTCGAGCGCCGGCCAGAGTTCGGCGAGTCTCGTCTGACGGATCGCCCGGGCAGGCAGGTCGCCGTTGGCGCCAGCCACGATGATGATCCCGGCGTAGGGCGTGCCTGGCGTCTCGGCAGCGGCGCGCGCGATGCCGCCGCCCATCGACAGACCGAGCAGATAGCGGCGGGCCTGGGCGCGCCCCAGGCGTCGAGTGAGTTCCGCCGCCGCCAGGTCCGCGAACTGATTGGTGAGGGCGAGGCCGCCGGCGGCGCTGATGGCGCCGTCCCGGTCGACGCTGGCGTAGGCGAAGTGCTGCGCCACGGCATGACGGCCGATGACGTCGTCGAGGGCCGTCTCATCGGTGCCGATGACCTTGCCGGTGGGGTCGTAGTTGTTGCCGCCGGACCCGCCGTGGGCGCCGACCACCAGTGCGCCGTTCCAGCCGGACGCGGGATATCTGAGCACGAACCGCTTGGCCACCATGCTCGAGCTCGCGCTTTCGGAGGCAGCCAGAGGCACGGTGCCAGTCAGCTGAACCACTTGACCTTCGCGCGATTCGAGGGCGCCGGCGAGCGGCCCTGACGCTGGAGGCTCGGCCAGGCACCCGGCCGTGACGACGGTGACGAGGAGTAACGCAACACGCGGCGGAAGCGAGATGAGCGTGGTCATAAGGAGTTCGCAGGCGGTGACACGGATGCCGACGGCGCCGAGGATAGCACTGGCGGCTGGCCCCCGGACCCCTGGCACCGGTAACATCGACCACATGACCGACGTGAAGGCGAAAGCAGGGCTCGAGGACATCGTCGCGACCGATTCAGGTATCTGCTTCATCGATGGCGACCGCGGGGTGCTCTCGTATCGTGGCTACGACATCCACGACCTGGCGCGTTTTGCCACCTTCGAGGAGGTCTGTCATCTGCTGTGGCACGGCCACCTGCCGATCCGGGCCGAACTCGGCGATCTCCAGTCGCAGCTCGCCGTGGCGCGGCCGCTGCCCGAGCCGATCATCCGGCTGATGAAGATGCTGCCGCCCGGGGACGGCATGGATGCCCTGCGCACGCTCACCTCCGCGCTTGCGCACTACGACGCCGACGCCCATGACAACTCGCCGCGGGCCTCCTACCGCAAAGCCGTGCGGCTCACCGGCCAGATGGCGAGCCTGGTCGCCACCTGGGGCCGGCTGCAGGCAGGCGGCTGGCCAATCGCGCCCGACCCGGCATTGGGCCACGCCGCCAACTTCCTCTACATGCTGCTCGGGGAGCGTCCGGATTCGGTGGCCGAGCGTGCGATGGACGTGGCGCTGGTGCTGCACGCCGACCACGAGTTGAATGCCTCGACTTTCGCCGCCCGTGTCGCTGCGGCCACGCTGACCGACATGCACTCGGCGGTCGTCGCCGGCGTCGGCACGCTCAAGGGGCCGCTGCACGGTGGCGCCAACGCGGAAGTGATGAAGATGCTGCTCGACATCGGCGAGGACGCGCCGCCCGACAGGATCGACGCTTACGTTCGCGGCAAACTCGCCCGCAAGGAGAAGATCTCGGGCTTCGGGCACCGCGTCTACACCACCGAAGATCCGCGCGCCACCCACTTGCGCCAGATATCACACGACCTCGGCAAGCGCGCCGGTAACCTGAAGTGGTTCCAGATGTCGGAGCGCATCGAATCGGTCGTGCGGGCCGAGAAGACACTGAATCCCAACGTGGATTTCTACTCGGCGTCCACCTACTACACGATGGGCATCGCCATCGACCTCTACACGCCGATCTTTGCCGTGAGCCGCATCTCGGGATGGTCGGCGCACGTGCTCGAGCAGCTCGCGAACAACCGCCTGATCCGGCCGCGCGCCGAGTACACCGGTCCGGCCTATCCGCAGAGCTGGGTGCCCCTGGAGCAGCGATGAGGTGTGCCGGGGGCGTGCTCCTCGCGGCGTGCGCACTGGCTAGTGGCGACGTGGCCGGCCGCGTGTCGGCCCAGGCGCCGGTCGAAGCGCGCGAGGTGCGTCAGCTGGTGACGTTCCGCTTCCTGCCGGGGCAGACCAGGGCCGCGCTCGAGCTCTGCCCGCCGACCGCCCGCCGATTGGCGAGCTGTATCGCCGGGTGTCGGACTTGAGCCTTGGCCACCACGATCAGTTCGTCGAGGTGATCTCGCCGCCGGGCATCGCCGCCAACCCGGACGGGCTGCTCGAAGTTCTCGAGTTCGTCAGCGTTGCCGGGTCGCGCCGGAAACATCCGCCGAGTCGTTCCCATGCATGAACTCTTCGCCACCGTACCAAACGGCATGTTCGCGCTGATGGTCGGCATTCCCCTGGTCATGGCGGCTGTGGCGATCATCTTCGGATGGAAGGTGCGCCAGGCGGCCCTGCGGCGGCGCGTCGAGGGCGGGCCGAGAAGCCCTGGGGAAGACGCGCTGGGGGCGGGCATCACCGTGGCGGTGGTGCCGCTCGGCTTCGCTCTCCTCATGCTGTGGGCCCGCCTGGGCTGACGGTGCAGGCAGCGCGATGAGAGCGGCCATGACGGCAGGGGGCGCCCTGAGGGATAATGAGGGGTTAACCCTACCGTGTCGAAGCAGAGTCTCGTCCGCAATTTCGCCATCGTCGCGCATATCGACCACGGCAAGTCCACCCTCGCCGATCGATTCCTCGAGCACACGGGTGCCCTCCAGGCCCGTGAGATGGAGGCGCAGGTCCTCGACAGCATGGACCTCGAGCGCGAACGCGGCATCACCATCAAGGCCCATCCGGTTCGCCTGAACTACACGGCGAAGGACGGCCAGCAGTACATCCTCAACCTCATCGACACGCCCGGGCACGTGGACTTCGGCTACGAGGTGACGCGGTCGCTGGCGGCGTGCGAGGGCGCGCTGTTGCTGGTCGACGCGTCGCAGGGCGTCGAGGCCCAGACCCTGGCCAACGCCTACCTGGCCGTAGACGGTGGGCTCGAAGTCATCCCCGTCATCAACAAGATCGACCTGCCCAGCGCCGAGCCGGAAGAGGCCCGTCGCCAGATCGAAGAGATCATCGGACTCGACGGTGCCGGCGCCATCTTGGCCAGCGCCAAGGAGGGCCGCGGTGTCAGCGAGATTCTCGAAGCGGTCGTCGCGCGGGTTCCGGCCCCGGTCGGTGATCCCGAGGCACCGCTCAAGGCGCTGATCTTCGATTCGTGGTACGACGCCTACCGCGGCGTGATCGTCGTCGTGCGCATCCTCGAGGGCACGCTGCGCCCCAAGATGAAGGTGCGCTTCATGGCCGCCGCTCAGGACTACGACGTCGAGCAGCTCGGGGTGTTCACGCCCAAGCCGCTCGAGATGGCCGAGATCGGCGTCGGTGAAGTGGGCTTCATCAACTGCGGCATCAAGCGCATTGCCGACGCCCAGATCGGCGATACGGTCACCGAGACGGCGCGGCCGACGCCGGAGGCGTTTCCCGGCTTCAAGCCGCTCAAGCCGATGGTGTTCGCCGGGCTCTACCCGGTCGAGAGCCACGCCTACGGCGAGCTGCGCGAAGCCCTCGAGAAGCTGCGGCTCAACGACTCGGCGTTCTTCTTCGAGCCGGAGACCTCGGCGGCGCTCGGCTTCGGCTTCCGCTGCGGCTTCCTCGGCCTGCTGCACATGGAGATCGTCCAGGAACGTCTCGAACGCGAGTTCGACATGGACCTGATCACGACCGCACCTGGCGTGCTCTACCGGGTCACGACGACCGACGGCGAGGTGCGCGAAATCGACAGTCCGGCCAAATTGCCAGACGCCGGCAGCATCCAGACGCTCGAGGAGCCGATCATCACCGCCATGATCCTGACGCCGGGCGAGTATGTCGGCGGCATCCTGCAGCTGTGCCAGGACAAGCGCGGCGTGCAGAAGGCGCTCGAGTACAAGGCCGCCAATCGCGTGCTCATCACCTACGAAATGCCGTTCAACGAAGTGGTGCTCGACTTCTACGATCGGCTGAAGACGATCTCGCGCGGCTACGCGTCGCTCGACTACCACGTCACCGGCTACTGGGCCTCACCGCTGGTTAAGCTCGACATCCTGGTGAACGGGGAGTCGGTCGACGCGCTGTCGATGATCGTGCACCGCGACCGCGCCTACGACCGGGGCAAGCAGCTGGTGGCCAAGATGCGCGAACTGATTCCGCGGCAGATGTTCGAAGTGGCGATCCAGGCCGCCATCGGCGCCCGCATCATCGCCCGCGAGTCGGTCAAGGCCATCCGCAAGAACGTGCTCGCCAAGTGCTACGGCGGCGACATCTCGCGCAAGCGCAAGCTGCTCGAGAAGCAGAAGGAAGGCAAGAAGCGCATGAAGCGGGTCGGCACCGTGGACATCCCGCAGGAAGCGTTCCTGGCCGTGTTGAAGCTGACCGGAGACTAGCCGTGACCACCGAGGCGACGATCGCGAAGTCCACCGTGCGCGAGTATTTCGAATCGATCGTCGTCGCGGTCATCCTCGCCCTCTTCATCCGCACGTTCGTCGTCCAGGCCTTCAAGATTCCGACCGGCTCGATGGAGCCGAACCTGCTGGTCGGCGACCACCTGATCGTCAACAAGTTCGTCTTCGCACCGAGCGCCAGCGCCCTCGAGCGCGCGCTGCTGCCGATGCGTCCCGTCGTCCGCGGCGATGTCGTGGTGTTCAAGTTCCCCGAAGACCCCGAGCGCGACTTCATCAAGCGCATCATCGGGCTGCCGGGCGAGACGCTCGAGGTCAGGGGCACGCAGGTGCTCGTGAACGGCACGGCCATCGACCAGCCGTTCGCCCACTTCCTGCTGCCGCACGACCCGAATGGGCCGATCGTCCCCGGCGATCCCCGTGAGCATTTCGGGCCCTATACGGTGCCCGCGGATCACTATTTCGCGATGGGCGACAACCGCGACAACTCCGAGGACAGCCGCTACTGGGGCGCCCTTCCGGCCAGCTACGTGAAGGGCCGTGCACTCATGATCTACTGGTCGTTCGACGACGCCCCCGGTGGTTCCGGCTTGGCGCAGCTCGTCGGCGGCACCCGCTGGACGCGTCTCCTGCACCAGATTCACTGACCGCCTGCTCGGCGACCTGGCAGCTCAGCTACAGTTGCCGGCCGCCGCTGCCGATAGGCCGCTTGGAGCCCCCGAGGGCAAGGCCAGGCAGACATGTCGACGATCATCAAGCTCCTCATCACTGCGCTCGTGCTGAACGCGTGCTTCCAGGGCGGACGTTCGGCGTGGGGCTTCTACGAGTTCGAAGACCAGGTGCAGCAGGCGGTGCTCTTCAGCACGACCCAGACGGCCGAGCAGCTGAAGAACCGCATCGCCAGCATTGCCAGCGAGGCGCAGATCGAACTCGATTCGGCGAACTTCACGGTCGCCTACCAGGGCACCCAGGCTCGCATCACGGCCAGCTACACCGACCAGGTCGCCGTCGTGCCCGGCGGCTACAAGTACAAGTGGCTGCACGCCCTCGACCTCAACATGCGGCGGATGGCGTACTGACGGCGCGCCGCCGCCGTCCCATGCTCGTCGGTCTGAGGCGGAGCCTGGCTAGTCCTGCAGCGAGGAGATCGCAGCGTGCGCCGCCCTGGCCACCGCGTCGAGTGTGCGCGTGAGTTGCCGTGTCGTCTCGCGCACGAAGGTCTCGTCCGGCAGTCCATCGATGTTCGCCCGCACGTTGGCGGCGGCACCGTCGGCCGCGGCTTTCAGCAGACCGATGGCCACGAAGACATCGCTCGTGGCAACCCGCGCGCCGGCCGCCGCCACGACCCGCGTGCGCTCCAGTGCTTCGGCGCACTGTTTCGAGATCTCGAGCGGCACACGGGTGGCCTCTCGTGTGGACTCGGCGATGCCCTGGCGCCGCACTTCGCGCTCCCCTGCAGTGGTCTGCGGACGTCGGTATGCGGCTATCAATGCCATGACGGCGATCGCGTCGTCATCGGCAAGGCGCGTGAGCGCGACGCGGTGCGCGGCGAGTTCGCCGGCGACCACGTCGAGGCGGGTGCGTTCGTCCGGCGTGCCGTGCCGTGTGCGTGGCAGCGCCGCCACCATCGCGCCCACTGAGGCGCCAAGGGCGCCGGCAATCGCCGCCGCTGCGCCTCCGCCCGGCGCCGGCGTCGGGGCGGCGATTCTGTCGAGCACGTCGGCCAGGGATAGGGACGTCAGAGGGGTCATGGGCGAGGGCTCCAGAGGCGTCCGGCCACCGGCCGTCCGTGTTTCACGACGCCGGCCACGACCGGCGCCCCGATGCGGGCCAGGTCGGCCAGCGTGCCGTCGATGAGCACGCAGTCGAGCAGCTTGCCTTGCTCGAGGCTGCCGATGTCGTGTGAGCGCCTGAGCGCGGCCGCGCCGTTGACGGTGGCCGCGACCAGGGCCTCCTCGAGCGTCAGGCCCATGCCGAAGGCGGCGAGTGCGATGACGAACGGCATCGAGGGCGAGAAGCCACCGCCGGGATTCATGTCGGTTGCCAGTGCCACCGGCACACCGCGCTCGACGAGCATGCGGGCCGGCGCGTAGCGACCGAGCTTCAGGAAGAACGCGGCCGCCGGCAGCAGCGTGGCGACGACGCCGGCCTGGGCGAGCGCGTCGGCACCGGCCTCGTCCACATGGATGAGATGGTCCGCCGATACGGCGCCCACGGCCGCAGCGGTCAAAGCGCCGCCGCTTGGCGCCAGTTCGTCGGCGTGAATGCGCGGCCTCAGCCCCAACGGCTTGCCGGCGTCGAGAATGGCCCGCGATTCCTCCGGCGTGAACACGCCCTGCTCGCAGAAGACGTCGTTCCACTCCGCCAGGCCCTCGCGGGCAACTGCCGGCAGCATCTCGTCGATGACCAGGCGCACGTAGTCGTCACGCCGGCCGCGGTACTCGATGGGGATCTCATGAGCGCCCATGAAGGTGGGCGAGAGGTCGACAGGCTGACGCGTGGCGAGCGCACGGATGGCGCGCAGCATCTTGAGTTCGGTCGCGGTGTCGAGGCCGTAGCCGCTCTTCACCTCGCAGGTGGTCGTGCCCTGGGCGAGCGCATCGGCCAGGCGGGGGAGGGCGGCGTCGACGAGTTCCCCTTCGGTGGCCGCCCGGGTTGCTGTGACGGTACCCACGATGCCGCCGCCCAGGGCGGCGATTTCGGCATAGGTGGCGCCGCCGAGACGCCGGGCCAGTTCCTCGCGTCGATCACCGGCGAAGACGACGTGGGTGTGCGAGTCGACGAAGCCGGGCACGACGGTGGTGCCGCGTCCATCGATGACGCTGGCCCCCTCGTCGAGGGTGATGCGTCGTGCCACCTCGTCGGCCGGGCCGACGGCGACGATGCGGCCGCGCCACGCCGCCACCGATGCGTGGGCGATGGCGGCGATGTCCCCCTGGGCGCGACCGGCTCGCGGTGCAGGGCCCCGGCAGGTGGCCACCAGATCGGCGCGCTCGATGAGGACGTCGGCGCGCGTCATGGCGTGCTCAAGAGCCGCTGCCGCACATCGGCCGGCGCCAGGCCCTCGACGAGGACACGCTTCTGCCTGGAGGTGTCGCCGTGCACGAGCGAGACGCGACGCTTGGGCAGGTCGAGCGTGTCGGCCAGGAAGGCCACCAGCGCAGCGTTGGCGCGGCCATCGACGGGCGGCGCGGCAAGGCGCACCACCAACGCCCCTTCGCGCTCACCGGCCAGCGCCGATCGCGACGCGCGAGGCACCACCCGGACCTCGACATAGGTGCCCCCGGGACCCTCCCGGACCATCCGCACTAGCCGTTCTGCGAGCGAACGGGCGGCAATTGGGCCGCCGTCGCCGCCGGGACGCCGGTGGCGCTGTCGGACTGCCGCGGACGCATCAGTCGGATCTTGTCGTCGCGTTCCTTCTGATCCTGCTCGCGCACGAAGTCGAGCGTGTTCTTGAGCGCGTTGATGATGGCCTCGACGGAGGTCTCGGTCTCACGCCGCCGGGCGCGCAGGCCGTCGATCTCGCGCTGGAGCTCGTCATGACGGCTTTGCGCCTTCTGCACCAGCAAGTCGCCGCGCGACTCGGCGTCGCGGACGATACGCTCGCCGTCGCGCCCGGCTGTCTCGCGCATCTCATCGGCCAGCCGCTGAGCGCTCACGAGCGTGTTCTTGAGACTCTTCTCCTCCGAGCGGTGCTCGGCGAGCAGCTCTTCGAGCCGCCCCACCTCCTGGCGCATCCGGTCGGCTTCGCGGATGGCGCCTTCGTAGTCGTCGGCCACCTCCGCCAGCAGCGCATCGACCTCGCCGCGGTCGTAGCCGCGCATGGCGGTCTTGAATTTCTGCTGACGAAGGTCCAGAGGCGTGACGTTCATGATTCCAGTACTCCCCGGCGCCGGCGGCGCCCCCGAGGGTCAGTGCCGCTCGCCGAAAATCGCGCTGCCGACCCTGACGATCGTCGCGCCTTCCTCGATGGCCACCTCGAAGTCGTAGCTCATTCCCATCGACAACTCAGTCAGCCGCGCTGGCGGCACGCCCGCTGCGGCCAACTCGTCGCGCAGCGCCACCAGGCGCCGGAACCACGGCCGTGCCTTGCTGGCGTCGTCGACGGCCGGCGGCAGCAACATCAGCCCCACCAGTTCCACCGCCCCGAGCGACGCCGCTGCCGCGAAGATACCCGCAACCACGTCGGGCGACGCCCCGAACTTCGTGGTCTCTCCGGCCAGGTCCACCTGCACCAGCGCCTTCGGCCGCCGCCCTGCCGCGGCCGCCCCTTCGTCGATCTTCCTCAGCAGATCCACGCTGTCGACCGCGTGGATCCAGTCGAACGCCTCGGCCGCCTTTCGCGCCTTGTTCGACTGCAGGTGGCCGATGACGTGCCACCGGATCGTAGTGTCGGCCGTCTCGGCGATCTTCTGCAGGCCTTCCTGCACTTTGTTTTCGCCGAAGTCCTGCTGTCCGGCCGCCACGGCGGCCCGCACGTGGTCGGCCGGATAGGTCTTCGACACCGCCACGAGACGCACCGACGTGGCGTCGCGTCCGGCGCGGCCGGCGGCGGCTGCGATCCGGCCCCGCACGTCGGCCAGCCGGGCCCCGATCGTGGCGTTGAGATCGCTCACCGGACGGGCGGCTTGAGCTGCGTCAGCATGGCCTTGGCCTGCGCGGCGAACTGGCCTGACGGCGCCATCTTCAGGTAGTCCTCGAAGCTCACCACGGCCTCCGGGACTTTGCCCTCGTTGAGCAGGGCCATGCCGAGCTGGAAACGCGAATCAGCGTGGTTCGGATCGGCCTTGATCGCCTCTTCGAACTTCTCCTTCGCCTCGCCGATCTTGCCGGCGTTCCACAGGATGATGCCCTGGTTGTAGATGGCGTCGGCGTTGTCGCCGGGCGCCGACTTGGCGGCAACGGCGCTCACCGCGGCCGCTTCGTCGAAGCGCTTCTGGCCGTTGTAGAGCGTCGCCAGGGCGTTCAGGGTTTCGGCGTGGTCGGGCTTCTGCTCGAGCGCCTTCTTCCAGTTCTCCTCGGCCTGCTTCTCGTCCTTCTTCTCCAGATAGGCAAAGCCGATGTTGTAGTAGCACTCGTGGCAGGTCGGCTGTGCCGCCACCGCCTCCAGGAACTTCGCGATGGCCGTGTCGAAATCCTTCGCGCGGCTGGCCACGACACCAGCATCGAAGGCGACCTTCAGCGCCACCAGCGTCGGATCGACACCTGGAGGCAGCGGCGACAGCGTGATGGTGACTTCACTGGTGTTGCCGACGCGAACGCGGACATCGGCGAAGCCCGAGCCGAGCTTGTCGGTCGTGGCGGTGACCCGGTAGCCACCCGATTGCAGGCCGAGCTGGACGAACTCGCCACGCTTGTCGCTCTTGGTCGTGAGCTTGCGGCTCATGCCTTCCATGAACTCCACGGTGACGACGGCATCGGCCACCGGTTTGCCATCCAGCCCGACGACCTTGCCCTTCACGAGTCCCGTCTGCGCGCCGGCCGGCCCGGCGATAGCCAGCATGACGAGGGCGACGAGGCCCCGGCTGAAGATGCGATGAATCATGGCGTCAGTGACTCCTGCCAACCAGTGTAGCGCGAGGCGCCACCGACGACGGCCCCGCTCAGTCCCCGAAGAACCGCCGCACTTGCTCCATGTCGTAGGTGACCGGCGCCGGCGGCAGCGAGGCCAGGAACCGCCGGCCGTAGCCCATCGAGCGGATCCTCGGGTCCAGCACCGCCAGCACGCCGCGGTCGTTCCTGTGGCGTATGAGACGCCCCAGGCCCTGATTCAGGGCCAGAATCGCCAGTGGCACCTGATAGGCGTCGAACGCGCTCAGGCCCTGGCCGGTGAGGGCATCGATGCGCGCCGCCACGATCGGGTCACCGGGTGAGGCAAACGGCAGCTTGTCGATGATGACAGCGCTCAGCTGGTCACCCTGCACGTCGACACCCTGCCAGAACGACGAGGTAGCCAAGAGCACGGCGTGCGGCGTGCGGCGGAACTCGGCCAGCAGCGTCCAGCGCGGCGCCGTGCCCTGCACGAGCATCGGGTACTCCAGCTCCGGCTCGAGCCGCTCAGCGACGGCCCGCATCGTGGCGTAGCTCGTGAAGAGCACGAATGCCCGTCCGTGCGAACAGCGCAGGAGCTGGCCGGCCTCCCACGCGACCGCCTCCGCGTAGCGCTCCTCGCGGGGCAGTGGCATGCGGCGCGGCAGGTAGAGCAGTGTCTGCCGCCCGTAGTCGAACTCCGACGGCACCGAGAGCTCGTCGGCGTCGTGCAGGCCGAGGCGTTCCTTGACGTAGTCGAAGCGGCCTTCGACCCTGAGCGTCGCCGAGGTGATGATGGTCGCTCGCCGCTGGCCCGTCACGAGATCGCGGACGATGCGCGAGACGTCGATGGGCGCGGCCCTGAGCTGCACCGCCCGCCCCTTCACCTCCAGGAAGTAGACGTAGGCTGGATCCGCGCAGGCGAGCAGGAAGCGCAGAGCGCTGGCCATGTCGCCCGCCCGCCGTGCCACCGCCGTGAGGTCGTCGGTTGCCGCCGCGCCGTCGCCCTCGGCCTCACGCGCCCGACCGGCGGCCGCCAGAGCGCAGGTGGCCTCCAGACCGTCGAGCGCGCCGGCCAGGTCGAGGCCGGTCTGCAGGTGGTCGGCGAACCAGGCCGGCGCCACGCGCAGGCGCTCGTCGCCGCGGCTCATGCGCGCCAGCGCCAGGCCGCTGAAGAACGCGCGCGCGTGGTCGATGACGCGCATCACGCCGCGCGCGGTCTCGTGCGCCGCGGCGGCTCCCGGCGCGCCGGCCGCCCGCAGTGCCGCTTCGGCATCGCGCCCCAGATCGTCGATGCGCAGGTTGCTCACGCCGCGGCCGAAGTACTGAGTGGCGACGTCTTCGAGCTGATGCGCTTCATCGACGACCAGCTGCGGACACGACGGGATCACCTCACCGTAGGCGCTTTCGCGCACGGCGGCGTCGGCGCACAGCAGGTGGTGGTTGACGATGACGACGTCGCTCTCGGCGGCCTTCTGGCGCATGCGCGTGACGAAACACTCGGCATGGCGCGCACAGTCGGAGCCGAGGCAGGTGTCGGCGGTGGCCGAGACTTCGTGCCATAGGCCGAGTTCCTCGGGTAGCTCTGCCAGTTCGGCGCGGTCGCCGGTGCCGGTCGTCGGCGCCCAGTGTTCGATGACCGGCAGAAACACCGCGTCTTCCGGCGCGATGCGGCGTCCACCGACACCCTGGCGGGAGCGGTACTCCTCGAATCGGTGCAGGCACAGATAGTTTGCGCGGCCCTTCATGACGGTCGCCGTGAAGGGGATGCCCAACGCGTCACGAATCGCCGGCACGTCCTTCTCGAAGATCTGTTCCTGGAGGTTCTTGGTGCCGGTCGAGACGAGCACCCGCCGTCCGCTGAGCACTGCGGGCACCAGGTAGGCCATGGTCTTGCCGGTGCCGGTGCCGGCCTCGGCCATCAGCACCCCGCCGCTGTCGATGGTCCGCGCCACGGCCTCCGCCATGCGCCGCTGGCCATCGCGGGGTTCGAACTGCGGCAGCGCGCGCCCGAGCGGCCCGTCGTCGGCGAAGGCGCGGGCTACCGCGTCGACGAGACCGACGGCTTCCGGTAGAGCGGGAACGTCTGGCACAGCCCTTCGACCTGGGTCTTCACGGCCGCGGCCGCCGCGTGGTCGTCGGGTGCCGCGAGCACCCGCGCGATGAGGTCGGCCACGAGGCGCATTTCTACGGCGCCCATGCCGCGCGTGGTCACCGCCGGCGTGCCGAGGCGGATGCCGCTGGCCACCATCGGCGGGTTCGTGTCGAACGGAATGGCGTTCTTGTTCACCGTGATGGCGGCGCGTCCCAGGGCGGCCTCGGCGACCTTGCCCGTGAGCCCCTTCGAGAACACATCGAGCAGCACCAGGTGGTTGTCGGTGCCGCCGCTCACGACACGGAAGCCCGCGCCCGCGAGCTCCGACGCCAGCGTGCGGGCGTTCTCGATGACCTTGGCCTGATAGGCGGCAAACGCCGGTTCGGCCGCCTGCCGAAAACACACCGCCTTGGCGGCGATGATGTGCATCAGCGGTCCGCCCTGCACGCCAGGGAAGACGGCGCGGTCGATGTCCTTGGCGTGGCTCTGGCGGCACAGGATGAGCCCGGCGCGCGGCCCGCGCAGCGTCTTGTGTGTGGTCGTGGTCACGAAGTCGGCGTGCGGCACCGGGCTCGGGTGCAGGCCGGCGGCGACCAGTCCGGCGATGTGTGCCATGTCGACCATGAGGAGTGCGCCGCAGCTCTTGGCGATCGCGCCCATGCGTTCGAAGTCGATGACCCGCGGGTAGGCGCTGGCGCCGGCAATGACCAGCTTCGGCGTGTGCGCGGCGGCCAGCCGCGCGACCTCGTCGTAGTCGATGCGCTCGTCGGCCTGGCTGACGCCATAGGGCACGATATTGAAGTACTTGCCCGAGAAGTTGAGCGGATGGCCGTGTGTCAGGTGGCCGCCGTGCGCGAGGTTCATGCCGAGAATCGTGTCGCCCGGCTTGAGCGTGGCGAGCAGCACCGCCATGTTGGCCTGTGCCCCCGAGTGCGGCTGCACGTTGGCGTGCTCGGCACTGAACAGTGCCTTGGCGCGTTCGATGGCCAGCGTCTCGACGACGTCCACGTGCTCGCAGCCGCCGTAGTAGCGCCTGCCGGGATAACCCTCCGCGTACTTGTTGGTCAGCACCGAGCCGGCGGCCTCAAGCACGGCGAGGCTCACGAAGTTCTCCGAGGCAATGAGCTCGAGGCCGCTCTCTTGCCGCACCTCTTCGTCGGCGATGGCGGCGGCCACTTCGGGATCGGCGCTGGCCAGCGAGCGGTGGAAGAGCAGTCGTTCGACGGTATCGCTCATGGTTTGGGCACGCAAAGAAGGCGCGGCCCTAGGAGGCCGCCCCCGGATGACCGCGTTGCTCGAGGAGATCGATCTTGCGCACGCGCTGCTCGTGCCGGCCGCCCGAAAACGGCGTGTCGAGGAACGCGGCGACGATGCGCTCGGCGTCGGCGACGCTGGTACGGCGACCGCTCAGCGCCAGGACGTTGAGATCGTTGTGCTCACGCGCGACCACCGCGCTCTCGACGTCCAGGATCGGCGCGGCGCGGATGCCCCGAACCTTGTTGGCGGCGATCGCCATGCCGATGCCGCTGCCGCACACGAGGATGCCGCGGTCAGCCTTGCCGCCGGCGACCGCCTCGGCGACCTGCGCAGCGTAGTCCGGGTAGTCGACCGACGAGGTGGAGGTGGTGCCCACGTCGTGCCAGGCGACGCCGCGCGCCTCGAGCGCGCGCTTGAGCGATTCCTTCAACTCGAAGCCAGCGTGATCGGCGCCGAGCGCGACAAACATGCGGCGATTGTACACTACAGGGATGGCCGCTGTTTCGATCTCGCCGCGTGGGGAAGCCCGTCTGCGCCACGGCCATCCCTGGATCTATCGCTCCGACGTCGATGCCGGCGGCGCCGCGGGCGGCGACGTGGTGGTCGTGCGCGGCAGGGGCGACCGCGTGCTCGGGCAGGCCTTGTTCAGCGACCGGTCGCAGATTGCGCTGCGCATGCTGAGGCGCGACGAACGCCCCGTAGACGACGGTTTCTGGCGCGCCCGTCTCGAGGCGGCGCTCTTGTTCCGTGACTCGCTCCACATCGACGCCACGGCCTTCCGGCTCGTGCACGGCGAAGCCGACCTGCTGCCGTCGATCATCGTCGACCGTTACGGGGACGTGCTGGTCGTACAGACCCTGTCGCAGGGCTCCGAACGTCTGCTGCCGGTGCTGACGCGCCTGCTCGTCGATCTCACCGGCGCGGCCGGCGTGGTCGAGCGCAACGATCCTCGCGTTCGGCAGCTCGAAGGCCTCGAGCAACGGGTGTCGGTCGTCTACGGCGAAGTGCCGGCTCGCGTCCTCGTCCGTCAGGGCTCGATCGAGTACGACGTCGACGTGCGGGCCGGACAGAAGACGGGCCTGTTCCTCGACCAGCGCGAGAACCATGTGGCCGCGGCGGGCTACGCTCGTGGCCGGCTGCTCGATGCCTTCAGTTACCACGGCGGCTTCGCGCTCGCGCTCGCCTCGGCGTGTTCGAGCGTCGAAGCGCTCGACGTCTCAGCCGACGCCGTGGCGACGATCCTGTCGAATGCGGTGCAGAACCGGCTGCCGCACGTGCAGGCGCGCGAGGCCAACGTCTTCGACGAACTGCGTCGCCTCGAGAAGGCCGGCGCCCGCTACGACACCGTGGTGCTCGATCCCCCGGCGTTCGCCAAGAACAAGGCGTCGGTCGAGAAGGCCCTCTCTGGCTACAAGGACATCAACCTCCGCGCCCTGCGGCTGCTGGAGCCCGGCGGCACCCTGGTGACGTGTTCGTGTTCCTATCATGTCGATGACGACACGTTCGCGGCGGTCGTCCACGCGGCGGCGGCCGACGCCGCCTGCACCGTGTCGGTGGTGGAACAACGAACGCAGGGCCGCGACCACCCCGTGCTGCTGGGCGTCCCGGAGACCAAGTATCTGAAGTGCCTCATCCTGAGAAAACTGGCCTGAAACACGACTTACGGGCGCCTGATCGACACGATCCGACCGATTGTTCCAGGCGGTGACGATCCGGGTCCGGGCCTGTTCATGGCATCGCGGACCTGCCGGCGGTGAGGTGACATATTCCGAGCAGCGTCCGAAGATCGGCGGCGACGGCAAGTCGACGACCTCCGCTGCCTTCTCGGTGGCGGGCGCTGATGTCTCTCACTACTTCACGGTATCAATTGCCAAATAGACACCGCGGCAACGTCGTTCACAACGGCTTCGACCCCGGGCGGATACGTGCGGTGCCTTGAAACGGCGATCCGGAGCTTGCGTCTCCTGACGCGGGCGGATAACCTCGCGGGCATGCGCCGTACGATTGTGCTCGCTGCCGTCTTTCTCGCCTTCCTCCAGCTCGATGCGCCGCGCCTGTCAGGCCAGGCGCCGGCCCTCCGCGGCTTCCCGTCCGAGGGGCTCTCGGCCCAACGCGCGCTCGAAGAGAAGTTCCGCGCCGTGCCCGACCCGGCCCGCCTGCGCGAGTACATGCAGGCCATGTCCGCCGAGCCCCACGTGGCCGGGCGTCCGGGCTCACGCAAGGTCGCCGACTACGCCCTCGAGAGGTTCAAGTCGTTTGGCCTGAACGCCGTCATCGAGGAACACGAGGCCTACATGCCGTGGCCCATCGAGCGCCGCCTCGAGATGGTCGCGCCGACCGGCCGGGCGATGCTCATCCAGGAACCGCCCGTCGCGAGCGATCCGGACTCGACCGACATCGACCAGACGCCGACCTTCAACGCCTACTCAGCCGATGGCGACGTCACTGGCGAGGTCGTCTACGTCAACTACGGCGTGCCGGGCGACTACGAGCAACTCGAGAAGCTCGGCGTGAGCGTGAAGGGCAAGATCGTGCTGGCCCGCTACGGCGGCAGCTGGCGCGGCATCAAGCCGAAGGTGGCATACGAGCACGGCGCCATCGGCTGCCTGATCTTCTCCGACCCGAAGGACGATGGCTTCTTTCAGGGCGAGGTCTATCCCGATGGTCCGTATCGACCCGAATTCGGTGTGCAGCGCGGCAGCGTCATGGACATGCCGATCCACACCGGCGATCCGCTGACGCCCGGCTGGGGAGCCACGGCCGGCGGGAAGAAGCTGCCGGTCAGCGAGGCCAAGACGATTCTCAAGATTCCCGTGATGCCGATCGCCTGGGGCGACGCACTGCCGATCTTCCAGGCGATGCGCGGGCCCGTGGCGCCAGAGGCGTGGCGCGGCGGTATGCCGGTGACCTACCGCCTCGGTGGCGGACCGGCAAAGATGCGCCTGAGGCTCCAGCACGAGTGGAAATCGCGGCCGCTCTACAACGTGATCGTGCGCATCCCCGGCGCGACCCTGCCCGACGAGTGGGTGATGTTCGGCAACCACCACGACGCGTGGGTGAACGGCGCCGACGATCCCATCAGCGGCGCCGTGTCGCTCATGGAGGTCGGCCGCGGCCTTGGCGAGTTGCTGAGGGGCGGGTGGCGGCCCAAGCGCACCATCGTGCTCGCGCTCTGGGATGGCGAGGAATGGGGGCTCCTCGGCTCGACCGAGTGGGCCGAGGCCCATCGCGACGAGCTGAACGGAAAGGGCGTCGTCTACATCAACACCGACGGCACGGGTAAAGGCTGGCTGAATGCCGGCGGTTCACATTCCCTGCAGCAGTTCGTCAGCGAGGTGGCGCGCGACATCAATGACCCGCGCTCCGGCAAGCCGGTACTCGAGGTGGCGCGTCGGAAGGCCATCGATGGCCTGCCCGAGGCCGAGCGCGCCGAGGCCGAGAAGGATCCGAACATCCGCATTGCCCCGCTCGGATCGGGTTCGGACTTCACCCCGTTTCTGCAGCACCTCACCGTCGCCTCGCTGAACCTCGGCTTCGGCGGCGAGAGCCCCGGCGGCGTGTATCACTCGGTTTACGACTCCTTCGAGTGGTACACGCGCTTCTCCGACGGCGACTTCACCTACGGCCGCACGCTCGCGCAGTTGACGGGCACCGCCGTGTTGCGCTTGACGGAGGCCTCGGTGCTGCCGTTTCGCTTCACCGACATGAGCGACACGCTCGCGCGCTACGTGGCCGACGTACAGAAGCTGCACGCGGGCAAGAAGGACGCGCCGGCCATCGACTTCGCGCCGTTGACCGCCGCCGTGGCCGCGCTCTCGAAAGCCTCGCTGGCCTTCGAGAAGGCGCACGCGGTCGTGCCTGCAGGGAGCGTGAAGGCGCTGCAGGCGCAGGAAGAGGCGCTCAAGATCGTCAATCAGCTGGTGTTCTCGTCCGAGCGCCGGCTCGGCAACGAGGCCGGCCTGCCGCGCCGCGACTGGTTCCGCCATCAGATTTACGCCCCAGGCTTCTACACCGGCTACGGCGTGAAAACGCTGCCGCAGATCCGTGAGGGGCTCGAGGAAGGGCAGTGGGACGAAGCGCGGCAGGGCGTGACGAAGGTGGCGGCCGCGATCAGTGCGCTGGCAGCGCAGGTGGATCGGGCCTCGGCCGGCCTCTCGCGCGTCGGCCGGTAGTGCCGGTGCCCGCCAGGGGCTCCGCTCATGTTGCCGCGCGGAAGTGCCGCGTCATCCAGCGGGCGGCGAAGTCGACGAGTTCGCGGGCATCGAGCAGTTCGCTCGGCGCGTCGCCCACGGTGCCCCGGGCCTCGGGGTGAACGGCGAGGTATCCGGCGATGATGAGCGAGAAGTAGTCCTCGCCAGGCCAGTCGACGATGCCGAGGGTGTCGTCGAGACATTCGACGACGCGGATTTCCGGCCCGTCCGCCCCGAGAACCTTGCGGTGCCGGCGTACTCGCTGCTTGTCGCGGACGTGCGCCAGATACTCGGCGTAGTGGAGCAGCGTGACGGTGTCGGTATCGGCGCCGAGCCGCAGCACCGAGCCGCCGGCCTCGACCAGGCGGCCAAGCGGCGAGCCCGGGCCGTAGTAGTCGTTCCACGGCACATCGCGCACGAACTCGGCGGCGCGCCGGCCGCGCGCGCCGAACCGCCCCTCCGGATGGTCTGACACGAGCGTGCCGGGTGTCGTGCGAAACACCTCGGCCATTACGCCCATGTCTTCTTCGGCGGGTGTCAGCAGCGGATCGAACGGTTCGGCCTCCGCCAGAAGGTCGGCCCGATCTTCTTCGGGAAGATCGTTCGCCCAGTGCCAGTCGTCGTCGGCGCCGAGCACCATCAACCATGTCCCCTCGGGGCCGAGCGCGCCATCGAGCGCGGCGATGACGCCGTGGGCGCCGCCGTCGATCGGCCCGATCTTCCTGAGCGACGCGTGCACCATCACGATGTCGCCGGCGCTCACGCCGAGACGGCCGAGGTCGTCCGAGAGCGCGGTGGCCGTCCACGACAACGCCATGTCCGGATTCTCGCACCGTGCGCAGCCATTCGTGCGCGTCCGCTCTGATATAGTCCGGAGCGTAGGTCCGCCAGGGGCATCCTACTCAGCGGCTAGGGGCCAGCGGCTAGCGGCTAGTTGGGTTGAGACTGCACCCTTGGAACCTGATCCGGTTCATACCGGTGTAGGGAGAGCGGCAGATGAGCACACCAGAGAGCCCGACGTCGGGCGACTACGGCGACGCGTTTCCCAGCAGCTTTCGCGTATTCGACGAATCGTCTGTCCCGACCATGTCCGGGCCGGTTCGCGTGCCCATGCGCGAAGTGCGACTCTCGGGCGGCGAACCGTCGATCCGCCTCTACGATACGAGCGGTCCCCAGGCAACCGACGTCCGCGCGGGCCTGCCGAAGCTGCGCGCGTCGTGGGTGGCCGCCCGCCGGGGCCAGGCCTCACCGACGCAGCTGCACTACGCGCGCCGGGGCGAGACGACGCCCGAGATGGCCTTCGTCGCCGCCCGCGAGGGCCTGCCGGCAGAGTTCGTGCGCGATGAAGTGGCACGCGGCCGCGCCATCATCCCGGCCAACGTCAACCATCCCGAGCTCGAGCCGATGATCATCGGCCGTAACTTCCTCGTGAAGATCAACGCCAACATCGGCAACTCCGCCGTGTCGTCGTCGATTGAAGAGGAGGTCGAGAAGCTGCGCTGGGCGACGCTGTGGGGCGCCGACACGGTGATGGACCTGTCGACCGGGAAGAACATCCACGAGACGCGCGAGTGGATCCTGCGCAACTCGCCGGTGCCGATCGGCACGGTGCCCATCTATCAGGCGCTCGAGAAGGTGGGTGGCCGGCCCGAGGATCTCACCTGGGAGATCTACCGCGACACCCTCATCGAGCAGGCCGAGCAGGGCGTCGACTACTTCACCGTGCACGCCGGCGTGCTGCTGCGCTACATCCCTATGACGGCCCATCGCATGACCGGCATCGTGTCACGCGGCGGCTCGATCATGGCCAAGTGGTGCCTGGCGCACCACCAGGAGAGCTTCCTCTACACCCGCTTCCGCGACATCTGCGAGATCATGCGCGCCTACGACGTGAGCTTCTCGCTCGGTGACGGCCTCAGACCGGGTTCGATTGCCGACGCCAACGATGAGGCGCAGTTTGCCGAGCTCAAGACCCAGGGCGAGCTCACGAAGATCGCCTGGGAGTACGACGTCCAGGTGATGAACGAGGGCCCCGGCCATGTCCCCATGCATCTCATCAAGGAGAACATGGAGAAGCAGCTCGAATGGTGCGACGAGGCGCCCTTCTACACGCTCGGGCCGCTCACGACCGACGTCGCGCCGGGTTACGACCACATCACCTCGGCGATTGGCGCCGCGATGATCGGCTGGTACGGCACGGCGATGCTCTGCTACGTGACACCGAAGGAGCACCTCGGGTTGCCCGACAAGGACGACGTGAAAACCGGCGTCATCGCCTACAAGATTGCCGCCCACGCGGCCGACTTGGCCAAGGGGCATCCTCGCGCCAGGGTCTGGGACGACGCGCTGAGCAAGGCGCGTTTCGAGTTCCGCTGGGAAGACCAGTTCAACCTGGCGATGGATCCGGTGACCGCGCGGGCCTACCACGACCAGACGCTGCCGGCGCAGGGCGCCAAGGTGGCGCACTTCTGTTCGATGTGCGGTCCCAAGTTCTGCAGCATGGAGATCACGCAGCAGCTGCGGCGAGAGGCCGCCCAGGGCATGGCCGACAAGAGCGACGAGTTCCGGAAGCTCGGCGAAATCTATGTCGCCTCGCGGGGCTAGCCGACCGATATACTTCGAGAGTGCCGCGCGTCCGCGAGGGCACGGATTGGCCGGCACGCCACCGGCCTAGGAGGACGAGTAGTGAACCTCTCTGGATGTACCGTTGGATTCCTGCTGGTGGCCGCCGTGGCCTCGGCGCAAGACATCCCCCCGCCCGCCACGCAGATCGCCGGGGCGGTGCTGGCCGCACCTGACGACCGCCGCGCCGGCGCCAAGGTGCTGGGGTTCGATGCGGCGGGCAAGATGGTCACGCTGCGTGAGGGTACCAACGATCAGGTGTGCCTGGCCGACGACCCCAAGGTGGAGGGCTTCAACGTCGCCTGCTACCACAAGGACCTCGACCCCTTCATGGCGCGCGGCCGCGAGCTCACGGCCCAGGGTATGACCGAGGACAAGCAGCGCGACGCGACGCGGTGGAAGGAAGTGGACGACAAGAAGCTGGTCATCCCGAACGGCAAGGCACTGGCGGTCACGACCGGCAAGTCGTTCGACCCGGCGACCGGACAGGTCGCCGACGCCTACACGCGCTGGGTGATCTATGTGCCCTACGCCACTGGCGACACGACCGGGTTGGCCCTCAAGCCCGCGCCCGGCCTGCCGTGGCTCATGGACCCCGGCACGGCAGGGGCGCACATCATGATCAGTCCGGCTCGCCCGAAGTAGGACGAGCCGGGCTTCTCACTTCTATTCGGGCGCGCCGGTACTCGGCGGCGGCACGATCTGGATGATCGTCGGAAAGCGCTCAGGCGTGCCGCCGTTCTCGGGGTTGGGATAGCCGGCCGAGCCGCTGAACGTGTAGTCCTTGACGGTGACGCCGGGCGGGAAGGCCATCGTCTCTTCCCTGAAGCGTCCCATCTCGAACATGTAGGTGGGCGGCACCTCGAACACGAGGTTACCCTTCTCCCCCAGCACATTGCGGTAGTAAGCCACCAGGTCGGCGAATGGCACCGTCGAGCCGAAGAGGTGGTACTTCTGGCCGCGGCCGGCGTCGTACGAGCGCAGGTAGACCGCCGATGGGTAGACCGGAAACGCCAGCTCGGTATCCGATGGTCGCTTGTTGTTTTGCGCCGTGGCTCTGGCGGCCGTCGGCACCGTGACGCCGGCCCGCGGCGCGCTTCGCCCGGCGCCAGTCGTGGGTGCCTGGGCGGCGAGCGATGTCACTGCCGCGCCAATGGCGGCGACGACGAGGAAGGGCAGACGGCGTAGGTGACGAGCCATGCCCATATTATAGAGCCCGATCCCATGGCCCACCCGCTCGAGACCTTCGTCCGCAAACACCAATCCTGGCTTCACGAAGTGATCGACGCGCTGGTGTCGATTGAGTCGCCCACCGACGACAAGGCCGCGGTGGATCGCTGCGGCCAGGAGTTCCGGCGCCGCGCCGAAAGCAGCGGCATGCGCGTACGCGTCGAACCGCGGTCGACGGCAGGCGATCACAGCGTGGTCGAGATTGGACAGGGCCGCCCGCGCATCCTGCTCGTCGGCCACCTCGACACGGTGTGGCCGCATGGCCAGATCGCGCGGATGCCGCTCCAGCGCCAGCACGGCAAGCTCTCGGGACCTGGCACGCTCGACATGAAGGTGGGCGTCGCCATGGGTCTCATCGCCACCCGCGCCGTCTTCGAGACCGCTGCACCGGCTTCGGGTAGCGTGGCGATGCTCGTCACCTCCGACGAAGAGACCGGCAGCGGCAGCTCACGCGAACTGATCGAAGCCGAGGCCCTCAAGAGCGATGCCGTGCTCGTGCTCGAACCGGCCCTGGCCGGGGGCCCGCTCAAGACGAGCCGTAAGGGCATCGGTCAGTACCGTCTCGCGGTCACGGGCGTCTCGGCGCACGCCGGTGTGGATCCGGGCAAGGGTGTGAGCGCCATTCGCGAGCTGGCCCGTCAGATCCTGGCCGTCGAGGCGCTGCACGACCTCGGGCGTGGCGTGTCGGTGAACGTCGGCGTCATCGCCGGCGGCACCAGGCCGAACGTCGTGGCCGAGGAGGCGCATGCCGTCGTGGACGTGCGAGCGCCGTCGCTCGAGGACGCCGCCAAGGTCGATCAGGCGTTTCGCGCGCTCGGTTCGCAGTTGCCGGGCGCGCGCCTGGTCGTGACGGGCGGGTTCGAGCGTCCGCCCATGGAACGCTCGGCGGGGGTCGCCGCGCTCTACGCGCACGCCCAGGCCGCGGCCGCCGCGCTCGGTCAGACCGTGGCGGAAGGCGGCACCGGCGGCGGCTCGGACGGAAATTTCACGGCCGCCCTCGGCGTGCCGACCCTCGATGGCCTGGGCGCCGTGGGCGATGGGGCGCACGCCATTCACGAACACGTCGAGCTCGACTCGCTCCTGCCCCGCACGGCGCTGCTGGCCGCCCTCATCGCGCGACTGCTGTCACCCGAGGGCGTGCTGCCGCCGCGCTGACGACGCGGTAGCGCGCCTAGAGGAGCCCGAGCGAGAGGCGCCGGGGTCGCCTCAGGGAGCCTGGTTGCGCGACTCGCCGCGCCAATACTCGACCAGATCGGCAAGCGTCGCGGCCAGAGCATAGCTCGGCTGCCAGCCGGTGTCGGCCGTGAGGCGCGTGCGGTCACCGAGCACGACCGGGGAGTCGGCCGGGCGCATCCGCGCTGGATCCTGGGCCACGGTGACGGCAACGCGTACGTGCGCGCGCAGCCCATCCAGCACCGCCTGCATCGACACGGCGGTGCCCGAGCAGACGTTGTAGCAGGTGCCGGCGCGTCCCGAGGCCATGAGCGCGCGGTAGGCGCTCACGGTATCGCGCACGTCGCTCAGATCGCGCAGTGCTTCGAGGTTGCCGACCATGATCGTCGGCGGCGCCAGGCCGGCTTCGATGCGGGCCAGTTGTCGCGCGAACCCCGGCGCCGCAAAGGCGGGCGACTGCCGCGGGCCGATGTGATTGAACGAGCGCGTGACGACGACCGGGATGTTCCGCTCGCGCCAGGCCTGCAGCGCCACCATCTCCTGCGCCAGCTTGCTCGTGCCGTAAGGCGTATTGGGCGAGAGCGGTGCGTCCTCGCTGAGCGCGCCCGTCGAGGGCCGGTAAATCGCCGCCGAGCCGGTCACGAGCACGCGCGGCGCCAGGCCGGCATCCCGCAGGCCGTCGAAGAGATTCAGCGTGCCGACGACGTTGCCGGCGAGCGTCTCCTCGGCATGCGTCCAGGACTCGCCGACATGTGGCACGCCCGCCAGGTGGTAGATGGCTGAAGGCGCCGTAGCGGCGAGTGCTCGCGCCACCGCCGGGCGGTCGAGCAGTTCGACCGCCGTCCACGACACGCCGTCCACGTCTGGATGGCCGGTGCCGGGGCGATGCCAGCCCACGACCGGGCCGTCGGACGCGATCAGGTGCAGCAGATGCTGGCCCGCAAATCCGGCCGCACCTGTCACGAGCACTGGACCGCTCATCGGCCAGCCCCGCCGCCGCCGAAGTTCCCGAAGAAGTTCGAGAAGGTGCCCACGCCGGCGAGCGTGAAGCCAAGGTTGAAACGGCGGTCCTTTGGCAATGACGACCCGCCGCCGAAGTTCCCGAAGTTGTACTCCTGATACTCCATGACGATGCCGCAGCACTGCGCGTTGTACGACCCCACGATGCCCTGCCGGATGACGGTCTGGCGCTGGATATCCCAGGCGATCTGGTAGTCGCCGCTGACCCGGCCGTCGAGGAGGTTCAGCCGCGACGAGGCGTTGAGCGCGTTGGTGGGGTAGAAGGCCGACAGGCTCCGGCTCCAGGCGAGCGAGACGCTGGTCGTGGGCGTGGCGAAATTGCCGCCGGTCGAGATCGACAACATCTTCTTGGTCGGCCAGTCGTACTCCATGCGCAGCGTCGTGGCCAGCGTCTGCGACGCCTGCGACCGCACGTTGAGGGCGACCGGCGAGTAGTTGCTCGGCGGCCGCACGGTGCCGGAATCGGCGTAGCTCGAGCTGTAGGTGGGGTCGAAGGAGCTCGCCCGCTGGTCCGAATAGTAGCTCTGTGTGACGGCCGCCGTGAGCAGCTCGCGCGGCGCGCTGGCGGCGGCGGGGGGGGCGGCGGTCGAGGAAGTCGCGGACCTTTTCGGCGCCTTGCGGACGAGCACGCGGTTGGTCAGGCCGTAGGTCATGCGGGTGACGCCGCCGATCACCCGGTCGTACGAGCTGCCGAGCAGGAGGACGCGGTCTTGCCCTTCGATTGCGGTGGTGCGCTGCAGCGAGAAGGCCGGCTCGATGACGTGCTTCAGCCGATCGGCCAGGAAATTGTTCGGTGTGTAGACGCGGCTGAACACCGGCCCGGTGATGTCAGCTCTCATCTCGGCGTAGTTACGCGTATAGGGGTCTTCGACGCGCCGGCCGGTCGCAAGATCCTTGCTGGCGCTGTAGGTCGTCGAGCGATACGACAGGTTGAGCGTGGCGTTCAGGAACGGCAGGTTGCTCACCGGCGCCCGCAACGTCGGCGTCAGATCGAACTTGTTGAGACTGTCGTCGATCTCCTGGGCGCCGTTTTTCTGCACGTAGAGCACGCGCGTGGCCTCCGATTGGAGCGCGAAGAACACCGGCAGGCGCCAGATCCGGCGGCTCGAGACCGAGGCCGTCAGGCTGGGCAGCGACCCAGAGACGATCGATTGATCGGCGTTGAAGAAATTCTCGTTGCGGGACGCCGTGAGCGAGGTGTTCACGAAGCTCCACGAACCTGACACGTTGCCGGTCGCCGAACTCGTGCCCTGGGTGGCGTTGTAGAGGTCGCGGCTGTAGAACTGGTTGAGCGTCAGTTGTGACGAGTAGTCGATGCGGGCACGGCCGGTGAGTCCCAATGGGAGGCTCTGGTTGACCGAGCCGTTGACCAGGACGCTCTGCGACTCGGGTAACTGCACCCCGTTCAGCGTGCCCGCTTTCTGACTCAGCCGATAGGCCTTGATGTTGCCATTCGCGGTGGCCGAGCGAATCCAGCGGTACTCCGTGCCGTATCCCTGGCCGCGCGACGTGAACCAGTCGTGCATCACGGTCAGGTCCTGGCTGCGCGTGATGGCCCAGAAGAAGGCGTTGCTCACCGACGACCCCTGGTAGGTGGACCGCCCGTAGGTCGGGAGCAGGAAACCGGTGGAACGGCCATCGTCCTGAATCGGATAGTAGAGAATCGGCAGATAGAAAACCGGCACGTCTTTCACGTGCATCACGGCATTGCGGAGGATGGCGTAGTCGCCGACGTTGATACTGAAGGAGCCCGCCGTCATCTCCCAACGGGGCGTGGGCTGGACGCAGGTGGTGAAGCCGCCTTTGGTGACCCGGTAGCGGTCCTCCCCGGTCTTCTCGACCAGCGTGCCATAGAAGTAGACGTCGGGCTCGATGCCGCCGAACATGCTCTTGTCGGCACGGTCGCCGATCGAGGCCATGCCCGAGGCAGCGAAGAAGGTTCCGGTGCCGGTTTTCGTGTTGAAGAGCACGCGTTCGGCCGCTATGCGCGCGGTGGGCGTCTCGTAGAGCACATTGCCGGTGGCCTCGAGCACGTTGGTATCGGTGTGGATGTCCACCGTGTTGGCGTAGAACTTCTGGCCCTTGACCTCGGCGTTCTCGAGCTCCACCTGGTCCGTCAGGCGCCAATGGTGCTCGTCGATCTGCTCCAAGCGGAACTGCTTGCTGCTGTAGCCTGGAATCTGCGCCCGCGCGACGCCAGCGACGCTCAGGCAGAAGAGGAGCACGAGGCAGCGGCTCAGGCAGGGCGTCATGCAGTGGTCGCCGGCCTTAGCTGGGCGAGCCCCCGAAGAATATCACGCGGGTTCGAACCCGCTGTCGACGAGCGCCGCGCGCAGAGGCCCCACAAGATAGATCGAACCGGCAAGCACGACCGGCTGCTCCTCGGCGACGGCCAGGGCGACGGCCGCCACGGCGTCGGGCACTTCTTCGATCGGCGTGCCGGCAGGAGCGTGCCGCGCCACCTCGAGCGCGAGCGCGCGAGCCTTCATCGCGCGCCGGGTGTTGGCTTCGGTCACGACGACCCGAGCCACGTGGGGCAGCAGGGGGCCGACGACACCGGCGACGTCCTTGTCGGCCATGATCGAGGTGACGAGCGTAACGGGCGGGACGCCGGCCATCGAGAGATACGACGCCAGGGCGCGGGCGCCGGCCGGGTTGTGCGCGGCATCGACGAGCACGCGTCGGCCGGTGGTGGGGTGATGGAGCCACTCGAGCCGCGCCGGCCACCGCACCCGCGCCAAACCTGCTTCCACCTGCGACGGCGCGACCCTCCGGCCGCTGGAGGCGGAGAAGGACTCGAGCAGCCGGATCGCGACCAGGGCGTTTGCCGCCTGATGCAGGCCGGCGAGCGCGAGCCGCACGGGGCCATACCGGCCCGCTGGCGTCTCGGCCGACAGGCGCACGTGTCCATCGACGAACCCCGTGACGACCGTGGTTTCATCTTGCACTCGTGTCACCGGGGCACCGGCCTCCCGGGCCGCGGCGTCGATGGCCCGCCAGGCCTCGGTTGCCACCTCGCCCACCACCAGCGGTACGCCGGCCTTGGCGATGCCGGCCTTCTCTGCCGCGATCGCGCCCAGAGTCGATCCGAGGTGGCGCTCGTGGTCGAAGTCGATGCTGGTGATGGCGCCGGCCACCGGCGTGATGACGTTGGTGGCGTCGTAGCGGCCGCCGAGACCGACCTCGACCACGGCCACGTCGACGCCAGCGTCGGCGAAGACGAGGAACGCTGCGGCCGTCGAGACCTCGAAGTAGGTCGGCACCGCCGCGAGCGCCCCGGTAGCGAGGAGCCGATCGACCACGGCGAAGACACGCGTGAGCGCATCCGAGAGCCGCCCCGATTCGATGTCGCGTCCGTCGAGGGCGATGCGCTCCTCGACGCGGAAGAGGTGCGGCGACGTGTAGCGTCCGGTTGTGAGTCCAGCCTCGCGCAGCGCGCGCTCGGTCATCGCGCTGACGGAACCCTTGCCGTTGGTGCCGGCGATGTGGAGCGAGGGCCACGCCCGGTGAGGATTGCCGAGCGCGTCGAGCAGACCGCGCATGGCGTCGAGGCCGAGCTTGATGCCGAACTGCTCGAGGGCGAAGAGCCGCTCGACGGGCGTCATCGAGGCGCTCGGGTCAGCGGGCGGCGGTCGCGGCAGGACCCACGAAGCGCAGCAGGCGCGCCAGCGTGGGCTTCAGCTCCCGCCGATCGACGATCAGATCGAGCATGCCGCGCTCGAGCAGGAACTCGCTGCGCTGGAAGCCCGGTGGCAGCTTCTGCCGGATGGTCTGCTCGATGATGCGCGGACCGGCAAAGCCGATGAGCGCCTTCGGCTCTGCGATGATGAAGTCGCCGAGCATCGCGAAGCTCGCGGTGACGCCGCCGGTGGTCGGGTCGGTCAGCAGCGAGATGTACGGCAACTGCGCGCGGTCGAGACGGGCGAGCGCCGCCGAGACCTTGGCCATCTGCATGAGCGAGAGTGCGCCTTCCATCATCCGGGCGCCGCCGGAGCACGAGACGATGACGACGCCGACCCGGTGTTCGAGGGCGTGTTCGATGGCGCGGACGAGCTTCTCGCCCATCACGACGCCCATGCTGCCGCCGATGAAGCCGTATTCCATGGCGGCCACCACCGCCGGGATGCCGTCGATGGCACCGGCGCCGACGATGAGCGCGTCCTTCAGGCCCGTCGACTTGCTGCTGGCGATGAGGCGGGCGGCGTAGGGCTTGGTGTCGGTGAACGAGAGCGGGTCGTTCGAGGCCAACCCGGCGTCGTGTTCCACCCAGTGCTCGTTGTCGAAGAGCGTCTTCAGCCGCTCGGCCGCCGACAGGCGGAAGTGATGGGCGCACTTCGGGCAGACACTGAGCGTCTCGACCAGATCCTTGGTGTAGATCGTGGCCTCGCAGTCAGGGCACTTCACCCACAGGCCCTCGGGCACCCGGCTCGGGGCCGTCGAGGCCGCAATAGGCTTGCGGGCCTTCTTGAACCACGCCATGGGGTCAGTCTACCAGTCCGGGCGGCGTCGCAGCCGCTACCGGCGTGTGCGCGGCACGTAGTAGCGGGTGCCGTGCGTCAGGCTGTGGATCTGCTTCACCAGGTCGTCCAGGGCCTCGTCGTCGTGCTCGGGATCGAACTGCGAGGTCTCGACGACCAGCAGCGGCGTCGACGTGTAGTGGAAGAAATAGTGCTGGTAGGCCTCGTTCAGTTCCTTCAGGTACTCCGCGTCCGGGCGCGGTGTCTCGTCCTCGGGCTCGTGTGCGCGCGCGGCAGCGCGCGCCAGCAGCACGTCGGTCGGCGTCTGCAGGTAGACCACCAGGTCGGGGGGCGGCACGTCTTTCGCCAGCAGGTCGAAGAGGCGCTGGTAGATGAAGAGTTCGTTGTCGTCGAGGTTCAGGAAGGCGAAGATCTTGTCCTTGTCGAAGACGTAGTCGACGACCGTCGTCTGCTGGAACAGATCGACCTGGCGCAGGGAGGAGAGCTGGCGGTGGCGGTTCAGCAGGAAGAAGAGCTGCGCCTGCAGCGCTGCCCCCGGCCGATCCGCATAGAAGTCGGCGAGGAACGGGTTTTCCGCCCGTTCGAGCACCGCGGTCCCCTCGAGTTTCGCGGCCAGCCGCTCGGCCAGCCGCGTCTTGCCAGAACCGATCGGGCCGTCGATGGCGAGATGGCGGAAAGCCACGCGAGGGCGAGTATAGCAGCCCCATTCCACGGCCGACGTCACCGGGCTGCGTGGTATTGTGAGGGTCGTCTCCGGAGATTAAACGCCTGTGAAAATCGATCGCCTCGACGTGCGCCTGCTTCGCCTCCCGCTCGCTCAGTTCTTCGAAACGAGCTTCGGGCGCTCCTACGACCGTACCTTCCTCCTGATCCGCGTCGAGGGTGAGGGCCAGGTGGGCTGGGGCGAAGCGGTTGCCGAGGCGCACCCCTATTACAGCTCCGAGACGACCGAAACGGCCTGGCACATCATCACGGAGTTCCTCGCGCAGCGGGTCGTCGGCAAGACCTTCGAGCACCCACGCGAGATCTACCCGGCGATGGCCCGGGTGCGCGGCCAGAACATGGCCAAGGCCGGCGTCGAGATGGCGGCGTGGGATCTCTACGCGCGCCTTCGCGGGAAGCCCCTCTCGGCCGTGCTCGGCGGCACCCGCGATCGCATCGCATCGGGCGTGTCGATCGGTATCCAGGACTCGCTCGACCAGCTCGTCGCCAAGGTGGAGAAGGAACTGGCGGCCGGCTACAAGCGCATCAAGATCAAGATCAAGCCCGGCTGGGACGTCAACGCCGTCGAGGCCATCCGCGCCAAGTTCCCCGATATCCTGCTCATGGTCGACGCCAACGCCGCCTATTCGGTGACCGACGGCGCCCACCTGGCCAAGCTCGATGACTACAAGCTCATGATGATCGAGCAGCCCCTCGAGTACGACGACGTGATGGACCACGTGCAGCTCCAGAAAGAGATCGCGACGCCCATCTGTCTCGACGAGTCGATCCACACGGTGCGCATCGCGCGCGATGCCATCGAGGCCAAGGCCTGCAAGATCATCAACATCAAGCCCGGCCGGGTCGGCGGCCACGGCGAGTCGATTCGTCTTCACGACCTGTGCCAGACGCACGGCATTCCCGTGTGGCACGGCGGGATGCTCGAATCGGGTATCGGCCGGGCGCACAACATCCACCTGGCGAGCCTGCCCAATTTCACACTGCCCGGCGATATCGCGGCCAGCAAGCGCTACTACCTGCCGGATCTCATCGAGCCTGGTATCGAGGTCTCACCCGACGGCACCATCCCCGTGCCCACGGGACCAGGGATCGGCGTGACCATCGTCGAGGAGCGGGTGCAAGCGGCAACGCTGCGCCAGGTCTCGCTCGATTCGACGTCCATCAAGGCGCACTGAGGGACGATGCCGAGAGCCCGGCCGGCCCGAGCGGTGATCGCGGGAGTCGTCCTCCTGACGGCTTGGTCGTGCGCGTCGAAGCCCCCACCGACACCGCTGCCACCGCCACCGCCCACCTTCGAGCAGAAGATGGCGGCCATTCTTCACCTCGAGGACCGCCGCACGCTCGCCGACGCGACGCTCACGCCGCCGGCTGTCGCAGATCTCAAGCTGTTGTTGAGCGACAGCGAAGGCCGCCTGCGGCGACGCGCTGCGCTGGCCATGGGCCGCGCCGGCGTTGCCGACGCGGTGACGCCGCTCTCGACGGCGCTGGCCAAGGACACGGAGCCGGAGGTGCGCGCGATGGCCGCCTTCGCGCTCGGTCTCATCGGCGATGCCGCCGCGGTCCCAGCTCTCCTGCCGGCGCTCGGTGACGCCGACTCCCGGGTGCAGGGCCGTGCCGCCGAGGCACTCGGTCTCATCGGCCACGAGCCGGCCGCCGGCGCGATCGCCGGCATGGCGGCCGCCCACGTTACCGCCGGCGCTCTGGCCGGCGTGGCGGCCGACGACGAAAGCTACCCGCTCGCGCCCGCCGTCGAGGCCGTGCGGCTCGGCGTCTATGCCCTGGCCCGGCTCTCGGCGGTCGAAGAGTTGCGTGCCGTGGTGATTGGCCGGGACGGACTGCCCGTGAGTGACTGGTGGCCGCTCGCCTACGCCCTGCAACGCGTCGGGAAGCCGGCAGCCGCGCCCACCCTGCGCACTTGGCTCTCGCGTGGCGGATCGACCACGAGAGCGTTTGCTGCCCGCGGGCTCGGAACGCTCAAGGACACGGCGTCACGCTCCAGCCTGGAGGCGCTGGTGCAAGACGAGGCCCAGGCACTCGGCGTGCGCGTGCAGGCGATGCGCGCCCTTGCCGCCATCGGCAATCCGAAGTCGGCGCCGGTGCTCGTGCCGCTCGTCGCCAAGGCACCGGCTGCCGTGCTGCGGCTCGAAGCCGCGTCTGCCCTCGGGGCGCTGGCCGATCCGGCGAGGGCCGATTTCCTCCTCGACTATCTGGAAGACGAGTGGCCGCCGATGCGTGCGGTCTCGCAGGCCGCGCTCGCCAAAGCCGACCCCGAGACGTTCATGACGGTGCTCTCCGGGCTCGACGTCGACAGGGAATGGCGGGTGCGCGCGGCGCTGGCGACGACGCTCGCCGGCCTCGGACGGGATGCAGCGGCGCTGCGCCTGGGCCAGCTCGCCGACGACGAAGACCCGAAGGTCCGTGCCGCGGCGCTCGCTTCGCTTGCCACGCTCGCGGTGCCGGGCATCGAGGCGCGGCTGCTCAATGGCCTGGCGCATGCCGATCTCGGCGTTCGCCTGGCGGCGGCGCGCGGGCTTGGCACCTTGAAGCCGGCCGGAGCGGCCGCGGCGCTCGTGCGCGCCTACGAGACGTCGACGGCGGAAACGACGTATGTGGCCCGCGCAGCCATGCTCGCGGCGCTGGCCGCTGTCGACCCGGGGGCGGCGGTGCCCGTACTACGCACCGCCTTGTCCGACAAGGACTGGGCGATTCGCGTCAGGGCCGCATCGCTCATCCGCGAGCTCGACCCGACCTCGACGGCCAGCCCGGAGCGGCCGGCTCCCGCGCCGGTGGAAGCCGGGCTCGACCTCACGGCGGCGATGATCGCGCCCGCCATTTCGCCGCAGGCCTACGTGCAGACGACACGCGGGGAGATCCGCGTCGAGCTGGCCGTGCTTGATGCGCCGCGAACCGTGGCCAGCTTCATCGCCCTGGCCGGTCGCGGCTTCTTCGACGGCCTCGCGTGGCACCGCATCGTGCCCGACTTCGTCGTTCAATCTGGCGACCCGCGCGGTGACGGCGAGGGCGGCCCCGGCTACACCATCCGCGACGAGCTCAGTCAGCGGCCCTATGTCCGTGGCACCGTCGGCATGGCGCTCGACTGGAAGGACACCGGCGGCAGCCAGTTCTTCATCACGCACTCGCCGCAGCCGCACCTCGATGCGCGCTACACGGTGTTCGGCCGTGTCGTGGCCGGCATGGACGTTGTCGACCGGCTCGAGCCTGGAGACCGCATCGACTCCGTGCGTGTGTGGGACGGCACGCGCTGGATCGGCGCCGTCCGTTAGCCGACGCTTCTCGCCGGTCCGTCATGGGCCGGCCGCTGTACAAGAAAAAAGGGGGCACCCGGTGCCCCCTGGATATTGCAGTCGCGACTAACGCGACTTACCGCTTCTTGGCGGTCTTCTTGGCGGCCTTCTTCGCGGCCTTCTTTGCTTTCTTAGCCATGTGTTATCCCCCCCTTCAAGGTGGATTTGAGAAACTTGCGGTGCTGAGGAGAGACGGGGCAGTTCGTGGGAACCGCCCCGAAGGCCATCGACGGCCTACTTCTTCTTCGCGGTCTTCTTGGCCGCCTTCTTGGCCGCCTTCTTTGCCTTCTTCGCCATTGTTCCTCCTAAGGGACCTGACTCCGCCGGGTGGCGGCCACTCACTTCGTTACTACCGGTGGCCTGAGTAGGTATCCCTCATACCAGATGTAGATTATGGATGAGAAAATCGCGATGTCAAGCACAAATCACGGCCGCGTGTCAAAAGGATCGTCGGCGAAGGACACTGCGCCCCACGTCTGAACGCGCGGCGGTTGTCAACTTGCAGGCGCCGCCATGCGGCGAGCGTTCAGAACGCGCTCGTGCGCAGTCGCTGCTTGGCGGCGTGCCGCTCGATCGCCAGCGCGATGAGGCGATCGATGAGCGTGCCGTAGGCGACACCGCTCGCCTCCCACAGTTTCGCGAACATGCTGATCGTCGTGAAGCCGGGGATGGTGTTGATCTCGTTCAGCGCGAGAGTACCGGTGGTCCGCGAGAGCAGGAAGTCCACCCGCGACATGCCGGCGCCATCGATGGCGCGGAACGCCTCGAGCGAGAGATGCTGGATGCGGGCGACGGTGGCGGCGTCGAGAGCGGCCGGGATGATGGTCTGCGAGCCGGCGTCGAGGTACTTCGCCTCGTAGTCGTAGAACTCGCGTGACGGAATGATCTCGCCGGGCACCGAGGCCTCGGGTTCGTCGTTGCCGAGCACCGCACATTCGATTTCCCGCGGCTCGGGCACCGCCGCTTCGACCACCGCCTTGCGGTCGAATGCGAAGGCCGTCGCCAAGGCGCTTGCCAGCGCCTCGGCCGACTTCACCTTCGAGATGCCGAGGCTCGAGCCGAGGTTGGCCGGCTTGACGAACACGGGCAAACCCAGCGCCAGCAGTCGGGCCGAGGCCGCGCCGGGATCGCGCGTCCATTCGAAGTGGGTCACGACCTCGTAGGGCGTCTGCGGCAACCCGCGGGCGGCAAAGAGGGCCTTCATCGCCGCCTTGTCCATGCCAGCCGCCGAGGCCAGAACGCCCGATCCCACATAGGGCACGGCGCCCAGTTCCAGCAGGCCCTGCACCGTGCCGTCTTCGCCGAACGGCCCATGCAGCACCGGGAACACGACGTCGAGGCCCAGGCCCGTCACGACCGCGCGATCGGGTTCGTCTTCTCCAGCTCCACTGGCCGGCCGCCGCTCGATGGTGATGAGGGTGTCGTCGCTCGGGTGCGACACGAGGAGGGTGTCGCGGCCGGGGCGCACTACCCGCGCCGCCTGCAACCGCTGCTGGCCGATCACGTCGGAGGCCGAAAGCGCGACGGGCGCCTTGTCGGCGAGCACCCAACGGCCGTCTTTCTCGATGCGGATGGGCACCGCCTCGTAGCGCGCGCGGTCGAGATGCTTGAAGATGGCGGCCGCCGAGGCGATCGAGACCTCGTGTTCACCCGACCGGCCGCCGTAGATGACGCCGACGCGCAGTTTCTTCACGCATGGATAATAGCAAGCGGCCGTCCATGTCTTTCAGCTTCTCTGTCACTCACACCGACGGCGCCGCGCGTGCGGGCAGGGTCGTCACGGCGCATGGGGCGATCGAGACGCCGATGTTCATGCCAGTCGGCACCCAGGGTGCCGTCAAGGCGATGACCGTGGAGATGCTCGAGGCCGCGGGCGCGAGCATCATTCTGGGGAACACCTACCACCTCTGGCTGCGGCCGGGTGCCGCGCTCATCGCACGGCGCGGCGGGCTGCATCGGTTCAATGGCTGGAACCGGCCGATCCTCACCGACAGCGGCGGCTATCAGGTGTTCAGCCTCGCCGCACGACGCAAGCTCGACGAGCACGGTGTCGAGTTCCGGTCGCACCTCGACGGCAGCCGCCACGTGCTCACGCCCGAGCGCGCCGTCGACATCCAGGCGTGCCTGGGCTCCGACGTCGCCATGGTGCTCGACGAGTGCCCGCCGCACCCCTCGACACGTGACGCCATTGCCACCTCGCTGGCGCTCACGACGCGCTGGGCGACGCGCTGCCGCAGGCGGCTCGACGAGTTGAGGGCAGGCGCAACGGCGGAGGGGCTCGCCCCGATTCATCCCGGCCAGGTGCAGTTCGGCATCGTGCAGGGTGGCGTGTATGGCGATCTGCGGCTCGAGAGCGCTGGCGCGCTGGCGGCGCTCGACTTCGCCGGCTACGCGATTGGCGGTCTGAGCGTGGGGGAGCCGAACGAGGTGATGTACGAGGTCGTGGGCGGCGTGGCGCCGCAGTTGCCGGCGGCGAAGCCCCGCTATCTGATGGGCGTCGGCACGCCGGCCGACATCGTCGAGGCGGTCGATCGCGGCATCGACCTCTTCGACTGCGTGATGCCGACCAGGAACGCTCGTAACGGCCAGCTCTTCACGCGCCAGGGGCCGCTCAACATCAAGAACGCGCGCTTCGCCGAAGACGATCTGCCGCCCGACCCAGAGTGCACCTGCTACACCTGCGCCGGCTTTTCGCGCGCCTATCTGCGCCATCTCTACGTGGCCGGCGAGATGACCGGCAGCATCCTCAACACCGTCCACAACGTCTCGTTCTACCTTGACACCATGCGGCGGATTCGTCAGGCTATCTCGCTTGGTACGTTCGCCGCGTTCAAGCACGAGTTCCTCCGGCGCCTGAACCTCAGAGCCTTCGCGTCATGAACGCCCTCCTATCCCTCAATCCCGTCGTTCTCGCCATGTCGGTGCCGTCCGGACAGGGCACGAGTCCGCTCGTGCAGTTCATTCCGTTCGTGCTGGTGCTGGGGATCTTCTACTTCGTCATCTTGCTGCCGATGAAGCGTCGCCAGAAGAAGGTCGACGCCTTCCTGGGCGGCCTGAAAGTGGGCGACAAAGTGGTGACGACGGGCGGTCTGTTCGGCACCGTCGCGCGCCTCGAAGAGCAGTCGGTGCACCTCCAGGTCGCCCCGAATGTTCGCGTCGAGGTGGCGCGTACGGCGATCGCCGGCTACCAGGGGCAGCCGCCAGTGGCCGCCGAGGGCGGCAGCTAGCGGCCGGCGGCCGGTCCCGGAGCCTCTGCGCACCCCTGCGCTCTGAACCTTGGCACGCCAGCCCCTCCCGCCGTATGCCGTATATAGTTGTCGCCCGGCGGGTGTCCGAGCCCGGCCCGCGGAGGGCGGCTCGTTTCATAAAATAGCCAGGGGTGCCTCGTCTGCGACTCGACTCGCCACAGGATCAGGGCGCATAATGGATAATTCACCTCCGGTATCAGCCGGGGGCCAGGCATAGGCCTGCGTCACGATGGCCGGGCGACCGTCATCTGCGGCGCCAGGGAGACCGGACGGCGCGCAAGACGGGCGACTACTCAATCATGTCGAAGAATCTCCGCTGGAAACTGCTGACGATCCTGGCGGTCGTCGGTCTCGCGATCTGGGCGTTCACGCCCCCCACCGAGAAAGTACGTCTCGGCCTCGACCTCAAAGGCGGCGTGCACCTCGTCATGCGGGTGCAGACCGATGACGCGCTGCGCGTCGAGACCGAAGCGGCGGCCGACCGGCTCCGCGAAGCACTTCGCACCCAGGCCATCGGTGTTGCCGGCATCACCGTCGCCAGCCCCTCTGAATTCCGGGTCGCCGGCGTGCCGACGGCCCAGGACGCGCAGTTTCGCCAGGCGCTCGTCGACGTCGACCTGACCTACGACCGCTCGCAGTCGGGCGCCGACTACACCTTCCGCCTGAAACCGAACGTCGTCACGCAACTGCGCGACGAAACCGTCAGTCAGGCTCTGCAGACGATCGAGCGGCGCGTCAACGAATTGGGCGTTGCCGAACCTGTGGTGGCGCGTCACAGTGCCGCCGACCAGATCCTCGTGCAGATGCCAGGTGTCTCCGACGTCAATCGAGCCAAGGAGATCATCCGCTCGACGGCGCTGCTCGAACTGAAGCTCGTGGAACAGGGGCCGTTCCCGGACGAGGCGTCGGCGCGCCAGGCGTTCAACAACAACCTGCCGCCGGACTTGCAGATCCTGCCGGGCCAGAGCGAAGGCGGGGCCGGTGCGCCGCCGAGCGCCGTCTACTACGCGGTGCGCCGCGTTGCGGCGGTGACCGGTCGCGACCTGCGCAACGCGCGGCCCAGCCTCGATGAGAACAACCGGCCGGCGGTCAGCTTCTCACTCAACAACGAGGGCGCCACCAAGTTCGGCAACTTCACACAGGCCAACATCAACCGGCAGCTCGCCATCGTGCTCGACGGGCGCGTCTACTCGGCGCCGAACATCCAGTCGCGCATCGACGGCGAGGGCCGTATCACCGGTAACTTCACCCAGCAGGAAGCCGGTGACCTCGGCCTGGTGCTGCGGTCGGGCGCCCTGCCGGCCTCGCTCACCTATCTCGAAGAGCGCACGGTCGGGCCGTCGCTCGGCGCCGAGTCGGTGAGGGCCGGCGTCTATGCCTCGGCCGGCGGCCTGATGTTCGTGCTGCTGT
This sequence comes from Acidobacteriota bacterium, assembly GCA_018000455.1. Taxonomy (GTDB): domain Bacteria; phylum Acidobacteriota; class Vicinamibacteria; order Vicinamibacterales; family UBA2999; genus CADEFD01. The sequence continues at coordinate 189,147 of JAGNJW010000004.1, forward strand.
TCATGCTCGCCTACTACAAGCTGGCCGGCTTCAACGCCTTTGTCTCGATCACCATCAACCTGGTGCTGCTGCTCGGCCTGATGGCCTACGCTGGTGCGGTCATGACGCTGCCCGGGATCGCCGGCTTCATCCTGACCATCGGCATGGGCGTCGACTCGAACGTGCTCATCTTCGAGCGCATCAAGGAAGAGCTTGCCACCGGCAAGAGCCCCAAGGCGTCGGTGGCCGCGGGCTTCGATCGCGTCTTCTGGACCATCGTCGACACCCACGTCGCCTCGCTCATCTCTGCGGCATTCCTGTTCCAGTTCGGCACGGGCCCGATTCGCGGTTTCGCCACCACCCTCACGATCGGCCTCCTCGCCAACGTGTTCACGGCAGTGTTCGTATCGCGCACCATGTTCGAAATGTTCCTCGCGCGACGCCACCAGCCGGCCACCCTGAGCATCTAACGCCATGCGTATCTTCGAGAATCCGAACTACGACTTCATTCGCTGGCGCTGGCAGGCGCTCGCCGCGTCGGCCCTGGTGGTGCTGGCCGGCGCGATCTTCATGGTCACCGCCGGCGGCTTGCCCCTCGGCATCGACTTCACCGGCGGCACCATCGTCGTGGCGAAGTTCGAACAGCCGGTCGCGGCCGACGACGTGCGCCAGGCGCTGGGCTCGGTGCCCGGCGAGAAGGTCATCCAGAGCTACGGCGATCCGGCCGACAACGCCGTGCTCATCCGGCTGCCCCAGCTGGCACAGGAAGAGGGCACCGGCCTCGAGAAGGACGCCGTGGCCGTCCTCGGCGCGCTCAACGCGGCCGGCCTGCCAAAGTTCGAGATCCTGTCGCAGGAGATCGTCGGCCCGGTCATCGGCCGTGAGCTCCAGTTGAAGGGCATCTACGCGACGCTCGCCTCGGTCGTCGGCATTGCCATCTACATCGCGTTCCGCTTTCGTCCGGCCTTCGCCATCGGCGCCATCGCGGCGACGCTCCACGACGTGCTCATCACGCTGGCGTTCCTGGCCTTCTTCGGCTACGACCTGTCGCTGAACATCGTGGCGGCGCTCCTGACCATCACCGGCTATTCCGTCAACGACACCATCGTCATCTTCGATCGTGTGCGGGAGAACATGCGCACGATGCGGCGCGACTCGCTCGAGAAGATCGTGAACACGGCCGTCAACCAGACGCTCAGCCGGACGATCATCACGGCGGGGACGACGTTCCTCTCGGTGCTCGCGCTCTTCGTGTTTGGCGGCGAAGTACTGCACGGCTTCGCCTTCACGATGCTCGTGGGCATCATCAGCGGCACCTATTCGACGGTATTCATCGCAGCCGCCATCGCCATCATCCTGGGCAATCGACAGGGGACCGCCGCGACCGCGGCCGTGGGTGGGACGGCGAAGGTCAAGGCCGCAACGGCGCGTCGGTCGTAAGCCGGACCGCCTCGTGAATCTGCTGACGGCCGCGCTGCTCGGCGTCGTCCAGGGCCTGACCGAGTTCCTGCCGGTCTCCTCGACAGCTCACCTGCTGCTGGCGGAACGCTTCCTCGGCTTCGACGATCCGGGTGGCGTATTCACCGTCATGATTCAGCTCGGCGCGATCCTGGCGGTCGTCTGGCTGTACCGGGAGAAAGTCTGGTCGGTGGTCACCGGCCTGCCGCACAGTCCCGAGGCCCGCAACTTCGCGCTGCTCGTCGTGGCGGGGGTGGTGCCCGCGCTGGTCGCTGGAGCGCTCTTTTCCAGCTACGTGAAGCAGGTGCTCTACTACAGCCCGGTCGTGATCGGGACGGCGTTCGTGGTTGGCGGCGCCATCATGCTCGTCGTCGAGGGCCGCAGGCCTCTCGCCAGCGTGCGCGAGGTTGACGCGATACCCCTCCGGAGCGCCTTCGGCGTCGGCTGCTGCCAGGTGCTGGCACTCGTTCCCGGCGTCTCGCGCTCCGGTGCCACCATCGTCGGCGGCATGGCCATGGGTCTCGAGCGGACGACGGCGGCCGAGTTCTCGTTCTTTCTGTCGATGCCGACGATGTCGGCGGCCTTCGCGCACGATTTCCTCGAGGTCCGCCACGTGCTCTCGGCCGACCGTGCCCTCGAGATTTCGATTGGTTTCGTGATGGCGTTTCTGGCCGCCCTCGTCGTCGTGCGGCCATTCCTGCGCTTCGTGGGCCGGTCGGGGTTCGCCCCGTTCGCCTGGTACCGCATCGTCGCCGGGACTGCGCTGCTGGCGGCGGCGGGGGCGGGCTGGCTGTGATGGGCTGGCTGCGTCGCCGCTTCATCACCGGCTTCTTCGTGACCGTGCCGCTCGTCGTCAGTGTGGCGGCGCTGGTGTGGGCCTTCCGCTTCATCGACGATTTCGCGACGCCCGTGGCCACGCGGCTCATCGGCCGCAGCGTGCCGGGCCTGGGCGTGGCCATCATGGGGGCGTTCGTGCTCGGCGTCGGGGCGCTGGCGACCAACGTCTTCGGCAAGCGGCTGCTCCAGCAGGCCGAAGCCTGGCTGCTGCGCGTGCCGGTCTTCAAGACCGTCTACGCCCCCGTCCGGCAGCTCCTGGCGGCCTTCTCGCCCGACAACGACGCCGGCTTCAAGCGGGTGGTCTTGGTGGACGACCCCTCGCGCGGCCTGATCCTCGGATTCCTGACGCGCGAGTTCACCATCGATCAAGGTCAGGGCCCGGAGGCTTTTGTGGCCGTCTACGTCCCGACTAATCACCTCTATCTGGGAGACGTCGTGGCCTTTCCCAGCAGTCGCGTGCACTACCCGGACCTGTCGGTCGAGGACGGGATCCGCATCTTTCTGACGGGGGGCATGGCCCTCCCGTCGCAACTTCGCAGCGGCCCCGGGCCCAAGCGAGTGTAGGATCGTCTGCTGCAACAACCAGGCGCGAGGAGCCGAGAGCACACGTTATGACCAACGCGATGCGCATCATGAGAGTTGGACACTGGCAGGCCGCACTGGCGGCGCTGGCCTTGATCGTGGCCATGGCCGGCCCGCTGGCAGGCGTGGCCTTTGCCGCCGGGCAGCCCGAAACGGCGGCCGGCGCGGCCGAGCCCGCCCACCGCCCAGGGGGTGAGGTGAACATCCAGCTGCCCGACCTCGATACGGGCGACTTCCTTGGCATGACCGGCCACAACATCCTGCTGACGGGGCTGGTGGTGTGCGTGCTCGGCCTGCTCTTCGGCGCCTGGACCTACAACGCCGTCAAGAACCTGCCGGTGCACCAGTCGATGGCCGACGTCTCGGCGATCATCTACGAAACCTGCAAGGCCTACCTGATCCAGCAGGGCAAGTTCCTGCTGATCCTCGAGCTGTTCATCGGCACGGTGATGGTCGCCTACTTCTGGCTGATCGGCCTCGAGGCCTACAGGATCGTCATCGTTCTCCTCTTCAGCCTGATCGGCATCGCCGGCAGCTATGGCGTGGCGTGGTACGGGATCCGCATCAACACGCTCGCCAATTCGCGGACCGCCTTTGCGAGCCTGCGTGGGCAGGCCTTCCCGGTGTGCGACATTCCGCTGCGCTCGGGCATGAGCGTCGGCATGATGCTCATCTCCGTCGAGCTGCTCTTCATGCTCGCCATCCTGCTCTTCATCCCCGGCGAGTACGCCGGCGTCTGCTTCCTCGGCTTCGCCATCGGCGAGTCGCTCGGTGCGGCGGCGCTGCGCATCGCCGGCGGCATCTTCACCAAGATCGCCGATATCGGCAGCGACCTGATGAAGGTCGTCTTCAAGATCAAGGAAGACGACGCCCGCAACCCCGGCGTCATCGCCGACTGCACCGGTGACAACGCCGGCGATTCGGTCGGCCCGACGGCCGACGGCTTCGAGACCTACGGCGTGACCGGCGTGGCCCTCATCTCCTTCATCGTCCTGGCGGTGGAGGATCCGGCCGTGCAGGTGCAGCTCCTCGTCTGGATCTTCATGATGCGCGTGATGATGGTGCTGGCCTCGGCCGGTTCCTACCTCGTGAACAACGCCATCGCCACGCGCAAGTATGCGGGCGTGTCGAAAATGGACTTCGAGGCGCCGCTCACCATGCTCGTGTGGATGACGTCGCTCGTATCGGTCGTGCTCACCTACGCGCTGTCCTACCTGCTCATCCCCAACCTGGGTGGCAACACGTCGCTGTGGTGGCAGCTCTCGAGCGTGATCACCTGCGGCACGCTGGCTGGCGCGATCATCCCGGAGTTCGTGAAGGTGTTCACCTCCACCAACTCCGCGCACGTGCGCGAGGTCGTGACTTCGTCGCGCGAGGGCGGCGCCTCGCTCAACATCCTGTCGGGCCTCGTCGCCGGCAACTTCAGCGCCTACTGGCTGGGGCTCACCATCATGGGTCTGATGGCGATTGCCTACTACTTCTCCATGATGGGCCTGGGCGGCCTCATGCTGGCGCCGGCCGTGTTCGCGTTCGGCCTGGTGGCGTTCGGCTTCCTGGGCATGGGCCCGGTGACCATCGCGGTCGACTCGTATGGTCCGGTCACGGACAACGCGCAGTCGGTCTACGAGCTCTCGCAAATCGAGGAGATCCCCGGCATCGAGGCGCAGCTCCAGAAGGGCTACGGCTTCAAGGTCAACTTCCCAGTGGCCAAGGAGCTGCTCGAGGAGAACGACGGCGCCGGCAACACCTTCAAGGCCACCGCCAAGCCGGTGCTCATCGGCACCGCCGTGGTGGGCGCCACGACGATGATCTTCGCGATTATCATGGCCTTGACGCAGGGGCTCGCCGATCAGTCGGCGATCGCCAAGCTGTCGATCCTGCACCCGCCGTTCCTGCTGGGCCTCATCACCGGCGGCGCGGTGATTTACTGGTTCACTGGTGCCTCGATGCAGGCCGTCACCACCGGCGCCTACCGCGCGGTGGAGTTCATCAAGGCGAACATCAACCTCGAGAGCGCCGAGAAAGCGTCGGTCGAAGACAGCAAGAAGGTGGTGGAGATCTGCACGGTCTACGCGCAGAAGGGCATGTTCAACATCTTCCTCGGCGTCTTCTTCTCGACCCTGGCCTTCGCGTTCGTCGAGCCGTTCTTCTTCATCGGCTACCTCATCTCAATCGCGCTCTTCGGTCTCTACCAGGCGATCTTCATGGCCAACGCGGGCGGTGCCTGGGACAACGCCAAGAAGATCGTCGAGACCGAGCTGAAGATGAAGGGGACGCCGCTGCACGACGCCTCGATCGTGGGCGATACGGTGGGCGATCCCTTCAAGGACACGTCGTCGGTCGCCATGAACCCGGTCATCAAGTTCACGACGCTTTTCGGCCTGCTGGCCGTGGAGCTGGGGGTGTACCTGACGGCCGAAAGCGGCGCCGGTCTCACGAACGCGCTGGCCGCGGTTTTCTTCGTGGTCAGCATGTACTTCGTCTATCGCTCGTTCTACGGCATGCGGATCGAGGGCTAGGCGGCAAGCACTCCGGATGCGGTGCGACGCCCCGCCCGATCGGCGCGGGCGCTGCACCGTTTTCCGCGTCTCTGGATGTGTCGCGAAGAATTAACGTGGCACCAGCCCCGTTGTGGATTGACGGGGCACCGGGGCACGGCTAGAATGCCTCGGGTTTCGATGCTTCCCGACGTTTTGGGTGGCTCGCGAAAGACCGGATTTCAGGCGAGCCACCAGCCGTTGGTGCCACTTTCCCGGAACCGGTGTCAAAGCAGGATAACGGCGAATCTACACGGTGGTCTGCCAGCCATACGGCTTGGTATCCTGTCGTTGACACGCCAAAAACTCACCGCTATAATCGGCCGCCTTGCGGCAGCCGGTTCGTTAGGTCAGGAGGAACAGACACGTGCCACGCGACCTGTTTGGTGATGTGGTCGACCCATCGATCAAGATGGGCAACAAGTCGGGGTACACCGTCGCGCTGACGATGCTCGCGGAAATTGCGCTGGTTGCGGCCATCGTGATCGTTCCCTTGATGGCAGCCGACATCCTCCCGACGCCTCCGTCGATGATGGCGTTCGTGGCGGCTCCGCCGCCGCCGCCGCCACCGCCGCCGCCACCGCCGCCGCCGCCGCAGGCGGCCGCCCCGCCGCCAGAGGTGGAAGTCAATCCCACGGCGGCGCCCGTCGAGGCCCCGTCGGAGATCAAACCCGAGACTGGTATCGAAGCCGGCTTCGAAGGACAAGTGGGCGGTGTCGTAGGCGGTCTCGCCGGCGGCATCGTTGGCGGCATTACCGGAGGCATACCAGAGCCCCCGCCGCCGCCCCCCCCGCCGCCGACCCAGCCCGTCCGCGTGGGCGGTAATATCAAGCCCCCGCAGAAGGTCAAGAACGTCAATCCCGTGTATCCTCCGATCGCGCAGTCGGCGCGCGTTCAGGGCATCGTCATCATCGAGGCCACGATCGGTCCGAGCGGTTCGGTGCAGGACGCAAAGGTCCTGCGCTCGATTCCGCTGCTCGACCAGGCGGCGCTCGACGCGGTGCGTCAGTGGCAGTTCACGCCGACCTTGCTGAACGGCGTGCCAGTGCCGGTCATCATGACGGTTACGGTTCAATTCACGCTGCAGTAGGTCAAGGCGTTTGGTGATGACCCGAGTCAGGGTCCTTTCCGGAGGAAGACGATGAACGTTCGGAAGATTGGTCAGATTGCAGCGGTTGCCGTTGGCGCACTGCTCCTCAGCTCACCTGCCTTCGCGCAGGAGGGTGCCGGCATCGACTTCATCGAGATGTTCGAGCAGATGGGTGCGGTGGCTCTGGCCATCGCGATCGTTCTGTTCATCATGTCGTTCTGGTCGGTGGGTATCGCGATTGAGCGCATCTACACCTTCAGCCAGGCGAAGAAGCAGTCGAAGATGTTCGCACCGCTCGTGGCGAAGCACCTCAAGGACGGCCGGCTCAAGGAAGCCATCGCGCTGTCGTCCAACAAGGACTACCGCTACAGCCACCTGGCCAAGGTCGTGCTCGCCGGCCTGCAGGAATACCAGTTCCAGCAGGACAGCGCCGGCGGCGCCGCCCTCAACCGCGACGACCTTCTCGACACGGTGCGTCGCTCGATTCAGCGCGCCACCGCGCTGACCTCGAACGACCTGAAGAAGGGCGTCTCCAGCCTTGCGACCATCGGCGCGACGGCGCCGTTCGTCGGTCTGCTCGGCACGGTCGTCGGCGTCATCAACGCGTTCGTCGGCATCGCGTCGACGGGTTCGGGCGGCATCGGCGCCGTCTCGGCCGGTATCGCCGAGGCGCTCGTCGAAACGGCACTCGGTCTGTTCGTGGCCATCCCGGCGGTGTGGTTCTACAACTACCTGACCGGCCGCCTCGAGTACTTCAACGTCGAGATGGACAACTCGTCGTCGGAACTGCTCGACTACTTCATCCGCAAGACGGCGAACTAGACCAAGGCCGGAGCCCAGGGGCTCACTAGCCAGGAGAGTGCACTATGGCAATGGATGTCGGCGGCGCCAAAGGCGGCGTCAAGTCGGACATCAACGTGACGCCGCTCGTGGACGTCATGCTCGTGCTGTTGATCATCATGATGATCATCGCCCCCCTGCTGCAGAAGGGCGTTGACGTCAAGCTGCCCACGGCCATCAACAGCTCCGACAAGCCGGAGACGCAGGACCAGACGGTGGTCGGCGTCACCCCCGACGGCCGGTTCTGGGTGAACGGTGTACAGGTGCCTGATGCGGACGTTCGCAGCCGCGTCGACGACATCCTCGAGGGCAAGAAGGACCGCATCATTCTTATCAAGGCTGATGAGGACGCGCCCTACGGGCGCGTCATGGAGATGATGGACTCGCTGCGCCAGGCCGGCATCGAGGACATGGGTCTCATCACCGAGCGCAAGGCGCCGGCGGGAGGTAACTGATGTCAGCCCACAATCACATGGGGGCGGATACGATCGTCACCGCCAAGAAGCTCGAGGCCAACGGCGACATGAACATCACGCCGATGATCGACGTGCTGCTCGTGCTGCTGGTGATCTTCATGGCCGCCTTGCCGTTGTCGCAGAAAGGCATCGACGTCAACCTGCCCGCCGAGACGAAGACCAAGGATCAGAAGACGCTCGATATCTCCCAGATCGTGCTGGAGTATACGAACGACAGGAAGATCTCGGTCAACAAGCAGGACGTCACCCTGACGAATCTCGGCGAGATGCTCCGCAAGATCTACGAAGAGCGCAAGGACAAGACCATGTTCATCGCCGGTGACGGCGCGTTGCGCTACGGTGACATCGTCGACGTGATCGACGCGGCCAAGGGTGCCGGTGTCGAGAAGGTCGGCATCATCACCGAAGGCATGCGGAAGGCCGCCCAGGCCGGCAACTAGCGCCGTTTCGTTCGCGCCGCGTTCAGTCGGGCCGCCCCTCGGGGACGGCCCGATTTTTTTGGAGACGCTCGGCATGAGCGAACCACCCCGTCCGTGTCTGCTCGGTGTTCCCTGGGACGGCTCGTCGTCGTTCGCGCGTGGCGCTGCCGCGGCACCGCCGCTCATCCGCCGCGCGTTGTGGTCACCTTCCACCAACAGCGCCACCGAAGTCGGCGTGGCGATCGAGCCCACGTCCGTCGAGGACGCCGGAGATCTGGCCCTGGACGACGACGGCGCCCGCACCCGCGCGGCCATCGAAGATGCCGCAGGGGCCATCCTGGCCCGCCACGGGCTGCCCGTCGTCCTGGGCGGCGACCACAGTATCACCTACCCCGTTCTGCGGGCCTTTCGCGACCGCCCGGTGGCCACCATCCTGCACTTCGACGCGCATGGTGACCTCTACGACGAGTTCCCCCTGCCGGTGCCGGGGCAGCCACCTGGGCTCGGCGATGCCTACTCTCACGCCTGCCCGTTCGCTCGCATCATGGAAGACGGGCTCACTATCAGGCTCGTCCAGGTGGGCATCCGGACGACGACACCGCACCTGGCGCGTCAGGCAGACCGCTTTGGGGTGGAGGTCTACGGCATGGAACGCTGGCGCGATGTGCCCGTGGAGGCCCTCGAGGGGCCGCTCTATGTCTCCCTGGACCTCGACGGCCTCGACCCGGCCTTCGCACCGGGTGTGGCCCATCCCGAGCCCGGCGGCCTCAGCACGCGCGAGGTGGTCGGCCTCCTGCACCGGATTCGCGCCCCGATCGTCGGCGTCGACATCGTGGAGTACAACCCCCAGACCGATCATCATGACCTGACGGCGCGGGTTGCTGCGAAACTGCTCAAGGAGGTCGTGGCCGTCGCCATCAGGAACGGGCGGGCCTGAGCGGCCACCCGACGTCCTGGCTCGAGGGGAAGGCCCACTTACCGCACCGGCGCCCGCTGACGGACCGGTCCCCTGACGGCAACGGCCGGGCTGCCCGTCTGGGCGGACCCGGCCGTCGAGATGCGGCGTCGAACGCGACGCCCCCAAGGACCGAACTAGAACGAGTAGCGCACCATCACCTGGAAGCGATACACGTCGTTCAGGAACGAGGTGCTCTGCAGCGGCGTCGTCATCAGCTCGTTGTTGATGACCCGCAGCCGGTACTGCATACGGCCCTGCGCATCGGCGACGCCGCCCTGGGCCGTCGTCGGCACGGTGAGCGGCTGGTTCGAGATGAGGCGCTGGCCGACACCCCAGTCGCTGTTGAGCAGGTTGCCGAAGTTCAGGATGTCGGCGCGGATCTGGAGGGAGTGCCGCCGGCCTCGGATGCTCGTGAACACGTCCTGAGCGATGCTCAAGTCCATGCGCTGAACCAAGGGCAGCAGCACGCCGCCACGCTCGGCGTACTTGCCCCGGCGCTTGGTCAGGTAGTCGTCCTGCGAGATGTAGGCGTCCCAGGCGGCCGCCTGTTCGGCCGCCGTATAGGTGCGCCCGCCGCTGGTGAAGGTCTGGAAGTTCATCTCCGACGGGTCGCGGTGCACGTAGAGCAGGTCGTTCGACGTGCCGCCGTCGCCGTTGATGTCGCCCGAGAAGGTGTAGGTGTCGACGCCGACGTTGCGCACCTCGTAGAAGAGCGACACCGACGAGCGGCCGAAGGCGAAGAAATCCTTCCCGAAGGTGCCGGTGGCGAAGAAGCGATGGCCGGCCCGCCCGGTCGGCGAGAAGCCCACGCCCGGGTTGTTCGGGTCGCCCGCGTGCTGGTTGTTGTTCCACGAGCCGAAGGCGATCGACCCCGGGTCGACCGTATTCTTCGACTGACCGTAGCTGTAGGCCACCTTGACGAAGTTGCTGCCGAATCGACGGTCGAGCGACGACGCCAGGTTCCACGACGAACCCACGTCCTGGTTCTTCAGCACCACCGCATTGGCCACGGCGGCGTTGATGCGGTTCGAAGTCGACCACCTGGGACGCCCGTCGGCGCCGGCAAAAGCGGTGTTGGCCGGAGCGAGGTTGGCGTTGATGTAGTAGACGCCGTTCACGTCTTTGTTGTAGATGAACTCGGTGGTGTTCGTGACGCCGAGCGGCAGACGCTGGTCGACCGCGAAGTTGGTGCGCCAGAGCTGCGGGAACTTGAAGTCGGGGTTGGTCAACGCCAGTTCGAAGCTGCTGGCCGGCGCACCGGACACGCTGGTCGGCTTGTAGTAGTTCGGATCCGGGTTGAACGGCCGCGCGAAGGTATTGTCGAGTTGCTCGAACCCCGTCAGGACGCCGGTATTGCCGATCTGGTTGGAGATCCACACGTAGGCCGGCCGCCCGGTGAAGATGCCCGTGCCGCCGCGCACCTGCGTGTTGCGGTTCTCGTCCAACGCCCAGTTGAAGCCCACGCGCGGCGACCACAGGATATTGGGGTCGGGCAGCTTGCCGCTGTCGTACTGCACGGGCTGCCCGTTTTCATCGCGGAAGCTGAGGCCGTCGGCCACTTCGTTGGTGTAGCCGGTGTCACCGAACTTCGGCACGTCGAAGCGCAGGCCCGCCGACAGCGTCAGGTTGTTGTTCGGACGCCACTCGTCCTGGATGTAGAGACCGCCGTAGAGCACCTCCAGCGGCTGCAGCGGCTTGTCCTGACCGGGGATGTTGTTCCAGCGCACCTGGAAGCGACGCAGGCTGACGGGCGAGGTGGTCCGGTTGGGATTGGCCAGGTAACCGTTGACGTCGGTGTAGAAGTCCTCGAGCGAGTTGTAGACGTAGGCGCTCTGCGAGCCCGGGAAGAAGACGTTCTCCGACCGGTAGCGCTCGAGGGTGCCGCCAACCGTCACCGTGTGGCGGTCGATGAACTTCATGAAGTTGTTCTGGATCTGGAACGTCTTGTAGCGCAGCTCGTTGTTGGGTGTGAAGGGCTCGGAGCCGAACGACGTGTAGGTCGTGGCGTTGTTCAGGATGTCGACCAGCGGGAACAGCTTGTCGATGGCGCCGCGGCTTTCGTCCTGCGACGTGAAGCCGACAATCAGCGAGTTCGCCATCGAACCACCGAACGTGGAGTTCCACTCGCCGACGCCAGACTTGATGTTCTCAAGAATCGTGTAGTTCGATCCGGAGAAGTTCAGCGACTGCGTGCTGGTGCGACGGTTGCCGAACCCGAGCGACGACGAGTTCGACTCGAGCACGTCAGTGGTCGAATCGAGCTGGATGTAGCGGGCGGTGAGCTTGTTCGAGCTGTTGAGGTTGTAGTCGAGCTTGGCGAGGTAGCGGTTGCCGGGCGTCTTGAAAGGGTATCCCTCGTACTTGCCCGGGTCGTATTGCAGGTTGCCGTTCAGGAATGTGGAGAGCGCGTTGAGATCGGAGGCCAGCACGCGCGTCATGTTGCCCACGGCCGGCGCCCCGCCTGGGTTGGCAGTGAAGGTGGTTCCCGGCTGCTTCAGAACTTCGCGGTCGGCGTTGCCGAAGAAGAACAGCTTGTTCTTCAGGATCGGACCACCGAGAAAGCCGCCGGTGTTGGTGAACTCGAACGTGCCAGGGTTGAACGTGAGCCCCTTGGCTTCTTCGCCCACCATGCTCTCGTTGCGGAACTGCCGATAGAGAGAGCCGCTGAACTGGTTGGTGCCGCTGCGAGTCACCGTGTTCACGCCGGCGCCGACGAAGTTGCCCTGACGCACGTCGAAGGGCGCCACGTTGACCTGGATCTGCTCGACGGCGTAGGGCGAGATGGCTGCCACGCCCGTACGCTCGCCGGGGCTCGTGCCGAGCCCGAATGAGTTGTTGAAGGACGAGCCGTCGACGGTGATGTTGTTGAGCCGGCCGTCCTGGCCGGCGAAGGTCGCGCCGCTGGCCTGAGGTGTCAGGCGGGTGAAGTTCTCCAGCCGATTGCTGACGTTCGGTAGGTTCGCGATCTGCTCCAAAACCACCGTGGTGGCGGCGCCCGTGCGGGTCGAGCTGAACACCTCCGAGGTGGAGGCGGTGACCGTGACCGTTTCGGTGACGGCGATCGAGCGGACGGTCACCGGCAGGTCGGTCGCCACACCGAGGTTCACCACGACGTTGTCCTGGGAGAAGGGCTCGAAGGCGTTGCCGTGGCCCTGATAGGCCACGGTCACCGAGTAGGGTCCGCCGATGCGCATGCCCGGCACGAGGAACCGGCCGTCGGCGCGGGTCGTGGCCTCGTAGGTCGAGCCCGACGGCACGTGTATGGCGATGACGTTGGCGCCTGCAACCGGTGCGCCCCCTTGATCGGTGACCACGCCGGCCAGCGAGCCGGTGGTCACGCCTTGGGCGCTGACTCCAGACGACGCGAACGCCAGCAGCACCGCCAGCGCCACGAGCGATCTCAACGTGTGAACAACGAGCTTCATATGGTCTCCCTCATGGACGCATCTACAACCGTACTACTCTACCAAACGGCCATGTCGTCCGGGCAAAAAGCCCGTTGGAACGCCGCCCTGTCTTCCGTGCCCAGAACAACAAAAGGGCCGTTCCGCCGGAGGAGGCGAAACAGCCCTGGTGTCGGATCCGGCCGGCGCGTTGTGGGCCGCACCGGCAAGCGTCAGCTAGCGGAAGTGTTCTTGGCCTTGCGCATCGCCTCGGCCTTGTCGCGCAGCTCGTCGGCCTCGCGAATCAACGCCTGCTGGCGGCGCGGATCCTTGATCAGATTGGCCTCGAGACGGAGGAGGAGGTTCTTGTAGGCAATCGCCTCCATGTAGTCACTCTTGATCTCGATGGCCTTGTCGACCGACTCGAGACCCTTCATGACCATGTCGAGCTTCTCGGCGTCCTTCAGGCGGAAGTCGCGGTAGGCCTTGTCCCAGTAGTAGGTCGAGACCGTGTAGTGCGCTTCCGGGTTGTTCGGTTCGATGGCCACGCGCTGGCTGAGCGCATCGATCGTCTTGTCGAACTCGCCCTGCCGGTTGTAGTAGCCAGCCAACTGCATGTAGACGGCAGGATCGCTGGGCTTGGCCTGCTTGGCCTTGAGGAAGGTCTCTTCGGCCAGCTCGTACTCGCCTGAGTTCTCATAGATCTGCGCCAACTGGAAGTAGTTGGCCGGATCTTCCGGATCGAGCGCGATCATCTGCTTGACGATCGGTTCGGCCATCGTCGGATCGTTCAGCTTGTCGGGACCGTAAGCGCTGACCAGGAACTCGAGCGAGCGCCGCTTCCAGAGCGGGTCGTCGATCTGCTCGCCGGCCAGCCTGTAATTCTCGATGGCCTTGGTCAGGAGGGCGTCGTTCTCGGGCTCGCCGACGCGGGTCGGCCGGTAGAGGTTGTCGAGCGAGTTGGCGAGGAAGAAGTGGCTGTAGGCGTTTTCAGGGTTGAGCTGGAGTGCCTCCTCGTACTTCGTCGCTGCAGCGCGCCAGTCACTGGCGGCGTAGAGCTTGTTGGCGTCCTTGAACGCCTTCTGGGCGCGAACTTGGTTGACCTGGCCGCACCCAGCGACCATGACGCCGAGTCCTACCGCCAGGGCCAGACCCGAGATCGAAGACCGGAGCTTCATCGTTTCCCCCCTCAAAACCTTAGACTGCGTCGAGACCCCGTACGGAACGCTCGCCCCCGGGTTCGTCCGACAGGCACTTTACTGCGCCGCAGGGCGGAAAGTATAGCCAGTTCCCCCCAGCCCTCGCAAGGCGGCTGCTATGATGACGATTGCAGACGTTTCACTCTTTCCTTTAGACACCGAAACCGGTCGGATGGCTCAATGATCCGCTTCGAGGATCTCCTCGAAAAGGTCCGTACGTACAGCCCGGAGGGCGACCTCGAGCTGCTGCGAAAGGCCTACGTCTTCTCGGCCCTCGCGCACAAGGGGCAGGTACGGCACTCCGGAGAGCCGTATCTCATTCATCCGCTTGAGGTTTCTGACATTCTGGCCGACCAGCGACTGGACGTCGTCTGTGTCGCGTCGGGCCTGCTCCACGACGTCATCGAAGACACCCTGGCGACCGTCGAGCGCATCAGCGAGCTCTTCGGGTCCGACATCGCCCACATCGTCGAGGGGCTCACCAAGATCAGCGCCATCGAGTTCTCGTCGAGCGAGGAACGGCAGGCCGAGAACTTCCGCAAGATGCTGCTCGCGATGGTCGACGACATTCGCGTGATCTTCGTCAAGCTCGCCGACCGCCTCCACAACATGCGCACGCTGGAGTTCATGCCGGAGGAAAAACGGCCCCGCGTGGCCCAGGAAACGCTCGATATCTACGCCCCGATCGCCGGCCGGCTCGGCATGAGCAAGATGAAGAACGAGCTCGAGGAACTCGCCTTCATGCACCTCGAGCCGCAGGCCTACCAGTCGCTGCGCTCCCGCGTCGACGCCAAGCGGGCCGCGACCGAAGGGGTCATCGATGAACTGACGGCGGCCATCCGCACCAAGCTGGCGGCCGCCGAGGTGCCGGTCGTCGCCGTCGACGGCCGGGTCAAGCGGCTCTACAGTATCTGGCTCAAGCTCCGCCGCCAGAAGATCGATCTGGATCAGGTCTACGACTTCGTCGCCATCCGGATCGTGACGCCCTCGGTGAAGGACTGCTACGCCGCCCTCGGCATCATCCATCAGGCGTGGTCGCCGGTGCCCGGCCGCATCAAGGATTTCATCGCCATGCCGCGGCCCAACGGCTACCAGTCGCTGCACACGTCGGTGGTGTCCGACCGCGGGGTGCCCTTCGAGGTGCAGATCCGCACCGAAGAGATGCACCATCACGCTGAAGACGGCATCGCCGCGCACTGGAAGTACAAGGAAGGCCGCGTCGGCGCCGCGCGTGACGAACAGTATTTCCAGTGGATGCGGCAGCTTCTCGAGACGCACCAGGACGTGCGCGATTCGCAGGAGTTCCTCAACCATCTGAAGATCGACCTCTACCGCGAAGAGGTCTACACCTTCACGCCGGCCGGTCAGGTCAAGGTGCTGCCCGACGGCGCCACGCCGATCGACTTCGCGTACGCCGTGCACACCGACGTTGGTCACCGCTGCGTGGGGGCGCGTGTGAATGGGCGGATGGTGCCGCTGCGCACCCGCCTCAAGAACGGCGACATCATCGAGATCATGACGGCCGCCGGCCACTCGCCAAGCCGCGACTGGCTGGGCGTGGTGAAGACGTCGCGGGCCCGCAGCAAGATCCGCCAGTTCATCCAGACCGAGGAGAACGTCCGCGCCATCGACGTCGGCCGCAAGCTGCTCGAGAAGGAAGCCAAGCGCTTCGACATACCGAAGGCGTCACTCGAAGAGGACGCTCTGGCTACGGCTGTCGCGGCTCTCGGCCTGGGCAAGGTCGATGAGTTGCTGGCGCAGGTCGGCTACGGCAAGGTGGCAGCGCGGCAGGTACTCGACGCGCTCGTGCCGGCAGGCCAGCTGAAGGAGCGCGCGCCGGACCATCCCGTGGTCTCGGCGGTGAAGCGCGTGCTGCGGCCTGGCGCCGCGGCGGCCGATCGCATCACCGTCAGCGGCGCCGACGACCTGATGGTGACACGCGCGCGCTGCTGCAGCCCGATCCGGGGCGAGAAGATCGTTGGCTACGTCACGCGCGGCAAAGGCGTGTCGGTGCACGCCGCGGCCTGTCCCAACGTGTTGAATCTGATGTACGACCCGCAACGCCGCATCGACGTGGAGTGGGACAGGGGTGGCGACCCGGCGCCCTACACCGTGCGGCTGACGATGCTGGTCGAAGACCGCAAAGGCATGCTGGCAGCGCTCAGCGCCAGCATCGCCGACATCAACACCAACATCCTGACGCTCGAGGCCACGACCCGTGAGGAGAACAACGCCCGCATCGACGTCACGATCGAGATCAAAGACATGAAGCACCTCGAGAAGGTGATCAAGTCACTGCGTAGCGTCGACGGCGTGCTCGATATCGAGCGCGCGACGAGGCGGTAAGACGCCCGCCAGACGACGTCAGTCGAGAACGGCGATGGCGTCGATCTCCACCCGCACGTCGCGGGGGAGCCGGGCGACCTGCACCGTAGCGCGGGCGGGGTACGGCTGGGAAAAGTAGGTGGCGTAGATTTCGTTCACGGTCGCGAAGTCGCCCATGTCGGCCAGGTAAAGCGTCGTCTTGGCCACCTTGGAGAAGTCGGCACCGGCCGCCGTCAGCAGCCCGCGCATGTTCTCGAGCACCTGCACGGTCTGCTCGCGGATGCCGCCTTCCACGATGGTGCCATCGGTGCGGAGTGGAATCTGTCCCGACAGGAACACCAGCTGACCGACCGTCAGGGCCGCGGAGTAGGGACCGATGGCAGGGGCACCGCCAGGGGCGGCGATCGCGCGTCGCATTTGCTTAGGCGGCCTTGACGACCTTCTTCGAGCGGATGCAGCGGGTGCAGACGCGAATGCGCTTCGTGGCGCCGTTCACGACCGCGCGCACGGTCTGCAGATTCGGTTCGAAGCGGCGCGGGCCGACATTGTGGGCGTGGGACACCGTTCGTCCAACCACCGGGCCCTTGTCGCAGATTTCACAGCGTCTCGCCATGACGGGAACACCTTCCAGAGACGTCACGGTCTCGTTTCAATCGAGCGTGACAAACCTCAAGCCTACCATGCCCCGCGGTTTTCGGCCAGATTCGGGCCACCGGTGATGCGTGCCCGGTTGACCTGCGCTTCGGTGCAGCCGGGGTCGCGCGAAACGGGCGAGTCCGGCCCAGGGCGACCGGAGCGTCAGCCCGCCGCCGCTGTCGACGTCCGCCGCCCCGGCTGACGACGTGCAGGGCTGCCGTCGACATCCTGGGCTCGTCCCGCGCGTGGTCCGAGGGTCACGGCGATCCGGTGTGGCTGGAGCGCCACAACCAGTGTAGTTTTGCCACCCGGTGCCGGCAGTTACTGTCGCCTGGTGACGTCGGACCGTCGCCCCAAACGGACACTCTGCGGCGAGAACCCAAATTGAGTAGCCGGCGTCTAATGCTGTGAACGGTGTTCGGACGACCTAGGCGCGACGAGTAGACTTTCCTGTAAACTGTTTATTTTCAGCAGTTACGAGCTAGTCATCCCCGGCATCACGGTCCTCGGAGATGAAGGATCCGTCGGAGTGATTGGTTTGTATACCGGACAGTCGTCATATTTCATTCGCCGTGCCGCCGCATAAACACATGGGGACACGACGTCTAACTGGGTACACCGATTGCATTCCAGGGAATCATTGCGATGTCCTCCCTGGGTTGAGGGATACGGAAGGAGCGGCAACAAGTCATGGCCAAGGCAGCGAAGAAGAACGTGACAGCCACCGCGGTGCTCGACACGAGCAACCGTTACGATGAGCTGAAGGCGATGCTCGACGAACGGCGGCGCGTCATCCTGCAGGAAGTGCAGGGCAAGATTCGTGGCGTTCGCGCCGAAGGCGCCGACCGGCCGCACGACGATCCGGGTGAGACCGCCGAGGTCGACATCCAGGAAGACATCGAGTTCGCCCTCATTCAGATGAAGGCGGAAACGCTCAACAAAATCAACGAAGCGCTGGCTCGCCTCGACGAGGGACGCTACGGCCACTGCTACGAGTGCGGCGACGAGATCGCCGAAGCTCGGCTGCGCGCCCTCCCCTTCGCCGTTCGCTGCAAGGATTGCGAAGAAGAGCGTGAAGTCGCGATGCTGCGCGAGCGTACAATGTCGCGGCGCGGCTCGTCGGGCTTCTTCGACCTGCAGCGCTAGGCGCTCAGGCTTTTCCGAAGCGCAGGCCCTGCCGCGTGCGGGGCCTGCGTCCCCCAGAAGCCCGGGCTCTCGGGCAGTTCCACTACGACACCGGAGGGATCGCCGATGAGCGATCAAGACAAGCCGTTCGAGGCGGACGAGCCGTCTGCTGAGCTGCCGTTCCACGTACCGGCTGAACTACCGGTGCTGCCACTGCGCGACACGGTGCTGTTTCCCAACTCCTTCATGCCGCTCGCCGTGGCGCGTGAGAGCTCTGTCCGGCTCATCGACGAGGCCGTCAGCGCGGGCCGCATGATCGCCGTTTTCACCCAGCGCGAGGCGTCTGAAGAGGACCCGCGCCAGGACGACCTCCACACCATCGGCACCGCCAGCCACATCCACAAGATGTTCAAGCTGCCCGACGGCAGCCTGCGCATCATCGTCCAGGGTCTGGCCCGCGTCCGCCTCGACGGGCTCATTGCCAGCCGGCCGTACCTGCTCGCCAACGTCAGCGAAGCCCCGGAACTGCTGGGCGACGGTGACAAGCTCGAGATCGATGCCCTTCAGCGCAATATCAAGGCGAACTTCCAGCAGATCGTATCGCTGTCGCCCCTGATGTCCGACGACCTGCAGACGCTGGCGGCGAACATCGCCGAGCCCGGCCGCGCGGCCGATTTCATCGCCTCGAGCCTCGGCAGCCTGTCGACCGGCACCAAGCAGGAAGTGCTCGAGACCATCGACGTCAGGGGCCGGCTCGACCATCTGAACCGCCTGCTCATCAAGGAGCTGGAGGTGCTCGAGCTCGGCTCGAAGATCCAGTCGCAGGTGCAGTCTGAGGTCGGAAAGAATCAGCGAGACTACTTCCTGCGCGAGCAGCTCAAGGCGATTCAGCGCGAGCTCGGTGAGGGCGACGATCAGTCGAAGGAAGTGGACGAGCTGCGGCAGAAGATTGAAGCCGCCGGTCTGCCGGAGACGGTGAAGAAGGAAGCGCTCCGCGAGCTCGACCGGCTGTCGAAGATGCCGCCGGCGGCGGCCGAATACACCGTCTCACGGACCTACCTCGACTGGATCGTGGCGCTGCCGTGGACCAAGCGCACCGAGGAGGTCATCGACCTTCCCAAGACGCGCAGCGTGCTCGACGTCGAGCATGCCGGTCTGGACCGCGCCAAGGAGCGCATCCTCGAGTATCTCGCGGTCCGTAAGCTCAATCCCGGCGTCAAGGGACCGATCCTCTGTTTCGTAGGTCCGCCCGGCGTCGGTAAGACGTCACTGGCACGTTCGATCGCGCAGTCGCTCGGCCGCAAGTTCGTGCGGGTGTCGCTCGGCGGCATGCGCGACGAGGCCGAGATCCGGGGGCACCGGCGCACCTACATCGGCGCCCTCCCAGGACAGATCATCCAGGGCCTGCGACGCGCCGAGTCACGCAACCCGGTTTTCATCCTCGACGAGATCGACAAGCTGGGGTCGGACTTTCGCGGCGATCCGGCGTCGGCGCTGCTCGAGGTGCTGGACCCGGAACAGAACACCACGTTCCGCGATCACTACCTCGACGTGCCGTTCGACCTCTCCGAAGTGCTCTTCATCACGACCGCGAACGTGCTGGATCCCGTCCCGCACGCTCTGCGGGACCGCATGGAGGTGCTGGAGCTGCCTGGCTACACCGAGGAAGAAAAGCTGGCGATCGCCCGCGAACATCTGGTGGGCAAGCAGGTGCCCAACCACGGACTCACGGCGAAGCAGCTCGTGTTTCCCGAAGCCGGCCTGCGGACCATCATCCGCGGCTACACACGCGAAGCCGGTGTTCGCAACCTCGAGCGCGAGATCGGCGCCATCTGCCGCAAGGTCGCGCGCCGGCGTGCCGACGGCCAGAACGAGCGCGTGAAGGTTACGCCGCTGGTGGTCCACGAGTTCCTTGGTGCACCGAAGTTCCTCGACGAGGAAATGGCCGATCGCACCAAGCGGCCCGGGGTGGCGATCGGCCTCGCCTGGACACCTGTGGGCGGCGACGTGCTGTTCATCGAGGCATCGCGCATGACGGGCAGCGCCTCGCTGACGCTCACCGGCCAGCTGGGCGATGTGATGAAGGAGTCGGCACGGGCGGCCCTTTCGTGGGTGCGCGCACACGCCGCGGAGTGGAACATCGATCCGGATTTCTTCAAGGGGTCCGAGATCCACCTTCACGTGCCGTCGGGAGCCATTCCCAAGGACGGTCCATCGGCGGGGGTCACGATGGCGGCCGCGCTCGTTTCGGAACTGACCCGCCGGCCCGTGCGTGGCGACGTGGCGATGACCGGCGAGATCACGCTCTCGGGCAAGGTGCTGCCGGTTGGCGGCGTCAAGGAGAAGGTGCTGGCCGCCAAGCGGCTCGGCATCCGCGAGATCATCCTGCCGCGGCAGAACGAGAAGAACGTCAAGGAAGACCTCGACGACGAACTGCGCGCCGGGCTGACGCTGCACCTGGTCGGCAGCATCGACGAAGTGTTGCTGCTGGCACTCGTGCCCGTGCGTGGGCCCGTCGCGAAGAAGGCCGTGCGCCGCCCTCAGGCGGCCATGCAGTAAGCTGCGCTCTCCTGGGCGGTCCAGGCAGCGCCATGCGAGTCGTCTATTCACCCAGGTACCACCTCGACCTGGGATCCCACGTGTTTCCGACCGTGAAGTACCGGTTGGTCGCTGCTGCCGTCGAGCGTGCCGGCCTGGTGCCCCAGGGCTTCGTCGACCCCCAGCCGGCGAGCTGGGAGGACCTGGCTCTCGTCCATACGCCTGCCTACCTCGATGCGCTCCGCACCGGCACGCTTTCCGCCGATGCCATCGCCCGCCTCGAGATCCCGTGCCTGCCCGCCATCGTCGAGGGCTTCCGCTTCATGACGGGCGGCACGCTCACGGCCACGACCCTCGCCCTCGACGGCACCGATCGTACGGCGGTTCATATCGGCGGCGGTTTCCACCATGCCTTCGCCGGACACGGAGAGGGCTTCTGCGTGTTCAACGATGTGGCGGTGGCGATTCGCCGCGCCTTGGCGGCGCGACAGGCAGGCTCGGCGGCAGTGCTCGACCTCGATGTCCACCAGGGCAACGGCACCGCCTCGATCTTCGCCGGCGACGCGCGAGTGTTCACGGCGTCAATACACGAAGCCGACAATTACCCGTACGTGAAGCCTCCGAGCGCGCTCGACATCGGCCTGGCGCGAGGCATCGGCGACGAGGAATACCTTTCGCATCTCGACGGGATGCTGGCGCGGCTGCTCGAGCAACTCCCGGACGTCGTGTTCTATCTGGCCGGCGCCGACCCCTACATGGACGACCAGCTGGGACGACTGCAGCTGTCGCGGGACGGTCTGCGCCGGCGTGACCGCCGCGTGTTCACGGCGCTTCGTGCCGCGGGCGTGCCGGTTGTCGTGGTGCTGGCCGGCGGCTACGCGCGGCAGGTGGACGACACCGTGGCCATCCATCTGGCCACGATCGCGGAAGCGGCCGCTGCCTGAGCGATGCCCGGCCGGCCGGTCAGCCGAGCATGGCCAGTCCGGTCACGGTCTTCATATCCACGATTTCGCCGGCGCCGATCATGCGTCGCACTTCGGCGACATCGAACTCCGCGGGCTCAATCACTTCGTCTTCGTCCTGCCGCGCCGTGGAGTCAGGCAAAGGCGGCGTGAGCGCCGTGCAGCGGAAGAACGTCATCCGCTCGTCGCAGAACCCCGGCGTCGGAAAGAACTCGCCAAGTTGTTCGAGCGTGCCGGGGACGAGGCCGACTTCTTCCTCACATTCCCGGGCGGCGCCGAGCCGCGGGTCTTCGCCGGGCTTGAGGGAGCCCGCCGGAAGCTCCCAGATGAAGCGGTCGATCACGTAGCGGTACTGCCGGATGAGGATGAGCCGATCCGGCGCTGGCATCGGCAACAGCACCACCGAACCTGGGTGGCGCACGACCTCCATCGACACGGTGTGCCCGGAGGGCAGCGTCACCCGGTCGACCGCGAGCGAGAAGATGCGCCCACGGTAGATCTCGCGGTGCTCATGCACCTTCGTCGGGTGGCTCATCTGGTGGCTCCATGAAGACGCCGGCGCGCTTGTCGGCTGGCGTGATATCGCGCAACACGGCCAGGAGGTCGTCTGGCAGCGGGGCTTCGAACGAGACCCGTTCAGCCGTCCGCGGATGCGTGAAGGCGAGCCGCTCGGCATGCAGGAACGGACGTGTGAGACGCAGCACGGCTCGCACGTCGTTGGCGACGCGTTTGTGGACGCCGCCGTAGAGCGCGTCGCCCACGATCGGGTGGCCGATGGCGCTCAGGTGCACTCGAATCTGGTGGGTACGGCCGGTGGCGATGGCCACGCGGATGAGGGTGAGGCCCGGCAAGGCCTTGGCCCACGTGACGCGCGTCACGGCGCTCCGGGCGCGGCGGGCGCGCGTCGAGATCTTCTCGCGGTGCACCGGATCGCGGCCGAGTGGCAAGTCGATGCGCTTCCGATTGTGGACCGTGCCCCACACGAGCGCCACGTACTCCTTCTCGACTTCGCGGTCGTGGAACTGGCGCGCCAGTTCCTGGTGGGCGGCGTCGTTCTTGGCGACGACCATCACGCCTGAGGTGCCTTTGTCGAGCCGGTGCACGATGCCCGGCCGCGACTCGCCGCCGATGCCGCTCAGGTCGCGCACGTGGTGGAGCAGCGCGTGGACGAGGGTGCCGGTGGCGTGACCGGCCCCGGGATGCACCACCAGTCCGGCCGGCTTGTCGACCACCACGACGTCTGGGTCGTCGTGCAGGATCGTCAGCGGCAGATCTTCGGGCTCCAGGTCCGAGGCCACGACCGGCGGAACGTCGACGGCCACGACGTCGCCGGGGCGAATCACCGTGTTCGATTTGGGAATGGCCACGCGGGGCAGGCTGACACGGCCGTCTTCGATGAGGCGCTGCACCTGCGCCCGCGAGTGATTGGGGAGCTCGCCGGCGAGAAACTTGTCGAGGCGCTGTCCGTGGTGGTCGGAGGTGACCTCGAAGGTGAGAAGGTTCATGGCGGAGGATGGGGCCGACAGGCCCCATCCATCCGGCCAGTGTACGTCACCGGCGGTCGCCTGGCTCGGCTACCGCCTCACCTGCTGAACCGTGAACGCAAACCCGGCATCGTTGCTCATCGTGACGACCGTCGAATTGTCGGTCGAGACGATCGACACGATCGTGGCGTTGGTGGTTGGCGAGATCGCATCCCGACCTCCAATTGCCGGAGGGAAATCCGGCGAAGCATTCCCTGTCTTGGCATGCGAAATCCCGTCAAGGCAGGGGCACGCTATGCAGAGGCGGAGGTGGGTCGCCGTCGCCCGGCTCTCGGCGCCGGTTGGCTGGAGTTGCCCGGACGCTAGAACGATCCGCGCCGCCGGGCTGGTGCCGGAGCGCTCGCGGTCGGCACCGGTCTGGCCAGCCAGACCAGCATCACCACGCTGAGCGGCACCAGCACCAGCGAGATGAGCTGAGAGGTCGAGAACATCGCCACGGCCCCGCGGTCGTCGCCGCGGAAGAACTCGATGATGAAGCGCGAGATCCCGTAGAGGAGCACGAACTGCCAGAAGGTGCGGCCCGGAAACGCCTTGGCGCGCCGCTCGAGCCCCAGCACGGCGACGAGGATGACCAGGCCTGCCAGCGACTCGTAGAGCTGGGTGGGATGGAGCGGCACGTTGAGCGGCGTGCCCACGTTCAGGGCCGCGGCCGGGTCGGTGAAGGTGATGGCCCAGGCGACCTGCGTGGGCTTGCCGTAGCAGCAGCCCGCCGCCAGGCATCCGAGGCGGCCCACCATGTAGCCGAGCGCGATGCCGGGGGCGAACAGGTCTCCCGATTGCCACAACGGCAGCTTGTGTTTGCGAAGCTGGTAGATGCAGGTGAGTGACGCCGCGATGAGGCCGCCGTAGAAGACGCCGCCAGAGCGCAACAGCGAGAAGAACTCCTCGCGGCTGCTCGTGAAATGGTCGAAATCCACGATGAAGAGCAGGCCCTTGGCGCCGACCAGGGCCGCGATGATGACCCAGATGCCCAGGTCGAGCACCCGATTGCCGTCGAACCCCGCCTGGGTGGCCCGCCGCACCGCCATCCACAGCCCGAGCAGATAGGCGGCGGCCAGCAGCACGCCGTACGAGTAGATCGTGACCGGGCCGGCCTCAAGCAGGATTGGGTGCACGTCGATATCCCAGGACGTCGAGCGCGACGTCGATCAGCAGAAACACCACACCGACGGAAATGGCCGCGTCGGCGACATTGAAGGCCCAGAAATGCCAGTCGCGCCAGTAGACGTCCACGAAGTCGAGCACGTAGCCGGCCGTGGCGCGGTCGATCAGGTTGCCGATGGCGCCGCCGAGCACCCCGGCGAGGCCGATCCGAGCCACGCGCTGTTGGTCGGGGAGGCTGGCGGCATACCACGCCACGCCCGCCAGCGCCGTGCCGGCGATGACCATCAGCACGAGCGTCTTGAGCGGGAAATCGACGTTGTTCAACATGCCGAAGGCGGCGCCCGTGTTGTGGACGCGTGTCAGGCTCAGCCAGCCGGCGGCGATGTCGAGGCTCTCGTGCAGCTCCAGGCGTCCCCTCACGAGGGCCTTGGTCCACTGGTCGAGGGCGACCACCACCACCGCGATGACGAGCTCGAGTCGGCGCATGGACTGGGCTACAGGCTGACCGCTTCGGCCAGCGCCTCCACACAGCGCGTGCACAGGCCTTCGCGGCCGTGGTCGCTCGACACTTCGGGCACCATCCGCCAGCAGCGCTCGCACTTGGTGCCTTCGGCGCGGGTGACGGCGACGCCGGGCGTCTCGTCGGAGCCACCGGCCTGCGACATCCGCACCGTCGACACGCCGAAGAGCGTCGGCAGCGAGGCCTGGTAACGCTGGAGCAGCTCGCCAACCTCGCCCGCCACCTGCAAATCGACGGCG
Organism: Acidobacteriota bacterium; assembly: GCA_018000455.1. Taxonomy (GTDB): domain Bacteria; phylum Acidobacteriota; class Vicinamibacteria; order Vicinamibacterales; family UBA2999; genus CADEFD01. The sequence continues at coordinate 213,898 of JAGNJW010000004.1, forward strand.
GCCGAGAGATTTCCGGCGATGGTCTTGTCCTGCCGCTTCTGCTCGAGCGCCACGTTCACGACGTCGCGGACGGCGCCGAGGCGCGTCCACCGGTCGACGAGATCCTGATCGTGGTGGCGCTCGAGGTCGCGTGGAAAGAGCGCCATGTGCACCGAGGCCTCGCGCGTTCCCGGCAGGCCGCGCCACAGCTCGTCCATGGTGACCGAGAGCACCGGGGCGAGCAGCCTGGCCAGGCCATCGACCACCGTGAACATGGCGGTCTGGCCCGATCGCCGCGCGGCAGACCTGGCGCCGAAGGTGTACATCCGGTCCTTCGTGACGTCCACGTAGAACGCGCTCACGTCGGTCGTGATGAACTGATTCGCCAGTTGGAACACGGTCGGGTAGTCATAGGCCTCGTAGGCCTGCACCATCTTCGTGGCCACGTCGGCATACTTCGCCAGCATCCAGCGATCGACTTCCTCCATACGCTCGGGCGGCACCATGTCGTCAGCCGGATCGAAGTCGTAGAGGTTGGCGACGAGCACGCGCAAGACATTGCGGATCTTGCGATAGGCCTCGATCGTGCGGGTCAGGATCTCCTTGCCGATGCGGATATCCTCGCGGTAGTCGACCATCGAGGCCCAGAGCCGCAGCACCTCGGCGCCGCTCTGCTTGATGACGTCCTGGGGCGCGACGCTGTTGCCGAGCGACTTCGACATCTTGCGGCCGTCTTCGGCCATCACGAAGCCGTGGGTCAGCACCTGGTTGAACGGCGCCCGTCCTCGGGTGCCGATGCCCACGAGCAACGAGCTGTGGAACCAGCCGCGATGCTGGTCGCTGCCCTCCAGATAGATATCGGCGGGCCAGCGATGGTCCTCGCGAAACGGCAGCACGGCCTCGTGGCTCGAACCCGAGTCGAACCAGACATCGAGGATGTTCGCTTCGCGCTCGAACGACGTGCCGCCGCACGACGGGCAGGTGAGTCCAGCGGGTACGAACTCCTCGAGCGGACGCTCGTACCAGGCGTCTGCGCCGTAGGTGTCGAACACCGTGGCTGCCAGTTCGACCAATGCCTTCGTGAGTACCGCCTGGCCGCACGAGGTGCAGTCCATCGCCGGGATCGGCACGCCCCACGCCCGCTGGCGTGAGATGCACCAGTCGGGACGGTTGGCGATCATGCCCTCGATGCGGGCGCGGCCCCAGCTCGGGATCCAGCGCGTGTCGGCGATCGATTTCAGGGCCTTCTGGCGCAGGTCCTGCGCTTCCATGGCGATGAACCACTGCGCCGTGGCCAGGAAGATGACCGGGTGGTGGCAGCGCCAGCAGTGCGGGTACGAATGGTCGAAGTCCTCGCGGTGCCACAGCCGGCCGGCGGCAGCGAGCGATGCCTCGACGTTCGGGTTGGCCTTCCACACCTGCTGGCCGGCGAACTGCTCGACCGTCTCGTTGTAGTGACCGCCGGCATCGAGCGGCGCGTAGATCTCGAGGCCGTACTTCACGCCGGTGTGATAGTCGTCGGCGCCATGGCCTGGCGCCGTGTGCACGGCACCCGTACCGGCTTCGAGCGTGACGTAGTCGCCGGTCACGGCCAGCGAATCGCGTTCGAAGATCGGGTGGCGGAATACCAGGCGCTCCATCGTCGCGCCGGGAAAGGAAGCCAGCAGCGTGTCGAATGGCCGGCCGGTCTTGGCCGCCACCGACGCTGCCAGGTCCTTCGCGACGATGACGGCCGTGCCGTTCACGTCATAGGCGCCGTACTCGAAGTCGGGATGGAACGCGATCGCGAGGTTCGACGGAATGGTCCACGGCGTCGTCGTCCAGATGAGCACCGACACGGGGCGTCCAGCCAGCGCAGGCACCCGACTGGCCGCCTCGGCCAGGCTGGCTTCGCTCAGCGGGAACTCGACCGTGATCGAGGGCGAAACGTGCGGCTCGTACTCGACTTCGGCCTCGGCCAGAGCCGTGCGGCAGTGGGTGCACCAGTGCACGGGCTTCTTGCCCTTGTAGACCATGTCCTTGGCCACGAAGGCGCCCAGCGCACGCACGATCGACGCCTGGTAACGGAAGGCCATCGTCAGGTACGGGTCGTCCCACCTGCCGAGGACGCCGAGCCGCTTGAAACCCTCGCGCTGGATGCCGACGTACTTCTCGGCGTACTTGCGGCACTCGCGTCGGAAGTCGGCCACCGACATCGCGCGCTTCTTCGGACCGAGCTCACGGTCGACCTTGAGCTCGATCGGCAGCCCGTGGCAATCCCAGCCGGGCAGGTACGGCGCGTCGAAGCCGAGCATGTTGTGCGACTTGACGACGAAGTCCTTGAGAATCTTGTTGAGCGCCGTGCCGATGTGAATCTCGCCGTTGGCGTACGGTGGCCCGTCGTGCAGGAGGTAGGTGGGCGCGCCCTTCCTGGCGGTCCGGATCTGCCCATAGAGGTCCATCGCGTCCCAGCGGGCCACCGTCTCCGGCTCGGTTGTCTGCAGGTTGGCCTTCATCGAGAAGGCCGTGCGCGGCAGGTTACAGGTGTCTTTCCACTCGGCCATACGAATGCCCATTGTACGTCGGAGCCGGCGTCATAGGCTCCGGACGCGGCAGTTCCAGGGGTAAAGTGGAGCGATGGCGCACGAGACCACGCTCGACAATGGACTGACCCTGCTGGTGCAGGAGGTGCACGCGGCGCCTCTGGCCTCGGTCTGGTGCTGGTACAAGGTCGGTTCGCGCGACGAGGGGCCGGGCGTCACCGGCGTGTCGCACTGGGTCGAGCACATGAACTTCAAAGGCACGACCAACATCCCGCGGGACCAGGTGAAGGGCATCATCGAGCAGTACGGCGGCAGCTGGAACGGCTACACGTGGATCGACCAGACCACCTACCTCGAGACGGCTGCGGCCTCCGCACTCGACCGCATGCTCTTCATCGAAGCCGAGCGCATGGCCAACTGCCTCTATGCGCCGGATGACTGTGAGTCGGAGCGCACGGTGATCATCTCGGAGCTGCAGGGCGGTGAGAACGATCCCGAGCAGCGGCTCGACACCGAGATCACGGCCACGGCCTTCAAGGCGCATCCCTACCGCCATCCGACGATCGGCTGGCTCTCAGACCTGCGCACCATGACGCGAGCCGATCTCTACGGGCACTACCGCCGCTACTACGTGCCGAACAACGCCACACTGGTGGTGGTGGGAGACGTCGAGACGGCCGATGTCATCCGGCGCGTCAAGGAGAAGTTCGGCGACATCGCCCCTGGTGATCCTGCCCGCCGGCCGACCACCGTCGAGCCGCCGCAGGAGGGGGAGCGCCGCGTCCACCTGCGCAGGCCCGGCACGACAGCCTACTGGCGTGCGGTCTTCCATGCGCCGCGTTTCACCGACCCTGATTTCTTTCCGCTACTCGCCCTCGATGCGATCCTCACCGGCGCTTCGGGGCTCAACATCTGGTCGGGCGGAAGCGTGCCCACGCCGCAGCGCAGCGCCCGGCTCTATCGGGCCCTCGTGAACACGGGATTGGCGTCGTCCGTCGGCGGCTTCCTGGCGCCCACGGCGGAGCCATTCCTCTACTCGATCGCCGCGACCGTCGCGCACGGGCAGGCGATCGCGGCCGTGGAGCGCGCCGTCCTCGACGAGTGCGCCCGGATGGCCACCGACGGTCCGCGGCCGCAAGAAGTCAGCCGGGTGCTGACGCAGCTCAAGGCACGCTTCGTCTTCGATGCCGGCAGCGTGACCGATCTGGCGCATCAGCTCGGCTACTTCGCCACCATCGCCACCTGGCAGGATTGGGGGGCCATCCACGATCGGCTCGCGGCGGTCACCCCGGACGCGGTGTTGGCCGCGGCCCGGCGCTACCTCACGGCCGACAACCGCACCATCGGGATCTTCGAACCGGCTAACGCCGACAGCGAGGCGCGCTGATGGCGCTGGCCGTCGTTCGCCAGGTGCTGCCCAACGGCCTCACGGTCGTGACCGCTCGAAACCGGCTGATTCCCGCCGTGTCGCTCGCCATCGGCGTGCATGCCGGTGCCTCGGCCGAGCCAGCGCTGGCGCCCGGTACCGCCGCGCTCACGGCTCGCGTCCTCGACAAGGGCACGACGCCGTTCGATGCCGACGCGATTGCCGATGAACTCGACGGGCGCGGCGCGTCGCTATCAGTGGGCGCCGGCCGCCAGCAGATCGTCGTCGGCGCCACCTGCCTGATCGACGACCTTGCGGCCGTCCTGCCGGTGGCACGCGCCATCGCGCGCCAGCCGACGTTTCCAGACGCCGAGGTCGCGACCCGGCGCCGGGAGCTCGTGACCGGCATCCAGGAAGCGGCTGACGAACCCGGCGCCGTCGCCGTCGACGCGCTGCACGCGGCGCTCTATCCGGATCCCCACCCGCTGGGACGCCCCGTCCGCGGCACCCAGGCATCGGTCGTGCGGCTGTCGCGCTCCGATCTGGCCGCCTACCACCTGCGCCATTTCGTGCCCGGTGCGACCACGGTCGTGGCCGTCGGCGACGTGGAGGCGGAGGCGCTCGCCGACCTCGTCAGCCGTGAGTTCGCCGACTGGGATGGCGTGCTGACGGCCATCCCCGCCGCCGCGGCGCCGCCCTCGCCGTCGGAGCGCATGCTCATCGTCAAGGCCATGCCCGACAAGTCGCAGGCCGACATCGCCTATGGCGCCGTCGGTCTCGGGCGGCTCGATCCCGAGTACTACGCCGCGCTCGTCATGAACAACGCCCTGGGCCAGTACGCGCTCGGCGGCCGCCTCGGCGACAGCATCCGCGAACGCCAGGGCATGGCCTATTACGTCTACAGCAGCCTCGACGCAGGTCTCGACGCCGGCCCGCTCATGGTGCGCGCCGGTGTCTCCGGCGAGAACGTCGAGCGCACCATCGCTTCGATCGATGCCGAACTGGCGGCCGTGCTCGCCGACGGCTTCACCCGTGCCGAGGTCGACGACGCCAAGCGCTACCTGATCGGGTCGCTGCCGCGCCAGCTCGAGACCAACGCCGGTATTGCCGGCTTCCTGCTCGCTGCGGAGGCCTACGGCCTCGGCACCGACCACGACGTCCGGCTTCCGCAGCTCATCGCCGAGGTGACCGACGACGACGTGGCGCGGGTGGCCAGGCGCCTGCTCGACCCGGCGCGGGCGGTCGTCGTGGTGGCGGGCCCGTGGAGCGGGCCGGCGGCATGACGACGCCGGTTACCTCAGTCCGCGCCGTCTTCTTCGACGTGGACTTCACGTTGATCCACCCGGGCCCCCGCTTTCACGGGGCAGGCTACGCCGCCACGTGCGCGGAATACGGAATCGAGGTGGACGCGGCGCGCTTCGAGGCGGCGGTCTCGTTCGCCATGCCGATGCTCGACGATCTCGCCGATCCGCTCTACGACCACGACCTCTTCATCAACTACACCGGCGCTATCATCGAGCGGATGGGCGGCCGCGGCCCGGGCGTCAGGCGCGCCGCGACCGAGATCTACGAGGCGTGGGCGGCCAATCACCACTTCGACCTCTACGACGACGTGCGAGACGTAGTGCTGGAGCTGGCGGCCAGGGGCCTCGAGCTCGGGGTCATCTCCAATTCGCACCGATCGCTTGAAGCCTTCACGGAACACTTCGAGCTCAATCGCTACGTCCGCACGCACGTCTCAGCGCATCCGAACCGCTACATGAAGCCGCACCGAAGTATTTTCGAGGCCGCGCTGACCTCGGCGGGTGTCGAGGCCGAGCGGGCGGTGATGGTCGGCGACAGTCTCAAGGCCGACGTGCACGGGGCCCTCGGCGCGGGCCTGCGCGCTGTGTGGCTGCGCCGGTCGGGCGGCGATTCGACGTCGCGCCCCGAGCACGTGCCGCTCATCCGCCGACTGCACGAGCTGCCAGCAGTGCTCTGGCCGGAGCCCGCCGGCTCGTAGCGGGCACCGCGCTTGCCGGTGGGCTTCCCGCCGGCGCCCCCGACTCGCTACACTCAGTCACCAATGCCTGAGCTGCGCTTCAGAGATTTGCACTCCGCCGACGAGTTCCGCCAGGTGATGGACCTGGAACAGCAGGTGTGGGGCTTCACCGACCTGAACGACATGGTGACCCTCCCCGTCTTCACGATTACCGTCAAGCGTGGCGCCATCCTGATCGGCGCCTACGACGAGACCGACCGGATGGTCGGCTTCGTGTACTCCATCGTCGGCATGAAGCCGCCCCGCCAGGTGCTGCAGTGGTCGCACATGCTCGGAGTGCTGTCCGAGTACCGCAACAGCGGCCTCGGGCGCGCCTTGAAGCTCGCTCAGCGTGACAAGGCCCTGGCGCAGGGCTACGAACTCGTCGAGTGGACCTACGACCCGCTTCAGGCGATGAATGCACACCTCAACTTCACCAAACTTGGTGTCGTGGCCGAGGAGTACCACCGCAATGTCTACGGCGAGTCGACCAGCGTGCTGCACAAGGGCACGCCAACGGACCGGCTCGTCGCGCAGTGGTGGATCGCGAAACCGCACGTCGAACGGCGCGTGGCGCCGGGCAGCGTCATCCCGGTGACCTCACACGAACTGACGGAGGCCGCGCCCATCAACGCCACGCATGCGGTGCAAGCGTGGCTGGCCAACTCGGACCTTTACCTGGCGCGCGACGAACGGCGGCTGGCGCTCGAGATTCCGATGGGCTTCACGGACATGCAGCGCGAGGCGCCGGCGCTCGCGCTCGAGTGGCGCATGCAGACGCGCGAGGCGTTCGAGACCTACTTCCGCCGCGGCTACCGCGTCGTCGATTTCCATCTCGATCGTCCGCGGCACCGCGGCCGCTATCTGCTGGCCAAACGAGACGACTAGCCTCGTCAGCCTGGCGGCCAGGCGAGCGCCCGCCCGCCGAGCACGTGCAGGTGCAGGTGGAATACCGTCTGTCCGGCGTCGGCGTTGCAGTTGAACACGGCGCGGAAGCCGCCGGCGGCGTAGCCCCGATCGGCGGCGATGGCGGCCGCCCGGCGCACCATCACGCCGATCAGCTGGTCCTGGCTCTCGACCAGATCGTTCAGAGTGGCCACGTGTGTTTTCGGCACGACCAGGACGTGCATCGGCGCCTGAGGATTGATGTCTTCGAAGGCGACCACCTCGTCGTCCTCGAAGACTTTCTTCGCGGGAATCTCGCCGGAGACGATGCGGCAGAACAGACAGGTCATGCCGTCGAGTATAGGAGGCTGGCGGCGAGGTGACAAACCCTCGCCCCCGCGTGTCATGATGTTTGGAACGAATCCCCCTGACCCAAGCACTCTCTCCGCTGTCGTGGAACGGCGGACGCGAAAAGGAGACGACTGATGCTCGACAAGTACAAGGATCTCGAAGGCCTGGCCGCCAAGCTCGGCGTGCGCGATTTCTCAATGAAGGAAGCCGGCGGCAAAGTGCAGATCGCCGGTAAGACGACCTACGCGCTCGAGCGCGATCTGATGTGGGATGCGATCAAGAAGCACGCCGGCTGGGAAGCCGAGATCGCGGCCGACGTGAAGGCCGATCGCAGCGACATCCATGGCATCCACGTCGTGAAGCCGGGTGACTCGCTGTCGAAGATCGCCAAGGTGCACCTCGACGACGCCAACCGCTACATGGATATCTTCAACGCCAACAAGGACAAGCTCAAGGACCCGAACATGATCCACCCGGGCCAGGAACTCGTCATCCCCAACCGCTAGCCGCCGCCCCCGGGGGCCGTCCCCGTCACGGACGCTGCGCCACGGCCACGCGGGGAATGCCCTGCAGGTCGTGGCGGAGCGTGAGCTCTCCTGCCAGACCCGCCGCCGTCATCACGGCGGTCACCGCCTCGGCCTGTCCCATGCCGATCTCCATGACCAGCACGCCGCCCGGCTTGAGGACCGTCGTTGCTGCCTGGGCAATCGCGCGGATGTCGCGCAAGCCGTCCTCGCCGCTGAAGAGCGCCGCCTCGGGCTCGTGGTCGCGCACTTCGGGGGCGAGCGACGCTCGCTCGGCTTCACGCACGTAGGGCGGATTCGCGACGATGAGATCGAAGAGCCCGGCGACGCCGGTCAGATACGACGTCTCCACGAACGTGATGCGAGCGCCAACCTGATGAGCGGCGGCGTTGCCGCGGGCGATGGTGAGCGCCTCGGCGGAGGTGTCTGACGCGACGATGGCGGCCGACGGCAGCTCGAGCGCCAGCGTGACGGCCAGGCAACCGCTGCCGGTGCCGATATCGGCCAGGCGCGGCGTACGACGCCCCAGGGCCGCGGCCTTGGCTTCCTCGACGACGAGTTCGGTCTCGGGCCGAGGAATGAGGACGCCAGGGCCGACCAGGAACTCGCGGCCGTAGAACTCCTGCGTGCCCCGGATGTAGGCCATCGGTTCGCGCATCACTCGCCGCGCGACCCGCGCGTCGAAGGCCGCCCGGAACGCGCCGATACCGCGTGCGGCAACGGTCTGCTGCTCGACGGCCCGCTCATCGTCGTCGCGTCGGGTGAGCCAGGTCACCCGATCCCAGCCGAGGGCGTCGCGCGCCAGCAGTTCGGCGTCGAGCGCGGCCTCGGCTCGGGGGATGCCCGCGGCTTCGAGGCGGCGTCTGGCGCCGTCGGCGAGATCGCGCAGGCGCATTTCGTCCGCTACTTCTTCGCCGGTTCTGGATCGGACAGGGTACCGGAGTTGGTCGCTTCCTTGAGCCGCTCGGACTGATAGTGGGTGATCACCTTGTCCAGCAGCTCCGCCAGGTCGCCATTCAGCACGCCCGTGAGCTGGTGCGTCGTGAAGTTCACACGATGATCGGTGATGCGGCTCTGAGGGAAGTTGTAGGTGCGGATCTTCTCGCTCCGTTCGCCGGTGCCGACCTGGCCACGGCGTTCTTTCGCCTGGGCGTCCTGCTGCTTCTGCAGCTCGATCTCGTAGAGGCGCGCGCGCAGCACCTTCATGGCCTTGGCGCGGTTCTTGATCTGTGACTTCTCGTCCTGCTGCGAGACCACGAGGCCGGTTGGCAGGTGCGTGATGCGGATGGCCGAGTAGGTCGTGTTGACGCTCTGGCCGCCGGGACCGCTCGAGCAGAAGGTGTCGATGCGCAGGTCCTTCTGATCGATGTGGACGTCGACCTCCTCGGCTTCCGGCAGCACGGCGACCGTGGCGGTGGAGGTGTGGATGCGCCCGCTGGCTTCGGTATCCGGCACGCGCTGCACCCGGTGCACGCCGCTCTCGAACTTGAGACGGCTGTAGACCTTCTTCCCCTCGATGTTGACGATCACCTCGCGGATGCCGTGGCCGATCTCGCTGAGCGACATCACGTCCATCTTCCAGCCCTGCTTCTCGACGTAGCGGCTGTACATGCGGAAGAGGTCGCTGGCAAAGAGCGCCGCCTCCTCGCCGCCGGTGCCGGCGCGAATCTCGAGCAAGACGTTCTTCTCGTCGTTGGGATCCTTCGGCAGGAGCAGGATCTTGATGTCGGCGAGCAGGGCGTCCCGGCGCGCCGCCAGCCCCTTCTTCTCGTCGGCGGCGAGCGCGGCCATCTCGGTGTCGCCACTGGCGGCCAGCTCCTCGGCGTCGGCCAGCTGCGCCTCGACTCCCCGGTAGTCGCGGTAGGCGAGCACCAGGGGCTCGATCTCCGCCAGCGCCATGGCCTGCTTGCGGTACTCGGCGGCGTCGCTCTGGACCTCCTGCGACGCCATCGCGGCCGCGATGGCCTCGTAGCGTCCCTCCACGCTGGCCAGCTTGTCGAACATCTCGCCTCTACCTCGATGCCACTTCGCTGCCGCCCGACACCGGGGGCAGGAACGCGACCTCATCGCCGTCGGAGACCGCCGTGGTCATCCGCGCGTAGTCCAGATTCACCGCGCACGACATCGAACGCGCATAGGCCTCGGCGGCCGGATGGGCCGCCACCAGGGCCGCCCAGACGTCGGCCACCGTGCCGCCGCCAGGAACGTCGAGCGCCAATTCGCCGGTGCCGACGAGTTCCCGCAGGCGCGCGAACAGCTTCACGTTCACGCGCATGCGATTCTCAGCGCCGCCTCGCGCGCCGCCTCGTCGTTGGCGTCGGCCGTTGCGCCCTCAATCCACACCTCGCCGCCGTCGAAGTGCTCGTGCTTCCAGATCGGCACGATCTGCTTGATGCGTTCGATGGCGTAGCGGCACGCGGCGAAGGCATCGGCGCGGTGGGGCGTTGCCACCGCAATGACCACGCTGGCCTCGCCGATCTCCATTCTTCCGGTGCGGTGGTGGATGGCGACCCGCGCCCCAGCCCAGCGCGCCTCGGCTTCGCCGATGATGATCGCGAGCGCCCGTTCGGCCAGCGGCCCGTAGGCCTCGTAGTCGAGCCACAGCACCTGTCTGCCCAGATTGTGGTCGCGGACCAGGCCGACGAAACTCGCGACGGCGCCCGACCCTGGTCCCTCGACCGCGCGTAGCGCGGCCTCGACCGAGAGCGGCGTGCTGGTGATGGCGGTGGCGGGAGACATCGCTGGCAACCTGAAAGTATAGCGGCTGTGCCCGATGGCGTAGCCGCCGCCGCTCAACGCCTCGCCCACAGATGGTCCAGCGGCCGATGGCCGGCCCCGAGCGGCACGCCCGTGCGCATGGCCGCGCCGACGTAGGCCTGCGCGGCCCTCGCTGCCGCCTCCACCTCGTCGCCGAGCGCGAGCCGGGCGGCGATCGCTGCGGCGAACGTGCAGCCGGTACCGTGCGTGTTGACGCCGGAGATGCGCGGGCCGACGATTTCGACCACGCGCTCGCCAGCCACGAGCACATCCACGATGTCGTCGCGATCGAGATGGCCACCCTTGACGATGACGGCCCTTGCGCCCATGGCGTGGATGGCCTTGCCGGCGGCGACGGCATCGTCGAGCGAGCGGATTGAGGTTCCCGACAGCACCTCGGCCTCCGGAACGTTCGGCGTGACGACGCCGGCCAGCGGGAGGAGCGCGCGGCGCACGGCCGCCACGGCGTCGGTCGCCAACAAGTGGTCACCGCTCTTGGCGACCATCACCGGATCCACGACGACGTTCGGCAGCTGGTGGTGCAAGATCGCGGTTGCCACCGCCTCGACGATGGCCGCCGTCGCGAGCATGCCCGTCTTCACGGCGTCGCAGCCAAGGTCTCTCACCACGGCGTCGATCTGCGCGACAACGAACTCCGGTGGCACCAGGTGGACGCCGGTCACAGCCACCGTGTTCTGGGCGGTGAGGGCGGTAATGGCGGAGGTGCCGTAGACGCCGAGCGCGGCGAAGGTCTTGAGATCGGCCTGGACCCCGGCACCGCCGCCCGAGTCGCTGCCGGCGATTGTCAGTGCTGTACGCATATTTGATAACATCCGCGCATGCCGACTTCCCGTGCCGCCGCTGCACCCTTCACGACCGCCCGCCCGGTTGCCGGCCTCGCCGGCGCCGGTATCGCCGCCGGCGCGATGCTCTTCGCCACGGCCTTGACCGGTGCGGCGTCGCAGGCGAGCGTCACGCTCCCCGGCATGCTCATCCCCTTCACGCTACAGCCCATCGCCGTGCTGCTCTCAGGCGCCGTGCTCGGCGCGCGCCTCGGCGCGGGCAGCCAGGCGCTGTATCTCCTGGCCGGCGTCGTCGGCGCGTCGATGTTCGCATGGTCGCCCGTGCTGCTGCCAGGCGCGGCGCGCCTGATGGGGCCGACGGGCGGTTTCCTGATGGCGTTCCCGGTTGCCGCCTTCGTCGCCGGCGTGCTCAGCGAGCGTGGGTTCACGAGTCGGCCCCTCGGCGCGGCGGTGGCGATGACGGCGGGTGCTGCCGCACTCTACGCCTTCGGCACGGCGTGGGCGATGGCGACCATCCCGGGGACGCCGCTGGCGGCGTTTGCGCCCTATGCGGCCGCCGACCTCGTCAAGGTGCTGCTGGTGGCCCCGGCCGTGCCGGCGCTGCGCCGCGCGTTGCTCCGCTAGGACCCCGCTCGAGCGGGGTGGCCGACGTGTCCTGGCGGCCGAAAACCAGGAAGTACTGGAACGGGAGGAACGTCTCTCGCCGTTTGAGCACCAGGCCCGCACGTGCGGCAGCCAGTTCGACCTCGTCCGGCGGCACGCGTTCGTCGGCCCCGGGCCCCGGGCCGGCACCACCCGGCTTGAAGTCCACGATGCCGATGAGGCCGCCGGGCTTCATCGCCCGCCCGAGGTTGGCGAGCAGCGTCACGCGGTCCTCGATCTCGTGCAGCACGTCGACGACGAGCACGGCATCGAGCGCGCCGGCCGGCAGGCCAGGGTCGCTACCGCGTCCGAGTACGGGGATCACGTTGGCCAATCCCTCGCGGCGCACCCGCCGCGTGGTCGCGGCCAGCATTTCCTGTTGCACGTCCTGTGCGTAGACCGTGCCGTTTGGCCCCACCCGACGCGCCAGCCGCACCGTGAACCAGCCGCTGCCGGCGCCGACATCGGCGACCACCGAGGCATCGGCCACGCCCAGCGCATCGAGGATCTGGTGCGGCCGCTGCCACTCGTCCCGGTCGGGAGCCTCGAGCAGGCCCAGATCCTGCGGCGGGAAGAGACGGCCGTGCTGGCTGGACGACGGCTGCGGCGCCTGGGCCAGGAGCGTCGTGCAGGTGACGACGACGGCCAACGCGGCGGCGCTCATCCTCACGGCGGCCATGGCTCCATTGTCGCTCGACGGCCTATAATTTGCGCATGCTTTCAGCGTTCTTCGATTCGATGGTCTCGCTCATCGTCAAGACCTCCACCGACCTGCCGCCGGATGTCCGCGCCGCCATGCGCGTGGCCATGGACCGCGAGGAGGAGCCGCGCGCCACCCAGGCCCTGCACATCATCGGCCAGAACATCGATCTGGCCTCGGCCGGGGAGGGCGCCATCTGCCAGGACACCGGCATGCCGACCTTCGAGGTCAAGGCCCCGGTCGGTGTGAACCAGATCGAGCTGAAGCAGCAGATCAAGGCCGCGATCGCCGAAGCGACCAAGCGCGGCAAGCTCCGGCCGAATTCAGTCGACTCGCTGACCGGCGAGAACTCCGGCAACAACCTCGGGCCCGGCACGCCGATCATCCACTTCGAACAGTGGGAACGCGATGAGATCGAGGTCAAGCTGATTCTCAAGGGCGGCGGCTGCGAGAACATGAACATCCAATACGCACTGCCGGTCGAGCTCGCCCAGCTCGGGCGCGCCGACCGCACGCTCGAGGGTGTGCGCAAGTGCATCCTGCACGCGGTGTGGCAGGCGCAGGGCAAGGGCTGTGCACCGGGCGCCATCGGCGTTGGCATCGGTGGCGACAGAACGTCTGGCTACGTGCTGGCGAAGGAACAGCTGTTCCGCACGCTCGACGACGTGAATCCGGATGAGCGGCTGGCGGCACTCGAGGCCGAGATCATGGGCACCGTGAACCGCCTCGGCGTCGGCACGATGGGCTTTGGCGGCAAGACGTCGCTCATCGGCTGCAAGGTCGGCGTCGCCAACCGCCTGCCCGCCAGCTTCTTCGTCTCGGTGGCCTATGACTGCTGGGCGTTTCGCCGCCTGGGGGTCGAGCTCGATCCCGCCTCCGGCGAAATTCGCCGCTGGCTGTATCGCGATCCGACCGTTCCGGCGCTCGCCATGATGGACCAGGCCGGCTTCCGCCGCACCGGCCGCGAGATTGCATTGACGACGCCGCTCGACGAGGCCACCGTGCGCAGCCTGAAGGTCGGGGACGTCGTGATGTTGAGCGGACGCGCCTACACGGGCCGCGATGCCGTACACCATCACCTGATGTCCCACCAGCCGCCGGTCGACCTGCGTGGCAGCCTCCTCTACCACTGCGGCCCGGTCGTAAAGAAGCTCGACGACGGTTCGTGGACGATCACCGCTGCCGGTCCGACCACCAGCATCCGCGAGGAACCCTATCAGGACGAGATCATCGGCCGCTACGGCATTCGCGCCGTGATGGGGAAGGGCGGCATGGGCCCCAAGACGCTCGCCGGTCTCAAGCAGCACGGGGCCGTCTACCTCAACGCCATCGGCGGCGCCGCGCAGTTCTACGCCCGCTGCATCGAACGCGTCGACGGCGTCTCGCTGCAGGAGTTCGGCACGCCCGAGGCGATGTGGCACCTGCAACTCAAGGACTTCCCGGCCGTGGTCACGATGGACGCCCACGGCAACAGCCTGCACAGAGACGTCGAGCAGGCGTCGGCCCAGGAGCTGGCGCAGCTGGCGACGCCGGGACGATAAATCCGAACCGTGCGGTCCAGTTGAGGCTGCAAGTCCTTTTATTGTAGTAATTTAGCCGATGTTTTCAGCGTCGCCATCAGGTGTTACACTGATCGCACCATGCACACCGATACCGCCACCGCTCTCGATGCGCCCGTGCCCGTCCTGACGCCGAGCGTCATCCACGTCACCGAGGCCGCGGCCAGCAAGATCCAGGAACTGCTCGTCGAAGAAGGCAAGGCCGAGAGTGGCCTGCGCGTGTTCGTCCAGGGCGGCGGCTGCTCGGGCTTCCAATACGGTCTGATGATCGACGCGGCCGGCGCGGGTGTCGGCGATCAGCTGTACGAGTCGAACGGCGTCAAGCTGCTCGTGGACCCGGTCAGCCTCAGCTATCTGAAGGGCGCCCAGGTCGACTTCGTCGACACGATCACCGGCGGCGGCTTCACCATCAAGAACCCGAACGCGAGTTCGACCTGCGGTTGCGGGTCGTCGTTCAACGCGTAGTCCCGGTCCTGTCTCGCGGATGCGGCGCTCCAGGGTGTCGCGTCCGTCGTCCATCGTCCCTGTCCTGTCTGTCTCCATGGCGATGAGCGCCCTGCCCGATCTCGAGCACCTGCGACCGGCCGGCACCAAGCGGTCGGGCAAGCGCGATCAGATCGTCAACACGTTCCTCAGGCAGGAGGGCCACCTCAGCGCCGACGACCTCGTCGACATCATCAAGCGCGAAGACCACCGCATCAGCCGCGCCACCGTCTACCGCACGCTGCAGTGGATGGTCACGGCCGGCATCGCCCGCAAGGTCGATTTCGGCGAAGGCCGCTTCCGCTTCGAGCATTCCTACCGCCATCCCCGGCACTATCACCTCATCTGCAAGTCCTGCAACCGCTCGTTCGAGTTCCTGAGCTCGGACATCGAGTCGCTGGTCGAAGAGGTGGCCGCCGCCCGCAACTTCACGGCCCGCCAGAGCGTGGTGCAGATCTACGGCACCTGCGAGGCCTGCCAGGCCGGCCGCACCGCGCAGCCCGATGGCGGCAACTCCGAACTGCTCTTCGCGCGCGACGCGCTGCGCATTGCTATCGCCACCGAGCGCAGTGGCCTCGAGTTCTACACCCGCGCCTCGAAGCTCACGAAGAACACGCGCGGCCGGCACGTGTTCGAGAAGCTCGCCGAAGAGGAGAAGGAACACCTCGCGACGCTCGAGCAGCGCTACCGCGGCTTGCTCGACCGCGATCCGCAGCTCGAGTCGCGTCCCACGTTCCTGTTCTTCAAGGGGGCCGCCAACGGGCTGTTCGCGCAGGGCGCCGAAGAGCTGAAGCGGCCGGGCGTGGACGAAGCCGAGGCGCTGCGGATCGGCATTCGCTGCGAGCGCGGCTCGCATCGCTTCTTCAAGCGCTACGGCGAGAAGTTCGAAGACTCCGAGGGCAAGCAGGTGTTCCTCGAGTTCGCTGAAGAGGAGCGGGAGCACCTCGAGCTGCTCATCCGAGAATACCGGGCCCTCATCGCCCGCCCGCGCGGGCGCAAGCCGGCCCGTCCGAAGGCCTCGTCGGCGCGGGCGCGGCCCAAGCCTGCGCGGAAGCTGCGTCCTTCGACGTGATCGATCTGCACATGCACACGACCGCCTCCGACGGTCGGTGCAGTCCAGACGACCTCGTCGCGCGCGTGCACGCGGCGGGCCTCACCACCTTCGCGATCACCGACCACGACACCGTGGCTGCGCTGCCTGAGGCGCGGGCCGCGGCGATGGCACGCGGCCTGACGCTCGTGGCCGGCATCGAGATCACGGCCGTGTCGGACGCCGCCGACGTCCACGTGCTCGGCTACTGGTGCGACGAGACGGATGGCAGCCTGCTGGCCTTCCTCGCCGAACAACGTGCCCGCCGGCTGGAGCGTGTCGAGCGCATTGCCCACGCGCTGGCCAGGGCCGGTGCGCCGATCGATGTGACCCCGCTGCTCGAGGATGCGGCCGCGCGCCCGGGCGCCGCAGTCGGCCGCCCTGGGCTGGCGCGCGCCCTGGTTGATGCCGGTCACGCGGCGTCGGTGCAGGACGCGTTCGACCGCCTGCTCGGCGTCGGTTGTCCAGCCTACGTCGCGCGCGCCGGCGTGTCGCCCGAAGAGGTCTTTGCGATCGTTCATGCCGCCGGCGGGCTCGCCTCGCTCGCCCATCCCGGCGTGACCCGGCGTGACGACAGGCTCGACCAGTGGGTGCGCGGTGGTCTCGATGCGCTCGAAGCGTTCCACTCCGACCAGCCCGCCGACGAACAGGCGCGCTACCTCGAGGCCGCCGCTCGGCTTGGTATCGCCGTGAGCGGCGGCTCGGATTTCCATGGCGACGATCCGATGTCCGATCGCGCCAGTCGGCGCGCCGTAGGGGGCGTGACCCTGCCCGTCGATCGGTGGGAGGCGCTTCAGACGGCTCATGCGGTGAGGCGCCGATGAGCGACGTGGCACTCGTGGAGTTCGTCGGCGTCGTCAAGCACTACCAGGCGCTCCGGCCGCTCCGGATGGCGGAGTTGCGCGTCGCGCCGGCCAGCATCGTCTCCCTGCAGGGGCTCGACGCGCTCGCTGCGGAAGTGCTCGTGAACCTCATGACGGCGGCCATGCGCCCGGATGAGGGCGAGGTGCGGCTGTTCGGCCAGCCGACCAGCGACATCGCCGACTACGATCAGTGGCTGGCGATGCTCGACGGCCTCGGCCTCGTCACCGAGCGTGCCGTGCTGCTCGAGCAGTGCACCGTGGCGCAGAATCTGGCGCTGCCGACGACGCTCCAGATCGAGCCGATTCGTGCCGACGTCCGGGTGCTCGTTGCGGCCCTCGCTGATGAGGTCGGCATTCCGGAGGCCGCCCTCGAGACGCCCGTGCGCAACGCCGATGCCGACGTCGTGCAGCGCGTGCGCCTGGGGCGGGCGCTGGCCCTCGGGCCGCGGCTGGTGGTTGCCGAGCATCCCTCGGCGACCCTGCCGCGTGCCGGCGTCGAGCGCTTTGCCCGCGATCTGGCTCGGGTCGTCTCGGCCCGCGGCGCGGCGCTGCTGGCCATCAGCGCCGACCGGGAGTTCACCAGGGCGCTCGGCGGCACCGCCCTCGTACTCGACCCCAAGAGTGGCGGGTTGTCTCGCCCGGGACTCCTGGCCAGGCTGGGCCTGGGATAATGGCAGGCATGATCATCCACGGCGAGGTCGTGCGGCTCGAGCCGTCACACGGATTCGGCTTCGTTCGCGACGACCGGCACGGCGAATGGTTCTTCGTCGCGGCCGGCATCCGGGCGGGCGGACTGGCCAGCCTCTGGACCGGTGCGCGCGTCGGGTTCACGCCCGAGCGGACCACCAGTGGCCCGCGGGCCAACGACATCCACCACGAGTCGGGGGAGTGAGCGCGCGGCTGCTGCTCTTCGACATCGACGGCACGCTCGTGCTGACAGGTGGCGCCGGCCAGCGCGCCATGGCGCGGGCGTTCGAGGAGCTGTTCGGCGTCGCAGACGCGTTTGCCGAGGTGTCGATGGCCGGCCGCACCGATCGCTGGCTGGTGGAGTCGGCGCTCGCGCAGCATGGTGTCGTGGCGACTCCCCAACGACTGAATGGCTTCCGCGCGCGTTACCTGGCGCTTCTCGACCAGGCGATCGGCGAGGCGGGCCACGGCCGGCGCGGGATCATGCCCGGCGTGCACGACGTGCTGGCCAGGCTCCAACGCCTCGAGCGCACGCACCTGGCGCTGCTGACGGGCAACTACGCCGCCGGCGCGCGCATCAAGCTCGAGCACTTCGGCCTGTGGGATCGTTTCGCCTGGGGCGCCTTCGGCGACCACCACGCGGAGCGCGATGCGCTGGCCCGCGCCGCCGTGGCCGACGCTGCCGCCCGTGGGATCGCGCTGGCCGACCCGGCGCACGCGGTGGTGGTCGGCGACACACCTTTCGATATCGCCTGTGCCCGCGCCGCCGGCGCGCGCGTGGTCGCCGTCGCCACCGGTGGGCACAGTCTGGACGAACTGCGTGCCTGCGAACCCGACCTCGCACTCGAGGATCTGCGGGACGTCGAGACCCTGGTGGCGTTCATCGAGAACGCGTAGCTTACCCGGGCGTCGTTCGTCCGCCTGGCACCACGGTATGATCCTTGGTGGAAGCGAACGGGGCCCGGTGGCCCTCCCGGTCTTCAAAACCGGTCGCTGCGCTCTTTGAGGGCAGGCTGGGTTCGACTCCCAGGCGCTTCCGCCAACCGCGAGGCGGTTGGCGTTGAAGCGTCTGGGAGTCAGGCCCGGCGGCGTCGCCTCGCGGGCTCGCCTGGTCCCAGCGCTCGGAAGCCACCGGCGGCGCTTCGGCCATGACGGCGCGGGCGCGCGGCACCGGTCGGAGGACGAGCGCGTCTTGATGGGAAATTCTGCGGGGAGGGAATTGCCACGGCCTCGCGGACGGAGGCCGGGCAATGGGTGCGACTTGTCGGCGGTCAGTTATCGATGAGCCGCACGTCAGCGGCGCGTGGGCCCTTCTGCGACTCTTCGGTCATGAACTCCACGCGCTGTCCCTCGCGCAGCAGTTCGAACACCGCGCCGCGCACGGCGCTGCGATGGAAGAAGTGCTCCAGCCCGGCCTCGTCGCGGATGAATCCAAAGCCCTTGTCGATCAAGAGCCGAGCGATTGTTCCCTGCTGCATGTCCGTGCCCTCCGAATTGAACGCGGGCTCGCGTCACCCGTAATTGTCCAACGCGGGGCCCGGCGATACCAGCCGGATCATCGTATCGATCGGCCATTCCTGGCGGGCCGTGGCGCTGACCCGGAGGTTCGGGCAGTGTAGGCACGGCCCACGGTCAAGTCAAGGCCGGCCGCCTGCCCCGGCCGTGGGAGGATACGGGCGATGTTGCGTGCCATCGTGCTCGCTGCGGGCGAGTCCCGACGGATGGGTCGACCCAAGGCCGCACTGCCCGTGTACCCCGCCGGGCCCTCCTTTACGGCGGCCGCCGTGGCCGCTCTGAGAGCGGCCGGCCTGGGGGAGGTCATGGTCGTGGCGGGGGCGCATCCCGAGGCTGTCAGCGCGGCCGTGGAGGGCCTCGAGGGCGTGCGCCTCCTCGTGCACGAGGGCTGGGCCGCCGGCCAGCTCTCGTCGCTTCGCGCCGCCCTCGACGCCGTCGACGCGCCCGGTGTCGAAGCGATCGTCGTCACGCTCGTCGACTGCCCCCGCGTGCGGCCATCCACCGTGGTTCAACTGACCGATACGTGGCGCGCCACGCGAGCGCCGATCGTGCGCCCGGTGGTCGGCGATCGCCACGGGCATCCGGTCGTCTTCGACCGGATCACCTTCGACGATCTGCGCGCGGCGCCGCTCGACGTCGGCGCCAAGGCCGTTCTCGCCCGGTGGCAGGCGGCGATCGTCAACGTCACCGTGGACGACCCCGGCGTGCTGGCCGACGTCGATACGCCAGAAGACTACGAGGCCTTTCTGCGCGACGGCGCGCGCTGAGTTCGCCCGGCGCGTGCCGGCAGGTGCACGGCGAAAAGGTCGACGCGCGCGGCCGCCGACAGAACGACCACGCCCGGATGCGTGACACGCCGCTCGGCCGAGAGCGCGTAGTACCGCTCTCGCACCGCATCGGTCGCGCCGACCACCGCGACGCGGTAGTGCCGGCAAACTTCCGCCGCGATGGCCGAGGGCGCCGCGAAGACCGCCCGTCCCGACTCGCCGAACGCCTTGAGCAGGGCCGAATCCTCGAACTCGCCGGCGATCGCCGGCGTGATGCCGAGCGACTCGAACCACTCCTCGAGCGCGCGGCGCAGCGCCGTCGTGGGCGTCGGCACGAGCATCGGTGCCTGCTGTAGCGACGCCGGAAAGCCTCGCTTGAGGCGCCGGGCGAGAGCCGGCGCCGCGAAGAACGATGTCGCCGATTCGCCGAGCAGGTGCGAGAACACCTTCACGCGCGAATGCGGTGGCGCCGGCACGTCACTGATTACGACATCGAGCGTGTGCGCGGCGAGTTGCACCAGCAGCTCGTCGGGTTGGCCTTCGTGACACACCATGTGCATCGGCGTCTCGCCCTCGGCCGCCGGCTGCAGTAGCCTGTACACGATCAGCTTCGGGACGGCGTTGGCGACGCCGACGCGCAGCTTGGGCGCGCGGCCCGTGGGCCGGCCCTTCAGTGTCTCTTGCAGTTCGCGCCCGAGGCTGAAGATTTCGTCCGCATAGCGAAAGACGAGCCGTCCAACCTCGGTCACGGCTACCTGCCGGCCCCGCCGCTCGAACAGCGTCTCGCCGAGCGCCCGCTCGAATTGCCGCACCTGTGCGCTCACGGTCGGCTGCGCCAGGCGCAGGTGCGCGGCGGCCTTCGAGATGCTGCCTTCGCGCACGACCGTCCAGAAGTAGAACAGGTGGTGGTAATTCAGCCATTCCATTTGCGGATCGCCGACGTCTGCCTCGACGGGGCGCGGCTTGACCGCGACGCCCTCAGGCTCCGCTTCAAGCGTGGATCGCGATAGCGGCTACGACTGCCCGGCCGCCAGGCCGGACGTCACCCCGCGAGCCGCGGCGAGTTCCTGCTCGGCGCGCAGCCAATCGGCCCGCGGGTCGGCGGCTGGATGGCGCCGCTCGAGCGACAGAAAGTAAGCGCGCACACGGATCTCCTCCTCGGTCGCCTCGGTCGCCTCGGTCGGCGCCACGGCCCTGCGGCCCGCCGGCGCCTCGGCAGCCGGGGCCTTCTTGCGCGGTGCGCTGGCACGGCGTGCTCTCGGAGCGGGGGACGGTGTGTCGGCGGAGGGTGAGGGGGTGCGCGTGGTCTTTCGAGTTGCCATGACTGTGTCGTTCCTTGTCGCGGGCCCGATGGGGTGGCCCGCTCTCATCGTAGCGCAGGAGTGTGCCGGTGTGGTGAATCCGCGGCCGCAGCTTGCCGTCCGTCGGCGAGCCCACACGATCGCGCCCGGCATCGAATCGATTCCGTGACAAGCATGTCGGATACGGGTGAATTGTCGATTCCATCCCCCGGCCCAGCGGTCGACACGGCCGCGGTCCGGGAGTGCGAGGCCCGGCGGGCCGCGCGCGGTTTGTCGGGAAATGCGGGTCCGTGCCGTCACTCGGGGCATAATCCGGTGCGTGTTCGCGCCGGTCCATGCCGGCGATGTGAGGCGGAGGAACCCATGACGACCCCCTGGACTACGCTCGTCGCCGCTGCCCTGATGTCCCTCGGAGTTGCGGCGCTGCCGCAGGCGCAGCGGCCCACGCCGCCCGTCACCCCCGCACCGGCCGCCGCGCCCGCCGGTCCGCGCATCGCAAGCCTCAAGGCCGCGCTCGACGCCGACGTCTCGTCGGCAGCGATGTACGACCTCGGTCAACAGATGAACGACATGGTCTTCAGCTTCGGGGAGATCGGCTTCCAGGAGTTCGAGACGCAGAAGTATCTCGGCGGACTGCTGCGCGAAAACGGCTTCACCGTGGAGGACGGTGTCGCCGGCATTCCCACCGCGTGGGTGGCGAGGTGGGGCAGCGGCCGGCCGGTCATCGCGTTCGGCTCCGACATCGACGGCATTCCGCAGGGCAACCAGAAGCCGGGCGTGGCTTACCACGATCCGATGGTCGAAGGCGCCCCCGGCCACGGTGAGGGCCACAATTCCGGCACGCCCCTCAACATCGTGGCAGCCCTGGCCGTGAAGCGCATCATGGAGCGGGAGAAGCTCCCTGGCACGCTGATGATTTGGCCGGGCGTGGCCGAGGAGCTGCTCGGCACCAAGGCCTACTACGTGCGCGCCGGCCTCTTCAAGGACGTGGACGTGGTGCTCTACAACCACGTCGGCGCGAATCTCGGCACGAGTTGGGGCGACGGCGGCGGCAGCGGCCTCGTGTCGGTCGAGTACATGTTCGAGGGCGAGACGGCACACAGCGCCGCGGCGCCGTGGCGCGGCCGCTCGGCGCTCGACGCGGTCGAGCTCATGAACGTGGGCTGGAACTACCGCCGCGAGCACTTGCGCCTCTCGCAGCGCACGCACTACGTGATCACCAACGGCGGCGACCAGCCGAACGTCGTGCCGCGCAACGCCAGCGTCTGGTACTACTTCCGCGAGACCGACTACGACTCGATCCGGAACATGTGGGACATCGGCGACAAGATGGCGCAGGGCGCCGCGCTGATGACCAACACGTCCTGGACCTCGCGGCTCCTGGGCTCGGCGTGGCCGCGTCACACCAACCGCACGCTGGCCGAGACCATGCACGCCAACATCCAGACCGTGGGTCTGCCGAAATGGAGCGAGGCCGACATCGCCCTGGCCAAGGCCACGCAGCGCGTGATGAAGGTGCCCGAGATTGGACTCGCCGCAGGCCCCATCGGGCCGCTGCGCGGGCGCGAGAGCATTCCGGACGACGAGAAATTTGGCGGGCCGTCCGACGACGTGGGCGACATCACCTGGACCGTGCCCACGGTGGTGCTGGGTTATCCCGCCAACTTCCAGGCCGGCCCGGGCCACAACTGGGCCAACGCGATCCCGATGGCGACTCCCATCGCCCACAAGGGCGTGAATGCGGGTGCCCGTGTGACCGCGCTCACGGCGCTCGACCTGGTGATGCGCCCAGAGCTGGTGCAGTCGGCGCACGACTACTTCGAGAACGTGCAGCTCAAGCAGCGCACCTATACGCCGTTCCTCCGGCCTACCGACCAGCCGGCGATCTGGATGAACAAGGCGACGATGGATCGCTACCGGCCGCAGATGACGAAGTTCTACTTCGACCGCACGAAGTACAAGACCTATATGGATCAGATGAAGGCGCAGTTCGGGATCGACTATCCGACGGTGAGGACGGGCACGCCGCAGTAGGCGGAACCGCCGGCGAGGCTCAGCCCCTAGCCGGCGCCGTGATCCGGAAGTTCCGCATCATCCCCATGTCCTCGTGCTCGAGGATGTGGCAGTGATACAGGAACAGGCCTGGATAGCGCGAGAAGGTGAGCTGCACACGCACGGTTTCGCCGGGCAGCACGAGCACCGTGTCGGTGGGGCCGGCGTCGTTGATGCCGGCCGTGAGGGCGTTGCCGCCCGCGCCCGACCGTGACAGCACGCGGAACTGCCGGCCGTGCACGTGGATGGGGTGGGCCATGGCCATGCCCATCGGATTCAATTGGTTGCGGAATTCCCAGACGTGCGTCGAGCCGGGTGCCACGGTTTCGTTCGCGGCCACCTCATCGATGTCGTAGGTGCGGCCGTCGATCAACCACTCCATGCGCATGAAGGTGAGCGGCACCGTCCGCACGGGCGCGTCGCTCGGGGCCAGCCACGCATCGGGCCGAGCGCTCAGCCGCTCGGGCAGGGTCATCGGATGCCCTGCGCCGCCCGCGACGGCGAAGGTCATCAGCTCCGTGGCGGCGCCCTGTGGCAGCGGCGAGGTCTCGCCCATCATGCCCACGTGACCGACAGCCGCGGCCGGGTAGGCCAGGCTCCGCAGGCTGAACGTCGAGCCGGCGCGCTGGGTCGAGCAGTCGAGCAGCACGTCGGCGCGCTGGCCGGGGGCGAGGGTGAGTCTGGGCTGCGTCCGGACGTGTTCGAGCAGGCCGCCGTCGCCGCCGAGGACCGTGAACGGGCGGCCGTCGCTCCACGCGAGGTTGTAGATGCGAGCGTTGGATCCGTTCAGCAGGCGCACACGATAGGGCCGGCGCTCGATCGTGCGCCTGGGTTGATGAGTGCCGCTCACGAACAGCCGATCGCCGAGCCAGCCGTTCATCGTCTCCATCATCTGGCCCATGCCGCCGCCCATGCCCCTGCCGCCACCCCTCCCCATCCTGCCCATGCCACCGCCGCGCCCGGTGTCGGCGCCGGCCGCGTACACCAACTGATTGTTCGCGTCGAATCGACGGTCCTGCAACACCAGCACGAGTTCCGCGTCACCGGCCGGCAGCTCGAGGCCGTCGTCCTCGGGATCGCTGACGATGATGACGCCGGAGAGGCCGTGGTACGCCTGGGCGCCGGTGCGCATGTGGGGGTGCGGGTGATACCAGTAGGTGCCCGCGCGATTGATGACCTCGAAGTCGTAGACGTACTCGCGGCCGCCGGCGATCGCCAGACGCGGATGGCCATCGGCGGATTCCGGGACATCCAGCCCGTGCCAGTGCACGATTGACGGCTCGGTCAGTCGATTCTCGAAGCGCACGCGGACCTGCTGGCCGCGCCGGAAGCGCAGCACGGGGCCGAGGTAGGAGCCGGGGAGTGTCTGCACCGTGGAGGCTGGTCCGCGCACGACGGTCGCGGTGTATCGCCACACGCGCGTCGGGTCACCCGGCAGGAGAGCGACTTCCGCCGCTGCCGCCACCAGCGTGAGTTCAACGTCTGGCGGCCGGCTGGGAGTCTGCGCGACTGCCGAGGCGCGTGCCGGGCCGAAATCGAAGACGCCAAGTGCCGGCGCGAAAGCCGGCACGCTCAGGAGACGAAGGGCGTCACGCCGGTCCATGGGTCGTGGATCCGTTCTGGGCGGGAGGTGAGTCTGCATCCACGGGCGGGCGCGCCGACCGGCGCGCGTCGGGCACGGCTCAAGTCGACACGCCGAGACGAGGTAGCAGCCACACCTGCAGCACCGTCCAGACGGCCAACACGATCACGAAGTCGAACCAGTTCATCGCACCTCCTCGGTCCCGGCGTCGCGGAGTCGCCTCTCGCGCCATCCAGAGCAAGGCCCACGCCACGATCCTTCCGTGCGGGGAGGCGGTGATTTCGGCGTCGACGGGCGAGCGGTCTCCACCGCGGTGGAGAAAAGCCCCGGGGAATTCCCCGGGGCGACGGCGGCGCCGCAGCGTGGCCCGGAGGTTGCACCGCCGATCACGAAATCGGATGAAGCCCCCACCAGCCGTCTTGCGCGGCCTGCTCGTCGTGTGCCCTGGCGTGCAGTTCCGAGCCTCCCACCGGTCGCCGCGTCGAGCGAGCGACAATACCGGTCACCGGAAATGGCACAGTCTGGGCCGTTTCGTGACAGTGGGCCTGCTGGCTCTCTTGCCGGCGGTGGCTGCAGCGGATGACGCCCAGCCGGATCCCCGTCCGGCCGAGCGCGGTCTGCCGACGGTGACGGTGGTGGCGCCAGGCCATCTGGGCGCGCCCCAGCTCTTCGCTGTCTCTGTTTCCGGCCGCCGGCTCTACGTCGGCACGCTGACGGGCCTGGCCATTCACGACGGGGCCCACTGGGAGACCGTGGCCTCGCCCCGTGCTCTTTACGCAGTCCACGCCGGCGCCGGCGGACGCGTGGTGGCCGGTGGACCCGACACGCTGGTTGAACTCAGCGCACGGGCCGATGGTCAACGTCACTTCATATCGTTGCTCGATCGGCTGCCCGAATCCGACCGGATGATCGGCGATGTGCGATCGGTTCACGCCTTCGGCGAGACCTTCTTCGCGGTGACCGACCGCGCGCTCGTGCGCATCGCTGGTGCCGACGTGCAGGTCGTAGAACGCTGGCGTTCGGATCCCCGCCGGCGTGGGTTCGCGAGCCGCGACGTGCTGTACGTGGTATCGCAGGGCGCCGTCCGCGCCTTCACGCCAGCGGCTGCGCCGGTGGCCGACATTCTGACGGCGCACGATCCCTCCGAGGGCTTGGTGACCTTCGTCGCCGACCATCCCCAGGTCGGTCTCGTCGTCGGTCTCGACTCGCGCGGCATCTTCTGCGTGCGCGACGGCCAGTTGAAGCCCGCCGCAAACGGGGCCGGTGGCCTGCTCAGGCGTGGCATCACCGACGCACGCGTGCTGGGGAACGGCGCGCTCGCCCTCAGCAGCGACGTGGCCGGCCTGGTGCTGCTGACGCCCGACTTGGCACTCGACCGCACGATGGGTCGCGGCGAAGGGTTGCCGTCGGGACACATCGAGAGCTTCGCTGAGGACGCGGAGGGAGGCGTCTGGGTCGCCGGTCCGGCTCAGCTCGCGCGCATCGACTTCGGCGCGCCGCTCACCCTCATCGACTCCCGCCTCGGTCTCGAAGGCACGGTCAACGGCGTGGCGCGACATCGGGGCCTTCTGCACGTGCTCACGACCTCCGGCCTGTTCGTTCTCGACACCACCACCCGTGGATCCCGAAAGGTCGTCCCGCTGCCAGGCGTGACGGCCCGGGCGTGGGACGCCTACGACGCTGGCGACCACCTGCTCGTCGCCACCGCCGCCGGCGTCTACGAGAGCCGGCCGACCGGCGCGCGCCTCGTGCCCGGCACCGCCCGTCTCTCCGCCTACGCGCTGGCGCCGCGCGTCGACCGGCCAGACACGATGCTGGTCGGGTCGCGGACCGGGCTGTCACTGCTCGTGCGGCAGGGCAGCGGATGGCGCTTTGCCAGCGACGTCGCCGGCGCCCCGCGATACGTCCGTACGATCGTCACGCGCCCGGGCGGCATCGCCTTTGTTGGCACGACCTTTGACGGCGTCGTGCGACTCAGCCTCGATGATCCGAAGGCCGCCGTCCGGACGCTGGTGCTGGGAGAGGCACACTTGTTGGACGTGAACGGTTCGCTGCACGTGCTCAACTCCGAGAGCGACACCCTGTCGCTCGTCGACGAGACGAGCGACACGATCACGCCCGTGAACCTGCAGGGCGCGGTGCTGCCGGAGCACATGGTACGATTCGCCTACGACCGACGCGGCGCGCTGTGGGCGAGCGGCCGCGGCGTCGAGCGCCTCGAACCCGGCACGACGGCCATGGACGCGATGCTCGACCGCAGCGTCAGCGTGCAGGCGATCGAGGTCGATGACGACGGCGTCGTGTGGCTCGGGAGCAACGTCGGATTGTGGCGGTTTGCCGGCCCGCGCGCTGCCGCGCCGGCGCGGCGGCCATTGCCCACGCTCGAACGCGTGTTCGTGAACGGCGCGCCGGTGGCCCGGGTGCAAGCCGATGGCCGGCCGCTCGAACTGGCCTTCGGCTTCGAGCGGCTGCGGCTCGAGTTCACGCCGAACACCTTCGCGCCGGACGCGGTGACGGCCTTCAAGCTCGAGCCCCTCGATGCGGACTGGAGTCCAGCCCGCCGTGGCGTCGCGGCCGAGTACACCTCGCTGGCCGAGGGCACCTACCGCCTGCACATGCGGTCGGGCGCCGACGCCGGCAAGGCCGAAAGCCAGTGGCTGTTCACGGTTCGCCCGCCGTGGTACCGGACGCCGCTCGTCTACGCGCTCGAGATTGCCGGCGGGGTGGGCCTGCTGCTGCTCGTCAGCCAGCTGCGGACGCTTCGCCTGCGCCGGCGGTCGCATGAGCTCGAGCGTGCGGTGCGCGAGAAGACCGCGGCCCTTCAGGAAGCGAACCGCCGTCTCTCGGAACTCGCCTGGAGCGACGAACTGACCGCCCTCTACAACCGGCGCCACTTCGAGGACGCGATGGCTCAGGAATGGGCCCGGGCACACCGCACACATAGCCCCATCGCGCTCGTGATGGTCGACCTCGACCACTTCAAGTCGCTCAACGACACTCTGGGCCATGTCGCGGGCGACCGCGCGCTGCGCGCCGTCGCCGACGTCATCAAAGCGTGTGCACGACGGGCTGGCGACGTGGCGGCCCGTTACGGGGGCGAAGAGTTCGTCGTGCTGCTGCCCGGCGGCCGCCGTGAGCATGTCGATGCCCTGGCCGAGGAGATCCGCCACGCGGTCGAGGCCCTGGCGTTGCCGCATCCGGGCTGTGACCTCGGGCGGGTCACCGTCAGCGTCGGCGTAGCGGCGGTCGTCGCGCCCGAAAGCCTGCACTCCACGCTGGTCGATGCCGCCGACCGCGCGCTCTATCGCGCGAAGGCCGCCGGCCGCAACGCCGTCGCCGCATAGCTCCGGACACGATACCGATCGCGTCTGGCGGCTCCTGCCCCGGCGTCAGCGCGACAGGGTCGTGCCGGCCAGCCGGCTCATCGCCAGCAGACCCTCGTCACCGATGTCGAGGCTGAGCGCGTTCACGTACAGCTTGATGTGCGCCTCGCAGACCGCGTCCGACATCTCTTGCGAATTGGCGCGCACGTAGGCCCGGCTGGCCTCGGGATGCGCGAATGCATGAGCGACCGAGGCCCGGATTGCCGCTTCAGCGGCGTCCAGGATGGCCGGACCGAGATCCGCGCGGGCGCAGATGCCGGCCAGCGGCACCGGCAACGCCGTTTCCCGCTGCCACCAGTCGCCGAGGTCGGCAATGCGCACCAGTCCGTGATCGGCGTAGGTAAAGCGGCTCTCGTGGATGATGAGGCCGGCATCCACGGCGCCGGATTCGACTGCGCCGAGGATCTGGTCGTAGCGAAACTCCACGACCTCGCCGAGGGCGGGGGCTGCCAGGCGCAGCAGGCGGAAGGCGGTCGTCTCACGCCCGGGGATGGCGATTCGCCCGCCGACGGCGTCGGCCAGGCTGGCCGGACGGCGCGCCACCACCAGCGGCCCGACGCCGTGTCCGAGGGCCGCACCGCTGCGCAGCAGGCGGTAGCGGTCGCCGACGGCCGCGAAGGCGCCGACGCTCAGCTTCGTGAGTTCGAAGGCGCCGTGGTGGGCGCGACGGTTCAACTCTTCAATGTCGAGCAGTACCGCCCGCACCGTGAACGGCGCGTCCACGAGCCCATGAACCAGCGCGTGGAAAGCAAACGTGTCGTTGGGGCAGGGCGAGAAGCCGAAGCTCAGCGCACGCATGCGGCGATCTCCCGGACGAGCCGCGGCGTCAGGGCCTTCACGGCCGCAAACGCCGCGTCGAAATGCCACAGCGTCCGGTCGGTGTCTTCGATCGTGTTCGAGACGACCCGCACCTCGATCGCGGGGATGCCCGCGAGCATCGCCGCGCGCAGCACCGCGAAGCCCTCCATCGCTTCTACCTCGCAGCCGGTCGTGTGACCGACGCGGCCACTCGTGCCGATGACGCGGCGGCTGGCCTCGGGGAGGGCGCGGCAGGCGGCCTCCACGAGGTCGCCTGCAACCGCGAGGCGCGACGGGGCGAGGGTGTCTGGCACGCCAAGGTCGGTGTACACCGCCCCGGTGCCAACGACGACGGCCGGGGTCACGAGACCCGAGGCCCGTCGCGCTCCGGCGATGCCCACGTGCACGATGAGGTCCGGCCGGTTGCCGGCCAGTGTCGCCGCGCAGGTGGCGGCCGCCTCCACCGGGCCGACGCCGCAGCAGAGCGTTCGCCAGCCCTCGGTCGGTGCGAGTTCCTGCCGGGTGGCGGCGATGACGAGGACGTGCGACAGACGATCCGAGTGGGGCGCGGCGGACACGTGTCCGCCAGTGTACGCGGAACGCGCCGGGCGTCGCGGTCCAGGCGCGACGGGCGTTACAGTGCGGGCGCGGCGGCCGGCGCCTCGACGGTGGCCGGCTCCTGCCCCATGCTGTGAACGAAGCGGTAGTGGGAGCGCAGCGCGTCCATCAGGGTGATGTTCTCGCGGCAGGGGACGCCGTGCTCGGCGCACACGTCCTTCACCATGCGCGCCAGTGCCGGGTAATGCACGTGCGGAACGCGCGGGAACAGATGATGCTCGCGCTGGTAATTCAGGCCGCCGAGGAGCAGCCCGGCCAGGCGGCTCCGGGTGGCAAAATTCGCGGTCGTGGCGATTTGATGGACAACCCACTCGGGTCGCGTCTCCCCGTGCGCGGGGTGCTCGACGTTATCCACCGAGTGCGCCAGCTGGAACACGACGCTGAAGATGAGGCCCATGATCATCGAGACGAGCAGGTAGCAGCCGGCGACGGCGCCGATGCTGTGACGTGTCAGGGGAATCGCGAATGCCACGGTCAAGAAGAACACTTTGCCGCCGACCAGCCACCACATATCGGCGCCGCGCGGATAGCCGGCGGTCAGGCCGTCGTTCTTGCCGAGGAACAGCCGTTGCAGGTCGCTGTAAAGGTAGCGCAGGTGCACGCACGTGTAGAGCAGCCACAAGTAGATGTGCTGGTAACGGTGCCACCAGAACCACTGATGGTCCACGCTCAGCCGCGCCATCGGTCCGAGGTTGATATCGGCGTCCTCGTGCGGGATGTTCGTGTACACGTGGTGGTTGTGGTTGTGCTTGTCTTTCCAGAAATACGAGCTGGCCCCCATCAGGTCGAGGGTGAAGCCGGCCAGGCGGTTCACCAGCGGGTGCCGCGAAAACGTGCCGTGGTTGCCGTCGTGCTGGACGTTGAAGCCGATGCCGACCAGGGCGAGCGCCAGCACCACTGCGGAGGCAATGACGCCGCCAGTCGTCGACGCCTGGAAGACCAGCACCACGTAGGCCCAGACGGCCGTGCCGATGAGGGCGGCAGCCTTGGCATACATCACCGGACTATCCACCGTGGCTTGCGCACCCACGAACGAGCGCGCGCGCCTGTCGAGGGCGACCTTGAGAACGGCTGGGGAAGCAAACTCCGGGCGTGGGCGCTGCAAACTAGGCTGACTCTATCATGGGCGCCCGGGGCGATAGTGTCTCCTTTGAGACACCACCGGCGGGGCCGGTCGGCAGAGGCCGGACAGGCAGGTTCTGTTCCTTGGGCGACGCCAGAGGGGCGACGCGGCTACAATTCCTGCACGGTGCCGCTGCCGGCCGTGCGCTCACGGGCGGCCGCCCAGTGGCCGGAACACGGGAGACTCTCGCATGTCGTCGCAAAAGCAGGATCGCCGCGCGCTGATTACCGGACTCGGCATCGCCGCCACCACGGTGACGTTCGGGTCGCAGGGCGCCCGGGCGCAGGGCGCGCCGTCACCCTTCGTGCCGGCGCGTCACGAACTGGATGCCTGGATGCCGGCCATGCCTGGCAAGCACCGCGTCGTGCTCGACGTGGTTACGCCCGCCGGCATGCCCGACGGCATTCGCTTCGCCGGCAACCTGTTCAACGGCAACAAGGCGGGCTACGGCGTCGAGGAGTCGGAGTTGGCCCTCATCATGGTGATCAGGCATTCGGCCACGGCCTACGGCTTCTCGAACGACATGTGGGCGAAGTACGGCAAGGTGCTCGACTCGAAGGCCACGCCGCCACCCCTCACCAATCCCTACGATTCCGGCGAGCGGAGGCAGCTCTCCGGCCTCGCCAAACGCGGGGTACAGTTCATGGTCTGCGGTTCGGCCAGCCGCGGGATCGCGGGACGGATCGCCGGCCAGGGCGGCGATGCCGACGCCGTCCTGAAGGAGATCTCGTCGAACCTCATCCCCAGCGCACGGCTCGTCTCAGCCGGCGTGGTCGGCGTCACGCACGCCCAGGAATACGGCTTCACCTTGTTGTACGTCGGATAGGAGCAGTCATCATGCACGCGATACTCAGATTCTCAGCGCCCGTCGCCGTCGCCGTTGTCATGTCAGCCGGGCCGCTGGCGGCGCAGCCTGCCGGGGATTCCGCCCTCATCGCCGAGGCTGTTCAGGTACTGCCGGAGGCTCTGCGTGCAGATGCCACGGTCGTCGCCTACGACCCGGCCACCGGGGCGCGCCGCGTGGTGCGCCAGGGCTCGAACTTCATCGAGTGCCAGCCTCGCGATCCGGCCGACGGCTTCGTCCGCTGCTACCACAAGCTGTTCGGACCGCGGCGCGACCTCGAGAAGAAGCTGAAGGCCGAGAAGAAGAGCGACGACGAGGTCAGCCAGGCCGTGGCCGCCGCCATCAAGGCCGGCACCATCCCGGCGACGCCGCAGGGCGTGATGTCGTACCGCCTGTACGACAAGCGCGATCGCATCCAGAACCTGTGGGTGATGTCGCTGCCGAATGCGACGCCGGAATCGGTCGGCGTGTCGACCGACAGCCAGCGCAGCGCCGCCCTCGAGGGGCGCGGCCTGCCGTGGATGATGCTGCCCGGCACGCCAGGCGCGCACATCATGATCCCCATCAACCCCAAGCCCGCGAAGTCGACCATCAGTGACGTCGCCGCCGATCCGGTCGAGCAGGCCACGCTGCCGCTGCCGCAGGACTTGCGCGCCGGAGCCACCGTCTACACCTACGATGAGCACGGCGCCCGCAAGGTGCTGCGCCAGGGCACGAACCAGATCGAGTGCATGCCACGCGGGGCCGACGACTTCACCTGGTGCTACAACAAGGCGGGCGCCGCGCGCCGGGATCTGTCGGCCAAGCTGCGCGCCGAGAAGAAGACCGATCAGGAGATCCAGGCGGCGATGGCCGAGGCCACCAAGGCCGGCACCATCACCCCGACGTCTTTCGGCACCATGTCCTACCGGATGTACAGCAAGCCCGATCGCATCCAGTTGTTGTGGGTGCTGTCGGTGCCGGGCGCCACGCCCGAGTCGATCGGCGTCTCGACGGCCAGCCAGCGCGACGAGGCCCTGGAGCTGCACGGTCTCCCGTGGCTGATGCTGCCCGGCACGCCGGGCGCGCACATCATGATCCCGATCAACAAGTAGGATCACGCCGCTGTCCGCGCGTTCGTCCGACACGCTCGTCCACACCGGTCTCGTCCGCGCGCACGGCCTGGCGGCTCTCGTCACGCTGCTGCTCTCGGTCGCCTTCGGCCTCGTCGCCGCCTGGCAGCTCATCGCGCCCGATCTCGGGCGCGATGTCGCCTGGCTCGGCTGGGGGCGCATCCGCTACGCCCACACGCAGGGCATCATGCTCGGCTGGCTGGCCAACGCGTTCCTGGCGTTTCTCTACCACGCCGTGCCCATTCTCACCGGCCGTCCGGTCACGAGCGTGCGCCTCGGCGTCTGGTTGTTCGCGCTGTGGAACTTCGCCGTGATGCTGCCGGGCTGGACGCTCGTGCTCGCCGGCGTCAGTCAGCCGCTGGAGTGGGCGGAGTTCCCGCTCGTCGTCGATGTCGTGGTCGTCGTGGCGCTGGTGCTGGCCGCCGTGCAGTTCCTGCCCGGTTTCTTCCGCCGCGGTGTCGAGTCGCTCTACGTGTCGAGCTGGTACATCATCGGCGGGCTCGTCTTCACGTTGCTGTCGTACCCGATGGGGAACCTGGTGCCGGAGTTCCTGCCCGGCGCGGCGGGCGCGGCCATCAGCGGCCTGTGGATCCACGACGCCGTGGGCTTGTTCGTGACGCCGCTGGCGTTGGCCATCATCTACTTCGTGATTCCGGCGTCGACCGGCCGGCCGATCTTCAGCCACTTCCTGTCGATGCTCGGTTTCTGGCTGCTCTTCTTCCTCTATCCCCTGAACGGCACGCATCACTACGTCTACTCGGTCATCCCGATGGCGGCGCAGCTGGCCGCGATCGCGACCTCGACGCTGCTCGGCGTGGATGTCGTCATCGTCGTCGCCAACCTCTTCCTCTCGATGCGGGGGGCGGGCGTGCTGCCGCGCGATCCGGCGCTGCGGTTCATAGGCACGGGCACGTTGTTCTACCTGATCGTCAGTCTGCAGGGGTCGGCACAGGCGCAGATGGCGGTCAACCAGGCCGTGCACTTCACCGACTGGGTGGTGGCACACTCGCACATGGCGATGCTGGGCTTTGCGAGTTTCGCGGCCGCCGGCGGCCTGGTGCACGTCTGGCAACGGATGCCCGAGGCGCGCTACAACGCGCGGGCGATTTCGTGGGCCTACTGGCTGCTGGTGGTGGGTCTGGTCGCCATGGTCGTGGATCTCACCGTCGCCGGACTCGTGCAGGGCGGCCTGTGGAAGAGCGGGGCGCCGTGGATCGACTCGGTGACGGCATCCCGTGTCTATTGGGTGGCGCGCGCCCACATCGGCACCATCCTCGCGGCGGGCTTCATCGCCTTGCTCGCTGGACTCACGACCGGGCCGCGCGGCGCCGGCATGGCGGTGCGCCCACAGCCGGCCGCTGATGCTCACGGCGTCGTGGCGCCGCGCCTCACGCCCGTGACGGAGGCGCCGTGACCGACACCGGCCGCGCTCTCCGCATGTCGTATCTCGTCGCCAGCGTGGCGGGCGTCGCGTTCTTCGCACTGTCGGTGGCGCTGCTGGGCGTGTGGCCGGCGCGGGTCCTCGATGCGCAGACGGCCGCCATGGCGCCCGAGCATCCGCTCGAGCCGACGACCAGCGAGCGGCGCGGCCGTGCCATCTACGCGCGTGAAGGCTGTGCCTACTGCCACACGCAGCAGATCCGCTACCTGCCCGCCGACATGGAGCGTTTCGGCGCGCCGACCCTGGCTTGGGAAACCCGCCGCGACACGCCGCACCTGTGGGGCACGAGGCGGATCGGTCCCGACCTGAGCCGCGTTGGCGGCGCACGCAGTCTCGATTGGCAGTACGCCCACCTCTTCGCCCCGAGGGCGATTGTGCCGGCGTCGGTGATGCCCGGATTTCCTCGCTTCTTCGATGGAGCGCCGGACCGGCCGCGGCAGGAGGCGCGCGACCTGGTCGCCTACCTCGATTCCCTCGGTCGTGCGCGCGAGCTCGCCGGTCCGGAAGGCGAAGCCCACGCTCGGGCCGGCTGCGACTGCCCGGATGACGAGATGGCACAGATGGCTTTCGCCGCCGCCCTCAACGCCCACCCGGCCCGGGCAATCCGCACCGCCGACGCCCCTCCCGCCTTGCCGGCCGATCCAGACACGGCACGCGGCCAGGCGCTCTACGGGCGTCACTGCGCCACCTGCCACGGCGTGACCGGCGCCGGCGATGGTCCTGGTGCGCGTGGTCTCGAGCCGGCGCCGGCGAAGCTGGCCGAACACGAGTACTCGACGGCCCGCCTCTCGGCCGTGCTGTGGCACGGCGTGGCGGGCAGCGCCATGCCGGCGTGGCGCGACTACGCCGAGGCGGATCGCGCGGCCCTGGCCGCCGCCGTGCAGGCGCTCTCGGCCGTCAG
The DNA here is from genome assembly GCA_018000455.1 of Acidobacteriota bacterium. GTDB lineage: Bacteria > Acidobacteriota > Vicinamibacteria > Vicinamibacterales > UBA2999 > CADEFD01. The sequence goes on from JAGNJW010000004.1 coordinate 248,566, forward strand.
GCCCGAGCCGGCCGTGCCGGAGCATCTCGTGCCGATCGGCGAGCGGGTCTACACCGCCAATTGCGCGCAGTGCCACGGCGAACGCGGTGACGGCCGTGGGTCGGCCGCCGCGAAGCTGACCATGGCCCCTGCCGACTTCATGGCGCAGCGCCTCAGCCTGTCTGAAGCGCTCCGCGTGCTGCGCGAGGGCGTGCACGGTTCGCCGATGGCGCCGTGGACGACGCGGCTGACCGACGCCGAACGGCTGGCAGTCGTCCACTACGTCCGCAGCCTGTATCATCAGGCAAGGACCGCCACGGAGGCGCGATGATCGCCGACCTGATCGTGTGGGCGTCGGTCGTCTTCACAACGATATTCGTGGCGGCGTGGGCGGCTTCGCCCGCTCTGCGGGCCCGGATCGAGCGGCCAAAGCACCGTTTCCTCGAGGCAGTTCGTGGCTACGATGGTGGTGCGCGGCCGTCGGGCGACGGCGAGGAACCGAGGAAGCGATGAGCCCCAACGATACCCGTGGCCTGCCGGGCCTCGCCGGCGTCGTTGCCGTGGCCCTGCTGGCCGGCGTGGTCGCGATCATCGTCGGCCTGCGCTCGTCGGCTGTCGAGCCCGGCGGCTCGTCGGATGCGGCCTCGCCCACGGCGCCGGCCAACTCCGGGGCCGAGCGGCCGCGGCCTCCGCGTCCCGTCACCGACGTGCCTGAGCACGCCACCGAGGAGTACGGACGGCGCCTCGTCGCCGAGACCGTCGAGCTGCTCGGCCCCGACCACCCGGACCCGGCCCGCCGCTACTCGGGCGGCCGCCTCAACTGTGCGTCCTGCCACCTGGCGACCGGCACCGATCCGGGCACGCTGGCGCTCTTGCAGACGGCGGAGCACTATCCGCGTTTTTCCGGCCGCGCCGGCATCATGACCGACGTCGAGGACCGCATCAACGAATGCATGCAGCGCAGCATGAACGGGAAGCCGTTGCCGCTCGATAGCCCGGAGATGGTCGCCATCGCGGCCTACCTGCGCTCGCTCGGGTCACGCTACGAGGCGATGGGCGCGTCGCTCAAGAAGGCCGACGAGCCGCCGCCGTTCAAGACGCCGTCGCGGGCGGCCAGCGTCGAGCGAGGGCACCGGGTCTACGATGCCCGCTGCACGGTCTGCCACGGCAACGATGGTCTCGGCCTGCTGGCGACCGGCGAACCGGCGAACGGCTATCTGTTCCCGCCGCTGTGGGGTCCCGATTCGTTCAACGACGGCGCCGGCATGCATCGCGTGCTGACCGCCGCGCGGTTCATCAAAGCGCGCATGCCGCTCGGCGAGCCGACGCTCACCGACGACGAGGCGTTCGACGTCGCGGCTTTCATCAACACGCAGCCACGCCCCGAGATGCCGGATCTCGAGCACGACTATCCCGACAAGACCGCCAAGCCGATCGACAACCCGTACGGACCGTTTGCCGACGAGTTCCCGCTCGAGCAGCATCGCGTCGGCCCGTTCCAGCCCATCGAAGCGCACTACCGGGCGCTCAAGAAGTCCAAGTAAACGAGTTACCACGATCCTCAGGAGAACGACGATGACGAAAACCTTGTGTGCCCTGTTCGCTGGCCTTGCATTGGTGTCGACTGCGGCGCTGGCCCACGCCCAGACGCTGCCCGTCCCCGGCGTCGAGGCGGCCCGCGACGTCGCTGGCGCGAAGGAGATGCCGAACCCTGGGATCGTGCACAAGGTGGTGTTCGACATGGCCACCGAGGCCAAGCCCACCGAGGTGCATCCGATGCTGCAGGCGGTGGCGCGCTACGTCAACACGCTCGCCAAGACCGGCGTGCCGGCCGCCAACCGCAAAGTGGCCGTGGTCTTCCATCAGGGGGCCACCGACTACATCATGACCGGCGACGCCTACAAGAAACGGCACGACGGGCAGCCCAACCCGAATCTCGGCATGATCCAGGCGCTTGCCAAGGCTGGTGTCGACCTCCGCGTGTGCGGCCAGGCGACGCTCGGCCGCAAGATCGACGCCGTGGACATCATGCCAGAGGTGCAGCGCGACCTGTGGGCGCTCACCACGATCATCGCCCTGCAGCAGCAGGGGTATGTGCTCATCGCGCCGTAGACGCCGTCGCGACGGTGCCGGCCCGGGCGGCCGCGAGCCGCGCTACTTGGCCACCACCGCCGGCACGTTCCTGTCGCGCACCAGCCGGTTGAAGGCGGCCAGCTCGTCGCCGAAAAGCGTGCCCGCCGTGCGCTGCTGGCGCGCCCAGTCTTCGCCGAGTGCGGCCAGCCGCGCCTGCTGCCCGTCGGTCGTGCCGCTGTCGCTGGCGTCGATGGCGCTGCGCAGGTAGATGTAGTACTGGTTCAGGCGCTGCGGGAAGTTGATGACGGTCTGGCCGTCGACCACGCGCTTCTGCACCAGCGCATCCTCGAGCGTGTTCAGCTTCTCGACGAACGCCGCGCCGGCCTTCGCGATGGCCTCGCCGCTCGCTGTGCCCTTCGTGCGCTTGATCACTTCGTCCACCTGCGAGCGGATGTCGCGGAGGCGAATCACGGTGCGGTGCACGGCGTTCAACTGCTCGTCGGCACGGACGGCGAGATCCTCCTGCGCCTGCAGGTCCGAGAGCGGCGTCGTCACGCGCGGATCCATCCGCACGGTGAGTGGGGCCGTGAGCGTGCGTCCGCCGCCCGTGAGGCGCACCTGGTAGTCGCCGGGCAACACGCGCCGGCCCTGCAGCGTGCCGAAGACGTAGAGGCCCGCGACGGGTACGGCCTGATCGTGCCGGAGGTTCCAGACCAGCCGGTTGAGCCCGGCCTTCACGGTCAGCGCGCCCGGCGGCGCGTCGAGCGAGACGGGCGCGTCGGGTTCGGGCTTCTTAGTGGTGTAGCGGCGTACGATCGCGCCGTCTCGCAGGATCTCGACTGACACGTCGCCCTCGGGCACCTTCGCCAGCCAGAAGTCGAGCGGCGCGCCGTCGGGAGCGCTCTTGCCCGCCCGCGGGTTCCCGCCGCCGAACCCGCCAAAGGCCTGCGTGCGGTAGGCGACCCGCGGCGTGAAGAGTCGCACATCGGAGGTCGCCGTGGCGTCGGTCCACTGCTGCAGGACCGAGAGATCGTCGAGAATCCAGAAGGCCCGTCCGCCGGTTGAGGCCACCAGGTCGTTCTGGTGAACGCGCAGATCGGTGATCGGCGTGACCGGCAGGTTGAGCTGCAGCTTCGTCCAGCGCTGGCCGCCCGTGAACGAGACGTAGAAGCCGGTCTCGGTGCCGAGGTAGAGCAGATCCTTGCGCACCGGATCCTCGCGCACGACGCGCGCCCAGGCGTCGGGCGCGATGCCGTCCGCGATCCGGCTCCAGGTGCGGCCGAAGTCGGTGGTCTTGAACACGAGCGGCGTGAAGTCGTTGAACTTGTACTTCGAGATGGTGACGTAGGCCGTGGCCGGCGCGTGCGGCGACACCTCGATGGCGTTGACCATCGCCTCGCCGACGTCAGGCGGGGAGACGTTCGCCCACGTCTTGCCGCCGTCGCGCGTCAGTTGCACGTAGCCGTCGTCGGTGCCCACCCAGATCGTGTTGGCGTCGTGCGGCGACTCGGCGATGTCGTCGATGACGCCGTAGGTCTCGCCGCCGGCGCCTTCGTTGGTGATGGGTGCGCCGCCGGGGCCCTGCTTGGTGACGTCATTGCGCGTCAGATCGGGGCTGGCTTCCCGCCACGTCTTGCCGCGGTTGTCCGACCGGAGCAGCACGTTGGCGCCGTGGTAGATAACCGACGGATTGAAGCGCGACACGACAATCGGCGCGCTCCAGTTGAAGCGGTATTTTTGCTCACGCGGTGGCACGGCGGCCGGCATCTGCGGCCACGCCATGATGTCGCGCTGGGTCTTCAGCGTGTCGTCGAATTCGCTGATGATCCCCATGTAGCAGCCGGCGTAGACGTAGCGGGGATTCTTCGGATCGAAGGCCGGCACGGCGCTTTCGCACCCGCCGACGTCGTACCAGTCGCGCTCGGTGATGCCGCCGGGCGCCGCGCTGGCGATCTTGACCGAGGTGTTGTCCTGCTGCCCGCCGTAGACGTTGTAGGGGAACTGGTCGTCGACGTTCACGCGGTAGAACTGCGCCGTGGGCTGGTTGGCCTGGGTCGACCAGGTGAGGCCGCCGTTGAAGGACACGTTGGCGCCGCCGTCGTTCCCCTCGATGAGGATCTCGGGATCGGTCGGGTTGAACCACAGGCTGTGGTTGTCGCCGTGCGGCGTGCGCACGGTGGTGATGCTCTTGCCGCCGTCGGTCGACTTGCTGACGGCGGCGTTCAGCACCCATACCACGTCGGGGTTCTTCGGATCGGCGGCGACCTTCATGTAGTACCAGGCGCGCGCGTGCAAGGTCCACGCCTCGTTGACGAGCGTCCACGTCTTGGCCCCGTCGTCCGACCGGTAGAGGCCGCCCTTGGGGTCGGCTTCGACGATCGCGTAGAGACGATCGGGATTGGCCGACACATCGATGCCGATCTTGCCGACCACCGCCGGCAGTCCCGTCGTCGCCTTGTGCCACGTCGTGCCGCCGTCGGTGGACTTGTGGATACCGCTGCCGGGGCCGCCGCTGCGTACCTGCCACGGCTCGCGCAGGTGATCCCACATCGCCGCATAGAGGATGCGCGGGTTGGTCGGATCCATCGCCAGCTCCGAGGGCCCGGTGGTCTCGTTCACGAACAGCACCTGCGTCCAGGTCTTCCCGCCGTCGGTCGAGCGGTAGATGCCGCGATCCTTGGTCGGGCCGTAGGCGGCGCCCTGCGCGGCGACGAGCAGCGTGTCTGGATCCGCCGGGTGGATGCGGATGCGCGAGATGTGGCGGGTCTTGTCGAGTCCGATGTGCGTCCAGGTGCGGCCGGCGTCGGTGGACTTGTAGACGCCGTCGCCATGCGAGGTCATCACGCCACGGATCGCGTGCTCGCCCATGCCCACGTAGACGACGTTCGGGTCGGACGGCGCAACGGCGATCGCACCCACCGAGGCCGTATTGAGTTGGCCGTCGGTGATGTTGGCCCACGTCCCGCCGCCGTCGGTCGACTTCCACACGCCCCCGCCGACGCTGCCGAAGTAGAAGGTGCGCGGTTGCTGCGGCACGCCGGTCACGGCCACGGCGCGGCCACCGCGGAACGGGCCGATATTGCGCCATTCGAGCGCGGCTAGCGAGGGGCTGTTGAATTGCGCCGCCGTTGCCGGTGAGGCGACCGCGGCGGGCGGTGTCGCCGCGGTCTGCGCCAACGAGGGGACGGCCAGCGTCAGGAGGCCAAGGACGTGGAGCAGCCGGGAGTAGGAGTTCATCATGGGCGTCAGGGATTGTGGCCGACGGGCCGCCGGTCATTGTCCCACGCAGCGGGCGCCCAGGTGCGCAGCCGGCGGCCATCGCGCGGCGGCGGCACCATCGCCGCGTCAGGTCGTCGGCCGGCGGAGTGGCCGGAGAATACGCGGCGCGCCCGCCAGTTGACCACGGCGCCGGCGGTCTGCGCCCTGTACAATGATGAGATGCCCACATTGACGGTTGAAGGATACGGAGCGTTTGAGGTGGCGGCCGGCAAGCGGCTCGTCCTCGCCATCGAACAGGATGCCAAGGTGGATATCCTGCACGCCTGCGGCGGCAACGCGCGCTGCACCACCTGCCGGGTGGAGTTCATCGACGGCGAACCGGCAAAGATGACCGTGGCGGAGCAGGAACGACTGAAGGCGCGTGGACTGAGCGGCGTCAGGCTGTCGTGCCAGATTCAGTGCGAGCACGACATGAACGTGCGCGCCATCAGCCGACTGGAAGGATCCGGCAGGCCCAATCCCGGTGGTCAGCCCCAGACCACGATCATGCCGCCGCCGGAGTGGGTCGAAGACTGACGGCGCCCGAGCGGCTCGGGGCCCTCCTCGGCGGTGACACGCCGCTACTAGCGCTCGCCCCGATGCAGGAGATCACGGACGGCGCCTTCTGGACGCTGGTCCACCGCTACGGCGGCGCCGACGTCTACTGGACCGAGTACTTCCGCGTCCACGCCGACTCCACCCCGGAGAAGAAAATCCTCGCGGCCATCTGCGGCAACACCACCGGCCAGCCGGTGGTGGCCCAGATGATCGGCAACGACATCCCGTCGCTCGTGCGCACCGCCAAGGTGCTGCAGACGTTGCCAGTCGCCGCCATCGATCTCAACCTCGGATGTCCGGCGCCGATCGTCTACCGCAAGTGCGCCGGCGGCGGCTTGCTGCGCGAGCCCGCCCGCATCGACGCCATCCTCGGTGCCCTGCGCGAGGCCGTCACCATCCGCTTCACGGTGAAGACGCGCGTGGGCTTTCAGTCAACCGAAGAGTTCGACACGCTGCTGCCGATCTTCGCCAGGCATGGCCTCGACGCGCTGACGGTGCACGCCCGCACCGTGGCGCAGTCGTACCGGCTGCCCGTGCACTACGATCTCATCCGTCAGGCGGCCGAGACGATGGCGTGCCCCGTCATCGCCAACGGGCACGTCTGTTCCGCGGCCGAGGCGCATGCACTCGTCAGCCAGACCAGAGCCCGCGGCCTGATGATCGGCCGCGCCGCCATCCGCAGCCCGTGGCTGTTCGCCCAGATCCGGCAGCAGTCGCGCGGCGAGGCGATCACCTATCCGACCGGACGTGATGTGTGGACCTACATCCGTGCGCTCTGGGACTCGCAGGCGGCCTTCGACAAGCCCGAGCGGGTGCGTTGCGAGCGGATGAAGAAGTTTCTCAACTATCTCGGCGAAGGCGTGCCAGCGCCCTTCCTGCACCAGATCCGTCGCAGCCAGACAGCCGCGGAGTTCCACGGCATCTGCGGCGCGTTCCTGGATCACGACCGGCCGATGACGCTCGAGCCAGTCGCAGACGCCAGCGCCGCGCCACGTTGACAGGGCCTGCGCCCGGCGCAACGATGAGGCATGGGTCGCGTCGTGGCTCTCGCCTTGCTGTGCCTGGGACTGCCATCCGTAGCCGCCGTTCAGGACCAGGCGGTGCTGCGCATCCGCATCGTGCTGAGCGTCGAAGGGCAGGCGCCGACGCCGATCAGGCGCCACCTGCTGCTCGTCAGTGACAACCCGGCGAGCGCGCCGCCGCGCCGGGTGTTCACGGCGCAGGATGGCACCGTCGACGTGCGGCTCGTCGCGGGCAGCTACACGGTGGAGTCCGATCGGCCGGTGACGTTGGCTGGGCGGGCCTATCAGTGGACGAGCACCGTGCAGGTCGTGGCTGGCAAAGACACCGTGCTCGAGCTCACGGCCGCGAACGCGGACGCTGGCCCCGTGACCGCGTCAGAAGCGGCCACCTCGGCGCTCACCGAAGACCCAACGTCGCTGGCCGCGCGCTGGCAGTCGAGTGTCGTCGGTATCTGGTCGCCGACGGCCCACGCGTCCGGCGTCGTCATCGATGCGGCCGGCCTCATCGTGACCAACCAGCAGCCGATCGGCGCGGCTGCGAACGTCGAAGTGCAGTTCTCGCCGTCCTTGAAGGTGGCCGGACACGTCGTCGTGACCGATTCGGAGCGTGACGTCGCCGTGGTGCGCATCGACCCTGGCACGGCGGCCACGGTGCCCGTCGTGCCGCTCGGTTGCGGTGAGGCGGTGGCGGCGCCCGCTACTGGTGACGAGATCGTCGCCATCGAGGCGCCGCTTGGCCGGGCCAAGGGCACGACCTCGGGCACTGTGCTCCGCGTGGCATCGCGGGTCATCGAGTCGGACCTCCTGCCGGGCGTCGGCGGTTCGGGTGGGCCCGTGTTTTCGACTCGCGGCGTGCTGCTCGGCATCACGTCCGAGGGCGACGAGCGCATGCGCCAGAACGATGTCGACACGCGCATCATTCGCGCCAGCGAGATCTGCGCGCTCGTGGAGCGCGCCAGGAAACCGATCGCCGGCGTGCTTGCGCCAGAGGCGACGGCGCTGCCGGTGGAACCGGCCAGGCCATATCCCACCGATACCCTCGAAGATGCCGCGTCGCTGCTCACGCGCCACCCACCGCTCTTGGCGACCTCCGCGGGATTCGAGATCGCGTTCCTGACGCCGAAGCACGTCTGGGCCGGCCAGCAGCAACGGGTGGCGGCGTCTGGCCGCACGACGCGGGCCGGTCCTGCCTGGCTCGCGGCACGGGCAGCGACCGAGTTCGCCAACTGGTCCGACTATGTCGCCGACCTGCCGCCAGTCGTCTTCATTCGCGTGACGCCGAAGATGGTCGAGAGCGTCTGGATGAAGATCGCGCGCAGCGCCGCCTACACCCAGGGCGTGGCGCTGCCGAAGGTTGCGCGCCCCTCGTCGGGGTTCTCCCACCTGCGCGCCTTCTGTGGCGGCACCCCCGTCACTCCGATCCATCCGCTCGTGCTCGCGATCCAGATCTCGGAGACCGAGACGATGGCCGAGGGGCTCTACGCCTTTCTGCCCGACGCGCTCTCGCCGGCCTGCGGTGGCGTGCGGCTCGAACTCTTTGCGCAGAAGGATACGGCCAAGGCCGACACCATCGAGGTCGATGCCGCCGTGCTCGAGCAGATCTGGACCGACTTCGCACCCTACCGCGCCTTGCCGTAGCCCGACACTCCAACGCGGCGATCCGTCTGCCGCGCCCAGGCCGCGCACGCCTGACTTGCGCATACTTGGGATAGGCTGTCGGGCAATCGTTTCGATGCCCAAGCATTCCCACCATCGGCCGCCTCCGCCTCCCCATGGTCCCCACGGTCAGCACGCGCGCGATCGCACGCTCGAGCGCTTCGTCGACCGCGCCCGCATCGACCGGCTGCTGGCGCCGTGGGTGCCCGACGACGACGACCGGCAGTTCGTGCTGCGATGCCTGCTCGAGGAGGGCCCGGCCCATCATCGCGGCGTCAATTGGATCCTGCTGGCGCTGCTCGGAGAACTCGCGGCCGATGTTCCGGCCGGCCCGGGACCCGGTGCTCACGCCCGCGTGCCGCTCAGATTGCCGCCGCATCTACGTCAGAGCGGACGCGATGACGGCGATGATGAGGACGACCAGCGCGCGTATCCGTTGCGCCTGCCGCTGGCGCCCCTCGAGCGCCTGGTCGGCAAGGACGAGCGGGCCATCGACGCGATGGTGGCCTGTTTGACGGATGGACCGCCACAGCATGCGCTGGCCAACGCCGCCATGCTGCTCGTCATCGACGCCCTGCTTCGCCGATGAGCGGGGCCGAAGACCGCGTGGTACCGCTCTCGGGCCTGGAACCGGCGTTTCGCGTGTGCGCCGGAGAACTGGGGCTGTGGTCAGCAGCGCGTTTGTTCGTCAACGCGGCGTGGGAGGCGGGCGGTGCCGATGCGGTCGGCGCGCTCGACGACGACCTCGGCGGCGGCTTCCCGGTCGTCGACGAGGTCGTGCGCCGCGTGCTGGCGAACCAGGCGCCGCTCGTGCCCCCGGCGCTCGACGCCGTCGTCGAGCGCGCGGCCGACCTGAGACGACTCGTCGTTGTCGGCGTCGAAGCCGATCTCCTTGGTCCGCTGGTCGATCGCCTGCCGCCGGCCGTCGAGGTGTTCGCCATCTTCGACGCCACCTTTCCGGTCGACCTGGCGCGCGTTGGCGCCGCCTGGATACCGCGCGTTCGCCTCACCAACATCGGCGACTTCGAGCACGCCGCCGGCGGACGCAGCGGGCTCATCTCCCCCGTCTACGGTGCCGATGCTTTCCGCGCCGCGGTGGCTCCGGTCTGGCTGCGCGTGCACAGTCCAGACGTGCGGCTGCTGTTCCGGCGTCTCATCGGCGTCGATCTCGTGGGCGCGCGTATGGCGTCCTATCCGCGCTGGCTGGGTGAGACCGACAGTGCCGACTTCACCGATCTGGTGACGGCCCGATGACGGCACTGCCGCTGCTCGTCTTCGTAGCCGCGATTCTGGCGCAGGCGCGGTTTCCGGGCCAGCGGCTGCAGATCGTCGTCTCGGGCGCAGCCTTCGCGCTCCTGGCCTTGGCGCTCGCTGGCGGCCATCCCCGCGCCGTGCTGGCTGCACTCCAGTGGGACGTGCTCATCATCCTCAGCGCCCTCGGCGTCGTCTCGCGGGTGCTGGCCGAATCGCACGTTTTCACCCGCCTGGCCGTGGCCGTCACCCGTCTCATCGGCGCCTCGCCCACCGCGCTTGTGCCGGTCGTCGCCGTGTCGATGTTCCTCGTGAGCGGCCTGGTCAACAACATCACGGCGCTCGTGCTCGTGCTGCCGGTGGTGCTCGCCATCTTGCAACTGGCGGGCACGACGGCGCGACACCTGCGCTGGACCATGGGCTCGCTGCTCGTCGCGTGCAACCTGGGCGGCGCCGCCACGCCGATCGGTGACTTTCCCGCAGTGCTGCTGCTCGGCGCCGGTGCGATGGACTTCGTCGGCTACTTGCGGCTGGCTCTGCCCACGGCCACCGTGGGACTGCTCGTCTTCGTCACCCTCGTGATGGTCATCGTCAGGCCGTCGCGGGACGTGCCGGTCGATCTGTTGCGCCGGAAAGTGACGGTTGCTGTCGTTGAGGGCCTGCACGCCCGCATCCGCGTGCGGCGGCGCTTCCTCGTGCCCGGCGTGCTCGCGCTGGCCGGCATGCTGACGGCCTGGGTGCTGCTGCCGGCCACCTCCGGCATCCCGGTCTACCTGGTGGCCTGGCTGGGCGCCGGCATGCTCGTGCTCACGCTGGGCCGGCGCGGGCGTGACGCCGTGCTCGACGGCGTCGATCTCGACGCGACGCTCTTCCTTTTTGGACTGCTCGTGATGGTGGGCGCGGTGCGCGAAACCGGGTTGTTCGGTTACGTCGCGCGGACGCTGCACGATTTGCCGCTGCCCCTGCCGGCGCAACTGGCGCTCTTCGTCTCGGTCGCCGGTGTCTCGACGGGCATGTTTTCAGCCGGCCCCAGCATGGCGGCGATGCTGGAAGTGGCCGCGCCACTGGCGGCCGCGGTCGGCCCCGAGGCGGTCTACGTCGGACTGGCGTTTGGCGTGTGCGCGGGCAGTTCGCTGTTTCTCACCGCGGCCACCGCCGGTCCGCTGGCGCAGAGCATGATCGACCGTGCCGGCTTGACCGATGCAGCCGGGGAGCGCCTCGACTTCTCGTTCTCGACGTTCCTGCCGGTGGGCGCGCTGGCGTTTGCCGTCATCCTGACCGCAGGCATCGGCGCCGCCATCGTCATCAGTTCGTACGGCCGGTAGCGGTCCCTCGCCGGCTGAGGCAGTGGACGGCGGCCGGTCGCGCCCTCACCAGATCTTGACGCGCTCCTCCGGCGGCCGATACATGCCGTCGCCCGGCTTCACGTCCCAGGCGTCGTAGAACGCCTGCAGGTTCGTGAGCGGCACGAAGGCACGGTAGGAGCCGGGCGAGTGGGGATTGGTGAGCAACTGCTGGCGCAAGGCGTCGTCGCGTATCTTCGTCCGCCACACCTGGGCCCAGCCCAGGAAGAAGCGCTGATCGCCGGTGAAGGCGTCGATGACCGGCGCCGGCGCCGTGCCGAGTGAGAGCCGGTAGGCCCGGTAGGCCACGGCGAGGCCGCTCAGGTCGCCGATGTTCTCGCCGAGCGTGAGGCGTCCGTTGATGTGCTGGTCGTCGATTGGCGTGTAGGCCTCGTAATGGGCGGCCAGTTTGTCCGTGCGGTCCTGGAAGGCCTTGAGATCGGCCGCCGTGAACCAGTTCCGCAGGTTGCCGTCGCCATCCGACTTGCTGCCCTGATCGTCGAAGCCGTGGCTGATCTCGTGGCCGATCACGGCGCCGATGGCGCCGTAGTTGACGGCATCGTCAGCCTCGACGTTGAAGAACGGCGGCTGCAGGATGGCCGCCGGGAATACGATTTCGTTATTGGTCGAGTTGTAGTAGGCGTTGACCGTCTGCGACGTCATGCCCCAGCGCCCGCGGTCGACCGGCTGGCCCAGCCGCGACACCATGTCGTCGTACGCGAAGCCGAAGGCGCGCCGGGCGTTGCCGAGAGCGTCGTCTTTCTTGACCGCGATCGACGAGAAGTCGCGCCACTTGTCGGGATAGGCGATCTTCACCGTGAACTTGGCCAGCTTGGCGTGAGCCTGGGCCTTGGTCTCCGGTCCCATCCACTCGAGGTCGTCGATGCCGGCCCTGAACGCCGCCAGCAGGTTCTTCACGAGCTGGTCCATGCGGGCCTTGGCTTCAGGCTTGAAGTAGCGCTCGACGTAGAGCCGGCCCAGCGCCTCGCCCAGTGCCCCTTCCACTTCATCGACGCCGCGCTTGGGCCGCGATCGCCTCTCCTGCAGGCCCGAGAGCGTCTTGCCGCGGAACTCGAACTGCGCCGCGCCGAAGGCGTCGGGCAGCTCGTCGGCGAAGGTCGAGAGCACGCGGAACGTGAGCATCTCCTTCCAGGTGGCCAGCGGCGTGTCGCGCAGGATGGCGTCGAGGGCCTCGAGGTAGTCGGGCTGTCGTACCACCACCTCCGTGGCTTTGCCGAGTCCGGCGGCGCCGAGGTAGGCCGGCCAGTCGAACGACGCCGTCAGGGCGTCGAGCGCCGTCACCGTCATCTTGTTGTAGGTGGCGTCGCGGTCGCGGTTCCTGGCGCGCTCCCAGTGCCGTTCGGCGATCTTCGTCTCGAGCGCCAGGATGCGACCGGCTGCGCCCTCAGGATCCGGCTGTTTCGCCAGTCTGAGCATCGTGGTGATGTAGCGGACATAGGCGGCCCGCGTCGCTTCGAACCTGGCGTCCTGCCGCAGGTAGTAGTCGCGGTCGGGCATGCCGATGCCGCTCTGGTTCACGGAGACGACGTAGGCGTCCGACTGCTTCAGGTCCTGTCCGACGAAGGTGCCGAACGGCCCCGGCACGCCGGACCGTGCCATCCGCCCGAAGAGACCGGCCAGATCGGCCGGTGCCGTGAGGGCGGCAATCGCCTTCAGCTCGTTGCCGAGCGGCTCGGTGGCGAGCGACTCGATGCGCGCCGTGTCCATGAAGGCCAGGTAGAGGTCGGCCACCTGTTGAGCGGTGGTGCCCGGCTTCTGCGACGTGTTCGTGACGCTGTCGATGATCTCCTTGAGAGCGGCGTCGCTCTTGTCGCCGAGCTCCACGAACGAGCCCCACGACGACTTGTCTGGCGGGATCTCGGTCGTCTTCATCCAGGTGCCGTTGACGAACCGGTTGAAGTCGTCCTGCGGTCTGACCGAGCGATCGAAGGTGGCGAGGTCGACGCCGAGCCTTCCAGGCGCCTGCCCGGCGGCGGCCGCGCCCCCGAGCGCGGCGGCGACGAGGACGGCGACGAACCAGGGGCGACCTTGGACAAACGTCCGAACGGAGCGGGTCATGGCGGACCTGTTGGGAGACCGTCGGCCGGGAGCGGCCAGAGAGCGAAGGATACCTCGCCTGAGGCAGCGTTCGCCCGACCCTCGCCGCACTCTTCAGCTGGAGGCTGCCGCGCCCGATTTTCGCGCCGCTGCCGGTTTGTCGCGCTGCGTCAGGTTCCGGGCGGTGTTGATGAGGCCGATGTGTGAGAAGGCCTGTGGAAAGTTGCCGAGCTGGCGGTTCGCGACCGGATCGAATTCCTCGGCCAGCAGACCGACGTCGTTGCGCACGGCGAGCAGGCGCTCGAAGACGCGACGGGCGTCGGCGGTGCGGCCCATGAGCGCGTAGTTGTCGGCCAGCCAGAACGTGCACAGCAGGAACGCGCCCTCGTCGTTTGGCAGTCCGTCGATGCCGCTGCCGGTGCGGTAGCGCGCCACCATGCCGTCGCGACGCAGGTCGCGCTCGATCGCTTCCACGGTGCCCACGATGCGCGGGTCGGTCGCCGGCAGGAACCCGACCTCGGCCATCATCAGCAGGGCCGCGTCGACCTCGTGGCTGCCGTATGCCTGCACGAACGTGTTGCGGTCTCGGTCGAAGGCGCGCGTGCAGATCTCCTCGTGCAGCTCATCGCGCATCTGCCGCCAGCGGTCGACCGGACCGTCGAAACCGAAGGCCTCGGCATCCTGGACCGCGCGGTCGAAGGCCACCCAGGCCATGACCTTGGAGTGCGTGAAGTGCTGGCGCGGCCCGCGCACTTCCCAGATCCCCTCGTCTGGCTCGCGCCACGCCTGCTCCAGACAGTCGAGGAGCTCGCGTTCCACCCGCCATGCCTGCGTCTCCGGGCGCAGCCCGTAGCGCCGCGCCAGGTGCAGGCTGTCGAGCACTTCGCCGAACACGTCGAGCTGAAACTGCTTGTAGGCTCCGTTACCGATGCGCACGGGCCGTGAGTTCTCGTAGCCGGGCAGCCACGGCAACTCGAGCTCGGGCAGCCGGCGCTCGCCGGCAACGCCGTACATGATGTTCAACTCCGCGCCGCGGCCCGCCACGGCCCTGAGCAACCAGTCGCGCCACGACGCCGCTTCGTCGAGATAGCCCGACTGGATGAGCGCGGCGAGCGTGAAGGTCGAGTCACGGAGCCAGCAGTAGCGGTAATCCCAGTTCCTGCTCCCGCCAATGCACTCTGGCAACGAGGTCGTCGGCGCGGCGACGATGCCGCCGGTGGGCGCGTAGGTGAGGGCCTTGAGGGTGATGAGCGAGCGGACGACCGCGTCACGCCATTCGCCCTCGTAGGTGCAACGCCCCGCCCAGTCGCGCCAGAACTCGAGGGTGGTTGCAATCGCCGACGTCGCGTCGATTGGCGCCGGCGGTGGCAGGTGCGAGGGATGCCAGCTCAGCACGAACGGCACCTCCTGGCCGGCTTCGATGTCGAACTCGCCGACCGTCATCCAGCCCTCGGGTTTGAGCGCGACCGGCGTTCTCAGGTGCAGCGTGTCGGGACCGGCCACGGCCTGGAGGCCCCATTCCTCGCGGCGCACCCACGGCGTGATGCTGCCGTAGTCGAATCGCACCACGAACTCGGTGCGCATGGCCACCCGGCCGCGCACGCCGCGCACGAGACGCACCAGATCTGGCTCCGCCGTGCGGATCGGCATGCAGTCGGTGACGGTCACGACGCCGTCGTCGGTCTCGAAGGTGGTATCGAGCACCAACGTATCGCCCCGATACTGGCGGGTCACGCGCCGTACCGAGGAGGCCGGCGCCACCAGCCAGCGTCCGTGCTCGGGCTTGCCCAGCAGGGCCGAAAAGCATGCGCCGGAGTCGAAGCGCGGTAAGCACAGCCAGTCGATCGAGCCGTTCCGATTGACGAGTGCGGCGGTCTGGCAGTCGCCGATGAGCGCGTAGTCCTCGATCCTGGCCGAGCCGGACGGCATGGAAGGCATCGTTGGCATTATGGCGTGTCCGGCCGGCGGCGGGAGCCGGAGTGACGTCCGGCCGGGGTGCACATGGCCGCACACCCGGCGCGAGCAGGGCAAAGGAACCCGCGTGCCCGGGTCGGCGTCGTGCTCAAGTCGGCTTGCCGCCGGCC
This sequence comes from Acidobacteriota bacterium, assembly GCA_018000455.1. Lineage (GTDB taxonomy): Bacteria > Acidobacteriota > Vicinamibacteria > Vicinamibacterales > UBA2999 > CADEFD01. The sequence goes on from JAGNJW010000004.1 coordinate 263,848, forward strand.
GATGCTGTCGATATGGACACCACGGCATCGCCGACGGCGGCGCTGAACGCCCTGCCCGCGTCAGACGATGTCGACCTGACGCGGGACACCCTGCGAATCCTCTTCGTCGAGGACGCGCCGGAGTTCGTGGCGTTGGCGACGCGGCTCTTTCGCTCCGAGGGAATCACGAGCGAGCAGCGGTGTGTCGAAACGCTGCCGGAATTCGCCGCTGCGGTCCAGGAATTCAAGCCGCACGTCATCCTGAGTGACTTCCTGCTGCCGGATGCCACCGGAACGGCGTTCCTCGATGCCGCTCGAGTGCAGTGCCCGCACACCCCGGTGCTCATCGTCTCCGGCGGCATCGGCGAGGACGTCGCCGTCGACCTGCTCAAACGAGGGGCGGCCGACTACGTGTCGAAGACCCGGCTGACGACGCTCGTCCCACGCACCGCGCGTGCCCTGCGCGAGGTCGCGGCGGCCAGGTCGCAAGCCGCGCTGGCGGCGCGGCTTCATGAGCGTGAGGAGTTCTTCCGCAGCCTGATCGAGGCCTCGCCCGATGGCATGCTCGTCGTAGACGATTCAGGGCGCATCGAGCTGGTCAACGGCGAGATGGAGAGGATGTTCGGCTACTCCAGGTCTGAGCTGACCGGCGCCCCGTTTGACATCCTGATTCCGGCCCGCTTCCGCCGTCAGCAAGGTGGTCACCTGCAGCGCATCCTCGCCGACCCTGGCAAGTGCGCCGTGCGCAGGGGCATGGAATTGCTGGCGATGCGCAAAGACGGAGAGGAGTTCCAGAGCACCATTGCCCTGAGCTCCTTCGGCGCTGCAGGCAGGGTGCAAGTTGTGGCCACCGTCAGGGACATGACCGAGTCGGTCAACCTGCGCGCGGAGATCGGGCGGGTGCGCGGCCAACTGGACACCATGCCAGAAAGCATCGTGCTGGTCGACCAGGACGGACGGATCACCTACGCCAACGAGGCGTGGCGCCGGAACGGGCGCGACGGCGTGGCGTCGCAGGAGTTCGTAGCGGCCGTCGGCCACAGCTACCTCGACGAATGGAGCGTCGCGGGCGATGCGACGGCTGAGCACGTGGTCGCTCAGCTGTCAGCTCTGCTGGCCGGGCGATCGGCCGGCTTCACGACGGTTTATCCGTGCCACTCGCCCGACGAGCTGCGCTGGGTCAAGCTCATCGCGCGCCCGGTCGAGCACACGCACGGCGCCGCGATGCTGATCCACGTCGATCACACCGAAGCGTTCCTGGCGGCGGCCCGTTCGCGGGTGCAGCACGAGATCGCCCGCTGCCTGGCGCGCGATGTCTCGCTTGAAGACGCGTGCGGTCATCTCGTCGACTCCGTGACCGTCGAGCTCGAGTGGCAGATCGGCGCCGTGTGGGTGCCCGAGGAGGACGACCAGGCACTGCGCTGCGTGAAACTCAGAATCGACCGCGACCTGGCCGGCGGGCCGTTCGAGGCGCAGACCCGCTCTTCGCGATTCTTGCGAGGACTCGGGCTGCTTGGCCGGGTGTGGGAGACAAGGGCGCCGGAATGGATCGCCAGCGTCGCGACAGCCACGAATGTGCCCAGGCTGGCGGCCGCCGTACAGGACGGCGTCAGGTCGGGCTTTGCGTTCGCCATTCATGCCGACGCCAAGGTGCTCGCGGTGATCGAGTTCTACGCCAGCCGCCAGCGGGCCTGCGACGAGGCCCTGCTGGGCGTGCTCGGCAACATCGGCACCCAGGTCGGCGACATGATTCGCCGCCAGCGAGCCGAGGAATCACAGCGATTGTCGCTGCAAGAGACACTGCGCGTGCGATCGCGCCTCGAGACGCTGCTCGAGGCCGCCCCGATGTTCGTGGCCACGGTCGATGCCGATGGCCGCGTCGAGTTCGCCAACCGGCCCTTTCCGGGGACGTCGACCGCCGTCGTCGGTGGCGGGCTTTGGGTGGCGCACTTTCCAGAGGATCGGCGTGAGGCGGCCGGTGCCGCCCTCCGAGCCGTTCTCGACGGGGGGACGTCGCAGCTGTTCGAAGTGCCGCTGGCCACGGGCGCAAAGACCGTATGGCTCCAGAATCATGTGGCGCCGATCAGGCGGGGCACCGAAGTCGTAGGCGCCGTCGTCATGGCGCTGGACGTGTCTGAGAAGAGGCAGATCGAGGGCGATCTCGCGGTCGCCCAGCGGCTCGCCGCCGTCGGCAGCTTGGCGGCCGGCGTCGCCCACGAGATCAACACGCCCATTCAGTTCGTGGGCGACAGCATTCACTTCCTCAAAGACGCGGCCGCCGATGTGTTCGGGCTGCTCGAACACCTGCGCGAAGTGCGACGCGGAGTTCAAGAGGGAGCCGCGTCGATAGCGGCGGCGGCCGCCGCCGCTGACCTCGAAGAAACCGTCGACCTGGAGTACCTGCAGGAGCACATGCCCAAGGCGTTCGACCGCTGCCTTGACGGTATCAGCCGCGTTGCCACGATCGTGCGAGCCATGAAGGAGTTCGCACACCCCTCCCAGCCTGACATGGCCCCTGTCGACCTGAATCGTGCCGTGCAGAGCACCCTGATCGTCGCGGCGAACGAGTACAAGTACGTCGCCGAACTCGTGACCGACTTCCAAGAGCTGCCGCCGATCACGTGCCACGTCAATGACGTCAATCAGGTGATTCTGAACCTCGTCGTCAACGCCGCCCACGCCATCGAGGACATGGTCAAAGGCAGCGATGAGAAGGGCATGATCCGGGTGAGCACGCGACTGGATGGTGACGCCGTAGTCATTGCCGTGGGCGATACCGGCGGTGGCATCCCTCCCGCCGTGCGCGATCGGATCTTCGAGCCGTTCTTCACGACCAAGGAAGTGGGCCGGGGGACGGGGCAAGGCCTGGCGATCGCGTGGACGATCGTCAAGGACAAACATCGGGGAGACATCCGCTGCGAGAGTGTCGCTGGCGCCGGCACGACGTTCCACGTGCGGCTGCCGGTGGCCGGAAGTGCGGTGGCCGAGGAAGCCCCGGTCCAGGCCGAGCCGTAGACGGATCAGTCGAGCGGGCCGGAGGCGAGACCAGGCAGCGGCAGGCCGAGCGACGCCCGCAGATCGCGCAGCGCGACAGACATCTCAGACGCCAGGTCCACGGCCGCCCGTCCAGCCCGTTCTATCTGGACAAGGTCGGGCCGCTTCGGATCGTCGTCGGCCACGTCCAGGACCAACAGACCGCAGAAACCGACGACGAGGCCGAGTTGATTGTTGAGCTGATGCAACACGTACTCGGGCTCGCGACCAGGGTGTTCAGCCACAGGGTATTCCTCCACGCCAGAAGCGGCAGCCGTCGGCTCCTGCTTCGAGGTATCGGCTCCGTGGCGCCGACCCCTTAGTCCGAGCCCGCGTCCAGGACGGTGCGCACCTTCTGCGCCAGTTGACTCGGCGAGTATGGCTTGCGCAGAAAGGGCGTCTCTTCCTGCACGATGCCGTGACGCACGACGGCGTCGTCCATGTAGCCAGAGACGAACAACAACTTGATGCCGGGACGCAGGGCGGCCACCTGATCCGCCACCGCCCGCCCGCCGCCGTGAGGCATCGCCACGTCTGACACCACGATGTGAATCGGGCCAGCATGGCGCTCGGCGAAGGCGATCGCCTCACGGCTATCGGCTGCCGCCAGCACCTCGTAGCCGCACCGGTGCAGAATACGCGTCGCCAGTGTCCGCACGGCCTCTTCGTCCTCGATCACCGGCACGGTTTCGCTGCCTCCAGGCATGGCGACGGCGGAGGGAGTGCCTCTCGGTTGTGCCACCTGCCCATAAACCCGCGGCAGATAGACCCGGACGGTCGTGCCCTGGCCGGGCGCGCTCTCGGCGACGACGTGGCCGTCGCTCTGTTTGACGATGCCGAAGACAGTGGCCAGGCCCAGATCGGTCGCCTGCCCGATCGGTTTGGTCGTGAAGAACGGTTCGAACATCCGGGCCATGACCTCGGACGTCATGCCGCGGCCGCTGTCGGTTATCGCCATCAGCACGTAGCTGCCCGGCTTGCATTCCGGTGGGAGACGCTGCGAGGTCAGCTCGATGTTGCTGGTCGTGATGGTGAGCTGAATGTCACCGAGCATCAGACGGTCGGGATCGTTGGCTGCCAGCAGTGACATCAACATGTCGCTGTAGCCGCAGATGACCGTCAGCAGGTTGTTGAAGTCGTGCGCCACGCCTCCGCGGTACCCGAGAACTGAGGTTCGAGCGGTGGCTCTTCCATTGCGCCTCGGTTGACGGAGGAATCGACCTGGTAATCAGCCGCTGGCTCAGAGCCGGCACCGATTTGTAGCGCACAGTCCACTCGAAACGGATTGCGGCCGAATCAGGCGCACCGACGCGCCACGCCAGTCTTGCCCCTCAGCACTTGCGGGCAGCGGGGGAGACGACGCACCATTCTGCTGGCGGACGCCAAAGCTTGGAGTCGACCTCACCAGCGAAGGTAGACCACGACGCCCTCGCGGCTGACAGCGTGCGGGCGTACGTCGAGCTGGCGCCCACCGCCATCGCGGCGGCGGTCGTGGCAGCGGCGGCGCTGGCGTTCCTGCAACGACCGGTGATTGCCTCGCCGTCGATCGCCCTCTGGCTGCTCAGCCTGACCCCGCCTCTGGCCTACCGGGCCTGGCTCGCCCACACCTACCGCCGCGCACCTGGGCGCTGGGCTGCCGCGGCGTGGTTGTCGCGATGCCGCGTCGCCTACTGCTCGCACGGCGTGGCATGGGGTCTGGCCAACGTCCTGATGTTCCCGGCAGAGAACATTCCGCATCAGGCCATCGTCGCTTTCACGCTCGCCGGACTGACGGCCAGTTCGGTCACGCTGACGGCCTTCGACCTGCCGGCCGGCATGGTCTTCCTGTTCGTCACTCTCGTGCCGCTCGTCGCCCGGCTCTTCCTCGATGGCGGCACCATCGGCACCACGATGGCCGTCATGGTCGCCGCCTTCCTTCTCTTCATGGTCGCCAACTCCCGACGGGCCGCTCGCGGCGTCGTCGAAAACATGAGTCTCAGGCGGGCCGCGGCCGCCCGCGCCGAGGCGCTGGCCGGGTTCCAGACCACCCTCTCGAAGCTGCGCCACTCGAGCGGTGACGAAGGCGTGGATGTCTTCCAGGCGGTGATCGACGACACCAGCCGCCTGGTCGGCCGCGGCGGCGCCAGGCTCTGGCTGCTGGATGAGACGGGCGGCGCGCTCCAGTTGCGCGCAACCAGCGGGGCCGCGACGGATGTCCGAGGGAGTGGTGCCAGCCTCCCGGCAAGGCAGATCCCCGACTACCTGGCCCTTATGGCCGAGAGCGATGGTTTCTCCGCCGCCAACGTCCGGGAGCACCCCGTTCTCGCGGATCTCGCCGAAACTGCCCTGCTGTCGCCATTGGCCGTCTCGCGCCTCGACGCACCCATCCGGGCGGGCGGGCGCCTGGTCGGAGTTCTGTGCTGCGAGGACGTCGTGCGGCACGATTGGACCGCCGACGAACAGACGTTCGTCATGTCGGCCGCCGCGGTCGTCGCCGCCGCCATCGAAGAGACACGACGGCGCGAGGCGGAGTCGGCGCTGCGAAGAGTGAACGAGAACCTCGAGAGCCTAGTGGCGGAGCGCTCGCGTGCGCTCGTGGCGAGCGAGCAGCGGCTGTCGCTGGCACTGGAGGCCACGACCGACGGCCTGTTCGACTGGCAGGCGCGGCGCAAAGGGGTCTACTACAACCCCGCGTTCGCTCGTCTGCTCGGCTACGGGCCAGAGGAGATCGACGCAACGGCCTCGTTCTTCTGGCGGCACGTGCACCCCGATGACGCCGGCCACGTCAACCAGGCCCTGCAGGCGTGTCTGGAGGGTCTGGGGCCAGGCCTTGACGTTGAGTGTCGTCTGCGCACCAAGTCCGGCGACTACAAGTGGTTCCTCGGACGAGCCAAGGCCGTGGAACGAACGCCAGACAAGGAGACCACGCGCGTGGTTGGCACGATCACCGATATCACCGAGCGCAAACACGCCGTGATCGGCCTGCGGAAGAGCGAGGAGATGTTCCGCGCGGTGTTCGACGGCAGTACGAGCATCATCGCCCTCATGGGCGTCGACGACCGTCGTCTCACGGAATTGAATGCCGCCGGATGCACGGCCTTCGGCATCACGCGCGAAGAGGCCGTCGGACACACCATGACCGAGTTGCGGATGTGGGGCGACTGGCGTGAGCGTGACGAGCTACTCGCAGTTTTCGAACGGGACGGCTCGGTCTTCGACCGCGAGTTGCAGATGCGACGGCGCAATGGCGAGCTGTTCTGGACCCGTGGCATCAGCAGCGTCATCACGGTTGGCGGGCAGCCATTCCGGCTGGCCACGCTCGAGGACATCACCGAGCGGCGCCAGCTCGAGGCGAGGGTGACGCAGTCGCAGAAGATGGAAGTCGTCGGGCACCTGGCGGGCGGCATCGCACACGACTTCAACAACGTGCTCACCGTCATCACCGGCGCCGCCGAGATGGCCATCGCCGCTGCGCCGGATGGCGGCCGGAGCGGCGAGGACTTGAAGACTATCCTCGATGCCAGCATGCGCGCCGCGCGACTGACGCACCAGCTCCTGGCGTTCAGCCGCCGCCAGATCCTTCAGCCGGCCGTGGTCTGCCTGGGCGAACTGGTCACGACGCTCGGGCCGATGCTCCGTCGGGTGATCGGCCAACACATCACGATTCATACCCACGCGTCCGAGCCGGCGGCAACCGTCGTCGCAGACCGCGGGAGCCTCGAACAGGTCGTGCTCAACCTCGCGATCAACAGCCGCGACGCGATGCCGGAGGGCGGGACGCTCACGATCGGCATCGACCATGCGCGCGTCGGGGCGGCCGGCGGCAACGGCGCTCCACACGTCACGCCAGGTCGATACGTCACGCTCACGGTGGCCGATACCGGCGTTGGCATGGACGAGGAGACGCGCCGCCGGATGTTCGAGCCGTTCTTCACGACCAAGGATGTCGGCAAGGGGACCGGACTCGGGCTGTCGACCGTGCACGGCATCGTTACGCAGAGCGGCGGCGGCCTCCAGGTGACGAGCGCTGTCGGCGCAGGCACTAGCGTCTAGCGTGACCGTCTACCTTCCGTGGGTCGATCGTGCGCCAGCGCAGGTGGACGAGCACCGGAGCACGGCGGTGCCAGGTTCAGAGACGGTGCTGCTCGTTGACGACGACGCCGCCGTTCGCGCGGTGGCGCAAAAGGCCCTCATGGCGGTGGGGTACCACGTCGTCGCGGTGGAGGGCGGTCTTCAGGCTCTCGTCGAGTTGCAGCGGCGGGCCGGCGCGGTGGACTTACTGCTGACCGACGTGGTTATGCCAGGTCTGTCCGGCCCGGACCTGGCGAGCCGCGCCTTGAGCGAGTATCCGCGGATTCGCGTGCTCTTCATGTCGGGTTACCAGGACGAGACGATCGCGCGGCACGGCGTGCTGGCCGACGGGGTGCAGTTCATCGCCAAGCCCTACCGGCTCGATGCGCTCAGGGCGAAAGTGCGCGCAGTGCTCGATGCGTGAGTGATGCTGCGCGGGCGATTGTGACTTCGCCCGCGTAGCTCCAGCGTGTCTACGGAATCACGACGGTCACCGGCGCCGAGGCCGGGCCGGTGCCGCAGGCGTTGGTGGCCGCCACGCTCAACGTGTACGAGCCGGCGCCGACCGCGCCCGAGGGCGTCCGACCCGCCGTCGGGAAGGTGCCGACGAAGGCGCCGCTCACGTTCAACAAGGACGCCGTTGGCGCCGGGCCGTTGGCCGGCGGATCCCAGAAGACGCCGATCAAGTTGCCGCTGCGTCCAGACCGGAGCCTGGGGCAGTCCCCCGGCAATCGAGCCCCAGGTGACGCCGCCGTTGGCCGACATCCAGATGTTGTCGCTGCTGAACCCGCCGAAGGTGGCAAACACCACATTCGGATCGGTGGGATGCACGGTCAAACGCGTGACCTTGCGGTTCGGTAGCTGGTTGGTGCCGGGCTGATTGTCGTCGGTCGTCGTCCAGATGACGGCACCCGTCGCATCCGGTTGGCCTGGGCGCGTGCCCGCATCAAGCCGCCTTCGGTAATGATGCCGTTCTCGTACTGCAGCGAGCCGAGACGCCACTCCATGGCCTCGCCCGGCTGATCGCGCCGACGTTCGCTCGTGGCGCCTTTGGACTCGGCGTCGGCGGGCACAGCCTCCGCCCACCAGCGGTCACCGGTTGCCAACGCGCCGGCGGCGAGACGCGATTGCCATCACTCTCGCAGCGTGCCTACGAGTCGGCCGGCACGGCCATTACAGAGACGCGCGAATTGGGAGGAGATATCCCCCCACCGCGCATTCGCCACCAGCACCGGGGAGATCGTTTCCAGGGGCGCGACACCTATGGCTACCAGGCGCGTTCGCACGTGCCAACGGACCGCACCGGCCAGCCACAGGGTGCCACTTCACCACGTTTACGCTACCGTCTGCCGCGTCAGCGGGCGCGCGATACCGAACGCTGGCTCGCGCTACGATGCGTCCCATGATTCGACTTCTGACGTGCGCGACGCTGGCCCTGCTGGCCGTCGACGGTGTCGCTGGCCTCGCCGAGGCGGCGTCCACCGTGCGCGAGTACTCGCAGGTGTTCACGACCTACCCGTACTCCGATCCCAACCCCGTGCCCGTGCCGGGGCGCATCTACCCCTACTTCCGCTTCGATGGCTACACCGACACGCCGGTCGAAAAGGCCTGGAAGGTCATCGAGCTCGAGAACGCCTTCCTGAAGGTGCTCATCCTGCCAGAGATCGGCGGCAAGATCTGGGCGGCCATCGACAAGACCACCGGTCAGCCGTTCATCTACTACAACCACGTCGTGAAGTTCCGCGACATCGCGATGCGCGGACCGTGGACGAGCGGCGGCATCGAGCCCAACTACGGCATCATCGGCCACACGCCGAACTGCGCCACACCGGTCGACTACGTGATTCGCACGTTGCCCGACGGCAGCGCCAGCGTGACCCTTGGCGTACTCGACCTGCTCACGCGCACGCCGTGGCGGCTCGAGGTCACGCTGCCGCCGGAGTCGGCGTACTTCACGACGCGGTCGCTGTGGCAGAACACCTCGACCCTCGAGCAGCCGTACTACACGTGGATGAATGCCGGGCTGGCGGCGCGCGGCAACCTGCAGTTCGTCTATCCAGGCACCCACTACCTCGGCCACGACGGCTCGGTCTCGAGCTGGCCGATGCATCCGACCAACGGCAAGGATCTGTCGTTCTACGAGCAGAACGATTTCGGCCCCTACAAGTCGTACCACGTGTTCGGCAAGGCCTCGGACTTCTTCGGCGCCTACTGGCACGAGCGCGATGCCGGCATGGCACGGTATTCCACGCGCGACGACAAAGCCGGCAAGAAGATCTGGATCTGGGGTCTGTCTGAGCAGGGGATGATCTGGGAGAAGCTGCTGACCGACGCCGACGGCCAGTACGTGGAGGTGCAGTCGGGGCGTCTCTTCAATCAGGCTGCGCCCGAGAGCTCGGAGACGCCGTTCAAGAACCGCGGCTTCGCGCCCGGCGCGACCGACAGCTGGACCGAGTACTGGATGCCCATCAAGGGCACGCAAGGCTTCGTGAAGGCCAACGACCTGGGCGCGCTCAACGTGCGGCGAGAGGGCGGACGCCTGGTGCTGGCGTTCTCGCCGGTGCAGGTGGCGACCGGACAGGTGGAGCTGTTCGACGGCCCGACGCGAGTGGCCGCCTGGGACGTCCGCTTCACGCCGCTCACGACGTGGACCATGCAGTTCGAGCGTGACGTCCCCGACGCGCGGCTGCGGGTGCGCGTGCTCGGGACCCGGTTCGAGTACCTGGGCGATCCAGGGGCGGATGTGATCGCGCGCCCAACCGCCACGCCAGCCACCTTCGACCCGACCACCGTGTTCGGTCTGCATACCCAGGCCCGCGAGGCGATGCGGCAACGCAATTACACCGACGCGGCACGTCTTGTCGCCCGCACGCTCGAACGCGACCGCCACTATGCCCCGGCGCTCGTCGACGCGGCGCAACTCGGACTGCGGGCCGGCAACCATGCCGAGGCGTTCGCCAGGGCGCAGGAGGCGCTGTCGATCGACACCTACGATCCGGCGGCGAATTTCTACTACGGCCTGGCGGCGGACGGCCTGGGCCGTGCGGCCGATGCGCGTGACGGCTTCGAGATGGCGGCCCAGTCACCCGAGTGGCGAGGTGCTGCGTGGTTCCAGCTTGGCCGCCTCGCGCTAAGTGACCAGCGGTTGGAGACGGCCTACCACTATGCCAAGCGCGCCATGACCGCCTACGGTGACGACGCGCAGGCGGTGCAACTGGCGGCCGTTGTGGCGCGTGTGGCCGGCGATCTGACGGCGGCCAACGCGCATCTGGCCCGCCTGCTCGGGCTCGATCCGCTGAACCACGTCGCGCGTGTGGAGCGCGCGATGGCCTCTGGCGCCACCGCCGATCGCGACGCGGTCGTGACCGGCGTCACGAACGAAATGCCGCACGAGACGTTTCTCGAGATGGCGGCGTGGTACTCGAACCTCGGGCGTCCGGGCGATGCGGCATGGCTGCTCGCGCTCTCGCCGGTGACGCCGGAGGTGCTCTACTGGCGTGCCTGGCTCCTTCGGGAGGCCGATGCCGCCGCCTCGCGCGCGTTGCTCGCACAGGCAAGCGCCGGGTCTCCCGCGCTCACGTTCCCGTTCCGCGCCGAGAGCGTCCCCGTGTTCCGGTGGGCGATGGCCCAGTCCGATGCGTGGCAGCCCCGCTACTACCTCGCCTTGCTCGAACTGGGCCGCGGCAACGCGGCCCAGGCGCACCGGCTGCTCGAGGCTCTGGGACAGCGTCCCTCGTTCGCTCCGTTCTACGCTCTGCGGGCCGGGCTGGACGGCACGACCCGCGAGGCGGCCCTGACGGACCTCACGCAGGCCATGGAACTCGATCCCGCCGAGTGGCGGTTCGCAAGACAGTTGATCGAGCGTCATCTGGCCGACGGGCGCTTCGCCGAGGCGGTCACGGCCGGCCGGCGTGCGACCACCCGCTCACCGACGAACTACGTGCTGGGTATGCTCCTTGCGCGTTCCCTGCTGCTGGCGGGGGAGTCGGGCGACGCGCTCGGCGTGCTCGGCGGACTGAAGGTGCTGCCCTATGAAGGCGCAGTCGGTGGCCGGCGCCTCTACCGCGAGGCCCACCTCAGGCTCGCCATCGCCGAGATGGCGAGCGACGCGCCAGCGGCGCGCCGGCACGTGCAGGAGGCGCAGGCCTGGCCCGAGCACCTCGGCGCTGGCCGGCCCTACGACGATGCCATCGACCACCGTCTTGACGACTGGCTCGCCTGGCGCATCGACACGCGCGCGGCGAGCTCCAACGTCGCGACCTCGTCGCGCGAGCGTATCTTCCGGGCCACCCCCGGACCGGCGGGCGCCGGCGGGCTCGTCAGCGCGATGGCCGTGGCCGCCGACGGCCGTCCCGACGATGCCCAACGCGCCCTCGATGCATGGGCGGCAACCGTGACGGAGCCGAGACTGGCATCGTGGGGACGTGCGCTCGCAGGTGGCAGGGTGACCGCGCTGCCGTTGCCGGCACCGGACGCCGGTGACTATGGCATCCTCGACGTGCTGGCGCGTGCGACGGCCCGTTGAGTGCGACGGCGTCCAGGGCGCGACAGCGGAAGACAGATCAGTGAGGAGCGTAGGATGAGCCCGAGGGCAGTGCAGCGATTGATCCGCCCGGTGGCCATGGCGGCGTGTGTCCTTGGCATTGGTGCCGCTGGCTGTGGCCCGCCGCCAGCAGACCCGCCGCCGGATCTCACGACCTCCGACGCGCAGCAGGTACTGGCCGTCAGCTTCGTCGACAATTTCATGCGGGCCGTGCCGATCACGGCGATTCCAGCCGGCAGCATCACCGAAGATGATGCCTACCGCATCGCGGATCTCTATGTAACGGCTCTGATGCCGCACTACGGCCACGTGGCCGGCTACAAGGTCGGAACGTTCACGGCCGGCGAGTACGACCACGGCCCGGTCGACGGACTGAGTGGCCCGGTGACGGCCGTGATGCTCTCTGGCGGTATGCTCGCCAGCGGCGCGCACGTGTCGGTCAACTGCTGCAACATGAGCTTCGTCGAAGCGGATTTCGCCGCCGAGGTCGGCAGCGACGCCATCAACGACGCGGCGACGGATCTGGAGATCCTGGCGGCGCTCCGGGGCATGCGCCCCTTCATCGAGATGCCCGACTTGCTGCAGCCTGCAGCGGGGCGTTCGAACGTTGGCGGCATCGCGACCAACTACGACTTCCGCCACGGCATCGTCGGAGATCTCATCCCGGTCGAAGCCACCGAGGCCTGGATCGCCCGGTTGAACGCCTTCAGGTATCAGTTGACCAACGACGCCGACGAGCTGCTGGGTGAAGGAGCGATCAAGGATGCCTACGAACCACTGAAGCGCGTGCGGGCCCTGCGAGACAGGCTGCTCGAGCGGGGCAGGCGTCTCAAAGCGGGTGACATCCTGTCGCTGGGGAATATGGGGACCATCCGCCCGCTGAAGGCGAATCAGTACATGACGGGCCAGCCGCTGTTTCGAGGCACCATCGCCACCCTCACCTATCTGGAGCTCGACCCTGGCGGGCCGGCGAGCGTCAGCGTGCACATCGACCGGGACCGCTGACCCGAGCCGCGACGCCGCGCGCCACCACGGTCCGGACGACGCTCGCCTGGCGGCCGACCTCACGCGACGGCCTCAGGGTCAGGGCATGCGCAGCAACGCGATGCCGCTGACGATCAGCGCGACGGCGCCGCCTTTGGCCAGCGTCAACGGTTCGGCAAAGAGCACCGTGCCAAAGGCCAATGCCAACGCGGCCTCGAGCCCGAGGACCACGATGTAGGTGGCGCCGAGCTCGGTGCCGCGCATGGCCTGCGACTGAATGACAGCGCCGATGGCAAAGAGCAGCAGGAAGGCCAGGGCGGCCGACGCGTTCTGCACGCCGTCGGCGCGCTTCATGAAGATGCCGCCCACCGTGAACGAGACCGCGGCGAGCGATGCGAGTATCAGGTGCATGATTGCCTCCGTCTGCCGCGGTCCTACCGCCACCAGCCTGCGCGGGCTGGGTACCGTGCAGATCAGCGCCGGGGAGTTCGCCGAGGCGCTCGCGTCACACCAGCGCGCCCAGCCAATATTCGAGCAGCACTACGGCTCGGACCATCCGCTGGTGGCCGACGGGCTCGACAGCATCGGGCTCGCCCAGGAAGGGCTCAAGAGATTTGCCGAGGCCCAGCCCTTTTTCGAGCGCGCGCTCGCGACGCGCAGGCGGGTGCTCGGCGCCGCGCATCCGGTTGTCGCCTACAGCCTCCACAATCTGGGGCGACTGCTCGTCAGCCAGCAGAAGCTCGAGGCGGCCGTGCCGTTGTACGAAGAAGGCGTGGGTATTCGCGAGGCTGCGCTCGGTCGAGACAATCCCGTCACGGCCGCCCTCGTCGAGAGCCTCGCGATCGTGCACCTGCGTCTCGGCCATCTGGAGGCAGGCCTGCCACTCCTCGAGCGCGCGCTGCACGGCTATCAGCAAGCCTATGGTCCCGATCACTCGGAGACGGTGGAAGCGCACAGGAACCTGGTGGTGGCCCTGGCGATGGCCTCACGATTCGACGAAGCCGTGCTCCACTTGCGGGAAGTCGTGTTGCGGGACGTGGAGCCGGGGCTGCAGATGGATCTGAAGGACTCCTTCTTCGATCCGTTCCGTCGGCGGCCGGCATTTCAGAAGCTGGAGGCGGAGGTCGGCCAGCGCGATGGTCAGCCGAAGCAAGACTGACGGCGGGGCATCAGGCGCGCACGCCCCACTTGCCGGTGCCGCTGGCCGCGATGTACAGGAACACCCAGCAGAAGAGGATCGCCAACTCGCCGCCGTTCTCGATCGGGAACAGGCCGCGGGGCGCGTGCGCCTGAAAGTAGGCGACCGCCATCTGTCCCGATGCCAGGAACGCGATCGGACTCGTGAAGAAGCCGAGCGCGATGCACACGCCGCCCACGCCTTCGATGATGCCCGCCAGGCTCCGCTGCGACAATAGGGGCGCCGCCTCTGACGCGCCGAACAGCCCGAAGAGTTTCTGGAAGCCGTGGAACGCAAACAGCGATCCAGTGACGATGCGGAGCAGGGCGTAGATGGTGGGGCGAAATGGGGCAAGTAGCTTGATCATGTCACTCGAGCATAGTCCGAGCGTGACCATCCGAGCTTGGGCCCGCTTGCCGGTCGAGCTGCGTGCCGCGCCAGTCGCGTCGCACCGCTACTAGGGCAGCGGTGTCACTGGTGGGCCGCCGGCCTGCCACGTCGGGCCCAGGAGGAGGAGGGCGGTGTGCCCGCCCGGGCCGTTGTCGGTGGCCGTCAGGCCGGTCCCCTCGTTGAGGCGCCAGTAGCCGACCAGCCCCGGCTCGGTCCCGGTCAGCTCGCCATCGCGCGCCGCCGCGATCTGCGGCCCCGTACGGGCCACATTCCACAGCCGCACCTCGTCGAGGGCGCCGCCATACTGGTTCCAGCCCTGCGATTCACGCCCGACGACCAGTGGCGCCGCCAGGTCTTCCATCGCCACATAGGCCGGGTTGTTGTTGCGCCAGACGGGCACGGCCACGCCGTCGACGTAGATCGTGATGCCGTTGGCCGCCGTCGCGCCGCCGCGCCCGTCATAGGTTGCTGCCACGTGGTGCCAGCCGCCCGCCAGGCTGGCGAAGTTCGCCTGCGTGTCCGCCGACACCTCCGCCCCTGCGCTTTGGTCGCGCAGGGCCAGCACCAGATACCCCGACACGATTCGCAGCCGGTATTCCTGGTTCGCCGTCTCGCCCCACTTACCCAGCAGTTGGTGCCGCCCGAGCGCATCCGCCCGCAGCCACATCTCAACCGTCAGCGGGCGATCCGCCGTGCCCGTGCCGAAGCTCAGCTCGGCGGCGTCGGCCACCTCCAGGTAGTCGTCCACCCCGTCGAAGGCGAGATAGTGCGGCGTCAGCGTGTTCTGCACCGTCACCAGCACCGTCGCCGTCGCCGTGTTGCCGGCAAAGTCCCGCGCCACGGCCGTCAGCGTATGCGGTCCATCGGCCGCCGTCGTCGTCTCCCAGCTCACGCCGTAGGGCGCCACCGTGTCGGCCGCGCCGAGATTCACGCCGTCGACGCGGAACTGCACGCTGGCCACGCCGACGTTGTCGCTGGCCGTCGCCGTGACCGCCACCGTGCCCACCACCAGGCCCGCCGCCGGCTGCGTGAAGGCCACCGTCGGCACCTGCGTATCGACCGGCGCCACCAGCGTGCGGAAGGTCAGCGTCGCGCTCGAGCCGACGTTGCCGGTGCTGTCCGACGCGCTCACTACATACTGATAGATCGTGTCGGGATTCAGCCCCGTCAGCGGCACCGTGTGCGCTGTGCCCACCACCGCACTCGTCACCGTCGGACACGGGCAGGCCGTGCTCGTATACGCCACCCACGCCGTCGCCGCCTCACTCGTCGTGAAGCTGACCGTCACGCTGGTCGCCGTCAGCCCGCTCGTCGTGACGGCGCTGATGGTCGGTGCCGTCGTGTCCGGCACCAGCGGGCCGCCGGCCTGCCACGTCGGGCCCAGGAGGAGGAGGGCGGTGTGCCCGCCCGGGCCGTTGTCGGTGGCCGTCAGGCCGGTCCCCTCGTTGAGGCGCCAGTAGCCGACCAGCCCCGGCTCGGTCC
>JAGNJW010000004.1:279585-281308 GCA_018000455.1 Acidobacteriota bacterium
TGTTGCGCCAGACGGGCACGGCCACGCCGTCGACGTAGATCGTGATGCCGTTGGCCGCCGTCGCGCCGCCGCGCCCGTCATAGGTTGCTGCCACGTGGTGCCAGCCGCCCGCCAGGCTGGCGAAGTTGTCCAAGGTCGTGGCGCCCGCGGAAGCCCCGGCGCTCTGATCGCGAAGCTCCAGCACCAGGTAGCCTGATACGACACGGATGCGATATTCCTGGTTCGCCGTCTCGCCCCACTTGCCCAGTAGCTGGTGCCGGCCCATCACCGTCGGCCGCAGCCACATCTCCGCCGTGAACGGCCGGTCCGCCGTGCCCGTCCCGAAACTCAGGTCCGCCGCGTCGGCCGTCTCCAGGTAGTCGTCCACGCCGTCGAACGTCAGGAAGTGCGGCATGGGCACAGGGTGTTCAACCGTCACGTCGATCGACGTCATGGCCTCTGTGCCCGAGACATCACGCGCAATGGCCGTCAGCGTGTGAATGCCGTCCGACGCCGCCGTCGTGTCCCAGAACCTCGAATACGGCTCCGACGTGTCTGGAGAGCCCAGGCTCTGGCCGTCCACCTCGAACCGCACGCTGGCAATGCCGACGTAACTCGAGGCCGAGGCCTCGACGAGCACGCTGTACGCCACCGGACCTGGGAGAGGTGCGGTGATCGCAACGGCCGGCGGGTCCACGGGGAGCGGCGTTGCTACGCACGGCGCCAGGACTTCTGGCGCACCGGCCGTATAGTCGATGTTGTCGATCGACACGCCTCCGGAGGCGCCACCGGCGCGCAGGCCGGTGAACACGACCGATGTGAGATTCACGAACGTCGCCGGCACGACGACGTGCTCGAAATCAGGCACTCCGCCTGGCCCATCGCTCACGCCGTCGAGGTTGACCGTGAAGGTGACCGTGCCGCCGCCCAGCTGCTGTCCCGTGATCCTCAACAGCTCCGCGTTGGGCCGGTCTGGCTGCGGCGGAGAATAGAACTCGGCGACATCGAGCGCCCGCAGCGAGAAGGTCCCGCCGCCCACGCGCTCCATCGTGATGGGGAAGCCGCGACCCGACTCGTAGCCGATGTGTCGCGTGCCGTTGTCGGTGAATCCCGGCAGCAGCGGGCTGCCCAGCATATGAAAGTGATCGGACAGGAAGCGGAAGCCCGTCGGGTCGGCACACACGATGGTGCCCAGCACCACGGTGTCCCTGGGGATTAGCTCGTCGAACGTGATGATGTCTGCTTCGGCTCGACCCGCCAGACAGAGCGCCAACCCGAACACGAACGACGCAACGATTCTCCTCACGCATCCTCCCGATTACCGTGGGCCTGCCCCGGGGGCGCCTTGTGCCGGCCTGCATCGCGCTCGACGGCACTGGACCCCCAGTGGCAAAAGCGACGTGCGCAGGCAGCGGACCCAACAGCTTGCAGGCTCAGCCATGCAAGGTCGCAACCAATGCCGTGGCGGGTCGCACCGCAAGCTGCAAGGTATTGAATCGAAACAGCCTTACAGCGCCGCTGGCAGTCGAAGGCGCGGGACGCCGGATCCTCAGGGGCAAGACAATGTGAGCTTAGGATGAACACAAAGTCTGGCCTGGAAACGAAATGCCGTCGACTCTAGGAGTCTGCGCGGCAGAAACCGGCAGAGTCGCGTCGCCGTCGAGTCACCACGCTGAAGCGCGCGGCGGTCTGGTCCGAGTGGCTGAGGGAGCGCGTCAGGGGCCGCGGGGAGCGCGTGAGGGTG